>CAVZRO010000011.1:0-432496 GCA_963777625.1 uncultured Pseudomonadota bacterium | reverse complement strand
GCTTGTCGGGCTTGTCCCGGCCATCCACGACTTTGCCGCCGACCGCGCCGCTCGTTCGCTTCACGTGACGTCCGGGCAACACGGGCAGGATGGGTCATCCTCAGTGCGGTCCTGTATCAGCACAAAGCTTTCAGCACAGAGCTTATCGAATTTTCGCTCGGCATGCTTGAGTTGTCGCCGGGGTCCACGACGTTTCGGCCGACGTTGTTGGAGTCCCGGTTGGCGATAGAGACGAAAAGAACGCCGCAAGAAGTGCTGCGACAGCGTTACTTTTGATCCAGAACGCGTCAATATCTGCATTCCATGTTGTCGGACGTCGTCGCGACAGGCTAGCCTCCACGGTCCAGGCTCCAAGGAGGACGCATGCGTCATCTCTGGCTGTTGCCGCTATTTCTCCTTGCGGGATGCTACTATCCGTATGGACCGTATTATGGCTACGGCGGGTATCCATATAACAGCCAACCGTATGGCGGATATGCGCCCGGCTACTATGGCTCCAGCGCGCCGGCGACTTCCTATAGCGGCCAGGAACCGTATCCGGCAGCGCAACAACCTTACTACGGCAATGCGCAGCCGTACAACGCTTACCCGCCGGGCTACTATGGTTCCGGCGCGCCAGCCCCGTCCTACAGCGGGCAGCAACCGTATCCCGGGGCGCAACAGCCTTACTACGCCAATGGGCAGCCTGCTTATGGCGGCCCAACGGCTAACGATCCCAACAACTGCGGTACACCTGACGAACCCAGGCCGTGCCACTGAACTTGTGGCCCCTCACCCCTCCCTCTCCCCCGAGAGGAGGAGGATGGCCTCAGGAGTAGATGAAAGCAGTGTCGTTAAGGTTTGTCCCCGGAATGGCGTCTTTCTCGGCCCAGTAGTCCTGGGTGTGAGCCCATTCGGGCTTGTCACCGCGTTTGGGCAGCAGGTGCATGCCGCGCCGCATGTAGCCGGGGTTGAAGTTTTCCTCGTCGATCCAAGGGAGGATTTGCATGTCCTTATCCTCCGGTCGGAGGGCGACCTCGACCTTCCGGGCGCCGCACTGCTGCATGTGCTTCAGCAGGCGGCAGACGAAATCACCGACCAGATCGGAGCGGAGCGTCCAGCTCGCGCGGAAATAGCCGAACACCCAGACCATGTTTGGAATGCCGGTGAACATCATGCCCCGGTAGGTGACGGTGTCGTTGAAATTCAGCGACCGACCGTCGATGGTGAAACGGATGTCGCCGAGAACGCACAGATGGAAGCCGGTCGCGGTAACGATGATATCGGCCTGCAGTTGCCGGCCGGATTTCAGCAGGATACCGGTTTCCGTGAAGCGCTCGATTTCATCAGTGACGACCGAGGCCTTGCCGGACCGGATCGCCTGGAACAGGTCGCCGTCGGGGATGAAGGCGAGGCGCTGCTGCCAGGGGCGGTAGCGGGGTGTGAAGTGGGTTGCCACGTCGTAGTCGGGCCCGAGTTGGGCGCGCGCGGCGTCCAGAAGTTCCTGACGGACCTTGTCCGGCTCCTCGAAGGTGCGCCTGGTGAACAGGTCCTGATCGAGCAGGATGCGGCGGCGGACGATTTCGTGGATCCAGGTCTCGTCGACCTGTAGCTGGCGCAGTTCTTCGGCCAGGGCGATGGCATTGCGGCCGGAGCGGAAATAGGTAGGTGAACGCTGCAGCATGGTGATGTGGCCACAGTCGGATGCCATGGCAGGGATAAGTGTGGCGGCGGTGGCTCCGGAGCCGATCACCAGGATTTGCTTGCCCTTGTAGTCGAGGTCTTCGGGCCAGGACTGTGGATGCACGATGCGGCCCTGGAAGGTCCGCCATGCCGTCCCAGTGCGGGGTGTACGGCTCCTCGATGGCGGTAATAGCCCTGGCACATGTAAAGGAAGTTGGCGGTGAAACGGAATGGAGCGCCCGTGTCGGCGCGGGCACCGTCGATGGTCCACAGATTATCGCGGCTCGACCAGGTGGCGGCAGTGATCTTGTGGCGGTAGCGGATATGCCGCGCGAGGTCGTTCTCGTTGATGACTTCGCTCATGTAGGCGAGGATTTCCGCTGCGGTGGCGATCGGAACGCCGGTCCAGGGCTTGAAGCGGTAGCCGAAGGTGTGCAGGTCGCTGTCCGAGCGGATGCCAGGGTATTTGTGGGTAATCCAGGTGCCCCCGAAGGTTTCCTGTGAATCCAGCACCACGAAGCTGGTGCCGGGGCATTGGGTGGTCAGGTGATAGGCGCCGCCGATTCCGGAAATGCCGGCGCCGACGATCAGGACGTCGAAATGCTCCGTGCTGATCGCGGCGGTATGGTACAGGGTGGGAGCATCGTTCATTGGGCAGGCCTTGTGCGCTGCGGCATTGTAGTCCGGCGCCGCGGTCGGTCCAAACCGGCTGATTTGCCGACTGGTCCGGGCTCAGGCCGGGGCGCGATGGATGGCGTGCCAGCGGATCAGGCGCAGGGTACCGGAGCGGAGCAAGTTGACGCGGCGCAGCCATAACTCTGCCTCCCGCGTCAGCAGAGCAGCCGAGGCGGAGGAGGGTTTGTCCCGCATTTCGCGCAGAGCGTCGCGCCAGCCGCGGACCGCCAGCCGGATGTGCCGGCGCGAGATGTCTTCGGTGATGCAGACTTCGTATCCCAGGCGGCTGAGGACGCGGGTGATCATCTGCTCGGAGGGCAGCGCGGGAGCACGTCGCTCCAGGTGGCTCCAGGTGCGGATGGCCGGATCGGCGGGATCGAGTTGCGTGTCGGCGACGGTTTGCACGAGCACAATCTGACCGCCGAAGCGGAGGGCAAGAGCCAGGGCGCCGAGGACGGGTTCCGCCAGCTTTGTCGCGGATCGGGTCGAAGGCCAGGGCGTGGTGGAACGACCGGTGCTGGAAGCGGGGGGCGGCGGGATCCCAGGGCTCTATCTCCACGCGGCGGCCCAATCCCGATTGGAGAGAAACAGCGGCGGCGGCGGCGGCAAGATCGGGATCGGCTTCGAACCCGGTTACCCAGGCGCCAAGATGGTTGACGATCGAGCAGGCCGCACCGCCCGGCCCGCAGCCGAGGAGCAGGAGGCTGGTTGCCTCTGAAAGACCGAGAGGCGTGGCGACCCGGAGAACCTCCGTCTCCCCGCCCGGTAAAATGTAGCCGCTGCCCCAGAGCTGGCCGGCAAGCTCGATCCGGGCCGGAGACCAGAGCGCGCGGCCGGCGAGTGGGAGAGAGGCAGCGGTTGCAAACTGTGTCATGGAAACCGAGGGGGCAAGCACCCCAGGCTTATTAAACCATTCGCGCACCCCGGTGAGCAGCATAGGTGGTGAATTAACGAGAAACGATTGATGGAGAGTTTCGGTCAGGCAAATTCGGTCAGCACGTAGCGGACAGTCTCGGTGCCAGGGACCGAGGGCTTGTGGCGGTGTGCCGCGCCGGCGGGGATGTGCAGCATGTCGCCGGGCCCGGCTTCAACGGTGTGCGTTTCGAACGTGTACCGGATGCGGCCGGAGAGGACGAAGATGGAGTGGCCGGTTTCGCACCAGTCGGGCGCGGGCGCGCCGGGCGGGTCGGGGGCGCGTTCCTGGTAACGGAGGGCGATGCCGAACGGGGTGATGGCTTCGCGCAGTTTCAGGCGCTCGGTGGCTTGATGCAACGGGTGGTCGCTGGCGCGGTAGAGGTACGGGCTGTCTGACATGGGTTTATCCGAACAGATGTTGCGAGGCGATGCGCGCGCCCTCCGCGAGTGATCTCAGCTTGGCCCAGACGACATCTTCGGCGACGCGGCCGCGTCCGGCGGAAGTATCGAAGCCACAGTCGGTGCCGGCAATGACCCGGGACGGGTCGCCCACTGCCGCGGCGACGCGTTCGATGCGCTCGGCGACAAGTTTGGGGTGCTCGACGAAATTGGTGAGCGTGTCGATGACGCCGGCCACGATGAGCTGGTCGGTGTCGAGCGGGATGGCGCGCAGGCAGCCGGTCTCGTGCGCGTGGCGAGGGTTGGCGAACGGCAGCACGAAGCCGCCGACCTTCGCCTGACGGATGGCGGGCAGGATTTCGTCGAGTGCCACGTCGCAATCGTGCGGGCCTTCGTAGTTGCCCCAGCAGGCGTGCAGGCGGACGCGATCGGCGGGAATGTTGGCGAGCGCGGCGTTGATGGTGGCGACGACACGTTCGACGAAGCTGATGAAGTCGCCGAGCGGGCGGTCCTGGTAGGAGAGGTGGCGTTCCATCGCCAGATCCGGCGCGTCGATCTGCAACAGGAAGCCGTGCGCGACGATGGTTTCATATTCGACTTGCAGGGCAGCGCCGAGCGCCGCGAGATAGGCGTCTTCGGTGTCGTACCAGGCGTTGCGCAGGGCGGCGGCGACGATGCCGGGGGAGGGCGCGGTCATGAAGGGTTCGGCGAAGCCTTGCGTTTCGTCGAGGACGGCGCGGAAATCGGCGCATTCGGTTTCGATCTGGGCGCGATCGATGTAACGGATTTCGCCGATGGCCTCGGGTACGCGGCCGGTGTTGCTGACCGAGACGCCGACGGAATCGTGTGCGGCTTTCCAGGCGCCGAAGCCCGGATAGTGCGACACGTCGGCAAAAGTGCGGCGGTTCCAGCCGCCGCCGAAGCCGCTGAGGCGGTGGCGGAGATAGAGGAAGAACGCCTCGCGCTGCTGTTCGCCGTTGTTGCCGATGTCGATGCCGGCTTCGATCTGCTTGGGCACGACCCAGTGCAGGGCTTTGCGGCCTTCGGCGGCGAGCTCGGCGGGATCGACGGGTTCGCCGCGGGCGCGCCGCGTATAGAGCTCGGTGAGACGGGGCGGGCGGGGCAGGCTGCCGGTATGGGTGGTGAGGATGCGGTTCGTGCTGCGCAGCATGGGAGGGTCCTTGAGCCCGTGTGACGGCTACTGGTGCTCGCTATTGATGTTCCTGGCCCGGCGGAGCGGCAAAGCAGTTGAGCGTGGTCTGCGAAGCTCCGTAGTTGAAGCTGGCGTCCACCGTGTGCGGATCGACCGCAGTCAAGGCGACATTGAGGAAGGCGATGCCGCGGAACGATACCGAGGAGCCTCCGGCGTTTGCCGGCAGCCAGCCGTTGTCGCGGAGTGGGCGGCCCACGGATCCGGACACGTCGTGTACGGCCCAGTCTCCGTTGTTCTCGCCGATCGTGTAGCGCATCTCGTGGAGTTCGAGGACACCGCTGCACACCTGCCCGCTGACCTGCTGGAGCAGGGTGCTGACCGGTTGGGTGGGAGCGACCACGCATCCGGCCATGGACAGCGGTGCCAGGATGGCGGCTGCTCTTGCGCCGCAGACGAACGAGTGTGTCACCCGTGCCATTGCAGGATGTAGAGGCCGGCATCGTAGTCGGTGGCGTAGATCAGCCCGTCGGCGGCGACGAACAGATCGGCGGTGTGGCGCATTTTGGCGCGGCCACGGAGCGGTTCCATCCAGTGCGTTGGCATCGGCGGGACGAAATGGCCGATTTCCTCCGGGTGGAACGGGTCGGCGATATCGTAGGCGCGCACGCCGGCGCTCTGGTAGGTGGCGAGGATGGTGGTCGAGCTTTGGAACGAGCCGGGTCGGTTTTCGTGCAAATTGTGCGGGCCGAACTGGCCGCCCTTGGCGACGTAGTCCTGGTCTTGCGGGATTGGGAAGGTGGCGATCGAAACCGGGTTGGATTTTTCGCGGATGTCGAACATCCAGATGCGCTTCATCGGGTCCTGGTCGATGTTCATCACCGCCTCGTCGGCGACGACGCACAGGTTGCGGTCGTGCAGGGGTAGCGCGCTGTGGGTGCCGCCGCCGAAGGGCGGGCACCAGTTGCGGTGGGCGATCAGGGTGGGGGCGGATTTGTCGGACACGTCCAGGATAGTCAGGCCGCCGTCGCGCCAGCTTGCGTAGGCGATGTCGTCTGCAACGACTGCGTGGTGCAGGGCGACGCGGTTGGTCCAGGTGCGGGTTTCGCCGGCCGCGGCGTTCATGCCGGGGATCCACCAGCGGCCGGTTTCGCGCGGGCGGGTGGGATCGGCCATGTCGATGATGATCAGGATGTGGTCGGTGAAACCATCGAGCAGGGCGGAGGCATAGGCGTAACGCCCGCCGGTCCACCAGATGCGATGCAGGCCGAGGCCTTCCACCTCCATGAAGCCGATCGCGCGCGGGTTGCCCGGGTCGCTGATGTCGTAGACGCGCATGCCGGCGGAGAAATCCTGTCCGCGCGTGCCGTAGCGGCGGCTGTCCACCCGGTCGGGGGAGCTGCCGTAATACTCCTTGATGGACATGAGGGCTTTGAGGTCGAGTTCCTCGATCACCAGCAGGAGGTCGTTGGCGGCCTGGAGATGCATGCACCAGGAGTTTGGGTGGATGGGGAGGAAGTTGACGGGCCTCGGGGCGCGTGGGTCGCGCACATCGGTGACGGCGACGCCGCGGCTGGTGCGGGTGCCGAGATAGGCGTGGCCCCGCGACACCATGACCTGGACGCAGTCGCCGTGGCCGTCGTTGTCGGTGTGGCCGAGGAAGGTGATGTTGCGGGCTGATTCGGGGTTCATTGGCGTGCTTCCGCGTGGTTGCGGGAGCGTACACGATGGCGGGGCAATGCTCCAGGCGGGCGCGGAGGTGGGGGCGTGGGCAGACGCCGTCCCCGCCTCCGTTGCGTGTATCAGTTTAACGTGTTATGTTAAGCTATGGAAGTCAGCGAGCTTGAGCTGCTGCTCGCACTGGACGGTTCGCACTTCGAGATGGTGCCTGGAGTGATCGCAGAATTTACCGCGCGACGGACGGACGTAACGCCGGAGCGTCCGCACGGCATCAGTTATGCCCTCGTCTTGCGTCGCAAGGATGGCGGGTCTCCCTGGGTGCGTTTCGACAACGCACATGCGGTTGGCGAAGCGGGTCGAGGATATCGGCGCAAACGGACCGCGTATGACCACTGGCACCGGACGGCGAGGGACAAAGGGCGGCCTTACAGTTTCACAACGGCGGCGCAGTTGCTCGACGATTTCTGGCGAGAAGTGAAGAGGACACTCGATGAGAAAGGTATCCCGAACGATCTATAAGGTCGGCACGCTACGTGAGTTCGCCGAGTGGACGAAGCAGGTTGTGCGCGATCCCGCGGCAGCGCGCGGCGTTCCGAAAAACTGGTTCGACAGTGAGGAAACCGCGAGAAAAGCAGCTACCGATCAAGTCTCAGCCGAGGCCATGGTCAAGTTGCTGTCGCCCGGAAACTTAGCCGTTCTAGAGGCGATTCGCCGGCAAAAGCCGGCTTCAGTTCGTGAGCTTGCGACCCTTACCGGCCGGAAGCAAGCGAGCCTGTCGCGTACGCTCAAACGCTTCGCGGAGCTCGGAATCGTTACATTCAAGGACGGTCCTCATCGCACGCGTATCCCGGCTTTGATCGCGCGCCGCGTGCATCTCGAAATCGACCTCACCGGCCATCGCAGTGCGGTGGCCGTCGAGGGACCACGGTAGCCGTACCAGACCTGCCCCGGCCAGGTCTACCCGTTCACCACCGTCCCGCCGCATCACAGGGGCGCGCGCTGCGGGGGGTGATCCCCTCAATCAGGTAACCGGTGATTACCAGTACAGCCACGACGACATCAAGGACATGCTCATCGCACTCACCCGCGCCGGCGTCATCACGGAGCAACACCGCTTCGACCTGCACGCCGCATATCTCCGCCAGAAAGGCGGACGATAACAGGGGGTAATCCGCCGGATACAGCTCGAACGAAGCCAGGCACTCGGCAGCCGTATCGCCGCCGCCCGCAAGGACGCCGACCTCACACAGGTCCAGCTCGCCAGCACCCTCGGCGTCTCGCAGCAGATCATTGCCTCCTACGAGGTCGGCCGACGCCGCGTGCCCGTCTCCCTGCTGCCCAGGGCTCGCCCGCGCGCTCAATGGCTCCATCGAGGAACTGATCGGCGAGGAAACCCCACAGCCCACTCCCGGTCGCCGCGGGCCACCATCCCGTATCCAGATCCAGCTCGAACGCATTCAAGCGCTGCCCAGAGCCAAACAGCGCTTCCTCGCAGATATGATCGATATGGCGCTACAACAGGGAGGACAAACGAGTAGCAGTTAAATGCAAGGTTTCATAATGCTATACGCGCGTTCCAGTATCCGTGTTGTCAAACCAAACAATATCTCCAACACTCGGCTCTCTTCCAAGCGCTCGCCACTCAGAAGAAATTCGATTGATAACTGAATGATGATCTTGGTCCGCCCAAGGCAAACGACCTGATCCGGCGGAGGCCAGGTTAACAGCCTCCAGACCTCTATCCAACATTTCTTCAATTATATTAAGAGTAATATGCCTAATTTGATCCTTATCTTCTATTTTAAAATCATTCCTGACCCTGATACATATCTGCCAGAGACCGACATAGTCGGAAACTGCTTCCCTGACATAGTCATCTGCGATTGCAGATATCTGGGCTTTAGTTGGGTTTGCATCTGAGCTTGTCATGGGAAATGAATTTTGCCGATGTTTATGCCGGGGATATTCACGTCGATAGCTGGATCACCACTCTTGGAAGCCGGGCGGATACCGACAAAACCTCCACCAGGCAAGTTCACACCAGTCCCCGGATAGGTTGGTTGGTTGGCGGGGGTGCCTCCTCCGGAGAGCTGACCAAATAACTCCTGGGCCGCCTGCTGACCCCCAAGTAGATTTCGGATGGTCTCGTCGTTGCCGTTCGGCGTCCCGATTGGCGTGCCGCCAGGGGTAAGAATGTCCGAAGGACTCTGCGGTTGCTGGGCTTGCGGCTGCGACTGGCTGCCTGGGCTCTGGCTGTTTAGGATGATCGCTCCGGCGGCAATTGCGGCGATTCCACCAAGCTCTATCGCGCCACACGGTTCTGCCGCAGCACAGGCCGCTGTCGCGCCGATCGCAAGCACCCCTGTCCCGCCCAACAAGCTCCCGTTTGATCCCCCGCATCCCTGCGGATTGTCACAGAGTCCGAACGGGTCCGTCTGGTTCAAGGGATCATTCCCGACATAGGCATAGGCATAGATATTGAGGTCACTGTTTTGACGGATTGGGTCTGGGGTGAGAAAGCGGCCGAGGGTTGGGGAGTAGTATCGGGTACCGGTGTGATAGAGTTCGGTTTCGAGGTCGAGATAGTATCCCGCGTAGCCGAAGGTGATGCCGGGCTGGAATATACCCGTATCGCCGTAGTCCGGCTGTGCCGACCAGTTGGTAAAGTTATGGTCCGGAATAGGCGACTAGCGTGCCCATGCGGTCGAATTGGCGATAGCTGACGACGCCGCCGGCTTCCAGCGAGATGACAGGTGCCTGATCGTGCGGCAGATAGGCGTAGTCGCGCTGGACATGGCCGGCGCCGTCATATTCTGCGGCCACTGCGCCGAGATTGTCGTACACGAACACCATGGTGGTGCCGTTCACTGTCTTTGAATAGCGGCGCCCGAACGGATCGTAGCGGTAGCTCGCGCTCATTCCGCTGGCGCTGGCGGTCATGATCCGCCCATCCGCCTCCTGGTCGTAGGTGTAAGTCTGCAACACGGCGAGGGTCGGATTGTAGAACGATAGCAGGTCGCCAGGGACGGGTGTGTTATGCAGTGCGCGGATGTGAATCAGGAGGAAGTTCAGGATGGCAAAGCAGCCTTCGACCGCGGCACGTGACCGGGTACGGAAGACGGTGCCGAAACTGGTGCAGGCCACCGAGGAGTGGCTGTTCGGCGATATCTGGGAACGCCCGGAGCTGTCCAAGCGCGACCGCAGCCTGGTGACGTGTGCGATATTGGTGGGAACGTATCGCCCGGAGCAGTTGCGCGGCCATTTGCAGCGGGCGCTGGCGAACGGACTGACCAAGCAGGAATTGTCCGAGATGATTACGCATGTGGCGTTCTACGCCGGCTGGCCGTGCGCGATGACGGCGGCGAACGTGGCGCGGGAGGTGTTCGAGGCGGAAGGCGAGTAGGGAGGAAAAGATCAAAGGTTCACCACGGAGGCGCGGAGACACAGATAAGCTTATCAATGAAACCGTTCTCCGGGCCTCTGTTTCAGAGCGGTGAACCTTCTTCGCCGGCCGCGCAACACACTGCAACAGGAGAAAACGATCGTGCAGATCGGCTTTATCGGGCTTGGTACCATGGGGGCCAGCATGGCCGGCAATCTGCAGAAAGCCGGGCACAGGCTGGTAGTGAGCGATGTGCGGCGCGCGTCGGCGGCGCGGCATGTGCAAGCAGGCGCGCGCTGGGCCGACACGGCGCGTGAAGTGGCGGCGCAGTCGGACGTGGTATTCACGTCGTTGCCCGGGCCGCCGGAGGTGGAGGCGGTGGCGCTCGGGCCGGACGGGCTGATCGAGGGGATGCGGTCGGGGGCGGCATATTTCGACCTGACCACCAATGCGCCGGCAACGGTGCGGAAAGTGCACGCGGCGTTTGCCGAAAAGGGGGCGCATGTGCTGGATGCGCCAGTCAGCGGCGGGCCGCGCGGGGCGGCGAGCGGCAAGCTGGCGATCTGGGTGGGCGGCGAGCAGAGCGTGTTCGAGCAGTGGAAGCCCGTGCTCGATGCGATCGGCGACCAGGCGCGGTATGTCGGGCCGATCGGTGCCGGATCGGTGGCGAAGCTGGTGCATAACTGCCTGGGCTACATCCTGACGACCGGTCTGGCCGAGGTGTTCACCATGGGGGTGAAGGCCGGGATCGAGCCGCTGGCGATATGGGAGGCGGTGCGCCAGGGCGCGCTGGGGCGGCGTGGCGCGTTCGACGGCATGCCGGATCAGTTCCTGTCCGGGCAGTACGATCCGCCGGCGTTCGCGTTGCGGCTGGCGCACAAGGACGTTTCCCTGGCGTGCGCGCTGGGGCGGGAGGTGGGCGTGCCGATGCGGCTGGCCAATCTGGTGCTGGCGGAGATGACCGAGGCGCTGAACCGTGGGTGGAGCGAACGAGATTCGCGCTCGGCGATGCTGTTGCAAGTGGAACGGGCGGGCGTGACGATCGAGGTGGATCCGCAGCGCCTGGCCGAAGCGATGGAGGGGATGAAGCGGTGAGCGACCTCCCGCGGACGGTGGCACTGTCCGGGGCCTCGAACGTGCGCGACCTGGGGGGCTGGCCGGCTGACGGCGGCCGAGTGCGGTTCGGTTGCGTGTTCCGTGGCGCGGCTTTGTCGGCGCTGACGGAGGCGGATGAAGCGGTGCTGAGCGGCCTGGGCGTGTGGACCGTGTGCGATCTGCGCGGCTCGGCGGAACGTGCGGCGGCGCCGACGCGGTTGGTGGGCGCAATGATCCATTCGTTGCCGATCGAGCCTTTGGTGGCAGCATCGCTGCGGGATATCGTCGCTACACACGGGCCGACGGGCGAGGACGTGCTGGCGCTGATGCGCCAGGCCTATGTGGCGTATGCGATGGAATGGGGACATCGCTATCGGGCGATGTTCGACCTGCTGGTGGACGGGCCGGGGGCGCTGCTGCTGCACTGCTCGGCCGGCAAGGACCGGACCGGTTTTGGCGCCGCGCTGATCCTGACGGCGCTGGGCGTGCCGCGTGAGGCGGTGATGCAGGATTATCTCGCCAGCAACCGGTTGTGGCGGCCAGATGCCGACATGGCGGCGGGGTTGCCGCCGGAGATCGCGGTGCAGTTGCTGCTGGTCCGCGCCGAGCTGCTGGAAGCGGCGCTGGCGGTGATCGATGAGGCACATGGCGGGTTTGAGCGGTATGCCGAAGCGCAGCTAGGGCTGAATGCGGGAAAACGGCAAAGGCTGCGGGACAAGCTGATCGAGCACGGCTCGTAGCGCCCCATAGACCCGCGACGGCCCCATTTTCCGTGCCGCTTCACCTTGACCAGCCGGCCGCCGTCCGCCCATTCTCCGCGCACAGGCCGCCGGGGGTGGCGGCCGATCAGGCGCGACATGGCGGCAAATAGGGGGACAGGATGCCTCAGGTATCCCTGACGGTGAACGGGAAGCAGCACCGGGTCGAGGTGGAAAACCGCACCCTTCTGGTCGAACTGCTGCGCGAAAAGCTCGGGCTGACCGGCACCCATGTGGGCTGCGACACCAGCCAGTGCGGTGCCTGCGTGGTGCACGTGAACGGCGAGTCCGTGAAGGCGTGCACGATGCTCGCAGTGCAGGCCGAGGGGGTGCAGGTGCTGACGATCGAGGGGGTGGCGAAGCCCGACGGCACGCTGCATCCGATGCAGGAGATGTTCCGGGAACATCACGCCTTGCAGTGCGGCTTCTGCACGCCGGGCATGGTGATGAGCGCCATCGACCTGGTGCAGAGCCATCCGGAAGGGCTGAGCGAGAAGCAGATCCGCGAGGGGCTGGAAGGCAATCTATGCCGCTGCACCGGCTATCATAACATCGTCAAGGCGATCGCCGCTGCGTGGCCGCTGATGCACGGCAAGCAGGTGCCGGCGGCGGCGGAATAAGCAAGCCCACAGGAAACAGAAGGGGGGAAACGCAGATGGGCTTCGAAGGGATCGGCGCCGCCGTTCGCCGCAAGGAGGATGCGCGGTTCCTCAGCGGGCGAGGGCATTATACCGACGATATCAACCGGCCGGGCCAGCTCTATGCGGTGATCCGGCGATCCGATCGGCCGCACGCACGGATCACGCGCATCGACACCGCGGCGGCGCAGGCATCGCCGGGCGTCGTGGCGGTATTCACCGGGGCGGACATGCAGGCCGACAATGTCGGTGGGCTGCCGTGCGGGTGGCAGATCCACAACAAGGATGGATCGCCGATGGCCGAACCACCGCATCCGGTGCTGGCGATGGGCAAGGTGCGGCACGTGGGCGACCCGATCGCGGTGGTGATCGCGGAGACCAAGCAGGCCGCCAAGGATGCCGCCGAGAAGCTCGCCGTCGACCTGACCGACCTGCCCGCCGTCGCCACTCTGGGCGACGCGCTCGCCCCCGGCGCGGCCCTGGTGCACGACGACGTGCCCGGCAATCTCTGCTATGACTGGCAACTCGGTGACAAGGCAGCAGTCGATGCCGCCTTCGCCACCGCCGCCAAGACGGTCAGGCTTGATCTCACCAACCGCCGGCTGATCCCCAACGCCATGGAGCCACGCGCCGCGCTCGGCGACTTCGACCCCACCTCCGGCGATTACACCCTGTACACCACCAGCCAGAACCCGCACGTGATCCGCCTGCTGATGGGCGCCTTCGTGCTGCACATACCGGAAAACCGACTGCGCGTGGTGGCGCCCGACGTGGGCGGCGGCTTCGGCTCCAAGATCTTCCATTACGCCGAGGAAGCGATCGTCACCTGGGCCGCCGCGAAGGTCTGCCGGCCAATCAAATGGACCGCCGAGCGCAGCGAAAGCTATGTCTCGGACGCGCACGGGCGCGACCATGAAACCACCGCCGAGATGGCGCTCGACGCCGACGGCAATTTTCTCGCGCTGCGCGTCGCCACGTTGGCCAATCTGGGCGCCTATCTGTCCACCTTTTCGACCTCCATCCCGACCTATCTGTACGGCACGCTGCTCGCAGGCGTGTACCGGACGCCGGCCATCTACTGCGAGGTGAAGGCAGTGTTCACCAACACCGTTCCGGTCGATGCCTATCGCGGTGCGGGCCGGCCGGAGGCGGCGTTCCTGCTCGAGCGGCTGACCGACGTGATCGCCCACGACACCGGCCACGACCGCATTGCGCTGCGACGGCGCAATTTCATCCCCGCCGATGCCTTCCCCTATCAGACGCCGGTGGCTCTCCAGTACGACAGCGGCGACTACCAGGCGACCCTTGATGCGGCGCTGAAGCATGCCGATTACGCCGGCTTCGAGGCGCGCCGCAGCGCCGCCGCCGCGCGCGGCAAGCTGCGCGGAATCGGCGTCTCGACCTATATCGAGGCCTGCGGCATCGCCCCCTCCGCCGTCGCCGGCGCCCTCGGTGCCCGCGCCGGCCTCTATGAGTGTGCCAACGTCCGTGTCCATCCGACCGGCAGCGTCACCGTGTTCACCGGTTCGCACAGCCACGGCCAGGGCCACGAAACCACCTTCGCACAGCTCGTCCACGACCAGCTTGGGGTGCCGATCGATCAGGTCGAGGTCGTGCATGGCGACACAGCGAAGATCCCGTTCGGCATGGGCACTTATGGCAGCCGCAGTCTCGCCGTAGGCGGCAGCGCCATAGTCAAGGCGATGGACAAGATCGTGGCCAAGGGCAAGAAGATCGCCGCCCATCTGATGGAAGCCTCGGTCGAAGACATCGAATTCAAGCACGGCACGTTCGCAGTCGCCGGTACCGATAAATCGAAGACCCTGACTGATATCTCGCTCGCCGCCTACATACCGCACAACTATCCGATCGAGGAACTCGAGCCTGGCCTCGATGAGACCGCCTTCTACGATCCAAAGAACTTCACCTATCCCGGCGGCTGCCATGTGGTCGAGGTCGAGATCGACCGCGACACCGGCGAAGTCGAGGTGGTCAGCTTTGTCGCCGCCGACGATTTCGGGCGAGTGATCAATCCGATGATCGTCGAAGGCCAGGTCCAGGGCGGCGTCGCCCAGGGCATCGGGCAGGCGCTGCTGGAGCTGGCGGTGTACGACAAGTCCGGCCAGCTCCTTACCGGCTCCATGATGGACTATACCCTGCCGCGCGCCAATGACGTGCCGGACATCATGGCGAGCACTGAAACCACGCTCTGCACACATAATCCGCTCGGCGTGAAAGGCTGCGGCGAGGCTGGCACGATCGGCAGTCCGCCGGCGGTCATCAACGCGGTGGTCGACGCGTTGCGCGACTACGGCGTGCGGCATATCGAGATGCCGGCAACGGGGCCGAAGATATGGTCCATCCTGCAGGCCGGGCGGCCGAAGATGGCGGCGGAATAACGCGAACCGAGGGGCAGCACGATGTACGACTTCAGCTATCAGAGCCCGGCCAGCGTCGATGCGGCGGCAGCGGTGCTGGCGGGAGACCCGGAGGCGAAGGCGCTGGCGGGCGGCATGACGCTGCTTCCGGTGCTCAAGCAACGCTTGAACCGGCCCTCGATCGTGGTCGATCTGGCCAAGGTCGGGCTTGCCAATGTTACCATTTCCACCAACACGGTCACGATCGGCGCCATGACTACGCATGGAACGGTCGCGAAATCGGCGGAGCTCCGCGCGAAGATTCCCGGACTGGCCGACCTGGCGTCCTGGATCGGCGACGAGCAGGTGCGCCATCGCGGCACGATCGGCGGCAGCCTCGCGAACAACGATCCGGCGGCCTGTTATCCGGCGGCGGCGTTGGCGTTGAACGCGACGATCAAGACCAACAAACGAGAGATCAAGGCGGACGATTTCTTCCAGGGCATGTTCACGACGGCGTTGGAGCAGGGCGAGCTGATTACGTCGGTTACTTTTCCGGTGCCGGAGAAGTCGGCGTACGAGAAGTTCCGCAATCCGGCGTCGCGGTATGCGATCGTCGGTGTGTTCGTGGCGAAGTTCCCGTCTGGCGTGCGGCTGGCCATCACCGGCGCGGGGCAGAACGGCGTGTTCCGCCACAAGGAGATGGAGCAGGCGCTGTCGGCTAATTTCTCGCCGGACGCGGTGGCGGGGATCAGCACGCCGGCGGACGAGCTGAACAGCGACATCCATGCGAGTTCCGAATACCGCGCGCATCTGTGTGCGGTGATGGCTCGTCGCGCCGTGGCGAAAGCCAGTTGAGGCGGCGACGGCCGGAGGCACTGCTCCGCCAGCTTGTGCGCGGTGACGCCGGGCGAGGTCCCACGCAAGGTTTTTCTGCCGGGGTGGCAGGGGTGTTCGCGCGGATCGGGCACAATGGCGGGCCACCGCTGGAGCCCGACGAGGATCCGGGCGCGGTTTCCTGGCGTGGCTGGTGCTGGCGGCGTGCCCACAAGCGTGCGTGGAAGACGCCGCCGCGGGAGATCGCGCTGCGTCGGCTCGCGCGCGCGGAGGAACTGGGGATATCCTATCGCGAGTACGCGCTCGAGATACTGGAGCGCGGCGTTTATCTCTGATCGGGTGGTGGCAGTCGAATGCCTTGCCATGTCGTTGTCATAGGCGCCGGCATCATCGGTGCGGCGAGCGCGGCCGAGTTGCTGCGCGACGGTCATCGGGTAACAATCCTGGAACCGGGGGAGCCAGGTGGCGAGCAGGCGGCGAGCTACGGCAACGGATGCTGGCTGAGCTCCTGCTCGGTGCTGCCGGTCTCCATGCCGGGTATCTGGCGCAAGGTGCCGGGCTGGCTGGCCGATCCGCTGGGGCCGTTGACGATCCGCTGGCGCTATCTGCCGCGGCTGTTGCCCTGGCTGTGGCGGTTCCTGCGCTCGGGCGCCACGGAGGCGCGGGTGGCGACGACGGCGCGGGCGCTGCGGCCGCTGGTGGAGCATTCGGCGGAGCGGCATTTGAAGCTGGCGCGGGAGGCGGGGGCCGGCGAGCTGATCCAGCGGCAGGGGTTGCTGTACGTGTTCCCCGATCGTGCCGCGTTCGAGGCGGAGGCGCTGAGCTGGCGGTTGCGGCGGGAAAACGGCGTGCAATGGCTGGAACTGGAGGAGGATGAACTGCGCCAGCGCGAACCGGCGCTGGACCGACGATATAAGTTCGGCGTGTTCATCGAGGATGGTGGGCATTGCCTCAATCCCGGCGCTTATGTCGATGCGCTTATTCGTGCGGCGGTGGCTGGGGGCGCGGAGTTGCGGCGGGCGCGGGCGGTGGGATTCCGGATCGAGGACCGGCGGCTGCGGGCGGTGCGCACGGAGCACGGAGAGATTGCGTGCGATCGGGCGGTGATCGCGGCGGGCGCGCGGTCACGGGGGCTGGCCGCGGCGGCGGGAGATCGTGTGCCGCTGGAGACCGAACGCGGCTATCACGCTATTATCGAGCATCCGGAAAGCGGGCCGCGGCATCCGATGATGCCGAGCGACGGCAAGATGTCGGTGACCATGATGGCGCAGGGGCTGCGCATCGCCGGACAGGTGGAGCTGGCGGGATTGGAGGCGGCGCCGAACTGGCGACGGGCGGAGATTTTGCGGGATTTCGCGCTGCGCATGTGGCCGGCCTTGCCGCGGGATCTGCCGGCGGAGCGCGTGAAGCTGTGGATGGGGCATCGGCCGTCCACGCCGGATGGGCTGCCCTGCATTGGACCGGCCAGCGGGTGCCCGGACGTGATCCATGCGTATGGGCACGGCCATATCGGGTTGGCGTCTGGCGCGGCGACGGGGCGTTTGGTGGCGGATTTGGTCGGAGGGCGGCCGCCGCTCATCGATCCGGCCCCTTACTCGGTGCGACGCTTCCGGTAGCTGGACGAGGTTTCATGCCGCGGCGCGCGGACGGTGAAGCGGGTGCCGCTAAGCCGATTGGGTGAACGCAGGGGATTGCAGGATATGATCAGGTACGCACTGGCTGCGGCGGTGATGTTTGGCGGGATCGGCACAGGGTTTGCGGCGACGCTGAAGGTGGGTGCGAACGAGGAGTACAAGATGCCGAGCGCGGCGATCGCGCGGGCTGCGGACGGCGATACGGTGGCGATCGACCCGGGAACCTATTTCGATTGTGCGCTGGTGCGGCAGAGCAATCTTACGATCGAGGGCGTCGGGCCGAACGTGGTGATGACCGATAAGGCATGCCGCGGGAAGGCGCTGCTGATTACCAACGGGAATAATATAACTGTTCGCAACATGACGCTGCAGCGAGCCCGCGTGCCGGACCAGAACGGCGCGGGCATCCGGGCGCAAGGCGGCAACCTGACGGTCGAGGACACGCGGTTTCTGGACAACGAAGAAGGCATCCTGGTCGCGAAGAACCCACAGGCGACGGTGAAGGTCATCGGCAGCACTTTCGTTGGCAACGGCAAGTGCGCAAAGGATTGCGCGCACGGCATCTATACCGGGCCTATCGCTGCGCTGGATGTGGAGAGATCTCGGTTCTTCGACACCCATGCCGGGCACAGCATCAAGTCGCGGGCGGCAAAGACGGTGGTGCTGAACTGCGATATCGAGGATGGGCCGGACGGCACCTCCAGCTATCAGGTCGATGTGCCAAATGGTGGCGATGTGCTGATCGAGGGCAACAAGCTGGAGAAAGGGCCGCACGCGCAGAACTGGGCGACATCGATCATGATCGGCGAGGGCGGGGTGAGTCAGCCGTCGAACGGGCTGGTGATTCGGAACAATACGCTGATCAACAACACCGGGCATGAGACGACGTTCGTGCGCAACATCACTGCGACGCCGGCGCAGCTTTCAGGCAACGTGTTTCAGGGGGGAAAGGTGATCCCGCTGAAAGGGGATGGGAGCGTGCGGTGACCGGCGGGGTGCGAGGCGCCCGCCGGTGATCAGGCCGGGGCGGGCTGTTTCCCGCTTAGCGCGGAGGAAGCAGGTTGTCGAACCCGTCGCGAATGATGGCCTGATAGCGTTTGGCGAGCGCGGCCGGGGTGCGGGATTCGCGCGCCCGGCGGAGTGCGTTGACCTGGCGTTTGTAATGGTCCTGGTCCATGCTCGATAGAATTTGGTCGAGCACGCTTCGCATGTCGTCAGTATCGTTGCATAGGTAACCGATGTCGCCATGACGGGCGAACAGGTCGGTGACGATTGGCAGGTTGGTGGCGATGATAGGCTTGGTCCAGGTCATCGCGTCCAGCAGCGCGCCGCTGGCGGACAGGTTGTAGTAGCCGGGCTGGAACGGCAGGAATGCGAAATGGATGCGGGCGAGACGATCGAGGAAGTCCTGCCTCGGCAGGTGCTCGGTTGATGCGGGGCTGTCGAGCACCGCGAAACGGTTGAGCTCGGCGCCGGGTGGGACACGGCCGATCAGGTGAAATTCGATAGCGTCGCCGCAGCGTGCCTTGAAATCGCGCGCGATGTCGAGAAACGTGCTGATGCCCTTGGCCTCGGTCGCCTGGCCGACAAAGCCAATGCGCAACGGACGGGTGAGACGGGGCTCCGGGACGAGCGGCAGTTCGGCGACATTGATCGGGAGAGGCAGCACGTCGGTGCGCTTCGCCGCTTCCGGCGCGAGGCGGGCGAGCTCCTGGCGGATTGCGTCTTCCAGTACCAGGAAATGCAGGCGCCGAGGGCCGCGTGCTCGCATCATGGAGGGCAGGTCCAGGGCGCGAATGACCGGATTGCGCGACCGCCAGCCGAACAGGCTGTTGAGGTCGCCATGCAGTCCGACCTGCACGCCGATAGGGCGACGGGAAAGTCGCAGCAGCATCGCGGCCGCGAAGATCGCGGTCGACGTGGCGGAGATCAGCAGGATGAGGCAGGGCTCGTCGCGTGGAGCGGTGCCCAGGGCGGCGCGCAGGATGCGAACTTCGCTTGCCAGGCGGCGGAGGGAGACGATGTGCGGATGGTGGAGGTGGGTTTGGTCCAGGGTGATGGGGTGGAATGAGAGCTTCCCACTCACCCCAGCCCTCTCCTCCGAAGTGGGGGAGAGGGAGACGCGTTGGAGTTCGTGCAGATGGGTGGGGTCAGCGAAGACGCGGATCTGCTGGTGAGGGAAGGCGTCCGAGATTGTTTGGATGGTGGAGCTGTTGCCGGGCGCGTGGAGCGTGCCGGTCCAGGTCGGCTCAATGACAAGAATCACCGGGTGGCCGGCTCGAACTGGCGGGGGCGAAGGCCGGCGTGGAGCCACGTGATCAGCGAATAGATGTCGAAGATGGGTAGCTGCAGCTCCTCGCGCAGTCGGTGCGCGTAGGGCGGCATGTTGGTGCACTCCAGGACGATGGCGCCAAGATTTGGGTGCCTGCCTCTGAGTTCGCGCCCGGCGTTGAGGATGTCCTGCGCGGCGAGGTCCACGTCCATGTCCTGGCTTTCCCCGCGGATCAGGACACGAAAGAATTCCCTGCCCTGCTCGGTGCCGACGATCGGCGTGTCCAGGGGCACATCAACCGCTTGCAGGTGGCTGGGGGTGAGCGAGCCGGCGGAGACGGTGATGATTCCGACGCGCTGGCCGGGGGGCAGCATGGCCTGGACCCAGGGCACCTGCATGAGCGCGCTGGTGGCGACGGGGACGCGGAGCTGGACGGCGAGCTCGCGCTGAAACAGGGAGAGGAAGCCGCAGTTGGTGGTGATCGCCTCGGCGCCATCGCGCACGAGATCGGCGGCGGCGGCGAGGAAATCGTCACGCAGGCCGGTGGCGCCTTCGAGCACCACGCGTTCCGGCGTGGCGCCGCGGACGACGCGGTAGAGCACGGGGAACGGCCAGGTGCTGGCGTTGCCCATGTCGCCGGGGATGCGGGGGAAGCGGGCTTCAAGCATCAGGATGCCGAGCGGGGCACCGTAGATGGCCTTGCCGCCACGGACGATGCGCGGGTGGGATTGGGATACGGCCATGGGATTATGCGGGAGCCATCTGTGTGGCGGCCGGCTCGGTGCGCGATTCGGCGCGGCAGAGATCGTGGACCTCCCGCCAGGTGGCCGGCCGTCCGCCGAGATCGCGCTGAAAGAAATCGTAGAACTCGTCGAGCCAGGCGAGGAAGCGGGTGAGGTCTTCGGGCGTGCGGACGTACGGGGTGCAGCCGGGAAGCAGGGAAGGGGTGTGGTAGGTCAGGACGAAAATCTTCTGGCCCTGCGCCGAGAGATGGCGGACGAGCCGCTTGGCTTCGTCGATCAGGATGCCCTCGGGGGTCAGCCTGATCCGTTCGAGGAGGCCCAGGCGGGACATCAAGGCCGGCCAGTGCATGGTTTCGCTGAAGCGGCTGAACAGGCTGCGGCGCAGCAGGGCGGACGGATCGGCCAGGTGCCCGACGAACCCGGCGGTGCTGGGAATTTCGAGGATGGTGCGGTCGGCGTCGATCCAGTATGGAGCAGTGGAGCTGAAGCCCAGATAATCGGGGCCGCCCTGGTGCGCGAAGCTCCAGCACGGCATGACGCTGCTGTCGGCGAGGTAGCCGAGCTGCCGCAGGATATCCCCGGTACGCGGGCCGGCGCCGAAGCGGCCGGCGCGATAGATGCGCGGGCGCACATCGAGCCCGTCTTCGATCGCGCGTGTCAGCACGTTAAGTTTCTCATATTCCAGCGCGACCGGCAGATTGCCCGGGTAGGTATTGCCGGCGGTGAGTTCCTCAATCAGCGGGGGAGTGACCCAGGCGTGGAGTTGGGCACCGACGTCGCATTTCTGGTGCTGCAGCAGCTCGCGCAGCGGGGCGCAACCATAGTCCTGCACGGCGACCGGATAGTCGATCAGGTAGGTAGGGATGACGCCGTAGCGGTCGAAGACGCGATGGGCGAGAAACTGCTCGGCCATCGAGTGGACGTCGGCGGCGGCGCGCTCGAAGGGTTGGCGGTTCCAATCGAACGCTTCCTCGGCGTCGATCAGGGTGACGATCAGCGGCGGAGCGGGCCGCTGGATTTGTGTCGGCGCATGCAGCCGCTTGTCAACGACGGAGGCACTGCAACCGAGTTGGCGGATATCCTCCCATTCCGGAGCGTCCGGATGCAGCCGGTCGGACGCGCCGTCGGGAGGTAGGTCATAGATCTGAAGGTAACGCTGGGCCACGCGCGGCATATCGAACGTGGCGCGCACGTAGTCCCGGGCTCGGCTGCCGATCCGCTGCCGCAATTGGGGGTCTGCCGCCAGGCGGAGGACGGCATTCAGGTAGCCGGGCTCGTCGGTGAAAAAGAGCCCCGTAACTTCGTTGGTGACGAATAGATCATTTACGCCCGGAAGATGACGCACGACGACCGGCAGTCCGTTGACCTGGGCTTCCGGGACCACCATCCCAAACCCTTCCTGATGAGAGCCGAAGGTCATGATATCAGCGGCCTGGAAATAGGAGTGAACGTCCGACACTTCGCCCACAAAGCGAATATGATCTCGGGTGCCGTCGCGCTCTATGGCGGCGTGGAATTCCTTGGCATAGACCGGGTCGATTTCGGGCCCCACCAGCATAAGAAAAGTTTCGGGATGGACGCGCAGGATTTCCGGCAGCGTGCGGATGAGCAGCAACGGGTCTTTGCGCCGGTTGAGCGCGCCGACGAAGATCAGCACGAGCGCATTCTCGGGAATGCCGAGTTGGGAGCGGATCGCCAAGCGGGCGGTCGGATCTGGCTGTGGATCATTGATCCCACATGGTATGAGATGGCAACGATCTGGTGGAATGACCTGCGACGATTCCGCATGAAGTCTGGGATTGATGGAGATCACTGCATCGAAAAGACGGAACAACCGGGACACGACGGAGTGCCGCGACGAGCGGTAGCGGCTGACCAGGACGGGAATGCTGTCATCCAGCGTGGAGGACAACACCAGGCGACGACGAAACAGCTTGGTAAGGACGTAGCTGAAGAAGCACCAGTCCGCGTGGGTACGGATATGGACAGTATCGTAGCGATGCAGGTGGCGCAGGAACCAGGCCACCAGCGCCGCTTCCTGCCGCCACGGAGTCAGAGGCCGGCGGCTGAGATAATAGATGCGATTCAGGGTGGAGCAGGCGCGCGGTGGTTCGGGTGGCTCGGGCGTCACGGTGACCAGCAAGTCGTGCTGCACGTCAGGGGCGAGCACCTGCATGAAGCCGGTGCAGCGCTCCATGAACGCGCCCTCGCCGGTGAAGCGCGGACGATAATATTTGAGGACATGCAGGACGCGGGCGGGTCGTGACATGGACGTGTTGCTGGTTCAGTCCCGGCCACCTTCGCAGGTGACCGGTAGAGGCTGTTTCGGGTCGGGCCTGATGGAACCGACCGATTCGAGCAGAGCAGTGAAATAACGGATCGTTCGTTGCAACCCATCTTCCAGTTTCATGGTTGGTTCCCATCCAAGCAGATGGCGGGCGCGGGAAATGTCCGGGCAGCGCTGCAACGGGTCGTCCTGCGGTAGCGGACGATGGACGATGGACGAGCGTGAGCCGGTGAGCCGGATGATGAGGTCGGCCAGTTCCTGCATGGTGATCTCGTTCGGGTTGCCGATATTGAGCGGGCCGACCACGTCGTCATCGGCAGCCATCAGACGCATCAGGCCGGCGATCAGGTCATCGACGTAGCAGAAGGCGCGGGTCTGGCGGCCGTCGCCATAGATGGTGATCGGCTGATCCTGGAGCGCCCGGACGATGAAGTTGGAGACGACGCGACCATCGTCGGGGTGCATGCGCGGTCCATAGGTGTTGAAGATGCGGGCAACCTTGATGCGAATCTTGTGCTGGCGGAGATAGTCGAAAAACAGCGTTTCGGCGCAGCGCTTGCCTTCGTCGTAACAGGCGCGCGGGCCGAGTGGGTTGACGTTGCCCCGGTAATCCTCGGTCTGCGGGTGGGCCGTCGGGTCACCATAAACTTCGCTGGTGGAGGCCTGTAGGATGCGGGCGCCGACGCGCTTCGCCAGGCCGAGCATGTTGATGGCGCCGATGACGCTGGTCTTGGTGGTCTGCACCGGATCGAACTGGTAATGGATGGGCGATGCAGGGCAAGCGAGATTGTAGATCTCGTCCACCTCCACGTAGAGGGGAAAGGTGACGTCGTGGCGCAGCGCCTCGAAATGCGGGTCAGCAAGGAGGGGGGCGATATTGTCCTTGCGGCCCGTGAAATAATTATCCACGCAGAGAACGTCGTTGCCGGCAGCGAGCAGGCGTTCGCAGAGATGGGAGCCGAGGAAACCCGCTCCGCCGGTCACCAGCACGCGTTTGCGCGTGAACGCCATGCAGACGGGTCCTTTCCCAGGCGAAGGCGCAAAATCACAGACCAGCGGGCGCAGCGCAAGGATTTAACGCTGTGCTGCGGCTAGCTGGTGGTTTGTCCGGTGTTTGTAGCTCGTGAAGTGTCCGGTCCACTGGGGCTCCGGGATTGGGGGCATGAATCGACCGGGCACGCATTCACGAGGGGATACGGCGGATGCGTTTTTTGGCTGTGCTTGGACGGACGGAGCGATCGGCACTGAGCCAGTTGGAGGCAGCGGAACTGCTTGGGATCAGCGAGCGGACGGGGGCGCTCGGCAAGCAAGGACCTGGTGGTGACGATGGAGGATGCCACCAGCGCGCTGTATTCCGCCTTCCTGGTGGATGAGGAAGGCACCGCGTCGAGCCTGCGCGGGGTGCGGGAGGTGGTGGCGCAGCATGGTCTGTTCTGCTCGCTCTACACCGACCGGGGCAGTCACTACTTCGCGACGCCGGACGCGGGCGGAGCGGTGTCGAAGACGGTGCTGACGCAGTTCGGCCGCGCCCTGAAGCAACTCGGCATCGCGCACATCGCGGCCTACTCGCCGCAGGCCCGGGGACGCTCGGAACGCGTGTTCGGCACCCTGCAGGACCGCCTGCCGAAGGAGTTTGCGCTGGCCGGGATCGACACGGTGGAGGCGGCCAATCGCTGGCTGCGTGAGGTCTGCATCGCAGAACACAACGCGCGGTTCGCGATCGCGGCGGAGCGGGAGGGTTCGGCGTTCGTCACCGATGCGACCGGTGCCTGGCGCGAGATCCTGTGCATTCAGGAGGAACCGACGGTGGGCAACGACAACACGGTGAAATGGCAACGGTTGAGCCTGCAACTGCTGCCCTCCCGGTTGCGGCCGCTCTGTGCCGGGGCATGTCCCGGCACAGAGCAAGAACGAAGCGGACAGATCATGAGCTACATAAGCCGGACAGATTGATTAGCTACCGATACTGACCGAGCGGGCCGAGAGGCTGACCAGGCGGAGGTCGCGGGTTGCGCGGGCGATCGCTGGATGCCCGCCTGCGCGGGCATGGCGAGGGAAGCGGGCATGACGAGGGAAGCGGGAATGACGATGGATGAATCGGTCTTCTCGGCGCCTGGCATGGCACTCGGGTATGTCCTGCACGGACGTATCGACGCAGCGTCGACAACGCTTCCCCGCGTTTAAGTTTCGGCAACATATTGCGCGCACCATCCGCTCACTCCGGTGATGGTGATGAAGCAGCAAGGGCCGCGGACTCTGTACGTCTTGAACCGGCGGTACCTGTTGCGCAATTCCGGCGCTTTCTCGGCACAGGGTCGTGACGCCAGGACATCGCTACGCGGCTGACAACCTTAATAGCGAAGGACGGATTTATGCCCTTGTTTGTTCCCTCATCGAGACTGCTGACAGCGGCCGGGGACGGCCAGAGTGCGCGGAAATTCATCCTGTCGTCCACCGATTGGTTCGATCTTCAGACCCGTCTGCAAAGCGTGCTGGCTCTGCCCTACAACTACACCGAGTACGAAACCCGCTACGGGGATGCTTCATCGGGCCTGGAGATGAAGGACTGCTTCGATGCCATGTCCAGGTTGCAGGCGGTTGCAACCAGGTACGGCAATCCCGCGCAGTTGCGGGCAAAGATCCTGAAGGACCCGAACATCCTGGCTGGCGTCGACCGGCCACGCAACAACTCATTCTCGGCAACCGTCTGGACGCTCGGGCAGGCTTATCAGAACGCCTTCTCGCTGGCATCCCTACTGAAATCCATTCCCGCCAGCGCCCGCGGCAGCTCTGCGTCGGAAGTCGTGACCGGGATCAAGAGCCTGTTCCTCGATACCGACCAGATCGCCGACCGGATGCAGCAGACCGTGGCTCAGCTTGATGCGCTGATCAGCGAATTCCAGGCACGGTCGGACGAGCTGGAGGAAGCCCAGCTCGCCATGAAGGTGTACACCGACCGCTCGTCGGCGACACAGACGGCGCTGAACGCAGAAATCGGAAGCCTGCAGGACAAGATCGCGCAGTTGGAAAAGGACCGCGATGCGGCCTATTCGCGATGGCTCGGTCTGACGATCTCGGCCTGCATCGTTCCAGCGGTTATCGGCATCATCGGCATCGCCGTCATGGTGGTGCTCGCGGTGCCCACTGGCGGCGCCAGCTTCGCGGTGGGAACCGCCGTCACCGGTGCGGCGGCAGGTCTCGCGGCGGCGGGCCTGGGAACCGCCGCCGGCCTGGCACGCAGCACATACGACGATCTGGTCAAGCAGGTCGGCGATTCCAGCGACCTCATGCAGAAGCGCGTGGCCTATCGCCATGATCTCGGTGCGCTGGACGCGACGATGAAGTTCTCGCTGCCGGCGTCGAACCAGGTCATCAGCCAGATTGGCGTGGTCAGGGACGCCTGGGTCAGCTCGTTGCAGGAGATCAAATTCAAGGTGAGCGAGCTCGGCGTGGACAGTCTGGCCAGCGGCCCATGGCTGCACGACACGGAAATGGCCGCGTCGGCGGCGAACTGGACCACTGTCGCCGATGCCATGCGCGCCTTCGTCCAGGGATCCTTCGTCGATTCCGACGTCATGGCGTTCGGCAGCGCGCTGCCGAACGACGAGCCTGGCTGGCAGCAGAACTTCAGCCTGAAACTCGCGGCGTAGCTGCGAGCCTTCGTACAACACTTAGCCGATGGATGAACATAATGCCCGATGTCTCTATTGCACCCGTTGACGGCCTTATCACGCCGGCGGACCCGAAATCCGGTCAGCAGAGCCAGTTCGCGCTGTTCAGCGACAGTTGGCTCGAGCTTCAGGTCTATGTCGGGTCGGCGCTGGAACTGCCGATCACCACAGGTGATTTCGAAGACAAATACGGCTCCCTGGGCGGCTCGACCGTCATCAAGAACTGCATCACCGCGATGGGCAGCGTGCGCGACGCCGCGACCGAGTTCGGCAATCCGAAAACGCTGCGCGCGGCACTGATCGCCAATCCTAACCTGCTGGCCACCCAGACCCCGCCGGCGGAGATCTATACGCATACGGTGTGGCTCGGTCAGCGTGTGCATGAAACTGCGGGGAAGTTGCAAAGCGGCTACCAATCCGTGCTCGACGAACTGCCGGGCCTGCCCAGCAAGGATCAGGTCGAGGCGTTGAAGGCCTATCTGTTCGATACCACTCTCGGCCCGATTCCGCTGGCCAAGCAGATGTCCGATGAAGCCGGCGCGTTGATCAAGAAGCTCGGCACGTTCGAGCAGAAGATGAACGAGTACAACGCCAAGATGCAGGCATTCACCGCCGGCTCGTCGGCCATGATGGCGGAGGTGAACGGCGCCATCGGCTCGTCGCAGCAGAAGATCCAGGATCTGGAGAAATCGCGTGACGAAGCCTACAAGGCGTGGCGGGATTTCACTATCGCGGCCGTCACTACCTCGGTCGGCTGTGCGCTGATCGGCGGATTGCTGGCGCCGTTCACCGGGGGCGTTTCTCTGCTGATAGGCGGCGTGGCGGCGATCGCCACCGGTGTCGGCCTGGGCGTGAAGGCCGCGCAGTGCCGCGCCGAGTACAACGAATACTGCAATCTGATCTCCGATGAAACCGTTCAGTTGCAGAAGAAGCAGCGGCTGCGCAGCGATCTGGGAGACTTCAACACCCAGATGCAACGTGTCGGTCCGGCGATGTCCAGCTTCCTGAAAAGCCTGCAGACGGTCGAGGGCGTGTGGGTGCAGATGAACAACGACATGCTGAGCATCAGCAACAGCATCACCGAAGGGAACGTCGGCAGCATTCCATTCCTGGTCAAGGCGAAGGCGAGCCTGGCGATCAATAGCTGGAAGGCGGTGGACGACAGCGCCAAGCAGTTCACGGTCGAGTCCCTGGTGGACTACACCAGCATCGCTTTCGGCGACAAACTGCCGGCCAATGCGGTGACCCTGGCGGCGGCGGCCTGATATCGCCGGGGGATGCGTTACCGACCAGGTCGGCTTCCCGGTGGCTATTTACGGGAAGCCGGCCTGGCGCGGACATAGGTGGCGACTGATGCGGAAAAAATCGCCGGATCTGCTCCCGGGACGCGACCAAGAAGGCCCGTGCGCCTGCCATGGCAAGGTTCGGGCGTCGGTTCGCCAATCAGTGAGGCTATAGGAATGAGTGCAACGACCGCTTTCCTTGGACTGAACCGGGCAGTACCCGAGCGCCTCGCTCCTCAGCCGCGACGATCCGGCAACTCTCGGCTTCGACACGACATCCTGGAAGCACCTCAATCGCTACGTGGCGAAAGTCGAAGGGTTGCCGACAGCGTTCCAGGGCGGCTCGGAGGCATCAGCGGCCGCCCTGGCCCGGTTGCGGTCGCTGGTGGCGGTGTTCGGCTCCCCGAAACAGCTCCGCCATCTGATCCAGGAGCAACCGAATGCATTGGCGGGGGATCAACCTCCCGCCACCCTGTACGCAAGTGTCGCCTGGATGGTGCAGCGCCTGCATCAATCGGCGTCGTCGGTGAGCGCGACTTTGCAGACCTTCCCTGCCTCGACGATCGCCGCCGACGACATACGAACAGGCTTGCAACGACTGGGAGCCGACGCGCAAACGGCAAGGGCGGCGATCGGCCCGCTGGTCGCGGCCCTGAAGAGCTTCAAGGCCGATATCATCGCGGCGAACGCCAATCTTTCGGAAGCGTACCGGGCCGACGCCGCCACACTTCAGCAGCTTCAGGAACAGACGGGGTCGCAGCAGGTCAAACTTGCCTCCGTGCAGACGCAGATCGAGCAGCTTGGTTTCTTCAGTGCCGGAAAGAAGCGGGAACTGAATCGGGAGCAGGAGATCCTGAAGCAGCTGCAGCAGGAAACCTCCGTCGGATCCGAACACCTTCGCGCCGCACTCGCCGCCATCGAGCCGATTCAGGATGAGGGTTTCTGGCTGCAACCTGGGATCGACGATCTGGTCAGCTTTCTCGACAGACTAAGAAAAGTGCTGACCACATTTGGCTCCGGCGTGACCCAGCTCGCGGCGGACGCCGCCCGACACCCAGCTCAGTGACGCGGCCGGGATGCAGAAGCTGCTCGGGAAGGACGCATCGATAGAACAATGGAAGGCGATCGATAGGGCCGCCAGCCATTTCCTCACTCACGCCCTGATCGATTTCCCCCCCGTTCCCGCCGCCACCCAGGAGCAGCCGTGATGCGCGCCAGCAGCAAATCAATCTGGAGAACCGCTCGCGTCCTGTTGCCGCTGCTGCTCGTCCTTGGCCTGCTACCTGCTCCGGCGATAGCGCAATCGATCAATGTGGCCGCCGGTACCGACGCCCTGGCCCAAGTGGCGCAGTTCGGCAACGACGTGCGTGCCATGCACTCGGTCGCAATAACTCCGCTGGGTCCATATGATCTGTCCACCAAATGCACCTGGTGCAGCGAGCATGCCTGGTGGGGTTTCGGGACGTGCACCCGGAACACCACGGAAACCTGGAATGCGAAGGTGGATTTCACCTGGACCCGCAGCAGGTTGAATCAGATCCTGACGCAGGCGGCGCAGAGCGCCAATAACTTCCCCAGGGCCTATGCGCCGTTTCAGGACTGGATGAAGTCCATCCCCGCCTTCAGCGTCCGGTTCGACAACGCGGCCAACGTGGTGCTGACCGCCGAGCAGCAGATCAAGGCGGGCCAGGGTCCCAACGACCAGCAGCGCCAGGCGGTCACCCAGGCCTTGCAGGATTTGGTCAACGATCTGGCGGCCAACGCAGCGCAACTCGATAACGCGACGAAATCCCTGGCAGCGGCTCTGCAGCAGCAGAGTGCCTACGGCCCGGCGATCAAGCAGGCGATCGACGGCGCCGATCAATCCGCCCGGACAGCCCTGGCCAGTTTGCAGCAGCAGGCCAGCACCCATCACTGCCAGGACGGGCTGGCGGACAAGTTCAGCCGCATCAAGACCGAATTCACCACCTCGATCGGGCAGATCTCGACTTCATTCCAGAAGCTGGAAGCCAGCCGTCAGGCGGCGGATCGCGGGCTGGCGTTCCTGCTGGGATCGGTCGTGTCATCGCGAACCGACCTGCAATCGGTCATGGATCAGATCAAGGCGGCTAAAAGCGACGTACTGGGCAGCTTCCTGGAACGGCTACATCTTGCATCCGCGAAGGCGCAATGGGAACAGATTGCCGCTTACACGACCTCGCGGCTTTCAGTCAGCCCGGGCGGGTAATGCAGCCCGGCCCTGCGTGACCTTGGCCCTATGTGACCTTAGCCCTGGGTGACCTTAGCTGCTGACCTGCTTTTTCATCGCGTCCAGCAGCGCCTGAATGCTCTCGTTGTTGTGCACGATGAAGGACGAATAATCGCTGCGCTGGGTCAGCCGCAATGACGTGCCCTCGGCGATGACATCTACGATCTTCGGCGATCCGTTCACGTTCTGCACGACCCAGTCGACAGCCGCCGGCGACTGGCCTGGCCGGTTGATGGTGGTGGACACGACGTTCCCCGTGTCCTGCGCAACGGTCCGCCCCATCGTGAAGGTCACGCCCTTGTATTCACCCAATTTGGCATCGATGCTGCCCACCAGCACACGACGAAACAGGTCCAGGTATTGCTGCTGCTGTTGCGGCGTTGCAGCCCGCCAGAACCGGCCCAGGCAGAACCGCGCGATCCCGTTCACATCGACCCTGCTATCAATGATCTGAGCCAGCGCCGCAGCTTTCTGGTCGGTCGATCCGCCACCATTGACCACCTGCATCAGTTGGTCGCCGGTACCTTTGATGAAGCCGGCGGCACCATTCGCCACTTGCGCGGCGGCGGGTCGCGTGCATAGGCCGGCAGCCACCGCGGCCGCACCGGAGATCAGGACAAGGCGTCGTGGCAACATGTGCGGGCTCGCTTTGGATTCAGCGGGATGTAGGGGCGGCGGCCGGCTGCGGATACCACGCCGGCACGGTATGTTGATTGAAGTTGCGGACATCGTCGATCTGGGCGTCCCGGTGTTGCCGGTACAGGCTGCGGAACGTCGCATACGGATCAAGCGCGGTCTTCTTGATCGCGGAGATATCCCCCAGCACCCGCGATCGCGCATCCACCACATTCACGACGAAATGTCCCCAGTTCAGCCCGGTCACTATCGCTCCCTGGCCAAACCGGCCGAACGGATCGGCCGCGATGTCCACCCCACGGCCCGCCGCGTCCCGCGGATTGGTCGGCCCGAGCAGTGGCAGGAACAGGAACGGCCCCTCCGGCGCGCCCCAGATCGCCAGCGTGAGCCCGAAATCGGTGTCGTGGTTCGGATAACCCCAGTGGCTGGCCGGATCGAACAGCCCCAGGCCGCCCACCGTCGTGTTGATCACGAACCGCATGAACGTGTTTCCGGCCAACCGCGGTTTGCCTTCCATCATGTCATTGCCGAGCTTCACCGGGGTCGCCAGATTGTTCAGCTCGTTATGGATGGCGGTGCGGACAGGATTCGGAAACACATCCCGGTAAGCGATGGCCGCCGGGCGCAGCAGGTAATCGTCCAGCGCCTCATTCACTCGGTACAGCACGCGATTGGTCGGCTCCAGCGGATCGTTGGCCTGCTGGAATTCGGCCACCGCCGCCGGATCCGAGGCGGGCGGCGGCGTTGCACACCCCGCCAGGCCGCCCAACAACGCGACAACGGCAGCCGAAAGCCGCAAACGGGACGTAACGCGCATCATGCTCCTCAGGGTCAGCAAGCGGCCAAAGCCGCGCGTGAGAGCGTTGGGCGGCAAATCCGTGCCATGATTGCCCGCAAATGGGAACACCAAGGGGGTTAAGCTGTCCGTGATCGGGCTTGTAGCATGGGATGAATGATGCGCAATCCGATCTCTTCGATTGCACCTGGCGGCGAATCAGGCGAAGGGAACCCATGAGCCACGACTTTCCTCATCGGGCCGGATTGGCGCAGCCTACTCTGGAGCGGTGGCTGACCGCCCCACGGGTGGCCGGGCTGCCGGCGCCATTATCCGGGCCGGAGCCGCCGCTGCTGTCGTTCGAGTTCTTTCCGCCGAAGACCGAGGCATTGGAGACACAGCTCTGGGGCTGCATCCGCCGGCTTGAACCGCTGCGCCCCCGCTTCGTGTCGGTCACCTATGGCGCCGGCGGCAGCACGCGCGCGCGCACCCACGCGACTGTGGCCCGCATCGTCCGGGAAACTGCCCTGATCCCGGCTGCTCATCTGACCTGTGTCGGCGCCAGCCGCGAGGAGGTAGCGGATGTCGCGCATCAATACTGGGCCGCCGGCGTGCGCCACATCGTCGCCCTGCGCGGCGACCCGCCCCCCGACGCGGCCTATCAACCGCACCCGGACGGCTATCACTACGCGGCCGAGCTGGTGGCCGGCCTGCGGCGGGTCGCCGATTTCGAAATCTCGGTCGCCGCCTACCCGGAAACCCACCCGCAGGCGCCCAGCTCCGATGGCGACCTCGATAATCTGAAGCGCAAGCTGGACGCGGGGGCCACCAGGGCGATCACCCAGTTCTTTTTCGATACCGCCGTCTATCTGCGTTTCCTGGACCGCTGCCTCGCCGCCGGCATCACCGCGCCGATCGTGCCGGGCATCCTGCCGGTGTCCAACTTCGCCCAGGCGGCGCGGATCAGTGGCATGTGCGGCACCGCCATCCCCGAGTGGCTCGGCCGCATGTTCGAGGGCACCGACAACGACCCCGAGATCCGCCGCATCGTCGCCGCCATCGTCACCGCCGAGCAGGTGCGGCTGCTGCAGGCCAACGGCGTGGATGAGTTCCACTTCTACACGCTGAACCGCCCGGAACTGACCTACGCGATCGCCCATATACTCGGCGTGAGACCCGTCATACTCGGCGTGAGACCCGTCGCCGAAAGCTGATGACCGACTACCTGGCCCGGCTGAACCCTGAGCAGCGGGCGGCTGTCGAGACGCTCGACGGGCCGCTGCTTGTGCTGGCCGGCGCCGGCACGGGAAAAACCCGCGTGCTGACCACCCGCTTCGCGCACATCCTGCTGACCGGCCGTGCCTCGCCCGGCCAGGTGCTGGCGGTGACCTTTACCAACAAGGCGGCGCGCGAGATGCGCGAGCGCGTCGGCGCGATCCTGGGGCGCCCGGTCGAGGGCCTGTGGCTGGGCACGTTCCATTCGCTGTGCGCGCGCATGCTGCGCCGCCATGCGGCGTATGTCGGCCTGTCGGCGGGGTTCTCGATCCTTGACTCGGATGACCAGCTTCGCCTGCTGAAACAGGTGATGGAGGCAGCCCGCATCGACGCGAGGCGCTGGGCGCCTCCGGCCATGATGGCGGCGATCCAGCGCTGGAAGGACCGTGGCCTGACCGCATCCCGCGTCACGCCGGCCGAGGACACCGACTTCGCCGACGGCCGGGCGCGCGAGCTGTACGCCGCCTACCAGGCGCGGTTGGCGGCCCTGAACGCGGCCGATTTCGGCGACCTGCTGCTGCACATGACGGAAATCCTGCGCACCCAGCCGGATGTGCTGGCGCAGTATCACCGCACATTCCGCTATCTTCTGGTCGATGAGTATCAGGACACCAACCTGGTGCAATATCTCTGGCTGCGGCTGTTGGCGCAGGGTCACCGCAACATCTGCTGCGTCGGCGACGACGATCAGTCGATCTATTCCTGGCGCGGCGCGGAGGTGGAAAACATCCTGCGCTTCGAGAAGGACTTCCCCGGCGCGGCTATCATCCGGCTGGAGGCCAACTACCGTTCCACCGCGCCCATCCTGTCGGCGGCTTCCGCGCTGATCGCGCATAATGAAGGACGGCTGGGCAAGACGCTGCGACCGGGCCGCAACGATGCCAACGGCGGCGAGAAGGTCAGTGTCATCGGCCTGTGGGACTCCGACGAGGAAGCCCGCATGGTCGGCGAGCGCATCGAGGCGCTGCGGCGCGACGGCCATCCGCTGGCGGAGATGGCGGTGCTGGTGCGCGCCGGCTTCCAGACCCGCGCGTTCGAGGAACGGCTGATCGTGCTCGGCATTCCATACCGCGTGGTCGGCGGGCTGCGCTTCTACGAGCGTCAGGAAATCCGCGACGCCATCGCCTATATGCGGGTGCTGGTGCAGCCGGCGGACGACCTGGCGTTCGAGCGCATCATCAACGTGCCGCGCCGCGGCGTCGGTGAGGCGGCGATGCGCTCGCTGCACGAGGCCGCGCGCGAAGGCGGCGTGCCGCTGTTCGAGGCGGCCGGGCAATTGGTTGCCGACGGTGCCTTGCGGGGCAAGGTCAAGGAAGCCGTAACCGGGCTGCTGCGAAATTTCGCCCGCTGGCGGGAGATGCTGGAGCGCGACGGACACGTGGTTACCGTCGCAACGATGCTCGATGAGAGCGGCTACACCGAGATGTGGCAGAAGGACAAATCGCCGGAAGCGCCGGGGCGGCTGGAGAATTTGAAGGAATTGCTGCGCGCCCTGGCCGATTTCGAAACTCTGACCGGTTTCCTCGATCACGTGTCGCTGGTGATGGAAAACGAGGAGAACGCGGAAGGCGACCGGGTGTCGCTGATGACCCTGCATGGCGCCAAGGGCCTGGAGTTCGACACCGTGTTCCTGCCCGGCTGGGAGGAGGGATTGTTTCCGAACCAACGTTCCCTGGACGAATCCGGCGCCAAGGGCCTGGAGGAGGAGCGGCGGCTCGCCTATGTCGGCCTGACCCGCGCGCGCCGCCGGGCGATCGTGAGTCACGCCGCCAACCGGCGCATCTACGCCAACTGGCAGACCAGCATCCCCAGCCGTTTCATCGATGAGTTGCCGGACGCCGAGATCGAGCGCACCGGATCGGCCGCCCTGGCACGCGACGCCCGCTCACTGGCGCCCACAGTCTTCACCGGCCAATTCCCCCTGGTCGCGCGCCGCACGAAGGTAACGGACGTGTGGGAGCAGCCGGCGCGCCCGGCACGGGCGAACGCGATCTCGGTCGGCGCGCGGGTGTTCCACCAGAAATTCGGCTACGGCACCGTCACCGCCGCGGACGACGATCGGCTCGACATCGCCTTCGACAAGTCTGGCGACAAGCGCGTGCTGGACCGCTTCGTGGAACCGGTCTGACGCCGCCAGCTAGGGCCAGGACGTTGCCAACCAGAGTCAGAACGTGCCACTACGGCCAGGACGTTGCGAACGACGACCAGGACCTTAGCCAACCAGGGCCCAGGACGTTGCCACTACGGCCGGGATGTTGCGAACGACGACCGGGACCTTGCCGATCAGGGCCACGACGTTGCCAACCAGGACGAGGAAACGTTGCCAACCAGGCCCAGGACGTTGCCAGTACGGCCAGGACGTTACCAACCAGGACCAGGAACGTTGCGAACGACGACCAGGACGTTGCCAACTAGGCCCCGGACGTTGCTAATCCGTCATGGCCGGGCTTGTCCCGGCCATCCACGTCTGGGATGCCCGCATCGGGCCGCCAGTACCATCCCCGCAACGGCGAAACTCGACGGCCTCAACGATTACGACAGCCAGTCCACACCCACGAGCTGCGACCGGTCCCCGTCGTTCCCCCGGCCTTTTCACTTCCGCCATGGCCCAGCACGATTGGCTTGAACTTCCCCGCCCGGCCGCGCGCCCGAACCTCCCGCAGAATATTCAGCAACGCTTCCTTATCGCGGGCATGCACCGCATCCTGCAAAACCTCGTTGACGCGCACTTGCGCGGCGGTATAGCCGGGCGGGCCGGGAATATGCAGATATACCGGCACATCCGCCGCCACGGCCGCGGCGACCGATTCCGCCAGCCCCTCCGCCTTCAGCGACGCGTTATTCAGCAGCGTGAACATCACCCCCATCCGCCGAGCGCCGGTTTTTGCTGAAACCTCTCCGTGCAGCCGCACCAGCACGCCCGATTTGTCAGGCCGCAGCGATTCTCGGATCCATTTCAGGCGTCGCCAGCCGCAGAAGAACACCCGGCACGTGTGCGGCCGGGTCGCATAGATGCCGCAGCTATTGTCGCGCTGCGAATGCCGGCAGTGATAGCCCTGCACCTTCTGCAACTCCGGATCGTCGATTGTCAGCGCGGTGCAGCAGACATTGCACTCGCCGCAGGCCCGGCCGGCGACGAGATCGGGTTCCTCGGAGTGATCGCTGTCAGCCATCGACTTTCTCCAACCGGATTCGTTGTAACCGAACCTTCCCCCTCATGTCCGCACATCCATCGTCGCGGCAAGCGGTCTATTATTCGTGTATCATCTCCCGGCCATCATGTCGTTCTGCCGCGATCTGTCCGGCCGGGATAAGCCAGCCCGCAACGAACGCCACATCCGAAACCGGCCAACGCATTCGCCGATGAACATAACAGGCCTTCGCGTATATGGAATAACGAAAAATCCAAGGTTGCAAAGCCCTTGGGAGTTTCGATGGATGAGCTTTTAGTTTCATACCGCAATCTTGCGAACTAGGGTTCGGTGGATGATTACAATGAAGGCATGATGTCGCTCGGATGAAATTTTCCGTGGAATGTATCAGAGCCTCCCTAAACGACTTCCCGCGTCGTTGATACCGTTGGCTCCGGTAACGCACGCGCCCAGTACGCCGAGTTGGGTGAAGCTCCCGCCACTGTAGAGGAAACCATAGACGCCCAGGCTGCTGGCGTCTGCCTCAGAGCTCGCGTCGAGCGAAGCCGTTGCAAGGATGGCAGATATCAAGAGGAAACCCATGGGCGACGTGATTTTTGGCGCCGCATCCTCCTTCAAAGGCCGAAGCTATATTCGTTAATTCACGCGTACCTGGAACGGCCGCTCCTTCCTAGAGGGTCGGTATTTGTGGGTCCAGTAGAGGCCGTAACACTACCCTAACCATTCCACTACCCTCAAGGCCGTATCGAACGCCTGCAGTCCGCGTCGTCGCCATCACGGGCCGGGGTCGCTGAAACCTTCCCACCGAGGGGACAAAACCAGACGCTTAGTACCCGCGTGCAAGGCGGAGGAAACAGCCTCAGTCAGTCACGCCGTCCTGCCCTTCGATTGCCATCAGGGTAGCGGTCAGCAGTGCAATGAGCTTCTCCGTTCCGCCATTGATGGCGAACACCTCTGTCTGAGCGAGCGTGAGTGTCCGGCCCGCTTTCACCACTTTCCCACGAGCAAGGATGCGATCGCCAACCGCGGGTGCAACGAGATTGATCTTGAACTCGGTCGTCAGCACACCCCTGTCCGGAGGCATTAGGCTGAGAGCCGCGTACCCGGCTGCCGTGTCGGCAATGGCGCTGACCGCTCCGGCGTGGACAAAACCGTGCTGCTGGGAAATTGCTGGAGCGGGGTTGATTGCGATCTCAACAAGGCCGGGAGCAACGCTGACGAGTGACGCGCCCAAGGTGCCCATGAGCCCTTGTTTGGCGAAGCTTGCCCGAATGCGCTCCACGAAAGCGGCATCATCGCGATCAAGTGTCAAAGCTACCCCTCGATTCGGAAAAGTGAACCCAGATATGAGCGGGTTTGTCGCCCAACCCCTCAACCGTTTCGCGGTTTGGAACGATTCTCCATCCACCCACCCCTAAACCACCACCATCACCAGCACCGCCGCCACCACCGCCGTCCCGCCCAACACCATTAGCGGCAGCTTGATCACCACCGCCGCCAGCAGCCCCGCCGCCACGCCGGACAGAGCCTCCGCCCCGACCTGAATCGCTTGGTTGCTCCCCATCACCCGCCCCTGATCCTCACCTTCCGCCGCGTTGGAAAGCAGCGTCGCGCAGGACGGCAGACACACCGCCAGCGCCGCGGCGGTGCAGAACAGGATGGGCCACAGCGCCGCTTTCCCACCCGGCAGCACAATCGCAACCATGCAGATGCCAGTCAGCGCAGCCGACCAGATCGTCAGCCGCCGTACCGACACCAGCCGCGTCAGCCATCCGGTCACCCCCAGATTGGCCAGCACGATCGGCACGCCCACCCAGGCCACGAACTCCGAGACCGCGGAAACCCCCAGATGAAACCGGTCCACCAGGTACATCGGATAGGACCGGAAGAAACCGAATATCGCGATATAGATCAGGAAATTCACCGCATAGAACCGCCGCAACCACACCGCGGTGAACACCACCGCCATGCTGGCCAACGCCGCCGCCCATCCGCGCGCGCCATGGTCAACGCCCGGCGCCCTCGTTTCCCGGAACAGCAGCAGCACCGCGAAAATCGTCAGCACCAGCAGCACGAAAACCGCCCAGAACGGCGTCGCATCGCTGAACCACGGGCTGATCGCCGGATCGGCCAGCTTGCCGCCCGCCAGCGGCCCGACGATGTAGGCCAGGCTGGCGCTCATGTAGATGTAGCCGAAATACCGGTTGCGCTGGGCAGGCGGCACCAGATCGGTGATGGCGCTCTGTGCCGTGACGATATTCGCCTCGGCCAGCCCGGCGACCAACGACGCCCCGCCCAGCAGCGGCAGGTTCGCCAGTCCCAGTGCCGCGCCGATCACCGCGTAGCACGCCGTGGTCACCGCCAATGATGCCAGCAGCACCGGCCGCCGTCCCAGCCGGTCCGATAACCCTCCCAGGATCGGCGAGCCGATGAACTGCCCCAGCGGATAAAGGCACAGCAGCAAGCCGAGCACGATCGTGCGCTGGGACATCCCGGCCGATACCGGCAACATCGCGCTGTCGCCACGCAGCAGCATCGGCGTGAACACGGTAATCATCAGGCTGTATCCGATGAAACCGATGAAAATGACGACGTAGAGCGGCCACAGCAGCGTCATCGGCCGCGTTGATACGGCGGTTCCCGTGCTCACCATGTCGCCATTTATATCAACCGCCCCGGACATTGACTTTTCGGGCGCCCCTCCGCGTCTGCCCGGCGCATCCACGACGTTTCGCTTCGCAGCGGCCAAAGTCGTGGATGGCCGGGACAAGCCGGACAAGCCCGGCCATGACGGGGGTGCCCTGACCTGGCGGCCGTGACGGGGCGCGCGAAGAGTCGATGTCCGCGACAGTTGATATTACACCACCAGCTCGATCAGGAACGGTCCCTTCCGCCCCACCGACGCGGCAAACAGATCAGAAAACGCCTCGCAGTTCTCCGCCCGGGCCGCCTCCACGCCCATCGCGTTCGCCAGCCCCACCCAGTTCAGGTCCGGGTTGCCCAGGTCCAGCATGTCCATCGCCGTCCGCCCCGGGTTGGCGCCGACATTCGCCAGCTCGCCGATCAGGATCGCGTATTTCCGGTTGGAAAACACCACGGTCGTCACATCCAGCCGTTCGCGCGCCTGCGTCCAGAGCGCCTGCAACGTGTACATCGCCGATCCGTCGGCCTGCAGGTTCACCACCCGCCGCCCGGGCGCCCCCACCGCCGCCCCGGTCGCCAGCGGCATCCCGCCGCCGATGGCGCCGCCGGTCACCTGCAGCCAGTCATGCGGCGCCGCGACATAGGTGGCGGGGAAAAATCCACGACCGAAGGTAACCGCCTCGTCCGCCACCACCGCCTGCTCCGGCAGCAGCGCCGCCAGGCACCGCGCCACGTTCTCGGGCGTCAACGCGCCCCGCACCGGCTCCGGCCGAGGCCCGGCGTCAGGCGCCGCCGCCGGTCCGGCCCCCAGCTCCTCGGCCAGTCGCGCTAGAGCATCCGCCGGGTCCTGCTCTGGGCGTGCCAGGATGTGCAGCTCGGTCCCGCCAGCGACCGGTGTCCCTGGCTTGTTCGGATAAGCGAAGAAAATCACCGGCTTGCGGGCGCACACCAGGATGATGTGGCGGAACTCCGCCAGTGCCTTCACCGCCTGGTCCACCGGGTACGGGATGCGGTTCACCGGCACCCGCCCGCGTCCCCGTGCGACCCGCCCGTTGGAGCCCAGCGCCATCAGCTTCGCCCCGCTCGCCGCGGCGATCCGGTGCGCCATCTCCAGCGGCTCCGCCCGCAGCGCGTCGCCGCCCAGCAGGATCAGCGTCGGTTCCCGCCGGCGCAGCACTCCCGCCGCCGTCCTCACCTGATGGGGGTCGGAAATCGGCCGACCGGGCGGATCGAGCCGCGCCGCCACCACGCCGCCCTCGGTCCAGGCGGTATCCGCCGGTAGCACCAAGGTCGCGATCTGCCCGGGCGCCGTGCGCGCCGCCTGCACCGCCGCCGCCGCATCCCGGCCCACCGTCGCCGCCTCTGTCGCGGTCCGCACCCAACCCGAAACCGGCCGTGCCCAGCCCTCGGTATCCGCGGTCAGCGGCGCGTCCAGCGGCCGGTGATACGTCGCCTGATCCCCCACGACATTGACGATGCCGGTGGAGGCCCGCCGCGCGTTGTGCAGGTTCGCCAACCCGTTTGCCAGGCCGGGCCCGCAATGCAGCAGGGTCGCCGCCGGCTTGCCGGCCATCCGCCCATAGCCATCCGCCGCACCGGTCACCACACCCTCGAACAGGCCCAGCACGCAGCGCATGCCGGGAATCCGGTCCAGCGCCGCCACAAAATGCATCTCCGACGTTCCGGGATTGGCGAAACACGTATCGACGCCGCTCGCCAGCAGCGTGTGCACAAGGGATTCGGCGCCGTTCATCGAAGCTCCTTCCACCTAAGGGTCGGCGGCGAGATTACGACCAGCCCCGCCGTTGCGGGAGGGGGCGAACCCGGGCAAAACCGTTCGCCATCAGATGATCAGGGCGGAACGCATGCGCTGGACCGTACTCTACCCCGAGGACAATTACGCCGACGACAGTGTCGAACGCCGCATCTATGGCCCCGAAATCCGCATCCTGGTGCGCGGCACGAAGCTGCTGGCGGAGCTGTCCGACGAGGACTGCGCCGCTGCCGACGGTCTGATGATCCTGCGCCAGCGTGTGTCCGCCGCCGATCTGGCCCGCTTCACCAGGCTTCGCGTGGTCTGCCGGATGGGCGTGGGTTACGACGGCATCGATCGCAAGGCGGCGGCCGAGCGCCAGATCATGGTCTGCAACGTGCCCGATTACGGCACCACGGAGGTCGCCGATCACGCCATGGCGCTGGTTCTGGCGCTGCGGCGCGGATTGCTCTTGCACCATGAATGGCAGCGCCAGGACCCTCCGGCGCCCTGGCGAGCCGTGTTCGACCCGCTGATCCGGCGATCCTCCGTGCAGACATTCGGGATCATCGGCCTGGGGCGCATTGGCACCGCCGTCGCGTTGCGGGCGAAAGCATTCGGTTTCCGCGTGGTGTTCTTCGACCCGTATCGCCCGAACGGCGCCGAGTTGGCGCTGGGCATCGGACGCGCGCTCACCTTGGAAGACCTGCTGCGCCAGACCGACACGCTGTCGGTGCACGCACCGCTGACGCCGGAAACCCGCGGGCTGCTCGGGCGGGACCAGCTCGCGATGCTGCCCAAGGGCGCGGTGGTGGTGAACACCGCACGCGGCCCGATCATCGATATCGACGCGGTGGCGGAGGCGCTGAAGCGGGAACACCTCGCCGGGGTGGGGCTGGATGTCGTGCCGGTGGAACCGCCGGTCGAGCCGGTGCCCGAGCTGATCCGCGCCTACCGCGCGCGCGAGCCCTGGGTGGAGGGGCGGCTGATCATCACGCCGCACTCGGCGTTTCATGATCCCGAGGCGTGGGACGACATAAGGGTGAAGGGCGCAGAGACGATGCGGGCGGCGCTGCTGGGGCCGCGGCCGCAGAACGTCATTGCGCCAGGGGATTTTTGATTGCCGGCGCCGGCGAAAGATGATCGAACTCTTCTCTGCTGAAATTGTGTCATGGGAGGCTGGAGATTCAGCGATGACGTGTCGTGGGCGCATTTCTGGATTTCGTCGGCGGATGCCGATTACCCGTTACCCGCGAGAGCAAAAACTGTGGTCGGGAATGGATGGGCATCCATGAGCGATAGCATAGCTCGATGCCCGGTATGCTCGTTGCCCTGGTTGGATCGCTTGGCGCCTGGCGTTGCGAGCGGCGCACTCGCAGCCACGGCTCGCAATCATAGCGAAGCGGAATTTCACTATATCTTTCGAGCCTGGGAACCCGCAGGTGAGGAACCCCAATTCGCCATCCGCCCCGATACAATCGTCGGGAGCGCTGTTGGTCTCGCCTGCGGGCTGCGGGAACCGCCGCTAAAAGAGGGCGAGAAATACGATCCTGCCGTGCTAGGTCCAGCATCGGTATCTGTAAAGCTCGCCTGGGATGATGCTAAGCGGCAGTTCGTAGCCTCGAGTGGATAGTAAATTGACCGAATCGGTCGCTCCGCCGCTGCCATCGAAATTATTAAATGCCGGCTCCGTAACCGCCCCCTGACTACGCCGTCATGCCGCCAGCTCGGGTCCGGTCCGTCTTACGCGCGGCCATCAGCAAGGCGTGATTGATGGTCTGCCACAGCGAGGCATATCAATCCCGATCCTCTGAATCACGGCTCGGCATCCGCGGCTCCCAAATCCAATCCGCGAGCTTGGCTTCGATTCTCGGCATAATCCTCTGAAGCCACGGTGGCATGTCCGTGCGGAACTCCATCTTGCCGCGGGTGATCTCGAGAATGAGCGTGTGGCGCTCGCCGCTATTGTCGAAGATCATTGTTCGATCGGCGAGAACGATGGCTCTCGGCAGATTGGTCAAGCTGCGCTTGGCGCGACGACGGACCACGTCAGGCTCGATATAATGGCCTCCGGCGATGGCCCGAAGTGTGACGCGGGCGACGTTCGCTTCCACATCGGCAAGGGCAATGTAGTTCAGTCCGACTTCATAGCCGGCGGCACGCGCATCACTTAGCCGGTTAAAGACCGTGCGGCCTGACAAGGTCGTCTCGATCGACAATGAATGTCCAGCCCGGATAGCTTGCCGAAATGCAACAAGAGCGGCGGCGCCCGCTTGCCGATCAACGCTCCGTGGATTTCGGGGTTCGATCGTCCGAGCAATCTGGTCCGGGTCGATCACGGTCTCGGTGGTGTCGTCCAACGCCTCCCGCAGGCTGCTTTTCCCCGAGCCGTTCGGTCCGGCATAGACGAGCAGCCGGCTCACACCTTGGCGAGAACCTGTTCGGCCTTGAACTCGCCGAGCTTGGCAATCGGTTCAATGCTGCCGTCGCCCCGTTCGAGGACCATCCACTCCCCGCGCTGATACAGCATCGGCTGGTGGCGCGCCCGGCGAGCGTTGAGGGACGCGTTGGCCGCCGCCTCCAACCGGACCGGATTCATGACTTCGTCGAGATCGTCCAACATCAGGTATCTCCTTGCCGGGCATTATACCACCCTTGCTCCAGGAGAAACGAGAAGCCGAGTCTTGGCTTCCCTTCAGGGTAGCGACCCGCCGCCTCTCGCCGCGCCGGGCTGTTCAGCAGCTCGGCGGCCTCGGCATCGACCAGCCGGTGACTTCGACCATCGTGTTCACTCGGATCTCCTTGAAACCGACATAACGTGGCTAACGTCAACACATATGGGCGGCAATCTGGCTGAGCGTCACGCGTCCGCCGCCTCCGACACCTGCCGCGGCCGGTAGATCGCCACGTGCGTGACCCGGGCGACCGAGCGGTCACCGGCAACCACAAGCGCATCCAGTTCGACAAACCGATGCCCTTTGCGCTCGTAGTTCGCCGTCACCCGCGCCCGCACCTTCAATTCGTCGCCGACATGCGCCACGCCGAGATTCTGCACCGTGCTGCCGACATGCATCCATGGGCCGAGCACGACATTATGGCTCAGCGCCCAGTTGCAGGTGCGCAGGATCACGCCCGGATGCGCCAGCCCTTCGTCTGCATAGAGCGGATCGGTCTCACGAATCCCGGCGAGATACTGCGCGGCGTAGTCTGGCGTCAGCTCCAGCGGCCGCATGCCGAGCAGCCGGCCCACAGCGAGCGACGTTTCATCGGCGGGCGGCCGCTCGTCTTGTGGTGCCGGCGGTGCGTCGAAATCGCCGGCGATTGGTAGCCCGCGCGCCAATGAGACTGTACCGGTCGCGCAGCTCCGGGCGCCGCTGTTTACTTGCAGCCCGAGGCCATCGGCGGTCTCGTCCGCAAGCACCACAACCTCGTCCCCATCATAGACGGGGCTGAGAAAGCGACATTCGGCGAAGCCGCGCTCCAGCCACGCGCGGCCCCAGAACGCCACCGGCGCATGCACCATGTACGCGTATACGTCCACGCCCGGCACCAGCCCGCCGCTGAAGCCGAACCGCTTGGCGACGGCATCGTCGTGGATCTTGTTTTCCGAACTCGCGCGCCGTGTTGCACGCCTGGACCCGGTATTCGACTGGCGAGGTCATGCGTGTTCTCCTTCGCTGCGGCTGATCACCGTAACGTGACGCATCATGGCATCGGGGTCCACCGGCGACGCCGCTAGAATCATCCGATGGTCCGACTTGTACCGGCGAAAGCCAAGCGCCGGGAGCAGGCTGCCGCCGGATGGCTGGCTGCATCCATTCTCGCACCCCTCCTCATGTTCGGAGCGGCGGCGTGGTACGACCATTCCTCGGTCATGGCCCGCGCACGGGACACCGCGGCCGCAACCACGCACGCACTCGCCGAGCACGCCGATGCAGTGATGCAGATCGCCACGCTGGCGCTCGATCTGCAGACGCAGCGTGTAAAGGGCATGAGCTGGACGGAGATCGGCCACTCGGAGGCTGTGTATCGGTTCCTGGTTGGGTTGACCCGGCAGTTGCCGCAGCTTCAGTCGGCTTTCTTCGTGGACCCGAACGGCTTCAATTCCGTCAGCAGCCGTGCGTTTCCCATGCGTCCGTACGATGATCGCGACCGGGAGTATTTCCAGGCCGCCATCAAGGGCCGGCTTGGGCTGTTGATCACCGCGCCGTTTCATGGCCAGGCGGCCGGCACGCTGGGGTTCGTGGTCAGCCGGGCGCGCCTGAAGGACGGGAATTTCGACGGGGTCGCGGCGGTCACGCTGTCGCCGGAATATTTCCGCGGCTTCTATGAATCGGTGCTGGCCTGGCATCCCGGCGCATCGGCCGCGCTGTTGCGCCGGGATGGCACCATCCTGGTGAGGTACCCGCCGGAACCGCGATTGTCTTACATGATCGCTGCTGACCGGCCGGTGATGCAGGCACTGGCGCGCAGCCCGGATAACGGTACCGGGGAGGTACGTTCGCGGTACGACCATCGCAGAAAGCTGTTCGCCTACCGCACTGTTCAGCAGACCGACCTGGTGGTGATCTATACGCTCGATCTGCAACAGGTGCTGGCGGAATGGTACCAGCACCTGGCAATATTTGCCGCTTTCGCGGTGCTGGCGTCCACCGCGCTGCTGCTGACCTCCAGCCGTGCCATGAAGCACGCCGCGCGTGAGCAGGCCGGCTTGCAGGTGCTGCTGGATGAAACCGAGCGCCGCCAGCGCGCGGAGATGGCACTGCAACAGGCGGCAAAGCTTGAGGCGCTGGGTCGGCTCACCGGCGGGGTGGCGCACGATTTCAATAATCTGCTGGCTGCCGTGCTTGGCTCGTTGGAGCTGGCGCTGCGGCGGGTGCAGGACGCGCGGCTGATCCGCCACCTCACGATAGCCCAGCAGGCGGCGCAACGCGGCGCACGGCTGACCGCGCAAATGCTTTCGTTTGCACGCAAGCGGGTCATCGCGCCGCGAGCGGTGGCCGTCAACGACCTGATCCGGGATGCCGAGGAGCTGTTGCGGCGTGCGTGCGGCGGTGCCGTGCAGGTCGGCTACGACCTGGAGCGGGATCCGTGGCGTGCACTCGCCGACCCGACGCAGCTTGAACTGGCGCTGCTGAATTTGGTGACCAACGCAAGGGATGCGATGCCGGACGGCGGCTCGTTGACCTTCATCACCCGCAACGTGCCGCCCGAGGCTGACCTGCCCGCTGGGCTGGCACGCCGCGACTACGTCATGGTCGCGGTCACCGACACCGGCAGCGGAATGGCCGAGGAGATCAGGCGCAGCGCGTTCGAACCGTTCTTCACGACCAAGGGTCCGGGGCAAGGAACCGGTCTTGGATTGTCGATGGTGCACGGTTTCGCAAGCCAGCTCGGCGGTACCGCGACGCTGGACAGCGAACCCGGGCGCGGCACGACCGTGCGCGTCTACCTGCCACGTGCGGACGATGCCATCGAGGACGACGAGGGGCCGTCAGCAGATCCGGCGCGTCCGCTGGAGGTGCTGCTGGTCGATGATGATGCCGGCGCGCGTGCCTCGGCGCGCGATATGCTGATCGAGCTTGGACACAATGTTACGGAGGCGCAAGGGGGTGAACAGGCGCTGGAGCTGTTGCGGACGCGGCAGTTCGATCTGCTGGTCGCCGACTTCGCCATGCCCGGCATGAACGGCGCCGAACTGGCCGATGCGGCGACCCGGCTGATGCCCGACCTGCCGATCGTGTTTGTCACCGGATATGCCGGCGATGACATGCTGCGAAGCTGGATCGCGCGTGGCTGCCGGATTGTGGAGAAGCCGTTCAGTCTGGAGAAGATCGCCGCCGTGCTGCGCCGGGTGTCGAGCGCGATGCCCGCGTCCTGACCTCGCGGTGCCGCCAAGGGGTCGTTCGGAAACAACCGCGTCATCTCGTCATTCCCGCGAAAGCGGGAATCCAGGCCGCCGCTGCTGGATTCCCGCTTTCCGCGGGAATGACGGCGAGGGGGGCGGGAACGGCCGCCGATGCGGCGCGCGATCTGCGCTGGGTCAGCGCCGTCGCGACCGGGAATCCAGCACGGCGACGGCGGCATTGCGTTCGAATTCTTGCACGGGACGCGATGGCGGGAATCCAGGCAGCCTGCGCGTGGGAGTTCGCCGCCTGCCGCCGGGCGCCGCGAGGCGGGGTGGGAGGTGAAGCTCGGGCCGATCAGCAAGCGCGGCAATGGCTATCTGCGCCGGCTGCTGGTGAACGGCGCCATGGCGGTGCTGCGCAGCAAGCGGGCGACCCAGGAGCCGTGGCTGGTCAAGCTGCTGGCGACCAAGCCGCGCCTGGTCGCGGCGGTGGCGCTGGCAAACAAAATGGCGCGCATCGGTTGGGCACTGATGATGCGCAATGAGGACTTCCGGACCGTGCCGGCGGCGGCCTGAACACAACCGCGCAGACGCGACCGGAAGGCTTGCGAGGGTGAAACAGCGTGATGGCATTGTCGGTCAACCGACAGATCGAGCGAGACCTGGCATCCGTCTTGGGACAACGCGATCCCGTGGGAATGATCAGACCTCGATCCACGGTTCCCATCAGGGCCTGCGGTCAACCACCGCGCCAACAGGCCGGACACATGACCGCAAGTGGCCGCCAACGCAGATCACGCAACAAAACCCTTGCCAGCCGGGGGCCATCCACACATGACGGTTGATTCTGTTATTTCATGACGAGCCCTACGATGTTGCGGCGGCGAACGGCTGACCCCAACGGTCCTGGAACACCACGTCCTTGAGCTGTCCGCGACCGACCGGGCCGAACCGCCCCATCGGATAGCCAATCGGAATGATCGCATAGGAATGCACACCCCGCGGCAGGCCGAGCGCGGCCTCGGCGGCCTTCTCATGCAGCAGGTGCCGCGTGGTCAGCGTCGCCCCGAGCCCCAGCGCGCGTGCCGCCAGCAGCATGTTCTGCACCGCCGGATAGATCGACGCGCCGGACCAGCGGGTGGGCGACGCATCCTCCAGGCAGGCCACGATCCAAACCGGCGCCTCGTGGAAATGCTCGGTCAGGTACTCGACCGCGGCGTGCTGGCGTTGATAGCGCTCGGCGGTGACGCCCGGTGGCGGGGCGCTGTTGCGGTAACGCGGCCCGACTACCTCATCGAAGGCGCGCTTGTACAGCACCTGGACGGCCTGCTTGATCGCCTTGTCCTTGATCACCAGGAAGCGCCAGCGCTGGGTGTTGCCGCCGTTGGCGGCGCATACGCCGGCCTCCAGCACTTTCTCGATCAGGGCGTCCGGCACCGGATCCGGCTTCAGCCGCCGCATCGACCGGTTGGTGCGCATGATCTCGAACAGGTCGGTGCTGTCGGACAAGTGGAATCCCTCCTGCGGTAAAAGCAAATCAGGGCGCGGGGCAAATCAGAACGGCACGCCGGCCAGCAGCCGGCTGGTGCGGATGGTCTGCAGCGTCTGCACCCGGCTGACGGTCGGCGAGCCGGTAAGCCGCTGCGTGAGCTGGTTCTCATGCGCCGTGTCGCGCGCCACCAGTTTGAGCAGGAAATCGCCGCCGCCGCGAATCATGTGGCACTCGCGCACCTCCGGCCAGGAGCCGACGAGCTGTTCGAACGCCGCCAGCACAACCTCACGCTGGCTTTCCAGCCCGACCACGGCAAAGAAGATGATCTCCCAGCCGAGCTTCTGCGGGTCGGGGTCGGCGTGATAGCCGCGGATGATCCCGGCCTCCTCCAGCCGCCGCACGCGCCGCAGGCAGGGCGGGGCGGAGATTCCCGCACGCCGCGCCAGCTCCACGTTGGTCATGCGGCCGTCGGCTTGCAATTCCGCCAGGATGCGGCGGTCGATGGCATCGAGCTCAGGGGTCTCGGCTGGGATTTTCATACCGGCGTGCTGGGTTACGGCGCAATATTGTTGCACCAGCCCTGAACTGCCAAGCCCGAACTGTCGTCCGCCGCCGGGAACTGTCGTCCGCCGTAAGGGTCGGTTAGCATCGAGTTAATCTGCCGCGGGCAGTGTGGCGCCTCAGCACGGCATGGACGCTCATGCGCTCGAAGCAGGACAGGAACAACAAGAAAGGCGCCGCGCCGATCATTCGCCGGGAGGAGGCCGCGGAGCACACGTCGCATGGCGGGGCCTGGAAGGTGGCCTACGCCGACTTCGTGACGGCGATGATGGCGTTTTTCCTGCTGATGTGGCTGATGAATGCCACCACCGAGGATCAGCGCAAGGGCCTGGCCGACTATTTCAGCCCGAGCAATATGTTGAGCCACAACTCCTCGGGCACCGGCCAGCCGTTCGGGGGCCGCACGGCATTCGAGAACGGGGCTCTGGTGTCGGATCGCGGGGCCGTGCAGATCACGCTCGGCCAGCGCCCGGTGCTCGACAACCAGGACGAGCCCGACTCCGAATTGCCCGGCCGCCCCAATCAGCCGCCGCCGCGCGCGGCAACCGGTTTTGATGGATCAGGCAGCACCCAGGCAGCGACCCTGCTGGGGCATACCGGGCTTCGGCCGCATCTCCAGCAAACCTTGCGACCGGTTTCCGAGCCGGAAACGGCCGGCCTGGCGCATGCCTCGAAGCCCGACAGCCCCGGTGCGCAGCACGATGCGGCGGTACAGCAGGCGAAACAGCGCGATGCGGCGGCGCAGGAAGCGAAGCAGCTCGACGCGGCGGCGGAGCAGCTCAAACTGGCGGTGCAGAACGATCCGGCACTGGCCGGACTCGCGCAGCACCTGGCGATCGACGTGACCCCCGCCGGCCTTCGCATTCAACTGCTGGACACGCAGAAGCAGGCGATGTTCGCGTTGGGCTCGGCGGTTCCGAACGACGCCGCGCGGCTGTTGCTGAGCAAAATCGCGCCAGTGCTGATCCACCTGCCGGAGCAGATTTCGATCGGTGGCCACACCGATGCAGCGCCGTATCCCGGGCCGGCGATGACCAACTGGGAATTGTCGACGGAGCGGGCCAATGCGGCGCGGCGCATGTTGATTGCGTCCGGACTGCCGGAAGCGCGGCTGCAGGAAGTGACCGGGCACGCCGATCACGATCTGCTGCTGCCGGCCGATCCGCTGGCGGCGGCAAACCGGCGGATCGCGATCCTGGTGCTGCGCGGCACTGGTACCGCGGCCGCTGGCGCCGCGCCCGCTGGCGCGGCGCCTGCCGGTGCGGCGCTCACCGGTGCGGGAGAGGCGGTCTCCGGCCCGTGACGCGGCCATGCTGACGATCGGCGGCTTCGGCTTTCTGCTCGCCTGCGTGTTCGGCAGCTATGCTGTCTCCGGCGGCAGCATCGGCGTGCTGGCGGAGGCGCTGCCGTTCGAGATGATGACGATCGGCGGCGCCGCCCTGGGCACTTTCGTGATGGCCAACAGCGTGCATCACATGCGGCACACCATGGGCGGCCTGACGAAGGCGATCCGTGGAGCCTCGTTTGCCCAGCCGGAATACGTGGAGCTGCTGAGCCTGCTCTATGCGCTGATGCGTCTGGCCAGCACGAAGGGCGCCATGGCGCTCGAGTCGCATATCGAAAAGCCGGACGAGAGCGCCATTTTCCAGAAGTTTCCCGTCATTCAGGGCAACCCGTTCGCCCGCTCGATGATCTGTGATTATCTGCGCATGGTGGGCATGAACGCCGACGATCCCAACCAGATCGAAGACGTGATGGCGCGCGAGCTGAAGAAAACCCTCAGCGAGGAGCTGCATGGAGCGAATGCGCTGCAGACCATGGCCGACGGGTTGCCGGCGCTGGGTATCGTCGCCGCCGTGCTGGGGGTGATCAAGACGATGTCGCACATCGATCAGCCGCCGGCGGTGCTGGGCGGAATGATCGGCAGCGCGCTGTGCGGCACGTTCCTGGGTGTGTTGCTCGCCTACGGCCTGGCCGGCCCGCTGGCGTCCCGCTTGCGCACCGTGGTGGAGGAGGATGCGAAATTCTACGAGGTGATCCGAGCCGTGCTGGTGACGCATCTGCACGGCAACGCGCCGCAGGTCAGCGTAGAATCCGGGCGCAAGATGGTTCCCAACGAGTATATGCCGAGCTTCCAGGAGCTGGAGCAGGCGGTGAGCACGATCCAGGTCGCCTGAGCGGCGGCGGCGATTGACGCCGGCCGGTCCGCCGAATACTGACCAATCCAGCACTGATGCAGACAGACGGAGAGGCGGCATGTCGCTGTTCGACCTGACCGGCAAAGTTGCGGTCGTTACCGGTTCGAGCAAGGGCATCGGGCGCGCGATCGCCGAACGCATGGCGGAGCACGGTGCCCGGGTCGTGGTTTCCAGCCGCAAGCCGGACGCTTGCGAGGCGGTGGCGTCCGGCATCCGCGTGCGTGGCGGCGAGGCGATCGTTGTCCCCTGCCATATCGGCCGCAAGCAGGAATTGCGCGCGCTGGTCGATCGCACCGTCGCGCACTGGGGCGGGATCGATGTGCTGGTGTGCAACGCGGCGGTGAATCCGTACCTGGGTCCGGCGGCCGGTGCCTCCGACGAGGTCTATGAACGCGTGATGGGTGCCAATGTCCGCAGCAATTTCTGGCTGTGCAACATGGTGCTGCCGCAAATGGCCGAACGCGGCGGCGGATCGGTGATCATCATCTCGTCCATCGGCGGTCTGCGCGGCTCGGCGCAGCTTGGACTATATGCGATCTCCAAGGCGGCGGACATGCAGTTGGCGCGCAATATCTGCGTCGAATGGGGACCGAGGAACATCCGCGCCAACGCGATCGCACCGGGATTGGTGCGGACGGACTTTGCCCGCGCGTTGTGGGAGGATCCGGATCTATATCGCCGACGTACGCGGACCACGCCGCTGCAGCGGATCGGGGAGCCAGACGAGATTGCCGGAGCGGCGATCTTTCTGGCCTCGGCCGCGGGGAGTTTCGTGACCGGCCAGACGCTGGTGATCGACGGTGGTACGACGGCAGGCACCGTGGCGGCCAAGGACGATTGACCGCCGGGTTCCGGGGCGTCGCGCGCTTCGTCTGGCGGTTCGCGCATGACCAGGCAGTGCCGCACTACGCGGTGTCCGGTGCCGACAACGGGCAGGCCGGCACGCGGCAAGAATGAAGCAACGCAATAGGCGCAGAGATTCGCGCGGAGGTTCCGCAATCTCTCGGGCGGCCTGAGGATCGGCGCAACCGGCACTGCACGGACGAAGACTCTGGATCCGTCATGCCCGCGAAGGCGCGCGAAGGTGGGTATCCAGGCGAGAGCCCACGAAATTCCGAGGGTTTGTCTGGATTCCCGCTTTCGCGGGAATGACAACATGGGAGCGGGAATGACAACATGGGTGCGGGGATGACGGGGGAGGGGAATGGGTCTTCCTTCACGGTGGTTGGTATCAGGCGGAACCGGCAGCGACGCCTCCAGCGACGTGACGCGCTGATCCGTTTCACCGGTTCAGCAGTCGCGATCGTCCAGCCCTTCAAGCACTGCCGCCGCCAATGACCGGGTTATCGCCCGGCCGGTGGCCAAACCCGCGCGGTCCAACCGGGCCGCGGCTTCGCGCAGCGCGGCGGGTGTGCGCGGCAGGCGCAGCCTGATCCAGTCCTGCAGGCAGGCCGGAACGGCAATCTGCCGTTCGCTCAGCAGCCGGGCGAACAGCGCTTGCAACAGCGTGTCCTCGGCTGGACCGATCTCCACCGCCATTGTCGCCCGCAACCGGCTGGCGAGGTCGGGCAGCTCCACCGGCCAGCGTCCGGGTGGCCGGCGGGCCGCCAGCAGCACCGGCAGCCTCGCTTCCGCCGCCGCGTTCAGGGTGTGCAGCAATGCCGACGGGTCCGGCACCGCATCCGCATCGTCGATTGCCAGCCCGGTTGCCGGCATTTCCATCCGCAGCACAGGGCCGCACAGATACCTCGCCCCGACGCGCCCGGCCCACCAATGCAGCAGGTGCGTCTTGCCGCAGCCCTCCGCGCCCCAGACGGCCAGCCGACCGCCCGGCCAGTCCTGCGGGCGGGATGACCACGTCAGGGCGTCCTCGTTGGATGCTGCCCGCAGCAGGTCGTCCACGAATTCGGGGCGGTGGACGAAGGGCAGCGGGAGCTGGCGTGCTTCGCGCACGGCAGCTCAACGACCGATCACGTGGCCTCTGGTCCGGCAAGCCACGAATGGGGTCCGGCGATCAGCCGGTCCAGGCTCCATGCACCGCCGCCGGCAAACGCCAGATAGAGGAAAATGAAACAATACAGGACCGCCCCGTCGCCGCCATTGACCAGCGGGAAGGGCGATTTCGGCGCATGAAACATGAAATAACCGAGCGCCATCTCGCCGGACATGATGAACGCGGCGGGGCGGGTCAGCAGCCCGATGCAGACCAGCAGGCCGCCGATCGACTCGATCAGGCCGGCGGCCAGCAGCAATCCCGCCACGTGGCCCGGAAAAGCCGCTGGAATTCCGAATAGTTTCGATAGTCCGTGTTCCATGAAGCACAGGCCCGCCACGAAACGCAGCAGGCTCAGCACGTTGGCGATCCAGTGATGCGAAGGCCATGTTCGATCGGACACGAGATAGCTCCTGCTCAGTGCTGCGCCGGCGGCGGGTCCAGATAGAGTGGGCTTTGCATGTAGCGCCGCAACCAGAACCGGCACAGCACGCCGATCGTCGCTGCAACCGGCACCGCCAGCATCACCCCCAGGAAGCCGAACGCCGCCCCGCCGGCAAACAGCGCGAAGATCACCCAGACCGCCGGCAGCTCCACCCGGTCGCCAAGGAACCGGGGATAGATCACATACCCCTCCAGCACCTGCCCCAAAACCAGCACGCCGGCGATCCCGATCACGCCACGCCAGGTCGGGAACTGGGCCGTGGCCAGCGCCAGCGCCGTCACGCCGCCGGTGATCGAGCCGACATAGGGAATGAACGACAGCAGCCCCGCCGCCAGCCCGACGATCAGGCCAAGGTCCAGCCCGGCAAGGCTGAGTGCCAGCGCGTAGTACAGCGCCAGCAGCAAGCAGCACAGCGCCTGGCCGCGTACCCACGCGGACAGGATGCGGTCCACCTCGCGCGCCTGGGCGCGGACCACGGCGGCGTAGCGGCGCGGCAGCCAGCTATCGATCATCGCCAGCATCCGCGGCCAGTCGCGCAGCAGGTAGAACGCGACGACCGGCGTGACCACCGCCAAGGTCAGCACGTTGAACAGGGCGAATCCGCCACTGATCAGCCCGGTCAGGGCGCCGGCCAGGAAAGTCAGCATGTTGCCGGCCTGGCTGCTGACCAGGTCCTGCAGCTTGCCGTTGACCACATCGGAGCCGAAATTCTGCTGCAGATCGGCGACGAGCTTGCTGGCCCAGTGCTGCAGAAGCTGCACATATTGTGGGATGCGGCCGAGAAACAGGCCGATCTGCGACAGGATCAGCGGATAGAGCAGCAGCGCGAACAGCAGCACGGCGGCGATCGTCGCCAGCACCATGATCAGCGCGGCCACCCAGCGCGGCAACCCGAGCCGGTTCAGCCGGGAAGTCGGCGGGTCGAGGACGTAGGCGAGCACGGCGGCGGCCACGAACGGCGCCAGCACGCCGGCAAACAGTTGCAGCACGAGCCAGGCCGCCACCAGCAGGCCGATACCCAGCGCGACCCGCTGACCGCGCGTCGCTTGCAACCGCGGCGGCGGCTCGGCCGGAGCAGCGATAGTCTGCACCGGCGTATCAGCCGGGGGCGCCGCGTCCGCTACTGGTTCGGTATCCAACTCAGTCAGGTCGCTGGCAAGGGTGGGCAAGGGCGCGCCCAGGCCTCGGCGGGTCAGCCTCATCGCACCCGCACCGATTTCCAGACATAGGCCGCGCCCGAGGCCAGCGTGCTCGCCGCTACCGCCCAGGTGAGCGCCAGCAGCAGCGGGGTGGCACCGGGCAGCACCACTTCAAACCCGTTCAGGAACAGCGTGACCGCGACCAGCATGATCTGCAGCGTCGTGTTGACCTTTGAAACAAATAGCGGCCGGATTGCGACCGGCTGTCCCAGCAGCCCCAGAAGGATGACCCCGCCGACGATCACCAGGTCGCGGAACACCACCAGGATCGCCAGCCAGTCAGGCATCTCGTTGACCGCGGCCAGGGTCACATACATGGTGACGAGCAGCGATTTGTCCGCCAATGCGTCGAGCATCGCGCCGACGCCGTTGCCGCCGCCGTTGCGGCGGGCGAGCCAGCCATCCACCGCGTCCGAGATGCCGGCCGCCACGAACAGCAGGAACGCGATGCCAAGCCGGCCGCCGATCACCAGCCAGCAGGCCAGGGGCACCGCGCACAGCCGCGAAAAACTGATGGCGTTGGGAATCGTCAGCAGCGCGGAGGAAGGCGCCCGTTCCAGATGGCCGCCGTCAGGCACCATTTGCCTCCGGCGCGGCAGAATTGCGCCGCCGTTGCGCCCAGGTCGGGCCTATGGTTGTTTCCGCCACCTTTCACCCGCCTTGCACGCCCCGGCACCGGAGCGGGAGCCGCGCGGCAAGGCGTAGCCTATCGAGGGGCTCCGTGACCAGTGGACATAACGCAATTCCGGCGCGATCGACCTACCGCGCGGCCGGGGTGGACATCGAGGCAGGCGATGCCCTGGTGGAAGCAATCAAGCCGCTGGCACGCGCCACCGCGCGGCCGGGGGTGATTGGCGGGTTGGGTGGATTCGGCGCGCTGTTCGATCTCAAGGCGGCGGGCTTCACGGACCCCATTCTGGTCGCGACCACCGATGGTGTCGGCACCAAACTGAAAGTTGCCGTCGAAACCGGCCTGCACGACAAAGTCGGCATCGACCTGGTCGCGATGTGCGTCAACGACCTGGTGGTGCAGGGTGCCGAGCCGCTGTTCTTCCTGGACTATTTCGCGGCCGGCCGGATCGAGGTCGCTGCGGCGCGTGAGGTGATTGCCGGAATCGCGACCGGCTGCCGTGAAGCCGGCTGTGCGCTGGTGGGCGGCGAGACCGCCGAAATGCCCGGTCTGTACGCGACCGGCGACTACGACCTCGCCGGATTCGCGGTGGGCGCGGCGGAGCGTACCGCCATGCTGCCGCGCGACGTCCAGCCCGGCGACCCGATCCTGGGACTGGCCAGCGCCGGCCTGCATTCCAACGGGTTCTCGCTGATGCGGCGGGTGGCGGCTGCAAGCGGGCTCGGCTGGAGCCAACCGGCGCCCTTCACCGGTGGCGGCACCTTCGGCGAGGCCGTGATGACGCCCACCCGCATTTACGTAGCGACGCTGCTGAAGCTGCACCGCGCCGGCTTGCTGAAGGCCGCGGCGCACGTCACCGGCGGCGGCTTGCCGGGAAACCTGCCGCGCATGTTGCCGCCGGGCACGTCCGCGCTGCTGCAGCCGGACTGGCCGGTGCCGCCGGTGTTCGGCTGGCTGGCCCGCACCGGCAATATCGCGCCGGACGAGATGCTGCGCGTATTCAACTGCGGTATCGGGATGGCCCTGGTCGTCACCGATGCCGCCGCCGCGACCACGGTGCTGACCCGCGAAGGAGAGACCGTGTTCCGCATCGGAACGGTGATCGCCGGCGACGGTGCGCCGGAGGTAAGGATCGATCTGCCGTCTGACTGGCCGGACGGCGACGGCGTGTGATAGCAACCGCCCTGAAGGCAGACCCATTCCCGTTCCCCGTCATCCCCGCACCCCTCCCGTCATTCCCGCGAAAGCGGGAATCCAGCGGTGGTCCGTGTGGCCGCGTCATGCCCGCCTCCGCAAGCATGATGCGGAGTCATCCCCTCGAACGGCTGGTATATGAAACGGCGACGCGTCGCGGTGCTGATCAGCGGCCGCGGCTCCAATCTTCAGGCACTGCTCGTGGCGACCCGGGATCCCGATTTCCCGGCCGGCATCGAGCTGGTCATTTCCAACCGTCCGGAGGCGGTCGGCCTTGCCTTCGCCGCCGCGGCCGGAGTGGGCGTGGCGGTGATCGCCCATCGCCGGTTCGGCGGCGACCGCGCGGCGCATGAAATGGCCATCGACAACGCATTGCGTGCCGCCGGGATCGAGATCGTCTGCCTCGCCGGCTACATGCGGCTGCTGACGCCTTTCCTGGTGGAGGCATGGGCCGGGCGGATGCTGAACATCCACCCGAGTCTGCTGCCCGCCTTCCCGGGGCTCGACACCCACGCCCGCGCCCTGGCTGCCGGCGTGAAGCTGCATGGCTGCACGGTGCACCTGGTGACCCACGCGACCGACGCTGGACCGATTCTGGCGCAAGCCGCCGTACCGGTCCTGCCCGACGATACCGAACCGGCTCTGGCCGCCCGCGTGCTGGCGCAGGAGCACCTTATCTACCCGCTGGCGCTGCGCCTGCTGGCCGGCGGCGGCCGGCCGCAGCTGCCGCCGGCGGGTGCTGCCTTCCGCAACCCCTTGTCGTCGGCTTAAAGCCTGTCTTAGAAACCCAGGCCGAGTAGAGCGTGATCGCCTGAGGCGAAAGCGTCGGAAAGCGTGGATCACGCTCTCAAAAAACGAATTTAAGAGCATGAGCGCTTCATCTTGAAGCGATCATGCTCTAGTCGGAACGTAATCGAGATGGCAGAGGATCGTATGGCGCAACGCCCTGTGAGAGTGACCGGCCCGGAGACGGAGGAGGCGTTCCTTGCCGACCGTCAGCGGTTCTGGCTCGGGTTCACCAGCTTCACCTTCTGGTTCGCGGTCCACATCGTCATCCTGCTGGTTCTGATGACCGTGTTCCTGGTGTAGCGGCCGGCGGCAGCGGACCGCGTGGTCGCCGCTCGCTGCGGTCAGCCGACGATCTCGATGCCGGCAAAAAAGAACGCGATCTCGGCCTTCGCGTTGTCGGCGCTATCGGAGCCGTGCACGGAATTGGCTTCGATATCCTCGGCGAACCGTGCCCGAATGGTGTCGGCTGCTGCCTTCTTCGGGTCGGTGGCGCCCATCGCCTCGCGGTTGCGGGCGACCGCGTCCTCGCCTTCCAGCACCTGCACGACCACGGGCCCGGAGGTCATGAAAGTCACCAGGCCCCGGTAGAACGGCCGCTGCTTGTGGACCGCGTAGAAGGCTTCCGCCTGCGCGGAGGTGAGCTGGAGCCGCTTTTGGGCGACGATGCGCAGCCCGGCGCCTTCCAGGCAGGCATTGACCTGGCCGGTCAGATTCCGGCGGGTGGCATCGGGCTTGATGATCGACAAGGTGCGCTCGATCGGCATGAGGGGCGGTTCCTTTGGGGTGAGGATAGGGATGGGGGGCGCGTTGGGTAGCCGGACGGCCGGGCGTGGATCAACCCCTGCCGGCGGTTGTCGGCATGTAAAGCCGAACTCGCAAGGGCGAAGACTCTCGATCCGTCATGCCCGCGCCTGTCTCGTCATGCCCGCGAAGTCGGGCATCCAGCCGAAAGCCGGCGAAATTCCGGGGGTTTGCGTGGATTCCCGCTTTCGCGGGAATGACGGGGGGCGCGGGAATGACGAGCGTGGGTCACCGCTCAATGCGGTCTGGCCGCCGCTGGCCCGGACGCGCCGGCCGCGACAAACCGCGAGTTTACTGCGAGTGCTGCCCGGCTTGGTATCCCTGCTCGTACGCCCGGTTCTCGGAGTTCTTCCACCCGTTGACCAGCAATCCGCCGGCCAGTCCGGCCGCCGCCCCGATGCCGGCGCCAAGCGCGGCGTTGCCGGCGATCGCTCCGATCGCCGCGCCGCCGGCAGTGCCGATGGCCGTGCCGGTCAGCGCCCGCTGCTCGCCCGGCGACAGGTTGGAGCAACCAGCCACCGGCAGCATCACGACGATCAGCGTGATGAGTGCTTTGCGCATGTTCGAAGGTCTCGATCCGCCAATGGTCATTTCTTCTTTGTCCGCGCCGCGTGGGCCGGAGCCGCTGGATGGGGGCATGGGTATTCCTGCATTAGAAACTCCAGGATGCCGACCGAGGCGGGTGTTTGCAGCCGCGCCGGGTCCGCATTGGCCCAGCTTGTGAAGTGGGCCAGCGCCTCCGTTTGTGTGGGCGACGGCGAGGGCAAGCAGAACGGCTCGCGGTCCTTCCGCGTGACGGCTTCGTAGCCGAGCGCCACTTCCACGACCCCTTCGGCAAATCCCTGGCAGTAGTTCACTGCCGCGGTCATCATCGGGTCGTCGCTGGCTGCACTGCACAACGCGATCAGCTCGGCCGTTGATTTCGGCGGAACCATGTCCTTGGTGACGGCGGCGCGCGCCAGCGGCACACAAAGCGCTGCCGCACCGAGTACAGCGAGAATAAGTCGCATGCCGGCTCCGTTCGTCCAGGGCTCGTTATCCTGCACCAACGTTGGCCTCCGGGCAAGTGGATCGCAACAATCATGCGCCTGGGTTGGAGCCGCGACCGGTTGGCTCTTATCAGCCTGGGACGCACCCAGGAATACATGCACTGGGGGGCGTTCAATGCGCGACCAGCACCGCGGCATTCTTCGCCGGGTTACCGTGGGGGCCGGTCGAGGTCGCGGCGGCGTATTCAATCACCCAGATTTTCCTGCGCATGCCGGTCCTGTGGTGGATGGCGACGCGGCGCGGTCCGGTGCGACTCGATGACCTGTACGGGACGGTTATCCCACATGTCGCCGCGACCGGGGCATCCTTCCTCGCCATCATTGTTTTGCGGCACGTGGCGGCGCTTGGGCCCATCCCGGGTCTGGTGGCCTGCCTGTTCGCCTCCTACGCGGCGGCGTTTCTCTTGCTGGCGCTGACGGTGCCCGGGCGCGCGACGCTTCGGCAAAGCATCACGCTCGTCGTCGACATCTGCTCACGATAGCAGGGAAGGCGTATTTACCCGGCTCGTCGTGGTGGTTCGTCGCACATAATACCAACCCGCGAGGACGAAGACCCCGTCATTCCCGCGAACGCGGGAATCCAGGCGAGAGCACACGAAATTCCGAGCGTTTGCCTGGATTCCCGCGTTCAGCCTGTGAAAGAATTGGCATTCCCTGGCGAAATCGGATTCGCTGGCGTCGATGAGTGACTCGGGGACATCGATGGCAGTGCGTTACCTGCGGCCGGAGCGAAACCAGCCGAGCTGGGAGTTTGTCGATCTGGAAGGCCTGCTGGCGGCCGACCACAAAGCGCGCGTCGTCTGGGCCTATGTGGCGGGGCTGGAGCTGACGGAGTTGTTTCAGCGGATCAAAACGGTGGACGGCGGCCCCGGCCGTCCGCCGCCGGACCCTCGGGTGCTGCTGGCGTTGTGGCTGTATGCCACGCTGGAAGGCGTCGGCTCGGCGCGGCAGCTCGATCGGCTGTGCCAGAGCGATCTCGCCTATCGCTGGCTGTGCGGTGGCGTGCCGGTGAACTATCACGGGCTGAGCGACTTCCGGGTCGAGCACGCCGCGGTGCTCGACCGGCTGCTGCGCGAGAGCGTCACCGCGCTGATCACCGAGGGCGTGGTCACGCTGGACGAGATCGCCATTGATGGCACTAAAGTTAAAGCCAGCGCCGGCCGCGGCTCGTTCCGCCGGTCGGCCCGGCTGGCGACGATCGAAGCTGCCGCGCGCGAGCTGGTGGAGACGCTGAAGGCGGAGGTTGCGACCGATCCGGCGGCGAGCGAGACACGCCGGCAGGCGGCGCGGCGGCGTGCCGCTGAAGATGTTGCGGCGCGTGCCGCGGCAGCGCGTCGGGCGCTGGACAAGTTGCGTGCGGAACGGGCCGCGAGCGCCAAGACCCACAAGCAGGCGGAAACCAAGAAGAACGAGCCGCGGGCCAGCCGCACCGATCCCGACGCGCGGTTGATGCGCTTCGCCGACGGTGCCGTGCGCGCCGGCTACAACGTGCAGCTGGCGGTGCTGCCGCAGAGCGGCATCATTGTCACCACCGCAGTGACCGACCGTCGCAACGACGCCGGCCTGGCGGGTCCGATGACCGAGCAGGTCAGGACCAATTTCGGCATCACGCCACAGCGGGTTCTTGCCGACACCCATTATGCGACGCAGCAGGACATTGTCAGCCTGAGCGCGGCGGGGATCGAGGTCTACGCACCGGCCGCGCCAGACAAGGCGACGGCCACTCCGGCGAGTCAGCGCAAGCGCGCGCAACGACGGGACGCCGAGCCAGAGGCGATCAAGACATGGCGCGCGCGGATGGCCGGGGAGGCCGGCAAGCTGGTGTATAAGCGACGCGCGCGGATCGAGACGGTGAACGGCATCCTGAAAGGGCGTGGCCTGGGAGTGCTGCAGGTGCGCTCGATGGCCAAGGTCGCCTGCGTGGTTCTGCTGCAGGCACTGGCCCACAATCTCTGGCGCGGCCACTGTCTGCGCCAGGCGGCGGCGTAGAAGGGCATGGTGGCAAGCCGGCCTCGTTGGTGCCGGCAATGACCGGGCGTCCGGGCCGGCGAGACGCGGCGTTGCCTATGCACTGAGGTGCCGGGCCGGCGCCCGCGCCGGGACGATGCGATGACCAAACCCGCGCTCCGCACCGATTTCTTTCACAGGCTCTTTCGCGGGAATGACGAATATGGGTCACCCTCAATGCGGTCTGGTACAAGACGACCGTTCCGCGAGCGTTCGGCATCAGTCGCGGCCGGGCCGCTACACCGCGCCCCATACCTCCTGCGCCACCTCGACGCACAGGCGCAGCTTGGCCCATTGCTGCTCCTCGCTCAGCAGGTTGCCTTCCTCGGTGGAGGCGAAGCCGCATTGTGGGCTCAGCGCAAGCTGCTCCAGCGGCAAGTATCGGCTGGCCGCTTCGATCCGGCGCTTCAGCGCGTCCTTGCTCTCCAACGCGCCGGACTTGCTGGTGACCAGGCCAAGCACCACCAGCTTGCCGCCGCGCGGAACGAAGCGCAGCGGCTCGAAGCTGCCGGCCCGGTCGGTATCGTATTCCATGAAATAAGCATCGGCGTTGATCTTGTTGAACAGCACCTCCGCGACCGGCTCGTAGCCGCCGGAGGCGACCCAGGTGGAGCGGAAATTGCCGCGGCAGAGATGCATGCTGATGGTCATGTCATCGGGCCGGCCCTCGATCGCGCGATTGATCAGGGCGGCATAGATGTCCAGCAGATCGTCCACATGCTCGCCGCGCGCCTTCAGTCCGGCGATTTGTTCCGGATCGCACAGATAGGCGATGTAGACCTCATCGAGCTGCAGATAGCGGCATCCGGCAGCCGCGAAGCCCTGCACCGCGCTGTGGTAGGCCTCGCCCAGATCGTGGAAGAACCCACCCAGCTCGGGATATGCGCCGCGATCGATCGCCCCCCGCCCGCCGCGGAAATGCACCACCGACGGCGAAGGGATCGTCTGCTTCGGCAGCGCCGACCGCACCTGGCCGGCGAGGAACCGGAAATCGTCGATCATCACCGGCTGGCTGTAACGGATCGGCCCGGTCACCCGCAGCGCGTGCGGCAGAGTGGCGCCCTTGAACTGGATCTTCTGCTCGGGTTCGTAAATTTCCACGCCATCCAGCCCGGACACGAAATCGTAATGCCAGTAAGCCCGGCGATATTCCCCGTCGGTCGCGGCGCGCAACCCGATCGCCTCCTGCCGGGCAACCGCCGCGGCGATGCACTCGTCCTCGATCGCCCGCAGCTCGGCGTCCGGCAACCGGCCCGCCTTGTGCGCGGCGCGTGCCTCGATCAGCCGCCGCGGGCGCAGCAGGCTGCCGACATGGTCAGCGCGGAACGGTGGTCGGGTGCGTGGCGGCATGGGCGGTCTCCGTTATTTGAAAATCCTGACGGCCGGCCGGAAGGGTTAAAATGTCAGGCCGACACCCGGCGGTGCATGGACCGGCGGAAGGCGACCGACTATCACCGCCCCCCATGTCGCTCCAACGCCTGCTTGTCCGGGTGGCTGACGCGTGTCGCCAACGGTTCCTTCTTGTCGTACTGGCCGGCGCGGTCTGCACCGCTCTGTCGCTGCTGTTCGCGGCCGGGCATCTCGGGGTCACGACCGACACTTCGGGCCTGTTTTCCAACCGGCTGAGCTGGCGCCAGGCCGCCGAAGAGTTCAACCGGCAGTTTCCGCAATTCGACAATCTTCTGGTGATCGCGATCGATGCCGCCGAACCGGAAGAGGCCGAGCAGACGGCGGCCGACCTGGCCGCGAAGCTGCGGACCGATAAAACCCATTTCACCAGCGTCACCCGCCCCGACGCGTCGCCCTTCTTCCGCAAGGAGGGTTTGCTGTTTCTGGACCCCACGCAGCTTTCGGCCCTGATGGACCAGACCATCGCGGCGCAACCGTTCCTGGGCCAACTCGTCGCTGATCCCTCGGCGCGCGGGCTGTTTTCGGCGCTCGCGCTGCTCGGCATGGGGGCGAGCCAGGGCAACGTGGATCTGTCGCCCTATTTTCCGGCCCTGCGCGGGTTCGACACGGCAATGCGCAATGCGCTGGACGGACACGCGCAGCCGTTGTCGTGGCAGGCGCTGCTGGGCGGCGGACTGACGGATTTGGCGGGCAAGTACCGCTTCGTGCTCGCCCAGCCGCGGCTCAATTACGGCTCCCTGGAGCCGGGCGGCCAGGCGACGCTGGCGGTCCGGACCGTGGCTGCGGGGCTGCCCTTCGTGGCATCCGGGCGGGCGCACCTGGCGATCACCGGGCAGGTGGCGCTGTCGGACGAGGAATTCTCCTCCGTGGCCGAGGGCGTGGCGGTCGGGTTGGTGGCCAGCATCGTGCTGATCACGCTGTGGCTGTTCCTGGCCGTGAAGACCTGGCGGCTGATCGTGCCGATCCTGCTGACCCTGGTGCTGGGTCTCTCGCTGACGCTGTTGTTCGCCGCCGCCGCGGTGGGCACGCTGAACCTGATCTCGGTGGGGTTCGGCATCCTGTTCGTCGGGATCGCGGTGGATTTCGCCATCCAGTTTTCCGTCCGCTTCCGGGAGCGGCGGCACGAATTTGCTGATTTCGGTGAGGCCATTCGACAGACCGCGGCGCGTACCGGCGAGCAGATCCTGGTCGCGGCGGTGGCGACCGCGGCCGGCTTCCTGGCCTTTGTGCCGACGGATTTCGTGGGCGTGGCGGAGCTGGGGCTGATCGCCGGCGTTGGGATGCTGATTGCCTTCGTTTGCACAATCACCTTCCTGCCGGCCGCCATCACCCTGTTCCGCCCACCCGGTGAGCCGGGCATGGTCGGGTTTCACTGGGCGGTTCCGCTCGATCCTCTGGTGGCCGCCTGGCGCCGGCCGATCCTGCTGGTGTTCGGCGTGGTGGCGATTGCCGGCGTGGCGCTATCGCCCGGGCTGACGTTCGATTCCAACCCCCTGGACACCAAGAACCAGCATACCGAAGCGATGCGCACCCTGCGCGCGCTCATGGATTCGCCGCTGACCAATCCGTACACGATCGACATACTGGCACCGAGCGCGGCGGATGCCGCGGCACTGGCCGCAAAGCTGCGCCCGCTGTCCACGGTCGATAACGTGCGCAGCATCGACAGCTTCGTCCCGGCGGATCAGGACAAGAAGCTGGCGATCATCCAGGACGCACAGGGCATCCTGGAACCCACGCTGACCGCGCCCGCCTCCAGCACGCCGGTCACGCCGGCGGTGCTGCGCATGGCGGCCGGCGCGGCACTGGACCAGATCACGCCGACCCTGCCGAAGCTGAAGCCGGACAATCCGTTGCAGGGGATCGCGGCCGATTTGAAGCGGCTCACCACCGCGCCGGATGCCGTGGTGATGGCCACCAATGCGTCGCTGACTCGGTTCCTGCCGCAGGAGCTGGATCAGTTGCGGGATTCCCTGAATGCCGGGACGGTGACGGTTGCCTCGCTGCCGCCGGACATCAAGCGGGATTGGGTGCTGCCGGATGGGCGTGCCCGCATCCAGGTGCTGCCGAAGCTGGCGGTCAGCGCCACGAGCGCCGGCCTGTCGCAGTTCGTGAAGCAGGTGACCGTGGTGGTGCCGGACGCGGGCGGGCCGGCGGTGACGATCGAAGCGACCAGTGCGACGATCGTCCACGCATTCCGCTCCGCCGCGTTGTACGCGTTCGTGGCGATCGCGGTGATTCTGTTCCTCGCGCTGCGCCGGCTGCGGGACGTGGCTCTGGTGCTGGCGCCGCTGGTGCTGTCCGGGCTGATGACGCTGCTGGTGGCGGTGCTGCTGCCGCTGCCGCTGAACTACGCCAACATCATCGCCCTGCCGCTGCTGCTGGGGGTGGGCGTCGCGTTCAATATCTATTTCGTCATGAACTGGCGTGCCGGGCGGACCCGGCTGCTGGGATCGGCGACGGCGCGGGCGATCGTGTTCTCCGCCCTGACCACCAGCACGGCGTTCGGCTCGTTGGCGCTGTCGCACCACCCGGGCACGGCGAGCATGGGGGAACTGCTGCTGATCAGCCTGGGCTGCACGCTGCTGGCGAGCCTGGTGTTCATCCCGGCGCTGCTGGCCAGCCTGGCACGGCCAATCCGCTATTAACCGATGCGTGCGCATGCTGGGCGGCATGCGCACATTGCTGATGTCCGTGTTGCTGCTATTGGCCGCCGGGCAGGTAGCAGCGCAACCCGCCGACTGCCCGCCGCCGCCCGCCGACGGGCCCTCGCTGCCCCTGTCGCTCGATCTTGCGGGCCGGCCCGGCGTGCCCAGCGGCGTGACGGGTCAGGCTTACATCAATGTGCCGATCGGCGCGCCGGGCGATTATGCCTGCGACGATGCTCCGCCGCCGCCGCGCGACATTCTGCACGGACCGCCGGGCGACGTGCTGCGGGGACCGCCATCCGCCGACTTGCTGCGCGGACCCGGCGCTCCGCACGTCGAGGTCGAGGTGCTGCCGAAGTGATTGCGCCGACCGGTGACGTGCCGCTGCACGCGGTGATGCTGCTGGTGGATCAGGAGGTCGACGGCCGCAGGCTATAGCAACCGGCGAGGACGAAGACTCTGAAGATCCGTCATGCCCGCAAGATCCGTCAAGCCCGCGAAAGATTCCGTCATGCCCGCGAAGGCGGGCATCCACGCGAGAGCCCGCGAAATTCCGAGAGTTTGACTGGATTCCCGCTTTCGCGGGAACGACGAAAGGGCGCGGGAACAACGAAAGGGAGCGGGAATGACGAAAGGGGAACGGGAATGACGAACATAGGTCACGCTCAATGCGGTCTGCCATTCCAGGCCGCGATGTTTGTCCCCCCGAACGTCAGCGGGCATGCGTGGTATCACGCATGCCCGCATCGAAGATCAGGCCGGAATTCCGGCCCGCGTTATGTGGTCAGCGGAACTTGCGACGCGCGACGCCGAGGCCAACCAGGCCGGCACCCAGGATTGCCAGCGTTGTCGGCTCCGGCACCCCTGGAGTTGAGCTGCCAAACGTCACGTCGTCAAACACGATCTGATTTGCCACGCCATTGAAGCCGATCGATTGCGCTGTCCCAGCGAATGTTACACCGGCGGCAAAGAACGGGCAAAATGAGGCGGCATAGACATCGGAGCATTCGCTCGGTGTCGTTGGCAGATTAAGGGTCGCGAGCAGGGTGCCGGTGCCGTCCAGGCCGCTGAATACGTCAACGCTTCCGCCTTCGTTGATTGCGACGTAGTTGAACGAGAACCCTTTGGTGAAGCCGGCGGGATCATCCAGGAAGGTGGTCGCTCCGCTCAGGAAGAATAGCGCACCCTTCTGGGAGTTGGGATCGCCCAGCCCACCGCGTGAGGTGTTCGAGCAGCCATTCCCTGGCGTGTTCAGGCAGATCGCCAGAGCATTGCTGGGAAAGCTGATCCCGTAATTCGTGCCCGACGTGCCCTGATTGCTGGTGCCGCCATTATAGAAGTTGAGAATCTCCGCATAGTTCGTTGACGGATAAGTCGCGTTGATCCCTTCGAAATTCAGATCGATCACCGCCGCGTTGGCTCCGCCCACCACTGTGAAGAGAGCAGCAGCCGTGGCCAGAAGTGCCGTTGATAGTTTCATGGAAGATGTCCTCCGTGCCTCGTTGCTCGCAAGACCGAGCGTCAAACTGATCCTGCACCGCATTACATTGTGACAAGAATTACGCCACAAAATGCGGAAACGCAACGGGAAAAATCGGTTGTATAACAGATTATTTGCAACCATAGGTAGTTACTTGCCGCCCCGTAATCCCCACGAGGCCCGATCAGCATTAATGCCAACCCGCGAAAGCGGGCATCCAGGCCCGCGCAATTCCGAGGCGTTGCCTGGATTCCCGCCTTTTCGCCGGAATGACGGGGAACGGGGATGACGAACGTAGGTCACCCCAATGCGATCTGATGCAAGTTACGCTCGCGCGTGCGTTCCCGGGCAGAGGATGCCGCCCGATACCAGCTTCAGGACTGACCTCAGGTCCCGGCGACGTGGTTCATGAAGCTCCGGTAAGAGGCGGACGCTCGATGCCATGGAAACCGGGGAAGCCGGTTCAAGGCGCCTGCCCAGTGAGACTATTTGCCCGCGGCACTGGCGTCCAACAGCTCCGGCCGGTACTCGAAATGCATCGTGTCGAAATGCAGCCAGCGTCCGCCCCAGATGAAACCATGACGCTCGAACACCGCCACGATCTCAGGCGGGATCCGATCCCGGTATATCGGCACGCCGCCGTTGCTGCTGGCCTGCCATAACCAGTAATCCGACTGGGCAACGTTGATGTCGATCGCGGCGCCCCAGCCGTGCATGCTGGTCTGCCCGGTATCGGCCACGCCACGGCAATTATAGGTGCCGCCGACCGGATACAGGAATTTCTTGTCCGCCGCCGGCAGTTCGTCCAGTTCCCGTGAAACCGCTGCCAACTGCTGGTCCGCCCGGTTGACCGAAGTGAACCGGACGGTGTGCCCCCAACTGCGCGGCAGCCACACGACAGGGACCAGTTTGGGCACCACCTCCCCGGCCCGGCAGTCCCCATACATCTTGTCGAAGAAGGCGCGGTTGCGGATGCGCCCGGGATCCTGGGTCGGGAGCAGCAGGGGCGCGCCCGCCGGATAGGAAAAGCGAAACTGATCCAGGATCGATCCGTGGCGGATCATTTCCTCGACGCTTTCCCCCGGGTGGCCATCGCTGACCGGCATGCGCGTGCCGTCACGCCAGATCAGGTTGGTACCGTCGAAACCCGCCAGTTCGTCCGGATACGCGCGCAGCAGGGCGTCGATCGGGCCGGCAGCCCACGCCTGGCCAGCCACCGCCAGCAGCAGCGCAACGACCGCGATCCCCAGCCTCGCCCTCATGCCGATGCGCCCACGATCAGGTCGCCGACGCCGCGGCGCAGAGCCTGGATTCCCGTCTCCTTGTGCCGCGTCGGATGCACGCGGTTGGTCAGCAGCGACCACGCAATCCCACGCGCGAAATCGATCCACAGCCCGGTCCCGGTGAATCCCGTGTGCCCGATCGTTGCATCTGAACAGAGGTCACCCCCCGACCAGCCCGCATGTCGCGTCTCCCACCCCAACGTGCGGGTCGGCGATTGTCGCGTCCGCATCGGCGCCAGCGCCGGCTCCGTGCCGCGCAACAGCTCCAGCGCGAAGTCGAGCACGCCGTCGATGGTGCCGAACAGCCCGGCATGGCCGGACGCGCCGCCGAGCGCGAACGCGTTCTCGTCATGCACCTCCCCGCGCAGCACGCGTCCACGCCAGGTGCAGCGCTCGGTGGCGGCGCAGGCGGCAGGGTCCGGGCGGAACGTCAGCCCGGGCGCCACCGGCTGATCCGCCAGCGGTCGTTCAGTGAGCCGTTCGATGGCAATCCCGAGCAGCATGAAATTGATATCCGAATAGACCGGCGGACCGACCTGCCACACTCGTTGCAGGATGAAGGCGCGCAAGGTGTCAGGATCCTGCCCGTAGGTGTAGAGCGGCTCGACCGCCGGAAGATGGGTCTGGTGCGACAGGCATTGCCTGAAGGTGAGCCGCCGCTCCGCCGCGCTGAGATCATATTGCCGCAAATCCGGAATCGCAACGGTCAGCGGATCATCCGGCCCGATCCTGTCCTGCGCCACCAGGCGCAGGATCGCCGTGCTGGTGAAGATCACCTTGGTGAGCGAGGCCAGATCGAACCACGTGTCGCGCTGCATCGGCACCAGCTCGGGCACGAGCTGGGCATGCCCGAGCACATGCACCGCACGATCGCCGGCCTCGGTAACGAGGCCGAGAACAGCGCCCGGCAGCCGGCCGATGGCCTGTGCCACCGGCGCGACCGCAGCGGCCAGGATGCGTTCGATCGTCATATGCGGTCGATCTTGCTGCTCACGCAGGGTTGTGTAAACGCGACGCCGCTCAACTCGAGATTTGTCAATGTCCTCGGAGGCCGACCACAAAACGATAAACCACGAGCGCAGTGATCAGCAGCACGAACCCTCGCAGGGTCCAAAAGCCGATCTTCGCGGCAACACTCAATTGACGGGGTGGTAACGGCCGGGACGATGTTGCGACCAACTGGTCGGGCTCCAGCCCTTCGATCAGTTCTGGCTCAGGATGATCTTCGGGCCGAGGGTCCACCGGATGGTTCATGGCTCGTCTCCCGTCCCGGAGCGGTTTCGCTCAAGGTGAAACCGCTCCAGTTGATATTACTCTAGCCGGCCGTGCCGGTGAAGGTTCCCAGGAAAGCGACGATCGCGTAGGTCGTGCCTGCCACGGTCACAAACACGGTGATCAAACTCCCAATCAGGTTGGAGTACCATGAATTGGCCTGCGCCCCCATGATTTCGCGATCGTTCAGCAGGACCAGCAGGAATACCAGCGCCGGCGGCATCAGCACGGCCGCCAGCAGATTGGCATTCAACGAAATCGCCAGCAGCGGCGCTCCGGGAATCAGCACGATCAGTCCGGCGACGGCCGCCATGCCGATATTGACGGCATGAAACAGCGGCGCTTCGCTCAGTGATCGGTTGAAGCTGTGCCCCACTCCCCCGACCATTTCGCCAACCGCATAGGCGGTGCTGGCGGAAACCGTCAGCATCGCGATCGCCCCCGCCTCAATCAGGCCGAGCGCGAACAGCGCCGCTCCCGGGGCGCCGATCAGGGGACGCAGGGCCTCGGCGTACCCGGCGCCTCCCTGGAGGTTCGATGTGTCGATGTGATGCGTGAACAGGGGTGTGGTGGCGACCAGGGCGGCGCAGCCCGCAACCGCCGCAAGTATCGTGCCGATCAGCGTATCCACACGCCCATGCGCGATATCGCGCCGCGTCAGGCCTTTATCGACCGAGGCGCTTTGCTGGAAAAACAGCATCCACGGCGTAACGGCGGCACCCACATTTGACGCCAGCACCAGAAGGAACTCCTCCGCGGTCCCCTGCGGAAGCGGCGTCCAGGTCAGTAGCGCGGCAGCGACGGCGCCGGGCGCTGGCCGCGCGATGAACGCGACAACCAGAAACACGAGATTGAACAGCGCCAGGCTCATGCCCACACGCTCCCAGCGTGAATAGCGGCTGCCGCAGGCGCTCAGCGCCACGGTTGCCACGGCGCAGCCAACCGCGACCGGGGTGGAAATGCCGAAAAATCCCATCCCGACCCGGATGGCGATGATTTCAGTGATAAGCGTAACGAGATTGACCACCACCAGGTCGCCGATCGAGAGCCAGCCCCAGATGCGTCCGAAACGCTGGAAGATAAGCTCGCCATAACCGCGATGGGTCACGGCGCCGAGCCGCATGGTCATTTCCTGAATGACGTAAGCCGCGGCAAATGTAACGGCGATGAAGGGCAGGAAAAAACCCAGCCCATAGGTGGCGCCGCTGGCCGCATAGGACAGCATGCTCGGGCCGTCATTCTCGGCCAGCATGACCAGGACGCCCGGCCCAAGCAGCAGCCATACCAGTACCCCACCACGACCGTCACGCCGGGCGGCAAGGATGCGGCTGCGATCTCTCGCGCGATCGAGGTCTTCCGATGTGAGTGCGTCCTGGGACGCGTGCCTTCCATCCGAGATGGAAGCTCCCTCGGACTCCGCACTCATTGCAATGCTCCGGGTGGAGACGGGAACCAAACGATAATAAGATGAAGGGCGGCGCAACGTGGATCAACATCGAACGAGAATGCTCTCGTTCGGTCGCGTCGGGCAGGTTGTCAGGTCGGTTTCAGCAAGCGGATGCTGCCTGATCGTCGGCCTCGCCATGACCAACCGCCGTGGACACTGACTCGTCGGGTATCACATCAGGCCGCCAAGTCGGCTTCATACTGCAGACTGTTATCATTCCCCGATCAGGTGCAGGACCAGTTCCCGCCGGTGCCGCGCCGCCCGATGCTCGAACAAATACACCGCCTGCCAGGCGCCCAGCGCCAGCCGCCCATGCTCGATCGGAATCGACACCTGCGTCAGCGTCAGCGCCGCGCGGATATGCGCTGGCATGTCGTCCGGCCCTTCGTCGCTGTGCCGATACAGCGCCCCTTCCGGCACCAGCCGGCGGAAGAACGCCTCCAGGTCGGCCCGCACATCCGGATCGGTATTCTCCTGCACCACCAGGCTCGCGGAGGTGTGCCGGCACCACACCGTCAGCAGCCCGGTCACGAACCCCTCGCCGGCGATCCATTCGCCGAGCGCCGCGGTCACGTCGGTAAACGTCCGCCCTGCCGTATCGACGCTGATCCGGTGCACCGCCTGTCGCATGCCGCTAAGCTTGTGCCCGGCAAACGCAGGACACAACCCGAGCATGCCCCGCCCACGCTTTCACCGCCTGCGCATCGCCGATATCCGCGGTGAAACACCGGACTGCCTGTCCATCGCCTTTACCGTGCCCGAACCGCTCCGGGCTGCCTACCGCTTCTCGCCGGGCCAGTACCTCACGTTGAGGACCGTCCTGGATGGTGAAGAACTACGGCGCTCCTACTCGATCTGCTCCGGTCTGGACGACAACGAGTTGCGTGTCGCGATCCGCCTGCTGGACAACGGCGCCTTCTCCCGCTGGGCGCACCGCCACCTCCATCCCGGCGACGCGCTGGATGTGATGACGCCGGACGGCCGCTTCGGCGTGCCGATCGAGCCCGGCGCCACCCGCCTGATGGTCGGCTTCGCCGCCGGCTCCGGCATCACGCCGGTGATGTCCATCCTGAAGACGGTGCTGTCGCGGGAGAGCGGGGAATTCCTGCTGTTCTACGGCAACCGCACGGTGGGCTCGATCATCTTTCGCGAGGTGCTGGAGGACCTGAAGGACCGCTATCTGTCCCGCCTCTCGGTGTTCCACGTGCTGTCGCGGGAGCGGCAGGATATCCCGGCGCTGAACGGGCGCCTGGATGCTGGGCGGGTCGCGGCGCTGATGCAAACGATGGTGCCGCGCCCGGTCGCCCATGCATTCGTTTGCGGCCCGCAGCCGATGATCGAGGGGCTGGAAAAAGTGCTGCTCGACGGCGGCCTGAGCCGCTTGCAGGTGCATGTGGAGCGGTTCACGCCGGGGGTCGGCGGGCGCCCTGCGGGTCCGCCAGCGGATCAGTCGGTGAAGGTTGCCGCCCCCGCCGCCGCGGCGGAAGCAACAGTGGTGTTCGAGGGCACCCGCACCAGTTTCCCGGTGGCGGACGGCGAAGCCATCATCGATGCCGGTCTGCGCGCCGGACTCAACCTGCCCTATTCGTGCAAGGGCGGCATGTGCTGCACCTGCCGCGCGCGATTGCTCGAAGGTCGGGTGGAAATGACCGTGAACTACTCGCTGGAACCGTGGGAGACGGAAGCCGGCTATGTGCTCACCTGCCAGTCGCACCCGGTCACGCCGCGCGTGACGATCGACTACGACGCGGTGTGACCCGCCCTCGCGCCGACCGGTGAACGACCCTATCCCAGCGCCGCCTGTGCCTTCTTCACGATTTCGGCGAAGCTCGCCGCGTCGTCATAGGCGATCGCGGCCAGCACTTTCCGGTCGATCTCGATCCCCGCCTTGTTCAACCCGTCGATGAAACGACTATAGGTCATGCCATGCTCGCGCACGGCGGCGTTGATGCGCTGGATCCATAACCCACGGAAGTCGCGCTTGCGGTTACGGCGGTCCCGATAGGCATATTGCAGCGACTTCTCCAGCCGCTCCAGCGCCGCCCGATAGGTGGTCGAGGTCCGGCCGTAAAAGCCCTTCGATTGTTGCAAGACCTTCTTGTGGCGGGCATGGGTGGTGGTGCCCCGCTTGACGCGTGCCATGGCGCTATTGCTCCTTCAATCCAGCCCGTAGGGCGCCCACTGCTTCACGGTGCGCGCGTCCATCGGCGTGAGGACCTGCATGCGCCGGTTTGCACGCTTGGCTTTCTGCGTGCGGTTGATAAGCCCATGGCGCTTCATGCCAGGGCCGGCCTTCACCTTGCCGGTCGCGGTTATCTTGAACCGCTTCTTGACCGACGACTTGGTCTTCAGTTTGGGCATTTCATTCTCCTTATCATTGCAGCCCGCCAGACAGGCGAGCGTCACGGCCGGGCATGCCCTTCCAGGCCCGGGCGCGTGCGGAACGGCCGCGGTCTATAAATGCCGGGGTCGCCCGGCGCAAGGGACCCGATGAACACCAGCCGGCCGGCATCTCCGGCGATCCGCCACTTCAGAACAGAGATCCGAACGCCGGGCGTAGCCGATCCTGGGCATCAGGCGGCCCTGAGCGGACGCGCGCGCTCGATCCGCTCCCGCTCTTTAGGACTGTGCATCGCTTCCCACAGGTCACTGCGCCGCTGCACGTTCAGCCAGAAATCTGCGCTGTTGCCGAACACGCGCGCCAGGATGAGGGCTGTCGCCGCCGTCACGTTCCGGCGGTCGTTGCACAATTCGTTGACGTGTTTGCGCTGCACGCCCATCGCCTCGGCAAGAGCCGCCTGGGTCAAGCCGAGGGGCCGCATGAACTCCTCCGCCAAAATCTCGCCGACCGTGGCCGGCTTGCGCTTCGTCGTCAGCATGGTTCGCCTCGCTTCACCTGTAGCTGTGGTCGTCGAGATAGACGCCTTCCGCCTCACCGCGGCGGCCGTCCCATCGGAACACCAGCCGCCATTGCTGGTTGACGCGGATCGAATGGAACCCCGCCAGGGTGCCGCGCAGCTTCTCGAAATGATTGCTGGGCGGCACGCGCAAGTCCTGATCGGTCGTCGCGTCGTCGATCATCTGGAGCTTGCGAAAGAGGCGGCTTTCGAGATCGGCTGGGATGTTCCGAGAGCGGATATCCTCGACGAAGAAGGCGCCCAGCCATTCATCCCGAAAGCTCGCGATCATACGGCGGCCCCGTTTGCGTATCTATGTACCACCCATCGGTACAAAACTCAACGGCCAAAGCCTTCGCGCGAGCTCATCTGTCGTCAGCGGTATCGGGAAGCGGTGGCGCCAGCTACTCTGGAGGTTCAAAGCGGGCGATGGCGCAGACATGGTGTCACCATCTCCGGCGATCGCCCAACCGCCCACCTTGCCGCGATGCACAGGCTGTGCCTTATCACCCGTCCGACCGAGCAGGAGGTCTCATGGCGGACGTCGTCGATCTTCATGGGGACAATCCGGCCCTGGCCCAGCAGGCGGTCATCCTCGCCCGCCCGTCCACCCCCGCGTGGCGCATGGCCAATGCCATCCGCGCGCTGGCCATCGATGCCGTGGAAGCCGCCAATTCCGGCCATCCGGGCATGCCGATGGGCATGGCGGACGTGGCCACCGTGCTATGGACGCGGTTCCTGAAATTCGACGCCGCGGACCCGCATTGGCCCGACCGCGACCGCTTCGTGCTGTCGGCCGGGCACGGGTCCATGCTGCTCTACGCGCTGCTCTATCTGAGCGGGGTGGAAGGATTAAGCCTTGATGATATCAGGCATTTCCGCCAGCTCCATTCGCCGGCCGCGGGGCACCCGGAATTGGGCGAGGCGCCGGGCATCGAAACCACCACCGGCCCGCTCGGGCAGGGGATCGGCACGTCCGTCGGCATGGCCTTGGCCGAGCGCATGCTGGCCGCCCGGTTCGGCAAATCCCTGGTGGATCACCGCACTTGGGTAATCTGCTCCGATGGCGACCTGATGGAAGGGATCAGCCACGAGGCGATCGGCATTGCCGGCCATCTGCGGCTGGAGAAGCTGACCTGGCTCTGGGACAACAATCACGTCTCGATCGACGGCGATACCGCCCTGGCGCGCAGCGAGGACACGCTGAAGCGGTTTGCCGCCGAAGGGTGGGCCACCAAGGAAGTCGATGGGCACGATCCGGCGCAGATCGCGGCGGCCCTGTCCTTCGCGGTCCGCTCGAAGAAGCCGACGCTGATCGCCTGCCGCACGATCATCGGCCTGGGCGCGCCGACCAAGGCGGGCACCTCGGCGGTGCACGGCTCTGCGCTGGGCGCCAAGGAAGCCGCCGGCGCGAAACAGGCGCTCGGCTGGCACGAACCAGCTTTCACCGTGCCGGACGACCTGATCGAGCGGTGGCGCCAAGCCGGCCAGCGCGGCGCGGGCGCGCGCCGGGCCTGGCTGAAGCGCCTGGCGCGCCACAATCTGCGGGCGGATTTCGAACGCGCGACTGCCGGCAAGCTGCCGGAGACCTGGCACGAAGCCGTCGCCGCGCTGAAGCAGGACATTGCCGAGACCAAGCCGAAACTCGCCACCCGCGCGGCCAGCCAGAAGGTGCTGGACGCACTGGTGCCGGCCACGCCCGAACTGGTCGGAGGCTCCGCCGACCTCACCGGCTCGAACCTGACCTTCGTGAAGTCGATGGGCACGGTCACGCCCGGCAACTATTCCGGCCGCTATATCCATTATGGCATCCGCGAGCACGGGATGGCCGCCGCGGCCAACGGCATGGCCGTGCATGGCGGACTGATCCCGTACACCGGCACGTTCTTCGTCTTCACCGACTACATGCGTCCAGCGATTCGCCTCGGTGCCATCATGCGCCAGCGAGTGATCCACGTGCTGACGCATGATTCGATTGGGCTCGGGGAAGACGGGCCGACGCACCAGCCGGTCGAGCATCTCGCCAGCCTGCGGGCGATGCCGAACGTGAACGTGTTCCGCCCCGGCGATGCCATGGAGACCGCCGAGTGCTGGGAACTGGCAATCCGCCGCACCGACGGGCCGAGCCTGCTGGTCCTCAGCCGCCAGGCGGTACCGGCGATGCGCACCGACGTCACCGAGAATCGCTGCGCGCGCGGCGGCTACGTGATCGCCGAAGCCGAGGGGCCGCGCCAGGCAACCGTGATCGGCACCGGCACCGAGGTCGCGATTGCGATGGAAGCGCGTGACATGCTGGGGAAGGACGGGATCACGGTCGCCGTCGTCTCGCTGCCGTGCTGGGAACTGTTCGCCCAGCAGACCGAAGAATACCGGGCCGAGGTCCTGGGTGGTGCCCCGCGGATCGGAATTGAAGCGGCTTCGCCGTTCGGGTGGGAGCGCTGGCTGCGGCCAGACGGGGTGTTCATCGGAATGACGAGCTATGGGGCGTCCGGTCCCTGGCAGGACGTGTACAAGAATTTCGGCATCACGTCAGAGGCTGTCGTGGCTGCGGTGAAGAAGCGGCTGGGCTGACCGTCAAGGGCCAGCCCGACTGCGGTCGAACAACTCGTTCGCGAGCTTTTCGATGCGATCGCGCCACGCCAGCTTTGCCAGCCAATCGGCCGGAATTCCCTTTGCCCCATAAAGCGCCCCGGCCAGCTGTCCGGCGACGGCGCCCACGCTGTCCGCATCATCCCCGAGATTGGCGGCCGTCAGCACCGCGTCGCGGAAATTATCGGTCTGCCACACCGACCACAGCGCCGCCTCCAGCGTATGCACGACATAGCCGCTGGAACCGATCTGGTCGCGTGTCTTGTCTTTGTACTCGCCGGCCGAGATGAACAGCACCTTGGGCGCCAGCGCCATCACGCGCTGGCGCAGGGCGCCTGCCTTGTCGGCGCCCGTCAGAGCGTCGATCAGCATGTCGGTGAACAGCCGGCAGGAACCGATCACCTCGAGCGCCGCGTGGGTGGTGCGGGACTGTTTGCCGGCCAAAAGTTCAGCGAGTGCGCGGTCGCCGGCCGCGAAGATCGCCAGCGGTGCCAGCCGCACCAACGAACCATTGCCGGCGGCGCTGGCGTGGTGGCTCCCCGCCGCCGGGTTGCCGTCAGCGATGAACGACTCGATGGCGGCACGCGTGGTTGCGCCGATGTCGAAGCAGCGACCCGACACGGTATTCTCGCCACGTTGCAGCCAGCCGGCGAAGCGGGTCATCAGGTCGGCCGGATCGACCGTGCCCTTGGCCAGCAGCGATTCGGCCAAACAGAGTGCCATGGTCGTGTCGTCGGTCCACTCGCCGGGGGCGAGGCCGAAGGGGCCGCCGCCGACCATATCGGTCAGCGGAGCGAAGCTGTCGCGGGGTTTGAACTCGACGGCTGTGCCGATCGCGTCACCGACCGCGAGCCCGAGCAGGCAGCCGACTGCCCGATCGCGCGCCGCTGCCGGATCGAGCGCCGGCCATGTTGGGCCCGGAAGAGCAGGCACGACAGCCGCCGGCGCATCCGCCTTGCCCCGGCCCCCGCCACGGCCTGCGCCAGCATCGGGCTGGCCGCTCAGCATCTTCGCTGTCATCGTCGGCGAGGCCGGGGGCAGCAGATGCGCGTAGACCTGCAGTTTTCGAGCGATCTTGACCGGATCAGAGTCGTCAATCGAAGGGCCGCTCATTACACTTCAACCACAACGATGAGGGATTGGGTCAAGCCACCAGCGGAATCGCGTTCATCCTGCCGATCCACGACCCTGAACTCTGTGTCGGGTTGGTAAAGGACCTCATCCTCGGCGGCATATTGTGACAGATGCGAGACCTTTTTCCCGCCACGGCCAGTAATGGTGATTTGCAGTTTGCCGGGGAATGGCTTGGCGGTCGTAGTGCTCCAAAATCCCTGACACTTGAAGGTCTGATCCTTGACGTAGACCTCCTCCCACCCATCCCAATCTCGTTCGCCACGTCTGGTCGTAGTTTCACCCAGGGGGCGCAGCTTGGAAAGTCCGATCTTGGTGACCTCGTTAAGAACCTCCAGCACGTCTGGCCTCTGCTCGCATGTTTTCCCAGAAACGGGGTCTATGTCGACAATAGGTATTTCTGTTCCAGGTTTCTTTCTCTTGTTGATTTCGACTCTATTCATGTTTGTATAATCTTCAGTTGTATATGAGTATAAGGCAACCACTTCGCCCTCGCTGAGATTACTGATATCTTCGTTGTCGGCCTCGGCTTGCGCAGACGCAGCGAAATGCCTGCTCTCGAACTTCGACCTGTCCATACCGCGATTGAGCAGCTCCATCTTGGCCGCGTTCGGATCGTCGCGGAGTTGCTGAGCGAGGGGCTTTGCTGGGGCGCCCGTCACGTCGGTGGGGGTTGCAACGATGTCGGCGGGTGGGTGGGCGGGCGTGGCTGCATCGGGCGGCGCTGCCGTTCCAGGGATGCTTTCGTCGGGCGGTGTTGCTTCAGTGGCGGGTGGCTGAGCGGGCTGCGTGGGCATGGCAGTGTCGGCCGGCGTCGACGTGCCGACGGCGGTACCACGCGGCGGTTTTGCTTCTGTGGTGGGTGGCTGGCTGGGCTGGGCAGCATCGGCCGGCGTCGACGTGCCGAGAGCGATGCCGCGCGGCGGTTTTGCTTCGGTGGTCGGTGGCTGAGTGGGTTGGGCAGCATCGGCCGGCATCGACGTGCCGACGGAGGTACCGCGCTGCGTGGGCGTGGCAGCGCCGGCCGGCGTCGACGTGCCGAGAGCGATGCCGCGCGGCGGTTTTGCTTTGGTGGCGGGTGGCTGGCTGGACTGGGCAGCATCGGCCGGCGTCGACGTGCCGACGGAGGTACCGCGCCGCGTGGGCGTGGCAGCATCGGCCGGCGTCGACGTGCCGAGAGCGATGCCGCGCGGCGGTTTCGCTTCGGTGGCCGGTGGCTGAGTGGGTTGGGCAGTGTCGGCTGGCGCCCGCGTGCCGAGGGTGACCCCGCGTGGCTTCGACGCGCCACCACGCCCGGCCGCGGGCTTCGCCCCCGCCGCAGCGGCGCCGAGCCTGCTCGCCTCCAGCGCGCAATTTTCGAGTTCCCGCGCATGATTCTGCAAAAGATCGACGTCGTCGGTCGAGCTCAGTTTGATGAACAGCTGCTGTAACACCCGCAGCTTCCCGTCGAGCTGCTCTAGAGACGGCTGGTGGTCGATCCGCTCCACCGCGCCCTGCGCCGCTTCTATCGCCGCGCGCGCCGCTTGCTGCTTGTCCAGGTACGATTGCTGATCGGCCAGGTGGCGGTCCACTTTTTTGCGCGCATCGCCGACGACCGTCCGACCAGCCGTCTTCACCCGCTCCAGCGCGTCCGCCTTCGCTCGATTATCGCCTCTGCGCATGGCGGTCTGCCGCGCCTCTTCCAGTTCGTCGGCGACGTGGGACAGCTCCCCGCTGTGCAGACCGACCTTCGTCAGGCGACCGATTTCGGCAGACAACTCGTCCTGCACCTCCTGCACCTTGCTGTTGCGCATCGCGAGCAGGGCATCAGTAACAATGAGGCCTCCGCTGAGGACCTTCACAAAGTGATCGAGGCTGACACTCCCGCTCATTTCGGCCGTCTCCCCAGCGGCCCAGCCGCCTGATCATCTCGTCAGCGACGGAGTCCGGCTTCAAGCGATGCCGCCAACTCTGCCAGCGCCCCGCCGAGCGTCGCCCGGATCGAAACGGGCGTGCCGAACGGGTTGGCGTCGCAGACCTGGACTTTCTCGCTGGTCTCAAGATAGGCGCGGTAGTCGTTGATGATCTTCACCGCCTTTGGCCCCGCCTTTTTCATGGCCGCGGGACCGCCCGCACCCAGCTCCACCAATGCCGCCGCGAGCGGCACTTTATAGTTGCCGGTGATGCCATTGAGTCCGAACTCAGCAATCTCCGCCAGCGTATCATCGTTGCTTCGTCGCAATACAGACTGCAGGGCGGCGATCTGGCCATCCACCGTCCCGCTGGCAGCCTCCCACGCAGTGCGGGCGGCCTGCCAGCCCCCGGCGGCGCCCGGTTTCGTGGCAACTGGCCGTGTGGACCGAAACGTGAACCCGAGCACCCGTTGCAGCCACTCCGACTTGGCGCTCGCGCTCATGGCTTATGGACGGAGGACTGAATGGCCGATCCCGGTACCAGCCGATGGCACGTGCCCCGATGGCACGTGCCGGTGTCGCGGGCCTGACGCGGCAGCAGCACGCCGCCGGCGACCACCGCTCTTACCCGCCTTCGCCCTTCTGTCCGGCCCCGCTCGTGCATAATAGTTCCATTGGCCAATCTCAGCCGGCGTACTGCCGGCTCCGCCGCGCACCGCCCTTTCGGGAAGCCCCTTTATCCTGAGCAGGGACGTTACATAGCAGCAGGGATCGGCACAAGTGACGTCTTGGCAGCGCTCCCATAGGCCGGTATCTCTCGATCGTGCCGGGAAGGTTGCTATGATTTCATGCCCGGGCGCATCGTGCACCGCGCCTCTGCAATACAAAGGAACATGCGATGTCCGTGAGGGTGGCGATCAACGGGTTCGGGCGAATCGGCCGCCTCGTGTTGCGGGCGATGATCGAGAGCGGGCGCGACGATATCGTGCCGGTCGCGATCAACGATCTCGGCAGTGCCGAAACGAATGCGCACCTGTTCCACTACGACAGCGTGCATGGCCGGTTCCCCGGCCAGTTGGAAGTTTCCGGCGATTCGATAACGGTTCGCTACGGCGGCCGCGTATGGGGACCGATCAAGGTCTCCGCCGAACGCGATCCTCTCAAGGTGCCGTACAATGGCGTCGATGTCGCGATGGAATGCACCGGGCTGTTCACCAGCAAGGACGCTGCCTCGGCGCTGCTGAAGGCAGGCGCACGCAAGGTGGTGGTTTCGGCGCCGGCCGACGGGGTGGATGCCACCATCGTGTTCGGCGTCAATCACAAGACCCTCACGCGCGAGATGACGGTGATCTCCAACGCGTCCTGCACCACCAATTGTCTGGCCCCGATGGCGAAGGTTCTGCACGAGAGCTTCGGTATACTCCGCGGCTACATGGTCACCGTGCATGCCTACACCGGCGACCAACGGCTGCAGGATACGCTGCACAAGGACCTGCACCGGGCCCGGGCCGCCGCGGTTTCGGCCATCCCCACATCGACCGGCGCCGCGCGCGCTGTCGGGTTGGTCCTGCCGGAGCTGAAGGGCAAGCTCGACGGCACGGCAATTCGCATTCCCACGCCCAACGTCTCGCTGGTGTCCCTGGACGCCAACCTGAAACAACGCGCCACCAAGGATCAGGTCAACGCGGCGATGAAGCGCGCCTCGCAAGGGGAGCTGAAAGGGATCCTGGACTACAACACGGTGCCGCTGGTCAGTATTGATTTCAACCACAACCCTGCCTCCTGCACCTTCGACGCGACGCAGACCGCCGTGGTCGATGGCGAGTTGGTGCGGGTAATGGGCTGGTACGACAATGAATGGGGGTTCTCGAACCGCATGGCGGACACCGCCGCGCTGTTCGGCAGTCTGTAACCAGCCATGGCGTTTCGCACGCTCGATGACGTTGCCGTTGCCGGCAAACGCGTGCTGTTGCGTGCCGACCTGAATGTTCCGGTCCGCGACGGAAAGATCACCGATCTCACCCGGATCGAGCGGCTGTGTCCCACGATCCGGGAACTCGCCGGGAACGGCGCCAAGGTCGTGCTGTGCAGCCATTTCGGTCGGCCGAAGGGCAAGCGGGTGCAGGACATGTCGCTCGCGCCGATAGCCCTTGCACTTAGCGGGGTGCTGGGCAAGCGCGTCCGCTTCGCCGAGGATTGCATCGGCGTACCGGCGCACCAGGCGGTGGACCGCATGGCCGACGGCGATGTGCTGGTGCTTGAGAATACCCGCTTCCACCGGGGCGAGGAGGCCAACGATCCGGCGTTCGCGGCGGCGCTCGCGCAGCTTGCGGATATCTACGTCGACGACGCGTTTTCGGCCGCCCATCGCGCCCACGCCAGCACCGAGGGCGTGGCGCATCTGCTGCCGGCATACGCCGGCCGGCTGATGCAGGCGGAGCTGGAAGCATTGGGTGCCGCGCTGGGTAACCCGGTCCGCCCGGTCATGGCGGTGGTCGGGGGAGCCAAGGTCTCCACCAAGCTGGAACTGCTCGGCAATCTGCTGCGGCGGGTCGATGTCCTGGTGGTCGGTGGCGCCATGGCGAACACGTTTCTGGCCGCGCAGGGTCTGGCCGTCGGAGGTTCGTTGCAGGAAGCCGACATGCATGCCACCGCGCTCGCTATCCTGGAGCAGGCCAAAGGCGCCGGATGCGATGTCATCCTGCCCCAGGACGCAGTGGTCGCCGGCGAATTGAACCCTGGCGTAGCGACGCAGACGGTTTCCATCGGCGCGGTTCCGCCCGACATGATGATCCTCGACGTCGGTCCGGCAACCACCGCCGCTCTGGTCGAGCGGCTCGCCGCGATGAAGACGCTGGTCTGGAACGGTCCGCTTGGCGCGTTCGAGACGCCGCCCTTCGATGTTGCCACGGTTGCCTTCGCGCGGGCGGTGGCGGACGCGACCGCCGCCGGCCTGCGCAGCGTGGCCGGCGGGGGCGATACGGTCGCGGCGCTGCATCATGCCGGCGTGCTGGAAAAGCTGAGCTACGTTTCCACGGCGGGCGGTGCGTTCCTGGAATGGCTCGAGGGCAAGACACTGCCAGGAGTGGCGGCGTTGCAGTGCGAATAAAGCGGTGCCGGTCCCCAGATCAGGACCGACGCCCATGAGCGGGCTGCCGAGATTTATTTCATATGTAATACCAATCGGCGCGGACGAAGACGCTGGATCCGTCGTGCCCGCGAAAAGATCCGTCATGTCCGCGAAAGTGGGAATTCAGCCGAAAGCCCAGGAAATTCCGGGGTTTGCCTGGATTCCCACATGCGCGGGAGTGACGAACGTGGATCACCCCCAATGCGGTCTGGTAGAACACCCTCGTATCGTTTGCCGGCACGCACGGCGCCGTGCAGATCAATGCGTCAATCCCCTCAAACAATGATCACCGCGCCGACCCCGATCGATTTCCCTCCGCGCGAGCCGCACCTGTATTGGTGCTCATCGGCCGGGGACGAGTTTCCGAATGACAAATCGGTCACCTGGCGATTCTTGTTGCATTCCCGCCGCCATGCCATCTCCTGCCGGAAAGGACTCGTTCACGATGATGTCTGGAAGCGCTTGGTTGCGCCCGAGGGGGTTGGTGCTGGTGCTCGGCCTGTTTGCCTCGGCCTGCACCGCGACGACGGCCTCGCACCTGGCGGACGCGCGCGCCGCGCCGGACAGCTTCGCGCCGTTGGTCAAGAAAGTGCTGCCGTCGGTGGTGAATATAGCCGTCACGGAGACCGTCAACAGCGGCGACATGATGGCACAGCTCCCGCCCGAATTGCGCGACACCCCGCTTGGACGTGAGTTCCGCCGGCGTTTCGGCTCGCAGCGCGAGCAGGTGACCGGCGCCGGATCAGGCTTCATCATCGATCCGAGCGGCATCATCGTCACCAACAACCACGTCGTCGGGCATGCCAGCCAGATCGTCATTTCACTGACCGATGGTACCGAGCTGCCCGCGCGCGTCATCGGCTCCGATGATCTGACCGACGTCGCGGTGGTGAAAGTCCAGGCCAATCACGCTTTGCCGGCCGTGACCTGGGGCGACTCCGGCAAGGTCGAGGTAGGCGACTGGATTCTGGCCGCCGGCAACCCGTTCGGCCTGGGCGGTTCGGTCACCGCGGGAATTGTCTCCGCCGAGGGGCGTGATCTTGGAGAAGGACCGTTCGACCGGTTCCTGCAGCTCGACGCACCGATCAATCCCGGCAATTCCGGTGGACCGGCATTCAATCTGGACGGGCAGGTGGTCGGAATGACCACCGCGATCGTTTCGCCATCCGGTGGGTCGGTCGGCATCGGCTTCGCGATTCCCAGCAATCTTGTCAGCCACACCGTCGCGCAGCTATTGGCGCAGGGCCATATCGATCGCGGATGGTTGGGCGTTTCGGTGGAAAATCTCGAATCTGCTACTGGCCACCGTGGCGGGGTAGCGATTGCCGGCGTGGCGCCAACCGGTCCGGCGCTGCGTGCCGGCTTGCACGCCGGCGACGTGGTTCTGGCGGTGGACGGCCATACGATCGAGACTACCGTCGGACTTATTCGCGCGGTGGCGGAGAAATCGCCGGGCACGACGGTGCAGGTAAGGGTGCGTCGTGACGGACGGGACCTGACGATTCCGGTTACCGTCGGGCGTCGTCCGCCGGAACAGTCGGATTGAGTATCGGCAAGGAGTGAAAGGAGAGCGCATGCGCATCCTGGTGGTCGAGGATGATAAGGACGTAGCGGGCTTCGTCGTGCGAGGCTTGCGCGAGGCTGGCCATGTGGTGGAACACGCGGATAATGGGCGCGACGGCCTGTTCATGGCGGCCAGCGAGGCCTTCGACGCGGTCATCCTCGATCGCATGCTGCCCGGCGGCATCGACGGGCTGCGCCTGCTGGAAACGCTGCGGGGGCAGCAAAACGCCGTCCCGGTGCTGATCCTCTCGGCATTGGCCGAGGTGGACGACCGGGTGCGCGGATTGAAGGCGGGCGGCGATGATTATCTGACGAAGCCGTTCGCGTTTTCGGAATTGCTCGCGCGCGTGGAGGCGCTGGCGCGTCGCGGCAAAGGGGAAGGGCCAGTCACCAAGCTGACCGTCGCCGACCTGGAGATGGACCTGTTGTCCCGGCAGGTGAAACGGGCCGGGCAGAAGATCGATCTGCAGCCGCGCGAATTTCGCTTGCTGGAATATCTGATGCGGCACGCCGGCCAGGTGGTCACACGCACCATGCTGCTGGAAGGCGTGTGGGACTACCATTTCGATCCGCAGACCAACGTCATCGATGTGCACGTCTCGCGGCTGCGGCAGAAGGTGGACAAGCCGTTCGCAAGCCCGCTGATCCACACCGTGCGAAACGCCGGTTACATGCTCCGCCCTGAAGCGGCGTGAACCAGTCGCCGGCAGTCGCGGACCGCAAGGAGTCTCAGGCTGGTCCGGATCGTCGGCGACGCGTGGTACTTTCTCAATTCGGCGGCGGTTCGGTTCGCCGCCATCTACACCGGGCTGCTGGCGATCAGCGCTGGCGCGCTGGCGATGTTCCTGTGGTGGGCCACCGCCGGACTGCTCAACCGGCAGGTGGAGACCGCGATCCGGCTGGATGCCCGCAGCCTGGCCGAGCGCTGGGAAGAAGGCGGTGTGCCGGCCCTGATACTGACGATCCAGGACCGCCTGGCCAGCAACGTCGATGATGACGCGATCTATCTTCTGGTGAATGACCGGATGGCGCCGGTGGCGGGAAATCTCGGCCAATGGCCGCCGCCGGTTCAGCGCAGCGACGGCTGGTATGAGTTGCAGGTGCAACGGGCCGGCAACCGCTCCCTGGCGCGGGTACATCGCTACGATTTGCCCAACGGGTATCATCTGCTGGTCGGGCGGGACGTGCGCAACCGTGCACAGTTGCGGCACTTGCTGACCGGCGCGCTGCTGTGGGCGATGTTGGTGGTGGCGGTCATGGCGACCGCCGGCGGGATTGTGGTGCGCAGCCTGTTCCGCCGCACCTTGTCGAACGTGTCGGCCACCGCGGCCGCCGTCGCGAAGGGAGATTTCGCGCAGCGCGTCAAGCTGTCCGGCCGTGGCGACGAATTCGATCAGATCGCCGAAATGATCAACGACATGCTCGACCGGATCGGCCGGCTGATGGATGGCGTGCGGCAGGTGTCGAATGCAATCGCGCATGACCTGCGCACCCCGATCACGCGCGCGCGCACCCGGCTGGAAGATGCCACTCTGCATTCCGACAGCGCCGCGGAGCTGCATGGGGCGATCGAGCGGGCAATCGCCGATCTGGATGGCATCGTGGCGGTGTTCCAGGCTCTGCTGCGCATCTCGGAAATAGAAGCGGGATCGCGGCGCTCCGCCTTCGCCCGCTTCGATCTCGCGCCGTTGCTGGCATCGGTGGCCGAGCTGTACGACGCCGTGGCGGAGGAAAAAGGCGTCCGCCTTACGGTCGATGTACCCGCGACCCTGCCGGCATATGGCGACCGGGCGCTGATCCAGCAGGCGGTGGCGAACCTGGTGGACAACGCGGTGAAATTCTCGCCCGTGGGCGGGACGGTCGCGCTGCGGGCGATCGCCGGCGGCAAGGGGCCGAGCATCATCGTATCCGATCAGGGCCCCGGTATTCCGGCGACCGATCGCGGCCACGCCACCGAGCGGTTCTTCCGGGGCGAGACCGCCCGCAGTACGCCGGGTGCCGGGCTCGGGTTGGCGTTGGTGCAGGCGGTGGCGCAGTTGCATGGTGGCGAGCTGCGGCTCGGCGATGGCAACCCCGGCCTGGTCGCCTCGATGTTGCTTCCGGTGCCGGAAGAAGCAGTGCAGCCGAAGGAATTTAAGGGCCAAGGGAGTTTTAATACCAACCCGCGCGGACTCTAGATTCCGTCACGCCCGCGAAAGATCCGTCATGCCCCGCGAATAGCTTCGTCATTCCTGCGAAAGCGGGAATCCAGGCAAGAGACCACGAAACTCCGGGGGTTTGGCTGGATTCCCGCTTTCGCGGGAATGATGAAGCTGGGTCACCCTCATTGCGGTCCGGTATATGGCCCAAGGGAGTTTAAGCCCTTGTCACGTCGGCCCCACGGGCGGGTCACCGTTCTCGCGGTAGAGTTGTGCCATGATGCTCGTTACGCGCGCCACGGTGCTGGTCAGCCTGGCCGCAGCCGGGGTGGCCATTTCGGCCGGGCTGCTGGGCGGCGCGCAGGCACCGCCGGCCGCGATCACCAGCGACACCGAGGCATATTGCAACCAGTTGAGCCAGCGGGCGCATGAGCTTGCCGCCCTGCACCCCGTGCCCGCCCGGCGCACGATCGAACTGGTGATCGAGGGGCGAGCCCTGTGTGCCCGTGGCGAGATCCGCGGCGGCCTGCTGCGGCTTCGCCAGGCGGTGCGCTTGCTGACAGGAAGAGCCGCCCGCCCCGATTGATGGGGGCTTCCCTCGAAACGAGACTTCTGTTCAATGTAGCGGGTGGCCGCAGGGCATGGGATAGAAAATCACGTGAACTCATGGCACGTGCCTTGCTAGCCACCATGACTGGATAGAAGCAACGACAACAAAGGGGTTTCAGGGATGATTACACGTCGGACCGCAGGGCGCCTCGTCGCGTCCGTAACCGCCGCGGCAGCGCTGGGCGGGACAGGTATCAGGGCCTATGCGGCTGATAAGGTGGTAAAGGTCGGCATCGACCTGTCGCTGACCGGGGCCGACGCCGAGGACGCCGTGCGCGTCAAGAACGGCATCGCCATGGCGTTCGAGGCCGCGAACCAAGGAAACGGGGTACCGGGCTATCAGATCGTGATGGATGTCATGGACGACGGCACCGCGACCGCCGGCCAGTACGATCCCGCACAGGCCGCGACCAACGCCCGCAGGATGGTGGCCGACCCGCAGGTGATGGCGGCGATCGGCCCGCAAATGAGCGGTGCCGGCAAGGCGATGGCGCCGATCCTGAGCGAAGGGGATCTGGCCATCATTACGCCCTCCTCGACCAATCCCGACATCACCAACCCGAAATTCGCCGACCAGTTCCGGCCCGCCGGCAAGGCGATTTACTTCCGCACGGTAACCACCGATGCGTTCCAGGGTCCGAACATGGCGAACTTCATGGCCGAGAAGCTCGGCGCGAAGTCGGTGTACGTGCTGGACGACAGCGGCGCCTACGGCGTGGGCATGGCGGACGCGTTTCAGCAGCAGGCTACGGCCAAGGGCATGAAGGTCCTGGGTCGCGATCGTCTCGACCCGAAAGCGGCCGACTACAACGCAGTGCTGACCAAGATCAAGTCGCTCAACCCGGATGCAATCTATTACGGCGGCGTCGGCCAAGCCGGGGTCAAGCTGGCCAAGCAGGCCTATGATATCATGCCGAAAGCAATCAAGGCGGGCGGCGACGGGGTCTATGGCGCGTCCTTCCTCAGCGGTGCCGGGTTCCCGGCGGTCGAGGGCTGGTACGCAACCATCGCCTCGCCGCACCTCGCCGGCGATACCAAGGCGGCGGAGTTCGTGAAGGACTATACCGGCAAGTTCGGCGAGGCGCCGGGCGATTATGCGATTACCGCGTATGACGCAGGGCTGGTGGTCATCGACGCCATCAGGCGCGTCGCCGCCAGCGGCAAGCCGGTCACGCGGGACGCGGTGCGGGACGCCATTCAGACTGCCAAGACACCGACCATCCAGGGTGTGGTTGCGTTCGATGCGAATGGAGATCTGCTGGACCACACCGTCAGCGTGTTCCAGATCAAGCAGGACACGACACACAAACTGGACGACATGGCACATCAATACCAATACATCGCGTCGGCGCCGCAGAGCTGATCGCGCACCGATGACATTCTCCGACCTGCTGCTGCAGCAGACGATCAACGGACTGAGCCTGGGCGCCATGTACGCGTTGTTGGCGCTCGGGTTCACCCTTGTCTATGGCATCCTGGAGCTGATCAATTTCGCCCATTTCAACGTGTTCATGATCGGCTCCTTTGTCGCCATGTTCACCTTGCAGTCCTTCGGCCTGTCCGGTCAGAGCGTTATTCTGACCGGACTGCCCCTGGTGGGTGTGCTGGTGGCGGCGTTCATAGTCACGATGGTATTTTCCGGTGGCCTCGGCGTGGCGATCGAGCGGCTGTCGTTGCGCCCGTTGCGCAACGTCAAGGGCCCGGCCGCAATGATCACCACGATCGGGGTCTCCTACATCCTGTTCAACGTCGTGCTGCTGACCGTGGGAGCGGATTCGAAGAACTTCCCCAACCCTCTGCCGCCAATAAAATTTCAGATCCGTGGCGCCGTGCTCGATATGCGGGTGCTGCTCATCTGGATAGTTGCCGTCGTGCTGATGGCCGGACTTTGGGCCTTCGTGCAACGCAGCAAGATGGGCAAGGCGATGCGCGCCACCGCCCAGGATGCCGAAGCGGCGCGGATGATGGGCGTGGAAGTCGATAAGGTGATCATCATGGCCTTCTTTCTCGGCTCGGCGCTGGCCGGGGCGGGCGGCATGATCTTCGGCCTCTACTACAACTTCACCAGCTTCATCATCGGCTTCACCGCCGGGCTGCGGGCCTTTACCGCCGCCGTGCTGGGCGGCATCGGCAACGTGCCGGGGGCGATGGTGGGCGGCGTCATCATCGGCCTGGTCGAGGCCTATGCCGGACAGTTCATCGCCGCTGCCTGGGCCGACGTGATCATCTTCTCCATCCTGGTGCTGGTGCTGGTGTTCAAGCCGGCCGGCCTGTTCGGCCGCATGGCTCCCAGCAAGTCGTAGCGGAGGCGAACGCAATGCCTGTGTCCGCCCAAACGGGACAAGAGACGGGACGAGGTGCGGTTTCGCGCCTGGCGCGTCCCTTCGTCGCGATCCCGCCCATTTGGCGCCAGCGGATCCTGATCTGGCTGGTGCTGTTCGCCGCGCTGTTGTTCCCGGTCTACCACAGCAACGACGCCGATATCGATGCGATGGCCAACGCTGCGGCCTATGCGACGCTGGCGCTGGGTCTGAACATCGTGGTCGGCTTTGCCGGGCTGCTCGATCTTGGCTATGCGGCGTTCTTCGCGATCGGCGCCTATGCGTACGGCGTGCTCAGTTCATTCCAGCTTGAGCCGCCCTGGACCCCATTCTGGGAGCCATTCCGGTATGTTGGGCTCGTCGCGCAAATCCCCGGCGACGGCACCGCCATGGTGGTGCATTTCACCCTGTCGTTCTGGCTTGCGCTGCCCTTCGCCGCCGCGCTTGCCGCCGGTTGCGGCGTTGCCTTCGGGCTGCCGACCCTGCGCCTGCGCGGCGATTATCTGGCGATCGTTACGTTGGGATTCGGCGAGATCGTGCCGATCGTGGTGCGCAACTGGTCCGACCTGACCAATGGCGCCGCCGGCCTGAATGGCGTCGCCGCGCCGCACCTGTTCGGCTGGAGCTTCGGTGTCAACGCGACGCCGTATTATTATGTCTCGATCGCCATGGTCGCGCTGCTGGTATTCGTCAGTACCCGGTTGCGGGATTCGCGTGTGGGTCGTGCCTGGATGGCAATCCGGGAGGATGAGATCGCGGCCGGCGCAATGGGCGTGAACCGCACCAACTACAAGCTGCTGGCGTTCGCGATCGGCGCCGCCTTTGCCGGCATGACCGGCGTGTTCTACGTCGCGAAGCTGCAAACCGCGACGCCGGAAATGTTCGGCTTCCCGGTCTCCGTCATGATCCTGGTGATGATCGTGTTCGGCGGGATCGGCAGCATCTGGGGCGCCGTGGTGGGCGCGTTCGTCCTGCAGCTTCTGCAATCCTGGTGGCTGGAGGATCTGACCGGCTGGCTGAACTCCCTCGGCCTGTTGATCGGCAGCAACTGGCTGGCGCATGTCGACCTGGTGCCGTCGATCGAGCTGATCTTCGGCATCATCCTGGTGTTCATGATGCTATTCCGGCGCCAGGGGCTGATCCCGGCCTATAAGCCGAGCGAGGCGCTGACGTTCGAACAACAGAACGCCCAGGTGCGCCTGGGCGGGTTTGAGGAGCTCAAGCTCTCGGGTTTGGGCGGGGAGGCGCGCACCGGAGCGCTGGCCCTGGAGATCAGAAGGGTCACGGTGAAGTTCGGTGGACTGGTGGCGTTGAACGCGGTGGATATCGACGTGCCGGCGGGCGGTGTCGTGGCCGTCATCGGCCCCAACGGGTCCGGCAAATCGACGCTGTTCAATGCGATCACTGCGCTGGTTCCGGCCGATAACGGCAGCATCCGCTTTCATGGCGAGGAGATACTGGGGCTTCCGGACTATCAGAATTCTCAGTAAAGGGATTGCCCGGACATTCCAGAACATCCGTTTGTTCCCCAACCTGACAGTGTTGCAGAACCTGCTGATCGGAGAGCACGCACGCCTGCGTACCGGTCCGTTCGCGGCAGTGATCCGGCCGCCCGGAACGCGGGCGGAAGAACTGGCGGCAGCCGACTGGGCGATGGAGATCCTGTCGATCTTCGGCAACCGCCTGGTGCCACGCGCCAATCAGGCCGTCAGCGGACTATCGTATGCAAATCGCCGGCGAACCGAGATCGCTCGGGCGTTGGCGTCACGTCCGCGGCTGCTGTTGCTGGACGAGCCGACGGCGGGCATGAACCCGGCCGAAACGCTGGAGCTGGCGGAGCAGATCCGGGGCCTCAAGAAGCTCGGGCTGACCGTGCTGCTGATCGAGCACAAGCTGGACGTGGTCACGACGCTGGCCGACACGGTCTACGTGCTGGATCATGGCGAGGTGATCGCCCAGGGGCGGCCCGACGAAGTTCGCCGGAACGAGGAAGTGCTGCGCGCCTATCTCGGCCGCAACGTGCAGGCTGCCCATGCGGGCGAAGCCGTGGGGGCTGCCAATGTTGCTTGAGTTCAAGGACGTCGATACCTACTACGGCGACCTGCATGTGCTGAAACAGGTCAACTACACGATCGGCAAGGGCGAGATCGTGTGCCTGCTGGGCGGCAATGCCTCCGGCAAATCCACCACCATGAAGACGATCATGGGAGTGGTGCGGCCGACCCGCGGGTCAGTCATATTCGACGGGCAACACATCGAACGCCTGGCGACCGCCGAACGCGTGAAACGCGGCATCGCCCCGGTGCTGGAGGCGCGGCGCCTGTTCCCGCGCATGACCGTGTTCGAGAACCTGGAGATGGGCGCCTATCTGCGCAAGCGCGGCGCCGAGTTCGACGAGGACCTGGAACGTGTCTATTCGCTGTTTCCCAGGGTGAAGGAACGGCGCAACCAGATTGCCGGCACCCTCTCGGGCGGCGAGCAGCAGATGGTCGCAATGGGGCGTGCGCTGATGGCGCGGCCCCGCCTGCTCTGCATGGACGAGCCCTCCATGGGGCTGTCGCCCATCTACGTGGAGCAGGTGTTCGACATCATCCAGGAGATCAACCGCCAGGGCACGACACTGTTCATGGTGGAGCAGAACGCCAACATGGCGCTCTCCATCGCGCACCGGGCCTATGTGCTGCAGACCGGGCAGGTTGTGCTGTCGGGAAGTGCTTCGGAGCTGCGACAGAACCCGATGATCCGCGAAGCCTATCTGGGAGAGATGCAGGTCGCCACCTGACCGGTAAATCGGCGGCCTGGATAGACGCCCGATCCGTCATGCCCGAAAATCCGTCACCCACGATGCCCGCGAAGGCGCGCATCCAGAGGGAGAGCCCACGAAATTCCGGGGGGTGCCTGGATTCCCGCCTTCGCGGGAATGACGAAAGAGGCGCGGGAATGACGAAACGCGTCGGTGGCCGGGGCGTCCCCGGCCACGACACCGTCAGCTATCAGAGTTTCGCCAGGATCGACTCGGCCTTGCTGACATCGAAACCGCCAGCTTGCTCGACCGCCAGGTGGGTCACCTTGCCGTTGTCGGCGACCAGAGCGTAGCGCTGGCTGCGCACCCCCATCCCGCGGCCGACCAGGTCCAGCTCCAGCCCCATCGCCTTCGTGAAGGCGGCCGATCCGTCAGCCAGCATCACAACCCTGCTGTCGCAGCCCTGCTGCTTGCCCCAGGCCCCCATCACGAACGCGTCGTTGACCGCGATGCAGGCGATCGTATCCACCCCTTTCGCCCTGATCGCGTCGGCGTTCTCCACGAAGCCGGGCAGGTGCTTCGCGCTGCATGTCGGGGTGAAAGCGCCGGGCACCGCGAACAGCACCACCTTCTTGCCCTTGAATATCTCGTCGGTGGAAGTCTCCTTCGGCCCGTCGGCCGTGGCCATCATCAGCTTCATGGACGGAATCGTATCACCGACCTTGATTGTCATGGTCTGCCTCACTCCTCGTGGTGCGTGTCAGAGGCTGCTTTCCTAACCCCAGCCGACCGGTAAGTCACGCCGGCTTGCAGGCTGCACGGGCCAAACCCAGATGAACAACATGGCGCGCAAGGCAGCACCCCCCGCACCGGCTCCCGATCAGTTCCTCACCGGACAGTTACTTATTGCCATGCCGGTGATGGCCGATCCGCGCTTTGCCCAGAGCGTGATCTACGTGTGCGCGCACACGCAGGAGGGCGCCATGGGACTGGTGGTGAACCGCCCGATCAGCAGGCCGAGCTTCGACGAACTGCTGCGCCAGCTCGAGATTGCGCCGGTGCCCCCCGCTCGGCGTATTCGGCTATGCGCCGGCGGCCCCGTGGACAACGGTCGCGGTTTCGTCCTGCACACCGCCGACTGGACCGGCGAGGGCAGCCTGAAGGTCAACGAAAGGCTGGCCCTGACCGCCAGCCTCGACGTCCTGAAAGCGATCGCCGAGGGCGGTGGGCCGCGCGAAGGAATTCTGGCGCTCGGCTACGCTGGATGGGGCCCTGGTCAGCTCGAAGCCGAGTTCGAGCAGAATGCCTGGCTCTCCGTGCCGGCCGAGGAAAGCCTGGTGTTCGGTGACGGCCATGACACCAAGTGGCGCCGCGCGTTTCAGACGCTGAAGATCGATCCGCTGCTGCTGTCGGACTCGGCCGGTCACGCCTGACGCGCGGTCGGGGGCGATCGGACAGAGCCGCTGCCGCGCGCCAACAGCACCCGGCGGTTAGCGGTTAAGTAGGAAGTCTGGCGTTTCCTGCTCCGGTGATCGCCTGCGGGGTCTTCTCATGCCGCCAGCTCCTTCCGTGCTCGTGGAACGCCGTCTGCTGGACGAGCTGACCGACATTTTTCGGCTGGTCCTTGACGAGCCGGAGCTGACCCTGACCGAGGACACCACCGCGGACGACGTTCCGGGCTGGGATTCAATGACGCATATCGCCCTGCTGGTGGAGACGGAGTGCCGGCTCGGCATCACTTTCCAGACGGCGGAACTGGAGGACCTGCAACGGATCGGCGACTTGCTCAGGCTGATCGAGGCCAAGCGCGGCGTCTGAGCCAGCCTTGCTGTTCAACTCGTACGCGTTTCTGGGCTTCCTGCCGCTGGCGCTGCTGGGATTCTTTCTGGCGGCGCGATTCGGCCGCAGCGCCGGGGCGATCTGGCTGATCGCTGCCTCGCTGCTGTTTTACGGCTGGTGGAAGCTGGCCTTCCTGCCGGTGCTGCTGATTTCACTCGGCCTCAATTTTGCGCTCGCCCGGACCATCGTTGCGATCAGCGGGCCGCTCCAGGGATGGGTGCTGGCAGCCGGCATCGGGGCGAACCTGCTGGCGCTGGTCTATTTCAAATATCTGGCCGCCCTGCTGGGCGTGGTCGGCGTGGCGTTCGCATCCCCGGACCTTCCGCTGGGGATCAGCTTCTTCACCTTCACCCAGATCGGCTTCCTGATCGACTGCCGGCAGGGGCTGGCGCGTGAGCGCGGATTCCTCAGCTACGCGCTGTTCGTGGTGTTCTTTCCGCATTTGATCGCCGGACCGATCCTGCACAACCGGGAGATCATGCCGCAGTTCGCGGCGCGACAGACCTATCGGGCATCGGCCGCGAACATCGCCGCGGGATCGGCGATCTTCCTGATCGGCATGCTGAAGAAATGCCTGCTCGCTGATCCATTGGCGCCGTATGTGCAAGCCGGCTTCGCCCATCCGGACACGCTGGGGCTGGTCGGCGCCTGGGGGACGGCGCTGGCGTATTCATTGCAACTCTATTTCGACTTCTCCGGCTATTCCGACATGGCGATCGGCATCGCCCGCATGTTCAATCTGCGCTTCCCGGCCAACTTCAACTCGCCCTACAAGGCGCAGAGCGTGATCGACTACTGGCAGCGCTGGCACATGACGCTGACGCGCTACATTACGCTGTATCTCTATAATCCCATCGCGTTGCGGATGACGCGGCGCCGGGTGGCCCGGGGCCAGTCAGTGCACCGGCGGGCGCAGGCAAGCGTTGGCGGTTTCGCCACCATGGTATTGTTGCCGACTTTCGTAACCGTGACCTTGGCGGGAATCTGGCATGGCAGCGGCATAACCTTCCTGGTCTTCGGCCTTCTGCATGCGCTCTATCTGTCGGTGAACCATGCCTGGCGGCTGTGGCGACGGACACCACCACGACCCGGTTGGCGGGCCCGCGTCGGGCGGGTCCTGCTGACCTACTTATGTGTTCTGGTCGGGTCGGTGATGTTCCGCGCCCCATCATTGTCGGCGGCTGGGCACGTGCTTCTCGGCATGGCCGGAGCGCATGGCGTGTCGCCGCATGTGGCGTACGGAAAGCAGGGCGCCAAGGCATTGCTGCGGGCAGCCCAACTCGTGGTTCTGTATGCAATCGTCTGGGGAGCGCCGAACACGCAGCAGATCATGCGCGCCTGTGGACCGACACTGGAAACCGTGCGAGCGGGTCCATTTCCACGACTGGTCTGGCGGCCAAGCCTGCCCTGGGCGGCGGCATTCGGCTGCGCCGCGGCACTCGCGCTGCTGTCGCTGGGCGGCAGCGGCGAATTCCTGTATTTCCAGTTCTGAAACGACCGCGTCCTTGAGCGACCTCACGCAATTCCGCTCGCCGCGTCCGCTGGGCGGGACAGCGCCCGCCCGGCTGCTTGCCCCACTTCGCCCGACCGCGGTTTTTGCAGCCACCCTGAAGTCCGTTCAGTCCTGCGTGGTGCGACCGATCACCCTGCGCACCTACCTGGCCTGCCTCGTCGCGGCGTCTCTGTTGGCGTTCGCCCTGGTGTGGGGATGGGTGGCGTTCGCCCCGCTGGCGTTCCTGGAACCGGAATACCCTGCCTGGCTGGCAAAAGAGCGGATGCTGGCAGCCTGCGACATCGGCTCGGTTCTGGTGGTCGGAGATTCCCGCGCCGCGGTCGATATCGAGCCGGGTCTGCTGCCGGTTCGGACCACCAATCTGGCCGTCGGTGGCGGCGAGCCGATCGAGGCGCTCAGCGCCGTGCGGCGCGCACTGGCCTGTCAGCGCCCGCCCGCCCGCGTGATCGTTTCATTCGATGCTGGCCACTTCATGCAACCCGACCTGTTGTGGGAGCGCAGCGTCGGCTTCGGTTTCCTGGACCACGCGGCGATCGACCAGTTGCGCACCGTCTCCCGGCAACTCGGGGATGCCTCCATCTACGGCATGGCGCGCGCCGACGGATTGCCGCCTTGGCTGCGGGCGAGATTGTACCAGATACGATTTCCCTCGCTCTATTTCGCCAGCCTCCTGCACGGCGGCGTGTTCCTGCGCTGGTGGGAGAACCGCGCCGCCCTGGACCGGGCAATCGCTGCCCGCGGCCAGTATTTCTTCGGCACGCAGGACGGCTCGAGCGCCATCGCCGTGGAAGGCCATCTGCGGCAATTCGCGCCGCTTCCCGTGCTGGACTGGTATTTCGACCGTATGTTGGCTTTACTGGCGGCGCGCGGGATTGCCGTCGATTTCGTCGCGATGCCAACGAACGACACGACATGGCGGCAGGTACGGGCACCACTCGGCGAGGGGTTCGCCGCCTATCTGGCCGCCTATTCGGCGCGATACCCCAACTTCCATGTGGTTGGCCCGGTGCTGCGGCATTGGCCGGACAAATGGTTCGGCGATTCCTACGCGCATCTCAATCCGGCCGGTGCGGCATTGTTCAGCCGTCAGTTCGGGCACTGGCTCGATCGGGTCGTCCCGCGCGGCGCACACGCGTTCAGCGACGCAGAACCGCCGGCGTCCAGTTCCGCGCCCGCCGGGCCAGCCGGTCCTCCGTCGCCTCTCCGTCGTAATCCGGCGCCGACGCGGCCTGGCTGAAGGCGGCGCGATCGGTCAGCGCGTTGGTGTTGATGACGGCGCGCAGCCCGACCGGCGTTTCGCACACCGCGCCGAGATAGACGCCGCATCGGCGACAGACCAGGTAATCGGCCGTCCGCGAGCCGAAGCGGTACGGCTCGACCTGCTCCCAGTCCATTGCGCTGATCTCCACCAGGCCGGCCGGATCGGAAACCGTGCGCGTCCCGTGTGCCCGACAGAACCCGCAGGCGCAGGAGCGGATCGGATTCTCCGCCGGTGCACCGATCAAGCCGCAGTGCCAGTTGGATGTTGCCGCAATGGCAGCCGCCGGAATGGGTCATCGCCGCCTTCTATCCGTGCCCGATATAATCCATCCGCCCGCCATCCACGGTCAGCACCTGCGCGGTCACGAACCCCGCATCCGGTGACGCCAGGAATCCCACCGCCGCCGCGATATCGTCCGGCTGGCCGGCACGTCCGACCATGGCGCGTTCGCTGACCAGTTTCACCCGCGCCTCCCACTCGGCATCGCTGCGATCGGCACGCGCCATCTCGGTGATCACCCACCCCGGCGCCACGGCATTCACGGTGATCCCCGCCCGCCCGAGCTCCATCGCGTAGCGGCGGGTCAGGATCAGCACCTCCGCCTTGGTGGCGGCGTAATAGGTGGTATTCGGCAGTCCGGTGCCGAGCGCCGCGTTGGACGCGATGTTGACGATCCGCCCATAGCCACGTTCCTTCATCCCGGGCGACACCGCGCGCACGGTATGGATCACGCCATCGGCATTCACCCGCCGCATGCGGTCCAGCGCCGATGGATCGAACTCATCGGTCGTCGTCGGCACGGCGATGCCGGCATTGTTCACCAGGATCGTCACCGGCCCCAGCTCCGCCGCCGTCCGCGCAACCAGCCGGCCGACCGCGTCCGCATCGGCCACATCCGCCTGCACCGCGATCGCCCGCCCGCCGGCGGCGGTGATCCCGGCCGCCACGGCATCCGCCTCCTTGGCGCGCGCCGCATAATTCACGCAGACCGCCGCCCCGCAAGCCGCCAGCCGGCGAGAAATCGCCCGCCCGATCCCGCGCGAGCCGCCCGTCACGATCGCCACCTGTCCCGACCAGCCCACAATCCGCCTCCTGATGGCTTGCCTTCACCCCGAGTCTGGGGAACGCTACCGGCCCTGTTCGCTACGGGCAATCAAGCGAGGTCAGCCGTGAACGATACCGTCACGCAGTACAAATGGATCGGCACCAGGCCAGTGCGCCCGGACGGAGTGCCCAAGGTTACCGGCCGCGCGCTGTACGGCGCCGATTTCACCATGCCGGGCATGCTGGTCGGCCGCATCCTGCGCTCCCCGCATGCACATGCGCTGATCCGCTCGATCGACACCACCAAGGCGGCTTCGTTGCCGGGCGTGAAGGCGGTCATCACGGCGGCCGATTTTCCCGAGCAGAAATTCGAATATATCGGCCCCGAGCGCGTCGCGGTGAATTTCTGGCACGTGACGCGCAACATCATGGCGCGCGAGAAGGTGCTGTATGAAGGCCATGCCGTCGCCGCTGTTGCTGCCATCAGCAACGATGTCGCCGAGCACGCGCTGTCGCTGATCGAGGTCGATTACGAAATCCTGCCGCACGTCATCGACGTGGATGCGGCGATGCAGCCCGATGCGCCGCTGCTGTTCGCCGATATGATCACCCGCGGCATCGACCCGGCCCCGGCGAAACCATCCAACATCTCCAAGCGGCTGGAGTTCCAGATCGGCGACCTGGAGGCCGGCTTCGCCGCGGCGGACCATATCGTCGAGAGAGAGTTCCGCACCGCCGCCGTCCACCAGGCCTATATCGAGCCGCACGCCTGCGTCGCTCGCATGGAAGCCGACGGCCAGGGCGAAATCTGGTGTTCCAGCCAGGGCCATTTCCAGATGCGTGCGCTCACCGCACGGATTCTCGGCATGCAGGTCGGGGACCTGCGCGTCTATCCGGCCGAGATCGGCGGCGGCTTCGGTGGCAAGACGGTGACCTATCTGGAACCGGTCGCGACGCTGCTTTCACGCAAGTCCGGCCGGCCGATCAAGTTGCAGATGAACCGGGAAGAGGTATTCAAGGCCACCGGACCGACCTCCGGCTCGTCCATGTGGGTGAAGATCGGCGTCACCAATGACGGCAAGATCACCGCGGCGGACGGCGTGTTCAAGTTCCAGGCAGGCGCATTCCCGGGGTCGCCGGTGATGAATGCGTGCCTGTGTGCGTTCGCGCCGTACGACATCGCCAACGCGCGCACGGTCGGCTATGATGTCGTTAGCAACCGGCCGAAATCCGCCGCCTATCGCGCGCCGGGCTCGCCGATCTCCGCCTTCGCGGTGGAAAGCGTCATGGATATGCTGGCGCAGCGGATCGGCATGGATCCGCTGGAATTTCGGCTGAAGAACGCCGCCCGTATCGGCACGCCCACCATCTATGGCCCGAAGCACGCCCATAACGGCTATGCCGAAACGATCGAGGCGTTGCTGGCGCATCCGGCCTACAAGGCGCCGCTCGGCAAGAACCAGGGCCGCGGCGTGGCGTCCGGCTACTGGTTCAACGGCGGCGGCGAATCCAGCGCCACCTTGCAGGTCAATTCCGACGGCACCGTGCTGGTGGCCACCGGCAGCCCGGATATTGGCGGTTCGCGCGCCTCGATGGCGCTGATGGCGGCCGAGACGCTTGGCGTCGATTACCATCAGGTACGCGCCATTGTCGCCGACACCGGGTCGATCGGCTACACCCATGTCACCGGCGGCTCGCGCGTGACGTTCGCCTCCGGCACCGCGGTTGTGAATGCAACCAAAACGGTGATCAAGGACCTGTGCAAGCGGGCCGCGATGATCTGGGACGTCGATCCCGAAGCCGTAGTGTGGGAAGACGGCCACGCCAAGCCCGCCGGCAGCAATGTCGGCGACTTCAAGCCGCTGTCGGTGAAAGAGATCGCCGCCAAGGCAGCGCAGACCGGTGGTCCGATCACCGCCGCTGAATCCGTGAACGCCGGCGGCCAGGCGCCTGGGTTCTCCACCCAGTTCTGCGATATCGAGGTCGATCCGGAAACCGGCAAGGTGAAAGTGCTGCGCTTCGTCGCCGCGCAGGATGTCGGGCGGGCGATCCACCCGAGCTACGTCGAAGGCCAGATCCAGGGCGGCGTGGTTCAGGGCATCGGCTGGGCGCTCAACGAGGAATACATCTACAACGACAAGGGACGGCTGGAGAATGCCGGGTTCCTGGACTATCGCTGCCCGGTCGCCTCCGACCTGCCGATGATCGAGGCCGTGGTGGTGGAGGTGCCGAACCCGGCGCATCCATACGGCGCAAAGGGCGTGGGTGAGGTGAATATCTGCCCGCCCATGGCCGCCATCGCCAATGCCATCGACCGCGCCATCGACCGCCGCCTCACCGAGCTGCCGATGTCGCCGCCGAAGATTCTCGCCGCGCTCGATCGCTAGGACTGGCTGCAAAGGAAACCGGTCGTCCGATGGCACGCGGCCCCCCCACCGCCACGGCCGCCCCACCGCCACGGCCGCCCCACGTCACGGCCGGCCGCCCGTCATGGCCGGCGAAGGCCGGCCATCCACGACTTTCTCCTGGCAACCAGCAAAGTCGCGCACCACCACCACGACCCCCTGCCACAATGATGAAGACGCACACACGACGCCTGCTCCACCCACGTATCTCGCCCATCCCTTAGCGACCCGAAGGATCCCACGCCCGTGTCCGACGCCCCCGCGCGTGTCGTCTTCACCAGCGGGTTCAGCCGCCGCTACACCGGCGGCGTGACCGAATTCGCCATTCCAGCAAAGACCTTGCGCGGTGTCATCAAGGAGATGGACCGCCTGTTCCCCGGCCTGGGCGAACACCTGGAACAGGAAACCACCGTCGCGATCGACGGCGAGCTGCACGAGGTCGGATACTTTCAAACGCTCCGACCCGGCTCGGAAGTGTTTTTCATTCCCCGCCTTGAAGGAGGCTGATCGAATGGCCACCGATCCCGGCGACGCATTCGCCCGCCCACCATCCTTCATGGGCGTGCCGTTTTCGCGCGACCTTTCCGCCAGCCGCGCCGCCATCATCGGCATCCCGTTCGATTGCGGCACCCACCCGGTGCGGATCGGCTCTCGCCTCGGGCCGGCGTCGATCCGCGAGCAGTCCGCGCTGGTGCGCCGCTACGAGCCGCCGCACGACGATTTCGATCCGATCACCACGCTCGGCCTGGTCGATTGCGGCGACGCCGCGGTGACTCCCGGCGCCGTGCTGGACTCGTATGAAACCATCGAGGCCGCGATCGGCCACATTGCGCAGGCCGGCGCCGTGCCGGTCGCGCTCGGCGGTGACGGGGCGATCAGCCTGCCGCACATGCGGGCGCTGCACCGGGCGCACGCCGATCTGGTGGTGCTGCACATCGACGCGCACACCGACACCTATCCCAGCCAGGGCACCACCGAGCGCGACCGCTACAACACCGCCACCACCTTCAGCCGCGCCGCCGAAGAAGGCCTGATCGATCTGGCGCATTCCTATCACGTCGGCGCACGCGGCCCGACCTACATGGATGGCGTGTTCGAGTTCACCCGCCAGAAGGGCTATCGCCTGATCCCCGGCGAGGACCTGTTCGCCCGCGGCTTCAGCGACGTACTGGCCGAACTGCACGCCCGTCTGACCGGCAAGCCGATTTACCTGTGCTTCGACATGGATTTCTTCGACCCGTCCTGCGCCCCCGGCGTCTGCACGCCAACCTGGGGTGGTGCCTCCGCGCGGGAGGGGCTGGCCTTGATCAAGGCTCTCGCCGGACTGCGCTATGTTGGCTTCGAGGTGAACACGGTCAGTCCGCCGCACGACGTCGGCGGCATGACTGCGTTCCTCGCCGCCGCCGTCGTGCATCAGTTTCTGCTGCTGGCATGCAAGTCACCGGCTCATTCGGAGGCGCCGCCCCAGCTCCACCATCCTGGGCGCCTGAGCTGATCGGCTGCCTTCGCGGCCTCTTCGGCGGTGGGGAACAGGCCGAAGCACGTTGCGCCCGACCCGCTCATGCGCGCCAGCAGGCAGCCGGGCTGTTTCCGCGTCTCGGCGAGCACGGCTCCGATCGTCGGACACAACGCCAGCGCCGCGGCTTCCAGGTCGTTACTTAGTTGTGCGAGCTGCCGGGCCATCGCCGTCGGGCTGGGCCACGCCGCCGGCAGCTCCGGGGTCGCCGAGAAATCTCCCTTGCGCGCACGGAACACGTCGGCGGTGGCGACGGGAACGCCTGGATTGACCAGCACGATGCCGCAGGCGGGCAGGGCAGGGGCCGCGGTCAAATCCTCGCCGATGCCGCGCATGCGCGTCGGACGGTTGTGCAGACAAACCGGCACATCGGCGCCCAGCGACAATGCCACCGCCGGCATATCGACCGTTTCCGGTGAAACATGCCACAGCCGCGACAGCAGACGGAGCGTTGCCGCCGCATCAGCCGAACCACCGCCGATCCCCGATGCAACCGGCAGGTTCTTCGTCAACACCATCCTGGCGCCCGGTGTCAGCCCGGCGCGTGCTGCCAGGCTCCGGGCCGCACGGAGCACAAGATTGTCGCCGCCGGAGAGTGCCCCGGCAAACGGCCCCTCCACCGACAATGACAGCTCTTCGGCGGAAACGGCCTGCACGACATCTCCGACACCTGGAAACATCACCAGGCTGTCGAGCAGATGGAACCCGTCAGCGCGCCGGCCGGTGACGTGCAGATAGAGGTTGACCTTGGCGGGCGCCGTCTCCCGCAGAAAGGTCCCGGTCAGGGGATGTGGCGTTCCTGGATGGCCGCCTGCGCCGTGGTCTCGTGCAGTTTCGCCTCCAGCCGCGCGGCGTCGGCGGGCAGCGGATTGAGCGTCAGCGCCCGGCGCCACTGATAGGTCGCCTCCATCTTGCGGCCGGCGGCCCAGTACGCGTCTCCCAGATGCCCGTTGATCGTGGCGTCTTCCGGCTCCAGCTCGGTGGCCCGCTCCAGCGTGCGCACCGCGTCCTCGACATCGCCCTGGCGCAACATCACCCAACCGAGGCTGTCCACCACAGCCCCATCGTCGGGACGCTGGCTGACCGCGCTCTCGATCATGTGGCGCGCATCGCTAAGATGTTCGCCGCGATCGGCCCAGCTATACCCCAGATAGTTCAGTACCACCGCTTGCCCCGGCGCAAGCCGGAGCGCCGTGCGGAAATCCGCCTCCGCCCGCGGCCACTCGTTCGATTGTTCGTAGGCGATGCCGCGGTCATGGTACAGCGGCCAGTCAATGGCGGACGGCGTGGCAATGCGGGCGATCGCCCGGCTGTAGGCGACCGCCGCGGCCGGGAAATCGGATTTCATGCGCAGAATGTCGCCCGCCTCGGCGTCGGGCAGCGTGCTGTCCGGATACGCCACCGACAGGACATGAAGCTGCCGCAGCGCCTCTGTACGGTCGCCGATCTGACCTTCGATCTCCGCGCGACGGAGGGTGACGACAGCGGACAGAGGGTCGTTGTCCCCGATCGGCGCCAGCATCTGCAAGGCGCCTTCAGGCGCGTGGCCAGCGTCGAGCAGGTCGGCGCCAAGCATCCTGGCCGCGGTAAAATCGGGCTTCACGTTCAGCGCGAGCCGCACAAGGATCATTGCAAACTGATCCTGGTTATCCTGTTGCAGCGCCGACCCCAGGTCGAGATAGGCTTGGGCAATCCCATCCAGCGGCGTGGCGACCGGCGCCTGCCGCACGCGGGCCGCAAGTGCCGGCAATGAGATGCGCAGTATCGGGGCGGCCTGGGCCGCGGCGCCTAATGTCTGAAGCGCCTCGGCCGCGTGACCTTGGCGCGCCGCGAAGCTGGCAAGGATCTCCGAGGTCTGCAAGCTGCGGAAATCGTGGTTCTCCGCCGCTGCTGCATACAGCCGTGCCGCCGCGGACGTGCGGCCTGCCTGGTCGGCGATCATCGCCGCATGCACCGCGAACGCCGCACGGAAATGTGCATCGTTCAGCAACGGCTCGAGCCCGCCGAGGGCGCTGTCGGTCTGCCCGGAACCTTGCTCCGCCCAGGCCACCAGCAGTGGACGGATCAACTGTGAAAGGCCGGTTTGCGGCAGTGCTTCGAACCGCTGCAAGGCGCTCTGCCAGTCGCCGGCCAGGGCGGCCTGGTTCGCCAGCAGCATCTCGGAGAAGGGATCTCCCGGCAACCGGCGAGCCAGGCTCACCGCATCCGACCGGCCGCTCGCGATTGCGGAAATCAGCGCCTGGCGCAGCAAATCCGGATTGGTCGGCGCGCTGATGAGCGCCCGCTCGAACTCCTGGGCGGCGAAAGCCTCATCGCCCTTGCTGCTGGCGAACTGCGCATCCAGGAAAGCCGAATAGATCCCTGTCGGTGCGGGCGTGGCCCCCGGCGTCGGATCGTCCGCCCACGCGGGCGAGGCGACGGCACAGGCCGACAAGATGCTCAGCGACAGGATCAGGGCTTGGCGGGTGGGGCGTGGCTCGGGCATGGCTACCATTCTAACGATCCCGTGAGCACCGAGTCATCGCCTTTTGAAGCCATGCTCAGGATTTTTTTAAGCTGCCGCGCAGTAATCACATCCCGCCGGGAATCACATCCCGCCGGGATAGTTCGGCCCCCCGGAACCTTCGGGGGTGACCCAGTCGATGTTCTGGGTCGGGTCCTTGATGTCGCAGGTTTTGCAATGCACGCAGTTCTGCGCGTTGATCTGCAACGCCGGGTGGCCCTCGTCGGCGCCGACGATCTCGTACACGGCGGCGGGACAATAGCGCGTCTCCGGGCTGCGATACCGCACCCAGTTCACGCTGATCGCCTTGTCCGGGTCGCGCAGCCGCAGATGCGGCGGCTGGTTTTCTTCGTGGTTCGTATTGCTGATGAATACCGAGGATAGCCGATCGAATGTCAGCACCCCGTCCGGTTTCGGGTAGTCGATAGGCGGTGCCTTGTCGGCTGGCAGCAGAGTCTCGTTGTCCGGGTGGGCATGATGCAACGTCCATGGCGCCTTGCCGCGGAACACGTAGGTGTCCATCGCGGCATAGCTCAGTCCGCCCAGCAACCCGTATTTGGCGAACGCCGGACGGATGTTGCGGACCACGGAGAGTTCGTCCCACACCCAGCTCGTCCGCAATTTTTCCGGATAAGCCGTCAATTGTGCCGGCCGGTCGCCGGCGAGCGCTTCCGCAACCGCCTCCGCCGCCAGCATGCCGGACTTCATCGCCGTATGCGTGCCTTTGATCTTGGGGACATTCATGAACCCTGCCGCGTCACCGATCAGCGCACCGCCCGGGAAGATCAGCGTCGGGATCGACTGGAACCCGCCTTCGTTCAGCGCCCGGGCGCCATAGCTGATCCGCCGGCCGCCCTCGAAATGATGTCGCATGGCCGGATGGGTCTTGAACCGCTGCATCTCGTCGAACGGCGACAGGAACGGATTGCGGTAGTCCAGCCCGACGACGAAGCCGTAGGAGATAAGGTTATCGCCGAAATGATACAGGAATGACCCGCCATAGGTTTGCCGGTCCAGCGGCCATCCGACCGTGTGCTCGATCAGGCCGGGCTTGTGGCCGGCCGCCGGCACTTCCCATAATTCCTTGATGCCGATTGCATAAGTCTGCGGGTCGTGGCCCTCGCGCAGATGGAACTGCGCGAACAGTTGCTTGCTCAACGATCCGCGGCAGCCTTCCGCGAACAGCGTATAGGGCGCGCGCAATTCCATGCCGCGCTGATACGTGCTGGTCGGCTTGCCGTCCTTGCCGATCCCCATGTCGCCGGTGGCGATGCCCAGCACCCGACCATTTTGCTCCAGCAGCTCGGCCGCCGCGAAACCGGGATAGATCTCCACGCCCAGCGCCTCGGCCTGCTGTCCCAGCCACCGCACCACGTTCCCCAACGATACGATGTAGTTGCCGTGGTTGTTCATTTGCGGCGGCGTTGGCAGCCGGCGGGCCGCCGTTGCGGTAAGGAACAGAAACCTGTCTTCGCGGGCCGGCGTGTTCAGCGGCGCGTCCTTGTCCGCCCAGTCGGGAATCAGCTCGTTCAGCGCCCGCGGTTCCAGCACCGCTCCCGACAGGATGTGCGCGCCGACCTCGCCGCCTTTCTCCACCACGCAGACCGAGGCCTCCGGTGCCACCTGCTTCAGCCGGATCGCCGCGGCCAGCCCCGCAGGACCGGCGCCGACAATCACCACGTCGAATTCCATTGCCTCCCGCGGGCCCGGATCGTCCGCCATACGCTGCCTCCCTGTTCGGCTGCGAACCTACGGTATCCGTGTTGGTCAGGCGAGATCGGGCCTGCCCACCCCGTCACCCTGTTTGCGCCGCCTGGCTGTTTCGCCGCCGACCCCCGGCGCCGGCCGATCGCGCGAACGCGGTGCGCGGCATCGTCGCTCCCGTCGCGGCCTCACGCGGTTACCACCTCAGGGCAGCACGCCTCGCTGCACCTCGATGCCGATCAGCAGGCTCTGCCCGATGCGCCGCGCCCGTTCGATCACCCGCTCGGCCCCAGCCGGCGGGCACACCCGGTGCGCGGTTTCCTCGAACAGTTCCAGCCAGCGCCTGAAATGCGCCCCCTCCAGATCCAGCGGCAGATGCGCCGCCATCGGCTGGCCATGATACCGCCCGCTCATCAGCGCCACCGACGACCAGAACGCGCTGATCTGGGCGATGTGCGCCTCCCAGTCCTTCACCACCGCGAATTTCGGCCCGAGCAGCGGGTCCACCCGCGCCGCGCCGTAGAATTCGCGAACCAGGCGCTCCAGGATCGGCTCGTCCAGCCCCGTCGCCTCCATGATCTCGCGTGTCAGTGCCGCCCGTCGCGCGGGTCCCTCCGGCACCGGCGCGGACGCTGCGCTCATCGGCCGGCGAAGCGAGGGAACAGCACGTTGTTCTCGATATGCACGTGCTCCATCAACGCGTCGGTGAAGCTCCGGCAGCCCGCGTACAGCGCGCGCCAGGTCGTGCAGGCGTCCACCGGCGCGACGAAATTGTCCGTCCGGTCCTCCAGCAGCCGCAAATACGCGCCGTGGTCGTCATGTTCCGCCAGCATGGCCGCGATCGGCTGGGCGATCATCGGATGGCCGCCCTGGCGGATCAGCGGAAACAGCACCTGTTCTTCCTTTCGCATATGCGATTCCAGCTCGTTCGAAAGGTTCTCCAGCAGGTCGGCCAGTCCGGCCGGAACCGCCGGATGCGAGCGGTGCACCGCCTCCACCCGACGCGCGAGCCGGATCAGCTCCGGCAGATCGGCGCGATGCGCGGCGTGATAGCGCGTTTCGATCAGATCCGTCAGCGCCGCACTGTCGTCCGGCAACGCGACACTCTGCTGGGTATCCACCACCGCCGCCAACTCGGCTTCGATCGCGGCCACGGGCAGGTTTTTGGTGGCCGCCGCCTCGGCCAGCGACACCCGGCCGCCGCAGCAGAAATCCAGCCGGTGCCGTCGGAACACGGCCGTGGCGCCGGGCAGCGCGGTCGCGATCTCGCCCAGCGAGCGGTCGGCGAAGCCGAGCGCGGTTGGCGGGGGGGCGGTCGTCTGGCTCATCACGAGTCTCCGATAAATCTGGTATTCCGAATACCACTTCACCTAATATCCGATTGTGGTATCGTCAATACCAAATTCGGGGACCCTCCCACCATGCGCCTGCTCGCCTCCACCGACCTTGCGCTTCGCGTTCTGATGCTGCTCGCCGCCGATCCGTCCGGCCGCCAGCTCAGCGTGGAGGCGCTGTCGCAGGAACTTGGCGGTCAGTCGCGCCACCATCTGCACAAGATCGTCCAGGAACTCGCCGCCCTTGGCGTGGTCCGCACGACCCGCGGCGCCGCCGGTGGGGTGCGCCTCGCCGTTGCGCCCGAGACGGTACGCATCGGCGGCCTGATCCAGCGACTGGAGGAGGACCAACCTGTCGTCGAGTGTTTCCGCACCGATGGCGGCTGCTGCACGTTGACCGCCGGTTGCCGCCTGCGGGGTTTTCTCCGTCAGGCCCGGGAGAGCTTCTACCGCAGTCTGGACGCCCGCACGCTGGCGGAATGTCTGCCGGGCGCGGAGCCGGTCCATGCTTGACCTGTCGATTGCCCGTGCCGTGCACGTGGTGGCGATTGTGCTGTGGATCGGCGGCGTCGGGTTCGTCACCACGGTACTGCTGCCCTCCATTCGTCGCTCGCGGCCGCCGGCTGAATGGTTTCCGACCCTCCGCCAGGCCGAGGCGCGGTTCGCGCCGCAGATGCGATGGACCACCGCGATTGCCGGGGCGAGCGGGCTTTATATGCTGTGGCGGCTGGATGCGTGGGGCTGGTTCCTGTGGGCGCGTTTCTGGTGGCTCCATGCGATGGTGCTGATCTGGTTCATATTCACCATGATGCTCTTTGTGCTGGAGCCGCTGTTGCTGCACCGACTGCTCGCGCGCCGCGCGGCGGTGGCACCGGAGGCCACCTACCGCCGGTTCGAATGGTTGCACCGCGTACTTCTGGTGCTCGGTCTGCTGACCGTGGCAGGTGCCGTCGCCGGCGCCGGCTAGGGCGGGCAGCACAACTGGAACGCGGCGAAGCTGACGACCGGCGGCTTGCCAAGGACATTCGAGCCTTTGTTGCCGGCATGGCGGTGCCCCTTCTCGGCGCCACACGATGGCTGCCGAGCCAGGCAGCGTCCGCTCAGAGCATCAATCGAGCGCCCCGACTATTGCCTTAGGCCAACCAGCTTCGTCGTCAGAACGGGACCGTTTATGCGCCGACGTGGAAAGCCAGCCACCACCTTCGCAAAGCCACCAGAGACCAGATTCCTTCCACCAGTCCAAACGGCCATGCCCCTTGCAGGAACCCATAGGCTGACCCGAGGACACAGGCCGCAGCAAATGCCATGATGAACCATGGGCTGCGATCCTCCAGTGCGTAGCAGACCAACATAGCCGTCACCGCAAACAGCCCAAAAGCGGTGAGTTGGTCCATGCCGATTCTACGGGGCGAGGGCTTCAAGGATGCGGCACTCAGCAACCGTGCCGCGGCGGCATTGCCCGATGAGTGACTCCAGTTCGCGGCGCAGCGCGGCGAGGTCGGCCAGCTTCCGCTTCACATCCGCCAAATGCTCGCGGGCAATGGAGTCCACCGCTTCGCACGATTGTTCTTTTTGGTCGGCAAGATCGAGCAGCGCCCGGATCTGCGCGATGGAAAATCCGAGGTTGCGCGCGCGCCGGGTGAAGGCAAGGCGGCTGACATGGCGGGCTGAATAGTCGCGGTAGTTTCCCGCCGTTCGGGGTGGTGCGGGCAACAGGCCGATGCGCTCATAATAGCGGATCGTCTCCGCCTTCGTGTCCGCTGCGCGCGCCAGTCCCCCGATGTTCATCGCTGTTCTTGACCCTGTAGTGACTATAAGGTCCATATCATGGGCCGTCGCAAACCGCCGAGGCGCTTGCATGGCCTGCTGTCACGATTCCGCCTGTTCTTCTGCCGCCGCCACGGACGCGCTAAACAGCCCGAAGTGGCGGCGCGCGCTGTGGATCGCGTTCGCCGTCAATGCCGGATTCTGCGTGACCGAGATTGTCGCCGGTACCGCTGCCGCTTCGGCAGCGCTGCAAGCCGACGCGCTCGATTTTTTCGGCGATGCCGCCAACTACGCCATCAGCCTTGGCGTCGCCGGGATGGCGCTGACATGGCGCGCACGTGCGGCGACCGCCAAGGGCGGCACCATGGTCGCGTTCGCCCTGTGGGTGCTGGCGAGCACGGCATGGCACGCGCTTTACGGCACGGTGCCACGGGCCGAAGTCATGGGCGTGGTCGGGATTGCCGCCCTGATAGCCAATGGCGGCGTGGCGCTGATGCTCTATCGCTTCCGCACGGGCGACGCGAATAGGCGTTCCGTCTGGATTTGCTCGCGCAATGACGCTGTTGGGAATGCCGCCGTGATGCTCGCGGCTATAGGCGTTTTCGGCGCCGGCACCGGCTGGCCGGATGTGTTGGTCGCCGCTGTCATGGGCGGCCTCGGCCTGTGGGGCGGCTGGCAAATTGTCCGTCAGGCTTGGAGCGAGCTTCGCGCCGAACGCGCCGCGCCGCTTGGCGTGGCGGCGGGGTAGGAGGCCACGGCATGAATGTTTCGGAACAGCCCCCTGTCGCGTGCTGTCTGAGCACAGGCGAATATCAGAGCCGCATCGCGTGGGTCGAAAGCCTGGCGCGCAAGTCTCTGCGGGAACACACCCGCGACGATCTGGTGCTCCGCCTTCTCTATGCGCCGGAAGCTGCTGGGGAGGTACGACGGATGGTCGAGCAGGAGCGAATATGCTGCGCCTTCCTGACGTTCGATTTCGATCAACGACCCGATGCGGTGTGTGTCACGATCACCGCGCCGGAAATTGCACGAGAGGCCGCTGATACGCTGTTCGGACAATTCCTCAAAGGCTAGTCCGCTACTCAGCGGATGGCGTGAAACGCTGATCTTCGCACCACATGCGGGGCTGCTTGTCGGTTGCGTTCATGAGTCTCGGTGGGGTCCGGTCCCCACCCCATTGCGGGTGGCAGCATACCTTCTCTGCCGGGGGCATCCCGGCGTCACGAGAGCCGCACTATCGTGTGCCGCACGTCCCGAGCGCCACAGGCGGTGCAGCGCAGGCTGTGAAGCGCGAACTCGACCAGTTGCAGGCCGCCCATCGCTTTACCATCGCCTCCACCGGCAATGTTCCCTGATGTCCGCGCGCTTGACATCGCGCCAGCCTGATCCACCCGTGAGCCGCGCAGTGAACCGCGTCCGCAACAACGGTGCGGAGCTGCCGGGCGAGATCGCCGGTCCGCATGCGCCACCCCCAGAGCATTGCGCCTGCGGGACAGAACCCCGCGTGACGGCGACCCGTCCCAGCCTCGCTACAACTGCTTGCACCTTGGAAACGGCGCAATCACGGCAGGTGGAGAGTCCGACTATCCACCCGATTGCGGCAGGTTACCCTCTCTGCCGCGGTCACGCTGGGTCACAGAGCGCTCTATCGTGTGCCGCAGTCCCGAGGCCGCAAGCGGCGCGGGCTGTGAAGCGCGAACTCCACCAGTTGCCGGTCGTCCCGTCGCTTGACCATCGCCTCGACCGAATGTCCCCGATGCCGCACGCTTGGCAGGAACCCGACGAGTCAACGCCCCCGCGTCTGCCGGGTTGTGCGGGGACTCAACCGATAGAGCATCAGTATCAGTTCCATACCGGAACTCGACCCGTCGCGGACTAATCCTGTGGCATGGTGTGCCGGCCGTCGGCGGAGTATCGGCCTCTTCGTAACGGTGCGAGCGAACCGCCTATCAGACGAAGGAGCACGATCGCTTCGAATTGTGCCTCATGCACTGAGCGCCATGCCAGCCCGGGGTAGCCAGCCTGTTGCGCAAAGCCCGGCGGACCGGCAGGAAAGCGGCATGGACGCGCTCGCCGCCTTGCGGCTGCAGATCGAGTGGGGCGCCGATGAGGCGCTGGCCGACGCGCCCGTCGATCGGCTGCGTCCGAAAACACCCGACAGGCCGCGCCTCATCGGAGCCTCCACCCCCCACGCCCGCCTCGCCGGCAACCCCCCCGGCAACTCCGCATCACCCCGCTCGATCGCGCCCGCACCGCGGCCGCGAACGCCGACACGCTCGACGCACTGAAGCAGGCGATCGCGGCGTTCGACGGTTGTGTCCTGCGCGACACCGCCGCCAACACGGTGCTGCCGGAGGGATCCCCCGGCCCGCTGCTGCTGATCGGCGAGCCACCCAGCGCCGATGACGACCGTGCCGGCCGTCCCTTCGCCGGCCCGACCGGGGCCTATCTCGACAAGCTGCTGGCCAGCATCGGGCTGCATCGTGACGCGGTGCTGATAGCTCCGCTGGTTCCCTGGCGACCGCCAGGTGACCGGCCACCCAGCCAGACGGAACTGGCGATCTGCCTGCCATTCCTGATGCGGCTGATAAACCTCAGTCAGCCGAAGCTGATGCTGGTGCTTGGCCCGCTGGCGAGCCGGACCTTGGTCGGCTCGGTCAAACCCGGGCGCGTCCGGCGCGGAACCTGGGTCGATCTGCCGATATCCGGGCTCGGCACCGTGCGGACGCTGCCGAGCCACAGCGTCGCCGCCCTGCTCGGCCAGCCCGGATTGCGGCGTGACGCCTGGGCCGATCTGCGCGCCATCCGAAGGGCCCTGGACGCCCTGCTCGCGGCAAAGTGAGGCCAGGACACCCCCTAAGTCGCTGATTTACGTTCCCAGCGTCTAAAAACCCTTAACCTTTTTCACGACTCGGGGTTGCCTCGAGGGTGGGTGGCCGGTAGGCCGACCCGCATGCGAGGGATCGGTCACACGCTCTCCCGCCTTCCCGTCGCCCGGGCGCTCGTCGCCGGGGCGGCGATCCTTGCCACCGCTTCGTTCGCGGCGGCGCAGGGACAGGAGGCGGGGACGGGGGAACAGACAGCAATGGCGATCCCCCGCATCGAGGTTCCGGGAGCGAATTCCGGGGCCGGCTTGCCGCAACCGCTGACTCCCAGCGACGCTGCCCGGGTCCGCCGTATCTTTACGGATCAGGCGCGCGGACGAATGGACGATGCACTGCGCGAAACCACTAATCTGGACAGCGACCTGCTGCTCGGCCCCATCCTGGCCGACCGCTATCTGGGGCAGTTCCATCGCGCCACCGTCAAGGAACTCACCGGCTGGCTGAACGACTACGCGGGTCAGCCCGAGGCGCCGGCAATCCTGGCGTTGCTGACGCGCCGGCTGCCGCATGGGGCGCGTCCTCCGACGCTGGCACCGACAGCCTGCCTCGATGCCGCGCCGCACTCCGGCGCGGTTACCGGCAGCGACGATCCAGCGGACCCTCAGGTGCCCCGCAGTCCGGCGCTGGAACATGCGATCGCGCAACGCATGCAGGCAGGACGGTTCGCCGAGGCGTTGCGTCTGATCGGTCGGGCCAAAGGGCTTGAGCCCTCCGCCGCCGCTCTGCTGCGGGGGAAAGTCGCCCGCGCATTGTTCGCCGACAACCAGGATCATGCGGCGTTGCAGGCCGCTCGCGCCGACCTGATAGCCATCAGGCAGCCCGACCGGCCCGGCCTGGCCGCCTTCATCGGTGGTTTGGCCGCTTGGCGAATTGGCCACATTGAAGAGAGCCGGCGATATTTCGAGGCGGCCGCCGATGCCGGCATGGCGCCGGCGCGGCTCCGGTCCGCCGGGGCATTCTGGGCCGCGCGCGCCGCCCTGCGCCAGGACGACCAGGAGGGTTCGACCGTCTGGCTGCAGAAGGCCGCCGGCGACAAATCCACCTTCTACGGCCTGCTCGCCCGCCGAAAACTGGGCTGGCCCATCGGGCTGATCCCCGACCAACGAACCCTCGGGCTGGCCGATGTCAGCGCGTTGGCCGCCACGCCAACCGGGCTGCGCGCCTTCGCCCTGTTGCAGGTCGGGCAGCGCATCCGCGCCGAGCAGGAGTTCCGCTGTCTCTGGCCGCAAATCAAGGACGACCCGGGTCTCCGGCGCGCCTTGCTGCTGGTGACATCGCAGGCCGGCCTGACCGGCGTGGCCGGGCAGATCGCCCAACTGATCGAGGCGACCGAGGGCATCCCCACCGACGATCAGGCGACGCCGATGCCCAGCCTGCGTCCGTCCGGCGGATTCCGTTTCGACCCCGCGCTCGTCTACGGTGTGACGCGCGCCGAATCGAATTTCGATCCCGACGCGGTATCCCCGGCGGGAGCCCGCGGCCTGATGCAGATCATGCCGGTCACCGCCCGGTCCATCACCGGCAACATGCGGCTGAAGGGCGATCGCTTGACGGAACCCGGGTTCAATCTGGAGCTCGGCCAGAAATGGGTGCTCTCTCTCGCCGGGGACGACTCGATCGATGGCAGCCTGATCGGCCTGCTCGCCAGCTACAACAGCGGTCTGGGTGGCTACGGAAGCTGGAAGGACCAGATTCGCGCCGGGGATGATCCGCTGCTGTTCATCGAATCGATCCCGGTGACCGAGACTAGGCAGTTCGTCCACCGGGCACTGACCTACACATGGTTATACGCGGCCCGCCTCGGCCTGGCCGCCCCAAGCCTGGACGCGATGGCGGATGGCGAATTTCCTCACTTCCCCTCGAAGTCCGAGAGCGGCAAAATACTGGTGACCCTGCACTGAGGCCCTTTGGTCTGGGAGCAATCTGCATGGCCCGCATCGACGAAAGCCGGCCGTTCATCCCGGTGAATATTGCGGTGCTGACTGTCTCCGACACCCGCACCGCCGCCAACGACACCTCCGGCGACGCCCTGGCGGAGCGCATCGTCAAGGCCGGGCACAAGCTCGCGGCACGCGCCATCGACAAGGACGACCCGGACGCAATCGAACGACGGCTGCGCGGCTGGATCGCCGATCCGGCCATCGACGTGGTGATCACCACCGGCGGCACCGGCATCACCGGCCGCGACGTGACGCCGGAAGCATTCGAGCGCGTCATGGAAAAACGCATCGAGGGCTTCGGCGAACTGTTCCGCATGCTCAGCTACCAGAAGATCGGCACCTCCACGATGCAGTCACGCGCCATCGGCGGTGTTGCCGGCGGCACCTACCTGTTCGCGCTGCCGGGCAGCACCGGTGCCGTGAAGGACGGATGGGACGACATATTGCTGTCCCAACTCGATAACCGCCATCGTCCGTGCAACCTGGTGGAGCTGATGCCACGCCTGCAGGAGCATCTCAAGCCGGCGGCGGAATGATACCGGCCGCAAGCTGCTAGCGTCCCAACCCGCGAGGACGAAGACTCTAGGTCCGTCATGACGAACGTAGATCACCCTCAATGCGGTCTACTATAATACCAGCCCGCGTTGATGCTGACCCTTTCCGTCATGGCCGGGCTTGTCCGGCTTGTCCCGGCCATCAACGCACCCGTCCCGGCCATCCATGACTTTGTCGCCCACCGCGCCGCTCGTTCGCTTCACGTTGCTCCGGGCAACACCGGCAGGATGAGTCATTCTCAATGCGGCCTGGCATAGGTCCGCTCGACACTCGCTTCACCCGCGTCGCCGCATTGCAGCGGCTCGGCGCGGGCAGAAAGCACCTTCAGTCATGCTGAAGATACTCTAACGAGATCGCCGCCGCCGGCGCGTGGCGCGATGCGTGTGGGCGGCGGTCTTGGCGGCAAATGTCGCCATCAGCGCGCCGGGCCAGCGCAGCCGGCGCTGGTAGTTGCTGCGTGGTAGTTTGTGCACCGCTCGCATTTCCTCCCGCGTCGGCCAAGAGCTTGCCACGTCGATGCGCGGCGGCCCCATGTTCTCCGGGCCGTCGAGCCGCAGAGCCGAACGCAGATCCGGTGCAGCCGCCACCCGCGCGCTCAGCGGCGGACCGAGATCGAACAGAGCATCGAGCGTGGCAATGATCGAAGTGTGGTCGAACGGTGGTCCATATTCCGGCGGGCGGATGACGCTGCCCGCCTGCACGTACGGCGACACGATTACGGTCGGCACGCGCGGGCCGAAGCGATCGAACGTAAACCCATTCCGCGCCGGGCGCCCGACAGGAGTGGCCGCCGGTGGCACGACATGGTCGTAACATCCGCCGTGTTCGTCGAATGTGATCACCAGCAGCGTGCGATCCCAGCCGGGGCCATTGCGGACTGCATTGTACAGGCTCGCTATCAGTTGCTCGGCATACGCGACATTGTGGGGTGGATGAGCATCATTCGGCACGCGGCGCAGCAGGTGGTTGGCGAAATAACGCGGCTCGATGAAGCTGTAGTTCGGCAACCCGCCCCCGGCAGCATCGTCGAGGAACTCGGGATCGAAAAAGCGAAAATGTGTTGGAATGCGCAGCCACAGATCAGCCAGCGCCGCCGTCTGCGGCACGTCGTGGAAATACACCTTCCAGCTTCGCCCGCGTGACTCCAGCCGCCGGAAAACGGTTCGTCAGCAAAAGCGGCAGTGGGATAGCGCCATTGTCCACCAGCCCACCGCTCTGCCCCGTGTGAGCGAACAGTCGGTTCGGCCAGGTCTCGCATGGCGCCGAGGCAAACCAGCGATCGCAGACGCCGAAACTGCGCGCCAGCGTGCTCAGCACCGGCAACTGTTCCGGCGAGAAGCAATGCATCACCTGCCGTGGTTCGAGCGGCTTCCCGCTGGCTGGCTGACGCATGTAATTGTCCACGAACCCGTCCATCCGCGGCGTGCCATCGGGATGCAGGCCGTAGATCTGCATCGAGATATCCTCGAACAGTTCGCCGGGATCGGGATCGGGCATGGTCGCGGCTTCGGGAGACAGGGTGCCGTTGTTCCAGACCGGAATCCGCTCCACGGCAGCCGTCGTCACGATGCCAGGGATTGGCCTCATCACCGCGACAAACCGTCGAAATCAGGCCGGTCGCGGTACAGCCAACCGAGCATGGAGTCGAATGATCGGTTCTCCAGCATCAGAACCACGACATGCTCGATCTGGGCCATCAGCGAAGAGCAACGGGTGGAACGCCCGCCGGTTCCAGGTCCCGGTCCGAGCCCTTGGCTGGTTTGCCGTTCATCGGTCATGCTACCATCGATGAATGCGGGAGGTAGCATGCGTACGATCGACCAGCTCGCCCAGGCCCTGGCTAATGGGCAAACAACCAGCGGTGCGCTGGTCGAGGAATGCCTCGCCCGCATCGCCGACCCGCACGGCGAAGGCGGCCGCGCCTTCATCAAGGTGTACGCCGATTCCGCTCGGGCGATGGCCGATGCCATGGACAGGCTGCGCCGCGCCGGACGCATCCCAGGGCGCTATGCCGGCATTCCGGTCAGCCTGAAGGACCTGATGGATGTTGCCGGCGAAACCACCGCGGCCGGATCGCGCGTGCTGGCTGACGCGCCCCCGGCAAAGGCGCACGCGCCGGTCGTGCAACGCATGCTGGCCGCCGGGTTCATTCCCGTCGGGCGCACCAACATGACCGAGTTCGCATTCTCCGGACTCGGCATCAACCCGCATTACGGCACGCCGCGCGCGCCGTGGGAGCGGGTCACCGGCCACATTCCCGGCGGCAGTTCCTCCGGCGCGGCGGTGTCGGTCGCCGACGGGATGGCCGCGGCGGCTCTGGGCACGGACACCGGTGGATCGTGCCGCATTCCGGCGGCCTATTGCGCCATCGTCGGGTTCAAGCCGACGTCCAGGCGCGTGCCGATTGCCGGCGTGCTGCCACTGGCGCCGAGCCTTGATTCCGTCGGTCCCTTGGCTCCCTCCGTCGATTGCTGCGCCATCATCGACGCGGTGCTGTCTGGGACCGAACCCGCAACGCCGCGCCGGGCCGAAATTAGCGGCCTGCGCATCGCCGTGCCGGAGAATTACGTGCTCGACGCGATGGATGACACCGTCAGCGCCGCATTCGACCGGGCGCTTTCGATCCTGTCATCCGCGGGCGCGCGTCTCGTGCGGACACGCTTTCCCGAACTGGACGAATTGCCGGCCATCAACGCAAAGGGCGGGTTCGCCGCGTCGGAAGCTTATGCATGGCATCGTGCGCTGCTTGCAGCGCATGGCGATCAGTATGATCCGCGCATTCGTGTCCGCATCGAGCGTGGCGCTGCAATGACCGCGGCCGATTATCTTGACCTGGTGACGGCCCGGACGCGGCTGATTGCCGGCTTCGATGCACGGAACCGAAATGTTCGACGTGATCGCCATGCCCACCTCGCCGATCCTGCCCGCTTCTATCGCCGACCTTGATGATGAGCGCGCGTATGGCCGGGTGAACCTGCTTGGGCTGCGCAACACCGCAGTGACCAACTTCCTCGATCGTTGCGCGATCAGCCTGCCCTGTCATCGTCCCGACGAACCGCCGGTCGGCCTGATGCTGATGGGCGAAACAATGGGGGACGCGCGATTGTTTTCAATTGCGGCCGGGATCGAAGCTCTGCTCGCGAGCCGCGTTGCGGCCTGACCCAGCTAGCCAGCCGACCGACCCGCCCCGTGTCAGCCGGTGTCCGGCGACGGACGCAGCAGCGCCGTCATCAACAGCATGCCGATCACGGTAAGCGACACGATCGTGAAGCCGTCCTTGTACGACAGCACGTTGGCCTGATTACGCACAGCCTGCGCCAGCAACGAAGTCGCCCGCGCGGCCGCGCCTGTTAACCCGTCGGACCGCGCCAGCACCGCGTCAGTGTAAGCGTCAAGCCTCACGCCCACCCGCGTTCCGCCGGACTGCACGTATTGTCCCAGCAGGTTCGACGCCACTTGCTCGCGAACGCGAACATAAGTCTGCATGAACGCGTTGCCGAATTCCCCGCCCAGCAAACGCGCCGTCTGCAGCAGCACGCCGAAGGTGATGGCATCGGCCGGCCGGAGATGCCGGACGGCAAACAGCACGACTGCGATCAGCGCCGCTGATTGCCCGAACGCCTGAAGCACCTGCGACGGCAGGAAATCGTCCGTCGCCCAGTCCTGGGTGATCTGGCTTGCCATGGCGCAGGCAATGCCGACGACGCATATCCCCAGGGCAAGCATGAACCGCGGGTCTATCCAGCGCAGCACCGTCGCAATCACCGGCGCCAGCAGAAACTGCGGCACCGCGATCCACAGCAGCACTTTGCCGACCTCCAGCGACCGGAAATTCTGGATGCTGGTCAGGTATTGCGGGATCAGATAGCTCGTCGAGAGAGTGATGAAGCGATAAAGCGTGATGATCGCCATCACCAGCGCGATGTTCCGCTGCAGGAGGAAACGCAGGTTGATCCAGGAATGCTCCGCGAACAACCCCTGCAGTATGAACGCGGTGATCAGCACGCTGCTGCCCAGCAGCAGCCCACAGATCAGTCCCGAATTCAGCCAGTCGAGCCGATTGCCCTGATCGAGCGCCGCGTACAGCATCGAAAACCCAGCGGCGGCATAGAACATGCCCCACCCATCGGCGTTACGCAGGGCCTCGCGGTTTACCGGTCGCTTGGGCATGCCGAAATGGACGCAGACCAGCATCGGTATCGCCAGCAGAGTGCCCTGCCAGAAAATCCAGTGCCAGTTGAAATAATCGAGGTACCAGCCTTCCAGCGACGCCGGAATGTTAAGCGACAGCTCCAGGTTCAGTCCGTAGGCGGCTATCCCGTACGGCCAGAGTGAAGGCGGCAGGCTCTGCACGACGAATCCGATGGTCAGCGGGATGAAGGTGCCCGAACTCAACCCGCCTATCGCCTGCCCGATCAGCAGGCTTGGCAGGCCGGGCGCCAGCGGAATCAGCCCGGAGGTCACCGCGAAGACGCTGGCGGAAATCACCAGCACCCGCCGCACGCCGAACACCAGGCCGAACCATGCGGCGAGCGGCCCGATGCACATCTGCCCGACAGTCGCGGCGGTCGTGATCCAGGCTCCTTCGTCGAACCCCGCATGCACGGCGCCGCGCAGGTCCGCGAGACCGAACGTGGTGATGCGGGCATACAGCGTGGAAATGATCGCGCCCAGCAGCACCGCGGCAATCCCAACGAGGGGGCGGTCGCAGGACGGCTGCGCCGGCGCGTTATGATGCGCTGCCGGCGCCAGCCGGATGATGCTGGCGCTCATTTCTGAACGCTTCCGGTGCCGCGCTCGTCGGTGCGGATGGTGGTTTCAACCGACATTCCCGGCCGCAGCCGGTCGCCGAGGCCACCATCGTCGTCCAGCGCCACCTTCACTGGGATGCGCTGAATGACCTTGGTGAAGTTGCCGGTGGCATTGTCGGGCGGCAGCAGCGCGAATTCCGAACCTGTCGCCGGCGACCACGACGCCACGTGGCCGTGCAGGACCACGCCGGGGAACGTATCGATGCGGATTTCGGCCGGCTGCCCGACCCGCATGTGGGTGAGCTGCGTTTCCTTGTAGTCGGCAATCACATACAGATGCGGCAGCGGCGCCACCGTGGTCACCTGCGTGCCGACCCCGACATACTGGCCCGGATAGACACGGCGCTGCCCGACGATCCCGTCGGTGGGCGCGGTGATCCGCGTGTAGCCCAGATTGATCCGGGCAAGATCGCGCGCGGCCTCGGCAGCCTTCAGGCTGGCGGCGAGCTGCGCCTCCTGCGAGTGCTGCACATCGAGCTGCCGCTCCGCCGCCTCCAGCGCGGCAGCGGCCTGCAGCACCTGCGCATCCGCCAGCTTCGCGGCCGCGTCCGCCTGTTCCACAGCCTGTGTGGTGCCGACGATTTTCGTTGCGAGCAGCTTGCGTTGTCGCTCCGCCTCCAGGTGGTTGCGCCACGCGGTCGCGCGGCTGCCCTCGACCTGCGCCTCCGCCGACGCGATATTCGCCGCCTGCAGCACTTCCTGAGCCTTCAGGTTGGCGATCGCTGCCCGCGCCCCGGCGACATTCGCCTCGGCCTGGTCGAGCTGCGCCCGGAACGGCGCGGCGTCGATCTCCACCAGCAATTCGCCGGCCCGCACATGCTGGAAGTCACCGACCGGAACGGCACTGACCCGTCCCGCCACCTGCGCGGAAAGCGGTGTCAGGTCAGCCTGCAAAGAGGCATCATCGGTCCATTGCGGCCCCGCGGCGCCGATCCAGCGGTCCCAGTTCAACGTCACGCCGATGGCGAGACCCGCGGCCAACAGCACGGCCAGTACCCGCGGTGCAAAAGTCGCGAGCCGCTGGCCGGTGCGCCAATCTTTCCAGTCCGTAACCGGTCCCTGGCGAGACAGTTGCGTCCCACCTCCGGCATCGCCCTGCGGAGCCTCTGGCATGGCCGTATCCATGCACGGCTTCGGCGGAATCTCAACAAACAGATCGGGTAGGACGCTCGATCGGCCGGATGGCCCGGCGTCAGACTGTTCTAGCGGCGGCTCGCGCCTGCCTCAGGCTTGCGTGCGCGAACATGCAGAAACAGCGGTGCCACCCGAGTGTCCGCGACAGCGGGCACGGCTTCCGCGGTCGCTTCGTCAACGTATGGCTCGCCCAGTTCTTCGATCATGAAGCCGCTCGCCACCACCAGATTGACCCACGTGCTCAGCGTGCGATGAAAGCGGGGCTCCTGAAACGAAGGGATGCGGACACGCTCCTCGGCGGAGACCGCACCGAACCACCACCGGTCCACCCGACCATCGATGTTACTGAAATAACCACCTATCTCGATGGCTCGCACGGTCCTACCGTCCGCCTCGCGAAGCACGCGCCGATGCGGTGGCACGAAGCAGGGGTGCAGGATGGAGAATTGCAGGAAGCCGCCGGGCCGCAGCACCCGGTGCGCTTCCGCCAGCACAGCCGCCTGGTCCGGCATATCCATCAGCGACATGAAGGCAGTCGCGAAGTCAAAACTTGCTGCGGCGAAAGGCATGCAGGCCGCGTCGGCCTGGACGTACTCGATGCCGAGTGGCTCGTTCCTCTCGGTCTCACATGCATGACGAAGGAAAGTGGGGGATACATCCAGCGCCGTAATGGACGCGCCACGTTTGGCAAGCTCGCGTGTATTGCTGGCTTCCCCGCAGCCGATATCGATCCCGCACAGCCCCGCAATGGACGGCAGCATGGCCAGGAAGGCAGGCGTGTTGACCCGGTCTCGATAAACGTCAAACCCAGCCCGGGCGTGCCGGGTCCAGGTTTCCGCGTTCGCCTCCCAGCACGCTGCCGCCTCAGCCCGCGACATCGTCATCGGTCGTCCGTCAGCGCCCGATCCGGCGCGTCACGCCGCGACGCTTCCCAGCCGTTCCAGCAAGGTCCGTGCGCGCGCCTGCTTCATCGCGTCGGGATCTCGTGCAACGATGCGTTGCAGCACGGAGATCGCGCGCCGGTCGCCAGCCTCGCCCAGCTCGAAGGCGCGGGTGTCGCGTTTGTCGAACCACTGACGGTCAAATGGTTTCAGCTTCAGTGGCAGCCGCTTCCAGTAGTATTTCAGCGCATCGGATTTCCATCCGGCATAGACGTCGTCCCACGCCAGCGGCTGGCCGTCCGCATTGGCGTTGTCGGGGTTGAATGGTTCGGACACCAGCTGGTACCGCACATCCATCGACATGCGCAGCTTGTCGCTGCGATTGGGCACGCCCTTGTGCACCTCCATGCTGTGGAAGATCAGCACGTCACCGACGGCGAACGGGCCGGAGGCCCAGCGTCCTTCGAGCGGATCGGTGATCTCGATTCCGCCGGCGCCGAACCCGATGTCGAAATCGAACACGCCCATGCGGTGCGACCCGGTGGCGATCTGCAGCGGGCCGACCTCCATAGGGCAGTCGATCAGCGGCATCCAGGCGGTATAGACCTCCTCAGTCCCCTGCACGTTGGGAAAATCCTGGTGCGCCTTGGTGGTGAATTCGTCGCGTTGCGGGAAGATGTTGCGCATCAGCACACGCGGATGCGGAAACACCGGACCGCCGAGCAGCCGCTCGAAGAACCCGATCAGCGCCGGATGGTGCTTGAGCGCGTGATACGATTCCAGCCGATTGATCTGGCGCAGAACCGTCAGATAGCCGGGATCGGGATCGACACAGAAACCGCGTGGGTCGGCGGTCGCCGCCGCTACGGGGGTGTCGCGATGCAGCCAGCCGGCATCGCGCGCGATGGCGCCGACCTCGCGCTGCACGGCGGCGATGGCGGCACGCGGCAGCAGGCCGCGCAGGAACAGGTAACCATCCTGTCGCATGCGCTCGGCCAGCGTCGCCGCGTCGCCGGCAAGGTTGCTGGAATCACGAAATGGTTTCATGGCTGCGTGTAAATCCCGATGGTTCGGTCAGGACGACGTATCACTCAGCGACGCGGCGCGCCGCCCAATTTCCTCCGGCGACACGTCCTCGACATGCGTGGACACGTGCCACACATGTCCGAACGGATCGACGATAGTGCCCAGACGGTCGCCGTAGAACTTCGTTTCAACAGGTTGTTTCACAACGGCGCCTGCCGCCTGCGCGGCGCGGACAACGGCGTCGACATCGGCGATATACAAATGCAGCGCGACGGCGTCGCGTCCGCCCGGCGCGGGCGCCAGCACGTTCCGTTCCGGCACCTCATCGGCCAGCATGATCAACGAATTGCCGATGGCCAGTTCCGCATGACCGATCCGCCCGTTCGGTCCGTCCAGCCGCAGACGCACCGTCGCGCCGAATACCTTCTGATAGAACGCAATGGCCCGCTCGGCGCCGCGCACGATCAGATAAGGCGTGACGCTCGGATAACCGGCAGGTTTCCAGCTTGCATCGGCAGGCATGCACCCCTCCGTTGGCACGGCCTAAGCCTACAACCCGCGTCCGGCCCTGCGTAGGGGCAAGGTGACAGGGGCACGTTGACCAGCGCCGCCCCGCATTACATCCTGGCCATCGTCCGTAAAAGAGACCCTCGATGGCTGTGAGCCGGACGACCCGCGTCAACCTGCTGATCGGCAACGGTCATTTCCTGTCGCACTTCTATGTTCTGTGCCTGCCGCCGATGTTCCTGGTCTGGCAGCAGGTATTTCATGTCAGCTTCGCCGTGCTCGGCCTGAGTATCGCGGCAATGTCGGCCACCACCGCACTGTTGCAGACACCAGTCGGGTTCCTGGTCGATCGCCACGGTGCGAAATACTTCCTGATCGGCGGCGCATTGCTGATGTCGCTGTCGATGGCGGCAATGGGACTGGCAACAAGCTTCTGGCAAATACTGGTCCTGGCGATGCTGTCCGGCGTCGGCAATTCAGTCATCCATCCGGCGGACTATGCGATCATCACCGGCTCGGTGGACAAGGACCGCATGGGCCGCTGCTTCGCACTGCATACGTTCAGCGGAAATCTCGGGTTCTCGTCGGCGCCCCCGGTGATCGCGCTGCTGACGCTCACCATCGGCTGGCGTGCCGGCCTGGTCGTGGTCGGGCTGCTCGGCGTGCCGGTGGTTGTCTCCATCGTGTTGCAAAGCGGGATCCTGAAAGACCAGATACGGCACGAAGCATCGCCGACGAAACTGTCGGGGCGGGAGCTGCTGACCAGCCGCACCATGCTGCTGTTTTTCGCCTTCTTCATGCTGGGCTCGATGGCCGGCGCCGGCGTGCAGTCGTGGCTGGTGACCGTGCTGCACACCGTCAAATCCATGCGCCTCGAGACCGCCTCCACAGCGCTGACCGCCTACATGGTCGGATCAACCTGCGGCGTGCTCGTGGGCGGCTGGTTCTCCGATACCTACAAGCGGCACGTGCTGGGGTTCGCGGTGGCACTGACGATCGGCTCCGCGGTGCTTGTCCTGGCGGTGAACTGGCTCAGCCTGCCGGATCTGGCGGTGATCGCGCTGATGTTCTGCGCCGGCCTGACATTCGGTGCCAGTCGCACGCCGCGTGACGTCATGGTGAAAGACGCGGCGCCCCCCGGACAGATCGGCAAGGTGTTCGGTTTCGTCAGCGCCGGGCTGCCGCTCGGGTCCGCCGTTACCCCGGTGCCATGCGGGTTCCTGATTGACCGAGGCCATCCAGAGCTCGTGCTCGTGCTGGTCGCGGTCATCTTGCTGCTGAGCGTGCTGTGCTGCGGAACCGCGCGCGGATCGGCGGGCAGGGAAGCGGTGGCCGCGGCAACCGGCTGAATCCGGTATCAGGATGACCGGCTGAAGCGGAACCGGCAGACCGCTCCGCCGCGGGCCATGCACTCCTGGTGCTCGACCTTCGCGCCGCTGAAGCTCGACATCAGCGCCAGGTCGAACGCGCAGATCTCCGGATCCTGCACGGCCAGGCGATGGAAGATGCAATTGCTCGCTTCGATCACCGGCGCCGCCGCCGGATCGGTTCGCGTGGTCGCCTCATATCCAAGCTCCGCCATCAAGCCCGCCAGCCGGTCCACCGAACCATTCAGATCGTCGCTGCCGGGATGCCGCTGGCGCAGCTCGGCCGCCGCCTCCGTCCCGAGCGTGCGCAGACGCTCATGTAGCCCGTCCGGCCCACGTTCGCGGCGAACCAGTCCAATCAGCAGCTCCGCGAACCAGGAGTAGCGCCGAGGAAACAACTCCCGGCCCTTGGCGGTCAGCAGATAGAGCTGCCCAGGCCGCCCGCCGGACGCGCGCATCTGGCCGGGCGCGACCAGGCCATCGTTGCCCAAGGCCGCGAGGTGTTGGCGAATGGCGTTGCGAGTGATGCCAAGCCGTTCCGCCAGTTCTTCGACCGAAAGCCCCTCCAGGACACCGAGCAGGGCGCGCAGCAGCTCTTTCTGACGGGTTCCGAGGATGTCCAGCACGGGTACCTCCATCGCGACCAATACCCCTGAACGGATGATTGTGCAAGATATGTCATATAAATATTGACTAACTGCCTGAACCGTGTCAGATCAAGCCGGTGTTCACCCAAAGGAGGAAATCGATGCAGTTGTTTCGTCGTTCGTTGCCCCTCGTCGCCGTTCTGACATTGTCAGCCGGCGCGATGCCTGCGCTCGCCCAGGCTCCATCGTCGGTCGCGCCCAAGGTCATGCAGGCGGATCAGTCGATGCGCGACCTGTGGATTGATCACATCTTCTGGGTGCGCAACGTAGTGGTTGATACGTTGGCGCATAATCAGCCGGCCGCGGCGGTCGCTGAAGCGCAGGTAGTTGATAACGCCAAACAAATCGCCGCCGCGATCGAGCCGTTTTACGGCAAGCCTGCCTCCGAAAAGCTATTTACGCTGCTGGCGGGTCACTATGGCGCCGTCAAACAATACCTCGACGCCGGTATCAACCAGACCGCGAAAAACGCCGCCACCGCGGCCGCAACCAGGAACGTCGATCAGCTCTCTGCTTTTCTGGCCGGCGCGAATCCAAACCTTCCCGAGGAAACATTGAAGGCGCTGCTGAACGCCCACGTGGCCCAGCACGAGATGCAGATCGATGAACTGCGCGCGAAGCAGTATCAAAAAGAGGCGGAGACCTGGGAGATGATGAAGGGTCACATGTACATGATCGCCGACGCACTGGCTGGCGCGGTGGCCAAGCAGTTCCCGGCCAAGTTCGTCTGATTGCCCGTCCTGTGGGCAGCACGCGCCGACCGGGGTCTGGTCGGCGTGGCGACCCGAAACCAGGCAGGCGAGATCACCTGTTTCGTCAGCGATGGTCTCGCTTGGCCTGGGCGACCTTGGTCGCTTTCGACACCCGTCCGACCTCGCGCGGGTCCATTCGGACGGAGCGCTGCTTGCTGGCCTTGGCTTGCATGCCCTTGGATCGGGTGACGCCGGAGCCGGGATGATGCGGCACCGCCGCTTGCTTGGCGTCCAGCGCCTTGCGCAACACCTGCGTCGCCGTCGGCCTGTTCAGCTTGCGCAGGGCCGCCGTCACCTGCTTCAACGCCTCGACCAGAACCCCGGTCTTGCCCTCGGAACCGGTATTGTCGCGGGCCGGCGTCGCCCCACGCGGGTCGGCCTTTCCGCGCATTTCGCGCTGCTGCTGACGGGCGATGCGGCGGGAGCGATCGCGTGCCGCACGCAGCCGTTTGCCCAACGCCTGCAATTCCTCCTTGGTCAGCGTGTCCACGGTCGGTGGAAGGGTCTGTGCGACCATTTCGCGCTCAGCCATGCTCAGCAGCCGGTCATCGTATTCGGTGGATGTGCTCATCAGGCCGTCTCCTTGGGTCGGGCGTCCGCAACAACTCGTATCATCGGCTTGGCGGAAGACGCGAAGAAATCAGGCGGACCGGTCATTAATATCCTGTGGCCCCCGCCATCGGACGGGGACGGGGTGCGGAAATGGCGTCGGCTTGCAAGCCGCCTCTCGGTGCCTGATACAGCCGCCTGAAATTCAGGAGCGCACCACGTGGCAACCATCCCAAAAATCCTGCAACCGCACATCAACACGGCCTTCCCCGATTTTGTGTGCCTGGTCGCCACCGCGCTGCCGAGCGGCTACGCGCAGGTCAGCCCGCGCGGCAGCACGATGGTCTATGACGACGAGCATCTTGCATTGTGGGAGCGTGGCAAGGGATCCACCAATCAGAACCTGAAGGACGGAACCAAGGTCACGGTCTATTTTCGCAAACCCTCGCTGCGTGCCGACGGCACGCTGCCGAAAGGCGGCATTGCCCGCTTCTACGGCACCGCCGCCGTTCACAAATCCGGCCCGGCGTATGAAGAAGTGTGGCGGCGCCTCGTCCAGCCTGAAAAAGATCGTGATCCCGAGAAGAAAGGCTTTGCCGTGCTGATCAGGCTGGACCGCGCCGAGGACCTGGACGGCCACCCCCTGCCTCAGGCATAGGCCGCCGCTCGACCACTCTCCCCCACCCGGCAGGTCCCCCCTATATTGGCGGCAATGGCCGGATCGATGCCCTCGCCGCCCGATGCACTGATCGCCGCCGCCGTGGAGGACGGTATCCGCCGTTACTTCGTCACCCGGCATGCGCAGGTGCAGGACTTCGTGGACCGGCATTTCTCGTTGCACGGCACGCTCCGCCTGCATCGTGCGGCACTCGGCCTGGACATCCTGCGCGCTCCCGCAAATCTCGTGCTGGCCGTGCCCCATGCCGCGATGAAGGCCACCGGCACCCTGGCCGGCAAGCTGGGCGCGACGCGTGTCGAGGATGCACTGGCACGCCGCAACCTGGTGCTGCGCACCGACGTGTCGCGCCGGATCGAATGGCTCATCCACGCCGATCTGCTGCAACTGCCCCAGCCCGGCGCGCCCCCGGCGCATGACGTTCTGAGTGAAACCATCCTGGCCGACCCCAGGCTGATCGCGCGTGCCGAGCCGGCGCTGATCGCCATCGGTCGCCGTGCCGATGATCCCTGGTTCCGCACCCGGCTGACGGAAGCGATGGGCAGTTATGCCGCCACCCGAGCCGCTGCCGCGGAGATCACCACGTCGCTGCTGACGCTCAGCTCCGGCGCGATGGCGTTGAAGCAGCTCACGCCCGGCGCGGTCACGCTGGGACCGGCGCTCGCCGCGTTCGTCGCGCAGCAATCGGCCATCGCGTCGTTCCCGTTCGGTGCTGGGCTGGGCGGCGCCTGGTACGCGATGTTCCCGGCAGCGCCTTCAATCTGGCTGGTCGGCGGGCTGACCGGCAGCCTGATGGTGGGCGCGGCCTGTGTGGCGGCTTTCGCCGGATTGGTGTCAGACCCAGTGCAGCGCCGGACGGGGCTGCACGCGCGGCGCCTGCACCGCATGCTGGACGCGCTGGAGCGGCAGATGCTCGACCCCCGCGCGCCCGCCTACGTCGTGCACGACCACTACGTGGCCCGGCTGCTCGACCTGTTCGATCTGCTGGGCTCGGCGTATCGTTTCGCCCACGGCTAGCAGTTCCGAGAAAGTTCTTTGTTCGGAGCCGAAAAAGCCTGTTCTTCGTCCCGTCGCCTACCCGCAATCGGCTGACGTGGCCGGCTGTCGGTCAAAAGCGGCGAAGCCGGGAGCGGAGCCACGCGCAGCGCCGCTTGGCGCGAGCATGGCGAGCACCCACCTTTTGAGCGGCGGCCGGACACGGCGGCATCATGCGGAATAGGCAAGACGCAGACGGGTCACTTAGCGCCGACGTTCACGAGCTCCGCCTCGCCCCGCTGAAACATCGCCGGTACCCGGCGCAGTTCCTCGATTGGAATATGGCAGAAGATCATGTGCCCATCGGAGGCTTCGCGCGCCGGTGGCGGCACCGTATCGCACACCGCCCCCACCTTGCGCGGACACCTGCCGGCAAAACGGCACCCCGGCGGCGGGTCGAGCGGGCTGGGGATTTCCCCCTCCAGCCGGATGCGCCTGCCGCCCGATCCCGGCTCCGGCAATGGCACCGCCGACAGCAACGCCTCGGTATACGGATGATAGGGCGGTGCGAACAGCGCCTCCACCGGACCCAACTCCATCACCCGGCCGAGATACATCACCACCACCTCGTCCGCGAGATAGCGCACCAGCACCAGATCGTGGCTGATGAAAACCATCGTCGTGCCGCTGTCGGCCTGGATGCGCAGCAGCAGATTGATCACCGCCGCCTGCACGGAAACGTCCAGCGCCGATACCGGCTCATCCGCAATCAGCAGTTCCGGATTCCCGGCGAATGCGCGGGCGATCGCGATGCGCTGCTTCTGCCCGCCGGAAAGCTGACGCGGCAGCGAATGCCGAACCGATGGTTGCAAACGCACCATCTCCAGCAGCTCGCGCACCCGGGCGTCGATCGCCTTGCGACCGCGCGCGATGCCGAAGCGGCGCAGCGCCCGGCCCAGCGGACGCCCGACCCGGTGGGACGGATTGAGCGTGCCGTCCGGGTTCTGGAACACCATCTGGATCGCGGCGACCTGCGCCCGACTGCGGCGGCGGACCAGGGTCCGGCCAATCTCCTCTCCTTTGAAACGGAGCATCCCGCCGGTCGCCTGATCGAGCCCGGTCAGGATACGCGCGAACGTGGTCTTGCCGGACCCGGACTCGCCGACCACCGCCAGCACCCGCCCACGCTGAGCCGTAATGTCCAGCCGGTCGTTCGCCAGCAGACGGGACCGCCCGAGCCGGAACACACGGGTCAGATCATGTGCCTCCAGGATCGGCTCGCTGTTGGTGCCTTGCGGCATGGCGACGTCGAACGGTACTGCCAGCGGCTCCAGGTGCTCGAAGCGGTTGCAGCGCACCAAATGCGTGTCCGCCGCGGCTCGCAGCGGGATCGCGGCGCTGCAGCACAGCCCGGTATCGGCATCGCTGCAACGCCGGGCGAAGCTGCAGCCCCGGCGCGGATCGGCCGGGCTTGGCACGACACCTGGGATCGGCACCAGCGGCGCCGAACGCTTGTCCGCGCCGATGCGCGGAAGCGAGGCGATCAGCCCGCGCGTATAGGGATGCCGCGGCATGGCCGAACAACGCATCGACCGCCGCATCCTCGACCAGTTCGCCGGCATACATCACGCCGACCCGGTCGCAGACCTGCGCGATCACACCCAGATTGTGCGACACATAAACCAGTGCCGTCCCGTATTTGCGCCGCAGTTCGTTGACGAGATCGAGCACCGCCGCGGCCACCGTCACATCCAGGCCCGTCGTCGGCTCGTCCAGCAGCAGCAGCGACGGGTTGGCGAGCAGCGCCAGCGCCAGCACCACGCGTTGTTTCTGCCCGCCGGAAGTCTGGTGCGGGTAGCGCCGCATGATGGAGCCGGCGTCCGGCAGATGCACATCGGCCAGCATGCGCACCACCGCCGCCCGCGCATCGCGCCCGCTGGCGCCATGCAGCAGCGGAACCTCCATCAACTGGCGCCCGATCGTAAGGCTCGGGTTCAGCGCCGTCGCCGGTTCCTGATACACGATCGCGATGCGCGAACCCCGGATCCGGCGAAGCTCCGGCTCCGCCAGCGCCACCAGATCGCGGCCTTCAAACAGGATGCGCCCCTGCGGGATGCTGCCGTTGCGGCCGAGATACCGCATGATGGCCATCAGCAGCGTCGATTTGCCGCAGCCCGATTCCCCGACCAGCCCGACGCTCTCGCCGGGTTCTATATCCAGCGAGAAGTCGGGGATGACCACCATGCGCCCGGCGGACGTCCGGTATTCGACGCGCAGGTTCTGGATCGACAGCAGGGCCACGCGGCGCCTCAGTCCGACATCGAAAGTTCAGTGAGCCCATCGGCCAGAAGATTGAACCCCAGCACCAGGGACACGATGGCGAAGGCAGGATAGAGCGACATGTGCGGATACACGGTCAGCATCGCCGTGCCCTGCTTGATCATGCCGCCCCAGTCCGGTGTCGGTGGCGGCAGGCCCAGGCCAAGGAAGCCGAGCGTCCCGATGGCGATGGTGATGTATCCAAGCCGCAGGCAGAAATCGGTTATCAGCGGCCCACGGCAGTTCGGCAGCAGCTCGACCAGCATGATGTACAGATCGGACTCGCGCCGGAGTTCCGCGGCGGCGACGAATTCCTGGTGCACCAGCGACAGCACCAGGCCACGCACGATGCGGGCGATGCCGGGCGCCGACGCCAGCACGGCCGCCACGACGATATTCAGCGCCGACGGGCCGATATTGGCGATCAGGATCACGTACAGCACCACGACGGGAAAGCTCAGGATCACGTCGGAGACGCGGCTGACGACCACATCCACCCAGCCGCGGTAATATCCGGCCAGCAGACCCATGGCGCAGCCGACGACATAGGCGGTGACCACCGCGATGGGCGCCACCGCCAGCACCGTCCGCGCCCCCCAGATCAGGCGGGACAGCACGTCGCGCCCGAGCGGGTCCACGCCCAGCAGATGTGCCGCGCTCGAACCGGGATGGCCGATCGCGGCATAGTCCTGCACATTGGGCGAGGCCAGCGGCAGCACCGGCGCCAGCAGGGCCAGCACCACCCAGAACAGCACCAGCGACAACCCGACCATCGCCACGCGTGAACTGGGCAGGCGGCGCAGCAATCCGGGCGCGCCGCGTTCGGCGGCTTCGGCGGCGACCGCCGGGGCGGCAATCGGGAATGGTGCCTGGGTGACGCTCATCGCCGGCTCTGCGGATCGAGCAGACGGTAGCCGATATCGCTGGCAAGCTGCGTCGCGGTGGCAACCAGCAGCGCGATCAGCGTGGCCGCCTCGATCAGCGAAATGTCGCCGAACAATGCCGCGTCCAGCAGCATGCGGCCGAACCCGGGATAGCCGAACACTAGCTCGGTGACCACCACGCCGCCGATCAGCCAGTTGATCTGCAGCAGGATCACCGTGAACGGAGCGATCATGGCGTTGCGCAGCGCATGCCGCACGATCACCGTTCGCCGCGGCAATCCCTTCAGCACGGCGGTGCGCACATAGGGCCGCGTCATCACCTCGGCCATCGAACTTCGTACGATCCGCGCCACGTAGCCGGCGTCGTAGATCGCCAGCGTGGCGACCGGCAGTACAAGCTGCGCGGCGATCGGCCAGCCGCCCTCGCGCTCCAGCGGGCTGGTGCCGGGCAGCCAGTGCAGCAGGACCACAAACACCGCCACCAGCATGACGCCCAGCGCGAACTCGGGCACCGACGTCATCACGATAGATAACGATGAAACTATACGGTCCGTCCCGCTCCCCGCCCGCATTCCGGCGATCACGCCCAGCAGCAGCGACAGCGGCACGATGACGGCAAACGCCAGCCCGGCCAGCAGCGCGGTGTTGGCCAGCCGGTCCCACAACACGTCGTTCACCGGCGCCTTGTACAGCGTCGAATAGCCGAAATTGCCGAAATACCGGGCGCCACGCGGATCGGTGAAGTTCAGGCCCAGCGCCGGATCCTGCAGCGGATCGGCCTGCAACCCGGTCAGCACGCCCAGCCAGCGGGCGTAGCGCACCAGCAGTGGATCGTTCAGATGCAGGCGGTTGTACAGTATGTCCACCTGCTCCTGGGTTGCGAACGGACCCAATGTCCGGCGGGCGACGTTGCCGGGAGAGAACTCGGTGACCATGAACACGACGAACGACGCCAGCAGCAGCGTCAAGGCCACTTCGAGCAAGCGGCGGGTCAGGTAGCTCAGCATGCCGGGAAGCCCAGGCGCTGTCACCGTCATAGCCGCCCCCCTCACGTGCCGGCGCCCTATCGTCATGCCCGGGCTTGCGCCGGCCATCCACGTCTCACTCACCGACATCCGCGGCTCCCACGGGCAGGGCGAAGCGGGTCAAAGCCGCCCGCTCTCAAACAGTCTGCTGCAGCGCGAGACGGTTTCCGAAGAAATATTGCGAGGGATGCATCGTGTAGCCCAGCACGGACTCATTGCCAGAACGTGAATATTTTCCGCCACAGCGGCTGCGCCACCGGGCCGTCCTCGTGCATGATCTGCTCCAGCTTGCCCATGAGTTCGCGCCGCTTGGCGATATCGATGCGTGCTGTCCGCTTCGGTCAGAAGCTGGTCGAACTCCGGGTTGGAATAGCTGGTCTCGTTCCACGGCACGCCGGTCCGGTAGGCCAGATCGAGGATCATAAGCCCCAGCGGCCGGTGCAACCATTGGGTGGCGCCGAACGGCAGCTTGGTCCAGTTGTCCCAGTACTCGGTCCCCGGCACCACATTCAGCTTCACCCGGACGCCGATGTCCTTCCACTGCTCCGCCGCGGCCTGGCATTCGGCGACCGCCCAGGAAAGGTCGTTGGGAGCGTACAGCACGGTATCGAACCCGTTCGGATAAGCCGGCCTCCGCCAGCAGCTTTTTCGCCGCCTCGACGTCGCGCCCCATCGGCGGGATCGGCTGCATAGTCCGGCTGCACCGGCGCGACATGGGTATGATCGCCCGGCTCGCCCAGGCCGCGCAGCGCCACCTCCATGATATCCTTTGAATTGAGGCCAAGCCGCATCGCCTTGCGCACGCGCGCATCGGTGAACGGCTTCTCGGTGACCTTCATGCGCAGCACCGCCGTCTCCGCCGTGGTCACCTCATAGTATTTCAGGTGCGGCAACTGCTTCAGCGCATCGTACTGAGACGGATCGGCGCTCACCATGCCATGGATCTGCCCGGACGCTATGGCCGCGATCGGCGCCGCCGGGTCGTCGCCAAGATCGATGAACTCGATCCCATCCAGATATGGACCCTCGTTCCAGACGCCGCCCCAATAGGGACGGTGTGCCTTGAGCACCGCCCGCTTGCCGAGTTGGGTCGATGCCAGTTCGAACGGACCCGTGCCCTGCGATCCCGGAGCGAAAACGCCCTTTTCCGCCGGATACAGCATCGTTGCGGGATAGTGATACAAATGCTCCGGTACCGAGATCTGCGGCGCCTTCAGGTTCAGCCGCACGGTGTGCGAATCGACCTTCTCGATCGCGTTCGCATCCCACAGCACCAGCTTCTTCTTGGGCTTCCCGCTCGCGTCGGTGCCGGCATCCTCCTCCTTCATCAGATAGCCCTTCACCAGGCCGACGAAGGAAGACCCGACCGCCGGATCCACCAGATCCTTGAGGTTCCACACCACGTCGTCGGCGGTGAAGTCCTGCCCGTTGTGCCACGTGAGGCCGGGCCGGATGTTCAGCGTCCAGGTCTTCAGGTCCTCGCTGACGTCCCAGCCTTTCAGCAGCCACGGATGGGTGACGTTATGATCATCGGTCAGCGTCAAATACTCGACCACCTGGCTGGCAATCGCCGCGCCCCATGAATAGGCATGCGGCGTTTTGAGGTCGCGCACACGGTAGAACAGGCGCAGCGTCCCCCCGGTCGGCATGCCGGCGGCGCGCGCCGGACGCGGCGCCGCTTCGCCGATCAGTTTGTAGGCCGCCGGTGCGGCCAGCCCGAGCAGCGTCACAAAGCGGACGAACTCCCGACGGTTCAATTTGCCATCGGCAAATTGCCGTTTGATAGCCTCGATATGAGCGTCTTCCCGATCACCACGCATGAAAGTCTCCACCGCTTTGGTTTCTTTGCCTTGCGGCCACGGGGCTGGCGCTGTACGTTTCAGTAGGCGCCGGATGGCCGCGGCCGTCAGGATGGTCCCGGCAGGATACTGTGCCCTGACCGGCAGGCATGCAACCATCTTGTTCGGCCGACCGCCAGTACCGGCGACCGCGGAGACCCTGATGCCCAGCACGATCGACCCGACCTCTCTGGCCGGCAAGGAATTTGCGGTTGCGGAACATGTGCCGCTGCTGATCGTCGGTGCGGGGCCCGCCGGGCTGACAGCCGCGAACGAAGCGGCACGCCTCGGCCTGAAAGTGATGCTGGTCGATGAGCATCCGGTCGCATCGGCGCTGATCGGGCTCGATATCCCCTATTTGTTCGGGGAACGTCTCGATGCCGCGGTCCAGAACAAGGCCCGCATGCTGGAACGGGTGGTCGCCGCGCGGCCGGAGCTGGAAACCGCGTTCGAGCTTGGCGTGGAGGTGCGGCTCGGCACCTATGTGTGGGGCGCCTTCGTCGAAGGACCGACCAGCCGCGCCTTGCCGCGCCGCATGCTGGGATTGGCGGACGAGGAACGTTCCTGGCTAGTTTCGTTCGATCGCATCGTCGTTGCCGCCGGCGCGCGCGACCTGGCCCTGGCGTTTCCCGGCTGGGACCGGCCCGGCGTGGTCGGCGCGCACGGCGCCCGTGCGGCAATGGGGCTCTATCAGGCGTTCTCCGGACGGCGGGTGGTGGTGCTCGGCGCCGGCACGCTCGGCTTGCGCACGGCGATCGAGGCGCACGACGCCGGGCTGGAGGTGGCGGCCATCGTCGATGTGGGATCGCCTCAGCCGGGCGACGCGCTCGTCGCCGTGCGGACACGAGACATCCAGGTCCATCCCGGCCACGCCGTTCATGCCACGCTCGGCACGATCGAACTGGAGGGCGTTCGCGTCGCGCCGCTGGCAGCGCCCGACGCGGCCTTCGATATCGAGTGTGACACCATCATCTCCGCGCTGGACCTGGTGCCGAACATCGAGCTGTTCGATCTGCTTGGCTGCGCCACCGTCTGGCGACCGGAGCGTGGCGGCTTCGTGCCGGCCGTGGATGCCGATGGCCGCTGTTCCGTTCCCGGCATCTACGCCGCCGGCGACTGCACCGGCATCACCGACGCGACCATCGCGCATCCGTCACCCGGCGCGGCCGCCGGCCTGCGCGCCGCGCGCGCCGCCGCGAAGGATGCCGGAACCGACATTGAAGATGTGCCGGCCCCGCCCATCCCGACAGCATCGACCGACCGCGACGCAATGCGCCGGCAATGGCTGCGCGCCCATGCTGCCGCCGGCACCGACCCGATGATCTGCCGCTGCGAGGAAGTGCGTTTGCGCGACCTGCTGGGCGTCCGCCCGCCCCGCTACCTGCCATACAAGGAAACCAGTTTCGCGCAACGCGACCTGCGCAGCCTGGCGGCCGACGGGCCGATCAACCAGGACCAGATCAAGCGACTGACCCGCGCCGGCATGGGCGTCTGCCAGGGCCGCCGATGCCGGGAGCAGGTGCAAATACTGCTGGCGATGCAAGGCAACCAGACCACCGGCAGCGTGCCGCTGCCGAGCTATCGCGCGCCGCTGCGGCCGCTGCCGCTCTCGGTCTTATCGGCGCATGATGAAACTACCGAGATGCACAACAACTGGGTCACCTGGTTCGGCATCCCCACCCAATGGCTGCCGCAATGGGAACCGGTGCCGGACGTGCTCGATCCGCGTGGGGACCGGCGCCTTGTCAGGGACCCGCAAAAGTGAGCGTCATCGTCATCGGCGGCGGAGCAACCGGCCTCAGCACTGCCTGGTGGCTGCGGCGCGAAGGCGTACCCGTAACCGTGGTCGAAAAAGGCATAGTCGGGTGGGAGGCCTCCGGCCGTAATGGCGGCGGCGCCACCCACGCCAACAGCCCCTTATTCCGTGAAGAGCAGCGGCTCTGGCCGATGATGGACGAGCTGCTGGGCTATCCGACCGAGTATCAGCGGCAACGCATCCGCATCGCCGTCACGCCGTGGCAGCTCGAGCAGATCAAATACAGTGTCGATCTGGCGGAACAGCAGGGCTTCGAAGCCGAGCGCCTGGACCCGCAATCGTTGCGCGAACTCGTCCCCTGGGTCGGCGACGACGTGCAAGGCGGATTGCTGCTGCAGTTCGGCGGCCACGCCAACCCGCAGCGTACGGTGCAAGCCTACGCCTGGGCCATCCAGGACCTCGGCGGCACCATCATGCAGCACACCACGGTCACCGGCATCCAGGTGCGCGGCGGCAAGGCGGTTGCGGTGGAAACCGACCAGGGCGTGCTCGGCTGCGACGCGGTGGTGATCGCCGCCGGCCCGCACACCGACCGCATCGCCGCCATGGTCGGTGTGGATGTGCCCATAGCGCCCGCCCGCGCCGAGATGATCGTCACCGAACCGGTGCCGCTGGTCCGCTATGGCGGCGCCGACGGCAACGGGCTTGTACGGGCGGCAGACGCTGCGCGGCAACCTCGCCTATGGCGGCGGCCCGCACGAATGGCTGGAACTCGTCGATGCGCGCACGCCGAAGCCGGTGAACTCCCCGGTGGTGCGCAGCCTGGCGCGGCGGCTGCGGGAGATGTTTCCGCGCCTCGCGCATGTGCGAGTCATCCGCAGTTGGGCCGGCGTGATCGAGAACACGCCCGACGGCCGCCCCATCCTCGATCGGCTGGACGACCCCTCCAACGTGGTCGTCGCCACCATGTCCAGCGTCGGGTTCGGGCTGTCGCCTGCCTCCGGCCACGCCTTGGCGCAACTGGTCACGCAGGGGCATTGCGATTTCGCCGACCTGACCTTTCTGGGACTGAATCGGTTCCGCGACCTGCCGCCGGACTGGCGAACAGATGCCGGCTGGGTGCCCTGGTCTCCGAATGAAGCGGATATATCAACTGAAACGGGAGTGCATGGATGAACAACGGGTCCGAGATGCTGACGCTGCTGCGCAACCGCCAGAAGCAGTTCACGTTGCCGCAGCCCTTCTACACCGATGCCGGCATCTACGAGCTGGATCTGAAGGGCATCTATGAGCGCCGATGGGTCTTCGCCGGCCTGGAGTGCGAACTGAAGGAACCGGGAGAGTATTTCGTGCTGACCATCGCCCGCAGCTCTGTAATCGTGCTGCGCGACAACGACCACCAGATCGGCGCCTTCTTCAACACCTGCCGGCATCGCGGCTCCACCATCTGCCCGCCGGGACACGGGAAGGCACGCTCGCTCGCTTGTCCGTACCATCAATGGACCTACAATCTGAAAGGCCGGCTGACTTACGCCGGCGGCATGCACGGCGAGTTCGATCCGTCCACCATCGCGCTGAAACCGGTTGCGGTGGAGACCTTCGGCGGCATGATCTTCGTCTGCCTGACGGACGACGCGCCTGACTTCTCGGAATTCAGCTCGACGCTGGCTCCGTTTCTGGAGCCGCATGAGCTGGGGAACGCGAAGCTGGCCTGGCAGGAAGACATCGTCATGGACGCCAACTGGAAGCTGGTGATCGAGAATTCCCGCGAATGCTATCACTGTCCGGCCCGTCATCCGGAGCTGGTGCGCACCTTCTTCCTGCGCTTCGACGTGGCGGCCGACGAGACCTACGCGGCGCACGCGCAGAAATGCGAAGCCATCGGCCTGAAATCCGGCAACGCGCTCGGTGACGATTTCCAGCTCGGCCGCATGCCGCTGAGCCGCGATGCCATCTCCATGACCATGGACGGCAAGCCGGTGTGCAAGAAGCTGCTGGGCCGCGTCCCGCACGGCGATATCGGCTCTATGCGCTGGTTCCATTTCCCCAGCATGTTCGCGCATGTGCTGGGTGATTATGCGTTCTTCTTCCAGGCGCTTCCTCTGGGTGTGAACAAGACGCTGCTGCGGTCGAAATGGCTGGTCAGCGCCGACGCGGAAGAAGGCCGCGACTACGATACGAAAACGCTGGCCGAGCTATGGTCGCTGACCAACGATCAGGACCGCGATCTGTGCGAGCGCAACCAGGAGGGCGTGAGCAGCCTGGGCTATCAGCCGGGCCCATACAATCAGACCCGCGAAGGCCACGTCATCAAGTTCGTGGAGTGGTATGCCGACGCGATGGAGGATTGGCTGACGCCCGACAAGCGGCGGGCGCGCATCGCGGCCTGAATTTCCGCAACGGGGCGATGTCCCGGCCGTTTACGGATGTCGCTAACGTTACCAACGTCATGGCCGGGCTTGCCCCGGCCATCCATGTCTTCGCTGCCGCGGCAAGCAGTCAAGTCAGTACGTCAAGCATAATTACCACCCGTTTCATGTGTACTGATTTATCTACCAGGTCAGATACTGGCGCTGACCCATCCGCCTTGCCAGTAACGACTCTCGCCAGCTCAGCCACGTCGCGGCGGCCCTCGTTCGCCTGCTCCGCCATGATCCGCCCCGGCGATGATCTCGTCGCGACCCACAGCGCCACGACACGGCGCTTGAGAACGCCTCGCCACCGCCGCACACTGCCGCGCTGAACCCGACCGGAGGACGCAGCGTCATGAAAATCGGCTTCATCGGCCTCGGCATGATGGGCAGCGGAATCGCCGCCAACCTGCAGAAAGCCGGCCACCAGCTCGTCCTGCACGACCTCTCGCGCCAGGCCGCATCGCAGCATCTCGCGCGTGGCGCCACCTGGGCCGAAACGCCACGCGCCGTTGCCGAAGCCTGCGACCTCGTGTTCACCTCGCTCCCCACGCCCGCCGACGTGGAAGCCGTCGGCACTGGCGAAGCCGGTCTCGAACACGGCTTCCGCCCCCACGCCGCATGGTTCGATCTCTCCACCAACGCCGTCGCCACCGTACGCACCCTCCACGCGCGCCTCGCCGAACGCGGCGTCCAGTTCCTTGATGCGCCGGTCAGCGGCGGCCCGCGCGGTGCCAGCAGCGGCCGGATGGCGATCTGGGTCGGCGGCGACCAGGCGACCTTCGACAAATACAAATCCGTCCTCGACGCCATCAGCGACCAGGCGCGCCATATCGGCCCGATCGGCGCCGGCTCCATCGCCAAGCTGGTGCACAACGCCGCCGGCGCCGCCATCAATATCGTCCTGGCCGAAGTGTTCACCATGGGCGTGAAAGCCGGCGTGGAACCGCTGCCGCTGTTCGAGGCCATCCGCCAGGGCGCCTCCGGCCGCGCCCGCGTGTTCGACCGCATGGCCGACCATTTCCTCACCGGCAGCTACGAGCCCGCCGATTTCGCCTTGCGCCTCCTGCACAAGGACGTATCGCTCGCCTGCCAGCTCGCCCGTGACGTCAGCGTGCCGATGCGGCTGACCACGCTTGCGCATCAGGAGCTCACCGAGGCGCTCGGCCGCGGCTGGGGCAATCGCGATTCCCGGGTCGCCATGTTGTTGCAACAGGAACGGGCTGGCATCGACAAGCTCGCCATCCCGCCCGAGCGACTGATATCCGTCCTCGAATCAGACAAACCATAAGGAGCCGGCGATGCAACTGGGCGCGCTCATCCCGATCACCGAAATCGGTGCCGATCCCGGCGCCGTGCGCGAATACGCGCAGACCATGAAATCGTTCGGCTACCACTTCCTGGAAGCACCCGACCACGTGCTCGGCGTCAACACCGCCAGCCGACCTGATTGGGAAGCCGGGCGCAACACCTCCGCCGATCTGTTCCTCGATCCGTTCGTGCTGTTCGGCTTCCTCGCCGGCTGCACGACCAAGCTCGGCTTTTCCACCGGTGTGCTGATCCTGCCGCAGCGCCAGACCGTGCTGGTCGCCAAGCAGGCGGCCTGCCTCGACGTGCTGTGCGGCGGCAAGTTCCGCCTGGGCATCGGTGTCGGCTGGAACGAAGCGGAGTTCGTCGGCCTCAACGAGAACTTCCGCAACCGTGGCCGCCGCTCCGAAGAGCAGGTGCAGGTGATGCAGATGCTCTGGGCCGAACCGCACGTCACCTTCAAGGGCCGCTGGCACACGATCGAAGATGCCGGCATCAACCCGCTGCCGGTCAATCGCCGCGTGCCGGTCTGGTTCGGTGGCCATCACGAGCTTACGTTGCCGCGCATCGCCAAATGGGGCGACGGCTGGATGCCGAACGCCTATCCGCCCGACGACACCGCGCTGGAGATATTCGACAAGCTGCGCTCCCTGACGCGCGCCGAAGGTCGCGACCCGGCCGCCGTCGGCATCGAGGTATGGACCTCGTGCGGCGCCGGCACCGCGGCCGATTGGCGCCGTGAAGCGTCATTTTGGAAATCGGCCGGCGCCTCGCATCTTTGCCTGACGACAAGTTTCAATCGCCGGCACCACCGCCGGATCGAAGGTCAAGGCGTTGCCGACCATCTCGCAGCGTTGAAACGATATCGCGACGCCGTGGCAGAGGTATTGTAGATAGTCCCTGTCGATGCCCGCGAACACGCCGTCATTCCCGCAGACACCAGTCGTCCGCGCTCCCTTCCGTCATCCCCGCCGCCCCGTCATTCCCGCGAAGGCGGGAATCCACGTCTCCGATGGCTACCCGCCTCCATACGCGCGACGAACAAAGCCACCACGTCTGCCGCCTGGTATGATATCAAACGGTGTTGAGTATGACCCATGTTCGTCAACTCCGCCGCGCACGCGGGACTCCGGGCGATCCTCTCGGAACTGCCGCGCTTTTCGCCTTGCGAGATTCCTCCGCTCTTTCGCGGGAATGACGAGACTGGCGCCCGACTTCACGGCGCTTGGTATGCTTCGCGCAACAGAAGCCCACTCCGCTTGTAGCAAACCCGCAGCTTTCACCCCGCCGCGCCCAGCCTTCCAGAAACGCCCCACACCATCAAAACGCAAGGACCCCCGCACGCATAACGCGTTTGAGCGGGGGTCTGGGTGCGAAGCTTATACTTCGCGCTCGGACCTTTGGGCCGAGCAATAGCTTGGACTTTCTGATCAGTTGCCGACGCCAAGGATTTCGGCAACTAGGATCATTCCGGGTGGCGTCATGCTCGCTACGCACCCTCCTTCGTGATTAACCCTGCCAATGTCGGCACCTTTGCGAATTTTGTCAAGAGAATGACACACCTCACACCGGGGTACACGAAATCCTGAGCGACAATCACCGATGAAACCGCGCACCACCCATTCATGCGCCTGCCGACCGGACCACCACATGACCGCTCACTTCGGCGCCGTCTTCCGGTTGCAGCGTCAGGAAACCCGGCAACGCCGCAAGTGGCAGCAATCCCACCAGCACGAACACCAGGCGGAACTGCGGCACCGTGGGCACCCCGCTGCCGCCGGCAAGGATTCCCAGCAGCGCCGCGCTGATCGACACTCCGAACCCCATCGTCAGTTGCTGCACCACGCTGCCCAGACTGGTCGCGCGACTAAGCCTCGACTGCGGCATATCCGCGTAGCTCAGCATCTGCATGCAGTTGAACTGTACCGAGCGCACCAGCCCCAGCCACAGGATCGCAAGCAGAATCACCCAATGCGGTGTCACCCGCGACAGCGCCGCCAGTCCCGCAATCGCGACGCCGCACAGCACGGAATTGCGAACCAGCAGCCGCCTGAACCCGTATCGCCGCAGCATCACCGCGGAGACGAAGCGGATCGGAATCGCCCCCAGGCTGGTTGCGAATGTCAACGACCCTGACTGGATGGGACTCATCCCGAACCCGAGCTGCAGCAACAGCGGCAGCAGAAAGGCCGGCGCGCTGATGCCGATCCGGCACAAGCCGCCGGCCAGCGACCCCACACGAAAACTGCGAATCCCGAACAGCGTAAGATCGAGCACCGGGTTCCGATGATGGTGTGCGTAACGCCAATAGCCCAGCAGGCAGCCGGCGCCGATGCCGAACACCAGCACCTGCGGCACCACACTCACCGCGCCGCGTCCGACCGTCTCCAGGACGAACTGCAACGAAGCCAACGCCACCCCGCAGATCAGGAAGCCCAGCGTGTCGAAGCGCGAGGCGCTGGTGGCGCGCACATTCTCCACGATGCGGAATGCCACCACGATGGCCCCGATGCCGAACGGGATATTGGCGTAGAAAATCCACCGCCACGACGCGTAGGACGTGATCAGCCCACCCAGGATCGGTCCCAGCGTCGGCCCCACCAGCGACGGAATGGTGACATAACTCATCGCCCGCACCAGCTCGTTGCGCGGGAACGCCCGCAGCAGGATCAACCGCCCCACCGGGCTCATCATCGCCCCGCCGATGCCCTGCAGGATGCGCATCCCCACCAGCATTGGCAGGTTCTGCGACAGCCCGCACAGCGCCGACGCCACCGTGAACACCGCGAACGCCGAGCAGATCACCGACCGCGCGCCGAACCGATCGGCGATCCAGCCGCTGATCGGGATGAACACCGCCAGGCTGAGCAGATAGCTGGTGATCGCCAGGCTCAGCCGCACCGGCGTCTCGTGCAGGCTGGCCGCCATGCTCGGGATCGCCACCGTGATGATGGTGGAATCCAGCCCCTCCATCATGAAGCCGAAAGCGACGACCAGCGGGATCAGCCAGCGGCGGCGGATCGTCAGAATCGGGGCTGTCCACGTCGGTCCACGTCCATCCGGCGTTCGAGCCGCATCGCCAGGATGGAGATCGGCCAACACACCGCGAAATAGAGCATCGCCACCAACGGATAGACCAGCATCGGCCGGAACGTCACGTTGACCATCAACTGGCCGGCGCGCGTCACCTCCACGAACCCGATGATGGAAGCGACCGCGGTGCTCTTGATCAACTGCACCAGAAACCCCACGGTCGGCGGTATGCCAAGCCGCACCGCCTGCGGCAGCATCACCCGCAGCAGCGTCGCCCAGCGCCGCAGCCCCAGCGCGGCGGCGGCCTCCGATTGCGCCGGCGGCACCGCCTGGATCGCAGCGCGCCAGATCTCGCCAAGGAACGCCGCCGCGTACAGCGTAAACGCCAGAATCACCGCCGGCCAGGGATCGATCTGCACCCCGGTCAGCACCGCAAGCCCGTAAAACGCCAGAAACAACTGCATCAGCACGGGCGTGCCCTGGAACAGCCCGATATAGCCGGCGGCAGTCGCGCGCACAGCCGCCAGCCGGGAAATCCGCGCCAACGCAACCGCGATGCCGCCGACGCCGCCCACCCCCAGCGCCACCGCCGACAGCGCCAGCGTCCACAGCAGCCCGTGCAGAACGAAGCGCAGCTCATGCCATCCGAAACCACGGCTCATCGCGTCATGCCCGGCGGCGTCATACCCGGCGGCGTCATACCCGGCGCGCGCGCAGCGCCGCCGGGAACAGCCACCAGTACGCGACGCGCAGCCCCGCCCGCGCCACCAGTGTCATCAGCAAATACATGCCGGTGGCGGTGAAATAGAACTCGAACCCGCGAAACGTCGTCGATTGCAACGTATTCGTCACCGCCGTCAGGTCGGTGGCGGAGATCGCCGACACCACCGACGAGCCCAGCATCATCAGCACGAACTGGCTCGCCAGAGCCGGGTACGCGACACGCAGCGCCGGCATCAGTACCACGTGGCGGAACACCCGCCAGCGTCGCAGCCCCAGCGCCGTCGCCGCTTCGATCTGTCCATGCGCCACCGCCAGCATGCCGCCGCGCAGAATCTCCGCCCCATATCCGGCGAAATTCAGCGCCAGCCCCAGCAGCGCTGCCTCATTGGCATCCAGCCGCACGCCGATCGCCGGCAAGGAGAAATACAGCACGAACAACTGCACCAGCAGCGGCGTGTTGCGCATGAACTCGATATAGACCACCACCGGCCCGCGCACCGCCGGCGGCCCGTACGCGCGCGCATAGGCAAGCAGCACCGCCAGCATCAGCCCGAGCACGAACGCGCTCACCGACAACCGCAGCGTCAGCCACGCACCGTCCAGCAGCTCCGGCAGGTGGTCCCACACCACGCCGAACTGGAACACATAGCCCATGCGGGACGCGCGTCAGATCGTCGGCAGCGGCGGCAGCTTGAGCCCGGTATATTTCTCATAGATGCCGCCCAGCACCCCGTTGCGGCTGTTGACGAACACCCAGGTATCCACCCAATGACGCAGCGATTCGTCGGCCTGCCGCACCGCCGCGCCGTAATAGGCGGTGGTGACGGTGAACTTCACCTCGATGCCCGCATCCGGGTTGCGGTCCGCCACCGACTTCGCGGCGAACGCCGACATGCCGGCGGCATCCACCTGACCGGACAGCAGCGCCTGGATGGTCGGGCCGATATCGTCGAAATACACGAATTGGGTGCCCTTCGGCGCCGCCTTGGGCACGGTCGCTTCCTCCAGCGTCGCCCGGGTCAGCGCGATGCGCTTGCCCGTCATGTCGGCTTCACTGCCGATCGCCGTCTTCTTCGGCCCGCACACCACGATCGACAGCGCTCCGTGCGGTGCGCAGAACGCCACCGTCTTCGCCCGATCGATGGTGATCGACAGCGACGAGATCGCGATATCCGCCCGTCCGGCCAGCAGTGCCGGAATGCGTTGCGTGGCGCTGACCTGCACCAGCTCCGGCTCGACGCCGAGATCCTTGGCAAGCTGCCGCGCCGTGGCGATCTCGCTGCCGTCCGGCTGGCCGTTGCTGTCGATGATCCCGAACGGCGGCGAATTGACCTCGGCGGTGATCCGCACCTTCCTGTCCCGTTGAATGCGATCGAGCGTGGTAATCCCCGGCGTCTGCGCCTGCGCGACCCCAGGCATTGCCGCCGCCGCCAGTGCAAATCCCGCCACACTGCTGCCGGCAATCAGGTTACGACGTTCCATGATGGTTCCTCCCGTCGGGCAGCTTCACCCGCCGCGCCGCTTGCCGGCAAGTGCGTCGCCGGCGATTCCCTCATGGCTGCCCGAACGCGAGACGTGTCCAGGTGACGCCGTCTCGCCCGAGACGATCGGGCCGTCCCGGTCGGTTCACCACCACCCGCAATCCCGCAGCTTGCGCAAGCGATATCGTTTCGTCCGAGGCAACCTCGAACATGCGTCGTCCCGGTGGAACCGGCCCGTGGCGGACCGACATCATCATCACGCCGGGGAATGCCAGCAGCGCCGCCACGCGTGGCATGGCGCGCCGGCGCTGCGCCGCGTCCAGATGCATCCAGACCGCCGTGAGCATGATCACGTCGAACCTGTCGCCCCGCCCCGTCAGGACGGCCAGATCCGGCAAGCTGTCATCGATCCATTCTATCAGTGGCGACGGGTGCAGGCGCATCGCGCGTGTGCGCAATTCGGCGGTCGGCTCGACAGCGACAACCCGGTGCCCCAGCGCCGCCAATCCCGCTGCATCGCGCCCCGTTCCCGCCCCGATATCCAGCACATGGCATGGTGGCGGCGGGATCAGGTGCAGGATCGACCGATGGTTGTCGGCGAAACTTACGCCCTCATATCGCGTCACCAGTTCATCGGCTTCCTCGGCATACCCCTCCGTGCCGCTGACCCGCACTGACGCCATGTCACGCCTCCTGGCATTTCCCCATCACCCTGATGATCCTATCATGCGCCCGGAAACGCCCGGAGGCACCGATGCTGTCCCGCACCGCGATCGCCCAGTATGAACGCGACGGATACTGCTTCCCGCTCGACATTCTCACCCCGGCGGAGGCGGCGGATTGCCGCGCCCGCCTGGAAGCGCACGAACACCGCACCGGCGGCCCGCTCAAGGGCCACATGCGCCACAAATCGCACCTGCTGTTTCCGTGGCTGAACGAACTGGTCCGCCATCCCCGCATCGTCGATGCGGCGGAAAGCGTGCTCGGCCCGGACCTGCTGTGCTGGAGCAGCAGCTTCTTCATCAAGGAGCCGGACAACACCGCCTTCGTCTCCTGGCATCAGGACGCCACATACTGGGGCCTGAGTTCGCCGGACGTCACGACGGTGTGGCTGGCCTTCACGCCGGCCAACCGGGTGAACGGCTGCATGGCGTTCATTCCCGGCACGCAGCACACGCAGGTGACGCATCAAGACACCTTCGCCGAGGCCAACCTGCTCACCCGCGGCCAGGAGATCGCGGTGGACGTGGACGAATCCCAGGCCGTCTATGTGGAGCTGCAACCCGGCCAGGCCTCGCTGCATCACGTCATGCTGTTCCACGGCTCGGCGCCGAACCACTCCGCCGACCGGCGCATCGGCTACGCGATTCGTTACATTCCCACCCATGTGCAACAAATCGCCGGCGAGCGTGGCAGCGCGACGCTGGTGCGTGGCGTTGACCGCTACGGACATTTCGAGCTGGAACCACCGCCCGCCGACGATCTCGCACCTGATGCAGTCGCGCTGCACGCCGCGGTCACCGGGCGGCAGGCCGCCGTGCTGTATCGCGGCACCGATCGCGGCACGTTCCGGGATTAGCCCAAATCGTCATTTCGATGAAAGTATCGTCATTCCCCAGAAGTATCTAAATTCGACGAAACTATCGTTACTCCCGCGTCCATCATTCCCGCGCCCATCTCGTCATTCCCGCGAAGGCGGGAATCCACCCGTCACCCGCTGGATACCTGCCTCCATAGGCAGTACGAATTGAATCAACGCGCCTGCCGCTTGGTATAACCTGCAGACACTCCCCGACACGATGAAGCGGCTGTCGCAAGCTTCCGGTCCAGCGTAACCAGTTCCACGCCGAGCTGCCGGGCCAACCGGAGATAGCTCGCGTCGTAGGCGGTCACGCCGGTCGCTTTGGCCAGTTCCGGCGCGCCATCGTGATCGACGACTGCCTCTCCCATCCCGAGACGGCTACGCCGGCGGAAAGCTGTCGTCAGCATTTCGAGCTGTGCCGGCCGCCGTCGGGCCTTGATCAGGCAAACATTTGTCAGCTCAAAGCCGAGCAGGGAGGGTGCAATCACACGCGCTCCGTCGAGTTGGGCAGCAACAGCCTCTTCGTTCCGGCTCACCGAACAGCAAGGCCGCACGCGCGCACGCATCGACCACCTTAACGGACATCACGATCGGCGCGAATCGAGGCAGCGGCCTCGCTCGGGGTGTGCAGCCCCAGCCGACGTACCTCAGCGAGAATCTCCGCTGCAGTCGCAGGACGATCCTCCTGAACGGCAGCCTCGATAATGGCCAATAGCTCTCCCTGGAGCGATCTGTGATGCCGCTCTGCGCGTTCGCGGAGGCGCTGCACCACCTCGTCAGGCGTGTTTTTGATGGAAAGATTTACCGGCATGGTTCCAAATCGGCTCCAGAGCGGATGTGCCGATATAACGGCCCTCGGCCGGAATATCACCAAAACAGCGGACCATAACCGGGCGATCATCCTGGCGCCGGCAACCGACGCACCGCGAATCTGCGCGCGCAGCGGACATTCATGACGATGTGCTACGATCGCCCGTGATGAAGCAACTCTGGTTCCTCACAGCTCTCTTCCTCGCTCTCGCCTGCGTGTTCACCGCCGCACGAGCGCAGGATTTCACGCGTGCCCCCAACGAAAGCGATCTGTCCTTCGCGACGCGGGTCCTTCGCCTTTCCGACGACGCCGACCCGCACACGACCGCCGCCACCTGGAACGGCCGTTCGACCCTGTTCGTGGACTACCAGACGAGCGGAGACTATCCGGAACGTCCGCTCGTCGCGCTCCAGCAGCAGCCCACCGGCGGGTACCGGGAAATTCAGGTCACGGTCGGCGAGCAAGAGGGCGGGACACCCGACATCGCGGCGCTCGGGTTCGCTAATGCGAACCACGATCCGGCAAAGCAGCTCATCGTCATCCTCGCCTGGCCCCAACTCCACGCCGATGTCGGGGGGACGCTCTACGAGGTTCGCATCTTCGACGACCCAAAACCAGGCCAGCACGCGCTGACCCTGTTGAAAGTCAGCCAGAAATTCGGCTCCGAGTGCGATTGCCGATGGAGCGACGGCACGTCGAAACACTACCGCTTCAAGACCATCGCCGCAGTCAAAGCTGAGTTAAAGCGCTTGGGCTACTGACCGAAATCGAAATCACCCCACCCAAGCCGTCATCTTCCGCAAATTCGCCTCCGGCCGCGCACCATAATGGCTGATGATCTCGCCCGCCGCGATGCTGCCAAGCCGCCCGCACGCGCCCAGCGACCGCCCGGCCGTCAGCCCGGCCAGAAACCCCGCCGCATAAGCATCGCCGGCCCCGGTGGTATCCACCACACGCGTGCTCTCGGCCGGCACCGCCACCGACTCCGCCCCGCGCAGGATCACGCTGCCGGCCTCGCTGCGCGTCAGCACCGCCAGCCCGACATCCGCCCGCGCCCGTTCCGCCGCTTCCTCGAAGCTGTTCACCTCGTACAGGCTGGTGATCTCCATTTCGTTCGCGAACAGGACATCCACCTCCTGCCGCACCAGCTCCCGGAACGCCGCCCGGTGCCGATCGACGCAGAACGGGTCCGACAGCGACAACGCCACCTGCCGCCCAGCCGCATGTGCCGCCGCTGCGGCGCGCCGGAACGCCGCCTGCGCCGCCGGTGGATCGAACAGGTATCCCTCCAGGTACAGCACCGACGCATCACCCACCAACGCCGCATCCACGTCGGCCACACCGAACGAGACGCAAGCACCCAGATAGGTATGCATCGTCCGCTGCCCGTCCGGTGTGACCAGGATGAGGCAGCGCGCGGTCGGTGCGCCCGCAACCAGCGGCGCCGATGGAAAATGCACCCCGGCCGCGCCGATATCGTGGCGGAACACCGCCCCCAACTGGTCGTCCGCCACCTTGCCCAGATACGCCACCCGGCTGCCCAGCGCCGCCGCCACCGCGCAGGTATTCGCCGCCGACCCGCCGCTGCTCTCCTGCCCCGGCGGCATCGCCGCGTACAACGCCGCCGCCATATCGGCATCGATCAGCGTCATGCTCCCTTTGCGCATGTCGTGCTTCGACAGGAACGAGTCGTCCGCGCGCGCCACCACATCGACGATGGCATTCCCAATCCCCAATATGTCGAACTGCGCCATCGCTCAGCTCCGTGCCGGCCGCTGCGGAATATCCAGCCCGACGCCGCGCAGATGCCCGAACAGCTCGGTCAGCCGCGCTCGGTCCGCCGCCGGCAGCGGTGGCTTCAGGATCGATTCGACGTTCGCCCGCAGATGCGCAATCTCCCCGGTACCGAACAGCACCACATCCACCCCCGGCTGGTGACGCGTGAAACGATACGCCGCATCGGTCAGACTGTCCGCGCCGCCGGGATGGATCAGGAACCCCAGCGGATCGTCGCTGTCGGCCAACCATGCCGGCACCTGCCCAGCCGCCGCCAGCTCGCGCAGAGTGGCCGCAAGCTGCGCCGGGCGGGCGAAGATGCTGCGCACCGCGAACATCAGCAGCGTACCCACCTTGGCCGCCTGCGTCGCCGGAAACACCGCCTGCCGCGCGTTCTGGCACATCATGTGGAACGCCACCATCACCACGTCCCACAACCCGTCCGCCGCCGCCTGGCTCAGCATCACATGATCCGGATCGTTGGGCGCCGTCTCGGTGATGCCCAGAAACTGGAACTTTCCCTTCTGTTTCTCGTTCATCAGTGCCGGCGCGATCACGTCGTGCACATACGCGTATCCCGCCGGGGACACGGCATGGAGCTGGAACACGTCGATGCACTCCACACCCAGCAGGCGCAACGAGTTGTCCAGGCTGGCGATCACCTGCGCCGCCGGCACGCCCTCGGTTCCCCGCAGCACCGTCGCTTTCGTCGCGATCACCACCGAATCCCGCCGCCGTCCGGCAATCGCCTTGCCGACCACCGCCTCCGTCCCATACGCCGAGGCGGTGTCGATGATGTTCACGCCCAGATCGAGCGCCGCGTGCACCAGACCCACAACCTCCGATTCGCTCTTGCCCGCGGTCAGCCCGAGCCGGCTGAATCCGCCCGCTCCCAACCCGGCCACGCTCACGCGCAACCCGGTTCGTCCGAGTGTGGTGTACTCCATGGCCGCGGACCTTACGCGGCGGCGCTGGTCGGGGAAAGCAAGGCCGGGGTGCGGGGCCCTGCCCCATAGGCGTTAAAATATCGCTTGACCCGACACGAATCGGTACGATTCTGGGGGCAGATGCCATTGATCGCATCTCTGCCGCCGGACCAGTACGTGGACGTTCTGAGCCGGCTTCCCGCCGATCTCGACCTCAATGAGCTAGCCCGCGAGACCAAGGCCATCGAACGTGGTCGTGTGCTTCGCGATGGCGCGACCTTGCTGCGTCTGGCGCTGGCGCGCGGTCCCGGCGGCTTGTCGCTCAGCCAGACCGCCGCCTGGGCATCCGGTACTGGGCGTCACCGAAATGTCGGACCCGGCGATCAAATACCGCCTCGACAAGGCGGTGGGGTTTCTCAACGCGCTGCTCGAACGCCAACTGGCCGGGAATACAACCCACCGGCCGGTCCGCTGGCCTGGACGCATCCTGCGCATCGCCGACGGCACCTCGATCAGCAAGCCAGGCAGCAAAGGCACCGACTGGCGGGTGCATGGTGTCTATGACCTGGGCCGAGGTGGGTTTTCGCATCTGGAGCTGACCGACAGCCATGGCGCCGAGGGGCTGTGTCGCGGCGCGCCGGTGCCCGGCGAGGTGCGCATCGCCGACCGCAATTACGCTCGCCTCAGGGACCTGCGCGCGTTCCTTCGGCAAGGCAACGGGTTCGCCGACTTCATCGTCCGGCTGCGCTGGAAATCCCTGACGTTGCATTTGCCGGACGGCGCGCGGTTCGATCTGTTCGAATATCTGAGGGGTTTGCCGGTCGACCACGCGCCACATGAGATCATCGTCCACGCCCGCGACACCGGCCAGGCTGAGGCAAGCCTGCCGGCGCTGGCGTTGCGGCTGATCGTCCGGCGCAAGTCGCCCGAGGCAACCGAAGCGGAACGCAAACGACTGCGCCAGTCGGCCTCGCGCAAACAAAACCAACTCGATCCGCGCAGTCTCGAAGCCGCCGAGTTCGTGATGCTCGCCACGTCGCTCACCGAGATGTACGCGGCCGAGGATATCTTCGGCGCCTATCGCCTGCGCTGGCAGGTCAAACTCGCCATCAAACGAATGAAGTCGCTGATCCACACCGATGAACTGCCGACCCGCACGCCGGAGGCGTCGCGAAGTTGGCTGCTGTCGCATTTGCTGCTGGCGGCGCTGACCGAGGAAATGACCCAGGATCTCCTGGACTCTTTCCCCTGAGGACCTGAATGAGCTCGATCGGCTGCCGTCGTTGTGGCGGATCAACCGCATGGTGCTGATAGCGTTGCTCGCGGCGGTCATCGGCCCGATCACCCCAGGCCTCGTGCTGTCCGCCGCCGCGACGATGCATCGGAGACTGGCCAATACACGACGAAAACGAAGGCCGGCCGTGGTGTATCCACTGGCCGGCCTATTTTAACGCCTATGGGGCAGCGCCCCTGGCCTTGATGATCGCGCATGCGGATCGAGTTTGCCGCATGCGTCTTTTCGTTGGTGCGACGCGAAGCGACATGCTAGCGCATTCAGATGCCTAGCACTGACAATTTCGGTAATGAGGGTGGGGACCCCGTGTTCAAGCGACGCAAAACCGACGATCCGACCATCGACGAGCCGGCTGCTCTGCCGGGCGGCCTTCCCGACTCGGGATCGGACCTCAGCACTCACGCGAATATCCAGGAAACCCGCCGTGGCGCGCCGGCCGATTCCGGCCTCGGTGTGCCGCCATTTCGTCCCGCTCCGCCAAAGGAGGCACCCGCGATGGCTCGACCGCCGTCATTCACTTCGTCGCCATCCCCGTTGACCCCGCCGGTGCAGCCGGCGCCGCGCCCCGCATTGGCGCCGTCCCGAGCGCCGGGCCGTGACCCATCCGAGCGGCGCACCCTGGTGGTCGGCCGCGGGATCAGCGTGCAGGGCACCGTCCAGGATGCCGAGCGCCTGGTCGTGGAGGGCACTGTCGAAGCCAGCATGATCCATGCGACGGAGCTCTCGGTCGCCCCCGGCGGCATGTTCAAGGGCGAGGTGGAAGTCGAGGACGCGGAAATCGCCGGTACCATCAACGGCACGCTGACCGCGCGCGGCAGCCTGACGATCCGCGCGACCGGACGCGTTCTTGGCACGGCCAAATGCCGGCGGTTGCAGGTCGAGGATGGGGGGCAGATCTCCGGCCAGATGGAGATGCTGACCGACGGCGCCAGGGCGGACCTGCCGCGGGCTGTCTCCGAACCAGCGGCGTGAGCTGAAGCAGCTCATTGTCTCGGCCGATGATTTCGGATTATCCGAATCGGTCAACGAGGCGATCGAGCAGGCGCATCGCCACGGCATACTGACCGCCGCCAGCCTGATGGTTGCCGGCCCGGCCGCCGCCGACGCGGTGCGCCGGGCGCGCGCCATGCCGAACTCTTGGCGTCGGCTTGCATCTGGTGGTGATCGAAGGTCCGGCGGTGCTGGCGCCGCCCCTGATCCCCGACCTGGTCGACGCGCGCGGCTGGTTTCCCTCCGATCAGTTGCGACTCGGCTGCAACTATTTCTTTCGCCCGCGCGTCAGGCGGCAGCTCCGCGCGGAAATCCGCGCGCAGTTCGAGGCGTTCGCCGCCACCGGCCTGCGGCTGGACCACGCCAATGCGCACAAGCACATGCATCTGCATCCCACCATCGGACGCCTGCTGGTGACGATCGGCCGCGAGTTCGGACTGCGCGCCGTGCGGATCCCGTTCGAGCCACCGTCCGTCCTGGCGGCCTGCGGCACGCCGCCCGGCATCGGCGCCCGCGCACTTGGCAGCCTGGACCGCCCTCCTGCGCCGGCAGGTGAGGGGGGCCGGCCTGCTCGCCAACGACCAGTGCTTCGGCATCGCCTGGACCGGCAATATGACCACCAACACTCTGCTATCGTCTCGCGCCAAACCTTCCGGACGGTATCAGCGAAATCTACCTCCATCCGGCCGCCCAACCCGACCCGCTGCTGGCAACACTGATGCCGGACTATCGCCAGCAGGACGAACTGGCGGCACTGCTCGATCCGTCGGTCCGGACCGCACTCAGCAGCGCAGGCATACTAACAACATATGGCGCGATAAGAAGCCAACCCAATCATAAATAGCCGGCTGTTCAAAGTCACTCACACCGACTGTCCGATGCATGGGCGCCAGCGTGAAGCCGAAGGGAGGGACCCTTTCAGCTGCACTTGATCGTACATGCTTGATTACAGCAACGAAGTTGCTGTGCGTCCGCATGTTGCACTACCCTGAACTGCTCCCAAGAGCGCTAACGTGGCGAGCGTGGCTAAGATCAGTCTCTTCATGGCAGCGTCCTCCCCTGCAACCAACGAGGCACCGCATTATGTGGAATGATTTGCGACAGTGCAAGGAAAATCAGCGACGCGCGGGGGCACGGTGCCTGAGGGCATGAGGGTAGTCGTTCTTTCCCTCATCCTAATAATGCCTCTTGCCGTTCCATGTGTTTCGTATTGTTGGGCGTCGGATACGACAATCGCTGCCCGCCAAACGAAGGGAGGAGCGGGCGGCTCTTGCTCAGCTCTATTTGGAAACGACTGGTCCGCAGATGAACGACATTTATGGCTTTCACTTTGCGACGCGCGATTACGATCCCCCGGGAAAAACGAGACACATAATATCCGATCCGCTTCGGATTGCGAGCTGAGAGCGGCCCGTCGGAAGCGGCTGGCGTCAATAGATCCAGCTTTTCTTAGGACCTTACTAACCGATCCGGAATTTAATACCCGGCTCCCCGTTGGTCCCCTTCATATCAATGGGGTGAGGTTCGAACGAGGGATTGATCTAGGGGGAATAAATTTCGATCGCGGGTTAGACTTCTCGAATGACGTAATCGTGGGGACCGTTAACCTCGAGGATGTGCATGCTGGGGATTCGCTTTCTTTTTTCCACTCCTGCATCTTCGGGCAGGTGTTGCTACGCTATGCTCATGTCTCAGGCTCGATATACTTTGGAAACGGAAGCCCCGATGAACCTATGCCGTTTTCGGCGAAGGACAAACTGCCGATAGAAGGTATCGATGCCACTGACACCAAAACTGATCATGACTTCATTATAACCAACGCACGAGTTGCTCGTAATCTAGTTGTCAACGGCCTCAACGTCGCGAGCTCGCTTATTTTTTCGCAATCCAGTGTACCGTCTGTATCGGCATCAGGATTGCATGTGACTGATCAAATAGCTCTGTTCGATGATGAGATCGGAAACCCGAATATCACACACAGATCGGAGGAGCCGGCCGCAAATCTATTCTCAACCGTGGCCGATACCATAATTATTGCAAGAGTTACAGTGTACGGCGATATAATGGCATCTAGCATGCGTCTCACAGGAGGGTTGTCCCTCATAGACGCAAGGACACAACTACTTAACGTATCCGATTCGTCACTCGGTGATGAATTCTACATGGGAGTGAGCCGTGAACCTGCATCAAGTTCATTAAAATTGCAGCCTACCAAAATAATTTCCCGCGACGCATCGGTCAAGACTTTGGATGTCCCGTTCATATACTGGTCTAGTGATGGATCTATTTTTGGATTAAATTATAGCGTTTTAGGCGAAGACATGTTTTTGGGTACGGACGGAAAACCGTTAAGTAGGGGCGACCTGAGAAGTGAGGCTCTGCATTGGCTACCCAAAGGTCGATCGTTTTCTCCCGAGCCATACGCGAAACTCGCAGATGTATTTGAGAAAGAGGGCTACATAGATATATCGAAGGACATCGAATATGCCGAAAAACGTGGAGAAATGTTGGAATCGTTCGCTCAAGGGATGTACGGGAGGGGAGTCGCGCTGCTTGGATATGAGGTCTTTGTTGGGTATGGCATCCAACCTCTACGGGCTGGCGTTTGGGCATTGGTGCTTATTTTCCTCGGCGCACAAGTCATTCGTCGTACACCGGAAGGTCAGGATGCCGGCTTGCGTTACGGCTACGTCTATAGCTTTGACATTCTTCTTCCTCTAGTCAAGCTTCGGGAAAAGAATTACGACATCGACATCGTAGGAAAAGCAAAGTACCATATTTCTACTTTCATAAGCTTATGGGTTACATTTTGGGCGCATATATCGTGGCTGCTATCGGCCTTCCACATTGAAGGTCACAGCCCCAAACTTTCTTACGCAGGGAAATAAACGTGCTTCAGCTTTGTCGGGTCTGTCTCAGTCAGACCAGCGCGCCAGTTACGCCCGCCGCGCCTCCTCCTCCGTCTCCGTCAGCGGCACCGGCAGATACTTCACGTACTCCTTCGGCACCACCTGCCAGAACCGCGGCAGCGTCCAGTCCCAATCGTTCAGCAGCCGTGCCGCATACCGCGAGTTCGTCTCCGCCACATGCTGCGCCACCAACTCGCGCAGCACCTGCTCCCAATGCGGGTGCGCGACGCGCTGCCAGGTCAGCGAATCCGGGTTGATCCGCTTCTCGAACAGCTCCTCCGCGTCGTAGACGAACGCCATCCCGCCGGTGAATCCGGCGCCGAAATTATCGCCCACCGGCCCCAGGATCACCGCCGTCCCGCCGGTCATATATTCGCACCCGTTCGACCCGCAGCCTTCCACCACCGCGACCGCGCCGGAGTTGCGCACCGCGAAGCGCTCGCCCGGCCTGCCCGGCCGCGAACAGCGCCCCCGCAGTCGCGCCGTACAGCACCGTATTGCCGATGATCGTGTTCTCGTTGCTGCGCAGCGTGGAGGACGGCGCCGGCCGCACCACGATCGTCGCCCCCGACAACCCCTTGCCGACGTAATCGTTGGCGTCGCCGAACACTTCCAGCTTCAGCCCCTGCACCGCGAACGCGCCCAGCGACTGCCCGGCCGAGCCACGCAGCCGCACCGTCAGATTGCCCCGGCGGCAGCCCCTCCATGCCGAACCGCCGCGTGATCTGCGAGGAAATCCGCGTCCCGATCGCCCGATGCGTGTTCCGGATCGTGTACTGCAGCTGCATCTTCTCGCCATGCTCGAACAACGCCGCGGCATCGGCGATCATCTGCGCATCCAGCGTCTCCGGCACCTCGTTGCGCCCCTCCAGCGTGCAGTATCGCGCGATAGGACCCGGATCGGCCTGCGCCAGCAACGGATTGAGATCGAGATCGTCCAGTATGTCCGCCCCGCGGCTGACCTGCTGCAGCAGATCGGTCCGCCCGATCACATCGTTCAGGCTGCGCACCCCGAGCGACGCCAGAATGTTCCGCACATCCTCCGCGATGAAGCTGAAAACAGATTGATCACCTTCTCCGGCGATCCATCGAACTTCTCCCGCAGCCGCTCGTCCTGCGTGCACACGCCCACCGGACAGGTGTTGGAATGGCACTGCCGCACCATGATGCAGCCCATGGCGACCAGGCTGGCGGTGCCGATGCCGAACTCCTCCGCCCCCAGCATCGCCGCGATCACCACGTCCCGCCCGGTCTTGATGCCGCCATCGGTGCGCAGCTTCACCCGATGCCGCAGCCGGTTCAGCATCAGCACCTGATGCGTCTCCGACAGCCCCATCTCCCACGGCAGCCCGGCATACTTGATCGAGCTTTGCGGCGACGCGCCGGTGCCGCCGGAATGCCCGGAGATCAGGATCACGTCCGCCTTGCGCCTTCGCCACCCCGGCGGCGATCGTGCCGATGCCGCGACCGCGCCACCAGCTTCACGCAGACCGTTGCATCCGGATTGATCTGCTTCAGGTCGTAGATAAGCTGCGCCAGATCCTCGATCGAATAGATGTCGTGATGCGGCGGCGGGCTGATCAGCATCACGCCCGGCGTGGAATGCCGCAGCCGGCCGATCAGCGCCGATCACCTTGAAGCCCGGCAACTGCCCGCCTTCGCCCGGCTTGGCGCCCTGCGCGATCTTGATCTCGATCTCGCGGCAATTGTTCAGATACTCGGCGGTCACCCCGAACCGTCCCGACGCGATCTGCTTGATCGCCGACGACGCATTGTCGCCATTCGCCGCGCGGCTTGTAGCGCGCCGGGTCCTCGCCGCCCTCGCCGCTGTCGGACTTGGCGCCGATGCGGTTCATCGCGATCGACAGCGTCTCGTGCGCCTCGGGCGACAGCGCCCCCAGCGAAATGCCGGGCGAGCACAGCCGCTTGCGGATCTCGGTGATGCTTTCGACCTCGTCCACCGGGATCGGCTTCACGCCCTCGGTGCGGAAATCCAGCAGGTCGCGCAACGCGATCGGCGGCAGCTTGCGCACCGCCTCCGCATAGCGCCGGTAAGTCGCATAACTATCCGTGGCGACCGCGCTTTGCAGCGTGTGGATCAGCTGCCGGATCGAACGCATGCGCCTCGCCGCCCTGACGGCGCAACTTGTAGACGCCGCCCACCGGCAGCACCACCACGTCCGCGTCCCACGCCAGCTCGTGCTGGTCCAGCACCTTCCGTGCGATCCCCGGCAAGTCCGATGCCGGAGATGCGCGACGGCATGCCGGGGAAGAACTCCGCCACCAGTGCGCGCGACAGCCCGATCGCCTCGAAATTATAGCCGCCGCGATAGGAGGAGATCACGCTGATGCCCATCTTCGACATGACCTTCAGCAGGCCCTTGTCGACCGCCTTCTTGTAGCGGTTCACCGCCTCTTTCAGGCTCACATCGCCGAACAGGCCGCGGCGATGCCGGTCGGCGATGCTACTCCTGCGCCAGATACGCATTCACCGTCGTCGCGCCGACGCCGATCAGCACGGCGAAATAATGCACGTCCATGCACTCGGCGCAGCGCACGTTCAAGCTGGTGAAGGTGCGCAGCGACTGCCGCACCAGATGCGTGTGCACGCGCCCCCGTGGCCAGGATCATCGGGATCGGCGCGCGGTCCGGCCCATCAGTTTCGTCCGTCAGGATCACGTGCGTGCAGCCGGCGCGCACGCCTTCCTCGGCCTCGCGGCGGATGCGGTCGATCGCGGCGCGCAGCCCCGCCTCGCCCTGCGCGACCGGGAACGTGCAGTCCACCTGGCACGCCGACGCGCCCATGAAGTCCCGCATCGCCTGGAACTCGGCGGTCGACAGCACCGGGCTTTCGAGCTGCAGCAGGTCGCACTGGCTGGAATCCTCGTCCAGCACGTTGCCGAGATTGCCGAGCCGCGTCTTCAGCGTCATCACCCGCGTCTCGCGCAGGCTGTCGATCGGCGGGTTGGTCACCTGGCTGAACTTCTGCCGGAAGAAATGATGCAGCCCGCGATACCGCTCCGACAGCACCGCGATCGGCGTGTCGTCGCCCATGGAGCCCACCGGCTCCTGCGCATCCTCCACCATCGGGTGCAGGATCATTTCCAGCTCCTCCAGCGTGAATCCCGACCGACAATCTGTCGCCGGCGCAGCTGCTCGCCGCGATACAGCACCGGCTCCGGCGCATCGGTCTTCACGATGCGGTCGATCTCGGTGATGCGCTCGCGCCCACTCGCCGAACGACTGCCGTGCCGCCAGCACGTCCTTCAGTTCATCGTCGCGATAGAACCGCGCGTGCTCCAGATCGACGGCGATGGTCTGGCCGGGGCCGACGCGGCCCTTTTCGACAACGACGTCGCCCTCCGAGCTTCACCATGCCGGTCTCCGAGCCGACGATCAGCATGGCATCGGAGGTGATGGTGTAGCGCAACGGCCGCAGCCCGTTGCGGTCCAGCCCGGCGATCACCCAGCGCCCGTCCGTCGCGGCGATCGCCGCCGGCCCGTCCCACGGCTCCATCACCGCGTTGCAGTACAGGAACATGTCGCGATGCGCCTGCGGCATCGTCGCGTCCTGGCCGATCGAAGCAGGGATCATCAGCGCCTTCGCCATCGGCGCATCGCGCCCGGCGCGGCACCAGCAGCTCGAACACGTTGTCGAGCGTCGCGGTATCCGACCCGCCGGCCTGCATGACCGGCTTCACGTCCTCCAGATACGGCCCCAGCTCGTCGGCGGCCAGCCGCGTCTCGTGGCTCTTCATCCAGTTGATGTTGCCGGTCAGCGTGTTGATCTCGCCGTTATGCGCCAGCATGCGGAACGGCTGCGCCAGCCGCCAGGTCGGGAAACGTGTTGGTCGAATAGCGCTGGTGATAGATGGCAAACCGCGACACGAACCGCGCGTCGAGCAGGTCGGGATAGAATTCGGCCAGGTGCTCGGCCAGGAACATGCCCTTGTAGATGATCGAGCGGCACGACAGCGAGCAGAAATACAGCTCCGGAATCTGCGCCGCGATCGCCTGCTTCTCGATCCGCCGCCGGATCACGTACAGGTCGCGCTCGAACTCCGCCTCGTCGGTGCCCTTCGGATCCCACAGCATGATCTGCTCGATCTCGGGCCGCGTGGCGTTGGCTTTCTCGCCGATGCACTCGACATTGATCGGCACCTGCCGCCAGCCATAGATCAGGTAGCCGAAATTCAGGATCTCGGTCTCGACGATCTGCCGGCAGCGTTCCTGCGCGCCGAGATCGGTCTTGGGCAGAAACACCTGGCCCACCGCGATCGGCCCCGGCATCAGCTTGGCGCCACCGCGCTGTACGGCGGCGGCGAAGAAATCCTGCGGAATTTCCACATGGATGCCGGCGCCATCGCCGGTCTTGCCGTCGGCATCGACGGCGCCGCGATGCCACACCGCCTTCAGCGCATCGATGCCGGCCTGCACGATATCGCGTCGCTTCTGCCCATCCAGCGCGGCGACAAACCCGACACCGCACGCATCATGTTCCTGCGCCGGGTCGTAGGTGTGCCGCAGCGCGGCGACATTTTCATTCCAGGAGGCAACGAAATCCGACGCGGAGTGATCCATGGTGCCCCTCTCTCTCATCCGTTCACGACAACCGCGGCCGGAAAACCATGCATGGCGCTACTCCGCCGCCCTGACGGCAGCCCCTTCAGCCAGCAGACGCAAGGCATCGGCGCAAAGGTCGATCTCATCGCCATCCGCATCTGTCCACACGACCGCACGTCCGCCCTCAACAATCCTGAAACTCTCGGGATGATCTCCGATAGCGCCAAGAACCCCGCCAATCCGCACCGTGTCCGCGAGCGCCGCGATCCCGGCAAATCCATCTGCGAACTGCAGCCGCAAGCACAGTCCCGGAAGCATTTCGGCTGCAACAATGCGGTTCAGTGTCATCCGATCCTCCCAGGCTTCTCGCCTTGTCGGCACCTGACCCACGCCAGCGCGAGCTGGTCCTGGTGCTCGCGTGCCCACGCGATAATGGTCCTGCGCTGCGCCGGCGGAAGAGTGCCCCACATCACCGTCAGGTCCGCGATTTGCACGACCATTTCGTCATCCCCGCAGACGGCGTGGAAATGCGCGGGCTCGTGATCCGCATAGTAGAGCCGGATCATAACGCCGGCAACTATGGCGACGACCGGCATGCATCGCTCACTCCGCCGCCACCGGCAGCGCCGCCTGCTGCTCCATCCACGCATGCATCTGCGCCGCCGCATCGCGCCCGTCGCGGATCGCCCACACCACCAGGCTGGCGCCGCGCACGATATCCCCGGCGGCGAACACCCCCGGCAGGCTGGTCATGAACGTGCGGTGGTTCACCTTCAGCGTGCCCCAGCGCGTCACCGCCAGCCCCGGCTCGTCGAACATCACCGGCAGCTCCTCCGGGTCGAACCCCAGCGCCTTGATCACCAGGTCTGCCTTCACCGTGAAATGGCTGCCCTCGATCGTCTCCACCGCCTGCCGCCCGGTCGCGTCCGGCAGCCCGAGATGCATTCGGATCGCCCGCACGCCGCTCACCTTGTCGCGCCCGGTGAATGCCTCTGGCGCCGACAGCCACACGAACTCCACCCCCTCATCCTCGGCGTTCCTCACCTCGCGCATCGACCCGGGCATGTTCGCGCGGTCGCGCCGGTACAGGCACTTCACCGACTTCGCGCCCTGCCGCACCGCGGTCCGCACGCAGTCCATCGCCGTATCGCCGCCGCCGATCACCACCACGTGCTTGCCGCGTGCATTCAGCAGTCCCGACGTGAAGTCAGGCACCGCGTCGCCCAGGTTCTCGCGGTTCGACGCGATCAGGTAGTCCAGCGCCGCAACGATCCCCGGCAGCCCGATGCCCGGCCCGCCCAGTTCGCGGGCCCGGTAGACCCCGGTCGCCACCAGCACCGCATCGTACCGCTCGCGCAATTCGGCAAACGACACCGTCTCGCCCACCGCGCAGTTCAGCTCGAACCGGATGCCGGACTGCTGGCACAAATCGTGGCGACGCAGCACCACCTGCTTCTCCAGCTTGAAATTCGGAATGCCATAGATCATCAGCCCGCCCGCGCGGTCGTGCCGATCGTACACCGTCACCTGGTAGCCGAACCGCCGGAGTTCCTCCGCCGCGGCCAATCCCGCCAGGCCCCGAGCCGATGATCCCCACCGACCGGTCCAGCTCCCGCCGCGGACGGATCGGCTTGACCCAGCCGCGCTCGAACGCGGTGTCGGTGATGTAGCGCTCCACCGCCCCGATCGTGACGCTCTCATAGCCTTTCTCGATGACGCAGTTGCCTTCGCACAACCGGTCCTGCGGGCAGATGCGGCCGCATATCTCGGGGAAGTTGTTGGTCGCCGAGGCAACCCCGTACGCCTCCTCCAGCCGGCCCTCCGCGGTCAGCTTCAGCCAGTCGGGGATGTTGTTCGACAGCGGGCAATGCACGGAGCAGAACGGCACGCCGCACTGGCTGCACCGGCTGGCCTGCGTGGCCGCCTCCCGGTCCTCGAAGATCCGGTAGATCTCCTGGAAATCACGCCGGCGCTCCGCCACCAGCCGCTTGGAGGGACCCTGTTGCGGCACGTCAACAAACCGCAGCATGCGTTCCGGCATACTCACCCCCTTCGGCGTCCGCGCTTCTGGCGCGCGCAGCACCGGCCCCGATCCGGCACTCGCGCCATTATAGCGACGAGGAACCGGGCAGGCGAGGGGTTTGGGACCGATTAGGACATTTTTTCTGTCCTAATTTCGCGCCTTAGACCTGCAAGCCGACTAAGCCGCCCGTCCCTCAGGGAAAGATAGGTCCGCTTTGTCGCCTATCCCTGCCTCCCGGGGAAAAATGCGCCGCCCGCCACCGGACCGGAACCGGCTGATATACGACGGCACCATCAGCTCCACCGGCGTCGGCACGATCCCCAGCTCCGGCAGCCCCGGCACGCCCGCCGCCACCACATTGTCCCGCTGCAACATCAGAAGCTGGTCGCGGGTCAGCGGCTTCCACGGCAGCAACTCGCCGATCCGTGCCTGCAACCGGGCCAGACCCATCGGCACGTTGATCAGCGGGCGGCGCCGCGCGGTCTGCGCCAGCACATATTCAAGTATCTCGCGGAAGCTCCACACCCGCGGCCCGCCGAGCTCAAACAGCTCGCCCGCTGTATCGGCCCGTGCGAGCACCGCCATCACCGCGTCCGCCACGTCGCCCACATAAACCGGCTGGAACCGTGTCGCGCCGGCAATCACCGGCATCACCGGCAGCATCTGCGCCATCCAGGCGAAACGGTTGAAGAACTGGTCCTCCTGGCCGAACACGATCGAGGGTCGCAGCACCGTGGCGGTCGGATAGGCCTGCCGTACCGCCGCCTCGCCGGCCGCCTTGGTGGCGCCATAGCGGCTCGGGCTGGCCGCGTCGGCGCCGATCGCCGAGACATGCACCAGCCGCAGCACCCCGGCGGCGGCGGCCAGCCGAGCCACCCGTTCCGCGCCCTCCACATGGACCCGCTGGAAATCGCCCTTGCGCTGCTCCGCCAGGATGCCCACCAGATTGACCGCCAAGGCAGCGCCCTGCACGGCCCGATGCACCGCCGGCTCGTCAGCCAACGGGGCGAACAGCGGCACGATCTGCCCCACCACCCCCATCGTCTTGAGGAACCCGGCGCTCATCGGGTCGCGCACCGCGACCCGCACGACATATCCTTTCTGCGCCAGCCGCCTCACCACATAGCGGCCGAGGAAGCCGGACCCCCCGAACACCGTCGCCACGCTGCGCGTCGCCATGCAAGCTCTCCTGTGATGGCACTTTGTTACGTGCAGATACCGCCTGCCTCAAGCGGCAAACACCGCGAGTTGACGCCGCCCCGGCCCCCCGCTACATCCCGCGCCCTGCCGCTCCGCGGCGACCACCCTACGCCCGTGCCCAGGTGGCGGAATTGGTAGACGCGCAGGTTTCAGGTACCTGTGGCCGCAAGGTCGTGGAAGTTCGAGTCTTCTCCTGGGCACCAGCACAGTGGCAACCACCGGTTCGTAAAGGCTCCCCCCATTGAGCGCGACGCAGTTCATGCCGGGAGCCACCATCCACCTCCACCGGCACGACCTGCCCGAAGGGCTGGAACTCGGCCCGGTCGTCGCGGTGGACACCGAGACCATGGGGCTCAACCCGCACCGCGACCGTCTCTGCCTCATCCAGCTCTCGGCCGGCGACGGCGTCGCCCATCTGGTGCAGCTCATCCCGCCCTCCCTCGGCGGCCACGGCTACGAATGCCCCCGCCTGGCCCACCTGCTGAGCAATCCCGCCACCGTCAAGCTGATGCATTTCGCCCGCTTCGACGTGGCCGTCCTTTACCACGCGCTGGGCATCACGGCGGCGCCGGTGAAATGCACCAAGATCGCCGCCCGCCTGACCCGCACCTTCACCGACCGGCACGGACTGCGGGACCTGTGCCGCGAACTCCTCGGCATCGAGATCAGCAAGCAGCAGCAGACCTCCGACTGGGGTGCCCCCGAACTGACGCCCGAGCAACTGGCCTACGCCGCCACCGACGTGCTGCACCTTCACGCGCTCTGGGCCCGGCTGGAATCATTGCTGCTGCGGGAGAACCGGCTGGATCTCGCTGAGGCCTGCTTCGCCTTCCTTCCCACCCGCGCCCGGCTGGATCTGCTGGGCTACGACGAGCCCGACATTTTCGCGCATTGATCGCCGCCTCGGCCCCGGCTCGCCTGTAGTGCAATTCTACATTACCATCAGCTTCCTTCAGGGGAGCATTCTCCCATGACGACCTTGACCGTCACCGCACGGGGCCAGGTCACATTCCGGAAAGACGTGCTGCAGCATCTCGGAATCCGGCCCGGCGACAAGATCCGACTTGATCTGCTGCCTGACGGGCGGGCGGAGCTGAAAGCCGACCGGCCGCTTGGGTCGTGGCGCTCGTTCCAGGGTTCCCTCAGCGGGAAGAATGGGACACGGCTCTCGATCGAGGAAATCAACGACTCGATTGCTGAAGCGGGCGCAACGGCAGGGCTCGGCCGGGAATGAAAATCACGGCCGACACCAACGTCCTGCTGCGTGCGGTTTTGGATGATGAGATAGCCGAGCAGCAGGTAGCCATCGAGACACGGGAAAGCGCCGAGATGGTCGCGATCAGCGTGCGGTCGATCTGCGAGTTCGTCTGGGTGCTGGACCGGAGCTACAAGACGGCGCGCGCGAATATTTCGGCTGCGATCCGCCGTCTGCTCGATTTGCACAACGTGGTGGTCAATCGCCCCGCAGTCGAGATGGGCCTCCGCATGCTCGACGCCGGCGGCGACTTCGCTGATGGTATCATCGCCTATGAAGGCAACCGGCTGGGCGGCGAAACCTTCGTTTCGTTCGACAGAAGGGCTGTCTTGCTCCTCGCCGCGCAAGGACGGCAGGAACGCACCACGTCACCCGCAGCACCGCGAAGCGGGTTCGTGCATGGGTTCAGAGCAGCCGTCTCCGGGTCGCGCGGTCAGCGGGCGCTAACTCAATCTGAACCCCGCCGAACTTCAGAGTGCAGATCGTCGATCATATAATCTCGCATGATCGGCACCGCATCGATTTTCTCTGACAGCAAAAGCTGGAATACCATGTTGCGGCCGTTCGAAAAGCCGACATCCACGGCGGCGAGGTAGTATTCCCACATGCGGCAGAAGCGCTCGTCATAGAGATCGGCCGCTCGCGCACGGTTGGCGGCGAAGCGCCAGCGCCAGTGCTGAAGCGTATAGTGATAGTGCAGCCGCAGCACCTCCATGTCGGCGACCCACAAACCGGCCCGTTCGGTAGCCGCAAACACCTCGGACAGCGACGGCACATAGGCGCCGGGAAAGATATATTTGCGGATGAACGGACCAGTGCTACCCGGCGGGCGCATGCGACCGATGCAGTGCACGAAGGCAAAGCCGTCGTCGGCGAGTAGGCTGCGGATCTTATCGAAATAGGCGTCGAACTGGGTAAGTCCAACGTGCTCCATCATGCCAACGGAGACCACGCGGTCAAAGCGACCTTCAAGAGCACGATAGTCGAGCTCGCGGAACTCGACCAGACTGTCAACGCCGGCAGCAATGGCATTCTCTCGCGCCGTACGGAGCTGCTCAGGTGAGACATTGATGGCGGTCACCCGCGCTCCCGTTGTGGTTGCGATGTGGATGGCGAAGGCTCCCCAGCCGGAGCCGAGCTCGGCCACTGTCATTCCGGGAAGCAGACGTAGCTTGGCCGTCGCATGCTGCAATTTACGGTGCTGCGCCTGCTCAAGTGTATCAGTCGCCGGATGTTCGAATATCGCGCAGGAATAATTCAAGCCGTCGTCAAGGAACAACCGATAGAGCTCGGTTGAGAGGTCATAGTGATGGCGGGCATTGGCGGCCGCAACTGCTACGGTATTCGCCTGGTACCAACGCCTGGCGGAGCGCCAAAAGCGCCGGAGCAAAGCTTGACCAGGGTGCGCCGCGAGGCCACCGCTATTGACAGCGAACAGCTGCATGAAGCAGCCCACATCCGAGCCCTCCTCGAACGTGAGCGTGCCGTTCATGTAGGCTTCGCCGGTGTGGAGCTCGGGGTTAAGGAACAGCTTGATGTAGAGCCGAGGATCATGCAGGCGAACGGTCACCGTCGGTCCCGGACCGTGACCGCCAAAGGTGTACAGCGAACCGTCTGCGGCGATCAGACGCAGCACACCGTTTCGGATGAAGCGATTGAGGAGGTGAGCAAGCAACCACATCGGTAGCGATCTTTCCCAAACATACCCTATAGAGCAAATCGCGCTTGACTGGAATCGCTCCGATTCCAGGAGGAACTGGAGCACGTCCCATGTTATATCATACCAACCGCCCTAAATGGTGACACATGCCCATGGCCTAGTTCCGAAAGAGGCGATCCGACGTTCCGAATCGAGCTGATGAAACGCGACGGGCGTTGGATGATTCACAAGTTCCATGTCGACCTCGCGCCGGGTAATCAGGCCACGCTGCGGTGATGTCGCAGGAGGCCGCACGGAAACCACCGCTGGTGCATTGGTCCATATGGACGATACCGACGGCACCACGACGGCACCTTGATGGCGGCGCCATGAAACCAAAAACAGCGGAGCGCATCGCCCGACACGCCGGTTCGACACAACTGGATCACGGCTTGGGGGCGACCCCCGCGAAGCGCTGCATGGCCGCCGGGTCCCGCGCCGCGGCGAGCAGCTTCGGCCAGTCATCGGGCGGATTGCCATGCGCCAGCATGGGGGCGAACACCGTGTAAGGATCGCTCGCGGCGCCGGCCTTGCGCAGCGTGTCGCGGTCATTGACCCAGGCATAGACCACGATCCGCGACGTCGAATTGGCACGGAAGAACAGCCGGAACCTGTTGGCGCCGAACTTGGCACGGAACCAGTGCCGGTGCGCCGGCCCGAGCGTGTTGCCCTGCCGGAACTCGGCCGCTAACGGGTCTCGCGGCACGCGGTCGAGCATGAGATTGCGCACGGCGGCCAGCAGCTTGACATTGGCGTTGCCCTGCCAGCCGGCCGGATCAGACTGCCGGGCACGCTCGGCCGCGGCCATCAGCTTGTCGAGTTGATCGAGCAGCAGCGGGTGACCGACCAGCCGCCAGCCGTGGCATTGCAGCACGATCGGACTACAGCGCTACCTCACCCTCGATCGGCACGTCGGGATCGGCCTCCGCGCCCTCGGTCGCTGCCGTCATGCGGGTCGCCAGTTCCGGCGTGAGCGGAACGAGCGCCTCCGGCCGGGCTGCGATATCGCGCTCAAGCAGGGCTACGAACGGCGCCAGGGCCGGATCCTCCTCCGGTTCGGTGGCGGCGTGAACGCTGACAGTGCCGTCCTCGACCCGGAAAGTGATGCGGCCACCGTAGCTGACGCCGAGCACCTGGCGAATCGCCTTGGGCACCGTCGTCTGGCCCTTGGCGGTGATGGTGCAGACCTCTTCAATCACGGACATGGCGGGTCTCCTCATGTCGGAAGGTAAGGTGATGCCCTTACTTTTGCCAGCCCTTTAGCCGCCGATCAGTCGGCCTCATCCGCCCCGCGGCGAGGTCGTTACCAAAGGGAACGCCAACGGAAAATACGCGCGCGTGCGACCGAGACCCGCTGGGTTGAAGAATCTACCGATGCGTTCCGTAAAGGCCCGTGGCACGATTTTTGTCCGCAAAGGTTGACCCACCCCATCGCACCCCACCATAACTGGCTCTGCCCACAACAGGATTCGCCAACCCGGCCATGACTGCCGCCGTCCTTCCCGCCCGCGCCGATATCGACGTGGCCCGCGGCGTTCTCGGCACCGAGGCCCAGGCGCTTCGTGCCCTGGCCGCCGGCCTGGACGACCGTTTCGGCCAGGCCGTGGAACTGCTCGCCCGCGCCTCCGGCCGCGTTGTCGTCTCCGGCATGGGCAAGTCCGGCCATGTCGCCCGCAAGATCGCCGCCACCCTCGCTTCCACCGGCACCCCGGCGCTGTTCGTCCACCCCGCCGAAGCCTCCCACGGCGATCTCGGGATGCTGGTCGCCGGAGACGCCGTCCTGGCCCTCTCCAACTCCGGAGAAACCCCGGAACTCGCCGATCTCGTCCGCCATTCGCGCCGCTTCGCCCTGCCGCTGGTCGCCGTCACGGCGCGTCCCGATTCCGCCCTGGCCCACGCCGCCGACGTAATACTGCTGTTACCAACCGTCCCCGAAGCTTGCCCGATGGGACTGGCCCCCACCACCAGCACCGCGATGCAGATGGCGCTCGGTGACGCCCTCGCGGTCGCGCTGTTGACCCGGCGCGGCTTCACGGCCGCCGATTTCCGTCGCTTCCATCCCGGCGGCCGGCTTGGCGCGCGCCTGACCAGCGTGCGGGACCTGATGCATGATGGCGACGCCATCCCGCTGGCATCCCCCGACACCTCCATGGATCGCGCCCTGCTGATCATGACGGAAAAGCGCTTCGGCTGCCTCGGCGTCACCGGTCGCAACGGCGAACTGGTCGGCATCGTCACCGACGGCGACCTGCGCCGTCACATGGGCCCCGATCTGCTCGCCCGCCCCGTCGCCGCAATCATGACACCAGACCCGCTCACCATCGCGCCCGATGCGCTGGCGGCCGAGGCACTGCATGTGATGAACGCCCGCGTCCGGCCGATCACCGCGCTGTTCGTCACCGATCCGGCCGCGCGTCCGATCGGTATCCTGCACGTGCATGACCTGCTCCGCGCCGGAGTTGCGTAATGCCATCGGTTGCCCCACTCGCCACCCGGCGCAGCAGTCAACGGCTGGTCGGTTCCGCCGTCAGCCGAATGCGCCGCCCGCCGACACAGGGCGGCCTGGCCCGCCGGCGGCTGATGATCCTGCTGGCGAAGCTGGTGCTGCCCGCCGTGGCGCTCGCGCTGCTCACCACGATGGCGATGTGGCCCGAACTGAAGCGCACCACCGCGCAGGGCCGCCTGGCCCTCGCCGGCTTTACCGGCGACGTTGCCGGGGATACGGTGATCGACGCCCGCTATCACGGTGTGGACGATCGCGGCCGGCCCTATACGGTGACCGCCACCACTGCCACCCAGGTCAATCCGAATCGCGTCAACCTGCACGATCCGAAGGGCGACATAACCCTCGAAAACGGCACCTGGGTCATGCTCCAGGCCGATGCCGGCGTGTTCCGTCAGCACGACAACGCGCTCGATCTGTCGCACCACGTGACGCTCTACCGCGACGACGGAACCACCATGAAGACCGAAAGCGCCGCCGTGGACACCGCCCAGGGCGCCGCCGCCGGTGCTGAACCCGTGCATGCCGAGGGTCCGTTCGGCGTGCTGGACGCGAAAGGCGGGTTCACCCTCACCGACAAAGGCGATCAGATCCTGTTTGCCGGACCGGCGCACATGGTGCTGAACGGAGCCACCGCGCAATGATGCTGCGCTGGCTCCTGCTGGCGACGCTGCTGCCGGCCCCCGCCCTCGCTCAGGGTATCGACCTTTCGCAAGGTGGCCCGATCGACATCACCGCGCAGAGCGGCATCGAATGGCAACAGAACCAGCACCGGGTCATCGCCAGCGGCAATGCCACCGCGGTGCGCCAGAACGTCACCGTCGATGCGGATCGTCTGATTGCTTACTACCGCAAGAAAACCGGCAGTGCTGCGACCCCCGCCGCCGCGACGCAAGCCGCGGTCCCGCCGCCACCGCGCCTGCCTCCACCAATGCCGGCCCGTCGCAGCCGGGCCTCGCCGGCGACGCGGACACGTCCGGCAACGAGATTTACCGGGTCGAGGCGGAAGGCCATGTCGTGATCTTCACCCCGACCGACCGGGCGCAGGGCGATCACGCCGTCTATGACCTGGATCAGGCGGTCATGGTGATGACCGGCCATGATCTCCGGCTCACCACCCCGAACGACGTGATTACCGCCCGCGACGACCTGGAATACTGGGCGCAGAAGCACATGGCCGTGGCCCGTGGCGACGCGGTCGTCGTGACCAAGGACGCGCGGCGCATCGCCGCCGATGTTCTGGTCGCCTACACCACGCCGGCGCCCGCAACCCCCCCGGCGCCGACCCCGGTCGCCGCCAAACCCGCCGCGCCGTCCTCCGCCGAGGACCCGCTCGCCGCCTCCGGCAAGCTGGAGAAGGTCGAGGCATTCGGTCACGTCTCGATCCGCACGCCCACCGATTTCGTCACCGGCGATCGCGGCGTCTATGTGCCGGAAACCGGCATCGCCATCCTGGTCGGCAATGTCCGCATCACCCGCGGGGAAAACCAGCTTGCCGGCGTCCGCGCGGAGGTCAACCTGAAAACCGGCATCTCCCGCCTGCTGTCCGGCAACAGCGGCCGCGTCCAGGGATTGATCGTACCGAACGATAATACCAACGGCGCCCTTGCCGGGCCTGCCGGCCAACCTGGAAAATCCGAGCCCGGAAAATCCGAACCGGGAAAAACCCCGCCTGGAAAAACCCAGCCCGGAGGATCACAGTGAACGCCGCTGCGTTTCGTCTCGTTACTAGCGCAACTGGTCTCGCCGCCACCGGCGTGGGCAAGACGTACCGAAAACGCCCCGTCGTGCGCAACGTGTCGGTCACCTTGCGCCGCGGCGAGGCGGTGGGTCTGCTCGGCCCCAACGGTGCCGGCAAGACCACCACCTTCTACATGATCATCGGCCTGATCCGGCCGGATACCGGCGCCATCGCGCTCGATGGCGCCGACATCACGCTGCTGCCCATGTATCGCCGCGCCCGCCTCGGCATCGGCTATCTGCCGCAGGAAGCCAGCGTGTTCCGCGGCCTGAATGTCGAGCAGAACGTGATGGCGGCGCTGGAGGTGGTCGAGCCCGACGCCGACCGTCGCGACATGATGCTGGATGAGCTGCTGGCGGAATTTGGCATCAGCCATCTGCGCCGCACGCCCGCCCTGGCGCTGTCGGGCGGCGAGCGGCGGCGGGTGGAAATCGCCCGCGCCCTGGCCACCCAGCCCGCCTATATCCTGCTCGATGAACCGCTCGCCGGCATCGACCCGATCGCGGTCGGCGAGATCCGCGACCTGGTCTCCCATCTCAAGCATCGCGGCATCGGTGTGCTGATCACCGACCACAATGTGCGCGAGACGCTGGAGATCATCGACCGCGCCTACATCATGCACGACGGCGAGGTGCTGATGGAAGGCGCGCCGGACGAGGTGGTGGCGCATGCCGACGTCCGCCGCGTCTATCTCGGCGAGCGGTTCAGCCTGTAACCAGACCGCCCGCCATGGCGATCGGCCCGCGTCTGGAGCTGCGCCAGGGACAGTCGCTGGTCATGACGCCGCAGCTGCGTCAGGCCATCAAGCTGCTGCAATACACCAACCAGGAAGTCACCACCTTCATCGAGGAGGAGCTGGAGCGCAACCCGCTGCTGGAGCGCGCCGAACCCGACGAACCGTCGCCCGAGCGCGCCGCGCCCGAGCAGCTTCCCGCCCGAACCGAGCCGGACGCCGACACCGCCGATCACGCGCGCGCCGACACCTTGCCGGATCCGGCGACATCACCGCTCGATACCGAACACGCGGAGACCTACGATCCCGGCGGCGTATCCGACGGCGCGCCCGCCTCGTTCAGCCATCGCGGCGGCACCCTGGATTTCGCCGACAATGAGCGCGGCATCGACGACATAGCCGAGACGCATCGCCCGCTCCACGAACAGCTCGGTGAGCAGCTTCGGCTCGAATTCAGCGATCCCGGCGATCGCCTGATCGGCGCGCACCTGATCGCCCTGCTGTCGCCGGTCGGACGGCTGACCGCCGAGCCCGCCGCAATCGCCCATGCCATGGGTGTGCCGCTGGAACGCCTGGAGGCGATCCGTGCGCGCATGATGCGGTTCGACCCGTCCGGCCTGTTCGCCCGTGATTTGCGAGAGTGCCTTGCCGCGCAACTGGCCGATCGCAACCGGCTGGATCCGGCCATGCAGACGCTGCTCGACCATCTGGACCTGCTGGCCCGCCGCGATCTCCGGCGTCTGATGAGCCTGTGCGGCGTCGATTCCGAAGACCTCGCCGACATGATCACGGAGCTTCGGTCACTCGACCCCAAGCCCGGCTGGCGCGCCGACGGCGTGCCCGTGCAGATCGTAATCCCCGATATCCTGATGCATGCCACGCCCGGCGGCGGCTGGACGCTCGAACTGAACCCGGAGACATTGCCGCGCGTGCTGGTGAACCAGCGTCTCTACGCGAAAGTGGCGCCAGGCGCGGCCAAGGAGGCGCGCCTGTTCCTGACCGAGCGGCTCGCCACCGCCAACTGGCTGGTGCGCTCGCTGCAGCAGCGGGCTCAGACCATCCTGCGCGTCACCGCCGAAATCGTTCGCCAGCAGGACGCATTTCTGAAATTCGGCGTCGAATTTCTCCGCCCGCTGATCCTGCGCGATATCGCCGATGCCGTGGAAATGCACGAAAGCACCGTCAGCCGCGTGACGGCCAACAAATACGTCGCCACCCCGCGTGGCATATTCGAGCTCAAATATTTTTTCACCACCGCGATCCCCGGGATGGATGGCGCAGCCCACAGCGCCGAGGCTGTGCGCCATCGGATCCGCCTGCTGATTGGCGCGGAAACGCCCGACGAGGTCCTCTCCGATGACGCGATCGTTGCCGCCCTCCGGCGCGAAGGCGTGGACATTGCCCGCCGGACCGTGGCCAAATACCGGGAGGCGCTGCGCATCCCCAACTCCGTGCAGCGCAAACGGGAAAAGGCCGTGCCAGCCTGACGCGCCCCTTCCGGTTTTCCCACGGGCGTTGACGGCCATGCGGCCACGTACCAGCGGGGGGAGAGGCGGGCATGGAGATCAACGTTTCCGGCAAGCAGGTGGAATTGTCCGAGGCGCTGCGCGAGCGGGTCGCCCGGCATCTGGAGGGAATTGCCGGCAAATACTTCGATCACGCGCTGGACGCGCAGGTCACCTTCGGCCGCGCGCGCAGCTTCTTCACCTGCGACATCAACGTGCATGCCGGACGCGGGCTGAGCCTGCGCGGGGAAGGGGAGGCGGCGGACGCCAACAGCGCGTTCGATGACGCCGCCGAGCATATCGCCAAGCGGCTGCGCCGCTACCGGCGGCGCGTCAGCGACCACGCGCGCGATATCGCCAACCGCGAGCGCCCCGAGGCCGCGCGCCAATACGTTCTGCGGCAGGCGGAAAACCCCGCGGCGGATGGCGCCGACAACGGCGATGGCGGGATCGACGCCTACGCCACCGTGATCGCCGAGCAACCCGCCGAAATCAGCCGGCTATCGGTGGGCGAAGCGGTGATGCGGATGGATCTTGCCGACCAGCAGGTGCTGATGTTCCGCAACAGCACCACCGGCGAGTTCAACGTCATCTACCGCCGCACCGACGGCCACATCGGCTGGATCGATCCCAACGGAACGAAAAGCTGATCTATCGGGGGACCAACTCCCGGCGCAAGACGCGCTTTCATGGATGGTGGGTCGGGCGTTCCGGTAGAAAACTGATACCAGCAGGCGTGCAAACTCACCCATCCCTTCATTCCCGTGCCCCTCTCGTCATTCCCGCGAAAGCGGGAATCCAACTCTCACCCGCTGGGTTCCTGCCTCCGTGGGCGCGACAAACAGAGTCAACGCGCGTCTGCCTGCTGGTGCTGATGCCAAAATGAACAGCATCGGCAACCTGCTTGCGCCTATAACGCGTCATGGCCGCGGTAAAACGCGGTCGGTTCGGGATACCTTTCTTCTGCCAGTCTTCCCCGGCTTTGCATCGTCGGTATCGCCAAGCCCGGAGAGCACGATCGGCGGCCGGTCGGGGAATTCGGCAACTATCTGCAACCGCCCTCCCATGGCCGCGATGTAGCTGCCCAAAGTCGACAGCAACAGGTCGGTTCGCTTTTCGAGTCGGGAGACATTCTCCTGATTGATGCCGAGCAACTCGGCCATGCGCTCTTGAGTCAAGGCGCGAGCCTTCCTGACGTCCTGAAGTGTGAGGTATTCAGCGACCAGTTCGTGCGTGCGCGCCTCGATTGCCCGTTGCTCGCTGGCCGGCAACTGCTCCAGAATGTTCTCAATCGGGATAGCCATCATTTACCTCGTTTACTGAACTGGGCGAGATGGTCGTTGAACCGGGCATCCGCCCTCGCGATCAGTTGCCGGTAAAAGCGCGCGCTGCTCTCCCCCGACTTGTCCCCGGCCATGAGAATAATGGCCTGGCGAGACGGATCGAAAGCGTAGGCTACACGCCACACGCCATCGGCTGCGTCGAACCGCAGTTCCTTCATGTTGGCGTGCTTCGAGCCCTTCAGCGTGTCGGCGTAAGGACGCCTCAGATGGGGGCCGAACTGTTTCAGAAGAGCGATATGCGCGGCCAGTTCCTGGCGGATTGGCGGATCTAGTTCCAGAAACTCGTCAGCAAACGCTTCATGAAACGCAACCGTCCACTCCATCGCCTTCTGATATGCTCTGCAAGGCATATGCCGTCAAGGGCGTAATCACAGAAAAGCCCCTGGCGGCATCATCTTACATCATCATAGACGCCGGTTTTATCCTCCACGCGTCCCAGCCTACCGCGCATTGTCCAGCTCGAACCGCACCCGCAACGGCATCTCCGCCGCCACCGGCGCCCCGTCGCGCACCGCAGGCAGAAAATGCCAGTTCGCCACCGCGTCCCGCGCGGCGCGGTCGAGCAGCAGAAAACCGGAGCTCGCCGTCACGTCCACCGCCATCGGCAATCCCGCCGGGGAGATATGGATAAGCAGCGTCACCGCCCCCTGCTCACCGCGCAGCGCGGCGTCCCGCGGATAGGCCGGTGGGCGGTTATGGTATTGCGCGTCCGGTCGCGCCGGCACCACGTCGTCGCCGCGCGCGATCGCGTCCGTTGCACTGTCGGTCCCGCCCAAATTCGTCTGCATCGCCCTGGGTGCCTCAGGTGCCGGAGGCGGCGTCTGCGTCACCGGCACCACCGCCGCGCTGCGACGCGCCGCCGGCGGAGCAGGGGGCGGCACGGGCGGCACCGGCAGATCGCTCTGCGCCTCCGGCAATGCCGGCGACGCCACCGACGCCGCACGCACCGCCGGCGACGGCACGGCCGGTGACGGCGCGGGCGGCGTCGGCTGCGGCGGCGTGACGGGAGCCGGCGGCACGGCGCTGGCCGGCGGTCCTCCGCCCGCCTTCTCCACCATCATCAGCTCCACCTTTGTGCCTTGGTCCGCCGCGTCCGGCAGGCTGCGCGGGCCTGCCAGCCACAGCACGACGATCGCCAGCACCAATCCGTGCAGCGTCAAGGAGGCCAGCGCCGCGCGGGACAGCCCAGTTCGCCCGCCGGTTTCCACGCGGCGCGACAGGGCCTCCGTTTCATCGCGATCGGCAGTCATTTCGTCCGGCGGGACCATAGCGGACTCGGTGGCGGAACGCGCGGCACAATAGCCCGCAATGTGCCACGCCATGGTTACCGCCATCGCTACAGCACCGGCACACCCTGCTGCTTCGCCTTCACCTCCGGCTCGACATGGATGGTGATCACCAGGTTCGCCATTTCGCCCTTCAGCGTGTCCTCGATGCGGTCGCAGATCGCGTGCGATTCCGCCACCGTCATGCCGCCCGGCACCACCAGGTGAAACTCCAGGAAACTCACCCGCCCGGCATAGCGCATGCGCAGGTCGTGCGCCTCCAGCGCCCCCTCCGCGCTTTCCGACACCAGCTCTCGGACGCGGGCGACCACCGCCGGCTCGGGCGCCGCATCCATCAGCCCGCCGACCGAAGCAGAGATCATCCGCATTCCCGACCACAGCACATACAGCCCGGCCAGCACGGCGATCGCCGGATCCATGGCCCGCAACCCGGTCAAGGCCGCCACGCCGACCCCGGCGACGATCGCGCCCGAGGTCACCACGTCTCCCACCAGGTGCTGCCCATCCCCCACCAGCGCCGGCGAATGCAGGCTTCGGCCGGCGCGGATCAGCCGCCATGCCCAGGCCGCATTCAACGCGGTTGCCACCAGGATCAGCCCGATGCCCATCCCGATCGCGGTCAGCGGCGTCGGCGCCTGCAACCCGTGCCAGGCGCGCTCGAAAATCGACAGCGCCGCCAGCACGATCAGTACGCCCTCGACCACCGCGGCGAAGAATTCCGCCTTCGCGTGCCCGTACGGATGGTTGGCATCCGCCGGCACCGCGGCCAGCCGCACCGCGAACAGCGCCATCAGGCTGGCCGCCACATTGACCGTGGTCTCCAGCGCGTCGGAATAGAACCCCGCGCTGCCGGTCACCCACCACGCCGCGGCCTTGAGCGCCAGCACCACGCACCCCAAGCCGATGCTGCCGATCGCGATCCGTTCCGCCCGGCTCACGCCCCCGCCTCCGCCCGATATTCCGCCTGGTGTCCCGCACAGGCAGGTAACTAATACCAGCCGCCCAGGAGACCGCCCTATCTCCCGTCACTCCCGCTTTCCCGTCAGTCCCTCTTTCCCGCCATCCCCGTCAGTCCCGCCATCCCCGTCATTCCCGCGCAGGCGGGAATCCAACGCCTGCCCACGCAATCCGCGATCTCGGCATGGATGTCCGCCTGCGCGTCGCTTTCGCGGGCATCACGAGGAAGACTCAGCCTCTCGAACGGCTGGTATAAAACCCAAGCGCCCGTGAATAAAATCCAACGCCCGGTACCCGCCCACGACCGTCCTGTCCGACTCGTGGAACGGCACCGCGGCCTGGCCCGTTAGCAGACGTTCCGAAGCTCGCGAGAACTGCCTGTCACCCGGCGGAAGCGACGTCGGTTTTCGTGAAATCGTCACCCTTGAACAGCAGCCTGGCCCGATTGGCCTTCGCACAGGCATAGGCAAAGCAATCGCCCATATTCAGGGCCGGTGGATCGGCAACCCGCTGGCGGCCGCCGGCGACCCCCGGCACGAGACGCTATTTCGGCACCAGCAGCGCGTCCGCCTCGGCGGTGGCACTGACGCGGAATTCCTCCGGCTCGGCGCTGGGCGGTGTCGGGGCGGCCGACATGGCGGTCGCCATCATCATGCGCGGCGCGATCGGCAGCGGCTGCGGCGCGGCGATATTGACGCGCTGGAACTCGACGAACCGCAGTCCCAGCAGACCGGCTGCCTGCTCAGCCCGTCCGCGCAGATTGGTCAGCGCCAGCTGCAACGCCTTGTCCTGCTGCGAGCGGAACTCGGTCGGCGAAAGTTGCCAGGACAGCGAGCTGATCGCCAGGCCAGCCTGCTGCAAATCACCGGTCAACTGCAGCAAGGCGGCGCCGTCGGCGCCCCGCAGCAGCAGCGTCTGGCTCGCCTCCCAGCGCTGCGGGTCGGTAGCCTGCCAGGCCGTGTAGGCCTCGGTGGATTCGGTTACCCCGGCAACCTGCCTGACGCGCTCCAGCGCCGCCGAGATGGCCGCATTCACCGCTTGCTGCGCGGCGGCCGCGGTGGGCGCGGCGGCCTCCGCGCGCAACCTGACCACCAGTTCGTCGGGATGCACCGTCACCGTCTCGGTGTCCGACAGGTGCAGGATCGTGTCGGCCCTGGCCTGTGCCATGCAGGCCAGCGGTACCACGCAGGCCAGGCTCAGTGCGGCGGTCCAGGCGATGTGACGGCGCATCCGGTGCTCCCTCCGATTGCCGCTCGCACGCTGCCCCGGACCGGGTTGACGGGCAAGCGCGCGGCTGCGAAGCGCAGCTTATGCCGTTATGGATCCCGATCACCATCGCCGCCGCGCTATTCCAGTGCTGGCGCACCGCGATCCAGCAGAAACTGCGGCAACTTCTGTCGGTGAACGGCGCCGGCTTCGTGCGCTTCCTGTATGGCGCGCCGGCCGCGCTGGTGTTCTTGCTGGCCGCGCTGGCGGCGTCCGGCGGCACGCTGCCGGTGCCGAGCTGGCGCATGGTGGGTTTCTCCGCCGCCGGCGGCCTGTGCCAGATACTGGCGACGAACCTGCTGATCATGGCGTTCGGGTTTCGCAACTTCGCCGTCGGCACCGCCTATTCCAAGACCGACACGGCGCAGAGCGCGGTGGTCGCGCTCATCGTGCTGCACGAGGCGCTGCGGCCGCTGGCCTGGGTCGGCATTGGGGTGGGTCTGGCGGGCGTGCTGACGCTGTCGCTGGCCGGGCGCGGTCTGCGGGTTGCCACGCTGCTGGCCGCCACCGCGCAGCCGGCCGCTTTGTGCGGCCTGGGCGCCGGGTTCTTCTTCGCGCTGACCACTGTGCTCATCAAGCTCGCGACCGGCGCGGCGGGCGCGCCCAGCGTCTTCGTCCGCGCCTTGTTCGTACTGTTCGTAACCAATTCGTTGCAGACCTTGATGCAGGGCTTTACCTCGCCTGGCGCGACCCGCGCGAGTTGCGCAAGGCGATGACGAGCTGGCGCACCTCGTCCTGGGTGGGAATCCTGTCGGCGGCCGGCTCGGCCTGTTGGTTCACCGGCTTCGCGATGACCGACGTGGCGCTGGTGCGCGCGGTCGGCCAGGTGGAAGTGGTGTTCACCCTGCTGTTCAGCCGGTTCTACCTCCACGAGCGGCTCAAGCGCGGCGACGTCGCCGGGCTGCTGCTGGTCGTCGCCGGCGTGCTGATCATTGTCGCCAGCAGCGCGTGAAATTCCTGATCAGCCGGTGCCCGGGCGGCGCGATCCTACGGTTGAAGCCGCGGCGGTGCCGTAGGTCTTGAACCGCTCGCGCGCGGCGTCGATCTCCGCTGGCGTCAGCAGGCGAGGCGTCCCGGCCGCCCGCGCCAGCAGATACTGCCGGCACAGCGCCTCCAGTATGATGGCATCGCGCAGCGCCTGGTCCAGGCTGGGGCCGTGCACGATCATGCCGTGATTGGCGAGCAGGCACGCGGTGCGGTCCTGCAACGCCTGCACCGCCAGAACGGCAAGTTGCTCGGTGCCGAACGTTACATACGGCGCGCACCGCACGTCATTGCCGCCGAACACCGTGACCATGTAGTGGAACGCCGGCAGCCCCTGGTTCAGGCAGGCAAGCGCGGTGCATGCCTCCGCATGGGTGTGCACGATGGCCTGCGCGTGCGGGAAGGCGCGATAGATCGCGACATGCATCGGCAATTCGGACGACGGCACGCCGCTAGTAATCTTGCCATCGTCCGCAACGAAAACGATCGCGTCATCGCTCACCGCCTCGGCCGCGCCGCCCGATGGCGTAATAAAAACCCCGTCCGTGCACCGTGCACTGACATTCCCCGCACTCCCCGGCACGAACCCCCGCCGCCCGAGCTCCCGATACACCGCGGCCACCGCGTGACTTAACGCCTGGGTCACACTGCCGCTGTACCCCGTCATGGCCGGCCTTGTGCGCCTTGTGCCGGCCATCGACGCACCCAACCGCCACGACAACCCCAACCCCCCACCCGATCATTCACATCAGGAACACGCCCTTCCCCGTCGTCTGCGTATCGAACAGCCGATACGCCTCCTCGCCCTGCTCCAGCCGCCAGCGATGCGTGAACAGCCTATCCACCGGGATGTTCCGCTCCACGATGAACCGCGCGCACTCCGCCTGCCCGATCACCGAGAACGTCCATGACCCGATCATGGTCAACTGCTTGCGCAGCACGTCCGGGCTGACATCGATCGTGACATTGTTGCGCTCGCCCACAAAGCACATCGTGCCCCACACCTTGGTCGCGCGGATCGCCGCGATGCGGCCCTCCGGCGCGCTCGACGTGTCCAGCGTCAGGTCCGCACCCCGCCCATGCGTCAGGTCCTTCACCGCGCCCACCGGATCGTTCGACCGCGGATCCACCACCGCGTCGGCACCGAACTCGCTCGCCCGGTCCAGCCGCTCCTGGCTGATATCCAGCGCAATCACCCGCGCGCCCATCGCCTTGGCAAGCTGCGTCGCCGACAGCCCGACCGGCCCCTGGCCGAACACCGCAATCGTCTCGTTGCCGGACAAATTCATCCGCCGCAGCGCGCCATAGGCGGTGCCGGTTCCACACGAAATCGCCGCCCCCGCCTCGAACGACAACGCGTCGTCCAGCGGCACCAGAGTATTGGCCGGCACGCACAGATACCGCGCATGCCCGCCATTGGCATTGTTGCCATACACCTTCACCGGCTGCTGCTGGCAAAGCTGCGACCAGCCGGAGCGGCAATGCTCGCACAGCGTACAGCCCTGGTAATGATGCACCATCATGCGCGCGTCGATCGGCGCCTCGCGCTCGCTCACGCCCGGTCCGCGCGCCGCCACCACGCCGCACGGCTCATGTCCGGCAATCACCGGGTTCGGATTGGCGGGCAATCCACCCACCGCGCTCCCACTGCCCCCCTTCGGCCGGCGATAGGAGTGCAGGTCGCTGCCGCACATGCCGGACGCCTTCATCTCGATCACCACCTCGCCCGGCCCGGGCGTGGGATCGGGAAACTCCATCATTTGCAGCTCGCGGTTACCGGGAAAAACGATGCCTCGCATGGTGCCTCCTTGATTCAGGGCGATTTAGGCGTGTGAAACAACAGCGGGAAGGCGCTGTGCACGTGCGGGTCCTGCACCGGCGGCGCGCCGAGATGCAGATACGACCGATCCAGCTCCGACCATCGCGTCGCACCCAGCAACGCCAGCGCCACCGCGACCTCCTGCTCCAGCAGCTCCAGCACCCGGCGCACGCCGGCCGCCCCGGCCGCCGCCAGCCCATAGCAATAGAGCCGCCCCACGGCGACCGCGTCGGCCCCCAGCGCCATCGCCTTCACCACGTCGGTGCCGCGGCAGATCCCGCCATCCACCATCACCTTGGCGCGGCCGCGCACCGCCTGCAAAACGTCCGGCAGCACGTCCATCGCACCCCGCCCGTGATCGAGCTGCCGTCCGCCATGATTGGACACATAGATCACGTCCACCCCGTGCTCGCAGGCAATCGCCGCGTCCTCGGCCGTCGCGATTCCCTTCAGGATCAGCGGAATTCGGTGCCGGTCCTTGAAGCGGCGGACATTGGCCCACGAAAATCCGGCCTGGTATTCATGCCCGCTCGCCGCGGTCCGCCACGGCTTGACGAAACGCGCGGCGATGTCGCGCTCGCGGCGCGAATAGGCGGCGGTATCGACCGTGATCGCGAACGCGTCGTATCCGGCCGCCACCGCGCGGTGCACGATGTCATCGGTCCACGCATCGTCGCCGCGCACATAGAGCTGGAATATCTTCGCCCCTGGCGCGGCGCGCGCCGCGTCTTCCAGTCCGGGCCGGGTGACCGAGCTCACGATGATCGGCACCCCGAACGCCGAGGCCGCCGCCCCCGCCGTCGCCGCGCCACCCGCATCGAACGATTCCAGCGACCCGACCGGCGCCAGCATGACTGGCAGGCGCAGCGTCCGCCCCAGAAACTCCCGCGTGCAATCCACCCGCGACACGTCCCGGCACACGCGCGGGCGAAACGCGATCGCATCCAGCGCCGCGCGGTTCCGCCGCATCGTGGTCTCGGTCTCCGTCGCGCCGATCAGATAGCCCCAGATATTGTCGGACAGTTTCGCGCGCGCCGCCGGGATGAATTCGTGCAGCGTCTGATAATCCCCGCTCGGGTCGGCCAGATGCAAAGCCTGTGGCATGGGCATCATCTCTCGGTTGCGCGGCCGCATGAGGCCCCGTCCCGCCGGCGTCGGCAAGAGCTTCAGGCCGGCGCCGGTTGCGCCCCGCGCGGCGGGCGCGTTTCCGACGCCCCGCGCGGTGGACGGGTTTCCGGCATGGCCACGGCAACCAGCAGGACCGCGGCGGCCCCGCAGGCGGTCAGCACCAGGAACGCCGCCGTCGCGCCGAAATGGTCAGTGACCCATCCGGCCATCGACGTGCTTATGGTGGCGCCGATGCTCACCGCCAGACCCAGCGAAGCGATCGCTAGGTTCAGGAACCCCGTGCGCCGCGTCAGGTCCGCGGCGATCAGCGGCAGCATGATGCCGAACACCGTGCCGCTGATGCCGTCGAGCAGCTCGATGAACACCAGCGGGATGGCGAGGCCATGCAGCAGGACCAGCAGCAGCCCGCGCACCGGCAGTGCGGCGAACCCCGCCAGCAGCAGCGGACGACGACCGAAGCGCTCCGCCGCCCAGCCCACCCGAGGCGACAGCACCGCCGTCAGGATCTGCGGCATCGTCACGCAGGCGGCGATCAACCACCCGGGGGCCTCCCCGTGCTCCGCCAGCAGATTAAGCGCCAGCGGCAGCATCGCCGCATTGGACAGATGGAACAGCAGCACGCAAATCGCGAAAATATGCAGGTGGCGGGCGAAGAAAATGTGCCAGGGCCGCTGCTTGCGCCGCCGCCGGACTTTCGGATGCAGCAGGGCAGGGTGGTCCTTCTCGGGATCGACCTGGTAAGGCTTGATCCAGAACAGCGCCAGGATCGCCGGTACCGACCAGCGCCGCGGTAACCAGGAACACCCCGCGATGCGATCCGCTTGAGGCGGCACCCAGCAAGGCCGCCGCCATCGCGCTTCCCAGCGAGGCATAACGCGCATTGCGCCCCAGGCGTTCTCCGAACGCTGCGTGCCCACAGATAGACAGGGTCAGCGCGGCGATTGCCGGCGTCAGTATGCTGCCGGCCAGCGCATGCAGGAACAACGCGATCCACACCGGCAGCACGGCGGGCCACGCCGCCAGCATCAATGCACTGCCCCCGAGCATCCCCAGCGCTCCGGCAATCGGCACTCGCCTGGAATGCATTGCATCGACCAGCATACCGCCCGGCAACTGCGTGACCAGCGACGACACGGTGCCGATGCTCAGCGCCACGCCCACGCTGGTCTGAGTCCATTTTTGCTCAGTCAGATAAACCGCGAGGAATGCGCCAAACCCGGTCTCTGCCGCGGCCTGAAAAAAATTCAAGCCGCTCAGCGCCGCGCTGTCTCGCGTCATCGCGCTCCGAAGCCAGGCGCTGCGGCTACGTCGTGAGGTCTTCGTCGCGTCTCCTCCCGGACCCTCTCTCGTGACCGGGGAGGAGAGCCGACGTTTGTTTCTCGTTAGTCGCCGACCCGCATTGAGCGTGACCCGCATTCGTCATTCCCGCGCAAGCAGGAATCCAGCCAACCCCTCGGAGCCTCGTGGGCTCTCGCCTCGATGCCCGCTTTCGCGGGCGTGACGCACCTAAAGTCTTCGTCCTCGCCGGTTGGTATCAGTTATACACCGGGACGTCCGACCCACGTGAGTCGGTCCCGAGGGACTTTCTGTCTAGTCGCCGACCGCGCGCAACAGCGGACGGCTTTCGACGATCAGCTCCTCATACACGTCCAGATAATCTTCCGCCATGCGCCGCGCGGTGAAGCGGCGGTCGAACTGTGCCCGCACCTGCTTGCGGTCGAGCCGGTCGAGATTGCCGATCGCGGCAACCGCCGCCGCCTCGTCCGGCACGATGAAGCCGGTCAGCCCGTGGTCGATCACCTCCGGCACCGAGCCGTGGTTGAACGCGATCACCGGCGTGCCGCAGGCCATCGCCTCGATCATCACCAGCCCGAACGGCTCCGGCCAGTCGATCGGGAACAGCAGAGCCTGCGCGCCGGACAGGAAGGCAGGTTTCTGCGCGTCGTTGATCTCGCCGATATATTCGACGTGCGGGCTGCGAGCGACCAGCGGTCCGATTTCGTTGTCCCAGTATTCCTGGTCGGCGACGTCGATCTTGGCCGCGATCTTCAGTTTCGCCCCGGCCTTGCCGGCAATGCGGATCGCCTTGTCCACCCCCTTTTCCGGCGAAATCCGGCCCAGGAACGCGAAATAGCTCTGCCCACCGGGCTGCGGCGTCAGCAGCTTGGCCGGCATGCCGTGCAGCACCGTTCGCACCCAGTTGAGGCGGGGGATCGGCCGGCGTTGATGATCGGAAATGGACACGAACGGCGCGTCGGGGAACGTCTCGTAGATGACCTTGAACTCCGGCAGGTCGAGCCGTCCGTGCAGCGTGGTGACGAACGGCGTGCGCTGGCGGCCGAACAGCGACAGCGGGAAATAGTCGGTGTGGAAGTGCAGCACGTCGAACTCGTCGGCCCGACGGCGCACCAGTTCCATCATGCGCATATAATAGGCGATCCAGTCCTTCACGCTCGGATCCAGGCGCAGCGCCTGTTCGCGCATCGGGGCCAGGGTGGCCGACGTGATGGAATCACCGCTGGCGAACAAGGTCACGTCATGACCAAGCGCCACGAGTTCTTCCGTCAGCGAGTAAACCACCCGCTCCGTGCCGCCGTACAGCTTCGGCGGCACCGCCTCGAACAGCGGAGCAATCTGAGCAATGCGCATAGTAATTGGCCCCTTTTTACTTGGAAGGGTCAGCTAAGAACTTTCAACAACTTGGGCTTGACTTCGGTTCCTTACCGCCCTTTATCAATTATAAGTTATAGAAACCGAATGTGGCGAGAATCCGGCGTATTATTTGGCGGAAACGAGCCCGGCGGAACCGGAAAGGGCCTGCCCCGATGGGGATGGTGCATCAGATTTCGCCCGAGCTTGCCGGGCCGGTAGCGCCGGTGCCGCCGCCGGTTACGTTGCGCGCGCACCCGCTTGCTTTCCTGCTGCACTATGCCGGCCGCCATAAGCTCGGCCATGTGGTCATCATCGCCTCCGCCTTGGGCGCGGTGGCCTGCAGTGTCTCGACGCAGTACGGACTGAAGCATCTGATCGATATCGTGGCGGCGGGACCCGCCGCGCAGCGGGCCGGCCTGCACGGCGTGTGGGCGGCGTTCGCGCTGCTCTGCGCGTTCATCGCCGCCGACAACCTGCTGTGGCGGCTGGGCGGGCGTGTCGCCGCCTACACCTACGTCGCCGTCACCGGTGACATCCGCCGCGACCTGTTCGCCCATATCGCCGGCCATTCCCCAAGCTGGTTCGCCGAACGGCTGCCCGGCGGCCTCGGCGGCCGCGTCAGCGCCACAGCGGAGGCGGCGTTTACCATTGAGAACACCGGCTCCTGGAACGTGCTGCCACCCTGTTTCGCGGTGGTCTTCTCGATCCTCTATATCGGCTCGGTGAATCCGCCGCTCGCCGCGGCGCTGGTGGTGCTCGCGGCGGCGCTGGGCCTGCTCATCTTTTGGCTGGCGAAACGTGGCACGCCGCTGCATCGCAGCTATGCGGAAAATGCAGCAAATCTCGACGGCGAGCTGGTCGACGTCATCGGCAACATGGGCGTGGTGCGCGCGTTCGGCGCCACCTTGCGTGAGCGTCGCCGCTTCGGCTCCCGCGTCGGGCAAGAAATGACGGCGCGGCGAACCAGCCTGCTCTACCTCGAAAAGCTGCGGCTGATCCATGCGGTGCTGACCGCGGTGCTGACCGCTGCCGTGGTCGCGTTCGGCATCGTGCTCTGGCAGCACGGCAAAGCCACCGTCGGCGACATCGCGCTGCTGACCGCGCTGGCGATGACGATCCTCAATGCCACCCGCGACCTTGCGGTGGCGCTGGTCAATCTCACGCAGCAGGTGGCACGGCTGTCCGAAGCGATCGGCGCATTGCTGGTGCCGCACGAGCTGCCCGACCGGGTGGATGCGAACCCAATGGCGTCCGGTCCCGGCCGCGTCGCCTTCGAGCGGGTGCGCTTCGCCTACCCGAGCCGCGCCGCGGTGCTGCGGGAGTTCGACCTGTCGATCGAGCCCGGTGAGCGCGTCGGGCTGGTGGGTTGTTCCGGCGCCGGCAAATCCACCGTGCTGGCCCTGCTGCAGCGGTTCTACGACGTCGAGGGCGGCCGCATCATGATCGACGGCCAGGATATCCGTGCCGTCACGCAAGACAGCCTCCGCCGCGTCATGGCGATCGTGCCGCAGGATATCAGCCTGTTCCACCGCTCGGTGCTCGAGAATATTCGTTACGCTCGTCCCGACGCGTCGGAGCAGGAAATCATGGCGGCGGTCGAGATGGCGCACTGCCGCGATTTCATCGAGGCGCTGCCGGACGGCTTCGACACCATCGTGGGTGATCGCGGCGTCAAGCTGTCGGGCGGCCAGCGGCAGCGTCTGGCGATCGCGCGGGCGCTGCTCAAGGACGCCCCGATCCTGCTGCTGGATGAAGCCACCAGCGCGCTCGACAGCGAAAGCGAGCGGGCGATCCAGGTGGCGCTGGACCGGCTGATGCAGGGACGCACCGTGATCGCCATCGCGCATCGCCTCTCCACCCTGTCCAGCTTCGACCGCATCATCGTCATGGATCACGGGCACATCGTGGATGACGGCTCGCCGGCGGAGCTGGCCGCGCGGCCCGGGCCATACCGCGCCCTGCTGCGCCAGCAGCAGCATACGGAGCCGTTATCGGCGGCAGCGTGAGACCCGCGCCCGGATCGCCGCGTGCGCGCGCCGGGACAGGTCGGCTGGTCGTCGTTTCCAATCGGGTCGCGCCGATCACCGAAGGAGAGCCGGCCGCCGGAGGGTTGGCGGTCGGTGTGCTCGATGCGCTGAAGGAACGCGGCGGCCTCTGGTTCGGCTGGAGCGGAGAGGTCGGCACGAATCGGTTCCCGGGCCGCAGCGTCGGGTCGGCGCCATCAGCGTCGCCACCGTGGACCTGTCGCGCCGCGACTACGACGAGTTCTATCGCGGCTTCGCCAACGGCACGCTGTGGCCGGTGCTGCACTACCAGATCGCCCTGGCGCGGTTCGACTGGATGGAGTTCGCCGGCTATCGGCGTGTCAACGAGCTGTTCGCGCGCTCGCTGGTGGGACAACTGGAACCGGACGACCTGGTCTGGGCGCATGATTACCACCTGCTCTGCTTCGCCGAGGCGCTGCGCGCGGCCGGCTCGCGCAACCGCATCGGGCTTTTTCTGCACACGCCATTTCCCGAACCCGGCGTGCTCATGACTGTGCCCGCGCATGCCGAGCTGGTGCGCGCGATGTGCGCGTTCGACCTGCTCGGGTTTCAGACCGCGACCGACCGCACCGCGTTCACCGATTACGTCGTCCGGCACGCCGGCGGCATGGTGCTGCCAGGGACGACTGCAGGGGAACGACTGGCAGGGGAACGACTGGCGGTGTTCGGGCGAACCCTGACCACCGGCGTCTATCCGATCGGCGTCACCGTGGAGGCGGCGCGCGCGGAAGCCGAAGTCGCCGCCAACCGCCGGCAGGCCCTGCGGCTGCGCGAAAACCTGCAAGGCCGGCGGCTGATCCTCAGCGTTGACCGGCTGGACTACTCGAAGGGCCTGCGCCAGCGCTTCCAGGCGTTCGAGCGCTTCCTGCTGGATGTGCCCGCCAGCCATGGCGAGGTGGTGTTCATGCAGATCGCCCCGCCGTCCCGCTCCGACATCCAGACCTATCGCGAGATCCGCCGCGAGCTGGAAGCCGAAGCCGGGCGCATCAATGGCCGCTTCGCCGATATCGAGTGGACGCCGCTGCGCTATCTGAACCGCAGCTTCCCGCGCGGCGCGCTGATGCCGCTGTACGCCGAAGCCCGGGTGGGATTGGTGACGCCGCTGCGCGACGGCATGAACCTGGTGGCGAAGGAGTACGTCGCGGCGCAGGACCCGGACGATCCGGGCGTGCTGGTGCTGTCGCAATTTGCCGGCGCGGCGAGCGAGCTGACCGCGGCGCTGATCGTCAATCCATACGATGAGGCCGGCATCGCCGCGGCACTGGAACAGGGCCTGTCTATGGGCATCGAGGAACGCCGCGGACGCCACGCCGCGATGCTCGACGTCATGCGGCGCAACAGCCTGGCGGCGTGGCGCGATCGCTTCACCGCCGACCTGGCGGCGATCCGCACCCATCAGCCCGCGGCCGCCGAGGCCGCCCCACGCCGCGCCAGCGAGCTGACCGCGTCTTCCTGATCCTGCCGCCGGCGATAGTACCCGATATAAAGAACACCATTACGACCGATACCGTCCCTAACGAGAAAATTTCCCTCCCCTTGCGGGAGGGGCCAGGGGAGGGGGCGCGCGAGGGCCCCAACAGGTCGGTTGGTGCACTCACCCAATTCCCACCCGCCGAGACAACCACCCCCTTATCCGCTACAACACCCACCGGAAAAAAATCCGGTGGGAAAGCCTGTGCAGCGGCAAGGCGAGATCGTTCGTTTCCTCTCTAACTCTACGGCGATATGGCATCGCCGCTTTCCGGAACTGCACCGCCGGGCGCAATGGCACATCGCCGTCCAGTTATGCACGCGCAGCCGCGACGGCGCCGCGATCGGCGAATTGTCCGGCATGGTCAAGCAGGTGTTCCTGCTCGATGACGCCACGGTGCGCGAGCGCGTCACCGAGATGGTCGGCCTTGGGCTGTGCGTGCTCGACCCGGCGGACGCGGCAATGTCGGCGCGCACCATCGCGCTGCCGACCACATCTCTGCTGCAGCAGTTCGACGCTTACTTGCAGGAGCTCGCCGGTACGCTGCGTCACTGCGTCACCGCACTCGATCCCGAATACCGCAGCGGCGTTCCGCCCCACCTCGACGCCGAGTTGCGCAAGATACTATTGCAGGCCCAGGAGTGCTGCCGCGATTGCCTGATCCGCGCCCTGGAACAGGTGTTCAACACCGCCGGCCTGTCGCCCGCGCGTCGGCTGGAAGCGCAGCGCCGCTTGCTGTCCACCTCGCACGGAACGCTGCTGCTGCAGGCGCTCGGCCATCGCTACGCACCCGCGGCACAGCGCGGCGGCGACGGGCTGCTCGCCGACCAGATGGCCGCCGGGCTGCTCGCGCTCGTCCAGCAGAATTTCCAGACCACCCGCGACCATATCGCCTGGCTGATGCAGCTCGGCCTGCTGGAACGTCGCCCCGGGCGTGCGCTGCGCGTGGCTGTGCCGGAACCGGTCGGCCAGCAATTCGACCGCGCCCTCGCGGACGCCGCGCAGGAACTGCCGCACATCGCCCGTCGACTGCCGTCGGACAACCCGGACCCCGACCGCACCGGGGTCCTCCGCGAGCCGCTCGCGCCGCCTCCCACTCCATCCGACCATGTCCTGCTGATCCACGGTCCCGGCGAGCCTGAACGTGAAGTGCCCATCGGCCCCGACCCCCTCCTGGTCGGCCGCGCCGTCGGCAGCGACATTCTGCTGCCGGCCATCGAGGTCTCCCGAACGCATTGCCGCATTGCCCTGGCGCAAGGACGTGTCACCGCCACCGACCTCAACTCCACCAACGGAACCCTGCTCGACGGCAGGCCGATCACCGGCACCGCGACACTGAACCCGGATTCGGGTCCTGCGGATCGGTCCCTATCAACTGGAATACCGGCAGCGTGGCGCCATCGCCTCCGAGCCGACGATGCGGTCCGCCGCCGGCCGCCTCCCGGCCGCCGCGCGACATCGGCCCCGCGGCGCCTCCTTATGAGCGCCCGCCCCCCTTTTTTTTTTTTTTTTTTTTTTTTTTTTTTTTTTTTTTTTTTTTTTTTTTTTTTTTTTTTTTTTTTTTTTTTTTTTTTTTTTTTTTTTTTTTTTTTTTTTTTTTTTTTTTTTTTTTTTTTTTTTTTTTTTTTTTTTTTTTTTTTTTTTTTTTTTTTTTTTTTTTTTTTTTTTTTTTTTTTTTTTTTTTTTTTTTTTTTTTTTTTTTTTAAAAAAAAAAAAAAAAAAAAAAAAAAAAAAAAAAAAAAAAAAAAAAAAAAAAAAAAAAAAAAAAAAAAAAAAAAAAAAAAAAAAAAAAAAAAAAAAAAAAAAAAAAAAAAAAAAAAAAAAAAAAAAAAAAAAAAAAAAAAAAAAAAAAAAAAAAAAAAAAAAAAAAAAAAAAAAAAAAAAAAAAAAAAAAAAAAAAAAAAAAAAAAAAAAAAAAAAAAAAAAAAAAAAAAAAAAAAAAAAAAAAAAAAAAAAAAAAAAAAAAAAAAAAAAAAAAAAAAAAAAAAAAAAAAAAAAAAAAAAAAAAAAAAAAAAAAAAAAAAAAAAAAAAAAAAAAAAAAAAAAAAAAAAAAAAAAAAAAAAAAAAAAAAAAAAAAAAAAAAAAAAAAAAAAAAAAAAAAAAAAAAAAAAAAAAAAAAAAAAAAAAAAAAAAAAAAAAAAAAAAAAAAAAAAAAAAAAAAAAAAAAAAAAAAAAAAAAAAAAAAAAAAAAAAAAAAAAAAAAAAAAAAAAAAAAAAAAAAAAAAAAAAAAAAAAAAAAAAAAAAAAAAAAAAAAAAAAAAAAAAAAAAAAAAAAAAAAAAAAAAAAAAAAAAAAAAAAAAAAAAAAAAAAAAAAAAAAAAAAAAAAAAAAAAAAAAAAAAAAAAAAAAAAAAAAAAAAAAAAAAAAAAAAAAAAAAAAAAAAAAAAAAAAAAAAAAAAAAAAAAAAAAAAAAAAAAAAAAAAAAAAAAAAAAAAAAAAAAAAAAAAAAAAAAAAAAAAAAAAAAAAAAAAAAAAAAAAAAAAAAAAAAAAAAAAAAAAAAAAAAAAAAAAAAAAAAAAAAAAAAAAAAAAAAAAAAAAAAAAAAAAAAAAAAAAAAAAAAAAAAAAAAAAAAAAAAAAAAAAAAAAAAAAAAAAAAAAAAAAAAAAAAAAAAAAAAAAAAAAAAAAAAAAAAAAAAAAAAAAAAAAAAAAAAAAAAAAAAAAAAAAAAAAAAAAAAAAAAAAAAAAAAAAAAAAAAAAAAAAAAAAAAAAAAAAAAAAAAAAAAAAAAAAAAAAAAAAAAAAAAAAAAAAAAAAAAAAAAAAAAAAAAAAAAAAAAAAAAAAAAAAAAAAAAAAAAAAAAAAAAAAAAAAAAAAAAAAAAAAAAAAAAAAAAAAAAAAAAAAAAAAAAAAAAAAAAAAAAAAAAAAAAAAAAAAAAAAAAAAAAAAAAAAAAAAAAAAAAAAAAAAAAAAAAAAAAAAAAAAAAAAAAAAAAAAAAAAAAAAAAAAAAAAAAAAAAAAAAAAAAAAAAAAAAAAAAAAAAAAAAAAAAAAAAAAAAAAAAAAAAAAAAAAAAAAAAAAAAAAAAAAAAAAAAAAAAAAAAAAAAAAAAAAAAAAAAAAAAAAAAAAAAAAAAAAAAAAAAAAAAAAAAAAAAAAAAAAAAAAAAAAAAAAAAAAAAAAAAAAAAAAAAAAAAAAAAAAAAAAAAAAAAAAAAAAAAAAAAAAAAAAAAAAAAAAAAAAAAAAAAAAAAAAAAAAAAAAAAAAAAAAAAAAAAAAAAAAAAAAAAAAAAAAAAAAAAAAAAAAAAAAAAAAAAAAAAAAAAAAAAAAAAAAAAAAAAAAAAAAAAAAAAAAAAAAAAAAAAAAAAAAAAAAAAAAAAAAAAAAAAAAAAAAAAAAAAAAAAAAAAAAAAAAAAAAAAAAAAAAAAAAAAAAAAAAAAAAAAAAAAAAAAAAAAAAAAAAAAAAAAAAAAAAAAAAAAAAAAAAATTTTTTTTTTTTTTTTTTTTTTTTTTTTTTTTTTTTTTTTTTTTTTTTTTTTTTTTTTTTTTTTTTTTTTTTTTTTTTTTTTTTTTTTTTTTTTTTTTTTTTTTTTTTTTTTTTTTTTTTTTTTTTTTTTTTTTTTTTTTTTTTTTTTTTTTTTTTTTTTTTTTTTTTTTTTTTTTTTTTTTTTTTTTTTTTTTTTTTTTTTTTTTTTTTTTTTTTTTTTTTTTTTTTTTTTTTTTTTTTTTTTTTTTTTTTTTTTTTTTTTTTTTTTTTTTTTTTTTTTTTTTTTTTTTTTTTTTAAAAAAAAAAAAAAAAAAAAAAAAAAAAAAAAAAAAAAAAAAAAAAAAAAAAAAAAAAAAAAAAAAAACAATACACAAAACACAAATTCACAAAATCCACAAAACCACCATTAACACATACTCCCATCTCCCCCACTCACCCTAATTCTACCACTCTCCCCCCACACCTTCCTCATACCTGTTCAATCCAACTTAACGCCTAATACCCAATCCCACATTCAACATACGAACTAACTCTCACAAACCCCAATTCGTTACGCCACTCTTCACAATTACTCACACAACGATACCCGCCAACCATGTATCCAGCAACACAGTCATTTTAGAACCTAAACTATACGAATACTCCCACGTTGCAATAATCGTCGTTGTAATACCACCAATCAATTGCTCTCTCTTCACCTCACAACCATTCGTAAACTCTCATCACCTGAACCACATGCCAATCACGCGATGCATACGTCCCAAAATCGAACGAACCCCCCGCCTACCCGCCTCTCATTTACCGTTAAACATAAACTATCCAGAACATAACACTCACTGATTTATCTCAAACCCAGTTTCCTGCCTGATATCCCCGCACATGCGCCGTACATCTAACAAATACCTCATTTCCTCATATCAGCACTATAAATCAGTCATTCACAGAAAGCAGTTCTAAAGCTATCGCGCACTACGTAAGTGACAGATATCACAACTCACCCAAAAATGTTGTTGCGCCGCATCTAATATCTTGTTCAAAGCACGCACCTTGTCAGAGTAGAATTAAAATGATATTCACATTGACATTTGTAGCAGAAAAAAGAGAAACCTTTATATTCACCCACGCATACCGCCCTGTATCCACGTTTCTCTATTGTAATCCTACTATTGAACTGACAATGCCATCCTCCAACAGCCACCAGTGATTTAACCTCACAGCTTGCCGTCGAACCCACCGAACACACCTCACGCTATCAACAAACCTTTATAACGCCAGCAACTCTCTTCCATAATCGTTCTGCACAGCACAAACATACCTGACAACCCGAATTAACTCCTCCCGCGTTCTCTGCACACTCCACGAATTCCATTCCACAACCGCACTAGCGATAACGCAGCAACTTCCAAGAAGCACAGCGTACGTCCAACCGTCCACATCTCTCACGCAGCAACATTTTGAGCGAACATCCGTGTCCAGCTCGCGCGACTGCCCTCGTCATAGCTCTGCGCATAACACTCTACAAACGTGCGAACGTACACCAATAAGTCGTTAACAAAATACGTATACCCTTATTCTGAGCCAATCTAACAACCTCCTTCTTGTCCCTTGCACATAGAGGCGCCCGTGAAGCAGAAACAACGCCCACCTGAACCGTGAAACCTCTGCCGCGCCTCCTCAGTAACCGTAGCAGTTTCAACAAACAGCTGCCACCCATTCCACAACAAAACTCACAACAAAACAACCCGTAGAGATCCCCACCAAGATCCATGCGTCATCTATCAAATACGCCAACAATCTTACAAGCATGCTCGTGTCGTGTGTGAACGAACCATCCACCATGCGTCCTGTCGTTGAGAAGAACCAAATACTTCACCAAACTTGTACCCATCGTTATTCCATCATGTGATTAAAAAGCTGCCTCATCTGCTTGCGAGCAAACAGCAACCCCCCCAAACCACAACCGCACAGTTAACACCACGCACCATACCCAATCCTGCCATTACCAAAAAACCCATAAAACCTTAAACACCTATTGCAGCGCCATCACCATAACATAATCTATCTATCACAAACTGACAAACGCTGCTCGCTGCGTCAAACAAATGCTATAAACCACATTAACCGCCTGATCGAATTCAGAACTACACCCAAAAACAAGTGATCCTCCTCCACGCCAGTAACAACACCCCCAACAACCATGCTCCAACCCCCACCATTACCGTAATCGCTACGCCGCGCCGTAGTTCGTTCCGTCTAAGCCGCTAAGGCGCCGCCGCTTCCCGAGTCCCAGCGTCCCCGCCACCCCGCCCGGGCACGGCTGGCATCGCTGCCGCCTCCGGCTTACTATGCAAACATAACGACCGGGACCGGGAGCCGCTGGACCCTCAACGGCGCCAGGGAGCCATGGATGACGCGTCGTCTCGCCGCCATCGTCGCTGCTGATATCGCCGACTACTCGCGCCTGATGCACGAGGACGAGTCGGCGACCCATGCCCGCTTCACCGAGATCATGAACGAGGCCATCGTGCCGGCCATCGCCGGACATGACGGTCGGATGGTGAAGAGTACCGGCGACGGATTCCTCGCCGAATTCCCCAGCGCCGTCCAGGCCGTGCAAAGCGCGGTGCAGTTCCAGTCCGCCATCGCGCGGATCACCGCCGACGACACCGACGAGCGCCGGCTCAGCTTCCGCGTCGGCGTCCATCTCGGCGACATCATCGTCGAGGAACGCGATATCTACGGCGATGGCGTGAATATCGCCGCCCGGCTGGAAGGGCTCGCCGACCGCGGCGGCATCATGGTGTCGGAATCGGTGCATGAGAATGTCCGCGGCCGGCTGCCGTGCGGCTTCGAGGATCTCGGCACCCAGCAGGTCAAGAACATCCTCCGTCCGGTGCACGTCTTCCGAGTGCTGCCGGAGGGCCAGTCCTCGCCCCGACCCCAGACCCGCCCCGCCTTGCCGGACAAGCCGGCGATCGTGGTGCTGCCATTCCAGAATCTCAGCGGCGATCCCGCGCAGGAGCTGCTGGTCGATGGCATCGTCGAGGACCTCACCACCGCGCTGTCGCACTTCCGCACCCTGTTCGTGATCGCCCGCCACAACGCCTACGCCTACAAAGGAGACGCGGTCGATATCCGCCAGATCGGCCGCGAACTGGGCGCCCGCTACGTGGTCGAGGGCAGCCTGCGCAAAACCGGCAACCGCCTGCGCGTCAGCGGCCAGGCCATCCAGACCGATACCGGTGCCAATCTGTGGGCCGACCGCTACGACCATGATCTGGCCGACCTGTTCGCGCTCCAGGATGAGGTGACCGCCAGCATCGTCAGCGCACTGGTGCCGATCATCCAGCGTGCCGAAATCGAACGCGTGCGCCGCAAGCCCGCCGCCAGCCACGATCTCTACGACATCTACCTCTGCGCGCTCGCGGCCGACGCCGGCCTGACGCAGCAGGGCAATGCCGCCGCCCGCGCGCTGCTGGACCAGACGCTGGAACGCGATCCGCAATTCGTGCCGGCGCTCGTGCTCAGCGAATCATGCCTGGGCACCGCGGTCGCGAATGGCTGGCTGCCCGTCGAGGCGATGACGCAGGCGATCCGGCAGGCCCGGCTGGCCGTGCAGCTCGCGCCGGAGGACGCGGATGCGCTGGCCGCCCTGGCGGCGCGCCTGGCGATGCAGGAGGGCGGTGACGAAGAAGCGCTCGCCTTCGCCGCGCGGGCCACGGCCGCCAACCCGCATGCCGCGATCGTGCTGCGCAAATGTGGGCTGGCCCACCTGCACGCCGGGCAGATCGAATTGGCGGTCACCTTGCTCGACCGTTCGATGCGGCTCAGCCCGAACGACCCCTCCTGTTTCAGCGCCTGGACCGGACTGGCGCTGGCCCTGCTGGCCCTTGGCCGCGACGAGGAAGCCGTCATCGCCGCGCGCAAGGCGGTGCAGTTCAATGCCTCCTCCTGTGAAGCGCTGCGGGTGCTGGCCGCGTCGCTGGCGCTCGCCAACCGCACGGAAGAAGCGAGGGCCGCGCTCGCGCACCTGCTGGAGCTGGACCCGGCTGGCGCCGCCGTCACCGGGTTCGGCACCGGCCTGCGCGACGCGGTTGCCGCCCGGGTGCTGAAAGGCTTGCGCCGCGCTGGTGCGATGCTGCCGGACGACGGCCCGGCCGACGACGAGACAACCATTCGGCACGCCGGCGGCCGGTTTCAGCCGGAGCGCATCCTGCTGGTCAGCCGTCCCGGTGAGACCGATCGCGAGGTGACGCTCGGCGGCACGCCGCTCGTGCTGGGGCGCGCGCCGGAGAGCAGCATCGTGCTGAACGATCCCAAAGTGTCACGCGCCCATTGCCGGATCGCGCTCAGCCAGGGTGACGTGATCGCCACCGATCTCCGCTCGACCAACGGCACGCTGATCGATCAGCGCCGGATCGAAGGCGCCGTGCGGCTCCGTCCGGGGACGGTGCTGCAGATCGGCTCTTATCAGATACAATATTGCCATCGTGAACCGCCCGATCCGGACCGCACGCTCGTCAGCACGGCACAGCGGCCAATCGGTCGGGACAACGCGGAACCCTGAACAAAACCAGAAATCCGGCGAAACCGCCCTGCCTTTGTCCGCCAGAACCGGCCGGAACTCATTCCAGTATCGCCACCGCCACATAGCAGGTAGGCAGGCTTTGCTCCTTCGCCCCGAAGGAGAGACGTCGAAGCGGCCCGACGCCCCAAACCAGGGCCGCTTCGTGGAGCACCGGGGCGCACCGGGCATGTCCAGGCACGTGCCAAAACCCGGTGCTGCGGATGTTCTCCTCAATCCGCATGGCGGCCCCGGTGCCCTTCTTTTCCGTCGAAGCTGTTCCCAGCGTGGTCACGCCCGGCGGAGCGCGCATTGCGGCCCGGCCACGTACCGAGACGGCCCGCGGCGTGGTCCAAAGGAGAGCAGTTCAGCTGCTCAGGGAGGCGTTGTCGGGGCTCCGGTCACGGTGTCTCGCGTCGCCGAGACGATGCAGGCGGGCATGTCTATCAGCGACGTTCCGCGCCGCCACGGGGGCTGTCACCCAGCCTGGTGCTATGGAGCCGGCTGATGAGCGAAGGTGGCCACGAATTTCCTCCGCGCCGATAACGAGGTTCGTCGTCGATCATGATCCTCAAACCGGCTGGCCCTAAACTACCGTTGCGTTGCTGCGTGTTGTCGATAATCCCGGCCCGCACCGGCGCCGAGTGACCGCAACTAGTGCACCGTAAGGCGATTATGTCGCCAGTCAACTCGCTCTCGAGAGATATGACACCCACCATCGGCCGATCACAATAGCAGCAATAGACGAAGGAACATCCGCCGATGCTTCCAGCGCACGCTGCCCTCCTTCGCGAACTGGGACCCAGCGTGAAATGCCGGATTAAGTATTGCCTCAAAGCGCGACCGACCCTGTGCATCGTTGAGGCCGTGCCGCGATCGAATCCGACGGGGCCGTTGCAGGGGCCTATCTCCACTACCCCTTGCGCACAAGCAGCAGAGCCAAGCATCGCGTCCGTTGCCAGCGTGAGCAGCCCAATGAGCACTGACTTCATGGAGGAATTCCGTTCTGGATTCCGCGAGGTTGGTAGGAACCGCCATGGTTCGAGCTAGCCTCGCCAAAAGGAAGAATGCCGCTCGGAGCTCTCGCGGACAGCCGAGATATTTTTTTGGCCCTTTGTCCGAGGTTGCACGCGATCTGCGCATTTCCATATGTCCGTTACGTCAGTCGGGGAGATGCGGAATGCTTGATAGCCCCATCGCACAGGCGGCAGCGATTGCGCCCGCGCTTCAGGCCATATCGCATGCGGATTGGAGACGGCTAAGCGCGGGGGCGCATTCGAAGGCACGCGGCCTACCCGGGGGCCTCGTCGGTCGGATATCATGAACGAAGCAGTTGCAAGGGCCCTAGCCGGTTCTCGCGAATGGCGCTCGGGTGTTCCATTTCTCGCCTTCATCTCGGGCATCATACGCAGCATCGGTAGCGGTCCCGCCGCCGCCAGCGGATCGAATCCGAGCTGTTCGTTTCCCTCGAGGTCTGGGATGAAAGTGCGTCGGCAGCGTGCCACGCGTGCAGCTCCCATAATCCGGAACGTTCGCTCGCGGCTCGTCAGGCCCTGGAGGTGCTGACGGCTCTGTTCGCCTCTGACACCATCTCGCTGCGAATTTTGTCGGGATTGGCCGACGGAGCATCAGGAACCGAAATCCGTCAGCGGCATCGCCTGTCGCAGATCGAATACGACACCGCGCGTCGAAGAATCCGCCGAAGGCTGCTCCGCAGCAATTTGGCGACCCCTGGCAGCACCTCGCGGAGGTCCGCTCGGGAAAAGCCCACTGAACACGGTGGCGGGTAAGGCGAAGAGCCACGTCTCACCACCGACCCACATTGTGCCGAAGTAAGTCCGGCTAGCAGCGGATAGGATGCAGCCTGATGCATCCTATCCGCTGAGACTCTGACACTAGCTCAATTGTCTGGGTCGTCGTCCGAGAGACCTGCATTATCTTGTGCTGCGTGAGAGAACGCATCACCAGCACTCTGGCCAGCTCCCATATTCCGGAGCGTGTCCTGAACTACGCCTCCTCCGCTCAGGGGAAGCTGATGATCCGGATTGCAGCCTGGTTGAAGAGCAGCGTTCCTGCTCGAGCATCAGCTTCACCATCGCTGATACCAGATCGATCATAGGAATTGCTGAAGTCTGCACCAAAACAGACCGCCGGGATCGCGATCATCCCAAAACCGATCGCGAAGACAACGTTAGACCTCGCTGACATTGTACTATCTTCCTTTTGCTGAGCTTGTTCTAGTTTGCAGTTGCCTTCTAACGGAAGGCCAAAGCACTAACGTCACAAACATTGACCCGGGGCACGATAGACGTTCAGCCATCATCGAAGACAGCCCGGAAATCGAAAAGGCAATAGCCGGTTCCGTCATCGATGTTTGCGTTGACTATCTCGTTCGGTCCGATGACATCCTCACCAAGAATGTCGTTCTTCCAGAAGGAAGTGCCTACATTAGAAGCCTGGAGTTGCATGATGGTCAAATCCGACCGGTTGAGGATGTCGATGTGCCGATCGTAACCATCATATGCGAAGGCCGTGGTGGTGCCAGCAGCTGTAATAAGCCCGAGAGTCGCAACAGCAGCAAGAAACAGACGTTTCATTTTGTTTTCCCTTGATTGACTTCCTACTCGGTGCCAGCGACGAGTACCGATTGAATACAGAGCCACTCATAGGCTTCACTCGGGACAGCCGTAGCTACCCCCTTCAGCATCTCTCGTCTCGTCCGCATCGGGTGGGCCGAGTCCCCGCCGACCGCTCAAATGTGCGGACGCTCTTGCCTCATTGCGTCCATCAAGTGATGGAGGCGCATGAACTCGACGAGCATCCTTGAAAAGCGGGAGCTAAAGTACCAGTAATTTCACGAGTCGACATTCGTAGCACCTAACGCGAACGCGGAGACAACACCCATTGCCACGCCTCAATCAACTCCTGGCGACGATCTCGTCTATCTACGAAGCTGGATTGGGGCAAGTCGAATGGCCCGATGTGCTCGATCGTATTGCCCGATTTTTGGGCAGCCCACTTGCTGCTGTAGGAATTTCTTCCGCAACTTGCCGGTTCTCAGTAGTTAATGAAAGTTGGAGTACCATACGGCCGTTGGACAGGTCCCTAAAGTCTGCTATATACTGTTTCGATCCGGCTCACGTTGGTGAACTAAATATTCGTGACTCCCTTATTCCTGTGTCGATGTCGGGCGTACTTCGCAGACAAAGCCTCGCGAACCTCAAAGGAATGGAGATTTTGCGCACGATAGTTTTTCAAGAATCGGATTACGTGGGCATTTTTGCCCTGGCACGACCGTTTCCCTTCGAGACCGCACATTTGAGGTCAGTGGGGGTGCTGAGCAAACACATCGGCCAGGCGATTCAAATCCAGATAAATCGTGCGACTGCCGATACTCGCAACGACTATCTCTCGAAGGCACTGGATACCATATGCCAGGGGGTGATTGTTGTGGATGCTAATGCGCAGATCTTGTACGCTAATCAAGAAGCAGAGGATATTATCGCCAGTCAGTACACATTGAGGGCTCGTGGCGGCCACAAGACTGATCGTACTTTTTCGGCTTCCCATCCCACTAAAAAAGCCCGTCGCGAACAAGGCAACGGCGGACGAACAAGAAGTATTTGTTCAATCCATTCCATCGAAGCGCGGAATCGGACAACGACCCGTATTGGCAATGGTGTTCCCCTCCCGGAATCTCCCGTCAGTTGACGAGCCGGTAAGACAGCCAGCGGCGACGGTGCTTTTAGCCGATCCCGAACGATCCAATGCACATTCACAGCGGATCCTACAGACTACATATGGTCTGACGCCATCTGAAGCGGCCGTTGCGTATTTGGTCGCAAAGGGGACTGCGCCCAAACAAGTGGCACGGACGCTGGGGGTGGCTCCCTCTACTGTGCGTACGCACTTGCATCATGTATTCAAAAAAGCCGGAGTGAATCGGCAGACGGAACTGGCATATCTTGTCCAAAAGTTGCCAACCGCTTAAGGTCCACGGCTGTAGTCCCCATTCTCAACAGAACGCTAGTGGCGAATTGGCGCCGTAAGATTGCTTGCTTCGCTCCTCTGATGCAAGAAAGAGGCGAGCAGAGCCAATTACGATTATTTTCCAGTCTTGCTCAAGTGATCCATCATTCTGTCGAGCCAAATCGATGAATGCCACGCCAGCCTGGAGGACTCGCATCCATCGAGCCCTCCAATGTCGCTGCGCCCCCACAAGTCCGCTTCAGCACCCAAGGAAATCCGTCACATCGCGCGCGGCTTTGCCAAAGGCACTCCGTGTCTGCACATCGCAGACGCGCTCGGCCAGCGAAGTATATAGTTGCTCTCGCGAGAGCAAGGTCGCTCTGGGCGGAAATGCCGGCGAACAGTAAATCGACCTCAAACGAAAAATCTTCAGCTTTATCTTGAAGCGCTCATACTCATGCCCTAGCTTCCGGCCATCCTGATAGCCGAAAGAATCTTCCGATCGAAACCGGTCATCTGATCACGGATGTGTCGCCCGCGCGGGACGCCCTGTCTCCCACCCAGGGCACCACGCTCACCGTGCGCCACCACACCACGTACACCTATCGGCGTCCGGTGCGGTTCGGCGAGCATCGGCTGATGTTCCGGCCGCGCGACAGCCATGACCTGCGCTTGCTCGACACCTCGCTGCTGATCCGCCCGACGGCGACCATCCGCTGGCTGCATGATGTGTTCGGCAACTCGGTGGCGATCGCCCGGTTCAGCGATCCGGCCGACGAGCTGGTGTTCGAATCGTCCTTCCGCGTGCGGCACTATCCGCTGGCGCAGCAACTGATCGAGCTGGAGCCGTTCGCGCGTACCTATCCGTTCCAGTACGCCGAGGAGGAGCTGGAGGATCTCGGCCGTTGCAACGAGCGGCACTATCCCGACCCCGACGGACGCATCGATTCCTGGGCGCGGCAATTCCTGGACGGGTCGGGTCAGGCCGACACCCTCCCCATGCTGATCGCGATGAACCGGCGGATCCGCGAGGAGCTGACCTATTCGCGCCGCGCCGACCTAGGCACCCGCCCGCCGGCGCGCACGCTGGAGCTGCAATCCGGCACCTGCCGCGATTACGCGCTGCTGATGATGGAAGCGGTACGCAGCCTGGGCTTCGCCGCCCGCTTCGTAAGTGGTTACCTTTACGACGAAACGTTAATCGCCGGCAGCGCGAGATTGGTAGGTGGCGGAGAAACCCATGCCTGGTTACAGGTATATCTTCCCGGCGCCGGATGGGTGGAATTCGACCCCACCAATGCGTTGGTTGCCGGCCGCAACCTGATCCGCGTCGCGGTCGCCCGCGACCCATCCCAGGCGGTCCCGCTCAGCGGCACCTATTACGGCGCCCGCGAGGACGATCTCGGCATGACCGTCACCGTCCAGGTCAGCGCCGAACCCTACCCCTGACGCCGCCACGCCCCGCCACGCCCTCCACCCACCGTCACGCCCGGCCCCCCCGCCACCCCACCGTCACGCCCGCCCCCCACCGCCCCCACCGTCATGGCCGGCCTTGTGCCACGACTGTCCGGCAGGGTTCTTGCTTGTGTCGCTTGTGTCATATGAGCTGCCCTTGGCCAGCGATTGGCGGGGGCCGTTCGGCGGGCCGATGCAGTTGAGCGAGGCTGCGTCGGTGCATGAGGTTCACCCGGACGAGCCGGGCGAACGCCAGGGGGCTGTGGACGGCATGCTGCGCCTTCTGAGCCAGGCGAAGCAGCAGGAAGGCGATCAAGGCGATGGCGATCTGGATGCGAACCGCATTTTCAGAGGTACCGATGAACTTGCGGATGCGCAGGGTCTGTTTGACCCAGCGGAAGAACAGCTCGATGGCCCATCGGCGCTTGTAAAGCTCCGCAATGACCTCGGCCGGCGAGCTGAGATCGTTGGTGACGATGCGCAGAACCTTGCCGCTATCGATGCGCACCTGAACCTCCCGCACCGCGTCGGAGAACGGGTTGTGGCGGTTGTTCGCTTGCCGCTGCGGCAGCTTGCCGATGCGATCCGACAGGATCGGGCCGCCCGGCCGCACGTCGCGCGATTCGCTCACCGCGAGCGGGGTGTTGCGCTTGAGCCGCGTCACGATCCGGCACCCCGCCTGGTGCAGCTTTGCCCACCAGGCGTAGTCATAGTATCCGAGGTCGAAGACGTAAGTGGCGCCCTTCACGATCGGCATCGCCTGGGCCGCGGTGATGTCGTTGACGTTGGCCGCGCTGAATGCCGGCATAAATCGGGCAATCAGCGTCCGGATCATAAATGATGTGCAGCTTGGCGCCGCATGCCGAGGCCGAGAAACGCGCCCAGTCGGCGCTGCGCTCGTTCAGCGCCAGACCGGTGCTGTCGATCAGGTAGCTGACGCCATCCATGGTGCGCCGCAGCCGCCGGTGCGCGCTTTGGATCATGCCGCCGAGCAGCGCCGTGAAGACGCCGACCGGCCGCTGGCGGTTGGCATCGGCCAGGGTGGAGCGATGCGGCAGGCTGACCCCCAGATGATAGAGCCGGTCGGCATGGCTGCGCAGCCCGGTCTCGATCTCGCGCAGGCTGGCTGCGCCCGAGAGCTGGGCATACAGCATGGCAGCGAGTTGGCTTTTGAAGCTGAAGCCGCGCACATCCGTGGTTGCGCCATGCCGTTCGACCGCCTGATCGAACTCGCCCCACGGAAGCAGCTTCAGCATCGCATGGAACACGCTATTCTGGTGCGGCACGGCGTTGACCTCCTCGCGTCCGGTGGCGTCGCCAAACGTCGGATGCGAGTAGAATCAATGTCGTGCGCTCGTACAAGCGAATTCCGTGCCGGACAGCCGTGGCCTTGTGCCGGCCATCGACGCACCCAACCAGCACAAGCGACAAACTCCCACATCCCCGACTTCTCCCAACACACAGAAAAAGCGCACCAACAATCACAAACCCCCACCCTTCCACGCCGCCACCACCAGCGACAACCGCGCCAATGCCGAAACATGCCCGCTAACTCACGAACGCGCCCACATCCAGCGACACCAGCTCCCGTCGCTTTCCCCCGGGCTGCTGCACCAATGTAGCTACCAGTCGCCTGCCATCCGGATAGAACTTCGCATGATTCCCGTTCCACTTGATATCGGTTCCCGGCCGCGCTGGCCCGTCACCGCGCGCACTCGCGCGCGTGGACTCAAACACGACCCATTCACCATCCTGAGAGAACCACGGCGCCCGCCCCTGAAACTCCCCACGGGGTCGCCTGGATTCCGGTTTTCACCGGAATGACGAACATGGGTCATGCTCAATGTCATCTGGTAGTATTTGCGACGATACGATACCAGGCCGGTATGGGACGCGATAGATACCGCTCCTGTCCGCTATTCTGCGGCGTGCCTGCGGCTGCTTCTTGTCCCGTCGCTCAACCCTCGCCGGCTTCGTTGCCGTTCATGTCGCAGATCGTGGGAGCGATGCCGGACCTGCCTCGTTGATTGAGCCGCCGTCACTGCCTGCACCGAGATTAGGATCAGCCAGCGCCTGACACGGCGTCAGGCAGGCCTCGTCGAACATCCGCAAGGTCTGTTTGTCGACCAGACCGGCCTCATGAAGACCCTCCGCCGTTTCATGGACCGAGGCCATGGCACGGCTGCGATATCGCTTCGTCATCGCCTTTGCACCTCTGTCAGAACGCCCGCGGCGATCGCTTGCGCACCAGTCCCCCACCCGCATCCCCCGCCTCCGCCGCCGCATCCAGAAACCCCCGCACCAGCGGCAGCCCCCGCCGTTCCTCCAAACAAATCAGGTACTCCGTCACCAGCAAATCCGCGTCCCGCACCGCCACCGCGTGCGTCTGCGCGTCCCTGCCCAGCTCGCTCTCGAACACGATCCCGATCCCGAACCCGGCAATCACCGCCTCGCGCACGCTCTCCCGCATCTGCACCTCGATCAGCCGCCGCGGCCGCACCCCGTGATCCGCCAGCCGCGCCTCGAACACCTCCCGCGTGATCGACCCGCGCTCGCGGATCACCAGGTCATGCGCCTCCAGCTCGGCGATCCCCACGCTCGCCCGCCGCGCCCACGCGTGCTGCGCCGAAACAAACAGCACCAGCCGGTCCCGCCGCAGCACCCGGCTGAAAATCCGCGGATCGGAGGTCTGCCGCGCCGTCACCCCCACATCCGCCTCGAAATCCAGCACCCGATGGATCACCTCCGACGAGTTCCCCACCCGCAGCGTGAACGTCAGCTCCTCATACCGACGCTTCAGCACCGCGAGCAGCGGCATCACGTGCGTCGGGCTGTCCACCATCACCCGCAACTGCCCACGGATCAGCACCCGCGCCCCGGCCAGCAAGGAGCTCGCCTCATCCTCCGCCGCGAACAGCCGCGCGGTGATCGCCGACAAACTCTGCCCCAGCGGCGTCAGCGAAATCCCGCGCCCGGAGCGGTTGAACAGCGCCACGCCATAGCTCGCCTCCAGCGCCCGCACCTGCGCCGACAGCGTCGGCTGGCTGGCCGCGCCGGTACGCGCCGCCTGGGTGAACCCGCCGGCCTGCGCAACAGCGTGAAAGGCGCGCAGCAGCGTCAGGTTCACCAGCGCCTCGTGTATAGATAAAATCTATATCCCGTATCTATACTAAATATTGGACCAATGTCCACAACCTGCCCAAGCTCCGCCCCGCCGGTCCACCAGACGGAGCCGCCAGGCATGCCCACGCCCCCAAATCGTTCCAATCGTGCCGTTTCGGAAACCGGGGATCCGCTGCTGCTCACCCCCGGGCCGCTGACCACCGCGAAATCGGTCAAGACCGCGATGGTCCACGACTGGGGCTCGCGCGACGCCGGCTTCATCGAGATCAACCGCACCGTGCTGACCCGCCTGCCGGAAATCGTCAACGGCGGCAACGAGTACGTCGCGGTGCCGATGCAAGGCTCCGGCACCTTCGCGGTGGAGGCGATGCTGACCAGCTTCGTCCCGCCCGGACGGCGGCGTCCTGCTGCTGGTCAACGGCGCCTATGGCCACCGTGCCAAGCGCATCCTCGACATCGCCGACCGCCATGCGGTGGTGCACGAAACCGCCGAGGACACGCCGCCCGACCTCGACGCAGTGGACCGCATCCTGCGCGACACCGCCGGCATCACCCACGTCTTCGCCGTGCAATGCGAAACCACCAGCGGCATCCGCAACCCGATCGAGCAGATCGCCGAGCTCGCCGCCCGCCACGACAAGCGCCTGCTGGTCGATGCCATGAGCGCGTTCGGCGCCCTGCCGCTCGACGCCGCGAACACCCGCTTCGATGCCGTCGCCGCCTCCTCCAACAAATGCATCGAGGGCGTGCCCGGCCTCGGTTTCGTGGTCTGCCGTCGCGCCGCGCTGGCGGCCACCAAGGGCAACGCCACCACGCTGGTGCTCGACCTGCACGACCAATGGCAGGTGCTGGAACGCACCGGCCAGTACCGCTTCACCCCGCCGATCCACGTCATCGTCGCCTTCCACCAGGCGCTGATGGAGTTCTTCGCCGAAGGCGGCGTCGCCGGACGGGGAGGGCGCTATGCCGCGAACTGCAAGCTGCTGGTCGATGGCATGCGCGCGCTCGGCTTCCGCACGCTGTTGCCGGATGCGTTGCAGGCGCCGATCATCGTCACCTTCCACATGCCGGACGAGCCTGAATTCCACTTCCAGACCTTCTATGATGGCCTCAAGGATCGCGGCTTCATCATCTATCCCGGCAAGCTGACGGTTGCCGAACTCGTTCCGTATCGGCTGCATCGGCCGGCTCGATCAGGCGGACATGCGCGCCGCCCTTGCCGCCGTGCGCGACGTGCTGGAAGACCATGCGGATCGGCATCCCCCTGGCGCGTGCCGCCTGAACAGGAGCAACACCATGAACGTGCAGACAGTGCGTGGTCGCCAGGTAACGGTGAACGGCCGTGACTACCGCTTCCCGGGCACCCCCACCGTGGCGGTCTGCATCGACGGCTCGGAGCCCGGCTATATCGAGGCCGCCATCGCCGCCGGCCTCGCTCCCAACCTCGACCGGCTGATGCGCGACCGGCGCCAACCTGCGCGCGCAATCGGTGATCCCCAGCTTCACCAATCCCAACAACATCTCCATCATCACCGGCCGCCCGCCTTCGGTGCACGGTATCAACGGCAACTTCTTCTACGACCGCGCCGCCGGCCAGGAAGTCATGATGAACGATGCGCGCTTCCTGCGCGCGCCCACCATCATGGCGGCGTTCCACGATGCCGGCGCGCCGCGTCGCCGTGGTCACCGCCAAGGACAAGCTGCGCACCCTGCTCGGCGACGGGCTCGACATGCGCTCGCGGCCGCGCCATCGCCTTCTCGTCGGAGAAAGCCGACCGCGCCACGCTGGCGGAAAACGGCATCACCGACGTGCTGGATTTCGTCGGCATGACAGCTGCCCGATGTCTATTCCGCCGACCTGTCGGAGTTCGTCTTCGCCGCTGGCGAAAAGCTGCTGCACAGCTTCAAGCCGGACCTGATGTATCTCTCCACCACCGACTACGTGCAGCACAAGGCCGGCCCGGGCTCGCCCATGGCCAACGCCTTCTACGCCATGATCGACCGCTACGTCGGCGCGCTCGACAAAGCCGGCGCGGTGCTGGCGCTCACCGCCGACCACGGCATGAACGACAAGCACCGCGCCGATGGCTCGCCGGACGTGATCTACCTGCAGGACTGGTTCGACCAGCGCCTCGGCACCGGCGCCGCGCGCGTCATCCTGCCGATCACCGATCCCTACGTGCTGCATCATGGCGCGCTCGGCTCGTTCGCCACCGCCTACCTGCCGGAAGCCGCCGACCGCGCCGCGCTGCTGGACGCCCTGCGTCAGCAGCCGGGAATCGATCCTGGCGCTCGATCGCGAATCCGCCTGCCGCCAGTTCGAGCTGCCGCCGGACCGTACCGGCGACGTCGTCGTCATCTCCGACCGCCACAAGGTGCTCGGCACCAGCGCTTCGCGGCACGACCTCTCCGGCCTGACCGAGCCGCTGCGTTCGCACGGCGGCATCACCGAGCAGGACGTGCCGATGATCGTCAACCGCCGCGTCGAAATCCCGGCCGGTCGCGTGCTGCGCAACTTCGATATCTTCGACGTCGCTCTCAACCTGGTCGATCAGGGAGCCTGATCATGGACATCGCGCGCGAACCCCCGGTCCGCCACGAGGCGATGCGCCTCGCCGGCACCCGGATCGACCACCGACGACGTGCTCGAGGTCCGCAACCCCTATTCCGGCGCCCTGGTCGGCACCGTTCCCGCCGCCCGGCCCGAGCATGTGCGCGCGCGCCTTCGCCGCCGCCAAAAACTTTCAGCCCGACATTGTCGCGCTACCAGCGCCAGCGCATCCTGCTGACGCACCGCCGAAACCGCTGGCCGCGACGCAAGGACGCCATCGCCCGGCTGATCACCAGCGAGTCCGGCCTCTGCCTCGAAGGACTCGCTCTACGAGGTCGGCCGCGCCTGCGACGTGTTCAACCTTCGCCGGCCAGCTCGCCATCAACGATGACGGCCAGAGCCTCGCCTGCGACATCACCGCGCAGGGCAAGCCGCGCCGCATCCACACGCTGCGCGTGCCGCTGCTGCGGCGTCATCTCGGCCATCACGCCGTTCAATCACCCGCTGAACATGGTCGCCCACAAGCTCGCCCCGGCGATCGCCACCAACAACCGCGTCGTGCTCAAACCGACCGAGCTGACGCCGCTCACCGCGCTGCTGCTCGCCGACGTCCTCTACGAAGCCGGCCTGCCCGCCGAAATGCTGTCGGTCGTCACCGGCAACCCGGCCACCATGGGCGACGCCATGATCACCGATCCGGACTGCGAGCTGATCACCTTCACCGGCTCCGTCCGCGTCGGCAAATACATCGCCGAGCGCGCCGGCTATCGCCGCGTGATCCTGGAGCTCGGCGGCAACGATCCGCTGATCGTCATGGCCGACGCCGACCTCGCCAAGGCGGCCGACCTCGCCGTGCAGGGCGCCACCAAAAACTCCGGCCAGCGCTGCACCGCGGTCAAGCGCATCCTGGTGGTGGACAGCATCGCCGACGCCTTCGCCGAGCAAGTCCTCGCCCGCGCCCGCCTGCTGAAGGCCGGCGATCCGATGGACCCCGCCACCGACGTCGGCACCGTGATCAGCGAACGCGCGGCCAAGCTGTTCGAGCGCCGCGTCAACGACGCGGTCGCCCACGGCGCCGACTCCTGCACGGCAACCGGCGGACGGCGCACTCTATCCGCCCGACCGTGGTCGATCATGTCCCCTATCGACTGCGAGCTGGTGCGCGAGGAGACCTTCGGACCGGTGATCCCGATCATCCGCTGCCCCGACGATATCGAGGCGGTGATCCGCATCTCCAACGCCACCGCCTACGGCCTGTCGGCGGGCGTGTGCACCAACCGGCTCGATCACATCACCCGCTTCGTCGCCGGGCTTGACGTCGGCACGGTGAATTCTGGGAAGTCCCTGGTTACAGGACCGAAATGTCACCGTTTGGTGGTATCAAGGACTCCGGGCTGGGCTACAAGGAGGGCGTGGTCGAAGCGATGAAGGGCTACACCAACGTGCGTACCTATTCGCTCCCCTGGCCGCTCTGACCGTGCCCACCCCTTCCCCCGGTCACACGGCCACCCCGGCCGCCCATCACCCGGCCCCAACCGTCACCCGGCCCCTCCCGTCATGGCCGGGCTTGTCCTCGCTTGTCCCGGCCATCAACGCACCAAGCCGCCAACCGAAACCCCACCGAAAAACACGGACCCACCACCAACCCCGCCGCTTCATCACCCAAGCCTGATCACGCAAAACCGTAACCTTCAACAACGTAACCACAGGGGCAGGAACCACACCCAATGAGACGCAGAACATTCGCCGCCATCTGCGCGGCCACACTGCTGGCGGCCACCACCGCCTCGGCGCAGGGCGTGGTCACCATCTACGCCGCCGACGGTCTGCACGACGGCTCGCCGAACTGGTTTCAGACCCAGTTCGACGCCTTCACCAAAGCCACCGGCATCAAGGTGCAGTACGTGGAAGGCGGCTCCGCCGGCGTCATGGAACGTGTCGCCAAGGAAAAATCCAACCCGCAGGCGGACGTCCTGGTAACCCTGCCGCCCTTCATGCAGAAGGCCGCCGCCGACGGGCTGTTGCAGCCCTACACCCCGGCCGGCGCGGACCAGATCGCCGCGCGCGACAAGGACCCGCAGGGCCGCTACGTCGCGCCATGGTCAACGACTACCCCAACTTCATCTACGACGCCTCGGTCCTGAAGGACCCGCCGAAGACCTACGACGACCTGCTCGACCCGAAATTCAAGAACAAGCTGCAATACTCCACGCCCGGTCAGGCCGGCGACGGCACAGCGGTCATGCTGCAGGTGTTCCACGCCTTCGGCAGCAAGGACGCCGGCTTCGCGTATCTGAAGAAATTGCAGGCCAACAACCTCGGCCCCTCCGCCTCCACCGGCAAGCTCACCCCGCTGGTCAACAAGGGCGAAATCTGGGTCGCCAACGGCGACATCCAGATGAACCTGGCGCAGATGCAGGACAACCCGAATATCCGCGTGTTCTGGCCCACCGGCCCGGACGGCAAGCGCGCCGCATTCGCGCTGCCCTACTATATCGGGCTGGTCACCGGCGCCCCGCACGCCGACAACGGCAAGAAGCTGATCGACTTCCTGCTCAGCAAGGAAGCCCAGGCAACCGTCAGCTCCATCGCCCAGGGCCTGCCGGTGCGCCAGGACGTGCATCCCACGGATGACAACTACAAGAAGCTCCACGACATGATGGAAGGCGTGGAGATCTGGTCCCCCGACTGGGCCACGGTCCTGCGAGACCTGCCGCAGGACGTCTCCCGCTGGCACCAGGAGACCGGTAGCTGATGCCACCAGACGCGGTGGTCGACACGGTGCGGGCGACCGAGCCCGCGCCGCTTGTGTCGACCGCCGCCAGCAGCGGCATCGAAATGCAGGACGTCACGGTGTCCTATCGCGGCACCGTGGCACTGCACGCCCTTACCCTCGCCATCACGCCCGGCGAGATCATGGCCGTCATCGGCCCCTCCGGCTCGGGCAAGACCACCGCGCTGCGGGCGGTGGCCGGCTTCGTCCGCCCCACCGCCGGCCGCATCCGCATCGGCGGCCACGACGTCACCGACCTGCCGCCCTACGCCCGCAGCATCGGCATGGTGGTGCAGAACTACGCCCTGTTCCCCCACATGCGCGTCGATGAGAATGTCGGCTTCGGCCCCCGCGCCCGCGGCGTCGCCGAACCCACCGTCCGCCAGCGCGTGCACGACTGCCTCGCCCTGGTCGGCATGAGCGCGTTCACCCGCCGCTTCCCCCGCGAACTCAGCGGCGGCCAGCAGCAGCGCGTCGCCATCGCCCGCGCCCTGGCGATCAAGCCGGAGGTGCTGCTGCTCGACGAGCCGCTGTCTGCCCTCGACGCCCTGATCCGTCGCAACATGCTGGACGAATTGGCCCGCCTGCACCGCGAGCTGCCGTCGCTGACGGTCATGTACGTCACCCACGACCAGACCGAGGCCCTTACCCTGGCCGACCGCATCGCCATCATGCGTGATGGCCGCCTGATGGCGCTCGGCCCCTCCAAGGCGCTGTACCGCGATCCGCCGAACCGCTTCGCCGCCGAATTCCTCGGCCGCGCCAACCTGCTGCCGGTCCGCCTGGAACACAGCGCCGACGGGCTGAGCCCGCGTCCGCTTCGGCGAGTTCGCCCTGACCGCGCGCGCCCATCCCGTGCTCACCGCCGGCCGCGACTGCCTGCTGTGCGTGCGCCCGCACGATATCAACCTGGCCGGCCCCGAAACCGACAACGAACTCACCGGCGTGGTGCAAAGCGTCCAGTGGCAAGGCGAGCTGCACAGCATCACCCTGGACGCCCAAGGCCACACGCTGCGCCTGATCTCCACGCCGCTGCGCACGCCCCCCGAACCCGGCAGTTGGTGCACCATCCGCTTCGCCGCCGAGGACGCGATGCTGATCGCCGAAGATGACGCCTCCACCTCCTAACCTCTCCCGCTCCGCGGGAGAGGTCGGATCGCGCAGTGATCCGGGTGAGGGCGAGCCCCTCGTCCCTACATGATCGCCCCCCCTTCAACCTCTCCCGCTTTGCGGGAGAGGTCGGATCGCGCAGCGATCCGGGTGAGGGCGCGGCCCTCCCTCTGGATAGCCCCCCCTTTGCTCATCCTGGGCCTGCTGTTCTTCTACCCGCTCTCCCTGATCTTCCACCAATCCCTCACCGGCGAGGGCCACGCCGCGTCCTTCGCCGGCTACACCTCCGTGTTCCAGACCGCCCTGTTCCGCCACGCACTCCTGCACACCATCACCATCTCGCTCGCTTCCAGCGCCGGCTGCCTGATCCTGGGCTTCGTCCTGGCGATGATCCTTTCATTCGTGCCTTTCCCCGGCGCCTGGATCGTCTCCCGCCTGATCGATACCTTCATCGCCCTGCCCACCTTCCTGATCGCGCTCGCCTTCACCTTCATCTACGGCTCGGCCGGCCTGCTCAACCAGTCGGCGATGCAGCTCCTGCATCTGCCGCTGCCGCCGATCGACTTCCTGTATTCCGCCTGGGGCGTGATCCTGGCCGAGGTCACCGTCTACACGCCCTTCGTCATGCGTCCGCTGCTCGCTGCATTCTCGCTGATCGAAACGGCGCAGATCGAGGTCGCCAGCAGCCTCGGCGCCGGCCCCTGGCGCATCATCCGCCGCATCATCGTCCCGGCGGCGATCCCCGCGCTGCTGGCCGGCGGCAGCCTCTGCTTGCTGCTCACGGTCAACGAGTTCGGCATCGTGCTGTTCATCGGCGCCAAGGGCGTGATCACGCTGCCGCTGCTGGTCTATGACAAGGCGATCCAGGAATTCGACTATCCTACCGCCTGCGTCATCGCGATGGTGAACATCGTGCTGTCTCTCGGGCTGTATTCCCTGTATCGCCTGACACTATCCCGTTTCGGAGGCCGCGGTGCTGGTCTGGTCTAACCGTGGCCGCGCCTTCAGTTGGGGGCTGCTGGCGCTGATCGTCGCCGTCATCTATGGCCTGCCCGCCGCGACCATCGCCCTGGCGAGCTTCGCCGGACAATGGAACGGCGTGCTGCCGAGCGCGCTAACGCTGACGCATTATGCGTCCGCCATGCAGGGCGACAGCGGCGCGCAACTGCGCGTCAGCATCATCACCGGCTTCATCGCCGGGCTCGCGGCGCTGGCGAGCGGAAGCTGGGCGGCGCTGGCATTGCGCACCATCGATCGGCGTGCCGCGCCGGGTGCTGGACCTGGTGTTCTTCATCCCCAGCGCGGTTCCGTCGGTCTCCGTCGGCCTCGGGCTGCTGGTCGCGTTCAGTCAGAAACCGTTCCTGCTCAACGGCACCGTTGCGATCGTGATCATCGCGCATTTCGTGCTGATCTCGGCGTTTACCTACGGCAACGTCTCCGCCGGCCTGGCCCGGCTGGCGCCGGAGCTGGAACAGGTGGCGGAAAGCCTCGGCGCGCACCCGTTCTACCGGCTGCGCCGCATCACCCTGCCGCTGGTCGCGCCCTATCTGCTGGCGGCGTTCAGCCTGAGTTTCGCGATGTCGATGGGCGAGCTCGGCGCGACGGTGATGGTGTATCCGCCGGGCTGGGTGACCTTGCCGGTCGGCATCTTCGGCCTGTCGGACCGCGGTGCGGTGTTCGACGCCGCGGCGCTGACCGTGCTGCTGGCGATAGCCACGCTGATCGTGCTGGGCGTACTGTCGCGGATCCCGCTGCGCGCCGCCCGGCGATAAGGTACGGGCCCCCACGCCCCTGGCAGACGATGGCTCAACGCTCACGGCCGAGAACGCCCCGTCATTCCCGCGCCCGTTCCCCGTCGTCCCTGCGTCCCCTCCCGTCATTCCCGCCCCCGTCCCGTCATTCCCGCGAAAGCGGGAATCCAGCGCCTGTTCACGCAATCGCGACCGCGTCATGCCCGCCGGCACGAGCACGACGAGGCAGACCCAGTCTCCCGAGCGCCCACCATAACACCTGTAACGGCCAATCACCGAACTCAAACCTGCATTCGTAATAAGATGAAGCTTGAGGGCTACTCGCGAGATGAATAAGATGTTTCGCGGAAAGCGGATTAAATAGAATCAGCACCGGTTTATAGACTTCGAGCGACTTCATAGACTTAGTGCGCTATCTGATCCGCATATCCAGGCCGGCCGAAAGGATCGGCAAATGCATGGCAACGAGATACGGCCGTATCCAAGCCAAGCCGCTGAACTGGTGGCGGAGACCCGTGCGGGTATCGAACCTAATCGCGAGCCACCCAGTGCATCAGGCCGGGTGTTCTGGATCACCGGTCTCTCCGCCTCAGGAAAGACCACGATCGCCAGCCAACTTTACGACCGATTGCGGGCGTCTGGCCACGCCGCGGTCCTCCTCGACGGAGACATGCTTCGCCAAACCATCGGCGAGGACCTTGGTCATTCCGTCGATGACCGGCGACGTTCGGCAATGCGCAATGCAAGAATTTGCAGGATGCTCTCAGCCCAGGGGATTGATGTTGTCTGCGCCACTATTTCCTTGTTCCACCAGGTCCACCAGTGGAACCGCGCGAACATCCAGAACTACCATGAAATATTTCTGCGTGTTCCTATCGAGGAACTGATACGCCGAGACCCGAAAGGTCTTTATGCTCGCGCCGGACGCGGTGACCTGCTTAATGTCGTTGGACTTGATGTGCCGGCCGAGGAGCCGGAACGGCCGGACCTGATCATTGACAATCACGGAACCCAGGATCCGGTCGCGGCAGTGGATCTGATCTGGGATCGACTTTGCCGCGGGCCGATCGAAAAGCTGCCGATCGGTGCCGGCCACATCGGATTCGGCACCAAAGCCGAGACGCTGGAACGCCTGTGCCCAATCCTGCAAAGCGCGCGGGTCCTGCCACAGCTTCGCTTCACGGTCGCCGAATGGATCGGCAATCCCGAACAAATCCGCCAACATCTCGCCGCGGAACCCTGGGGCCGACGTCCGCTGATCATACGCAGCAGCGCGCGGAATGAGGATGGCACAGCAGCATCCCAGGCAGGAAAATATCAGTCGATCGGAAACGTCTGCGGTGATGCCGAGATCGACACCGCAATCGAGCGGGTGATCGCGTCCTTTCATCCGATGTGCCCGGACGATCAGGTCTTCGTTCAGCCCATGCTGACTTCGGTGTCGAAGGCCGGCGTGGCATTCAGCCGCGACCCGAACAGCGGCGGGCCATACCTTGTCATCAATTACGACGATCGCTCCGGGCGCACCGACGTCGTAACATCCGGTAGTGCCGGTGACCTCAAGACCTTCATCGGTCTCAGGAGCCACCCCGATGGTGTCCCGCTTTCGCTAAAAGCTGTTGCGGAACTGGTCACTGAGCTGGAACGTCTGCTGGAACATGGCCAACTTGACGTCGAATTCGCGTTTGACGGCAACGGCGAACTCTATCTGTTGCAGGTGCGGCCACTGGTCACCAGGGCAGCCGCGACCGTTTCGACCGAGGCTGTGGACCAGGCAGTCGGAGAAATTGCCCGCAAGGTGGGACTGCTGACCCGCCCACACCCTTACCTTCATGGCCGCCGCTCTGTATTCGGCGTCATGCCCGATTGGAACCCGGCCGAGATCATCGGGCTGAAGCCGCGACCCTTGGCATTGTCGCTGTATCGGGAGCTGATCACCGACGCTATCTGGGCCTATCAACGGGATAATTACGGCTATAAAAATCTGCGCAGCTTTCCGCTGCTCATCAGTCTCCATGGGCTGCCGTATATCGACGTGCGGGTCAGCTTCAATTCCTTCGTTCCACGCGACATCACCGGCACGCTCGCTGACCGTCTGGTCAACTACTACATTGATCGGCTGCTCGCCGAACCTGACTTGCACGACAAGGTCGAATTCGAGATCATCTTTTCGTGCTATACGCTCGACCTGCCAGAACGTTTGGCTGTGCTGGCGCAGTATGGATTTTCGTCCGAAGACCGCGATACCATCACCACCTCCTTGCAGCGACTGACCAATCGCATCATCAACGGCACCAACGGGCTTTGGCGACAGGATCGCGATAAGATCGACATCCTTGCCGAGCGGCTGATCGTCCTCAGTGAGGCACGCATCGACACCATCGGCCGCATCTACTGGCTTCTGGAAGATTGCAAGAGGTATGGTACGTTACCTTTCGCCGGACTTGCGAGAGCGGGATTTATCGCGGTTCAGTTGCTGCGCTCGCTGGTAGCGGCCGGTGTCCTGGACGACTCGGAATACGCCACCTTCATGGCCGATCTGGACACCGTTGGATCGCGCATCGGGCGTGACTTCGTCAGGTTGGAAAAATCGGACTTCCTGCGGCGCTACGGACATTTGCGGCCCGGCACCTATGACATTCTTTCGCCCCGCTATGACGAGCAGCCGGACCTTTACTTTTCCTGGTCCACCCCCCACGCCAAGGAGCCCGTTCATCCGCGCTTCGTGCTCTCGGTCGATCAGCTCCGGCACATCGAACGACTGCTTAAGCAGCATCATCTCGAGCAGGACGTTCTCGGGCTGATCGAGTTCATCAAGGCCGGGATCGAGGGGCGTGAATTCGCCAAATTCGTGTTCACCCGAAGCCTCAGCGAAACACTTTCGCTCATTCGCCGTCTCGGTGATGAACATGGTCTATCGCTTGATGATTGCTCGATGCTGGACGTGGCGGCGGTGCGCTCGCTCTATAACGATAGCGGATCAGTGTCCGGTCGGCTGCGTGACAGCGTCGCGGAGGGACGGCACCGCTATCTGATGACCCGCAATATCGTGCTTCCTCCCGTCATTACCGAACCGGACGACGTCTTCGCGTTTCATTTGCCGCAGACCCAACCGAACTTCATCACCCAGCAATCGGTGACGGCGCCCGTCTCCAGCATCGAGGATCCGCCCGATCGCCTGGAGGGAACAATTCTGTTCATCCCCAGCGCTGACCCGGGATTTGATTGGATCTTTACCCGCGGGATTGTCGGCTTCGTGACGAAATTCGGCGGGGTAAATTCCCACATGGCGATCCGCGCCGGCGAGCTGGGCGTACCTGCCGTCATCGGTGCCGGAGAGGCCTTGTTTCAACGTTGGCGCGTTGCCCGTGTGCTGCGGATCGACTGCGTCAATCGGCAAGTGCAATACGTCGAATGAAACTGGTTGCAGTCACACAGCGTGTTACTGTCGAACCACGCTACCATGAGCGGCGTGACAGCCTCGACCAGGCATGGTCTCGGTTCCTCGCCGAAGTGGATCTGCTGCCAATACCCATCCCCAACTGTGCCCTTGTGGCAAAAGCCCTGGCTGACGCGGTCCCGATCGAGGGATTGTTGCTCACCGGCGGTGACGATCTGGCCGTCTATGGCGGGTCCACACCTGAGCGCGATGACACAGAGCTCGCCCTGTTGGATGTTGCGATGCAGCGTGGCGTACCGGTGATGGGCGTCTGTCGTGGCATGCAGCTCATCCAGCATCGTTTTGCTATAAAGCTGTATCCCGTCGATGGGCATGTAACGCCGCGACAGCGTATCCTGATCGAGGGTCGTCCGGCAGAGGTCAACAGCTACCACCGCCTCGCGACCGACCAGACGGTTCCGGCGCTGACGCCTTGGGCACGTGCCGAGGATGGCGTGATCGAGGCAGTGCGGCACGTCGACATGCCCCTGGCCGGGATCATGTGGCACCCGGAGCGTATGTCGCCCTTCGCCGAACGCGACAAGGCTCTGTTTCGCCAATTCTTTGGGCGCAACGTCGAATGCGTGCGGTAATTCTTGCCGCCGGCCGTGGCAGCCGCATGGGCCAGCTCACCGCGGACAGTCCCAAGTGTCTCGTCACCTTGGCCGGAAAGACCTTGCTCGACCGCCAGCTTGCGGCGTTATCAGCCGGCGGCGCGACAGAACTCGGTATCGTGCGCGGTTATCGTGCAGAGATGCTGCGCCGACCGGGCCTTGTCTGCTTCGACAATCCCCGCTGGGATGAAACCAATATGGTGATGTCCCTGGCGGCAGCGGAAGCCTGGCTTACCACGGCGCCGCTGATTGTCAGCTACGCGGATATCTTCTACCGCCGCGAATTGATCAGTGCGCTGACTACCGCAACGGGCGACCTGGTGGTCGCGTACGACTCCAACTGGTACCAACTCTGGAGTTGCCGCTTCGAGGATCCGCTAAGCGACGCCGAAACCTTCCGTATCGATGGCTCCGGGCACTTAGCGGAGATCGGCGGGAAAACCGAAAACCCGCATGCAATCCAGGGCCAGTACATGGGCCTCCTGAAATTCACACCTTCGGCCTGGCAAAAAATTGCCGCACTGCTCACCGAACTGGACCCGGAACTCCGTGACCGGCTCGATATGACCGGTCTGCTGCGCCGGCTATTGGCGCTTGGTTATCGAATTGACACAGTCCGCACCGCCGGAAATTGGGGTGAGGTCGATAATCCCGCCGACCTCGAGCTATACGAAACGATGGCTCGCAACGGGGAAATTCTACTGGACGGATGAACGAGGACTCCCATGGATATCACCTGGGACTATACTGAACTGGCCGCCCACTATGACAAACGCGCCGACTACAGCTCGTCCGCGCTTGACCGCCTTTGCGCCGCGGCCGGCATAGGCCCGGGCAGTGCGGTAGCGGACATCGGGGCAGGGACCGGAAAATTGGCCGCGCCGCTCGGCCGGCGTGGCATAACGGTCTCGGCTGTGGAGCCGAACGCCGCGATGCGCGCCTTCGGTATCCGAAACACCAGCGGTCTTCCTGTCACCTGGTTCGAGGGAACCGCCGAACACACCGGCCTCTCCGCCGACGCATTCGAGCTGGTGACATTTGGATCCTCCTTCAATGTCGTTGACCAGCCGCGCGCCCTGACCGAGGCCGCGCGGATACTTGTGCGCCAGGGGCGGTTCGCCTGCATGTGGAACCACCGTGATCTCAGTGATGCCGTGCAGTCGGAAGTCGAAGCAATTATCCGACAGCAGATACCGGATTACGGATACGGCAGCCGTCGCGAGGATCCCACTCCCGTAATCGCCACCTGCGGACTGTTCGGACCAGTAGAGGCCATCGAGGAACGGTTCATCGTGGAGGTCAGTGTAACCGACTACGTCCAGGCATGGCGCTCGCACGGAACACTGCAGCGTCAGGCGGGTGTGCGGTTTGCCTCGGTCATTGCCGAAATCGAGCGTGCATTGAAGGCGATGGACAACCTGTCGATTCCATATTTCACCCGCATCTGGCACGCCGGACGGGCTGCGGCACCCACCGCATGACCACTCCCATCCGTCTCGGCCGGAACCGCGAGGCCACGCTCAGGCACGCGTACGCGTCCTACCTGACGGAGATCACGAAAGACCTGGCTGCGCTCACCGCCGCCAAAATTGAAGCACTCAGCGCCTATGATCCCCCTGGCATGGATCGCGCGGTTGCGATTTGCTACTGGGGGCGCAGTGGTTCCTTTCTGTTGGCAAGCTATCTCGATGGGCACGATGACGTCCTCATGCTGCCGCAGTCGCGGAGCCAGTGGATCTATGCATTCCTCGAGCAGTTCTCGTTCCTTTCGCTTCGCGAGAAGCTGATTGCCTACCCGGACTTTGCCGAGGCCCACGATGCTCCGTTCTTCCATGGCAACTTTGCCATCAATGAGATGGATTATTACGCCGCCGTCAACGCACTGTTTCAGATGCACGCGAACCTGCCACCCGAGTTCCTGGACTCCCGGCGAGGCTTCTTCGTCTTCCTCCATGTCGCTTACAGCCTCGCTCTAAATCGTCGCCCGGCGACGCCCAACCCTCTCATGGTTTATGCGCACCACCGCAGGAGTGAATTATTCGCTCGGCAATTTGTCGAAGACTTTCCCAACGGCCGTTTCCTCCACACCGTGCGGGACCCGATCACGACAATCAACTCCTGGTTTGATACCCAATTCCGGTTTCAAACGGATGACCGGCAATTTGCGCACCGAAGTACCCTGTTACCGAGTGCGCCCACCCCGTTGACCCGGTATATCGATCCCGCCTGGTGGGTTTTGACGGATGTTATGGGATCTGATCGCCCCCATATCGGAATGGATGCCCGCACCCGCGCAGTCCGGTTCGAAGACCTGCACCTGAACACTGCCGAAACAATGAGCCGGGTCGCCAGTTGGCTCGGCCTGGCACATGCGTCCAGTCTGGTACGCAGCACATTCAACGGAACGGAGTGGGTCGTCGGAACCGGCCCGAACGCCTGGTCCGGAGCCAGGGTGGAGCAGGTTCGGCGGCATTCGCGAAACATGTTCTTCATGGATCGCGCAATACTGTTCGTGCTCTTCAATGAGAACTACGAGCGATGGGATTACCCCCGGCCCACGGTCTTCACTCGGCCGTGGGCGCGCCGCGCCATCACGACTCTTATGTGGCTGTTACCAATGAAGATGGAAATGACCGTTATTTCCGTCGTCATGCGAAAGCAGATATTGTACGCACTTCGCCACGGCAAGCTCCGCCTTTCCGCGCACGTGCTTGCGCGACTGATTTCAGGTCGTATCTCGACGCGTAGGTTGATCAGAGCTGAGGTTCGCAGTCGTCTCGCCGGCGGAGCACCCACGCTGACACTGCTTTAACCGGCGCGCGGTTGCAGCGCCAGCCTTCCGCGGTCCACGGGCTTATCCACCACGAGCGAACGCGCTGGCCTTGCCGCTTTCCAGAAATGTGCGTGCATCAAGCCGACCGTGGATTTCAATCAGCTTTGCCACAATACCGGTCCACCCGGTTTGATGGCTGGCGCCGATACCGGCACCGTTGTCACCATGAAAATACTCGTAGAATAACAGACAATCCCGCCAATGCGGGTCGGTCTGAAACTTGTCCGCCCCGCCAAACACCGGCCGTCGGCCCGCTTCGTCGCGCAGGAATATGCTGCTCAGCCGGTTGGTGAGCTCGCGGCTTACCTCGAACAGGTTCATCCACTTGCCAGAGCCGGTGGGGCACTCGACCTTGAACGTATCCCCATAATACAGATAGTACTGAAGCATGGCGCGAATCAGCAACGCATTCACCGGCATCCAGACCGGGCCACGCCAGTTGGAATTGCCGCCGAACATGCCGCTGTCCGACTCCGCGGGAAGGTAATTCACGCGGTACTCATTGCCATTCACCGGAAACACGTAGGGATGCTCCTCGTGATAGCGGGATAGCGCGCGGATGCCGTACGGGCTGAGGAACTCGTTCTCGTCGAGCATGCGGGCAAGTATCCGGCGCAGCCGGTCCCGGTTTACCAGGGCAACAATCCCGCGCCCCTCCGCGCCGAGATGATCCGGCCCCGTGGGGTGGATGCTCTCAAGAATCTCCGGCATCCGCCGCAGTCGTTCCATCAAGGTCGCCACCAACCGCGGCACGCGCTCCCGCTGCCACGGCTCGACGACCGTGATGGCGCAAATGGGCAGCAGTCCCACCATCGAGCGCACCTTCAGGCGCGTCGCGCCACCGTCGGGAAGGCGCAGCACGTCATAGTAAAATCCATCCGCCTCATCCCACATGCCGTCCTGACCTGCGCCGTTCATTGCGCGGCCGATCCATAGGAATTGCTCGGCGAACTTTGTGGCCAGCTCCTCGTAAGTCGGATAGTGCGCGGCGAGCACGACACCGATCTCAAGCAGGTTCTGGCAAAACAAGGCCATCCAGGCGGTGCCGTCGGCTTGCTCCAGGTACCCCCCGGTCGGCAAAGGAGCGCTACGGTCGAACACGCCGATATTGTCCAGGCCCAGAAAGCCGCCCTCATACAGGTTCCTGCCAAAGCGGTCCTTGCGATTCACCCACCAGGTGAAATTCAGCGACAGCTTGGTAAAGGCGCGCGCCAGGAATGCCATGTCCGGCTCGCGACCCAGCGCCTGCTCCGTCCGGTGCAGGAAGATCGTGGCCCAGGCATGCACCGGTGGATTGACGTCGCTGAAATTCCACTCGTACGCCGGCATCTGCCCGGTCGGATGCAGATAGAAGCCTTGCAGCATCAGATCGAGCTGCTGCTTGGCGAAGTCGATATCCACCGTGGAAATGGCCATGGCATGAAACGCCAGGTCCCATGCGGCAAACCACGGATATTCCCATTTGTCCGGCATCGAGATGATGTCGTGGCTGACCATGTGCTCCCATTCGCTGTTGCGCACCTGTCGGGTTCCGTGGTGCATCGGCCCGGCGCCGTGCTCCTCCAGCCACTTGTCGACATCGAAGAAATAGCACTGCTTGCTCCACAGCATCCCGGCCAACGCCTGCCGCATCACGTTGGCTGCGTCGTCGCCGACGCCGGACGGCGTGACGGAGCGGTAGAACGCGTCGGCCTCAAGCTGACGCTGCGTCACGATCTGCGCGAACCGACTCCCGAACGGATCTCCGATCGCGTCTGGTCCGGTCGTGGTCAACCGAAGGCGGATTGTTTCCCTCCCGCCCGGCGCCACCTCCAGCCGATAATGCGCCGCGCCCTTAGTCCCCTCCTGGCGCGGATTGATTGCATCCTGCATGCCGGCAACGACGAAGTTGTTGATCCCATCCTTGACATAGGGCCCCGCATTGGCCGAGCCGAAGATCCGCTGATTGTTGGTTTCATTCTCCGTGAACAGCAGCGACGGCTTCCCCTCGCAATACAGGAAATAGTCGCCGAGCCCGGCATCCGACGCCGCAATGCCGGCGACACCGCTCTTTGCAGTGATCGCTCGCAACGAAGGCTTTGCCGCGTCGGCCCACCACGCCCAGATATTGCGCAGCCACAGCGTGGGCAGCACGTGAACCGCCGCCGCGTCGGGCCCCCGGTTGCACAATGTGATCTGGATCAGGATATCGGTTGGCGTCTGCTTGGCGTATTCCACGAACACGTCGAAATAGCGATCCTCATCGAACACGCCGGTATCCAGCAGTTCGTACTCCGGCTCCGTGCGGCTGCGCCGCCGATTGGTCTCGACAAGATCGCGATACGGATATTCGCTTTGCGGATACTTGTACAGCAACTTCATGTATGAATGGGTCGGCGTATTGTCGAGATAGAAGTAATACTCCTTCACGTCCTCCCCGTGGTTGCCCTCACTGTTGGTCAGGCCGAACAGGCGCTCCTTCAGGATCGGGTCATGCCCGTTCCACAGTGCCAGAGCAAAGCACAGACGCTGCTTGTCATCGCTGATGCCGGCGATACCGTCCTCGCCCCAGTGATAGGCGCGCGAGCGCGCCTGATCATGGTTGAAATAGTTCCATGCGTCTCCGTTTTCGCTGTAGTCCTCCCTGACCGTGCCCCATTGGCGCTCGCTCAGATACGGTCCCCAAAGCTTCCACGGGGTTCCTTGGTCGCGAGCTTCCGCAAGCCGCACGCCTTCAGCCGTATAGGCGGGGTCGGCGGCCGGATCTTCGGACATTTTCTGCTCCTTCAATCAAGCGCCGCCGCGCCTGGCAGTCCCAAGCGGCTCGCACGTTTCCATCGTCAGTCGCCTTTCACTTCAATTACGACATAGGCCGCCGGCGTCATAGGGGCGTCATCGACCGGGATTATGCTAGAACCGGGGAACATCGGCGGCCACGGGTACAGTCCGACGAGGCACGCTCCCCCGGCCGCCCACTTCCTGCCGGCGATGATCCATCGCTTGCCGCCGCCGTCGGTTCGGTAAAGGAAGGCGCACAGGCAGCGGCGCAAATTCGGGCAGTGCCGCCGCGCTTCCGCCATCTGAGTGATCGCGAGGTGCTCGCACCAGCTTCAGGCTGTCTGACGCACGGGAATTGATCGCCAAGGCTGGGTTCGAAAGTTGTCAGGCGCTCCGCACGGGAGTCCACAGCATGACTGACATCCACACCGAAACTCTACCAAAGCCAGCGTCCCCTTCCGCCGAACCTCAGCGTTTTGTCGCCGACATTTCGATGGCTCGATAACGCGAAACCACGCTTCCCCGAATTTCAAGCGCAGGACTCGCATTCCATCGGGCCTTCAAGACGGAACCGTGGGGTTTCGTCCGATATTGGTTGCGCGCCATGATTTCACGCTATAAGCTCGAAGTGCGAATCTCACCAACCGGACATGGTTTCGGTTCATGATATACCGTTTCGTGATGTGGAATATTCCCAGAATTTCAGCGCGTCATCCCTTTACCGGTGCGATCATGAAATTTGCGTACTCACATGCACCAGGCGTGGTCTCCGCGCCTCGCGGATAGTGCAACGACAGCATCCTTCCCACGATAAGAGACAAATCCGAAGGAGATACCAATGCCACAAATCGCCGTCATAAACGAATCAACCGCCATCGCCGACGCTGACGTTCAGAGAATGCTCCCCGCCTTCACCCAGCAGTGGAATTCGGATCTCCAGCCTGTCTGGGGCGTCGACGTGGCGACCTTCACATTCGTCCCGAAAGGTCAGCAGCCCGCTTCAGGAACGTGGTGGATGGTGTTCCTCGATGACAGCGACCAAGCCGGGGCACTGGCCTACCATGATCTCACCAACGAAGGCTTGCCGATCTCCAAGGTCTTCGTGAAAACCATTCTCGCCGACAATGCGAGCGTCAGCGTCGGCGCGACGCATGAAATGTGCGAAATGGCTGTGGATCCGTGGCTGAACAGTGCCTACCAGGACCTCAAGGGCGTCTTCTGGGCTGGAGAAGTTTGCGATCCGGTCGAAGATGATCAGTACGGTTACCAGATTGACGGCGTCCTCGTGACAGACTTCGTGACACCGAATTGGTTTGGGCACCAACATTCCGAGGCCGACATCGACCTCAAAGGCCACGCGACCGCCGCGTTCGCAGTGTTGAGCGGCGGGTATGCGCAGAAATTCGATCCCAGGTACGGATGGGAGCAGGTCACCGGAGCCAAGGCGATGCATAGCAAAATGGCCGCGCACGCCGAGAAGGGATCGCGCAGAGAACGTCGTGCTCGGCAATGGAAGAGTCACTTGGACCGCAGCAAACGAATTTGGGCCAAACACTAGCCAGGAACCAGGAGGCACCGTCGTGCAGGAGCCGCCCGCGCGTGGGACGGCTCTGCACCAGCGGCGCGCGCGGCGTCCATCGGAAATTCGCCGCCCATTCCTTCAATCTGCACAAATCGTCAGGAGCCAAAGTTACATGTGCGCCGATACCGCAACAGACAGTCCTGTTCGCCGGAGTCTCCTGCTCCGTCGGCAAATGCGCGACGCCGTTGACTCGGAGATCGCAGATCGCGTGGCGCGCCACCAAAGCACCATCGCGCGCCTCAAGTCTGCGCGCTCAGCGATCACGGCTGCTGGTATCCAGGTGGCAAAGCCGCTTGTCATGCTGGCGCAAGGCGATAGCTGGTTCGACTATCCGCTCAACGGCAACAGCCTCACACTCTCAGATACCGATATCATCGCTCAGCTTCAGGGGATGGGGACCATCAATCCGGTCATCGCCAACATATCGCACTACGGGGAAGCATCGACAGACGAGATGTCTCTCCCCAAGCAGCAACGCATGATCCAGCTCTTGCAAGACCCGTCAAACTGGCTCGAGCAGGGCAAACCGGACGCTATGCTGTTTTCGGCCGGCGGCAACGATATTGCCGGTGACCAGTTTTGCATTTTTCTGGACGACGTAGTTTCGAGCGCGACCGGGCTGGATGCACAACGCTTTCAGGAGGCGCTTGGCATGGTGGAGGCGTCGTATCGAGATCTCTTTGACTTCCGCGACCGCTATGCACCAGGAGTACCGATATTCGCGCACTGCTACGACTTCCCGTTGCCGACAGGGGTGCATCCAGACTGCGTGGGCCCGTGGTTGAAGCCGTCGCTCGACTATGCCGGATGGAATTTCGCCCAGGGCACGGCGATCTGTCGTCAGGCTCTGATAGATTTCAGGGCGCTCCTGGTGGGGCTTGCCGGTGATGCGGCCAATCTGTTCTTCCTCGTGGACACTCAGGGCGTGCTCGCACCTGCGGATTGGGCAAATGAGCTCCACCCCTATCCCGCTGGCTTCAGGAAGTTGTCGGGCAAGTTTGTGGACGCACTCCGGGTGGTGTTTCCGGGAAGGATATAGGCCATTGGGCATGCCGGCCTGACTGCTGCGATACACGGGCTCGTCATCAGACCTGCAATAAGATCGTGCTGCGGCTGACGTTGTGGTTCCGTCAGCCGCCACGGTTGCCGTGGTGCGGGCTTTCCTCGATAAACCACGCTGAACGAGCCATGACACGCGCAATCGAAAGCAACATGACGGAACAACTCCCGGCACCGACCATACTTGCGGCCAAGCAGCATGCCGCACCCTCGGTCTTCGCGCCGGCCAATTTGCTGCGCGAAGCGCGCCGGCAACGCGGCCTGCCGGAGGAAAGCGTGCCCGCCATCTGCGCGCTCGACCCCGACGGCGACATCGTGCGCCATCTGCGCAAGGCCGGCACGGCGCGCAAGGCAGCCGGTTGGGCGTGCTACCACACGGACATGGTCGTCACCGACCATGGCGGCGTCTCCATCGGCATCGTCGGATGCGCCGTTGGCGCACCCTTCGCGGTGCTGGTGGCCGAGCAACTCTTTGTCTCCGGCTGCCGCTTTCTCGTCAGCATCACTTCGGCCGGACAGATCGAAGCGAAAGGACCGCCGCCCTATTTCGTGCTGATCGATCGCGCGCTGCGCGACGAGGGCACCAGCCATCACTATCTGCCGGCATCGGTCTTCGCGGAAGCCGATCGCAAACTGGCAGATCAGGCCTTCGCGCGTCTCGCTGCCTTGCCCTTCGCCATTCATCGCGGCACCTCCTGGACCACCGACGCTCCCTATCGCGAGACCGAGGATGCCATCGTCGCCGCGCGTGCGCATGGCGCGCTCGCCGTGGAAATGGAGGCGGCGGCGCTGTACGCCTTTGCCCGCGCGCGCGGCCAGCCCGTGCTGTGCTTCGCACATGTAACAAACCAGATGGCGCGCATCGAAGGAGATTTCGAAAAAGGCGGGGCCGATGGCGCGCGCAATTCGCTGGATGTAATTGCCGCCTCCGCGACCGCCTGCCTCGATCCCGCACGTTCCGTAGCCATACGCTAAAATAATGCTTCATACAATCCGTTCCTATTCAACATCATTACCCATTTCTCTTAACTATACTTCTAACATCTCTATCTCTCGCGGTGCCGAAGCGCTGAGCCTGAGCGCTCGCGCCAGCAACGCCTTCCCGCGCTCCCCCGTCATCCCCAACGCGATCTCCCTGCTGCGTCTGGTGCTCGCCTATTGCCTCGGCTCCCATGGCCTTCGCGGCACCCCCTCATTTTCCAGCGCGAGTGGTCTGACCGACATCTCCAACGTGGCGCTGCTCTATCGACTGCGCCAGTGCGGCGATTGGCTGAACGCGCTGATCGGCCATCTGCTGAGCTCTGCCGCGCCGAAGCCCAGCCGAGTGCGCTTCATCCGCATCCTCGATGGGAGCGCGGTGGCGCAGGCGTGAGCGGACGCCAGCACCAACAACAAGCTCTGGCGCATTCACGCCGCATTCGACCTGCCCAGCGAGCGCTTCTGCTTTTTCCAACTGACCGATCAGCATTAAGCCGAGCGACTGGACCGGGTGCCGGTGTCAAGGGCGAGATTCGCCTCGCCGATCGGGTGTCTTTGAAACCGGGTTGCATGGCCACTGTGCTCACCGCCGGCGCCGATCTCGTAGTGCGTGCCGGCTGGCTCAGTGCGCGCTGGCTCGAGGCTGACGCGACGCCGGTCAATCTGCCCCGCGAGCTGCGCAAGGCGGCCAAGCGCGGCCTGATCGATCGCAAGATCTGGCTGAGCCGCAAGAACGCATCGCCCCTCGCACTGCGTATAGTCGCGATCAAAAAGCCTGAGCCAGCGGCCGCCGCCGCCCCGCGAAAAGCCCGCCGCGAGGCGCAACGAGAGCGCTACCAAATCTCCACGGCGACGCTCATTGCCGCCGGATCGGTGATCCTCATCACCTCGCTGCAAGCCGATCACTGGCCGTCCCAGTATGTGATGGCCCTCTACCGCCTGCGATGGCGGGTCGAGCTTGGTTTCAAACCGCTGAAAAGTCTGGTTGGCCTGCATGGCCCGCCGGCCACCGACGCGCGCTCTGCCAGACCGTGGGTGCTCGCTCATCTGTTGATGATCCTTCTGCTCGAGCCGCTTGTCGATGAGGTCGAGGATTCTCCCCGCTGGTCCTGCGCCGCCTGACCCGACCTGGCTTGTAGCGGGCGCTTCGCCAACTGATCGCCATACTGCTTCACGCCATCATGCCGCAACCGTGCGTTGCCCGCCTGCGACGATGTAGAGCGCGGCTCAGATGGCATCTTCACGAGCCGCCCCGACGAAAACGCCAATATCAGCGAATGGCACCGGTATTTTAGCGCCTATGCGCGAAAGCGGGAATCCACCGACCGCCGACGCAACCCGCGACCTCGGCATGGATGGTCAGCCTCTCGAACGGCCGATATGACATCGCGGTTTCCGCAACACCGCTCAGCCGCAACGATTATCCCTGTGCAAGCGGGGGGCCTTCGACTATGGCCGCCCCTTGCTTACGCGGCCGAAAGTGCGATCTCAGATCTGACTTACCCCGCTTCCTTCATGGTAGGCATGCTTCGTTTCGGCATTGCGAACCAGAAGGAGTCAGCCGCAATGAAGTGCCTGCGCATCTACGCCACCCCGGATGGTGAGTTGCATTTCGACGAAGTCGAATTGCCAACGACCAAGAGGTCGGTGCACCCCGATGCCGAGCCGTTCGACGTTTCGGCTAGTTATCAGGCGTCCCGCGTCCGCCTCACCCGCATCCCCGCGGGCATGCGCGAGGTTGCTTGGCATACGGTCCCAGAGCCGAACCTTACAGTTAGGCTGAATGGTTCGGTTGAATACGAGACGAGCGACGGAGAGGTGCGCCACGTTCCGGCGGGTAGCTTCGTGTTAGTGGAGGACACACACGGCAAGGGCCATCTGTCACGCCATTCCGCAGAGGCGCAAACTGTCATCTGGATCTCACTACCGAACGGCCTCGATTCGCCGCCCGCATAGTCCGTCTGGGCCTCCAGCGCGATAGGGAGCATCTAACCAACCAACTCGAAGATCCGCCCGCGACGCCGCAGTAGAACGTCAACGCCAAGACTGCGCCCGGGCGGATCGACCAGGAACGCGAACTGCAGGATCACCAGGAACCCATACGTCCAGGGCCATTCGTTAGGCGCCGAATAAAGCCCCAGCCAGAGATTAAGCGCCATCCCCAGGCCCAGCACAGCGCCAACCCGCGTCAAAACACCGAGCATCAGCGAAACGCCGATCAAAACCTCGATGCAATAAACCAGCGGACCGAAAAAGCCGATGTTCGGCAGCACGAGATCCTGCACCAGCCGGCTCTGCAACTCCGTCGATGCATGCGCAACCATCTGCTGCATCCAGTAAACCAGCCCGCCATAGTTCGGTGGGATCTTCCACAGCGATTGCTGCCACCACATCGCACCCACGACAAAACGGATCAGCCAGATGGCGATGTGACGCGGCTTGCGCTGGGTTGCGTCGGCGCGCCACGCGGTCACCGCCACGACGATACTGGCGACCGCAAGCAGCCAGAAAACCACCGTTGTCCAGCCCGGCGTCGACAGGAAGACCAGCACATCGTGCAGCGGGTTCGGCCTCACCGGTGTTTCCTTTCAATATCTCAGAACATGATCACCGGAGGCGGCACCGCGCTCGTCACCGGGCAGGCGATGCGGAACCCGCGTTGCCGCCCAGCAGGTACTTCGCCGCATACTCCTCCGAGAACACCCGATCCGCAAAATACGGCGCGATGCCACTCAGCAGTTTGTCCACGACGGCGGACTGCTTGTCGAACACCCATGGCCGCCGCGCCAGGTCGCGGTCGTTCAGCCAATACGGGCTCCAGTCCTTCGTCGTCACGATGATCTCGCGCGCAAACTCGGGGCCATATTCCAGCCCGCCCTGGATCACCACGTCGATATAGGATTCCAGCATCGGAAACTTCGCATCGGGCAGCGGCAGCCCCGTCCCGGCCTCGCGTCCGGCGATATCCGGCACATACACCCAGATATGCCCCTCTGCCGGCAAACCCTGCCACGACACCGCCTCGATATCCGCGCGCGGCACCTCCACCCGTATATATCCCCGCTCCCTGGCGTCGAACGCCGCCATGTCATTTCCCTCGACAGGATACAGCACGCCGTTGATCGTCATCGCGCTTTCACCTGGTTCCGGCTTGCGCAGCCCGAGCGCGGTGAACCCGGACGGCGACCGGTCGTCCCATCCGCGGATATAGCCGAACGCCGCCGACACCCGCACCGGTATCGCGGCGATCGGATGCGCCGATGTGGCATTGCGCGACGCCGTGTTGATCAGCGAGCCATAACCGAAGATGAAATTGACCGGCTGATCCGGCAGCATGCGGCCCCAGAAATCCTCCGCCCGCGCCGGACCAGCAACGACGCCGAGCAGCACCGCAACCACGCAGAGATATCGCCTCAACATATCGGCCTCTGTGCCAGGAACGTCCGTTAAGTATGAAACCGGCCGGCGATCTATTCAGGACCCACCCCGATCGCCTCCTCCAATATATCCAACCCCCGCATCATCTCCGCTTCACTAACCGTCAACGGTGGCGTCAGCGTCAGCACATTCCCCATCGTCACCTTGAACGACAGCCCCTGATCCAGCGCCCGGTACAGCACCGCCTCCGCCAGCGCCTCATCCGGCGCCTTATCCTCCCGCCCCCGCACCAGCTCGATCCCGATCAGCAATCCCCGCCCGCGCACGTCCCCAATTGCCGGCAGCGCCCGCTTCATCGAAACCAACCGCTCCAGCGCCATCGCCCCGACCCGCGCCGCATTCTCCACCAGCCCCTCATCCTCGATGATTTCAATCGTTGTCAGCGCCGCCCGCGCCGTAACCGGGTTCTTCTCGTGCGTGTAGTGCCCGAACGCCCACGCCCCGGCGACATCCAGCTCCGGCCGAGCCAGCACCGCCGCGATCGGCAGAATCCCCCCGCCCAGAGCCTTGCCCATCACCAATATGTCCGGCGCCACCCCATCATGCTCGCAGGCGAACATACGCCCGGTCTTGCCCAGCCCGGTCGGAATCTCGTCGAAGATCAGCAACGCTCCGTGCCGAGCGCACGCCTCCCGCACGCGCTGCCAGTACCCCGGAGGCGCCAGATACGGCACCGCCCGCGCCGGCTCGGCGATCACCGCCGCCACGTCGCCCTCGCGCGCCAGCACGTACTCCACCATGGACGCGCACGCCATGTGGCACCGATCGAGCATCGGCTGTCCGTCCGCATCCACCGCATGTCCGTACGGGCACCGATAACACGCGAACGGCGCGACATGCTGCGCCCCCGCCACCACAGGCGCCACCGGGCCGGAGCGGAACAGCGCCTCCCCGGACAGCGCCGACGCCCCGATGCCCGCGCCATGGAACGCATCCCAGAACGACAACGTCTTGAACCGCCCGGTCGCGGCCCGCGCCAGCTTCACCGCCACTTCCACCGCGTCCGACCCGCCGGTGGTGAACAGCACCTTGCTCAATCCGCCCGGTGAGATCGCCGCCAGCTTCTCCGCCAGCTCCACCGCCACGTCGCACGCATAGCGCCGAGGCGCGAAGCTCAGCGCCTCCATCTGCGCCGTGATCGCCCGCTTCAGCCGCGGGTGCCCATACCCGATGTGATGCACATTGTTGCCATGGAAATCCATGTAGCGCCGCCCGGCGGTATCCTCGATCCAGATCCCCTCCGCGCGCGCAATCACGTTCAGGCACGGCGTGGACACCGACTGGTGCAGGAACGCCGCCGCATCCCGCGCCAGCAGCGCCCGCGCCGTCGCATCCAGCGCCCGCGCCTGCCAAGCCGCCCGCCGTCCCGTCAGGTTGGTGTCGCCCTCCGACTGCTTCGGCCCCTGCGAAGGCCCACCCAGCGCCCCGTCATCCATCGCGCTCTCCTCCCCGTCATTCCCGCGAAAGCCCGTCATTCCCGCGAAAGCGGGAATCCATGCGTTCCCACGAACCATCCGCTGCGCAGGGTTTTCAGCGAACTGCTACTGCAGCCGTATCAACACAATACCCGCCAGTATCACCACCGCCGCAACCCCGCGCACCGGCGCGAACTTCTCCTTCAGCACGATGGTTGCAAGCATGGCGGAAAACAGCACGCTGGTCTCCCGCAACGCCGCCACCACCGCGATCGGCGCCCGAGTCATCGCCCAGATCACGATCCAGTACGCCGCCAGCGACATCACCCCACCCAGCAGCCCCTGGCCCATATAACGCCGCATCGCCACGAACGCCGCCGGACCGCGCCGCGCCAGCACCAGCAGCGGTAACGGCAGCATATCGATCACGAACAGCGTGGAGGCATACGCGTTCGGATCGCCGGCGATCCGCGCCCCGATCCCATCCACCGTCGTATATCCGGCGATCACCATCGCCGTCGCCACCGCAAACCCGATCGCCCTCCGATCGCGCGGCTCCTCCCGCCGCCGCCGATGCAGCGCCAGCAGCAAAATGCCGCCCCCCAACGTCACAACGCCGAGCAGCGCCCGCGCGCTCAGCGCCTCGCCCACGATCGTCACCGTCACCAGCGCGGTGAACAGCGGCGCACCGCCGCGCGCGATCGGATAGACCTGACTCATCTCGGCACGCCGGTACGCCTCGGCGAGCAACAGATAATACGCCAGGTGCAGCACCAGCGAGGCCCCCACATACGGCCACGCCGCCACAAGCGGCGCCCCGAACCACGCCATGAACGGAACCGCCACCAGCCCGCACGCCATCACCACCAGCGTCATCGCCAGGATCGGCTCCAGCCGCGCTTTCACCACGGCGTTCCAGCCCGCATGCATCGCCGCCGCGGCCAGCACGGCCGACAGCACGATCGGATCGATACCGGAGGCTGGCACGGTGGCTCCTGAAACGATGACAATTCGGTGTCGGCGAATTACCACCGATTGACGCAAAATGCCACATTGTACAACATCGCAACTCATCCGATCCCAGCCGCACCCCGATGCCCACGCCAGACCGCGTCCTCGCCACCCGCCGCCACGAGGAAATCCTCCGGCGCACCGGCGCCGCCGGCTCCGTCCGCGTCGGCGAGCTGGCCCGCCTGCTCAACGTATCGCGCGAAACCATCCGGCGAGACCTCAAGTTCCTGGCTGACCGCGGCCGGCTCGACATCGTGCACGGCGGCGCCACCAGGCACGACGCGCACGAGCCGGCGCTGGCCCAGCGCCTGGCCGACAACGCTGCCGGCAAAGCCGCCATCGGCCGCCGCGCCGCCGACCTGGTTTCAGATGGAATGGTGCTGCTGCTCGATTGCGGCACCACCACCCTGGCGGTGGCCCATGCCCTGCACGATCGCCAGGGGCTCACGGTCTGCACCACGTCGCTGGCCATCGCCCAGTTGCTGTGCCGCCTGCCGCGCACCCGCGTCCACCTGCTCGGCGGCGAGATCGATCCGGCCGAGGAAGCCACCACCGGCATCGACGTGCTCGACGCGATCACCCGCTTCCGTTTCGACCTCGCCTTCATCGGCGGCGGCGGCCTGACGCCAGAGGGCGAGGTCACCGACTACACCCGCGCCGGCGCCGAGCAGCGCGGCCGCATGATCACCGCCGCCGCCCAGGCCTGGTTCGTCATCGACCACACCAAGTTCCACCGGCTAACCCCGGTGCGCATCCCGCATTTCGCCGCCGCCGCCGGCCTGATCACCGACACCCCGCTGCCACCCGCCGCCGCCGCCGCGCTGACCAGGCGGGGAGGGGCCCAGTTGCAGGCCGACGGCTGACAGCCGTGGTCGGATAGTGGAACCGTCCGGCTTCCAAATTACACGATTTGCAGAAAATGCGCGAATAGCGTACACCTTGTGTCAGAAAGATCAGGATGCATAGACATGTCCGAAACCGTCCCGGCTTCCGAGTTCACCCGTAACTTCGGTCGCTACCGGATGCGCGCACAGCGCGAGGCCGTCGCCGTGTCGAGCCACGGCCAGATCACCGGCTACTTCGTCGGACCTGAGGAATATGAAGAGTTCCGGCGCTACCGTGAAAATCGCCACAGCTTCGCCACCGCCGACCTACCGGCGGAGAAGGTTGCGGCCATCGGCGCATCCCGGATGGATGCGCGGCACAACCATCTCGATGCGCTGCTCGATCGCAAATAGCCAGGCTGCATGCCGATACCGAACCCGGAACCGGGCCTTGTCATTTCCTATGCCTACCTTTGGCACCGCGAACACCGGGCCGGACAGGCGGAAGGCCGAAAGGACAGGCCCAGCGTCATCGTGCTTGCCGTCCAGCGCGAGATCGACGGCGTGACTCTCGTTACGGTGCTGCCAGTCACACATAGCGCGCCAGCCGAGGGAACCTCGGTCCTCGAAATACCCCAGCCGGTCAAGCAACACCTCGGCCTCGACGAAAACCGCTCCTGGATCATCGTCTCCGAGGGGAATGAGTTTCTCTGGCCAGGTTACGATTTGCGGAAAATCCCCAACACCGATCGCTACGACTACGGATTCCTGCCGCCACGCTACTTCAACCAGATACTCGAAGCCTTTCTTGCATGCCACCGAACAGGCAAGCGCCGCAGCACGCCGCGAGATTAGGCGCTTGTTCCTCCCACCGGAAATCCAAGGAAGGCGGGTAGTGTCTCAGTTTGAATTGCTGGCTCGGGTGGGGAGGGGACATTCAGGACCGGCCGCGCTGAGGACCGCTCTGCGCCCATCGCGGACGTTCGGGACAGGGGATACGACCTCCAGATCTCAAACGTTCGCCACGTGCCTCGCTAATGCCCGCTTACGACTGACATGGGCAGAGGAGCCGACGTTCGGGCGGGGCCAGATGCCCGCGCCGAACGCAATTTGTTATGTTAGAATCCCATGCTGCATCGGGTGAAACGACAGACGCTGACCCAGTGCAGGAAACCCAGTTCACGCACAAAGACTTGCCGTTTGAAACGGCGACATCTTCCAGACGGCAAGGGGCCCGCGCAATAGGGCCCACGCAATAGGGATCGACACGGGCAGTTCACATATCAACCGAGGTGGTGCCCTTTTGGTCCGCCGCCTCGGCCAATCTGAGACCATTATGCCGTGCGTTCCACGGACGGCGGCTTCCAGGTACCGTTGAGAATGGAGGGGGAAGTCTCCTTCGGCCAATACATCCGCAGCATCAGAATGAAATCGCCCTTCGGAGCCGGTAGCCAGTTGGCTTCCGCAGCGTTGCCGGGCGATTTGTTCTGGAAATACAGCGTCAGAGAACCATCGGCATTGGGTTTCGGATTGTCGCGCTCGCTGACGGTGAATTTGTTGAGCGCGTTGGGTACGAACCACCAGCCCTGATCGATCTCATACATCGTGATCGACCAGAAGCCATCGACGGGCGGTGTTTTCCCCTTGGCGAACGTCACCGTATATTTGTTGGTGCCCGACAGGGTGCGGCCTTTGCTGTCGACCTCGGTATACGGATAGATCGCGTCTTTTTCGAGGTTGGCGGGCCAGCCATAGGCTGCCACGACCGCACGCTTGGTGTAGTTCGTGCCATAGACTCCGAGGTCCTTGGTCATGATCCAACCATTCACGATCGCACCCAACGAGTTTTTGTTGGCTTCGATGTGACGGAGAGCGGTCTCGGGCAGTGTCTTGAGGGCCGTCTGGGTGGCAGTGCTAAGAGGCTGACCCGAAACGGCGCCAGAACGATCGTGAACGCCCGATAGCGGAGCGTCGTGCCGCAAAGCGGGTTGCGTGATCCCGGCGGCTGCGATTCTGTCGCGGTTGCGAAGCACACGAGGAATCACGCAATGGCCTGGACCGAGATCACGCGCCCGCAGTATCGGCGTGAGGGTTTGCGCTATGCAAGCGACACCACCGATGAAGAGTGGGCGATCATCGCGCCGCACTTGCCACCGCCCGCGTTGTCCGGCCGGCCGCGCAGGAACCGGCTGCGCGATATCGTCAACGCCATCTTCTATATAGCCCAGACCGGATGCCAGTGGCGGATGTTGCCCAAGGACCTGCCGCCGTTCACCTCGGTGCAGCGGTATTTCTATGCTTGGCGCGACGATGGCCGGTGGCAGGCCATCAACCACGCCCTGCTGATGGCCGCGCGTGAAGCGGACGGCCGGGACGCCAGCCCCACCGCCGGCGTCATCGACAGCCAGTCGGTCAAGACCACCGAGGCGGGCGGTCCGCGCGGCTACGCCGCCGAGAAGATGGTGAACGGCCGCAAGCGGCACATCCTTACCGACACAATCGGATTGCTGGTCGGTGCGATCGTGCATCCGGCCGATGTGCAGGATCGGGATGGCGCGCCATGCCTGCTGGCCAGTATTCGCAGTGCGTTTCCATGGCTGCGCCATGTCTTCGCCGATAGTGCCTACGCCGGCGGCAAGCTGAAAGGCGCTTTGCAGAAGCTCGGTCAGTGGACCATCGAGGTCATCAAACGATCGGATGCCGCCAAGGGGTTTGTGCTGCTGCCACGGCGTTGGGTGGTCGAGCGCACCCTGGCCTGGCTGAACCGCAACCGCCGCCTGGCCAAGGACTTCGAGGCAACCCTCGAGAGCGCCATGACCTGGCTCTATATTGCCAGCGTCAAGCTCTTGTCGCGGCGACTGGCCAGGCCATGAACCCGATACTCATTCCGACGCAGGCTACGCTTAGGGCGTTACCCAGCCGATTCGAGTCGAGACTTCTAAGCTTTGAAATGTCGAACGGTTGTCCGGGAACCACGCCGATCTTGGCCATGCGTGCCAACATTGGCGCATCCACAGATGCCGCAGGAGCTGAGCCCCCCATCAGCTTCGCCAACATGTTGAAATAATCCGAGGTGCTCATGTTCAGGATGACTGACTGCGGCTTGTCGGTCATACTGAAGCCCGGATTCGGATCCACCGGAGGCATCTTATAGGTGAAAGGTTTGCCGTAGACGCTCAGCGGCACAATCTTGTATTGCGCCTGTAATGCATTGACGGCCGCATAGTCCTTGTCGGTGCCATCGGCGTAGGTGCGCCCCAGGATCACCATGTAACGGGTGGCGATCTTGATCTGCTTCATGCCGGACGGCACGGTGCCGCTCCAGCCAGGGCCGGTGATCAGGTAGTTGGCGGCGGCACCCCCTGATGTGCGTTTGCCGGGAGAATTAAGATCGGTCATCCAAAGATCGACGATTTCGAACAGAAAGAATTGATTGCCCATGTCCGGGTGGCTGAACACCTGCGGTTCGGCAAGGTCGAGCCACGCGACCGAGTAAAGCGTGTCGGCGTTGGGTGCCGACACGCCGCGAAAATCACCCGGCGGGTAGCGCCGAATGTTGGAAAACTGCCCGGGCGGGGCGTGCATGCCCTGCTCCTTGTCGACATTGGACATCTGGACGCGCGTCACCTCGGTCGTGATCAGCGAATAGCCGTAGATATAGGCGTCAAGCGCGATTTGTTCCGCATCTGAAGTCGCTGTGGGCGGCATTTCGGAGGGTTGGGCGAAAACGGCACCTCCACGCAGGGCCAACAGAGGCCCCGCGAGCAAGGAGGTCACGGTAACGTTTCGTCGCGTTGTCTTGATCACGGATCTTTTTCCTTTCCCGCTTGTAGTGTTGGATTATACCGATGCGTTTTCCCTCGTACGAACGCGCAGGCGAAAGCTGCCGACAGTTTTGTCGGAACGGACTTTTTCAGCGGTGCGCCGGTTTGCCTATGCAAGATTCGGCCATGCGAGGAAATCGCGCGGCCTTACGGAATCCGCTGTTAGCTGTGTGCTCGCCGGAGGCTGGCCGACGGGGACTTGCCACACCACGCGCGGTACTCGATGGCGAACCTACCTAGTTCCCAGAACCCAAAGTTCATCGCTATTTCCGTTACCGTTGTCGTAGACGGATCAGCGGCGAGCAACGCCTGATGAACTAAATTCAGACGTCGCAACAGCAAGTATTTTTTAGGGCTCATACCGAGATGATCGTAACAATGCTTGCGCAGTGTGCGCTCTGGCACGCCGAGCGCCTGGCAGAGTTCCAGGACGTATATTGGCTGGTCAACGTTCGCGTCCAGCATTGCACGGAGCCGCTTTATGATCACCGAAAATTTGCGCCAAGTTGCCGAGGAGGAACGAACCTCGGAGCCTTCCAGACAGGCAAACATAGCCTCCATCAGGGCCTGCTCGATGCCCCTCGCGGCTTCTCCATGGCACAGCATTTCAGGCGCATGTTCCGCGAGGTGACCCGCCGCCGCGTGCAACTTCAAAAGCTTCGCCCGGCTTGAGGGCGATGGCGTCACGGTCAGGCCATTGCGCGGCAGCGTCAGGTCACGCCCGGTGACGGCAACACTGACGGTTGCCAAATCTTCGACGGGCAGCGACATGCTGGCCCATTGCAATGGTCCCGTCATATTGGACCAGTAAGGCTGACCAGGACAACCGAGTGCTATATCCGTCGCCGCCAACTCGACACCTTTCCAGGCGATACGAGATTCCGGACTGGTGCCGAATACAATGGCGGCTCGCCTGTCTGACTGTTGAGCGTGTCCAATGCGCGAGTGACTCTCCTGGCCACGCTGCATCCAGAGCCGGTGGAGATCGACGCGGGTTATCCTGGCCGCAAATGTGCCATGACCCATGATCGTGTGCTCAGTGTCCGACGGACGCATTGACATCGCGAACGCGTCGATGTCGTGCGTATCGACGATGGTGCTAGACGGCATACGGTCACCCCATCAATTGGACAACGGCATCACTCTACCGCGTGGAGAGAACATTTTAAGCGGCGTCGTTTCGGTACCGATCAGACAATCGCCGCCGAAGCTGAACCTTTCACATATTCAGGCCAGTATCCCTTCGGCGCAACGTCGCGGCAGGCAGTTCACCAAACATTCTTCGATAGGCCGCGGTAAACCGAGGCGTGATGGTGAAGCTATACCGCGCGGCGAGGTCCGCGACCTTCGATTCTGTCGGGTGCGCCGTGCGCAGCGCGTGCCGAACCAATTTCATTCTGCGCACACAAAGGTATCTCATCGGACCCATGCCGAGATATTGTCGGCAGCAGGTTCGCAGGCTTCGCTCGGCGACATCAAGCGCGACGCAAAGTTCAAACAGCGAAATTTTAGTTTGTGCGTGGGCGATGCACTCGGCCTCGAAGCGGACCATCATGTTGGCACGTTGTTTCCCGGCTCCATGGAGCCGGGTGGCCGGGCCCGACAGGCATTCAACCAATGCGTGGATCAACTGCTGTTCCAATCCACGAATGGCACTGGCAGCCGGAACTTCTTTTGGCCGGGTTTCGAATAACTTCACAGCCGCCGCATGCAACGCGGTCAGATTATGCAGCGCCGCACGATCCGGCCGCCAAGATCCGATGCCGCCCACCCCCTCGATGGGCTTGCCGGTGAGCGCTTGCGAATAGCTGGCCAGATCGGCGGTCGATATCCATAAACCGGCCCAGCGACTGGCGCCCACGGTTCGCGCGTGTACGCTTTCACCCGGATTAAGCGTCACTATCTCACCTGGCAACGTTGTCGACCCGCGCCAAATCTGCGACGTATGATCTCCGGTCGGCCACCATAGCAGGACGAATCCAGCCGCATCGACATGAATGCGATGCGAGAAACTGACTCGTGGCCGGCCGCCAGATATAGGTGCCGCAATGCGATCTGAGTGAGGCGGCTTCTGTATTGTCCTTCCCCAGTTATCGTCAGATCAACGTCCATCCACCTTCGTAAAGTGGCCTCGAAGTCGTCCGGGTCACTGAATATCGACGTGCTGCTACTCGGCATTCGGGCCCGATCAGATGATTTTAAGATGGTTCGCCCCCTGTATCCAGGGGACGACGCGGCTTGCCTGTGCAGTTTCGGCCGATGCCGCGGCCAGGTGGATCCGGCCGTCCCATGGCGGCCCGCGTTCAGCATCCTCGGGCCAACGGATTTGGTCTGGGCCCCCGGACAGTTCAGGCTCCACGAACGGCAGCTTCCCGGTCCCACTGCTCCAAAGCGGCCAGATCGCTATCGGCCAGCACCGCGCGTGGTGCCGACAGCGTGGAATGTCCGCAATAGGTCGAAATCAGCACGCCGCGAGATTAGGTGTTACGAAACCACGCCACCCCCTCATCCCGCCCCACCCCGCGCCCGCAATATCTTGATCGCCGCCGCCGCCGCACCGAACCCGTTATCGATATTCACCGCCAGCACCCCCGGCGCGCAGCTCGCCAGCGCCGAGTGCAACGCCGCGATCCCGCCCGCCGCCACCCCGTACCCCACCGAGCTCGGCAACGCGATCACCGGCGCCTCCACCAGTCCGGCGATCACGCTGAAGATCGCCCCCTCCATCCCCGCCGCCACGATCAGCACGCGCGCCGCCCGCAGCGCCTCCAACTGCGCCATCAGCCGCCACAGCCCCGCCACCCCGACATCGGCGATCACCGGCGCATCGTACCCGTGAAACACCAGCGTCCGCGCTGCCTCCTGCGCCACCGCCAGATCGCTCGTTCCGGCAGTAACGACCAGCGCACCCGCCACCAGCGCCCCCTCCGGCATCACCGCCCCGAAAATCCCCGTGCGTGACAGCGCGTCGAAATCCAGCCGCGCCCGCAGCGCCCCCGGCAGCGCGTCGTGCTGCGCCTCGCTCAACCGCGTCAGCAGCAACCGCCGCCCGCTCGCCTCCGCCGCCTCCAGGATCGCGGCGATCTGCCCCGGCGTCTTCGGCGCGCACAACACCGCCTCCGCGACCCCCGTGCGCGCCTCGCGTTCCTCATCCGGCCGGAACAGGCTCATCGCCGGAACAGGATCATCGATCATGCAGGAAGGCAGCCCCGCGCCGATACGGACGCGCACCGAGGAACACCCGGCGCTCCGTCGCGCACAGCTCCCGCGCCGCATCCAGCCCGGCCGCCGCAATCGCCACGCCGGCCTCCACCACGATACCGCCATGCGTCACCCGGCAGCGCAGATCGGTCCCCGCCGGCACATGCGGCGTCAGCAGCCGTTCCATGCGCGCGACAAACCCCAGGTCCTCGGCGGTAATCGCGATCCCCGTCTCCACCCGGCTCGACAGGCAGGGCTGCGCCGGCAGCTCCGCCACATCGCCCAGCCCGAACGTCCCGCGCCAGTGCCCGCACCGCCGCCTTGTCCATGCCCGCCTCCACGAACGGATGGCGCACGCCGTGCTCGGCGGCCGCCGTCAGCCCCGGCCGGTAATCGCCCAGATCGTCCAGATTGGCGCCCGAGGCGATCGGCCCCGTCACCACAAGCGCGATGCGCGCATAGAGGTTCGTCTTGCAGAAATAACAGCGATTGACCGGGTTTGCCCGATAGCTCGGGTCGGCGAACTCGCCCGCATCCACCTCGCGCAACCGCCAGCCGAACCGCGCGGCATGTTCGCGCACCCGCGCGCTCGCCTCCGCCGGTACGGCCGGCGAGAGCGCATGCACGACACTGATGTCCGGCAATCCGATCCGGTGCGCGGCATGGGCCAGCGTCATGCTATCCACGCCCCCGCTGACCGCGATCGCCAGCCGAGGCAACCCGCCCAGAACGCCATCCAGCGCGGCGTGCGTCATGCGCCATCCTCCGCCGCCCGCTTGGCCGCCCGCCGCGCCTCCAGCCCGGCGATTTCCGCCAGATCATCGCTCTCCGCCTTCCGCGTGCGCGCATCCCCCCGCATCGCCACCTTCACGCGGAAAGTCTCACCGGTAACCTCCCGCGCCAGCACCCGCCGGTGCTCCACGTGCCAGCGCAGCCCGATCGTCGAAGTCTCCGCGAAACAGGCATCGGCCACCGACTCCCGCCGCGCCGGCTCGACCAGCAAGCGGAACCCGTGCACCGGCCGCCCCTTTTTCCCCAGCGCCGGCACCAGCAGAAGATCGCGCACCCCCGCCACGGCGCGCAGCCGATCCGCGGCGACGCCGATCTCCTCGCCGGTCATGTCGTCGATATCGAAACTAAGCACGACGACATCATCCCCACCGGCGGCGTCCGCTCCATGTTCATAAACCGCCACGCGCAGCACATTGGGCTGCCCCGGCAATTCGCGCGTTCCCGCCCCAGTGCCGATGGCCCCCAGCTTCCCGCCAACCCGCATCCCCGGAGCCGACACCAGGTGGCGCAGGATCGCCGCCCCGGTCGGCGTCACGCGCTCGCCGCCGATGCCATCATCGCGCCAGGCGAATCCCTCCAGCAACGATGCCGCCGCCGGCACCGGCACCGGCAGCATGCCATGTCGCGTCCGCACGAAACCACCACCGCGCGGCAATTCCGAAACACTCCACGCCGCCCCGGACAGCGCCGCCGCAATACTACCGGCGGCCGTCACATCCATCAGCGAATCCCAATCGCCGATCTCGTGGAAATGCACGTCCTCCACCGCCACGCCATGGATCGCCGCCTCCGCGACGGCGAGATGCCGCAGAATCGCAACCGCTTGCGCCGCCGTACCCTCCGCAAGCTTCGCCGCTTCGATCCGCGCCACCATGTCGCGGAACGCGCTATGCGCATGGTCATGCCGCCGCGCCGCGGCCGCCGGCGCCGCGAGTCCGAAACGCAGGCACCGCAGCCCCGCGCTCGTGCCCGCTTCCAGTACCGGCGAGCCGATCCCCGCCGGCAGCACCGCGGCCGCATCCGCCAGCACGCGCGCGCGCAGCGCCGGCAGCGCATCCACCATCGCCGCCACGAACATATCGCCGGCGATTCCGCCAACCGCATCGAGCTGAATCGTCACGCCCATCCGGCGATGCTCTCAGCCGGCGGCGTAAACCGGCACCACGTAAGGACCTTCGGGAACGAAGGCCACGTCCGCATCGCCATGCCGCTCGATACTGTCGCGCAGCGCCGCATCGATGTTCGGCGTCATCGTCACGCCGGTGATGCGCTGCTCCTCCGCGTCCAGCCCCGTCGTGTACAGCTCCACCCGACCGAGCCGCGTCGCCTTGAGCTGCATCTCCGTCTGCCACTCATCGATCTCGGCCAGCGACTTCGCCGTGAGCGTCGCGAGAAAACGCTCCGACCCCAGCGCCATCAGCCGCTCCTGCGAGGCACGGAACTCGCGCGACCCGAACCCTTCGGAGCACGCCGACGCAATGATCAGCGTGCCGCCCGGCGCCAGTATATCGAGCGGCGTCACCATGCCCTTGATCGTCTGGTAATAGGTCTTGTCGAGCGGATACCCGGCCGAGGACGTCACGATCGTCTTGTACCGCCGTCCCACCCCGACCTTCGTTGCCGCCGTGACGAAATCGACCGCCGCCAGATGGCTGGCGATGATCTCCCCGAACGTCACGTGCACCAGGTCGCGATCCTCGTCGATGACCGTGTTCAGCGCATAGATGTCACCGAGCCGGCGCATGATCTCCAACTGCTCCTCATGCAGCGGATTGCCGACCAGGTTGCACTGCACCGCCAGCGGGTCCTCCATGAAGCGCGCGGAATGGAACGTGCGGATGGTTTCATGATGCGCGATGCCTGGCGCCACCACCTTGCGCCCGCCGGACCAGCCCGCCATGAAATGCGGCTCCACCAGTCCGGTCGCGATCCGCAGCTCGGCTTCCACGAAGCGGCGATTGAGGCGGATCGGCGTGCCGCGCGTGGCGGTCACACCAAGATCGACATGCGCCGCATCGTCGCGGGCGAAATGGTTCTCGACGCGCACATTCGCCATCACCCAGACGTCGCCGACCAGCTCGGCCAGTTCCTCGCCCTCGTTCGGTCGGTGCAGTCCGGTCGCGACGAGCACAGTGATGGCATCCAGCTTGATGCCCGCCGCCACCATCGTTTCGATCATCGGGCGCAGGAACAGCCGGTTCGGCACCGGCCGTGTGATATCGCAGATCAGGATGCAGGCGCTGCGCTTGCCGCGCGCCAGCGCGCGCAGCGGGGCGGACCCGATCGGCGCCGCGAATGCCTGCGCGATCGCGGCGCGCGGATCCGGCAGCTTCTCCATCACGCCCTTGCGGATCACGGTGGCCCGCGCCCCGGCCGGCAATGACACCGGCAGATGCCCCCTGCCGTACAGCAGATCGATCCGGTCCCCGGCCACGTCCAGCCTCCTTCGAGCGGCGTGCCGCCTCAATACGCCCGCCGACTCCTCCGGACCAGTGCGACGCATAAAACCTGGAGACGGGAGCAGCACGACAATCCCGCCCGCCAGCACAAAGGGCGCCAGGCTGAGCCGGCACAACTTCAAGCAAGCCCTCGAGACGGGGTGGCCCCTCACTGTGTAGGACGGCAGGTATCACACGGAGGACCACGGAGGCCACACGGAGAGCCACGGAGATGTCACATTACAAAGCATAGTGAACCTCCGTGGCTCTCCGTGTGGCCTCCGTGGTCCTCCGTGTGAACTTGAGCCATGAACGAGGACGGCGTGCCCGAACTGTCAGTCCCTGCCGGCAGCGCCTCCCGGGTCCGCACCCGAACGGCCCGATATGCCGCATAATGTTGCATCATGCCCGAATATGTGCAAACCCCTTAGCCCCCATCAACCGGCCCCATCCATGCCCCACCCATTCCCCACCCACGCCCGCACCGTCATCATCGGCGGCGGCATCGTCGGCTGCTCGCTCGCCTACCACCTCACCCAGCTCGGCCGCCCTGACGTCGTCCTGCTCGAACAGGGCCGCCTCTCTTGTGGCACCACGTGGCATGCCGCCGGCCTCGTCGGTCAACTCCGCTCCCACGCCAGCCTCACCCGCCTGATCCGCGCCTCGGCCGAACTCTATGCCGGCCTGGAAGCCGAAACCGGCCTCGCCACCGGCTGGAAGCAATGCGGCTCCATCTCCGTCGCCCGCACCGAGCAGCGCATGGTGCAACTCCGCCGCACCGCCGCCTCCGCCCGCGCCCAGGGCGTCGAAGTGCACCTGCTGTCCCCCGCCGAAGCCGCCGGCAAATTCCCGCTCATGCGCACCGACGACCTGCATGGCGCGGCCTGGCTCCCGGGCGACGGCAAGGCCAACCCCGCCGACATCACCCAGTCGCTCGCCCGCGGCGCCCGCAACCGCGGCGCCCGCATCATCGAGCAGACCCGCGTCACCGCCATCGAGCACGACCGCGCCGGCGTCCACGCCGTGCACACCACCCAGGGCCGCATCGCCTGCGAGCAGCTTGCCATCTGCGCCGGGCAATGGTCGCGCGCGGTCGGCCGGATGTGCGGCGTCACCATCCCGCTGCACTCCGCCGAGCACATGTACATCGTCACCGGCCGCATCGACGGCGTGCATCCCGACCTGCCGGTGCTGCGCGACCCGGACGGCTACATCTACGTCAAGGAAGAAGTCGGCGGCCTGCTGATGGGTGGCTTCGAGCCCGATGCCAAACCCTGGGGCATGGACGGCATCCCCGAGCCGTTCGAATTCCAGCTCCTGCCCGACGACTGGGACCAGTTCGACATCCTGATGCAGAACGCGCTCATCCGTCTGCCATCCCTGGAAACCGCCGAGATCAAGACCTTTCTCAACGGCCCCGAAAGTTTCACCCCGGACGGTAACTTCATCCTCGGCGAAGCCCCGGAAACCCGCAACGTCTTCGTCGCCGCCGGCTTCAACTCGGCAGGCATCGCCTCCGCCGGCGGTGCCGGTCGCGCCCTCGCCGAATGGATCCTCGCCGGCGAATCCACCCAGGATCTGTGGCCGGTCGATATCCGCCGCTTCGCCCGTTTCAACGGCAACCAACGCTGGCTGCGCGACCGCGTGAAGGAAGTCCTCGGTCTGCACTACGCCATGCCCTGGCCGAATCGCGAACTGGCCTCCGCCCGCCCGCTCCGCCGCTCGCCCCTCTACGACCGGCTCGCCGCCAAGGGCGCCGTGTTCGGCTCCAGGATGGGCTGGGAGCGCGCCAACTGGTTCGCCCCCGCCGGCACGCCACGCGAAACCACATACTCCTTCAACCGCCAGAACTGGTTCGCCACGGTCGGCGCGGAACACCGCGCCTGCCGCGAAACCGTCGCGCTGTTCGACATGACCTCGTTCGCCAAGCTGCTGCTGCAGGGCCGCGACGCGGAGCGCGTGTTGCAGCATCTCTGCGCCAACGACATGGCGATCCCGCCCGGCCGCACCGTCGACACGCCGATGCTCAACCACCGCGCCGGTTTCGAAAGCAACCTCACCGTCGCCCGCCTGGCCGACGACGCCTTCCTGCTGCTTACCGGCGCCACGCAAGCGGTGCGCGACGCGCACTGGATCCGCGGCCACATCCAGGACGATGCGCGCGCCGTGCTCACCGACGTCAGCGCCGGCTACGCCGTGATCGGCGTGATGGGTCCGCACGCGCGCGCCTTGCTTGCGCAGCTCAGCGACGCCGATCTGGGCGCCGGCGCCTTCCCGTTCGGCGCCGTGCGCGAGATCAGCATCGGCCACGCCACCTGCTGGGCCGCGTGCCGCGGCTCCATGGGCGAACACGGCTGGGAACTCTACATCCCGACCGATCTCGCGCTCACCGTGTACGACACACTCATCGCGGCCGGTGCCGAATTCGGCCTGCGCGACGGCGGCTATTACGCCATCGAATTGCTGCGGCTGGAGCAAGCCCATCGAGCCTGGGGTCGCGAGCTCACCCCGGACGTCACCCCATGGCAAGCCGGCCTTGGTTTCGCTGTGCAACCAAACAAACCCACCGACTTCATCGGCCGCGATGCCCTGCTGCGATCAGCGGACGCGCCGCTGCATCGCCGGCTGATTAGCTTTCTCGCCACCGATCCCGACACCCGTCCCGCCTGGGGCGGCGAACTCGTCCTCGCCGGTACCGACGCGACCGGCGAGATCACCTCCGCCGCGTACGGCTACACGTTCGGCGGGGTCGTAGCACTCGGCTGGGTGCACGCGAAGGACGCGCCGCTCGACGCCACCTGGCTCGCCGAACGCCAATTCGCGCTTGATATCGGAAGCGAAATCGTCCCGGTCCGCGCCTCGCTGACCCCGTTCTACGACCCCGCCGCCACCCGCCAGCGCGCCTAACCCCCCTCACGCCCAGCCCCCCTCACGCCCAGCCCCCCTCACGCCCCGCGAAGGCCGCCGTCATGCCCGGCGAAGGCCGGGCACCCACGTCTTTCCCCCACGACATCAAAGCCATCACGACACTGGGCACAACTCCGCCCACCCCAACCTGCCGCCCCAGACCACACTATCTTGACTTTATTCCTATAAAAATGCTACCCTGGGTTGTCCATCCATCGCGGCCCGAGGCACCCAATGTCCACCGACCCCACCCACTCAGACCCGCTCCCGTCCGACCTGCTGGAACACCTCCTCGACACCATCGTCGCCGCCATCCCCACCGCCCCGGAGGACACCGACCAGCTCTGCGCCACCCGCCGCCAGGCGGCCCGCCTCGCTCTCCTCGCCCTGCAACCCCAGAACGCCTTCCAGGCCATGCTCGCCGCCCAGGCAATCGCGGCGCACCACGCGGTCATGGACAACCTCAAGCGTGCCGCCCAACCCGACCTCGCGCCCGCCATGGCCGCCCGCTTGCGCGCCAACGCCGCCAGCGTCGCCCGCATGATGCAGGCCACCGTCCGCTGCTTGCAGAAGCAACAAACTCCTGCCGACGCACCCCGCCCCCGCCGCACCACCGCCCCGCCACGCCTGCTGGTCCCCGCCACGCCCCAGCCCATCGCCGACCCGCCGCACGCGCCCCCTTCGCGCCCGTACCGCCGCTTCGAAGACATGACCCTGGCGGAGCGCCGCGCCCATTACGGCTATAAGGGCGATCCAAGTTTCAGAACTAACGGTGTCGCAATCGAGACCGGCCAGTCCGATGCCAATTCCTTCCCTTCGTAACTGACCTTCCCCAGCACAGCGACCGACACCGCCCCCCACCCTGTCATTCCCGCGAATGCGGGAATCCACGTCTCGCCCGACGCACCGCCGCCGAAACACCCATCCCCCCACAACTCCCAACTGAAACCACCCAGCACACCACCCCCGCCGCTCAGCGCCCCAAACCCACCCCGCGCAAAAACGGCCGCGCCCACCGCCCACCCCGCCGCCGCAACACACCCGCTGGACGCCCACGAGACACGCGCATATAGCCCGTCCCCAGGGAAGGACAGGCAAGGCCGGAAATGGTGACGCCCCCGCGCGGGACGCCTGGATCAAACGCGTTCTCGGGACCAACCCCATTCGCCGCGCCACCAATGGCGACGCCCGCCGCGCCGCGATGGCCGGCTGGCAAACCGCCCGCGCCGCCGCCATCGCATCCCTCGACAGCCTCGCCCGTGCCGTCGAGGCCGCCGCGCTCGTCGATGCCGCCGCAGCCGCCATCCTGTTGCGCTCGGCGCTGCTCTTCGATCGTGAGCCGCCAACTGTTGCCTCGGTTCCCGGGTTGATGCCGCCATTTGAGCAGGTGCGCCAAAAGCACTTTGAGCCGGCCGGCGAGCTCGCGCTTCTCCCCGCGGCCCATGCTCTCCTCTCGATCTCCTCGGCGATGTGCTCGATGTCCGCCTCGGAGAGCCGCCCCGCACGCCCAGGCGTAGAAATCGTGCTCATAGAGCTGCGAGTTGCGCATCGCACGGGGTCCTCTCCGACGCCAGGGCGGCGTGCCGCCTGCTACGCCCTACCCGATGGGATCCAGCACCACGACGGGGATTTCCCGCTGTGTTTTCGTTTGATACTCCGCGTAAGGCGGCCAGAATTCGAGCGCCTTTTGCCACAAGCGCGCGCGCTCCTCGCCGCTGGCGGTCCTGGCCCGGGCCCTCACCTTCGTCGTACCCGCCTGAACTTCGACCGCGGGGTCGGCGAGGATGTTGCGATACCAGCCCGGGTGCTCGGGCGCGCCACCTTTCGATGCGACGACGATGTAACTGTCACCGGTCTTCCCGTAGAACAGCGGGAACACGAACTTCTCGCCGGACTTGCGGCCCGTGGTTGTCAACAGCAGGGACGGCACGGTCATTTCCGGGCGGCCGGGCTGGTTCATTTTGTACATGTGCCCATCGGTGCCGCCACTGGAGATGTAGCGGTTGGCATGTTCCTGCATCCACGCCGGAAGGTTGGGAGCGAGCTTGGCCTCGGCCATCGTTGACTCTCCTGATAAGCGCCGTGCTGACGCAATCCCGCCCTGACGCGACGGGGCCGGTACAGATGAGATTGGGACCGGCGCTTACCAAGTCCCTACGGCAGTTCCGCCCTGACTGGGATCGCCGCGCGCCATCGCAAGCTCACTCGCCGCACGGGAGGGCGCCTGCCCGGCAACCGCGGCTGCGCTTGCATAACCGGTGTCGGCAAGAACCACCCCCGCAGCCTCACTCCCCACCGGAGCTCGTGTGCAGCGGTGGCAGCAGAGCGGCGGCGTACGCCGCGGGGTTGTCGATCAGGATATTCGCGGCATCAAGATCGGAGTCGCTTTCCTCGGCGGCCGGGCAGGCGTCGCGGATCGCCACGATGCGTGACGCCGTGATGTCGGGTGGCGCCGCGCGTTCCCGCTCGATCGCCGCGGCCATCGGCTGAAGTCCAGCGGAGAGCGATTGAAGCTGCCGCTGCAGCGCCGCGTCGCCGAGGCTGGTGCAGACCTGCGGCAGCACGCCGAGCCCCTGGATCGGCCAGCCGCGCGGGGCCAGCATGCGGCTCCATGTCACGAACAGCTCGCCGCCGTCCGGCAGCGTGGTGAAGGTCTGCACCAGGCCCTTTCCCAGGGTCGAGCTGCCGACCACGACCGCGCGCCCGCGATCGGCCAGGGCGGCGGCCAGGACCTCGGCGGCGCTTGCCGTGCGGCCATCGACCAGCACCACCACCGGTATGCCCTTGGCGAGCTCGCCGCTCGCTGACCGCCAGATGCGGTTGGAGGCCGGATCGCGGCCCCGTTCGATCGCCACCACGCCGGACGGCAGCAGCTCATCGGCAACCGTGACCGCCTCAGCGAGCAGGCCGCCGCGGTTGCCGCGCAGATCGAGCACGATCCCGGCCGGCGGATGGCGGGCATCCAGCGCGCGGGCGATCGCGTCGGCAAGCGTTTCGGCGGTATCGCGGGCGAACCCGTCCAGTCGCAGGATCAGCGTCTTGGCGACCTTCCCGGGGAATACGGTCTGCCGCGGGATCATGGCGCGGACGATGTCGGCTTGCTGGCGACGCCCGTCCGTGCCGCGCCAGACCAGATGAACGCTGCCCGCCTCGGGTCCGGCGATCCAGCCGGACACCGTGGCGGCGTGCTGCCCGTTCACCGATTTCCCGTCCACCGACAGGATGCGATCGCCGGGCCGCAGACCGGCGGCGGCGGCAGGCGCTTCAGGTACCACGGATTCAACCAGGATTTCGCCCACCCGCCCGGTCAGCGTGGTGCCGATCCCGGCGCTGCCGAGCCGCATCTCTTCCTCCTCGGCGGCCAGGCCGGGCGGGACGTAGCGCGAGTAAGGATCCAGATGGTTGAATATGTCATCGAAAAAACTCTGCACGATGGGCTGCGTGCCGGCGCGCCGCAGCGCCGGCGAGGCATTCCAGCCGGCCTGGGTCATCGCGATGGCGACGTCGGCCCAGGCCCGCGCGGCCGGCTCCGGCGGCGGCGCGCCGGCATACAGCACCTTGCGGGCGCGGCCGAGCACGAGCTGGCCGGAGGCTTCCACCGCCACCAGTTGCGGATCGATCGCGGTCAGTCCGCGCAGTCCCCAGACGGTTAGTTGCGGAATGGTGACAGGTTGCAGCGCGCGCGGGGCGATGAAGGCGAGAGCGGCGGCGTAGATCTGGGTGGCCAGCACAGGGTTGAAGCTGGGCGGAGGCAGCGGAGGCTCGGCTTTTGCCGGAACGGCCAGCAGCAACAGGAGCAGGGCGCCGAACCGAGTCACGTGAAGCGGGCACCGTGTCCTCGATTGTCCGGCACGACCAAAGGCGCGCGCCGGGACGCCTGCATGAGCTGGCGGCCGGCTAACCGGCGCGCGCACTCACTTATCACGCAGCCACGGATCATCCGGCAGCACCCCGCAAGGAACAATGCCGCCGGCGGTGATTTCGGGGCGGGTGAGGAAAAGCCGGCGGCGTGTGGCCGCGGCGACACGGGCCGGAATGCGGGAGTGGGTGCGCCGACAGCAGGCGAAAGTTGCAGCTTGTACCAGCAAGTGAAGGCAACGCCGCAGATGATTGTCTTATCTCAGCCAGTTCGCGCGAGGAAGGCCGTCGATACGGGCAAACTCCGCTTCATTGTCCGTGACGATGGTGCAACCGAGTGAGACCGCCTGGGCGGCTACGAGCAAATCGTTGCCCCCGATCGGCTGGCCGGCCTGTTCAAGCCGGGTACGGCTCAGGCCATAGGCTGCATCGGCCGTCGCCTCGGGAGGGAGAACGTCCAGTGCACCGAGCACCGCTTGGAGCTGAGCGGCGAACCCTGCTTCGCCGCTCCGTAGCGCAATTCGGCGGCGACGATGATGCTGGTGCAGACCTGCGCCTCACCAACCTTGCGGATGCGCTCAGCGACGCGGCCCTGCGGCTGGCGCACGAGATCGGAGACGACGTTGGTATCGAGCAGGTAGCGCGTCAAAGCGCGACCGGCTCGGGATGCGGATCAGAGATCGGCGGAAAATCCTCATTGAGCGGCGCAAGCTTCGCGAGCAACGCCAGCAGGGATCGGGGCGGCGCAGGCTCGATGGGGATTCGCACGGCCTGGTTTCCGTCGTTCTTGAACAGCCTGACGTGTCGTTCATGGACGGTCATTGCACCGCTACGGCATATACTTGAGCATATGCCACGTGGCACCACCCGTGTTCTGCTTCAAGCGCCCCGAAAGACGATGCCTGAATGTCAATCTCGGCAAGGCTAGAAAGCCCCCCGTCCACCCCAACAACCGGCGAGAAAGACGTTATACTAGCCGCCGCAATTGCCGACCGATCCGTACCTGCGACCCCTCCCCTTGCCCCTCCCGAGGGGAGGGGAAATCTCCTTGCTATCCCCCTCCCCTTGCGGGAGGGGCTAGGGGAGGGGTCGCCCGGAGAGTCAACCAACAGGGCGCTTGGTACTAAATCCGCATGCCCGCCTTCGCACTAGGGCAAGCGCACAAGTAATATCTACTTTGTAACGTGCGGGTGATGGATTTGTTGTTGCGCGACGCGGAGCGGTTACGATTTGCTGTGTTCGACCTGAATAAGCACGGGGTCGACGATGACATGGTCTCTGGGGACCTTCGGGGATGTTCGTCTCGATAAAAGGGGGCGAACTGCTCGAACGAGTGGTGATGCGCAAGACGCTCTGCCTGCGTCGGCTGGGTGAGCGTCGGGGCACGCAACTGGGGGCCGGCCGGTTTCTCGCCAACCCGAAGGTGACGGCGGAGCAGATCGTTGCCAGTTGGCCGCAGCGCACCGCGGCGGCCTGCGCCGGGCGTCATGTGCTGGCGATCGAGGATGCCAGCCATATCCGGTTTCCGACCACGACGGCGCGGCGTCGTGGCCTCGGCCCGGTGAAACAGGGCAATGTCCACGGGCTGATGGTGCACGCGGTGCTGGCGGTCGATGCCGACAGTCATGCCTGTCTTGGCCTGGTCGGCGGCACGGTGTGGAACCGTCCCGGCGTCAATCCGGTCTCCAACAAGCAGCGGGCGCTGGACGACCGTGAATCGCTGCACTGGCTGGACGGCGCGCGCCAGGCCGGCGTGGTGTTGGCACAGGCGGCGATGGTAACCGTCGTCGCCGACCGCGAGGCGGACATGTATGCGCTGTGGGCGCGAGGGGCGGCCGACAACCGCCATTTGCTGATCCGCGCGACCCGCGACCGCGCGCTGGCCGATGGCGGCCGGCTGTATGCCGCCGCCGCCGCGTTCGCACCCGCCGGCGCGCGGCGCTTCGCCCTGCCGGCGCGCGATCCCGGCAAGCCCAGGCGCGACGTCGTCGTCGAACTGCGTTACGGGGAGGTCGAAATCCGCCGTCCGGAGCAGGAGCGCGACCGCACGCTGCCGGCAAGCGTCCGGCTGCGCTTGATCGAAGTCGTCGAGCCGGACCCGGGCGCCGCGGCGAAGCGGGGCGACGAGCCGATCCATTGGCGGCTGCTTACCACCCACACGATCGATGATGCCGAGCAGGCGTGGCGCATCGTCGACTGGTATCGCGCCCGCTGGGTCATCGAGCAATTGTTCCGGGTGATGAAATCGCAGGGTCTGCGGCTGGAGGACAGCCAACTCGCCACCGCCGAGGGACTGCGCAAGCTCACCGCCATCGCGGTCAAGGCGGCCTGCATCGACATCCAACTCACCCAGGAGCGCGACGGCCGCCACAAGCTGCCCGCCGGCACGGTGTTCAGCGCGCCGGAGATCGAGACCATCGAGGCGTTGGTGCCGAGCCTGGAGGGCAACACCGAGAAGCAGAAGAATCCCCATCGCCCGGGCACGCTGGCCCGGGCAAGCTGGGTTATCGCCCGCCTCGGATGCTGGAACTGCTACGGCAAACCGCCCGGACCGATCACCATGCGGCGCGGATTGGAGCGGTTCTATCAGATCCATCAGGGGCGGCTGATCGGATCGAGGCAGAAATAAGATGTGCGAATCCCCTAGCGCCTTCGCAGCCATGATGGATTTTTCGCGAGAATGACGAACCTAGGTCACCCTCAATGCGGTCCGGTCTTACTCCGCTGCGATAAGCCGAGCGGCCGGTTGTGAACCATTGCCGTATTTCTCCACCCAGGCGCGGCCGATCGCGGCGGCTTCCTCGGGCGTGAGCCAGGACCACTCGGCACCCCGGGCGCGGATCGCGACCCAGCGGGTATCCCCGTGAACCACATGCTCCTCGATCAAATAAGGGGCGATCGACTGAGCCATAGCAACTCCTGCAAACAAGGCCGGTGCGGCCAGTTTCGTTCGTGGCGGCGAGTTGGCGCAATCGAATCTAGTCGCCTCAAAAAAGCCATAAACCAGAATCTCACGAAAATGTCAACCACTCCCTCCCCGGGACTGGACCCCGAAAAACAAACCTGAGCGGCTGTATCCGTCGAGCAACACCGTGTGGCGGGGCCGGCCCCAATCACGCGCCGCGGCGATGCACCGCTCGACGTCTTCCTCCAGCAGCAGGCCGGCCTCGGCGAGTGCCCGGGCGGCCGCGCCGATGGCCTCCGCATAGGCGGCCGGGCTCGGGTAGCGCTCCAGGATGGCCAGCCGGGGATCGCCGACCGCTTCCCGCTCCGCTGCGGTCTCGGGGAACGGGATATAGCTGCCTTCGAAGCGATACAATGCGCCGTGGCCGAAGCCGCGAGAGCGGCGGTTCCAGCCGGTATAGGTCCCAAGCGGGGCCGCCACCATCGGCGCGCGCACCCCGGCCACCTCGTTGCCGTCGGCATCCACCGCCGGCACCAGGACCGGGTATTCCTGGCCGGGACGGAATTCGGGCGGCTCCTTGGTCAGAACGCCGGGCTCGGTCTCGCCGAAATCCATCAGCGGCAGCCGGTTCGGCGAGGCCGGGACGCCGACGCCGGGAATTGCCGGGAACTGGCGGCGCCAGTCCGCGATGCCGATCAGCGTGCCGTCGGCGCGGGTGGGAATCCGGCTGGCCGGCGGCGGTGTGCCGTTGGTGACCCAGCGGTCCATCGCGTCCAGCAACGCACGAAACAGCGCCGAGGTGGCGACGACGTTCGACGACAACTGGCACGCCGGAAGCCGCGCGGCGACCGCGCGCGGATCGGCGAAATGCTGGGAGCTGGCCCAGGCGTAGATGCGCACGCTGTCGGGCTGCGGCAGATCGTTGCCCTGAGTATCAGTGTGGACCAAGGAGCCGCGGCGGTTCCAGTACTCGGTCGCGGTCTGCGTGTGCATGACCAGCGGATCGGTCTCCGGCCGTTTCAGGATCGCATCGCGCCGGCCGGTCAGGTGATCGATGCTCCAGGCATAGGAGAACGGGAAACTATCGGCGGGATTGAAATGATCCTCGTATTGCTGCCCGCCGGAGACGATGGGGCCGGCAAACCGGTGATTGAGCCATTTCCGCCCGGCGCCGGCCACGTGCGGCATGACGCCGTCGAACACGCGGCGACCGGCGGCATCCGCGTTGAAGCCGCGATAGACGAAATCGCGCAGGCAGCGCCCGGTCTGCGAGCGGCCCCAGGCATAGGCTTTATCGATCGGGCCGACCAACTCCCTTGCTTGTTCCCTTGGCCCGCCCTGCTTCACGAAGCTGACGAAGTCGCGCACCGCGACATGGCCCAGCCCGTGCACCAGTGGGTCGCGGGCAGTGTACACCAGCTCGTGGATCCAGCCCGGTTGGAACCCGGCCGGCAGATGAATGTGCCGGTCGGACGGAATGATGGCGCGCTCGGCTTCGCCGGTCTCGCCACCGCGGCCACCTTCGGTGCGGGCGAAACTCCAGGCGTCCGGCGCGACGGGTATGCGGGCATCGTACGGATAGCGCCGGCGAGTCAGGCGCGCGCGACCTGTGTCCATCGACACCGTGGGATAGGAGCGGGCGGCCGCCTTGCCGGACAGCGGCAGGGTGATGATCCCCGGCTGATCGGCGATGTACTCCACCCGCACCAGCCCGGTGATCGGGCGGCCCTGGTCCGTCGCCACCGGCAGGTCGATGGTCATGCGCCCATCGCCCGGCAGCAGGTCGCCCTCCCAGGCGAGCCACGCGATCACATAGCCGCGCCGCATCAGAAACCCATTGCCGGCGTGGTCGAGCGACAGCGGGTCGTTGCTGGCCAGCGCGTCGTTGAAAAACTGCAAGGCGCGCTTGTGACCGCGATTGCCGTAGTCGAAAAACAGCCGCCGGTTGCAGCGGGACAAGTCAACCGGTTTCAGGATCATCAGATCGGCGGCGAACGCCACCCGCCCAGCCTCGTCGCGCGGCGCCTTGTCGAGATCGACCACACCGAGATTGGCGGGATGCGTGGGATCCACCGCAAAAAATGCGCGCCCAGTCAGACGCTCGTAGCCGCCGATCGCGGCGAATTCGTGCCCGCCGGCAAACGGACGCCGCTCGGCGATGTGCAGCTCGACGGTTCCGCTCATGTTCCGGTGCTCCTGTCCCGGCGATAAGGAGCGGATGCCGCGCAGCTTGCGTCAAGCCGCCGGAACCCAGGTTTTGCCCGCCCGTTCTGTAGCAGATCGGTTTGGAGGTTCATCGTGTCCGACCCTGTCCGGCTGTCGCGTTTCGTGAGTGTTGGGCGGCTGCCACCGGGGGCAGCCGATCTCGAGCGGCTGCGGCAGGAAGGCGTGCGCGGCATCCTCGATCTGCGCACATCGGAGGACGCGGCGGAGCCGCTCTCGCCAGCGCAGGAGGCAGCGGAAGCCGCGGCGCGCGGGCTGTCCTATCGGCATTTCCCCGTCGGCGCCGGGGAGGTCGACGATGCGGTGCTGGACCGGTTCGGCGAGGCGCTGCGGGGTATGGAGCGGCCGGTCTTCGTGCATTGCACGGCGGGGCGGCGCGCCGGGATGTTCGCGCTGTCGCAGGTCGCGGTGGAGCAGGGCATTCCGGGCAGTTCGATGCTGGACATGGCACGCGACCTCGGGGTGCTGTACGAGGACCCGGCGGTGCAGGCGAAATTTGCCGGCTATGTGGATCGGCGCCTGCTGCGATCGGACAAGCTCGCGCACCGGAAGGACGCGCTGCCCCAACACCGCCCGCCGGAACCGCCCCGCCTCCCGGCGCGGTGGCAAGTGCCGGTGGTGCCGCCGCCGCCGCGGGAGCCGGGGCAGCGGCTGGTGGTCGATACCATCGCTCTCGGAATCGCCGGGGTGGTGTTCGGGCTTCTGCTGGATCGTCGGTTTCTGGCGCTGCCGTTGCTGACCGCAGGCTTCCTGGCGCACTGGTGGAGTCCGCGGCCGCAGCCTTACGTGTCCGGCCCCGATGAGGTCGAGCTGTTGCGCCGGCAATTGCGCAAGCTGCAAGGGGCGTAGCGGCAAGCGAGGGGTTCCGAGGGTTGTCGACACATCCCTGGCAACCCGCGGCGCCGCTGCGTCGTTATGGTCGCGAACAGGGCAAGAGCCCCCATGAGGATAATGAGTGAGGATGCTTAGTTTCATCAGCACGGACCAGGTCCGCGAGATCATTCAACTGGCCGATGTCGCGGCGGATGCTGCCGACCGGCTGGCCAACCGCATGGTCAAGTCGGATGTGAGCCGGGAGACGCAGGGTGGCGCGATGGTGCATCGCTGTCCCAACGACGATGCTGAACTGGCCGACCTGGAACCGCTGCGCGGCACGACGATGGCCGAACCGCTGCGCCAGTTGGAAGCGGCCATTGCCGCGCTGGATGCCGACGCGCGGCGCGAGTTGCACGCGATCTTTCTGATCGGCCGGGGCGAGTTCGGCGGCCGCGAATGGGACGAGGCGCTGGATGCCGCCGCATCGCGCGCCGACGACGGGGAGGCGCGATTGCTGGCTGAACGGGCGAGCCTCGGCCCGCAACTATCGAAAGGGCTTTATCAGCTTAAATTATCCTGAGATCACGCCGGACCCAGACCGGCCCCACAACAAAGCTTGAACCGGGCGCAATCGCGCCCGGGTGACGCTATCTCTGTCACGCCACACAACCAGGAGACCAGGCATGAGCGACAAAGTCGAAGGCATGGCCCGCGACACGATGGGACGCGCACAGCAGAGCTTCGGCGAAACCGTGGGCGACATGAAGACGCAGGCGCAGGGGCTGTACAACCAGGCGAGCGGCCAGGCGCAGGAGCAGGTGGCCCGGCTGAGCGAGGTCATCCGTGATCAGCCGTTGACGGCGGCACTGATCGCGATCGGGCTCGGGTATATCCTGGGTCGGCTGACCGCCTGACCCCAATTGAATAGCCGCGGCGCGATCGGCGCCGCGGCGTTCAGGCCAGCGCCTTCGTCAGTTCCGACAACGAGGAGGTGATGGTGTCCTGGATAGCAATCGATACAAACGGATTGGCGTCCAGCGCCGCGATCATCGGCTCGTTCGCTACATAGGCCGTGTAGCGCTGGGCGATCTGGCGCGCCTCGGCGATCAGGGTTGCATGCTGGCTGGAGTTGCCGGCGTTGGCCAGTTCGGCCAGCTTGTCGGCAAGGCTGGCATCCAATGAGTTCAACACCCGGCCGGTCTGCGTCCTGAACGCCTTCTCCAGATCGCCGGCCACGCCGCGGCCCTGGTAGACGGCCGACATGGCGGCGTGCAGTTTCTCGATATCCGTATCGATCTTCTGGCGCGCACCCACCCAACCGGCACGTAGCGCGGTAAACGCGGCGGCGTTGCCGTCGGCCGCATTCGCGAGATCCGGTTCGTCGGTGTCGGTATCGGTATCGTCGGGGTCGGCGATATCCTCGAGCTCCTGCCCGTCCGCCATCACGGACAGCTTGATGAACGGCAGCGGCTTGAACTTCTTCAGCATCCGCTCGCCTTTTTTCTTCATGCCGGGAAGCTGGCGTCCTTCCAGCAGAAGCACCAGCATGCCGGCGCGGTTCTCATCCGCCATCGCGGTGCCGAAGGTCATGGCATGCAGGCCGGTTTCCTTCACCAGGGTGTTCGCCAGGGCTTTCGAGCCCTTGCTGCGATGGACCGCGAGCCGGTGGTCCTCGGCCTTTTTCCCCAGCACGAAGCCGAAATTCATCTGCCCGCCGGAGCGCAGCTTCTTCATCGCCGCGATCAGGTAGTCGTGGTACGCGTCCGGATCGGCGAATATGCTGTCGTCGTCCTGTTCGGCGTGATCCTCGATCCAGGACCGTTCGGCGGGATACAACCGATCGAATTTCTTCAGGGCGTCGATGGTCAGCGCCATCTCCGGGTTCTTCTTGTCCTTCCCGGCCTCGGTCGTCACCGCGTCCACGGCGGTTTCAACCGTGCCCAGCGCGTCGCGGGCGGTCTTCACCACGTCCGCCTCACCGCTGGCGTCGAGCTTCTTTTTTATCGCCTCGTAGTCCTTCAGCGCATCTTCCAGCCGGCCGGCGCTTTTGAGGCCCTTCGGCTGGCTCGACTTCCACCATTTGGCGGAGAATTCCGGCTGCTCATTTTTCTTCACGCTCGAGCCCCCTTCGTGATGACAGCCCAGAAAGCGATAGCGCAGCTTCGTGGCAGGCGACTGGACAGTAACGTTGCACACGAAGGCTGCCGCAAGGCATCGCTGAGGTCAAGACAAACTGTCTGCGCCAGGTAATTCGTTATAGCGCCGACTGAATTGACCCCAGTGTGATGCAGTTCACACTACCGCGCGACCCTCCCGCAAGGCTACCAGATTCGCACATTTTGATGCCTGAGCAAATCCAATGCCTGCGGTGCGGTCTGGAATTTCTGCCAGCCACGCAGCAGCACGATCGGACCTGGCTCGCCATAGTATCCGGTCCAACCACCCAGCCGCCCGCAAACCCAGGCGGCATAGGCCAACGCGTCGGGGCGTGCGGATTGCGCCGCCTGGCGGTGGCGCCTTCGAGCGAACGGTTGAGCGCCTGCAACAGCGCGACGTCCTCGGCCGCGACGACGTCGCTCAGCGGCTGCGCGGTCTGGCCGCTGCGCGCGGGGTGGCTTTCTGCTGTCCCGCCACACGCGGCGTGACCGGAAACGGGCGAAGCTGCTGGAAATCGGCGAGGACCTCCGGCGGCGCCGGCACCAGGACGTGGCTGTACAGGGACAATGGTTGGGCAGCGTGGTGCGAGGGTTCTTCGCCTACCACGCCGTGCCGACCAATTATCGTGCCCTGTCGGCATTCCGCCACCGTGTCGTCGGACTCTGGCGGCGCGCCTTGCGCCGGCGCAGCCAGAAGGATCGCACGAAATGGAACAACCATGGACCAACTGGCGGATCGCTGGTTGCCCAAACCCCGGATATCCCATCCCTGGCCGTCTCAGCGCTTTCGCGTCAAACACCCAAGGTGGGAGCCGTATGCGGGAATGCCGCCCGTATGGTTCTGTGCGGGGGGCGCGCGTCCCTACCGCAATTTACACCGAAAAATACTTCGCCCTTGGATTAACCACCACGATCGCGCTGGTGGACTGTTCCGGGTGCAACTGAAACTCATCGGACAGCGAAATCCCGATCCGCTCCGCCCCCAGCAACCGCAACAACGCCGCCTGGTCCTCCAGCTTCGGGCACGCCGGGTAGCCGAACGAATACCGCGACCCGCGATACCCCTGCCCCAGCATCTTCTCCATGTCCCGGTCATCCTCGCCGGAGAAGCCAAGCTCGGCGCGGATGCGCTTGTGCACGTATTCCGCCATCGCCTCGGCCATTTCCACCGACAGCCCGTGCAGATAAAGATAATCCTGATACCGGTTATCCTCGAACCAGGCCCGCGTCACCTCGGACGCATGCTGCCCCACCGTCACCACCTGCAGCCCGATCACGTCGCGTTCGATATCGTCCACGTCGCGGAAGAAATCGGCGATGCACTCGCCATCCTCCCTCGGCTGCCGAGGCAACGAAAACCGCGCCAGCTCGGTCACGCCATCCTCGGCAAAAATCAGCAGATCGTTGCCCTGCCCCGCCGCCTTCCAGTACCCATAGGCGGCACGCGGCGACAAAATCCCTTCCGCCTCGCACAGCCCCAGCATGCGACGCATCACCGGCCGCAATTCCTGCCTGGCCCAGCCGAGGAAATCCTCCAGCGACCGTCCCTGCTTCCGGAATCCCCACTGCAACTGGTACAGGCTCCGTTCATTGATGAACGGCACGATCGCCTTCGGCGCCGCCTCGATCACCCGAGCGCCCCAGAACGGCACGCGCGGGATCTCCGTATCCCGCGTGATCCCACGCCGGCGCGCCTGCACCGCGCTGACATCCACCGGGCGCCACGCCCGCGCATCCGCCTGGCCCAGCGTGCGCGCGGTGTTGCGCGCCTTGCCCACGCGCTTGGCCTGCACCGCGGCCAGGTAGTCGTCGAACGCGTTGCCGGTCACCTTGTCCATCAGGTGCAGCCCGTCGAACGCATCGCGCGCGTACGCCACCCGCCCGCTGGCATAGGACCGGACGCAATCATCCTCCACATAGGAACGGGTCAGCGCCGCCCCGCCCAGCAGCACGGGAATCTCCAGCCCCTGGCGCGACATCTCCTCCAGGTTCTCGCGCATCACCACGGTCGATTTCACCAGCAGCCCGGACATGCCGATGGCATGCGCCCGATGGTCCCGCACCGCCGCCAGCATGTCGGGCAGCGGCACCTTGATGCCCAGGTTGACCACCCGGTAGCCGTTATTGGTCAGGATGATATCGACCAGGTTCTTGCCGATGTCGTGCACGTCGCCCTTCACGGTCGCCAGCACGATGGTGCCTTTCTCCTGCCCCTCCACCCGTTCCATGAACGGCTCCAGATGGGCCACGGCGGCCTTCATCGTCTCCGCGCTTTGCAGCACGAAGGGCAACTGCATCTTGCCGGCGCCGAACAGCTCGCCCACCACCTTCATGCCGTCCAGCAGCACGTTGTTGATGATGTCCAGCGGCGGCAGCGTCTTCAGCGCCTCGTCCAGTTCATCGGTCAGGCCCTTGCGGTCGCCATCGACGATGCGGTCCTTCAGCCGGCCCTCGACGGTCTCTGCGCGCTTCTTCACCGTGGCATCCGCCGCCTTGCGATCGGCGAAGATCTCCAGCAGCCGCTTCAGCGGGTCGTAGTCGTCGGTGCGCCGATCGAAGATCAGGTCCTCCGCGACCTTCACCTCCTCCGGCGCGATCAGGTGCAGCGGCCGTATCTTGGACACATGCACGATCGCGCCGCTCATTCCGGCGCGCACCGCATGGTCCAGGAACACCGAGTTCAGCACCGCGCGCGCCGCCGGGTTCAGCCCGAAGCTGATGTTCGACAGCCCGAGGATGATCTGCACGTCCGGAAACGCCGCGCGGATTGCGCTGATCCCCTCCAGTGTCCACAGCCCCAGCTTGCGGTCATCCTCGTTGCCGGTGGCGATCGTGAAGGTCAGCGGATCGATCAGCAGATCGGATTGCGCCAGCCCGTGCCGCGTGCAGGCAAACTCCACCAGCCGACGCGCCACTTCCAGCTTCTGCTCGGCGGTCTTCGCCATGCCGCGCTCGTCGATGGTCAGCGCGATCACCGCCGCGCCGAACCGCTTCGCCAGCACCAGCCGGTCCGCCGCATGCTTCTCGCCATCCTCGAAATTGATCGAGTTGATGATCGGCTTGCCGCCATGCAGCTTCAGTGCCGCCTCGATCACCGGGGTCTCGGTGCTGTCGATCACCAGCGGCGCATTCACGCTCGAGGTGAAGCGGCGAATCACCTCCGTCATCTCGCCCATTTCGTCGCGGCCGACGAACGCCGTGCAGACATCCAGCGCGTTCGATCCCTCGCCCACCTGCTCGCGGCCCATCGCCACGCAGCCGTCCCAGTCGCCCTTCTCCTGCATCGCCCGCCACAGGCGGGAGCCATTGGCGTTGCACCGCTCGCCGATGGCGAAGAACGCGTTCTCCTGCCGCAGCGGCACCGCCTGATAGAGCGAGGTCACCCCCGGCACCCATACCGGGCGGCGCTCCACCGGCGCAGGCCGATGTATCGTCCCCTTGGCCTCACGCCGGCGCAGCATCGCGTCCAGCGCCGCGATATGCTCGATGGAGGTGCCGCAGCAGCCGCCGATCAGGTTCACCCCGTCCTCGGCGACGAAGCGCTCCAGCCAGCTCGCCAGCTCGTCCGCGCCCAGCGGGTAGTGCGGATGCCCATCCACCAGCTCCGGCAGGCCGGCATTGGGCTGCACCGACAGCAATCCGGGCCAGTTGGCGGACAGAAAGCGCAGATGCTCGGCCATCTCCTGCGGCCCGGTGGCGCAGTTCAGCCCGATCATCGGCACGTCGAGCGCGTGCACCACGGTCGCCGCCGCGGCGATATCCGGCCCCACCAGCAGCGACCCGGTGGTTTCCACCGTAACCTGGACAAAGACCGGCGTATCCGTGCCGGCTTCCGCGCGAGCGATCTTCGCCCCGTTCACCGCCGCCTTGATCTGCAACGGGTCCTGGCAGGTTTCGATCAGGATGGCGTCGACGCCGCCGGCAATCAGCCCGCGGCATTGCTCGGCCAGCGCGGCCTCCAGCGGATCGTAGGCGATGTTTCCCAGCGTCGGCAGCTTGGTTCCCGGCCCCAGGCTGCCCAGCACCCAGCGATGCCGTCCGTCGGCGAAGCTGTCCGCCGCCTCGCGCGCCAATTCGCCGGACCGGCGATTGATCTCGAAGGCGCGGTCGGCCAGCCCGAACTCCCCCAGCGTCACCGGGGAGCCGCCGAAGCTGTTGGTCTCCACCATGTCGGCGCCGGCGGCGAAGTAGCCGCGATGGATCTCGCGCACCAGGTCCGGGCGCGACAGGGTCAGCACGTCGGTGCAGTTTTCGTTGCCCCAGTAATCGCGCTCGACATCCAGGGTCAGCGCCTGCGCGCGGCTCCCCATGCCGCCGTCACACAGCAGCACCCGGTCACGCAGCGCATCCAGCAGATGGGGTCGGGTCATGGAAGGTCCTTGTGTCGGACTGCGCGGACGGAGAGTTTGCATCCGTCATGCCGGCGCCATCCGTCATGCCCGCGCGATCCGTCATGCCCGTGCAGGCGGGCATCCAGGCGGCGTACCGTCATGCCGGCGCAGGCGGGCATCCAGGCGAGCGTACCCGTCATGCCCGCGCAGGCGGGCATCCAGGCGAGCGCCCGGAAATTCGGGGGGGTTGCGTGGATTCCCGCTTGCGCGGGAATGACGGTTGCACGCGCGGGAATGGCGGGCGCTTGCGCGGGAAATACCGACTTGGGTCATGCTCAATGCGGGCCCGGCGTTACACGGCGAGTTCGGACACCGGCGCGACCACCGCCGCTTCAGTGCGGATCGCGGTCCAGATACGCACCGGCAGGTCGGCGCAGCCCGGGATCGACAGCTTCTCGCCGGGCGACAGGCCCCAGGCAGCGAGCCAGCGATGCATCGTGTCGTCGCCGAACCCCGGCCAGCGATGCGCCAGCCGCTCGGCGATCTCGTTGCGCCCGTGCGGCGCCAGATCGACCACGATCAGCCGTCCGCCCGGACGCAGCAGCCGGGCGGCCTCGGTGATCGCGCCCTCCGGCTGTTCGGCGTGGTGCAGCACCATCTGCAGCACCGCGACATCGAACGAGGCATCCGCCAGCGGCAGCCGGTACATATCGGCCAGCCGCACGGAGCAATGCGCCAGCTCGGCCCGCGCCAGCCGCGAGCGCGCCAGCGCCAGCATCGATTTGCTGGCGTCCACGCCCAGCCCTTCGTCCACCCGCGGTCCCAGCAGTTCCAGCACGCGACCGGTTCCGGTGCCGATATCCAGCAGCCGCCCGCCGCTGCCCTCCGGCACCAGCATCAGCAGCGAGGCCTCCACCGCTGGCGCCGGCAAATCGAGCGCCCGCATCTCGTCCCAGTCCGCGCCCTTGCTCTGGAAGCTTTCCGAGGCAATGCGCGCCCGCTCCGCCAGCGCCCGCGCGCCATGCCGGCGATCGGCCTCCAGCACCGGATCGTCACCCGGCAAACGTGCCAGCAATTCGCGGGTCAGCGACCCGGCCTCGCCCATCGGCACGGTGAACCACACATTGGCCCCTTCGCGCACCCGCTCCAGCAGCCTCGCCTCGCACAACAGCTTCAGATGGCGCGACAGGCGCGGCTGGCTCTGCCCGAGAATTTCGGTGAACTCGGAGACGCAGAACGCGCCGCGCCCGGCCAGGGCCAGGATGCGAAGCCGGGTCGGCTCGGCGGCGGCACGCAACGCGGTCAGCAAGGGCTCCATGAGCTTGCATCTGACATAAACATATCCTTATGTCCAGCCTATGGTGCTTTTCGTGGACGCCCGGGTTCCGGTCCGATTTGGTCCGCTGGCGGAAGCCGGGCCGGACAGCGCGCTGCTGATCGAAGGCGACTGTCCGGCCCCGCACGGCGAGCCGTGCGAGCACTTCACACTGCCTCGGCTGTTCGGCTCGCATCCGATGGGGTGCACCTGCTGCATTCCGCGCGCGCCGGTCGCGCAGGCGCTCTCCCGTCTGTTTTTGGCACGCGCGCGCGGCGAGGTGGCGTTCTTCCGCGGTGTAACAGTCGCGGCGAGCCCCGCAGGACGGGCGGCGGTTCTGGCAGCACTGGCGGATGATCCGCTGGTATCGGCCTGGTTCCGGGTGGCGGCGTCAACCCCGGAAGGCTGACGGCGAACCGCCGAGGGGCGAGCCCATCCGCAACCTTGCCGGCGCCCAGCGAAGAAAATCGTGGAGGGCCCGCTCCGGCGTTATTCTATCGTTAATCCTGATCGAAGGGCACCGCCGAAACGGCGTTGTACTCGTCCATAGGCACCCCTCCGGCACCAGCCAGAAACCAGCATCGCCTTCCGCATCCCAAGATTTAGGTAAATAGCCACGAATTTAATTGTGCCCTTCCAGGGAACAGGGCAGCATGCACGTGCCTGCATACTACTGTACCGCACCGTCCAGGTGCGGCAATGCTGGCCTGATCAATACTGCCGGCCCGACAAACGCTAATTGCTTGGCCGGAGAACATGCCGAGTCAAATAACCCCGGGGGAAGCAATGGTAAAAACCGCATTCCACGTCGACCTGAAGAAGTCACCCGACCAGCAAGCGGTGAAGACCCATAACCGCTGGCATCCGGATATTCCGTTCGTCGAGACGTTCAAGCCCGGCGACGAGTTCCGCGTCGAATGTTATGACTGGACCGGCGGTCAGATCCACAACAATGACAGTGCCAACGACGTGCGCGACGTCGAGCTCAGAAGGGTTCACTACCTGAGCGGGCCGTTTGGCGTGGAAGGCGCCGAGCCGGGCGATCTTCTTGTGGTTGACATCCTGGATATCGGTCCGTTGCACGGGTCCGAGTGGGGCTTCAACGGCATCTTTGCCAAGGAAAATGGCGGCGGCTTCCTGGTCGAGCATTTTCCCGAGGCACGCAAATCCTGCTGGGACATCAGCGGAATTTATGCCAAGTCCCGCCACATTCCGGGGGTCCGCTATCCGGGCCAGGTGCATCCCGGACTGATCGGATGCCTGCCGGATCACAAGCTGCTCGCCGAAGCAAACCGCCGCGAGCGCGCCCTTATCGCCACCAATCCCAATCGCGTTCCGCCGCTGGCGGCGCCCCCCACCTCGGACTTTGCGCTGATGGGCCAGATGTCCGCTGCCGCCGGGGCGGCGGCGTCGAAGGATGCGTGGCGGACGGTGCCCCCGCGCGAACATGGCGGCAACTGCGACATCAAGAATCTGTCGCGCGGCTCCAAGGTCTACTTCCCCGTCTATGTAAAGGGTGGTGGCCTGTCGATGGGCGACATCCACTGGTCGCAGGGTGACGGCGAAATCACCTTCTGCGGCGCCATCGAGATGGCCGGCTGGCTGCATCTCGGCGTCAGCCTGATCAAGGGCGGCGTGGCCAAGTACGGCATGATCAATCCGATCTTCCAGCCCAGCCCGGTCGATCCACACTTCTCCAACTATCTCATCTTCGAGGGCATCTCGGTCGATGAGCATACCGGGGAGCAATACTATCTCAACGCCCATGTCGCCTATCGGCGAGCCTGTCTCAACGCCATCGAGTATCTCAAGAAGTTCGGCTACAGCGGCGAGCAGGCGTACATGATCCTCGGCACCGCCCCGGTGGAGGGACGCATCAGCGGGATCGTGGACATTCCCAACGTCTGCGCGACGCTCGCCATACCGACCGAGATCTTCGACTTCGACATCCGGCCCAATGCCCACGGTCCGACGACCAAGGTCTCCGGCGCACACGTCGCCGCGACAAGCTGACCGCAGGGATTAACGCGGCGCGTCCCCTGTCGGGAGCCATTGGCGCTCCCGACAGGGCGATCGCCTGCATGGGAGAGATGTCATCATGTTACTGGGACTGGCACTTTTCTGGGTAGGGGCTGTCCTCTGCCTTAACGGGATTTGGCTGCTCGGCAAGATCGCCGATCGCGAGATCGCCGTCATCGACGTGTTCGTGGGTTTCGTCACGCTTGCCGTGGCGCTTTATTCCGCCTTCGGTCCAGGCGCCGATCCGGCCAGCATCAAGGCGGCGACGCTCACGATGCTGTTTTCCTTTACCTACTTCTGGGTGGCCTGGAATCGCTGGAACGAAGCCGACGGGCGAGGCCTCGGCTGGTTTTGCCTGTTCGTCGCCATCACCACCATACCCGTGTTCCTTCAAGGGTTCGCCACCGCCCACACGACCTGGGACTATTGGTTCTCGATTTGCTGGCTGTCGTGGGGGATTCTTTGGTTCCTGTTCTTCCTTGTCCTGGCGATGGGACGACGGGAGCTGACCAGATTTACCGGAGCCTTTTGTGCGCTTCAGGGCGTCTATACCGGGTGGATTCCGGGTTATCTCCTGCTGTCTGGAGCCATGCCGGGGTTCGCGCTCGCCGTCGGGCACTGATCCTATCGAAGGCCCCGACCACAAAGCGGAGAAAGTATCCGATGCCTCTCTATGAATATGCGTGCGACGACTGTGGGCCGTTCGAGGAGTGGTCCACGCTGGACAAGGCCGCCGAGCCTTGCCGGTGCCCGGATTGCGACCGGATGGCCAGCAGGCAGATCGCTGCTCCGATGCTGGCAATGATGAACGGAAGCCTGCGCAACGCGTTGGATCGAGCCGACAAGAGCTCGTCGGAGCCGCGCGTCGTGCCGCGACAACATCTGAGCAACTGCGGCTGCCGGATGTGCGGGTCCGGCGGAAAGGCCTCGGGTTCGCGACGCTGGGCGCTGGGGCATTAATGACGTAAAGCCCGGGCTTGCGGCGCCTCCGGATGGGGAGGCGCCGCGCGCGGAAGGCCGATCCTCATGATCACCTGGCTTGTCGTTGCTCTGGGCAGTGCCTTCGGGGGCATGGCGCGCTACGGCGTCGGCATTGTTGTCGCGCGCGCCGTGGGGCAAAGCTTTCCCTGGGGCACGCTGCTCATCAACATCGTCGGCAGCTTCATCATTGGTCTCTACGGTGCCCTCACACTGGCCGATGGGCCGATGCCGGCCAGTGCGGAAATGCGTGCCTTCGTGATGATCGGGTTCTGCGGCGGGTTCACGACGTTTTCTTCGTTCAGCCTGCAAACCGTTGACCTGTTGCAGGCGGGCGAGACCGTGCCGGCAGGACTTTACATCCTGGCCTCGGTCGCGCTGTGCCTGGCCGGCACGTTTCTGGGCTACTGGCTGGCGACGCGCCTTGGCTTCTCGGTGCGTGCGGCGCCCTGAGCCATGCGTGCCCTTCTTGCCGTCCTCAATCACGTCGAAACGGCCGCCCCCGTGCTGACTTCGGCTGCATTGGTCGCCAGCCGATTGCCACCGGCCCGGATCGACGTGCTGCAAGTTCGACTCGCAACGGATCCCACCTTCCTGCCGACCGAGGAAATCATGACCCCGGACCGGCAAGCCCACTTCGACGCAAGAACGGCCGCCCTGTCGGCCGATCTTCGCGAAGCCTTCGAGACCTGGCGGCGCAAATCCCCGCCGTTGACTGACGTCACATGGCGGGAAGAAATCGGTGATCCGGCGAGTGTGGTCGTCCGGGAGGGCGCCAAAGCCGATCTCATCGTGATCGGTCGTGCCGCGCATTCCGAGCCGGGCGACGGGCGGGCGGCGATCGCGGCAGCCCTGTTCGAGGCGGAGGCGCCGATCCTTCTGGTGCCGAAAGTTATCCCTGGCGCGATCGGGGCTCACATCGCCGTCGCCTGGAAGCCGAGCCAAACGACGGAGCGGGCGGCGACGGCGGCACTTCCTTTACTGCGGCAGGCCGCGCGAGTGACGGTCCTGATCGGAGCGGAGTCTGAGGGCGATAATCCCTCGGCGGCGGAGCTTCTTCAGATTCTGGCCGAATGTAACCTGGTGCCCGCAATGCACCGCTTCATGCCGGGCGCTCGGTCGATCGGCGCGGCCTTGCTGCACGAAGGGCGGCAGGTCGGCGCCGACCTGCTGGTGATGGGCGCCTATAGCCGTCGCCCGATCGTCGAAGCGCTGCTCGGCGGGGCCACCCGCGACATCCTCGCCGGGGCCGATATGCCCGTCTTCATGCACCACTGAGGCGAGGGTCGACATCCTTGGTAATGGTATCAAGTGTGATACCGACCGGCGCTAATGCTCGCGAGGTTCCGAGCGTCGGCTGATCCCCTCCCCGGGAATGAGGAACGGAATGCCGAGGAACGGGAATGGCGAACGTAGGTCGCCCTCAATGCTGTTTGGTATGATATCGCGTCAGGGAACGTCCCGCTCCCAGGTCTCGCTGATCAGGTCCTTGCCGAAATGCCGCTCGGGCTGCGCCGCGGTCACCACGAAACCTTCCGAGCGATAGATCGCCCGCGCGGCGGTCAGCACATCGTTCGTCCACAGCGTGATCGTTCGGTAGCCGGCGGTAGCGGCGAAGCGGATGCAGGCGCGGACCAGCGTGCGGCCCAGCCCGGCGCCGCGGGTTGACGGCTCCACGTACAGCAGGCGGAGCCTGGCGACCGTATCGGTGTCTCGCACCAGGAAGACCGCGCCCTGGATCGCGCCATCCCGTTCGGCGATCCAGCAGCGTTCACGCGCCGGATCGAAATTCTCGATGAACCGGGCGGCGATCTCGGCAACCAGTGCCTCGAATGTCCAGTCCCAGCCATATTCGGCGGCATACAGCGCGCCGTGGCGATGCACGACCCAGCCGATATCGCCGGGCTCGGGCGGGCGGAGGATGAACGAGCGAAGCGGCTCCGCGGGCGTGGCCCCGAGCAGGTCCGCGGCGGTGGTCAGTGCGGTGACCAGCCGCTTCTGCTCGGTGGGACCCAGCCGGTTCAGCAAGCCGCCGATCTCCACGCGCGAGCGCCCGTCGATCGCGGTGAACAGCGCGCCACCGGCTTGCGTGAGCGAGACGATCTGCTGGCGGGCGTCGCCCTCGAAGGGCCTCCGCCGGATCAGGCCGCGCTCCTCGAAGCCGCGCAGAATCCGGCTGAGGTAGCCCTGATCGAGCTCCAGCTCGGTCGCCAGGGCAGCGGCGGTTGCCGTCTTGCGGCTGCCGAGTTCGTAGATCAGACGGCCCTCGGTGAGCGACAGCTCGCTGCCGAGCAGCCCCTCGTGCAGCAGCCCGATGCGCCGTGTGTAGAAGCGGCTGAAGCGTCGCACGGCTTCTATGGGGGGAGCGCTGGGATCGGCATCCATCGGCGCAGGATGCGAGGAATTGCTTGCCTGAGTCAAGTATCAATATGACTTTGGCAACCCAAGCACCCGCTCGGCCAGATAGCTGAGAATAAGCTGCGGGCTGACCGGAGCGATGCGCGGGATCAGGCTTTCGCGGAAATAGCGCTCGACGTGGAATTCCTCGGCGTAGCCCATGCCGCCAAGGGTCATCACGGCCTGCTCGGCGGCGCGGAAGCCGGCCTCCGCGGCGAGGTACTTGGCGGCATTGGCGTCGGCCCCGCAGTCCTGGCCCTGGTCGTAGGCCCAGGCGGCTTTCAGCATCATCAGGTTGGCCGCTTCCAGCTCCGCCCAGTTGCGCGCCAGCGGATGCTGGATGGATTGATTCTGGCCGATCGGGCGGCCGAACACGACGCGATCTCGGGCATAGGTCGTGGCGCGGGCCAGGGCGGCGCGGCCGATGCCGATGGCTTCCGCGGCGATCAGGATGCGCTCCGGGTTCAGCCCGTGCAGCAGGGCGCGGAAGCCTTCGCCTTCCTCGCCGATACGGTCGGTTTCCGGGATCGGGTGGTCCTGGAAGAACACCATGTTCGAATCGACAGCGTGACGACCCATCTTGCGGATCAGGCGGATTTCCGCGTGGGCGCGGTCGAGCGTCGTGTAGAACAGGGTCAGCCCGTGGCTGCGTCGTTTCACCTGATCGAGCGGCGTGGTGCGGGCCAGCAGCAGCATCTTGCTGGCGACCTGGGCGGTGGAGGTCCAGATTTTCTGACCGTTCACGATGTAACGGTCGCCGCGCTTGTCGGCGCGGGTAATAATTTCCGTGGTGTTGAGGCCGGCGTTGGGCTCGGTGACCGCGAAGCACGCCTTGTCCTGCCCGGAGATGAGCGGAGGAAGCATCCGGCGCTTCTGTTCGTCGGTGCCGAAGACGACCACCGGGTTGAGGCCGAAAATGTTGATGTGAATGGCGGAGGCACCGGACATCGCGGCACCGGATTCGGCGACCGCCTGCATCATCAGCGCGGCTTCGGTGATGCCGAGGCCGGCGCCGCCGAATTCCGCCGGCATGGCGATGCCGAGCCAGCCGGCTTCGGCCATGGCGGCGTAGAAGGCTTCGGGGAAGCTGGCGGTGCGTTCGCGCTCGAGCCAGTAGGCGTCGTCGAAGCGGGCGGCGAGCCGCAGGACCTGCTCGCGGATCTGGGACTGGGGGTCCGTAAGGGCGAAGTCCATGGCGGCACTGCAGCCTTCGGGCATGAGGAAGCAGGACTTACCACACAGGCGCAAAGCCGCGCAGAAGGCTATCGGATCGGCTTCCAGGGATTGATGACGGTTGGCACGGACAGAGTGAAATCGCCGTCGTTGCGCGTTACCAGCGCGAGCTGGTGGACCTGGGCGGTTGCCGCGATAAACGCGTCCATTGGCCCGATTGGCCGGCCTGACGCTTGTCTGCGTGCAACCACGACGCCCCAGTTTTCCGCTATCGGCGCGTCGATCGCCAGCACGCGGCCTTCGAACCGCTGCGGCAGGTCGTTGTGCAGCCACTCATCGAGACGCTTCCGCCGGCCGCCATCCTGCAGGCGCTCGATCCCATGGCGGAGTTCGGCGAATGTGATGACGCTGAGGAACAGGCGGTCCTCGTCGGCTTCCGCGAGCCAGCGTACGACGCCAGCGTTGGGAGACGGCTTCACCCACTCCGAGATCACGTTGGTGTCGAGCAGAAAGCTCACAAATCGGCGTCGCGGATCGGTCCTTTGCCGCGAACGGGTTTGAGCTTCGATCCACGCAAGGGCGAGGCCGCGAGGAATTCGGCGAGATTGCCGACGCGCCTGGTCTTGCGATCCCATTCCTCGGCCGAGACGACGATCGCCGCGGTTCGCCCGTTGCGGGTGATCGTCTGCGGGCCTTGCGACGCGTGATCGATCAGTTCGCTGAACTTCGATTTGGCTTCGGCGACCGTCCAGGGACCGGTGTGCATCCGACGCTCCTGCTGATGGTCAGGATAGTCATATTGGTCATTTGGGCCCTCCCAGGTCAAGGGGGACCTCGCGGGGTTGCGGGGCCGCGTGAGCGCAATCATCTTGGCAGCATGTACACGCAGGGATTGCAGCCGGTCGAGGCGGGGGCTGAACCGGCGGACGCGGCGGCCCGGTTCCAGGCGCGGGTTGATGCCGAGGCGAAGATCGAGCCCAACGACTGGATGCCCGAAGCCTATCGGCGGACCCTGGTGCGCCAGATCAGCCAGCACGCGCATTCCGAGATCGTCGGCATGCTGCCGGAAGGGAACTGGCTGACGCGGGCGCCTTCGCTGCGGCGCAAGGCCGCGCTGCTGGCCAAGGTGCAGGATGAGTGCGGGCACGGCGTCTATCTGTACGCGGCGGCGGAGACACTCGGGGTGTCGCGCGAGGAACTGGTGGCGCAGTTACTGGAAGGCCGCGCGAAATACAGTTCCATCTTCAATTATCCGACGCTGAGCTGGGCCGATATCGGGACGATCGGCTGGCTGGTGGATGGGGCGGCGATCATGAACCAGATCCCGCTCTGCCGCTGTTCCTATGGGCCGTATGCGCGGGCGATGATCCGGGTGTGCCGGGAGGAGAGCTTTCACCAGCGCCAGGGTTACGAGATCATGCTGACCTTGTGCCGCGGATCGGCCGAGCAGAAGGCGATGGCGCAGGACGCGCTGAACCGGTGGTGGTGGCCGGTGCTGATGATGTTCGGGCCGCCGGATACGGAGAGCGCGCATTCGGACGCGTCGATGCAATGGAAGATCAAGCGGTTTTCCAATGACGGGCTGCGGCAGAAATTTGTCGATGCGACGGTGCCGCAGGGGGTGTTTTTAGGGCTGGCGTTTCCGGATCCGTTGTTACGGTATGATGAGGCGAGCGGGCATTGGCGGTTCGGGGCGATTGATTGGGAGGAGTTTCGGCAGGTGCTGGCGGGCGGCGGGCCGTGCAACCGGGAGCGGCTGGAGGTTCGGCGGCGGGCGCATGAAGATGGGGCATGGGTGAGAGAGGCGGCGCTGGCATTTGCGGAGAAGGAACGGGTGAGGGTGGGGGCGGCGTGAAGAGCAGAAGTGATTCAACGCAGAGGCGCAGAGACGCAGAGGAAGATTCAGGTTTTTCTCGGCGCCGCTGCGCCTCTGCGTTGCATCTTTTCTGGCTATGAACGAGCCGGCCACGCCGCTCTGGGAGGTGTTCATCCGCTCGCGCAACGGGCTGGCGCACAAGCATGTCGGCTCGATCCATGCGGCGGATGGCGAGATGGCGTTGCAGGCGGCGCGGGATACCTATACGCGGCGCGAGGAAGGGCTGTCGATCTGGGTGGTTCCGTCTGCTACGATCGTGGCGAGCGATCCGTCGGACAAGGGAATGCTGTTCGAGCCGGCGGTGGGAAAGGTCTACCGCCACCCGACATTCTACGAAGTCCCGGACGAGGTCGGCAACATGTGAGTATCGCCCCGGCGCGGTCCGCCATACAGTGCGGGCAGCATCGGGAGGCGACAGATGGCTGAGTGGGAACGGCGGCAGGTCGGCAAAACCAGGCTGAATGTGACGGTGCTGGGTTTCGGCACGGCGACGATGGGCGGCAGCCGCGTTCCCGTCACCCGCGACGAAAGTGAGGCGATGGTGCGCGCGGCGTGGGACGCCGGCGTGCGTTATGTGGATACGGCGCCCTTCTACGGCGTGGGTTCCTCGGAACGGCGCGTGGGCGACGCGCTGCGCGACAAGCCGCGCGACGAGTGGGTGCTGTCCACCAAGGTTGGGCGACTGCTGAAGCCGCGCCGCGGGGCGGAGGCGAACACCGACGGGCGCACGGCGCCGCTGCCGTTCACGGTGCACTATGACTATTCGCACGACGGGATCATGCGGTCGGTGGATGACAGCTATCAGCGGCTGGGACTCGACAAGATCGATATCCTGTATGTGCACGACATCGGCGTGTATCAGCACAAGGACGCGGCGGCCGGCCACATGAAGGTGTTGCGGGACAGCGGGTATCGCGCGCTGACGGAATTGAGGCGCGCCGGCGTGGTCAGCGCGATCGGCATCGGCGTGAACGAGAAAGCGGTGCTGCTGGAAGCGATGGGCTGGGGCGACTGGGATGTGTTCCTGCTGGCCGGCCGCTACACGCTGCTGGAACAGGCGCCTTTGGATGACCTGCTGCCGCTGTGCGAGAAGCGCGGCACCTCCATCGTGATCGGCGGCCCGCTGAATTCCGGCATCCTGGCAGGCCGTGACACCTGGAACTATGCCCCCGCGCCGGCCGACGTGGTGGATCGGGTGAAGAAAATCCAGGCGGTGTGCGATCGGCACGATGTGCCGCTGCCAGCCGCGGCGTTGCAGTTTCCGCTGGCGCACAAGGCGGTGTGCGCCACCATCCCCGGTCCGCGCACGGTGGCGGAGTTCAGGCACAACGTGGAGTTGATCCGCTTGAAGATTCCAGCCGATCTCTGGGCCGAGCTGAAACACGAGAAGCTGCTGCATCCGGATGCGCCAGTGCCGGCGTAACCAGCCGTTCCGGTTCAGGGCGACACGAAACATACCGGAAGGACCGAGCGCGGCTTGTCGGGAAACTGCCCGGTCGTGTCAATCCGTCCGGCTGGGGCGCGCGGCTGTTCAACCAGCGCCGGACGCTGCGACCATTGCGTCCTGGCGCAATTGCCTCGGTGTGAAACCGGCAAGCCGTGAATGCAAGGCCGCGACCAAAGGACCAGTCACCACAAGGGGCGCGCAGCCTCCGGCTTCCCATCGCCGGCTGTGGAAATCCGGATACAGCGCGACAGCGGGACCGCCATTCTCGAAACCCGACCAATCACTGCCGGGCAGCAGGCTCTCAGCCGCAAGCCCCTCGGCCAGGATCACGTCGTGCTCGTCCAGCTCGATATGGAAATACGTGATCTCGTCGCACGGTATCTGGCGGATTGCCGCACCAACGAGCAGGTACTTAACCGGGATCAGCACGCCTTCCGCGAAGATGGCGTGATCGGGTGACAGCAGCAGATCGCGGTTCGGCACACCCTTCCCGAACGCCCCCGCCGCGATGCACACCGGGTGGACCCGCCGCGGACACGGATGCAGCCGGCAATCGACATGCCGGCGGCCGATCCATCGTATCGGTCGCAACGCGCCGGAGATTGTGCGGACCAGATCGCCGACACGCAAAGCCTCCACCGCGTTGTCGCCGTGCGCGGTGGTGATGCGCGTGCCGGCAACAAAGCAGGCAACGCTCACATTGGTCCCGAAGCCGGCGTCCGGCGAAAAAATGAGGGCGGCATCGGACAGATCATCCGATACCGCCAAGGTTTCCAGCGCCGTCGTTCCATCGAACAGGGTCAGATGGCCGGGCGCATATTGTGCCGAGGTAATCGTCTGGCCGTTGAAGTAGAGCGTATTGCCGGCGGTGAAACCGCTCAGCGTCGCACCGAACGCGGTCGGATCGTACAGCGCGACGGTATTGCCGGTTCCAGCCATCCGGAAGGTTTGCCCCGAAGCTACCTGGGATTCGAATGTGGCTATCGCGCTTCCGAATGCCTCGATCATGCCAGTGCCGTCGAGCTCGGTCTTATCATCCAGGAAACTGCCCTGACCGACGCTGATCAACCCATCGTTGGTGAATGGGTCCGTCGGTCGGATCCGCCCCACCGTGATATATCCGCTGTCCGCGTTGCCGCTGATTGTTCCGTCATTTATTATTCTGCCGTCGAAGGACAGCCCGAAAATACCGCCGGCCAGATGATCGATCGTGACACCCGGGCCGAGCGTGAGGCTTGCCTGTGCGGTTATCCCCAGGTCCGCGGCAGTGAAGGTGGCATTGTCGATCGTTTCCGTATCCAGAAAATCGAAGTTTGTGCCGCTCCCGCTCACGGCAACGGACCCGGGTCCGCTGCCATTCGAACCGACCAGTGTCAGTCCGTTCCGGACCGCAATCTGGTTGTCACCGGACAGCTCCATCGGTCCCAGAACGGTCACGCCGTCCAGCGTGGTGCCGAAACCAAATCCGAGAGTCCCGTCGTTCGCAACCAGGCTGCCGCCTTGCAACAGGGCCGATATCGCGGTGACGCTCTCGGCATTCGCAACGGCAGCATCGAACACAGTGCCGGCATTGTCGATCGTACCGATCAGCGTGACAGAGTAGGTGCCACCATCGTTGCCGATGCTGCCAAGATACGCCGGCAGATCAGACAGCGTTGCTTGCAGGCTGACCGACAAGCTGGCGCCGGACCCGATGGTTATGCCGCCCGAGTTCTCAAATATCGGGGTTATGACAGCAACAATGTCATGAGCACCAATGGAAATCTGGCCGGCATTGATGAACGCGGCGGCGGTAATGCTGTCATCGGTTTCGCTGAAGGTCACGTCCGGAACGCGGATCGTGCCGTTATTCACCAACGTGGTCGCCGCAGATAACTCATCAAATCCGGGAGAAAATGTCAGCTCAACGGCCGACCCCAGCGTGAGCGCGGCATCAGCCCGGATCACGCCGGCGATGATGCTGACGTCGTTCAGCGTCTCATTATCCAGGAATTCGAGTTGGACGAGTTGCGGTGCACTGACCCGAGAAACTCCCTGCATGACCGAAGCGATTTCACTGGTCCCGATGGTGCCGCTGAGATCGATCAAAGCCGTGCCGCCGTCCGGCGCGGTGACCGAAATCCCGTTCTCCACGTACAACGTAGATCCGGCGGACGGCTGCAGCGTGCCCGCATACGTCACCGCATCCAGAGTGGCGCCGGCAAAATAGATCGTCCCGCCGTCCGGATTGACAGTCCCCTCGTGCAGCAACCCGGCAAAGCCGGTGACGCCGGCCGCGTTCGCCTGGCCAAGATCGAACGTGGTTCCGCTGTTATCGATCGTGCCGTTCAGCCCCAACAGCACCGTGCCTCCGTTATTGACAATGCTGCCCTTGGCGCCTGGAATGTCGGCAATCCCGGAATCGAGCCACGCGACCAGCACCCCGCTGGCGGCCAGTGCGATTGTGCCGGTGTTGCTGAACTGAGTGCTCGACCCGAACGCCAGCGTGCCGTTGCTGCCGATCGCCACGACGCCGCTGTTGCTGAAGGAGGCAGGCTGGATCAGCAGCGAGTTGGCGAGCAGCGCTTCAGCATCAGGCAGGGAAATGGTGCCCTGGTTCACCAGCGTCCCGGTGCCGAAGAGGTCGTTCGTGTTGGATTCGTCCAACAGCAGTTCACCCGCGCCCAGCGCCAGGACACTGTTGATCTCGATCCGGCTTGGCGCCAGTTCCACGCCAAACTCGTCGTAGGCGGTCAGCGTGATCGTGCCGCCGTCATAAGAGGCGACATTTTCGAGGTTCAGCAGTCCCTCGCCGATCATCAGCGTGTCTGTCGCCAGGCTGCCGGTAACATCCAGCTCGGCAGTCACCGGGCTGCCACCATCCAGGGTAAGCGAACTGACGACCGCTACCGTGCCGAGCGTGACGACCGCACCGCCGATTTCGACATCATCGGCGGGCCCCGGCACCGTGCCGCTGTCCCAGTTCGCGGGTCCGGACCAGTCGCCGTTGCTGCCGATCCAGCTCACTGTGGGCACAAGTTCATTCCTGGATAGAAAGCTTATTTATCGCGCAATGCAGCCTTGCCGTCCAGGAATATTGCGCGGCAGATTCAACCCTTCACCGCGCCCATCACCAGCCCGCGCACCAGATGGCGCTGCATGAACATCATGAACACCACGATCGGCAGCATGATGCCCACCGCCGCCGCGGCTGACAGGGTCCAGTAGTTGATATCCTCGGCGCCGTATTGCGCCAGCGCCACCGGCAGGGTCTGGTTGCCGGACCGGTCAGCACCAGGCTGAGCAGAAACTCGTTGTAAGCCAGCAACAGGCTGAACAACGCGGTCACCCACAGCCCCGGGCGCACCACCGGCAAGGCGACGCGCGCGAACACCTGCCAGGCGTTGCAGCCGTCGATCTCGGCGGCCTCATACAGGTCGCGCGGCACATCGACGAAGAAGCTGCGCATCAGCCAGATGGTGAACGGCTGGTTGATGGCGATCAGCGCCAGGATCAGCGCCGGATAAGTGTTGATCAGCCCGAGCCATTTCGCCAGCACGAAGAACGGGATCGCCAGCAATATATGCGGGAACATGCGCATCGACAGGATGCCGAACAGCACGCCGCGCGAAGTACGGCTGACCAGCCGCGACAGGCCGTACGCCGCCATGGTACCGATCGAAACCGATACCACCACCGTGCTGGCGGAGACGATCACGCTGTTGATCAGATAGTGCCAGAACGCCTTCTCCACCCAGACCTGGTAATGGAACTGGAAGGTGGGATGGAAGATCAGCTCCGGCGGCACGGCGAAGGCGTCCACCGGCTGCTTGAACGAGGTCAGCACCGCCCAGACGATCGGTATCAGGTTCACCGCCGTGAAGGCGCACAGCGCCAGAAACAGCGGAAGCTGCGTGCGCAGGCCCGGTCGCATCAGAACGCACCTTTCTCCCGCCGGTACAGCGTCGCGATCATCAGCGCGATCGCGGCCGCCACGATCAGCAGGGTCAGCACGCCAAGCGCCGACGCCTTCCCCACTTGCAGCAGACGGAAAGCCAACGCGTAGGTGTACATGGTGATCGTCTCGGTGGCGGTGCCCGGGCCGCCGGCGGTCAGCACGTAGATCTGGTCGAAGAAGCGGAACGCATCCATCAGCCGGATCGCCAGCACGAACAGGATCAGCGGCTTGATCGCCGGTACCATGATGCGGAACAGCAGCGTGAACGGACCGGCGCCGTCGATCTGCGCTGCCTCGGTCTGGCTCTGGTCGACCGTGTTCAGGCCGGCGAACAGCACCAGGATCATGAACGGAGTGAACTGCCAGGCATCCGCCAGCACCACGGTGGCGCGCGCCCAGCCAGGGTCGCCCAGGAAGTCGGGTGGGAATATTCCGAAGCTGATCAGGATGCCGGACAGCAGCCCCCAGCGACCCATGAAGATCCAGCGCAGGAACAGCGCCGCCACCACCGGCGTGATGACGCTGGGCATGAACAGCAGCAGGTTCAGCGTGCGGACGGCAAAGGTCAGACGATAAAGCCCATAGGCGATCAGCAGGCCGAGGCTGAACTCCAGCGTGACCGCGGCGGCCACGATAAGCACCGTCCGCTGCAGCGAACTCCAGAACCGCGCCTCGTTCAGCAACGCAGTGTAGTTGCCCAGGCCGATGAACTGCTCGATGCCGGCGCCGAGGTCGTAGTTGAACAGGCTCAGATAGATCGCGTAGCCGAGCGGGAACAGCAGCACGGTGGCCAGCACGGCGCCGCTGGGCAGCAGGAACAGCCAGGCGCTGGAATGCGATCCAACCCGGCCGCGGCGGCGACGCGCGCCGCGCCGCGCGGCCGGCAATGCAGCGGTTGCAGCGATCCCGTCACTGGTAATAGCCGTGACCTTTCAGGAAAGTCTCGGTCTCGCCGGCGGCGGCGTCGAGCGCGGGTTTGACGGCCATTTCGCCGGTCAGCGCCTGCTGGATCCGGCGGGTGACGAAATCCCCGATCGAATAAAACTCGGGCAGCCGCGGATAGGTCTGGCCGACCGCCAGCGCGGCGAGCGAGGCAGGGTAGAAGCGATATTTGCTCTTCAATTCCGGGTCTTCCAGCATGGATGTCCGCGTGGGCACCATCAGGCCGGCGGCGCCGCGCAGGTTCTGCTTGCTGGTCGCGGTGGCCAGGATGCGGAACAGCAGGTCGGGGTCCTGCTTGGTGAACGCCGAGATGCAGTAGCCGTCACCGCCGAACGGCACATGGCCCTGCGGCGGCACCGACCAATCGATCTTTCCGACCACGCGCGACTTGTTGGGATCATCCATCGCCAGCGCCCGTGTCGCCCATTGCAGGCCCATCGCCGCGGTATCCTGCTGCAACGCGATCATGCATTCGTCGTTGGCCGCGTTGGTGAAGCCCTGCTGGGCGTAACGGGTGATCTCTTTCAGCATCTCGATCGCGGCGACGCCCTTGGGGTCGTTGAACAGCGGATGCCATTTGTCGTCGAACCAGCCATCGCCCAATGCATTGATGTACCAGGAACATTCATTCAACGCCGCGTCGACCGGACGCTGGCAACTGATGGTGCCGGCGCGCAGCGGCGTGTTGAACGATTTCGCCAGGTCGCGGTACTCGACGAAGGTTGTCGGCGGCTGCTTGCCGGCCTTGTCGAACAGGTCCTTGCGATAGAAGAACAGCATCACGTTGCTGGTCGATGGCACCGCCCATTGATGCCCCTGCCAGAAGCGTTCCTTCCGCACGGTCGGCGTGAAATCATCAAGGTCGAATTCCTCCTTGTGCTTCTCCCACAAATCATCCAGCGGACGGATCCAGCCATTCTTCGCGAAGGTCAGGAACGTGCTGTCGTTGGCATAGATGATGTCCGGCGTGCTGGATTTGGCGGAAAACGCGATGGTCGCCAGCTCCAGCGCCTTGTCGAACGGCATGAGCTGGGTGTTGACCTCCACGCCGGGGATCGCCGTGCGCATCTTCTCGGCGATATACTCCAGGGCCGGGAACCGGTGGCTGATCATCTGCACCGGCGCGGCCGCCCCGGCCCGGCGAATGGACGGCAGGGCTGACGTGGCAACGGCGCTACCAAGCACGGCACGCCGGGTGATCGTATGCATCGCTTCCTCCTGATTGTTGGACAGTTGTTAGCATGGCGGGCGCGGCGCGCGAACCCACGCGGGCGCGCTATCTCGGGGGCGTTTCGATGCGGGCGCAGTTGGTCCGCCCGGACATGACGCAGTCCTGTATTGCCGATGCGTCATGCAGCCGCTGCACCATGTAAATGACCGCCACCAGCGCGATCGCGATCACCGCCATTGCAATCAGCGCGCCACGTCGCGACGGCGGTGGCTCCTCGTCTTCGTTCATGCGTCCGGCAGCCGGTTTTCCGCCACCGCGTGACAGGCGACCAAGGTCTCGCCGGCCTGGGTGTAGGGGGGCTTTTCGACCTGGCAGCGTTGGTTCGCCAGCGGGCAGCGCGGATGGAACGGGCAGCCCGGCGGCGGCTCGATCGGGCTCGGCACCTCGCCGCCGACCGGCGTGCGGGGGCGGCCGATCATCTCCAGATCGGGAATCGCGTCCAGCAGCAGCCGCGTGTACGGATGCCGCGGCGTGCGGAACACGGTTTCGCCCGGACCCATTTCGACGATGCGGCCGAGATACATCACCCCCAGCCGGTCCGACATGTGCCGGACCACGGCCAGATTATGGCTGATGAACAAGTAGGTCAGGCCGAGCCGCACCTGCAGGTCGCGCATCAGGTTCAGTATCTGCGCCTGCACCGAAACATCGAGCGCGCTGGTCGGCTCGTCGCAGACCAGGAATTCCGGCTCGCTGGACAGCGCACGGGCGATGGAGATGCGCTGGCGCTGGCCGCCGGAAAATTCGTGCGGATAGTGCTCGCCGTCGGACACCGCCAGCCCGACCTGCTCCAGCAGTCGCGGCGACGCGGTCACGCACCGTCGGCGCCGCGCAGCAGCCCGAATGTGCGGATCGGTTCGGCCACGATGTCGCGCACCCGCCAGCGCGGATTCAGCGACGCGTACGGGTCCTGGAAAATCATGTTCATGCGTCGCCGCAGCGCTGGCTGCGGCGCGTGCCGCGGTCAGCGGCTGGCCCTCGAAGCGGATCTCGCCAGCGGATGGCCGCAGCAGGCCCGACGACCAGCCGCGCCACGGTGGATTTGCCGCAGCCGGATTCGCCAACCAGCGACAGCGTGGTGCCGCGCGGGATGGCGAACGCTACGTCGTCCACCGCGCGCAGCACAGCGTGCGATTCCGCGGTCAGCAGGCGTTGCAGCCGGGGCGTGGACACGTCGAACAACGCGCGAGACCCGGTCCGCCTCCAGCATCGGGGCAGTCACCACCGGAACGGACAGCGGCGCCTCAGGCATGCGCCGGCGCGTCCACGCGGGCGTACAGCCAACAGGCGGCGCGCGTGCTGCCGGCATCCAGCAGGTCGGGACGCTCCACCCGGCAGCGGTCGAACACCTTCGGGCAGCGCGGATTGAAGGCGCAGCCCGGCGGGATGGCGTTCAGCCGCGGCATCGCGCCGTCGATCTGGCGCAGCCGGTCGACGCGGTGCTCCAGCGAGGGGATGCTGCCCATCAAGCCTTCCGGTGTAGGGATGCGCCGGATGCTTGACCACCTCGGCGACCGGGCCGATCTCCACGATGCGGCCGGCATACATCACCGCCACGCGGTCGGCGGTCTCGGCGATCACGCCCATGTCGTGGGTGACCAGCATGACCGAGGTGCCGTGCTCCCGGGTGAGCCGTTTCAGCAGGGTGATGATCTGCGCCTGGATGGAGACATCGAGCGCCGTGGTGGGTTCGTCGGCGATCACCAGCCGCGGCTCGGCGCACAGCGCAAGCGCGATCACCACGCGCTGGCGCATGCCGCCGGAGAATTCATGCGGATAGGCGTCGATGCGCTGGCCGCGGCGGGGATGCCGACCTCCTCCAGCCAGCGCGATGGCGCGCCGGCGGGCCTCGGCGTCGCCGATCGGCAGATGGGTCTGCATGGTCTCGATAAGCTGGCGGCCGACCGTGTAGAGCGGGTTCAGCGTGGTCAGCGGGTCCTGGAAGATGGCGCCGATCTGGCGTGCCGCGGATCGGGCGCAGCTTCTCGGGCGGCAGATTGTCGATGCGGTTGCCGTCCAGCACGCACCTGTCCGCCGGCAATGCGGCCGGGCGGCTCCAGCAGGCCGATGATGGCGGCGCCGGTCAGCGACTTTCCGGCGCCGCTTTCGCCGACCACGCCCAGCACCTCGCCGGATCGATGGCGAAGGACACGCGGTCCAGCGCGCGCAGCGGTCCCGCGGCGGGTGGGAAACTCGACGGTCAGATCGCGGACGTCCAGCAGGGGCATTACGGCTGCCCTCGGATCACGACGCTCAACGCAGCCTCGGGTTCAGCGCGTCGCGCAGCCAGTCGCCCAGCAGGTTGATCGCCAGCACCATCAGCACCAGTGCGACGCCGGGAAAGATCGTCACCCACCATTGCGCCGCTGAACAGGAAGTCGTTGCCGATGCGGATCAGCGTGCCCAGCGAGGGCTGCGTCGGCGGCAGGCCGACGCCGAGGAAGGACAGCGTCGCCTCGTCCAGGATCGCCAGGCCCGAGCGTCGAGCGTGCCGATCACCAGCACCGGCCCGAGGACGTTGGGCAGGATGTGGCTGACCATGATACGGGCCGAGGACACCCCGATCACCCGCGCGGCCATCGACATAATCCTTGCCGCGCTCGACCAGGGTGGAGCCGCGCACGGTGCGGGCGAACTGCGGCCAGCGGCTGATGCCGATGGCGAACACGATGACGTAGATCTGCATCCGGTCATGGACGGGTCTCGGCAGCACGCGCGCCGATCACGCCATCGACCAGCAGCGCCATCAGGATGGCGGGAAAGGTCAGTTGCACGTCGGCCACCCGCATCAGCAGCCGCGTCCGACGATGCCGCCCGCATAGCCGGCGAGCAGCCCGACGGCGATGCCCGACCGCGACCGCGAACAGCACCGCGCTGGCGCCGACCAGCAGGCTGATCCGCGTGCCGTACATGATGCGCGGACAGCATGTCGCGGCCCTGGTCGTCGGTGCCGAGCGGACTGGCCCAGCTTCCGCCATCCGCCAGCAGAACGGCGGCTTGAAACTGTCGAGCAGGCTGAGGCTGGCGATGTCGAACGGATCGTGCGGCGCCAGCCAGGGCGCGAACACGGCGCCGCCGATCACACCAGCCCACCGCGGTGGCGATCATCGCCACCGGAGAATGGCGGAAGCTGTACAGCAGGTCGCTGTCGCGCGCGCGCCGCAGGCGACCGGCGCACCGCCGCCGCTCATCGGGCCGCCAGCGCCGCGCGACCGATGCGCAGCCGCGGATCGACCGCGAAATAGAGCAGATCGACCACCAGGTTGATCACCACGAACACCAGGCCCATCAGCAGCAGGTAGGCCGACATCACCGGGATGTCGGCGACGGCGACCGACTGGACGAACAGCAGGCCGACGCCGGGCCACTGGAACACGGTCTCGGTGACCAGCGAGAACGCCACCACCGCCGAGCTGCAGGCCGATGATGGTGATCACCGGCACCAGCGTGTTCTTCAACGCGTGGCCGAAATTGATGGTGCGGTTGCGCAGGCCGCGGGCGCGGGCGAACTTGATGTAGTCGGAGCGCAGCACCTCCAGCATCTCGGCGCGCACCAGGCGCATGATCAGTGTCATCTGGAACAGCCCCAGCGTGATGGCCGGCAGGATCAGCGCCTTGATCCCGCTCCAGGTCAGCAAGCCGGTGGTCCACCAGCCGATCCGCACCACGGTGCCGCGGCCGAAGCTTGGCAGCCAGCCGAGCCAGACGGAAAAGCACCAGGATCAGCAGCACGCCGATCAGGAAGGTGGGCAGCGAAACCCCGACCAGGCTGACGGTCATGAACAGGCGGGAGATCCAGGAATTACGGTAGATCCCGGCGTAGACGCCCATCGGCACGCCGACCAGGACGGCCAGGACCGAGGCGGTGACGGCCAGTTCCAGCGTGGCCGGCAGCCGGTCGGCGATCAGCGACGAGACCGGCTGCGCCAGCCGGTAGCTGAGGCCGAAATTGCCGTGCAGCGCGGCCCACAGATACTTCACGTACTGCACGAAAAACGGCTGATCGAGGCCGAGTTGATGCACCAGTGCCACGCGTTGCGCCTCGGTGTAGTCCTGGCCCAGCATGGTGGCGACCGGGTCGCCGACGAAGGCGAACATCGCAAAGGATATGGCGCCGACCGCCAGCAGGACCGGAATGGCTTGCAGGATGCGAGAGATGATGAAGGCGATCATCGGCGATCCTTTATCCCAGCGGCCTTACATCGGGCGCCCGTCGCGTCATGCCCGCGCCCGTCCCGTCATGCCGCGCCGTCGTCATGCCCGCGAAGGCGGGCATCCAGCCGAAAACCGCGGAATTCCGGAGGGTCGCGTGGGGTCTCGCTGGCGCGGGGATGCCGAACATGGGTCACACTCGATGCCGTTTGGTATTCATCCCAGCGGCCTTTATGCCCGGGGCGTCCTGTTTCGTCAGGTACGGGCAGCGGCTCGCCGGCCCATTCGTTGGCGAGCGTGTAGCCGACCCCGAGCAGCACCGGCCCCAGGAAGATCCCCAGCAAACCGAACGCCACCGCGCCGCCCAGCACGCCGAGAACGGTGAGCAGGAACGGCAGCTCCGACCCGCGGGAGATCAGCCAGGGCCGCACTATACTGTCCATGCCGGACACGAAGATCAGGCCCCAGGCTGCCAGGAACAGGCCGTGCCCAAGATGGTTGGTGGAGAGCAGCCACAGAGCGGCGGGCACCCAGACCACCGGGGCGCCGACCGGGAACACCGAAATGAACCCGGCAAGAGCGCCCAGCATCACCGGCCGGGGCACGCCGGCAAGCTCCAGCCCGATGCCAACCAGCACGCCTTGCAGGAGCGCGGTCCCAAGCAGCCCGAACACCACGCCACGCACGGTGAGGCCGATCATGGTCAACACCCGGTCGCCGCGCGGCCCGGCGATGCGCAACAGGATCGCCCGCATCCGCTCGGCGATCGGCTCGCCATACAGGTAAAAGAAAAAGGCGATGAACAGCGCCAGGACGAACATCAGCACGCCGCTGGCAATGCCGAGCAGCAGATGCAGCAATCCTTCCAGGACGATACCGAGATAGGGGCGAAGGGCCGATACGGCCTCACTGATATCGGCGGCCCAACTGTCCCACAGGTCGGCAAGGCCCGGGCCGATGATGGGGAATCCGTGCAGCCAGGCGGGTGACGCGGGCAGGCCCTCATGCAGCGCGTGCTCGATGGTGTGCCGCAGGTGCATCACGTCGGAGGCGCTCTCGGGCGCCGCGAGCCCGAGCGGCAGCACAAGCACGACCGCCGTCAGCAGCACCATCAGCAGCGCCGCGGCGGATCGCCCGAGGCGCAGGCGGACACGCAGCCACTCGAACACCGGCCAGGTGGTGTAGCTGAGGATCGCGGCCCAGAGAATCGCCGAAAAGAACGGGTACAGGACGAGAAGGCAGCCGACCGCGAGCCCACCGAGCAACACCCCAAGAAGAACGCGTTCGGATATGACTTCCCCCTTGAAGCCGGTTGCGCCGCGGAAACCGTCCCCCGGCTTTTCAATGCTCCGGCGCGCTTCTACTCTCCGGCGCCGCTTAGCGGGAGAGGTCGCCATGCCACGTTTCGCCGCCAACCTGTCCATGATGTTCAACGAAAAGCCGTTCCTCGACCGGTTCGACGCCGCGGCGCGGGCCGGGTTCAAGGGCGTGGAGTTCCTGTTCCCCTATGAGTTTCCCGCCGCCGAGATCCGCCGCCGGCTGGACGCGAACGGGCTGACGCAGGCGCTGTTCAACATGCCGCCGGGCGACTGGGCGAAGGGCGAGCGCGGGCTGGCCAGCCTGCCGGGCCGGCAGAAGGAGTTCCGCGACGGGGTGAAGCAGGCCGTCGAGTATGCCGAGGCGCTGGGCTGCAAGCTGGTGCATTGCATGGCCGGGATCGTGCCGTCCGGCGTGTCGGCGGTGACGGCGGGCGGCGTGTATGCGGCGAACCTGGCCTGGGCGGCGGAGCAGGCGCACCCGGCGGGGGTGAAGGTGGTGATCGAGCCGATCAACCATCGCGACATGCCGGGCTATTTCCTCAACACGCAGGCGCAGGGCGCCGGCTTCGTGGAGGCGATCGGGCGCGATCGGCTGGGGCTGCAGTTCGACGTGTACCATGTGCAGGTGACCGAGGGCGACATCACCAAGCGGATGGAGCTGCATATGCCGGTAATCGCGCACATGCAGATCGCCGACGTGCCGGCGCGCAACGAGCCGGGTACCGGCGAGATCGGGTGGGAGTACGTGTTCCGGCGGATGGATGCGCTGGGCTATCGCGGGTGGGTGGGATGCGAGTATCGCCCGGCCGGGGAAACCGAAGCCGGGCTGGGCTGGCTGAAGCGGCTGGCGGGACGGGATTAGGGCGCGCGAAAGCCGTCATTCCCGCGTCACTCGCCGTGCATTCCCGCGAAAGCGGGAATGACGCAGTGACGCGGTCGTTTGCAACCGTGCCCGCCATTGAGTGCATGAACAGGGGACAAAACACATGAAGATCGGATTCATCGGCCTCGGCATCATGGGACGCCCGATGGCGCTCAATCTGAAGAAAGCCGGGCACGAACTGGTGGTCCCCGACCGCAAGAGCCTGACCGAGGAAGTGCGGTCCGCGGCCGAAGTGGTTGGCAACAACCACGCCGTCGCGGCCAGGTCGGAGGTGGTGATCCTGATGGTGCCGGACACACCGGACGTGGAGCAGGCGCTGTTCGCCGAGCATGGCGCAGCGCACGGGCTGAAGCACGGCGCGCTGGTGATCGACATGTCGTCGATCAGCCCGATCGCAACCAAAGAGTTTGCCAACAAAATCAATGCCAAGGGATGCGATTATCTCGACGCGCCGGTGTCCGGTGGCGAAGTGGGCGCCAAACAGGCGACGCTGACCATCATGGTCGGCGGCCCGGACGCCGCCTTCGCCCGGGCGAAGCCGTTGTTCGAGGCGATGGGAAAGAACATCACCCATGTCGGCCCGCAGAACGGCGACGGGCAGACGTGCAAGGTGGCGAACCAGATCATCGTCGCGCTGAATATACAGGCAGTATCGGAAGCGCTCGTGTTCGCGGCCAAGGCAGGGGCGGACCCGGCCAAGGTACGGGCCGCGCTGATGGGCGGGTTCGCATCCTCCCGCATTCTGGAGGTCCATGGGGAGCGAATGCTGAATGGCGCGTTCAACCCTGGGTTCCGCATTCGGTTGCACCAGAAGGATCTGAACCTGGCGCTGTCGGCCGCCCGGGAGTTGGAGCTTGCGTTGCCGAACACGGCGGTGGCGCAGCAGATGTTTGCGTCCTGCGCGGCGCATGGCGGGGCCGACCTGGACCATTCGGCCATGGTGCAGGCGATCGAAGGCCTCGCAGGATTTTCTCTGCGCGACAAAAAATAACGCACAGCCCAGCTGGCGTCGAGAAAAGGTTGATTTTCGGCAGCTTTACCGTTTACTTTCACCTTATCACCGAATCGTGAGAGATATCGCGTTCTCGCGACTCGGGGCTGGGGGCGGGGTATTTTCGATGTCTATGCGGTTCACGGAGATCGGGCAGCAGCTCCGGGCCTACAGGCTTGAATCCGGCCTGCGCGCGGAGGAGATCGCGGCGCGCCTGGGCGTGTCTCGCGCGGCGCTGTACCGCTATGAAAAAGGCGAGGTCATCAAGCTCGATACGGTCAAGCGACTGGCGGAACTGCTGAAAATCTCACCGCTCTCGCTGCTGGGTATCGGCGTCGAATATTATAACCGACCGATCGCTTATTTTGAGCGGCTGCGCCAGATCGAGGAAACCGCCGATCAGGTGCTTCAGGTGTTCGGTCCGGTCTGTTACCTGACCACGTCGGATACCTACGATGCGGCGCTGGCCGAGGCGTACAACGAATTTGCCGCGCAGGGCGCCGGAGACCGTGCGATCGTGCGTACGCAGGGCGACCAGGTGCTCGGCATACTCGCCGCCCGCAAGCGCATGTACTCGATGCGGCGGCCGGGGATCATCTGCATCGTCCCGGTCAACTCGGTGCGCAAGATGCTGGAAACCGGGATCGCGGCGGGACTGGCGGTCTCTGAACGGGTCCGGCGGATGTGCCGTCAGGTCGCCGAAACCGAGGTCGAGAACATGGCCGCCCTGATGGAGGCCGAGCCGATGGGGCTGCAATTCGGCCTGTTGACCGGCCCAGAGCCGAGCTCGCACTTCATGGTCCTGCGCGCCCGCGATCGTGTCAGTCTGGCGATCAATCCGTTCCGTCCCGATGCCCAGTCCACCGCGCAGACCGGGGTCGCCATGATCACCGGAGCGGACGAGGCGATCGCCGCGCATCAGCGGGTCGCGGAGGCGAGCTGGCGGGAAGCGTTGAAAGGTGCCGCGGGAGCCAATCGGCTGCGGCAATTGCTGGGCGCGGCAAATCTGGTGACCTGACCTGGGGACGGCCCCCCTCACCCAGCCTCTCCCCCGCAAGCGCGGGGGAGAGGGGAACGGAACCTCCGCGTGCCGGCTCAGGGCGTGACTACCGCGTTACGTTCGTCATTCCCGCGCAAGCGGGAATCCAGGCAATCGGGCACCTCGATACCGAGCAATGGCGCATATTGTTGCGCGCCAAAAATGTCCGGGTCTCCGGCGCTGCCGCTTGGCGTGCTGCGGTAGATGGTGAATTTGATCGCGCAGCCGGGGTCGAATTCGACAAAGTCGGAAATGCGCGAGTCCGGAATGTTATACAGCGCGGTGATGGTTTCGCGCGTCAACACCTTGGCCTGTTTCACATGCTCATAGGTTGAGCGGTCGTGGAAGATGATGTCGAAGGTGATCTTGTCCACCCCGGCATTCTTGCTGCGGACGGTCTTTGCCAACTGGGCGAGGGTCTTGGCCATGGTGGGATCTAGGCTCCTACCGTTTCGAGATGCGTTTCATGCAGCGCGAGGCCATCCGGCACCGCATAGGTGTGGTTGACCGTCCAGCGATAGGCCGGGCTGGCGCGCATCACTTCGTCCAACGGAAAGGCAACAGAGCCCGCGGTGCCCTTCACCTCCGGCAGGCGGGCATAGAACATCTGCCGGGTGCCGATCAGCGTGACTTCCTCGGCCATTTCCCTGCTGGGCGCGACGCCCTGCACCAGGACCGCGATTTCATGTGGCGGCCGGTCATGCCTGGGTTCCATCGCGCCCATCACGCCGTCGCGGCCATACACCGTGTAATGCAGCTCGTACTGCGCGTTGCCGAAAGCCTCGCGCACCTGCTGCTTCGCCCAGTCGATCATGCGATCCACATTGGCAACGGAATAAGGGTCGCGAATCCCCACCAGGCCGACATAGCGTTCTCCCACCTTGCCCGAGCCTTCCAGCTTGACGCGGAACTCGGGCGCGGGCTCGAAAGTCGGACCGGTGATGCGCGTGGTGCGCGGATCGACCTGCTGATAATTGCAGTTGGTCATATTCAGCCGCCCGCCGGCGACATACTCGAAGAACGGATTGGACCGTTCATACATCGCATGCCCGGCAACCGAGGCGATGGTGCAGCGCTGTTCCGGGTGCATCGCGGTGACGCGCACATCGTCGCTGGTGATCTCACCCAGCACGGTTTCCTTGGCACCGTAAGGTTCGGCGCAAAACGACGCGCACTCCAGCACCTTGCCGAGATAGTAGGCAAGCGATTCGGGAAAGCCATGGTGGATGGCAGGTGCGGCGAACACGGCGCAGTCGCTGCTGCGGCCACCGATGATTACATCGGCGCCCTGTTGCAGCAGCTTGATATACGGATGCACGCCCGCCATGGCGACGATGCGGTCGGTCGCCTCGAGCTCCTGCAACGTCAGCGACGCACGGCCGTCGAGGCCGGCGATTTCCTCGCCATTCTCGATCGCCGCGCGCAGACGCTGCTTCGGCACGTCGGAATAATACCAGCCGAGCCTGAACGGCCTGAGCCCGTGCTTCCGCGCCAGCTCGCGGATGATGCCGAGATACAGGTCAACGCGGCTGTTGCTGCCGGTATCGCCGGCCGAGCCGATTATCATCGGCACGCCGATGCGGCGCGAGGCCAGCAGCATCTGCTCCAGATCGTGCGTCTGCCAACCGACGGGGCTGGTCGAGGTATCGGAACCCAACGGAACCGGGCCGACATCGTCGCTGCCGGAGTCCGCGCCGATATAGTCCGGCCCCGCATCGACACCGATCGCGAAGCTCTCGGGCTTCAGCGGCGCGAAGCCAAGATGGCCGTTCGGCGAGATGATTTTCATCGACTTCATGGAACAGTCTCCAGTCGTGCTGGTATCGGGATCAGGGAGTCCGCGAAATGGCACGCGGCAACATGACCGGATGCGACTTCGGTCAGGCGAGGCGGCGTGCGGCGGCAGATATCCTGGGCGTGCGGGCAGCGCGGATGGAAAGCGCAGCCGCTGGGCGGATGCAGCGGCGAGGGTGGCTCGCCCGCCAACCGCGTACGGCCGGAGCGCGTGGCGTGGACATCCGGCACCGCGGACAGCAACGCGCGCGTGTAGGGATGGCGTGGCGCGCGGACGACGTCGCGCGCCGGGCCAAGCTCGACGATACGGCCAAGATACATCACCGCGATGCGGTCGCTGACATGCGCGACCACGGCGAGATCATGGGAAATGAACAGATACGCCAGGCCAAGCTTGCGGCGCAGGCCGGCCAGCAGCTCGATGATCTGCGCCTGCACCGAAACGTCGAGGGCGGAGACGGGCTCATCGCACACGACAAACTCGGGATGCAGCACGAGCGCGCGGGCGATGCCGATGCGTTGGCGCTGGCCGCCGGAGAACTGGTGCGGATAGCGGTGAAGATGCGCGGCGCCGAGGCCGACCCATTCCAGCGCCTCGGTCACCCGCGCGCGGCGTTCCGCGGCGGCAAGGCTGGTGTGCAGGCGAAGCGGCAGGCCGACGATCTGCTCCACGTTACGGCGCGGGTTCAGCGATGCATAAGGGTCCTGGAAAACGATCTGCATGCGCGGACGCAGGGCCGCGAGGGCGCGTGCATCGAGACTGGCGAGATCGACGCCGTCGAAACAGACGCTGCCCGCGCTGGGTTCGCGCAGACGCAACGCGAGACGGCCGAGCGTCGATTTGCCGCAGCCGCTTTCGCCGATCAGGCCCAGGCACTCACCGCGTGCGATCGTCAGGTCGACGCGGTCGACCGCGCGCACGAAAGCGACGGGACGGCGAGCCATGACATCCGGCAGACGTGCGGCGAACCGCGAACCGACGGCTGACCCCGTGCAACGCGACGAGGGGAGCACCAAGGGCCGCTGTCATGCGGCGCTCGCGAGATGGCAGCGCGCGGCCCGCTCCTCCCGCAGCGTGTGCATTGGTTGCGGCCGATCACAGGCGTCGACGTGCGCGGCACAGCGGGCCGCGAACCGGCAGCCGGTGGGTGGATGCATCAGATCGGGAAGGCCACCGGCAATCGGCCGCAGCGGCACATCCAGCCGGTCCAGGCGGGGCAGGCACTCCAACAGCGCCGGCCGTATAGGGATGCGCCGGACTAGCAATGACCTGCGCGGCGGGACCTGTTTCGACCACCTGTCCCGCGTACATCACCGCCACGCGGTCACAATGCGCCGACACCACACCGAGGTTATGCGTGATCAGCACCAGGCTCAGTCCCAGCTCCGCCCGCAGCGCGTCTAGCAGCTCCAGCACCTGCGCCTGCACCGTCACGTCAAGCGCGGTCGTGGGTTCGTCCGCGATCAGCAGCTTCGGCCCGCAGGCCAGCGCCACCGCGATCATCACGCGCTGCCGCATGCCGCCGGACAGCTCATGCGGATAGGCGCGCAACTGTCGCGGCGGGTCGGCGATACCGACCAACCGCAGCAGCTCCGCGGCCCGTGCGCGGCGCGCGGCGGCGGATGGCAGATCGCCGTGCGCCGCCAACACCTCAATGATCTGCGTGCCGACGGTCAGCGCGGGGTTGAGCGCCGTCAGCGCGTCCTGCATCGTCAACGCGATGTCGCGCCCACGCAGCGCGCGCCATCCGGCGGGCGACAGACCGCGCAAATCCGTGCCCTGCCACGACAGCCGGCTCGCCGTGATGCGTGCCGCCGCCGGCAGCAGGCCCAGGGTGGCAAGGAATGTAACCGTCTTGCCTGATCCTGACTCGCCCACGACGCCAAGGCATTCGCCACGGCGCACATCCAGATCGACGCCATTCACCGCGTAGCCCACGCCGGTGTCGCCATGGAATGCGACGCTGAGATCGCGAATGCTCAGAATGGCAGCGGTCATCGGTGGATTCGCGGATCGAACGCCTCGCGCGCACCCTGGCTCGCGAGATTGATCGCCACGACGACGATCAGGATCGCCAAGCCCGGCAGCGTCGCGACCCACCAGCCGTCGGCAAGATATTCGCGCCCGTCGGCCACCATCGCGCCCCACGACACCGCCGGCGGCTGCACGCCCAATCCCAGGAAGGACAGGCTCGATTCCATGATGATCACCTGGGCGATGCGGATCGTCGCGACGACCAGCACCGGGGACAGGATGTTGGGCAGGATTTCACCGCGCAGAATGCGCAACGGGCGGCAGCCGATGGCACGTGCCGACTCGACGTAATCCAGTTCCCGTGCCCCCAGCGTTTCGCCGCGGGCGACGCGGAAGGCCACGACCCATTCCTTCAGCACCAGCGTGAGCACGATGTTGGACAGGCCGGGGCCCATCATGCCCATCAAACCGATCGCGAACACCAGATAGGGAAATCCCAGCAGCACATCGGCGACGCGTGAAACCACCGCATCCAGCATCCCGCGCGCGAATCCGGCGATCATGCCGAGCAGCGCGCCGATCACCGTGGACGCCAGCACGACGCCAAAGCCCACCCCCAACGAGACGCGCGCGCCGAAAATCAGTCGTGACAGCATGTCGCGGCCCAGCCCGTCGCAGCCGAGCGGATAGGACCAGTCACCACCATCCTGCCACGCCGGCGGCTGCAGGCGCCGCAGCAGATCGGCATCGGCGGGATCGTGCGGCGCGATCAGTGGCGCGAAGATCGCGACCAGGCCGGCGAAGACGATGACGCCGATGCAGATCGTGCTGGCGCGATCGGCGCGCAGCCGTCGCAGACCGAGCGCCGTGGGCGATGCGGCGGCGAGGCTCGCGCTCACGCCGCGATCCGCGGATTGAGCACGCTGTAGAGCAGGTCGGCGAGGCTGTTCAGCACCACGAACACCACGGCGTAAAGCAGCACCGCAGCCTGCACGAGCGGGTAGTCGCGCGCGAAGATCGCCTCCACCACCAGCCGGCCGACGCCGGGCCATGCGAAGATCGATTCAACGATCATGTTGCCGCCCAACAGCGCGCCGATCTCGATCGCGGTGACGCTCACGGTGGGCGCCAACGCGTTCTTCAGCACGTGCAGTCCCAGCACGCGTGTCCGTGACAGGCCCTTCGCCTCGGCGAACAGCACGTAGTCGGTACGCATCACGTCGATCACCGCGGCGCGGGTGACGCGCATCAGCACTGCCGCCATCGGCAAGGCGAGCGTCAGCGCCGGCAATGCAATGTGGCGCAACGCGCCGAGGAACGCCTGTGGATCGTGGGCCAGCAGACTGTCGATCAGCAGCAGATGCGTCACCGTCGGCGGTTCGTCGCCGTAGCCGCTGCGGCCGGACACGGGGAACCAGTGCAACTTCACTGAGAACAGCAGCATCAGCAGAAGGCCGAGCCAGAAGCCAGGCAGCGACACGCCGAGCAAGGCCGCCACGCTGGCGAGGCGATCGCTCAGCCTGCCGCGCCGCACCCCGGCAAACAGGCCGAGTGGAATACCGATCGCCAACGCCAGCAATGTCGCCGCGAGGGTCAACTCGATGGTGGCGGGCAGGCGGTCGGCGATCACGTCGATCACCGGGCGGCGGTGGAAAAAGCTGAGGCCGAAATCACCGTGCATGGCGCGCCAGACGAAGCTGACCATGCGCTCCGGCCACGGCAGGTCGAGCCCCATGTCGTGTCGCAACGCCACCACTTGCTCGGGCGTCACGCGTTGGTCGCCCAGCATGACCTGCACCGGGTCCCCCGGTGTCGCCGCACTCATGGCGAACACGACGAGCGTTGTGCCGAGAAGCACCGGGATCAGATGCAGCAGGCGTTGCAGCAGGCGCATGGTCAGTCGCGCCGATCCATCATGCTGAGGAAACATCCATCATGACCGCGAAGCATCCGTCATGCCCGCGAAACATCCGTCATTCCCGCGCAGATCCGTCATGCCCGCGCAAGATCCGTCATGCCCGCGAAGGCGGGCATCCATGCGAGATCCCGCGAAACTCCGGGGGTTGCATGGATTCCCGCCTTCGCGGGAACGACGGGGCTGGCGGGAATGACGAACGTAGCGTCTGGCGTCACTTCACTGACACCCGCGACAGGTAGATCTTCCCGTCGGCCGACGGCTTGAATCCGACCAGCCGCTTCGACACGCCGTACACATCCTGTGGCAGCCACAGGAAAACCCACGGTGCGTCGTCGTGCACCATCTCCTGCACCTTCCCATAAAGGGCCTGCCGTTTCGCCGGGTCCGTCTCCAGTTCCGCCTGGTCGAGCAACTGGTCCACGTCCTTGTTTTCATAGCCCGCACGATTGCCGCGGCCACCGCCATGGACTGCCGGCATCATGATGTCCGATGGATCGAGCGACGCATTGCCCCATGACGTCAGGAACAGGTCATGGTCCTTGCGCTTGTCGGCATTGCCCCAGATCGGCACGATCACCGCCGTCTCCCACACCTGCACCTTCGCGGTGATCCCGCTGCGCGACATCATCGATGCGATGGCTTCGGCGATGTCCTTCGATGCCCCATCCGTATCCAGCGTCAGCGACAGGTTCGACGCGCCCGCCTGTGCCAGCAGTGCCTTCGCCTCGGCAGGATCGTATTTGTACTCCGGCAAATTCGGATCGAAGCCGAATGCATCGGGGCTGAGCACGCCATTCAGCGGTGTCGCCAGCCCGTTCATCAGCTTGGCGATAATCAGCTTGCGATCGACGGCGTGGTTCAGCGCCTGTCGCACGCGCACGTCGGTGAACGGCGGCTTGTTGTTGTTGATCGCCAGGAAGAACGTGCGCGTGCCGTTCACCGTCATGACCGTGGTGTCTGAATTGGCGCGCACCTGGTTGATGGCGGTCACCGGCAAGTTGTTGATGATATCAAGATCGCCCGCCAGCAAGGCCGCCACGCGCGCGGCATTGTCCGGCATGACCTTGTAGATCACCCGATCGACTTTTGCCGGCCCGACGGGGGGAATCGCCGGCGAGCCGCCGTAGTAATCGGGGAAACGATCCATCACGATGCGGTCCCCGCGCACCCATTCCTTGAGCTGAAAGGCGCCGGTGCCGTCTTCTTGCGTCACCATGCCGGCGTCACCGACCTTCTTCACGAACGCCTCGCTGACAATCTCCTGGAATGGCAGCATCGCCGGCAGCAGGGGCCACGGCGCACTCAGGACCAGGCGAACCGTATACGGATCGACGATGTCGACGCTCTTCAACGGGCCGAGCAGGTCCTTGCGCGGATTGGTCATGCCGCCGATCTTGCCGCTCATCACCCGATCGAAGGTGAACTTCACATCCTCGGCGGTCATTGGCGTGCCATCATGGAAGCTGACGCCCTGGCGCAGGTGGAATTCGTAGGTCACCGGGTCGATCTGCTTCCAGCTCTCCGCCAGTTCCGGCACCACGCGCATCTGCGCATCACGCGTCAGCAGGCCGTCGTACATGTTGCGGATGATCGTTTCGGTGTCGCGATTGCCCGGATTGGCCGGGTCCAGCGTCAACGCGTCCTGCGAGTAACCGACGCGAATGTCGGAGGCGTGCGCAGGCACCGTGGCCAGCAAGGCCAGTGCCGCGCCGATCCACCAAAAGCGGTTCCACATGATGCTCGCGTCCTTCCCGGCCCGGCCGACGCTAAGGACGCAGCGACAGAACGGTCAAGCGCAATTGTTGAAATCGGCAAAATCCTCGCTAGTCGATAAAATTGAGTTATCGATCTCGATACCAATCGCTGAATAATAGGCCTGAAGATCCGGCTTGCGCGCGATCAACGTCTTGGCGATGTCGGCGACCAGGCGGCCGCCCGCCTCCAGCCCGAGCATCGAATAGGCAATCACATATTCCAGCGAAGGTGGCGGCCGCGCCGTTTCCACCAGCCGCAGCGTGCCCTGCGACAGCTCGCGACTGGCGGCCGAGGGCGACGCCAATGCGATGCCAACCGCCTGCACCGCGAGCTGGATGCGCGTGGGCAGGCTGGAGCAGCCGTGGTGGCGCGCGGGCTCGACCCCTTCGGCGCGAAACCAATCCATCGCGGCGCCATGCAGATGCGATCCGGGTCGATCCGTGATCACCGGCCACAGCGCGATGTCGGCGGCGCCCAGCACGCGCGGCGCCAATTCAAGCCGCGGGCTGCATAACCATGCCAATGCCACATGCCCGAGTGATTCCGCCGTCACCTTCGGCGACACCACAGGTCCGGCGAGTACCGCCACGTCCAACAGGCCTTGCTGCATCTGCTCGGCCAGTACTTCGCTGGATTCGACACTGAATTCGACAATCAGGCCGGGGTAGGTGCGCGCCACCTGCTCCAGCAGCCGGGGCAGCCATGTCAGTGCCGAGATGGAAGGTACGCCCAATCGCACGCGCCCGGTGAGCGCCTCGCGGGTGCCGACGCGTTGCCTGATCTCCGCGGCGATCGCCATCATCTGCGCGGCATAGCGCAGCAGCTCGTGACCCTTCGGGGTCGGGCGGACCTTTCGCTCGGATCGGTCGAACAGCGTGACGCCGAGTTCCTGCTCCATCTCGCGGATGCGCGCCGAGATGGCGGGCTGCGATGTGTGCAGATGTCGCGCGGCGGCGTGGAAACTGCCCAGGCGGCCGATCCAATGCAGCGCTTCGAACTGACGGAAATTCATCGCGCGCGGTCGGCTCGTTGATGGAACCATTGCGCGACTGCGGCCAACGCGCGATCGGTGCCCAGCGCGCCGACCAGTTGCAGCCCAAGCGGCAGGCCCTCGTCGCTCCGCCAGAACGGCACGTTGATCGCCGGTACGTGCAGCGCGGTCCAGAACCGGTTCATCACCGCATCGCCCGTGCTGGCCAGCGGCGGAGCGGCGCCGGTCGCGGACGCCATCATCACCGCGTCATAGTCGCCGGCGAGCGTATCGAACTGCATCTGATAGGCCTGGCGTCGCCGGCGAGCGGCGGCATAGGCGGTGCCGTCGGCGTCGCGATAGGGGGCCAGCAGGGCAACCAGTTCCGGCACCAGCCGCACGGATCCTGGCACCATCACGATGCGGGCGGCTTCCCAGTAGCAAAGCTGCTGTTGAAGCGTGCGGAAGTCCGCGACTGGGAATGGCAGGTCGATCGCGTCCACCGTGATGTCATCCTGGCGCAACGCGGCGGCCAGCGCCGCCAGCCGTTCCGGATAACCATCGTGCTGCGGCAGCTCCGCCGGCAGGCGCAGCAGCAGCAGGCGGCGTGGCCGCTGCGGCGCGACGATCTCGGGCGTGCGGAGCATCGCGCTGGTCATGAACCACGCATCGCGCGGCGAGGTGGCGAAGACCCCGACATGGTCCAGCGTCGTGGCGATGGGCTGGATGCCGTCGGTCGGCAGCAGGCCGAAGCTCGGCTTGAACCCGACGACGCCGCAATAGGCCGCCGGCCGCACGGTGGATCCCGCCGTCTGCGTGCCAAGCGCGAAACTGACAAACCCCGCGGCCACCGCGGCCGCCGATCCGCTGGAGGACCCGCCCGGCGTGCGGCTGGCGTCGTGCGGGTTGGTCGTCGGCCCGGGCATCGGGTACGCGAAGGCGGTGCAGACCGTCTTGCCTAGGATGGTCCCCCCCAACTGCCGCACCCGCGCGACGCACCACGCGTCTTCCCGCCGCTCGCCTGGTGCCTCCGCATGGCCATAGGCGGTGGGAAAGTCAGCGGTGGCGATGATATCCTTCACGCCGATCAGCGCGCCCGCCAGCGGGCCATCCGAGGCGCTGGGCACATCGGGATCATGGCAGACGAAAGCGCGTACGGTGGCCTCGCGCTGAGCCAGGGCGGCGCGCTGCTCGTCGGCACGCGCAAGGCGCGCTGCGGCCGAGCCAAGCGCGCAGAAATCGATTTCGCCAGTGACCTGATCCATCCCATTCGCCCCGGCCAACGCCGTGGCCCAGCGTACCACCGGAGCCGTCATGGCGCGATCGGGCGAGCTTGCCAGGGAGGGCGTTGTCAGGACGGCGTTGCCAGGTTGGCGGGGGTCCGTGCGGGCCATGGCAGCCGGTCCGGCGTGACCGAGTTCTGGTTCAACCGCCGTGTCGGTGGCGTGCGCCCCGGAGGGCGGACAAGTTGATGCTGATCCTTCCCGTCATGGCCGGCCCTTTTCCGTCATGACCGGGCTTGTCCCGGTCATCCACGACTTGTCGCCCGCCGCGCCGCTCGTTCGCTTCACGTTACTTCGGGCAACACCGGCAGGATGAGTCATTCTCAATGCGGTCCGGTATAAGTATGCCCGGCGGACTGTCGCGGTCTGAACCAGCGCGGATCGGTATTACTCTGCTTCAACGGACATAGACGCGGATTTGTGGCCGGGTGATCGCGGCGTCCACGCCAGCGCGAAGCTGTACGTCGGCCGGCGAGACCCCGTCCTGCGCGATCTGCTGCATGACCGCGGCGGCATCCGGCTGCCCCGCGGCGATGGCTTTTGTCTGGGCAGCCGCATCGGTGCCGCCGGGAATGGCGATGGTCACGTCGAACTGCACGCCCGGGGCCCGGCTGCGGGCCTGCTCGACGGCGAAGCGCAGCAGGTCATGATAGGACGAGATCGGCGTGCCCTCGTCGATGCTGAGCAGGGCGGCGCGTTGGTCGAAGCGCGGCGGGGTGGGAAGGATGGCGGGGTTTTGCGAGGGCGACGGCGCGAACGTGGTCTGATCGATCAGCTTGCAGCCGGCCAACATGAGGCCGAGCGCCAGAAACAGGGCGACATGCCGCAGCGCTGATCCTGTGCCTGGTTCAGGCCGCCGCGGCTCGTCCGGGCTCCGCGGCGACGGATTTCCTGAGGCACGGACCACGGGCGACTCCCTGGGATGGGGCGGAAACTTGCAGGAAGCCCGGTTGCGGGCAAGATGCCGCGGTTTCCCCGATGAGGTGCGCGCGATGCCGGGCCACAGGACCACTCCGACGAACCAGCGGATCGACGGCAAGCGGCTATGGGACAGCCTGATGCAAATGGCGGAGATCGGGGCGACACCGCGCGGCGGCGTGCGGCGCCTGAGCCTGTCGGAGGTGGACCGACGCGGGCGCGACCGGTTCCGCGCCTTGTGTGAGGCCGAGGGGCTGCAAGTGCGGGTCGATGCCATCGGCAACATGTTTGCCCGGCGAGACGGGCGGGATCCAAGCCGGCTGCCGGTGCTGTTCGGAAGCCACCTGGACAGCCAGCCCTCCGGCGGGAAGTTCGATGGCGCGCTGGGGGTGCTGGCCGGGCTGGAGGTGATCCGGGCGCTGAACGAACTCGGCATCGAGACCGAGGCGCCGCTGGAATTGGTGAACTGGACCGACGAGGAAGGCAGCCGGTTCGGCCACAGCCTGATGGGCTCCGGGGTGTGGGCCGGGGTGTACGGGCTGGAGCCGACCTATGCGCTGGAAGACGTCGAGGGGGTCACGGTGGGCTCGGCGCTGGACGGGATCGGCTATCGCGGGGGCGAGCCGGCGGCGGCGTTTCCGGCCGACGCCTATTTCGAGCTGCATATCGAGCAGGGGCCGATCCTGGAGCGGGAGGGCAAGCAGATCGGCATCGTGACCGGGGCACAGGCGCAGGTCTGGTACGATGCGGTGGCGCATGGGGTGGAGAGCCATGCGGGAACGACGCCGCCCTCGGCCCGCAAGGACGCGCTGGTGTGCGCGGCCCGGGTGATCGACCTGGTGGACCGGATGATGCGGGCGCGCGGCGAGGACGGGCGCGGGACGGTGGGGCAGCTTCAGGTATTTCCCAACAGCCGCAACGTGATACCGGGCGAGGTTCGATTTTCGGTGGAGTTCCGGCATCCGGACGAGGCAGAGCTGGACCGGCTGGATGCGCAGTTTCCGCGTGAGGCCGGGTTCATTGCCCGGGATTGCGGGGTACGGCTGGAGCTGAGCCGGCTGTTTCGTATTCCGGCACAGGCGTTCGATCCGGCGTGCGTGGGGCTGGTGCGGGATGCGGCGGCGCGGCTGGGCTATGCGGCGCGGGAGATCGTTTCCGGGGCCGGGCATGATGCGGTGTACGTGGCGCGGCGCGTGCCGGCGGCGATGATCTTCACGCCGTGCAAGGACGGGCTGTCGCATAACGAGGCGGAGAGCATGCTGCCGGCGGAAGCCGAGGCCGGCGCGCAGGTACTGTTCGAGGTAGTGCTGGCGCGGGCGGGTCGGGCGGGCTGACGCGCTCCCGTTCCCCGTCATCCCCGCCTCCCTCCGTCATCCCCGCCTCCCTCCGTCATTCCCGCGAAAGCGGGAATCCAGCGATAGTTCGTGCAATCTCGACCCCGTCATGCTCCCTGCGCGAGCGTGACGGGTGGGGAGTCAGCCTCTCGAACGCCTGATACGTGGCTGATGAAATTGCTCGCGCAATATGAGATACAGCGGTTTCACCCAGAGTGAGACCGCTCCAACAGGTTGGAAGCTTCCCGGGCGCTGATGCGGCTTCGCGGGACGGCAGGGAGGCAGAGTGTCAACCTATCAATCCGAGCGTCCGGTGACCCCGGCAGGATGGCTGACCCGACAGCGCGTGATGACCGCGCTGGAAATACTGGTCAATGTGGGGCTGCCGTGGTGCGTCTATATGCTGGCGAAGCCGCGCTGGGGTGAGGTGCATGCGATCATGGCCTCCGCCACGCCGCCGATCGTCTGGAGCGTGGCGGAGTTCGCGCGACGGCGAAAGGTGGATGCGCTGTCGGTGCTGGTGCTGGGCGGGATCGCGCTGTCGCTGGTGGGATTTGCGCTCGGCGGCTCGCCCCGGTTGCTGCTGATGCGAGAGTTGCTGATCACCGGGCTGATCGGGCTGGCGTTTATCGTTTCAGCCATTATCAGGCGCCCGCTGGTCTATGTGCTGGCATGCGCGGCGATGGCACGGCGGTCGGCGGCAGAGCGCGACGAGTTCAGCGCCGAGCGGGAGGAGCCGGGATTCCGGCGGACGATGACTGTGATGACGGTGGTGTGGGGGTTCGGATTCGTGGTGGAGACCTGCGTGCGGGCGACGCTGGTGTTTTCCATCCCGGTGGAACGGTTCCTCGTGATCGGCCCGATCATTGGGTACGGAACGATCGGGCTGCTGATGGGGTGGACGTTCCTGTACGCTCGCCGGGGGGAATCGGACGGGGGTGGCCATCCGGCGAATGGAGGCTGACGCGGTGGAGACCAGGAGGGTGGAGACGGCGCCCGGCATGGTGTTCGACGTGTCGGTGGGCGGGGCTTCCGAGGCGGCGCTGGTGCTGATGCTGCACGGCTTCGGGGTGTCGCGCCATTCCTGGACGGCACAGATGTCGGCGCTGGCGGAGGCAGGGTATTTCACCGCAGCCCCCAACCAGCGGGGCTATTCCGTGGGTGCGCGGCCGGATCCGGCGGTGTTTGCCAATTACCGGCTGGATCTGGTGATTGCGGATGCGTTGGAGATCGCGGCGACGCTGGGTTACGGGGAGCGGCGGTTTCATCTGGCAGGGCATGACTGGGGCGGAAGCCTGGCGTGGGAGATCGCGGATCGTTACCCCGAGCGGCTGGCGTCACTGACGATCCTGTCGCGGCCGCACCCGTTGTCGTTCAATCGCGCGCTGCAGCAGGATCCCGATCAGCGACGGCGGTCGGGGCACCATTCGCGGTTTCTCGATCCAGGGGCGGGGGCGGAGATACTGGCGAACGACGTGCAGTGGTTGCGTACGCGACTGAGTGCCAATGGCGTGCCGCCGCCGGCGATCGAGACGCATCTGTCGGTGATCGGCAATCCGGCGGCGATGGAGGCGGCGCTGGCGTGGTATCGCGCGCGCGGTGTGCGCCACGCGCCGGTGGGGCCGACGAAAGTGCCGACGCTGTATGTCTGGGGTGACAAGGACGATACGGTCGGGCGGGCGGCCGCGGAGGGTACCGGCGCGTTTGTTGCCGCGCCGTATGAGTTCGCTGCGCTGGAGGGCGTCGGGCATTTCGTCGCCGATCAGGCGCCGGAGCAGGTGACCGCGCTGCTGCTGAAGCACCTGGCGCGCCATCCGGTATGATAGCAGACCGCATTGATGCTGACCCTTTCCGTCATGGCCGGCCCATCTCCATCATGGCCGGGCTTGTCCCGGCCATCCACGACTTTGTCGCCCACCGCGCCGCTCGTTCGCTTCACGTTGCTCCGGGCAACACCGGCAAGGGGAGGGGTCGCGCGGGGAGTCCCCCAATAGGGCAGTTGGTGTAACGGATGCCCCGTGCGCGCTCAGGCCTCGACCAAGGCGGCGCGGGTGCCGTTTCGCTGTGGCACGCCGCCGCGTATCTGCCCGGGCGCTGTGCTGCCCCAGAAGGTTTCGAACCCGTCAGGCAATAAGCGGCTGTTGGGTGTAGCAAGCCAGAGTCGGAACAGCAGCCGGTCCTGATGTTGCGCGGCGTCGTCTTCGTAGGCGGTGCGGCCGTGATAGACGACGTGGTTGTTCAGCAACTGGATGTCGCCGGGCTCGAAGGCGGAGTGGAGACAGGTTTCGTCGGCAATTTCCGCAAGCAGGTCGAGCGCCTGATTCTGTGCTGCGCTGAGGCGGGGGACGTTGGGTAATTCCTGCGCCTGTTCCACATAGGTGCGGGAATACTGGCTGGTGATGCGGCCGTCGCGCATGCCGAACACCGGCAGTGCGAAGCAGGGTTCGGCGAACGCGCCGTCCTCATCTTTCGGGCGGGCGCGCCAGTAGTCGCGGAACAGTTCTTCCAGCAGGTCGGGGCGGCGACGCAGCATCTCGTTGTGGATCATCGGGATGCTGGCGAGCTTGGAGACACCGCCCGCCTTGGCGTTGCGCGCGCACAGCAGGGCGATGACGTCGCAGCGGTCGGTGTGGAAGCGGAGCGGGCCCGTGGAGCGGGAACGCGCACGGGAGGAGACGACCTTGCCGGGTTCGGAGCGGGTGAAACTTGGTATGATGTCGCGCGTTTCGTCACGCACCTCGCCCATGATTTCGCCGGACATGTTCTGGAAGAGGGCGGTGCCGAGATGGCAGCCGATGCCCCAGAAGAGCTGGCGGAGTTCGTTCTCGGTGTAGCGGTGCACGGGGAGGCCGCGGAGACGCACGGCGCCGCGGCCGGTCTCCAGCTCTTCGTTGATGTCGGCGAGCAGGGCAGCGGTATGCGGCAGGGGAAAGTCCTTACGGATGAAACCGAATAGCGGCGTGTCGCCGGCGGTGATGTTGCGGAGGGCGGAGTTGAGTTCGGCGCAGTGGGTGGGGGTAAGTTCGCGGATCCAGTCGCCGGAGCGTTCGAGGTCGGCGCCGCGCCAGACCGAGGGGCCTTCGAGGGGATGGCGGGGGGTGGGGGTTGGCATGACGGACTCCGCGTTGTTGGCGGGAGGATACAGGCGTGGGAATGGTGGGGGAATGGGGGTGGTGAGCAGCGGGAGTTGTCGGCAGCAAGCCCGACGCCGTCGCCGGACGCTTGTGAGCGGTGCCGATGGTGAGGCGCTGACTGGCGGGAGGGCAACTCACCGTCCTGCCTCGCAGCTTTGATCGGAGTCAGTAGTCGCCTTCTTCTGGGTTGACGGACGCGCCCCGAAAATAGGTGTCCCAGAACAGTTTTGCCCGCTCGGTTGTATCGGTCATGACACACCACATCGTTGATGAAACGGAACCATAGCAGCGCTGTGGACAGCCCTGTCGGCAACGGATCGTTGACGCTGGTACGTGGCCGCCCTGCGCCACTCAGCCCCTATACGCCACTTCGAAGTTTCGTGCGAAATCGTCAAACTCTGATAGCATGGCCCTGGCTTCAGGATCGACGATGGCCGTTTCGGCATCGTTCCCGGCGAAGTTCTTCACCGTGTCGATCGAGTCCCAGAACGTGATGGCGAGCAATTCCACCTGCCCGCCCTGCGGACGCCGCAGCAGATATGCGTGATGATGCCCGACGATGGATTTCAGGTGCGGAACAACCGTTCCGGAGAAGTAACGGAAATAGGCGTCGGCATTCGCCGGGGTTGCCGACGCACGCCAGACCCGAGCGATCATGTTATCCTCCATTGCAGTTGAAATCTTTCTCTGCGCCGCGCACGCTATCCGCTGCGCTCCGCCGGGCGGTCCAGGTTGACGACGATCGGCTCGCGGTCGCACGCAGCGACGAACGCCAGCAGCCCAGCCGGCTTCAGGCCGACGCTCTCGGTGTTGATCAGCGGATGAAAATTCACCTGCGCGGCGGTCAGCAGCGACGCGTCGATCACCAGCGAGACAAGTCCCTCGCCGTCGTTCACCGAGGCCAGCGGCGTCAGCGCGCCGGGTTCGACGTCCAGCACCGCCCGCATGCGTTCGGCGGACGTGAAACCCAGGCGACCCGAGGCGCCGATCCGCTCGTGCATCGTCTTCAGATCGAGCACGCGATCCTCATGAATTGACAATAGAAACAGGCGGTCCTTCTTGTCCCGCAGCAACAGGTTCTTGGTAAACGTTCCCGCCATCGCGCCGCGGAGAGCCTTGCCCTCCTCGACGGTGGCGTGCACCGGGTAGGGCGACACCAGTGCGTCGATGCCAAGCGTCGCAAACAGGTTGAACAGGCGCTGCCGCGGAGTGCCCGTGGGCGGCAGTGTCCTGATTGTTTCATGCACTTCGGTCATCGCAACTTCCTTCACGGCCGCTACCATGCGGGATGCGCGGGCAGCAGATAGGCCGGCCTCGTGGCGGAACGGCAGCACGGTTCCGGTTCCAACAAGCCCCGGGTTCAGGTAGCCTGCCGATATGCCGGCAAAAAAAGAGGGAGACAATCGATGATGACACCACGACGTGGCCTGATCATAGCGAGCGGCGCCGCAGCCGTAATGACGGCAGGTGGACGCCTCATCCGTCCGGCGCGCGCGCAGGCGAAAACCCTGCGGTTCGGTGTCGGACCGCTGCTTCCCACTCCCGACGATACGGTCAAGGTGTACACGCCGATTTTCGCCCACCTTGCGCAAAACCTCGGCGTCGGCTTCGAACTGAAGGCGACGACCGATTGGGCCGGCATGGCCGTCGCGATGGGTTCCGGCCAGCTCGATGTCGCCTGGATGGGACCTTGGGGTTACATCATCGCCAACAACGCCACCAACTGCCAGGCGATCGCGACGGCGAACTACGACGGGAAGCCGATCTATCATGGCATCATCATCAGCCGTCCGGAGCTGGAGGTGAAAAGCTTTCCCGCCGACACCAAGGGCCACACGATGTCCTTCGCCGATGTCGGCTCCACGTCGGGCTGGCTGATTCCCACCTACTATGCCCGTGAGGTCTGGCACATCGATCCGCAGACGTACTGGCAATATCATGAAGGCGCCACCCACGCCGCCAACGAGATCGCCGTCTCCTCCGGCCAGGTCGATTTCGCCACCGATTTCGACCGCAACCGCACGGCCATGATCGAGTCCGGCATGGTCAAGCGCGACGCCAACAAGATCGTCTGGACGTCGGACCCACTGCCCAACGACGCCATCGTCATGCCGGCCGACGCCCCGGCCGACCTGGCCGCACATGTTCAGGCGGTACTGACCGCAGTCACGCCCGACCAGGCCAAGACGCTGCTGCCGCCGCACTATACCGGGTTCGTCCCCGCCACGCACGCGACCTACACGATGATCGAGAAAGCCGGGATCGCGGTCGGCAAGATCAAGCCGCGCGCATGACGCGGCAAGCCGCGCGGGGTTGACGCGGCATCACCGGCGAGGTCGAGAGCGGCGTCGATCAGTGAGCGCATCGCCGTGAAGGCCTGGCTCATCGCCGCCGTGATCCTGGTGTTCTACGCCGTGTGCTGGCGGCTTGCGGAGATCGACCCGGAGCGGCTGCTGCTGGGCCTGCCGAAGCTGCTCGGCTGGCTCAGGCAGGCATGGCCGCCCGACGTCGCGGAACTGCCGGTGTTCATCGAGCGTACGGCGCAGACGGTGGCCATGGCAGCGCTCGGGACCACGTTGGCAACGTTGCTCGCGTTGCCGATGGCCGTGCTGGCCAGCCGCAACATCACGCCGGTGCCGCTGCTTTACACCCCGGCCCGGATGGTCCTGAACATGCTGCGTGGCATCGACAGCTTCGTGTTCGCGATGCTGTTCGTCGCCGCGGTCGGGCTTGGACCGTTCGCCGGTACGCTCGGTATCGCCCTGCACACCTGGGGGAGTGCCACGAAGAACTTCGCCGACCACATCGAGAACGCCAACCTGGGGCCGCTCGATGCGGTGCGAACGACGGGGGCCGGGCGGGTGACCGCGATCCTGTTCGCGCTGGTGCCGGACCTGCTGCCCGTCCTGCTGTTCGACCGCGCTGTTCTGGTGGGAATTCAACGTGCGCGCCTCGACCGTGCTGGGCGTGGTCGGCGCCGGCGGCATCGGCCAGGAGCTGAAGAACAGCATGGACCTGCTCGACTTCTCCCGCCTGTTCACCATCATCGCGGTCATTCTGGTCGTGGTCACTGCACTGGACCAACTCTCCGGCTGGTGCCGCCGCCGCCTTGTATGATTGCGCCGCCCCTGCTCGCCGTGCGGAATTTGTCGAAGCGGCTGGGCGGCCAGATGGTGTTGTCCGATCTCAGCCTTCAGGCGAACGCGCACGAGCTGGTTGCCGTGCTGGGACCAAGCGGCGCGGGCAAGACGACGTTGTTCCGCTGCCTGACCGGGCTGCTTGCCCCCGACATCGGCACGGTGCAACTCGACGGGACAGCCATCGCGCGCTTGCGCGGCCGGGAGCGCCGGCAGATCGGCGTGGTGTTCCAGCAGTTCAACCTGGTCAGCCGGTTGACCGCGCTCGATAACGTTCTCGCCGGTCGGCTTGGTCATGTTCCGGCCTGGCGCGGCTGGCTGCGGCGGTTCGGTGCCGCCGATCACCGGCTCGCCCGAGACTGCCTGGAGCGGGTTGGTCTCGCCGAGTATGCAAGGCGGCGCGCGGATATGTTGTCTGGGGGCCAACAGCAGCGCGTCGCGATCGCGCGCGCGCTGGCGCAGCAGCCGAGACTGATTGTCGCTGACGAGCCGGTTGCGAGCCTCGATCCTGATACGGGTGCGGCCATCCTTGGGCTGCTGCGCCAGATTGCGGAGTTGAGCGGCATCGCGGTTGTTTGCAGCCTGCATCAGGTGGAGCTCGCGCGCGCCTACGCCGACCGGATCGTCGGTCTGTCACACGGCAGGCTCGTGGTTGACGTGGCGGCGAGCGGGTTCGACGCCGAAGCTCATGCAGTCACCTATGGGGGAAGCTGGAGCAGCAGGTTCGGGAGCGTGTTGCGGCTGCCGGCAATCCTCATGCCGTGCTACCGTAGGCCGAGCATCCAGGGAACGACATGCCACACCATCCATCGCTATTCCAGATCAACACGCGGGTGTGGCTCCGGCGCCTGTCGCGCGAGGCCGGCAGGCGGATCAGTTTGGCCGAGATCGATGAGGCGACGTTCGACGACTTCGCGGACAAGGGTTTCGACTGGATCTGGTTGTTGAGCGTCTGGCAGACCGGCGCGGCCGGACGGGCGGTTTCGCGCAGCAATCCGCAATGGCGTGCCGAGTTCGAATCCGTGCTGCCCGATCTGACCGAGGATGACATTTGCGGCTCAGGCTTCGCCATCACCGGTTACACGGTCAGCGACCTGGTCGGCGGGCCGCCGGCGTTGGCACAATTCCGGGGCAAGCTGGCGAAGCGCGGCATCAGGTTGATGCTCGATTTCGTCCCCAACCATACCGCGCCTGACCATCCCTGGGTCAAATCCCACCCGGACTATTACGTGCAGGGCGACGAGCAGGCGCTCGCGCGCGCGCCACAGAATTTCCTGCGGGTCGCCACCGACCAAGGTCCTGCAATTCTCGCCCATGGCCGTGATCCGAATTACCCGGGTTGGCCCGATACGTTGCAGCTCGACTACGGCAATTCCGCATTGCAATCGGCGCGGATGGACGAGCTGGTCGGAATTGCGGCGCAATGCGACGGTGTACGGTGCGACATGGCGATGCTGCTGTTGCCCGAGGTATTTCAACGCACCTGGGGAATTACGCCGGCACCGTTCTGGCCGAAGGCGACTGCCGCAGTCCGCAACCGATATCCCAGCTTCATGTTTATGGCCGAGGTTTACTGGGATCTTGAATGGACACTGCAGCACCAGGGATTCGACTACTGCTATGACAAGCGGCTTTATGACCGGCTCGGTGCGGGACCTGCTCGACAGGTACGCGATCACCTGCTGGCTGGCCTCGACTACCAGGACAAGCTCGCGCGATTTCTTGAAAATCATGACGAGCCGCGCGCCGCCGCCACATTCGCCTGGCCGCAGCACCGTGCGGCAGCCGCCATCACGTTCCTTTCGCCTGGACTGCGATTCTTCCACCAAGGCCAGTTCGAGGGTGCCCAAATTCGGGTGCCGGCCCACCTCTGCCGTGGTCCGATCGAACCAAGCCACGATAACTATTCGCAGTTCTATGGTTCGCTGTTGCGCGTCATGAAAGAGAACGAGGCATTTCGTGATGGCGCCTGGTCACGGATCGACCCTCAGGCCGCATGGCCCGGCAACTGGACGGCGGACTGTTTCGTCGCTTGCGTCTGGGAAGGCGACTCCGGCAGTCGTCATGTTATCGCCGTCAACTATGCCGGGAATCAAGCCCAGTGCCGTCTGAAATTGCCGTTCTCTGATATGCGCGGCACCCAGACACGTCTTACCGATATCATGGGGAGCGAGATTTACCTGCGCGACGGCACCGATCTGATCGAGAACGGTCTCTTTGTCGATCATGCTCCCTGGCATTTCAATCTGTTCAAAGTCGAGGTAGTTTGACCCGAGGTTGCAGCATCGATCCCTCAATGGCCCGACGCAGCGGGCGATGCGCGCCGAGAACTTCAAGAAAGCATGCACGATGGTAAAGCGCCGCAAAGAAGAAGAGATCGTCGGGGTCCTGGAATTCGAAGGCAGGACCAGCGAGGACCCGGAAGTCATGAAATGGCTGGCCGAGCACAAGGCGCAGAACGGCGGCAAGATCCGGGTGAGCCGGGGTAGCACGGGTGTCCGCGTGGCATTCAGCAAGGCAGCCGACATGGCGTTGTGGCAAGCGCGGTCCGAGCAGGGGGGCAAGGGGAAGCGATCGCCGCGTTCCTGAGCCTCATTCAGACCAGAGAGGATATCCGCATTGACAAAGGAAGAACTGACCGTTTGGGCGTTGGCGCATGGCTGGCGGGTCATCGCCGGCCACCCCAGCCTGACCAAGCCGGGCGCGCCGAACGATCCCATCGTGCGGCTTGTGCTGAAGGCGACGGTGGTCAACCTTGAGGTGCGCAAGCCCGCCGGCAAATGGGAGAAAGTGGGCGGTGAGAGCTACGCTCGCGTCGTGCAGGACACGGAAGACGAGCCGCCACGCGGTCTTGGCTTCGAACAACTCCCCAGCATCACGTCGCTGATGCAACAAAATCGCGACGCGATGGTATTTGGACGGATGAAGGGCAGCTAGAGTTTGTCCCGGCAGTGGTTTGGTTCTAGACAATACGGGCTGGCATGCACGAGGCTGGTGTTGCCGCATCAGAAGCGGCGTGGGATGTCGGCTGCATCGTAGAATACGCCATGGATTATCGGTGGGGTGGTGGTGCTGTAGGCGATCCAATAGCGGCCCGCCTTGATCCAGCGCAGGCCACGTGCCGCAAGCTCGGGATACGGGCGGGGAGCGGGAAACCCCGCCGCGGGTGCCCCCGCGTGATTCGGTCGCCGGCCTGCTCCAGCGCGGCCAGGAGGTTCTCGGCCGCTTCGATGCGGCCAAGGCGCTCGTAATGGTGCAAGAGTTCGTCAAGCTGGGTCTCGGCCTCTGGGGTGAGACGGATCACGCCTTGTCGGCGGCCCGCCTATCCTGCTCGTTTCGCTTGGCCTTCATCCGGGCGATGCTGGCGCGGAGCCGGTCGAGAACCGGCTCAAGAGGCACGGTCTGACCCGCCTCAGCCTGCGCCTGGCTGCGGTCGAGGGCTTCCCGCCATCCGGCGGGGACATCGGGTCGGGTCGCGGTGTCAGCCATGGGACGAAGAATAGGGTCTCGCGGTGGCGCGTTCCAGCCTGACATGCGATTGGGCCGGCGCGAGTGGCGCGGCGCCGGGGCGATTTAAGGGGGGCGACTCGATCCGCCTCACCATGGGGCGCCGAGAACCAATCGGAGTGATCGGGGCACTGGCTGCCGGCGATGCAGAGGCGGATGCCGAACGACCGAACTCTGGGGCATGTCGGCCCTTTCGGATATCTGAGCAACGCCCACGATGCATTTCTCCGCTGGATGCCCGAACAAGGTCAGGCTCTGGAGCGGAACGATGGTGGGCGGACACAAAACTGCGCAAATCCCGCTTCCTTGGGGCGACACATCTGGCGCCGAACGAAAAAGTTGTAACGAGCCCGTTGTGCACGGTATGTTCCACGCTTAGGCCCCTAGGAGCGAATTGGCGTGCCGGGTTAGTCGGAAATGAAGGGTGAAGTGAGGGCAGGCCATTATCCAAAGATGGAGACGCGAGGCGTTGGCCGCTCTCGGAGGATCGGTTCGGCAGGACGCCAATGCGTAGGAGAACGGTGCTGAAGCTGGTCCACAGTGCCGACAGTTTGTCCAGCCAGGTTTCGGTCGCGGCCCGGGGCCAGCCGGTTGATTTGCTGCGCCGCATCCTAGCGGACGGTGTGCTGCACGGAGACGCTGAGCAGTTGCTCGATCAGCTGCCGCGGGAGAGCGTGGACCTTTTTTTCACCAGCCCGCCGTACGCCAATGCACGCGCGTACAGCCGTATCCACCCTGATCGCTACGTAGAGTGGTTTCTGCCGTTCGCACGCAGCATGTACGAGGCTGCAAAGCCCAGCGGCAGTCTAATTATCAATATCAAAAATCGGGTCGCCAACAAGGGTCCGTTGAAGGGTCAGCGTCATCCGTACGTCTACCAATTGGTGTTAGCGCTCCAGAACATGGGCTGGCGCTGGATTGAGACATACATTTGGGCGAAGCCCAATGGTGTTCCGGGAAAGTTCGGTCCACGAACCAAAGACAGCTTCGAATATGTCTATCACTTTGCCAGGGAGGCTAAGCCTCACTTCGATCTTGATGCTGTCCGGGTGCCCTATAAAGCGGACAGGGCCGAGATTGCTCGGCGTAAACGGGACACTGCGGGGCGCCGCAGGACCGAAGCAGGATTCGGCCGTGATCGGACCAAAACGTACCTGCTGGGCGGTGCCGATCCCGGGAATGTCGTGAGCGTTTCGCAGACCTATAATCAACATCACGGCGTAGCACATACCGCGGCGATGCCGGAGGGGTTGGCCGAGTTTTTCATCAAAATTGCATCGCCGGCTGGCGGCATTGTCATAGATCCCTTCGCCGGAGGCGCCACCACTATTGTCGTGGCGCGTCGATTAGGGCGTCGCTCGGGTGGCTTCGAGATTCACCAGCAGTTCGTCGAGCACGCGTTGCGTCGGATTGCGGCCGACGTCGCCGACGACATCCCCGGGCAGATCATTAATGCTCGACTGGGCTGACCGTGACAATCGACGCCACTATCAAGGCAATTCTGGGAGCGGAGACCTGGACCCAGCGCGTGCAGCAGATCAGGTTGGTCCCTCAACGGCATGGTACTGGTGAACACGGCACCATCTATGCAGCCGTGGCTCGTGCGCTCTATATGCCGCATCTCGCGCCTGATTTTGCGTACATTCACGAAGCGCCGTTCTATGAGCCTGCCCATTTTTTCAGAGCCTACGATGAGGCTGATCGGCTGACCGCAGGTTTCTCGCGGGTAGCAGAAGCGGATCTCGCCGAAGCCCTGGTTCAACGCCCGCGGACGCTTCTAGTATTTAGGACTCTGCTGGGACTTACGAAGGAGGAATTCGCCCACTCCTCGGTTCTTGCTGCCGGCCCTGCCAACCTCGAGCCGCTATCGTCGTCGCAGATCGACGCGATGGAGCGGGCTACCGTTGCTACTGAGCCTAGGCGCCCGGCGCGCGCCACTGCTGCAAGGGCGGCTCGACAGGCCACCATCGCGGCACTTACCGTCGTCGAGGTGATGGATGGTGAGTTGTTTGGCAAGGCTCCCCCCGGCCTGCGTAGCAAGCAGGACAAGCCGGATACTGCCCATGGATGGAACAGTGTCCGTGACTTCGCGGCGGGGGGTGTGCCGTTGAAAATCTTCCTGCACCAACGCCATTATGGCGGCGCTTTCCGGCAGGTGCTGGACGCCACGTCCGCCAGACGGGGCGATCTCATCGAAGATGCTGTCGAGGCGCTGTTCATCGAACATGGCCTTAGCTTCATTCGAACCGGCAGTCACAACCAGGCTGATATCGCGGAGCGGTTTGAGGTTCACGTTACGCCAGCTCCCGATTTCGTCGTGTTCGATCCCCGCGATGACAGCTTGAAAGCGATGCTTGAGTGCAAAGGCACGAACAATGGCGGCACGGCGAGAGACAAGGCACTGCGCTTCAACCGCCTGAGAGATGAGTCAGTTAGGCTTGGGGGCGTGCCGCTCATCGCCGTCTTGAGCGGCATTGGCTGGACCCGGATCAATGATGCACTCGGCCCGGTAGTCCGGGATACGGATGGTCGGGTTTTCACCCTGTCAACACTGAATTCCATGCTACAGCTTGCCCCGTTTCCCAGCCTGCTTGAGCACCCGGATGATTAGTCCAAACCATGTCTAGGATTGCGCCAATCGCTGTCGCGGTATGGAGCCTCGAATAAATATTGATCGCGCGGATGTGGCCGTCTGCCAGGGTTGGGGGTGCTACACCCAACTTGGCAGGAGCCCTCCCGTTTTTGGCAGCCAAAACCGTCCCCGGAACTTCCCATTGCGGAATACGCTTTGATCGCGGGGAATGTCGCGGATGGCCGGAGAGCAGAGGTGGACGCGACAAATTCGCAACGCCCGTTCTTCGCCCCTAGAACAAGCCCAAGAGGGAGCACACCCCCGGCGCCGCGCTCACCACCACTCAGCCGCGTTCGCCCCCGTCCCCGAACCACTCACCCATTGAACCGGTCCACCCGGAACGGCTCGATCGGCAGCGGACTCCGCCCCTCCGTGATCAGTTCCGCCAGCAACGACCCGACGATCGGCGCCAGCGCGAACCCATGCCCGGAAAACCCGAACGCATGAAACAACCCCGGCGCCACCGCGCTCGGCCCGATCACCGGAATCTCGTCCGGCATGCGCGCCTCCAGCCCGGCCCAGGTGCGGATCACCACCGCCTTGCGCATGATCGGAAACAGATCGCACACCGTCCGCGCGCTGATCGGCAGGCTCTCGGGCCTGGGGTCCGCCGTCTCCTGCTCCAGGTCCGGCGTGCCGTTGATGCCGCCGCCGATCACCACCGTCCCGGCCTCCGACTGCTTGAACGACAGCTTCCGCCCGACCCCCAGCACCACCGGATCCAGGAAGTGCGGCATGCGCGCCGTCACCATCATCGACGGCGCGAAATCGATGCGCGGCACCGTTTCACCGACCATGGCGGCGACCTGCCAGCCCCAGGCGCCGCCGCAATTCACCACCACGTCGCCCTCCAGCGGACCCCCGCGGGAGGTCTCCACCCGCCAGCCCTCCGCCGTGCGCGCCAGCCCGATGACGCGCGTCTCCTCCAGCAACGCCACACCCAGCTCCAGCGCCCGCAGCCGGAACGCCTGGCTGGTCAAATACGGAATGGCGTGCCCGTCCCGCCGCGAAATCAGCCCGCCGACGCAATGCTCCGCCAGCGCCGGCACCAGGCGGCGCAGCTCGGCGCGATCGATAACCTCCTCATGCGACCAGCCCAGAGCGCGCACCTCCGCCGCCCGCGCCTCGATCCAGCGCAGATCGGCGTCGTCCTCCGCCACCGCCACCTGCCCCACGCCGGGCACGAACCCGCACAGCTTCGCGTAATGCCCCAGCAGCGGCGTCAGGTCGTTCCAGCGATCCAGCGCGGCAACCGCCAGCGGAATCTCCGCCACGTCGCGGCGCAAGCTGCCGCACCCCGCCCGCATTCACGCTGGAGGCATGCCGGCCGGTGGTGTTCTTCTCCACCAGCGTAACCTGCAGCCCCTTCATCCGCAGATGGATCGCGGTGGACATGCCGTGCAGCCCGCCGCCGATGACGATGGCCCGGGTCACGCTCATTCGTCCGGCTCCGTGTCCAGGCCGCCTTCCAGCGCGGCGAGGGCCAGCAGCGGCAGCGGGCGGACCGGGCTGCGGACGCGCCAGGTGCCCACCGCCTCCACCGCCACGCCGCGTTCGCGCGCGATCACCGCAGCCGACCGTGGGGCCGCACATGCGGCCCTGGCACGGGCCCATGCCGCAGCGGGTCAGCAGCTTGGCGCGGTTGGGGTCGGTGGCGCCCTCGGCCACCGCGGCGCGCAGCTCGCCGACCGTGACGTCCTCGCAGCGGCAGACGATGGTGGCGTCGTCGGTCGGCACCAGCCGCTCCGGCACCGGGTGGAACAGCCGGTCGAGCAAGGGGCGCACATGGGCGTGGCGCGCCAGCTCCGCCCGTTCGGGCTGGGCTTCGCGGTCGCGGCGGGCGGTGTCGATGCGGCCGAGCCGGCAGGCGGCATCCAGCGCGGCCAGCCGGCCGAGCGGTTCGGCGGCGGCGGCGCCCAGGATTCCCGCGCCGTCGCCGGCCACGGCGATGTGCTCGGCGGTGGTGGCGCCCCAGGCGTCGGTTTGCGGGTGCCAGCAGAGCTGCGCCTCGTCCCAGACGTGGCGGCAGCGCACCGCGAGGGTCATGTGGATGCGCGGGATCACGCCTTCATGCAGCAGCACCAGCCCGGCCGGGATGCGGCCGGTTTCGCGGCCGGCGGTGAAGGCGACGGCGGCGGCGCGGTCGGTGCCCTCGATCGCCAGCGCGGTCACGCCGGTGACGATGCGGATGCCGCGCGCGCTGACCTCGCGGATCCAGCCCAGGCCCTTCAGCATTTCGCGTCCGGCCCGCAGCGCGCGGGGCAACTCGCCCAGCCCGGCGCGCACGCGGTCGGTGGGGGTGGTGACGAGCAGCGCCTGTACCGGCGCGCCGGCGCGGGCGAGCTGGCAGGCGACCAGCCAGGTCAGCGGTCCGGAGCCGGCAATCACGGTGGGCACGTCGGGCACCTGGCCGGAGGCTTTCAGCAAAGTCTGCGCGGCGCCCACGCCGATGACGCCGGGCAGGGTCCAGCCGGGGATCGCGACCGGGCGTTCCATGGCGCCGGTGGCGAGGATGATCCGCCGGGCGGCAATCAGCTTTGCGCCGCTACTGTTCAGCACCCCGAGGCGGCCGTCCGCCCCGACATGCCAGACCGTGCTGTCCGGCGCATAGCGCGCGCCGCTGGCGCGGAACGCGGCGGCGAGTTCCAGGCCACGCTTATACTCGTCGCCGAGGATGCCAAGATCGTCCGGGCGCAGCCGGTTGATCGCCTCGATATCCCGGTAGATCTGGCCGCCGGGCGAAGGTTGCTCGTCCAGCAGCAGCGTATCGAGGCCGAGCTTCGCGGCCAGGGTGGCGGCAGCCAGGCCGGCGGGGCCCGCGCCGACCACCGCGAGATCGCACGCGGTCATGCGCCGGTCCGGATGCGCATGCCCTCGGCGACGGGGATGAGGCAGGCCTGGCGCTGCGGCTGGTCGTCGATCTCGACCAGGCATTCGAAGCAGGCGCCCATCAGGCAATAGGGCGCGCGCGGCGCGGCTTTTACCGCGCTGGCGCGGAACCGGATGATGCCGGCGCCCAGCAGGGCCGCGGCGACGGTATCGGCGGCGTCCACGACGTGCCGTCGGTCATCCACCAGGATGGTCACCGTGGCGCGGGGGGCGTGCAGCTTGCGGAACATGCGACTTAATAGCTGTACCCGGCCTTGACCATGAAGCCGCGTGCCTGATCCAGGTCGTAGGGGATCGGCGGCAGCGCGGCGTGGTCGTATTCCGGCGCCGACCAGGCGATCGGCACGGTGCCCGGATGACCGAGGCCGCTGGCGATTTCCTTGACGATCTGCTCGCGCGGGGTGGCCAGGCTGAACGCTTTGCGCACATAGGCGGCGGCCTCGGCGGCCCGCGACGGGTCCTGCTTGCCGAGCGGTGTCGCGGTGCCGGTGCCGAACACCGGATGGCGCATGTTGTAGCAGACGTGCTGCCACTTGTAGGAATCGAAGCGCAGTATCTTGCCCCATTTCGGATCGATGGTCGGCAGCAGGGAGCCGATGTCGTACATCGGATCGTGCGCGTCGATATCGCCGGCCTTGAGGGCACTCAGGATGGCGTCGGTGCCCTGGATGTTGACGACGAAATAGGTGGTGACGTTGCCGGTGGTGGGTTTCCAGTAGTTCGGGTTCTTGGTGTAGCGGTACGCCTTGCGCATCGGGTCGAAGCCGGCGGCAATCCACGCGCCGGTGCCGATGCCGCCATGCGCGGTGTAGGTTTTCCCGGCGGAGGTCTTTACGTCGTAGGTGCCCAGCCAGGTGTTGGCGATGTGGCCGCGCAGCGCCTCCGGCTTGATGTCCTGGTAGGCGTGCCTGGGCATGATCGCGAACGTGCCGAGGACGGATTCGTGGAACAGGATCGAATAGCTCGGCAGATCGACGGTGACTTCGAGCGGTCCAGTGGCCTTGTAGGCAGCGGACGAGCCGAACACGGATTCAATGTTGGCCTGCAGCGGGCTGGCGTAGGCCTTGTTCATCATGGTGTCCCAGGTGAAGGTCACGTCGGCGGCGGTGAACGGCTCGCCGCTGTGCCAGGTGACGTTGGGACGCAGCTTGATGACCCAGTGCTTGCCGTCGGCGGAGCTTTCGACGCTTTCCGCCAGCGCTGGGACCAGTTGCTTCTTTTCCCATGAATCATATTCCAGCAGCCGGTCGTAGACGGGGCCGAACACGTTGGAATCGTTGTAGCCCTGGGTGTACATGGGGATCAGGCCGTCGGGCGGCTGCCAGCTTGCGAAGGCGGCGGTGACATTGCCGGTGCGTCCCTCGATGGTCCAGTTCTCCGGCCGCGGATAGAACACCGGGTTGAAGGTGGTGGAATTGAAGCCGGACAGCTTCGGGTTCACCGCGATGGCATCCTCCGGGTAGAACAGGATGGTCATCGGCTCGATGTCGTACCAGCGTTTTTCAAAGGCATGGATGGCGTCCATGCGGGCCTTTGGATCGACCGCGCTGGCATAGTCGGCGAGCGTCTGGTCGAACACCGGATCGGATATGTAATAGTAGTTTGGCCCGTTCGGCGGGATTTCGTTGCTGCGGAACAGGGAGTTGGGCAGCGGGGTGATGGAATCGTAGTAGTAGCGTTCAAGATAGGCATCCCAGCCGCCTTCCGGATAGGTCTTGCCGGTGCCGCGGGAGCGGCGGGCGATGATGCTGGGAAAATCCACGTAGCTGGACACCACATCGACCCCGAGCTTCGAGATCTGCTGCGCGCACAGCGTGCCCCAGATCATGCGTGCCGGCTGGTTGTTGGGGATCATCATGTACAGCTTGAACAATGGCGGCGCGGCATCCGCGGCGCCGATGATCGACGGGGCCGCGAGCGGCGCCATCAGCCCGCCGGTCGCCTTCATCAATCCGCGCCGATCGATCATGAACGCAATCTCCCTGTGCTTCGATTGAGGGCAACAGCGGTGCGGCCGATTGTCAAGATCGCGGCAACGCTTTCCGCCTCATGTTGACGCGTGTACCGGCGAGCGGCACGCCGGCAGGCATTTACGGCGTGGAGACGGTGGCTCGTGAATAGGCGAAAATGACTGCGGTGATCGCGAACTCGATTATGGTGAAGCCGACATAGGCCGGGTTGGGCCAACCGTCCACCAGGATGGAGAGGGTGCGTTCCAGGGCGCCGAGCAGCATGATGCCGAGGAAGTACAGGTTCATGCGGCGTGACTGGTAGATTTGGCTGCGGAATAGCACCGCGAACACGCCGAAACCGAACTCCATGCTTTTCATGTAGCGGTACTGGTTCAGCGTGCTGGCGATGACCTGATGTGCCAGAGGGGCCGGGAAGATTTCATTCGCGAACACCTCGAACTGCAGCGGCGCCCATCGCGGCACCAGCAGGCCGAGCAGGCCGCCGATGAAGATCAGGAACAAGGCATAGCCCCAGAAGGCCAACCCGTTCAGCAGCCTGAAAGCGGTCGATGGCGAGGAACGCATCGTGACGTCTCCGGTTCGGCTGAGGGTTCGTTCTGAAACGGTCGTATCGAGGGCATATACGAAGCGTCGGACGCGTTGGCTCAATTCGCGCGTGGGCCGAGCCGGCGCAGATAGGCCATGATGAGCACGCCTGACACGAAATCGAACAATGTCACAATCAGTGCCAGCGGCGCGAAAATCCCGTGCATCACCCCGATCCCCACCCCGGCGACGGCGCCGAATTTCTGCAATCCCGCCCACAGCACCACCACCGGACTTGATCGGCGGCCGAGCAGCGCCTCCAAAAGCGCGCCGCCGAACAGCGCCATGAACATGCCGACCAGACCGAAGAAATGCAGGGCAGCCGGGGATTGCTGGACCGACAGCAGGGCAAGGATAGGCGCCGGCCAGAGAATCTGGATGCACCCGGTCACGACCGTGATCGCGCCGATCGCGACCACCAGCCAGAACAACAGATCGCGCCTCACGCCGGGCCACCCGCGGCCACGCCGCACGCCTTGACGACGAACCAGGCGATCATCGCCAGCCAGGACACGGACCACAGGCTGATCCGCACCCAGTTCAGAACTCTCCCATTTGTCCAGCACCTGCCCCAACTCGACGGGGTCGGTGATGCCGGCGGCCATGCGCGCGTTGATTGGCAGGATGACGATGACGGTCAGCAGCGTCGAGGTCCCAATGGCGACCAGCACGACCAGGGGCACCCAAAGCAGCGCCGTGCCCCACTCGGTGAAGATCATGCCGGCCGCGCTGGCCATCATCGCCATCGTCATCCAGGTGAAGAATTTGGTGGCGGCGGTTACTTCCGGCACGAAGAGCAGATAGTAGTTATCGACGGTGACCTGCGGCCGGATCGGAAACGAGAACAGGCCCATCGACCAGCCGGTGCCGAAATACATCGAGCAGCACAGGAACAGGAACGCGGCGTTCAGCAATTCCGGCCATGGGTTCATTTGGTTGTTCCCCTGCGCGCCACACCGGTCGGATCGCGTCTCATCGGACGCCGTACGTGTGAACGATACGTCTGTCGTCTGGTGCACAAAGCACGCATCGCTCGCCTCGCCTGTTTCCTGGAGCGTGGGAAGATAGGGAATTGTTGCGGCGGCACCTGTGAGATAGCTCACACCTGGCGGGGCTCCGGGGTGGACCGTGGCGGCGCTCGCCAGATTTGCTGCCGTGCCTGAGCTGTGCGTCGCGTGGAACGGCCAGTATGTCTTTTTCCTTTGCAACGTCGAAGACTGGATGACCGGGACAAGCCTGGACAAGCCCGGCGATGACGAGATGAGCGAGCGGCCAACGAGATGGGCGAGCCCGGCCATGACGGGATGGCGAGCCCGGCGACGCTTCCCGTCACCGGGAAACCGCCTTAGCATTCATGCGTGGGTGTTATCCGCTACATGGCGAGGCGGCTGGTGTTTGCGCTGGTGCTGGTGCTCGGCGTCAGCGCCATCATTTTCTTCCTGATCAACGCGATCGGCAGCCCGATCGACATGCTGATGGCGGACCGGCCTGGCGTGACCGACCAGGCGATCGCCGGGCTGAAGGCCTATTACCACCTCGATCGCGGCATCCTGGTGCGGTATTTCATCTGGCTGGGCAGCGTCGCGCGCGGTGATTTCGGTACCAGTATAACCTATAACCAGCCGGTCGGGCCGATGCTGGTCGGGTTCGGGCTGCAGACGCTAAAGCTGCAGGTACCGGCGATTTTCCTCGGGCTGGCGCTGGCGGTCGGCATCGCCGCGGTGGCGGCGGTGCGGCAGTACACCCGGGTGGATTTTACCGTGATGACCGGCGCCTTGCTGGGCCATTCCTTGCCCGGGTTCCTGGTGGGCATCCTGCTGATTTGGATCTTTGCATACTGGCTCGGCGTTTTCCCCAGCTACGGCGCGTATTCCACGCTGACGCCGCTGTGGGGCAGCGTGTTCGCGGACGGGCTGTGGCACATGGTGCTGCCGCTGACGATGCTGACGCTGTTCAACACCGCGACGCTGACCTTGCTGTTGCGGGCCAACATGGTGGATGTACTGCGGCACGACTACATCATGGCGGCGCGGGCGTCCGGGTTGCCGGAACGACGGGTGGTGTTCGGACATGCGTTGCGCAACGCGATCATTCCCGTGCTGACCTATCTCGGCATCCTGTTCGGGCTGATGCTGGCGACCGCGCCGGTGACGGAGACCGTGTTCACCTGGCCCGGCGCGGGGTTGTTGTACATCACCGCGATCCAGCAACTGGATTATCCGGTCATCATGGGCGAAACGCTGGTGGTGACGGTGATGCTGGTGCTGTTCACGCTGCTGACCGACATTGCCTATGTGCTGATCGATCCGCGGATCCGGCTGGAATGACCCGCGCGGAGGCCGATCGGATCGTCACCGCCCTGCCTCGCCGGCGATTGCCGCGCGGGCCGGGCAATTTGCGCCAGGGCTGGCGGCGGCTGCGCCGGAACCGTACCGGGATGCTGGGCCTGCTGCTGGTCGGACTGGTCGTGGTGGTTGCGGTGGTGACGCCGGTGATTGCACCCTATGCGCCGAACGACCAGTCCGCGATGCTGCATTTCGGCGCGCAGGCGGCGCCGAGCAGTGCCCACTGGTTCGGCACCGACCGCAGCGGCTATGACGTGCTGACACGAACTTTGTATGGCGTGCCGACGGCTCTGATGGTCGGGCTGGGGGCGATGCTGATCGCCTCGGTCATCGGCGTCGCGGTGGGCGGGATTGCCGGCTACCTGGGCGGCGCGACCGACGAGTTGCTGATGCGCGCCACCGAGTTCTTTCTGGTGATCCCGGTGTTCATCGTGATCCTGGCGGTGGTGCGGCTGTTCGGTGTGGTGGTGATCGGCACGAGGCTGGAAGGCGTGCCGTTCCTGAACCTGGGTGCGATCATCGTGCTGCTGGGCCTGTTCGGCTGGCCGCCGCTGGCGCGGCTGGCGCGGGCGGAATTCCTGCGACTGAAACAGATGGAGTTCGTCGAAGCGGCGCGCTGCATCGGCGCGCGTCCGCGCGATATCATCTTCCGCCATATCCTGCCGAACGCGCTGCCGTCGCTGGTGGTGGTGGCGGCACTCGGGATCGGCGGGGCAATTTTGGCGGAGGCGATGATCAGCTTCCTGGGTTTCGGTGATCCGAAGACCGTGAGCTGGGGCCAGTCGCTCTATTTCAACTACCAGGTGCTGAAGGTTGCGCCCTGGGCGGTGCTGGCGCCGGGACTGGCGATCTTCGTGACGGTGCTCGGGTTCAACCTGCTGGCCGACGGATTGTCGGACGCGTTCAATCCGCGCCTGAAGCAGTGACACCATTGCTGGATGTGCGCGGGCTGGCGGTGCAGTTCCCGGTGCGCGGCAGCGACGTGCGGGCGATCGACGGAGTGGATTTCGCGGTCGGCCGGCAGCAGACGCTGGGCCTGGTCGGCGAATCCGGCAGCGGCAAGACGCTGTCCAGCCTCGCGGTGCTGCGGCTGGTGCCGCCGCCGGCGCGCATTGTTGCCGGCTCGGTCGGTTTCGATGGAAAGGATTTGCTGCGGCTGGATCCGGCGCAGCATGGCCGCGCTGCGCGGCCGGCGCATTGCGATGGTGTTTCAGAACCCGGCCTATTCGCTCAACCCGATCCTGTCGATCGGCGCCCAACTGGGGGAGATACTGGTCTGGCACGAAAAACTGCGTCGCCGTGCCGCGGCGGACCAGGTGGAGGAGATGCTGCGGCTGGTCGGCATCACCGATGCGGCGCGCCGGATGCGCCAGTTCCCGCACGAGCTGTCAGGCGGGATGAAGCAGCGGGTGTGCATCGCCCGCGCGTTGCTGTGCCATCCGACGCTGGTGCTGGCCGATGAGCCGACCACCAACCTGGATGCCACCATCCAGGCGCAGATACTGGAACTGCTGCAGGAGCTGAAGCAGCGGCTCGGCAGCTCCATGATCCTGGTGACGCATGACATGGGCGTGGTGGCGCGCATGGCCGACCGGATCAGCGTGATGTATGCCGGCACGGTCTGCGAGACCGCCGACGCCGCCACGATCTTCCGTGCGCCGCTGCATCCCTACACGCGCGCGCTGCTGGAAAGCATGCCGCGGGCGGACCGCTCCTACCGCGGCCATCGTGTGTTGCCGGTAATTCCCGGCCGCATTCCGAATCTGGCCGATCCGCCGTCCGGCTGCCGGTTTCATCCGCGCTGCCCGGAAGCGGGCGCGGATTGCCGGCAGCTGCGGCCGCTGCCGGTGACGGCCGCCCCCGGGCACGTGGTGAGCTGCCTGCGCCGCGGCAGCGAAGGCGCGCCGGAATGAGCGCACCGATTCTGGAAGTGGAGGGGCTGCGGAAGACCTACCCAGTGCTGCGACGCGCCTTGCTGGGCGCGCGGGCGGACGGGGAGATCCGCGCGGTCGACGACGTATCGTTCGCGGTGGATGGCGGCGAATGCCTGGGGCTGGTCGGCGAAAGCGGCTGCGGCAAGACCACGACGGCGCGCGCCATACTGCATCTGGTGCCGCCCACGGCGGGGCGCGTGCGGCTGGATGGCGTGGATATCGTGCCGCTGCTGGCGGGCCCCGATCGTGGCGCGGCGCTGAAGGTCCGGCGCGGCATCCAGTATGTGTTCCAGGATCCTTATTTGTCGCTGAACCCTCGATGGAGCATCGGGCGGACGGTGATGGAGCCGTTCCGCGTGCATCGCCACGCGCCGGCGGCGGAGTGGGAGGAACGCGTCGCGGAGCTGCTCGGGCTGGTCGGGCTGGAGGCGGCGCATGCCGGCCGGTTTCCCCACGAATTCAGCGGCGGCCAGCGGCAGCGGGTGGGGATCGCGCGGGCGCTCGCGGTGTCGCCGCGGGTGCTGATCTGCGACGAGCCGGTGTCGTCGCTGGATGTGTCGGTGCGGGCGCAGATCCTCAATCTGCTGGTGTCGTTGCAGGATCGGCTCGGGCTGACTTATGTGTATATATCGCACGACCTGGCGTCGGTGCGTTTCATCAGCAACCGGGTGGCCGTGATGTATCTCGGCCGCATCGTGGAGCTGGCGGAGACCGAGGCGCTGTTCGAGCATCCGCGGCACCATTACACGCACGCATTGTTGCAGGCGATACCGGTGCCGGACCCGGGGGCGCGCGTGGCGGAGCCGCTCGGCGGTGAGCTGCCGAGCGCGATGGAGCGCCCGTCCGGCTGTGCGTTTCGCACCCGTTGCCCGGCGGCGCAGGCGCGCTGCGCGGCGGAGGTGCCGGTACTGGGCGCGGCGGGTGACGGGCGGCTGGTGGCGTGCCATTACCCACGCTGACGACAGCGACGATACGAGCAGGAGAACGGGATCGATGCCGAATGTGATCGTGATCGGGGCAGGCGTGATGGGCGCCTCGGCGGCGTTCCGGCTGGCCCAGGCCGGGGCACAGGTGCTGGTGCTGGAGGCCGGCCGGGTCGGCGGCGGCACGTCCGGCATCAGCTATGCCTGGACCAACGCGCACAACAAGCCGCCGCGTCCGTATCACGAGCTGAATCTGGCCGGCATGAAGGCGCACGCGGCGTTGCGGGAGGAGTTCGGGGCCACGCCATGGTGGCATGGCGGCGGCAGCCTGGAATGGGAGCCGGAGGAAGCGCGCGCGGAGCAGGCCGCCAATGTGGAACGGTTGCAGGCATGGGGCTACGCGGCGGAATGGATCACGCCGAAACAATTGCTGGAGCTGGAGCCGGATATCGATCTCGCCACCGTGGGCGACGCGCCGGTGGCGTATTTCCCCGATGAGGGCTGGCTGGATCCGGTGCCGTATGCGCACGCCATGTTGTCGGCGGCGCGGCGGCACGGGGCGCGGCTTATCTGCGGCGCCCGGGTGGCGGAGATCGTGATGAGCGGCGACCGGGTGACCGGCGTGCGCACCGCGGACGGCACGCAACACGCGGCGGACGTGGTGGTGAACTGCGCCGGGCGGTGGGCGAACGATCCGATGCGCGAGACCGGCCTGCATCTGCCGCTGGCGCCGACGGTGGGATTCCTGGTGTTCACGCCGCCGGTGGCGACGTGTTTGGCGCGGGTGGTGCGCACGCCGTTGATCGACGCGCGGCCGGACGGAGCAGGCCGGCTGATGCTGCACTGGAACCCGACCGACGCGACGCTTTCGATCGATAGCAAGCTGAGCGCCGAGATGCCGGAAGCGCGCGACCTGGTGGCGCGGGCGCGGCGGCTGCTGCCGTCGATTGGGGAGGTGTCGCCGGAGGCGGTGCGGATCGCGATACGGCCGATCCCGGGCGACCATTTCTCGGCGATCGGACCGGTGCCGCGGGTGCGCGGGTATTATATGGGGATCACGCATAGCGGCGTGACGATGTCGCCGTTTTTGGGGGCGGCGATCGCCGATGAGGTGGCGCGCGGACGGGAGCGGGCGGAGCTGAAGGACTTCCGGCCGGCACGGTTTTTCAACTGACCAAGGCTGCGCCGTTCTCCCTCCCCCCTTGCAAGGGGGGAGGGCCGGAGTGGGGGGTTGTTGGCGTCCCGCTATCAACGAATTTCTGCTGAGACTTAAAGGAGTCCGGGGTGAAGTTCAGCAATTTCCTGTTTCCCGAAAGCCGGGATCCGGCGCGCGACGGGGCGGTGATCGAAGAGACGCTCGCCGAAGCCCGCCTGTCCGACGAACTCGGCTTCGACGTGCTGTGGCTGGCCGAACATCATTTCGATGGTCTCTGCGCCTATGTCGATCCGGTCAGCTTTGCCGCGGCGCTGGCGGTGGCGACGAAGCGGGCGAAGATCGGCTTCGCGGTGGCGCAGATGTCGCTGCATCACCCGATCCGCATGGCGGAGCAATTGTCGCTGATCGACAATATCAGCCGCGGCCGGCTGATCGTCGGGCTGGGGCGCGGAACTGCTTACAATGTCTATGATTACCAGGGATACGGAATCGATCCGGACGAAGCCCAGGCGCGGCTGGAGGAGGCCGAGCAGATTCTGTTCCGGGCCTGGAGCGGCGAGCCCTTTACGCATGAAGGGCGGTTCTGGCAGTTGCGGGTGCCGATGCTGCGGCCGCGTCCCTATTCGCGCCCGCATCCGCCGATCATCCGCGGCGCGTCCGGCGAAGCCTCCATGGTGGAGCTGGCGCGCCAGCGGCGGCCGTTCCTGATGAACGTGCAGTCGCTGGAGGTAACCCGGCAACGGATGGCGCTCTATTGCCGGACCTTGCGCGATGAGGGCGTCGATGAAGCGGGCGTGGCTGCCTGCCTCGATCAGTGCTGGGTGTGGCGCAACGTGATGGTGGCGGAGACGGACGCCGAGGCGGCGCAGCTCGGCATCCCGGCGTTCGAGTTGATGCAGGTGCAGCGCGCGGCGATGCGGGAGAAAGTATATCGCGAAACCGGCTTGCGATTGCAGACGACGACACCGGGGCCGATGGCGCCGGCCGCGCGTACCGTCGCCGGCCACGCGCTGATCCACGGATCGCCGGCCACGGTGGCGGAGCAACTGGCGGAGATCAAGAAGATCGGCGTCGGCGGGGTGATCATGCAGTTCCGGCTCGGCCCGATGCCGTATGAGGTAGCGGCGCACAGCCTGACGCTGTTCATGCAAAAAGTGGCGCCGCAACTGGCGGGGAGGCAAGCATGATGAACAAGCGCCTGACCAGGCGCGTGCCGGTGCACGGCGTGACCATCGGGATCATGGTGCTGGATACGAAGTTCCAGCGCCTGCCTGGGGATATCGGCTACGGGCCGACCTGGCGGTTTCCGGTGCAATATGCGGTGGTGCACGGTGCGACGCCGGACCGGATCGTCAAGCCGAACGCGGACGGCATGCTGGATCTGTTCCTGAAAGCGGCGGACGAACTGGTGGCGCTGGGCGTGGACGGGATCACCACGAGCTGCGGGTTCCTGGCGGTGCTGCATCCACATCTGGTGGCGCATTGTCCGGTGCCGATGGCGACCTCCAGCCTGCTGCAGATCCCGCTGGTGCAGAGCATCCTGCCGCGCGGGCAGCGGGTCGGCGTGCTGACCGCGGATGCGGCGGCGCTGAGCCCGGATCACTTCCGCGCGGCCGGCGTGGAGCCGGGGCTGCCGATGGTGGGCATGCCGCCGGACGGCGTGTTCCGGCACAATCTGCGTTCGGGACAGCCGGTGGTGGACTTCGCCGCGCAGGAACGCGAGGTACTCGGCATGGCGGAGGAACTGCTGGGGCGCAACCCGGATGTCGGCGCAATCGTTTCCGAGTGTACTAACTTGCCGCCGTATTCGGCCAGCATCGAACGCGCGTTCGGGGTGCCGGTCTATGACATCATCAGCTTCGTCGAATGGTTCCATGCCGGGCTGAAACCACGGCGATACGGGGGGTAGCATGCAAACGAGACGAGGCCTGAGTGGGCTGGTTGCCGCGGCAGGTGCGGCGGTGCTGGGCGGCAGCGCGGCGGCGCAGACCGCTCCGGGCGCAGGAGGCGAATCGACGCTCGATCGGGTCAGGCGGACGGGCGTGCTGCGGATCGCGGCATTGCCGGGGGAGACGCCCTTCTTCGACAAGGACCTGGCGAACGGCACCTGGTCCGGCGCCGCGATCGACATGGCGCACAGCATCGCGGCGGCGCTGAACGTGCGGCTGGGTTATGTGGAAGGAACCTATGGCACGTCGGTGCTGGATTTGCAGAGCAACAAGGTCGATCTGGCGTTCGCGCTGAACCCGACGGCACAGCGGGCGCTGTCGATTGGTTTCTCGCGGGCCTATTACCTGCACCCGTTCGGCTATGTGTCGCGGCCGGGATTTGCGGCGCGCACATGGGCGGACCTGAACCAGCCGAGCGTGCGCCTGGTGTCGCTGATCGGCTCGCTGACCGATACGCTGGTGGCGCGCTATGCGCCCAAGGCCCAGGTGATCGAGGTGAAGGACGGTTCCAGCGCGATCCTGACGATGCAGTCGGGACGCGGCGATTGCATTATCTACGGATTGATCCAGGGACTGAGCGTGACCGCCAAGGCGCCGGAGCTGTCTCAGGCGGTGGTGCTGAAACAGCCGGTGGTGGCGTTGCCGAGCGCAATGGGAATCCAGGAAGAGCCGGACCGGAGGTGGCGCGATTTTCTCGACGCCTGGGTGGACTACAACGCCGGCTCGCGCCAAGTGGCGGACTGGATGCGCGTGGGGCTGCTGAAGATGGGGGTGAAGCCGGACACGATCCCGGTGGATGCTGATCTGTAGCAGCGGCGTGGTCCGCACGATCCGAACGGCAAGCGATCCCCTCCCGTAACCCCTCCCGCAAGGGGCCCCGCAAGGGGAGGGATTAGGGGACGGGTCGCAGCACGGATCGGTCGGTAATCCCAACCCGCGTTGATACTGACCCTTTCCGCCATGGCCGGCCCCTTTCCGCCATGGCCGGCCCCTTTCCGCCATGGCCGGCCCCTTGCCGTCATGGCCGGGCTTGTCCGGCTTGTCCCGGCCATCCACGACTTTGTCGCCCACCGCGCCGCTCGTTCGCTTCACGTTACGCCGGGCAACACCGGCAGGACCGGTCATCCGCAATGCGGTCCCGTATAACCAGGCCGCCACCTACAACACGCCCGCCGCTACACGCCCCCGCGCACCAACATTCCACCAGCCGCCGCGTCATATCACTCGCGCTTCCCCCGTCAGATCGTCTGTGCCAGTCTCACGCACTTCAGCAACGAGCAAAAGCTCCCCGGGAGGCACCGATGGACCAGCCGCAACGACGCAACTTCCTCGCCCTCGGCGGTGCCGGCGCCGTGCTCGCCGCCGCCGTCGCACTGGACGCCCCGCGAGCCGCGGCACAGGCGGCGCCCGCATCGCTGTTGCGCACAGTGCTCGACCGCGGCCACCTGATCGTCGGCACCGGTTCCACCAACCCGCCCTGGCATTTCGAGGATGACCAGGGAAAGCTCACCGGCATGGACATCGCCATGGCGCGCATCCTCGCCAAGGGCCTGTTCGACGACGAAACCAAAGTGGAATATGTGCTCCAGGACCCGGCGGCGCGCGTTCCCAACATCACGACGGGAAAGGTGGATGTCGTCATCCAGTTCATGACGGTTTCGCCGGCCCGGGCGCAACTCGTGGCGTTTTCGCGGCCCTATTACGTGGAAGGCGCCGCGCTGATGACCACGCCGTCGGGCAAGTGGCAGACCTACGATGCACTGAAAGGCGCCGGGAAACAGGTGCGTGCGTCGGTGCTGCAGAATGTGGATGCCGATACGCTGGTGCACAATGCGCTGCCGGACGCGCAGGTGCTGCAGCTCGACACCCAGGCCAATGTATTCCAGGCGATTACCGCGAACCGCGCCGATGTCGCGGTGGTGGACGCTTCCACGGTGAAATGGCTGATCAAGAAGAACCCAGGCGCCTACAAGGACCCGGGTTACGCCTACGAAGCGCAGCTTTACAGCGCGGCGGTGCGCCAGGGCGACCCTGACTGGCTGCTATGGGTCAACACCTGCTTCAACGTCGCCATGCATGGTCATCAGCCGGAAATCTATACCGCCGCGTTCCAGGAGTTCTTTGGCGAAACGCCGCCGCGCCAAGTGCCGGGGTTCCCACCCATCTGAACGGCACCCCGATCCAGGGTGAACTACCACCTCAATTTCCATTTCGTCTGGCGCTATTTCGGCCGGCTGGAATGGGGCTTGGTGCTGAGTCTGGAACTCGCCCTGGTCGGCATCATTGCCGGCGTGGTGATCGGCCTGGCGCTGGCGCTGCTGGCCACCGCGTCGGGGCGCGTCGTGCGCGCCCTGATCGGGGCCTATGTCGAATTCATCCGCAACGTGCCGCTGCTGCTGCTGGTCTATCTGGTGTTCTACGGCATCCCCAGCGTCGGCGGCTTCGCCTACAATGCGACCACCAGCTTCATCATCACGCTGTCGGTCTATGCCGGCGCCTATCTGGTGGAGGTGTTCCGCGCCGGGCTGGAGTCCATCCCGCGCGGGCTGCTCGATGCCGGCCGCGCGATCGGCCTCACCCCGGCACAGCGGGTGGTCTGGGTCACGCTGCCGACGATGTTCCGCATCGTGCTGCCCTCGCTCGGCAATGCGTTCATATCCTTGTTCAAGGATACCTCGCTGGCCTCCGTTATCGCCGTGCCGGAACTCGCCTATGGTGCCAACTGGATCTATACCAACACGTTTCGCATCATTGAGGTGTACGCAGTAGTTACGCCGATGTATCTCGTCACCGGCTGGCTGCTGCTGATCGGTCTGCGCGGGCTTGAACGACGTTTCGCGATCGTCCGCGCATGAACGTGATGCTCGCCAGCCTGCCGTTCCTGTGGAAGGGACTGCTGGTCACCCTGGAGGTCTCCGGCCTCGTCGTCCTGATCGCGCTGTTTCTCGGCCTGATCCTGGGCGCCGCGCTGACCTACGGTCCCCGCGTCATCGCCTGGCCGGTCCGCGTCTACAGCGACGTGGTGCGCGGCACGCCGCTGCTGGTGCTGATCTTCTTCATCTACTATGCACTCCCCGCAACCGGTCTGAAGATCGGCAGCCTGTGGGCCGCGCTGGTGGCGCTGATCGCGTTCGAGACGGCCCACGTGGCCGAGGTGGCGCGCGGCGCTTTGCAATCGATCCATCGCGGCCAGACCGAGGCGGCGAAGGCGATCGGCCTCACTTTTGAACAGCGCATGCTGTACGTGATCTTCCCGCAGGCGCTGCGCCGCTTCCTGCCGCCCTGGATGAACACGGTGGTCGATACCGTGAAGGGCAGCGCGCTGGTCTCATTGGTTGGCATCGTCGATCTGATGCTGTCGATCCAGCAGGTGATCGGCCGTACCTTCCGCCCCATGCCGCTCTACGTCCTGGGCGCGCTGATCTATTTCATCATAAACTACGCGCTGTCGTTCACCGCGCGTCGCCTGGAGGCCCGGTTCGCCTATGTCCGGGAATGACGCGCCGCCTCTGGTGCGGGTGCGCGGCCTCACCAAGTCGTTCGGGACCACGCGCGTGCTTTCCGGCGTCGATCTGGACGTGCATCGCGGGCAAGTGGTGGCACTGATCGGCGCCAGCGGCAGCGGCAAGACGACTCTGCTGCGTTGCATCAACCTGCTGGAGCGGTACGACGGCGGATCGGTCCAGGTGGACGGGACCGAGGTCGGCTACCGCACCGACCGGCGTCCCCGCTCGGAACGTGAACTGGCCCGCATCCGCGCCGGCACCGGCATGGTGTTCCAGCACTTCAACTTGTTCCCGCACCTGACCGCGGCCGAGAACGTCATGCTCGGGCTGCGCAAGGTTCGCCGAATGGGCAAGCAGCCGGCCCGCGAACTGGCGGAGACCTGGCTGACCCGCGTCGGCCTCGGTGAGAAATTCGACAGCCTGCCCGGTGAGTTGTCCGGCGGCCAGCAGCAGCGTGTCGGCATTGCCCGCGCTGTCGCCATGAACCCCAAGGTGCTGCTGCTCGACGAGATTACCTCGGCTCTCGACCCCGAATTGGTGGGCGAGGTGCTGACCGTCGTGCACCAGCTCGCCCGCGACGGCATGACGATGATCCTGGTCACCCACGAAATGAGCTTCGCCCGCGATGTCGCCGCGCGTGTGCTGTTCATGGACGCCGGCCGGGTCGCGGTGGAGGGCACGCCGCGTGAGGTGTTCGGCGCGCCGACGCACGAACGCCTGCGCTCCTTCCTGGCCCGGATTGAGCTAAAGGACGTGTGACACTCTACTTTCCCCTCCCCTTGCGGGAGGGGCTAGGGGAGGGGTCGCGCCGGAAGCCACCCAATACGGCGGCCGCCCGGTTGACCAAACGCATCCCACGGCAAATCTCATGGCGAACCCAAAGCAGGTGTCCTCGTGATAAAACTCTCCGTGCTGGACCAATCGACCGTGGTCACCGGCCGGTCCCCGGATACCTCGATCCGCGAAAGCATGGCGCTCGCCCGCCATTGCGAGGCGCTCGGCTACTCCCGCTACTGGGTGGCCGAGCACCACAACTCCGCCAGCCAGGCCGGCACCGCGCCGGAAATCCTGATCGCCGCCATCGCCGCCACTACCTCCCGCATCCGGGTCGGCAGCGCCGGCGTGATGCTGCCGCACTATTCCAGCCTGAAGGTCGCCGAGCAGTTCCGGGTGCTGGAGGCGATCGCGCCCGGCCGGATTGATCTCGGCCTGGGGCGCGCGCCCGGCTCGGACGGCCGCACCGCTTTCGCGCTGAACCCGCTGGCGGAAACCGCCGCCGATCACTTCCCCGCCCAGGTCCGCGACCTGCTCGCCTGGCTTGCCGGGGAGAAGCTGGTGGAAGGCCATCCGTTCCGCGACATCATGGCCCAGCCGCAAGGGCCGACCATGCCGGAAGTCTGGGTCCTCGGCAGCTCGGATTACGGCGCCCAGGTCGCCGCCTATTTTGGCTTGCCCTTTTGCTTCGCCCATTTCATCACCGACGGACGCGGCACAGAGCAGGCCCTGGCGCTGTACCGGGACCAGTACCGCCCCAGTCCCCGGCACCCGACCCCCTACGCCGGGCTCTGCGTCTGGGCCCTGGCGGCGGAGTTGGAGCAGGAAGCCGCCCGCCTGTTCACCTCCCGCGAATTGTGGCGGCTTGGCCGCGACCGCGGCGTCTTCACCGCGCTGCCGTCACCGGAGGAAGCCGCGGCCTACGAGTACGCCGAGGGCGAACGCGTCCGCGTAACCCGGCTGCGGGAACGCGCCATCTTCGGCACCCCGCAAACCGTCGGGCAGCACCTGCGAGAACTCGGCCAAGCTGCACAACGTGGAGGAGATCGCGATTCTGACCACGCTGCACGACCCCGAATCCCGCCGCCGCTCCTACACGCTATTAGCCGCGGAGTTCGCCTTGCGGACCGACCCGGCCTGAATCACCCCGCGCAAGCGCCGTCCCCGCGGCGCCCCGTCATTCCCGCGAAAGCGGGAATCCAACCCCTCCCCCGACCAGCTCCCTACCGCCCGCGGAACAGGTCCGGCGGCACGTTGTATGACCGTCGCGTCCGCCAGAGCTGGAACCGGATCGCGACCCACGCGACAACACCGGCCACCACGGCAATCGGGATCAGCGCCGCCACCAGCCAGAGGGCCAGCAGTGCAACCGCCAGCGCGCCGGCCAGCACCGCGACCAGGATCGCGACGCCTGCTATCCGCATCGGCAGCGACGCGCGGGACGGAAACCGGAATGTCCGGTTCATGACCAAATCGATCTGCGGCGGCGGTTGGTAGCGCATGCCGACAACTTGGCGGGTTGTTCTGCCGGCTTCAAGTATGAATCAGCGCCGACCCAGGCCAGGCCCGCACGGCCGCGTCGGACGCGCAAGCTCAAGATCTGACGCAGAGGCGCAGAGCCGCAGAGATTCTCCGATCGCGGGCGCAGCCGGATCAGCACCTATTCCATTCTCTGCGCCTCTGCGCCTCTGCGTTAAATCTTTCTTATTCTTGCCGCCTATGACCTCAAGCCCCCCATGACGACCTGACGGCACAGTCAAACATCCCGCCGCTTGGCGTAAACCCGTCATCCTCGGCTGATGAAATCGTCCACGAAATATCCGCCATAACGGTTTCAGCCGACGATGAAACCGCTTCAGCACTCGGCTGATTTCATCAAGCGCCGCCGGATCCTCTATGGTTGCCGGAACATTCACCGGCTCCCCATCCGCGATGCGGCGAATACTCGCGCGCAAAATCTTCCCGGACCGCGTCTTGGGCAGCCGCCCGACGATGCGAGCATCGCGGAATGCAGCGACAGGCCCGATGCGCTCACGCACCAACCCAACCAACTCCCTCGCAATCTCCGCCTCCGGCCGGTTCACGCCCGCCTTCAGCACCGCGAACCCGATCGGCACCTGCCCCTTCAGCTCGTCCTTCACCCCCACCACTGCGCATTCGGCGACATCCTGGTGAGCTGCCAGCACCTCCTCCATTGCCCCCGTCGAAAGCCGATGGCCGGCGACGTTGATCACGTCGTCGGTGCGACCCATCACCCAGACATCGCCGTCCGCATCGATGCTGCCGGCGTCGCCGCTGCGGTACCAGCCCGGAAAATCGGCCAGGTAAGCCGAGCGATATCCTGCATCGTTCCCCCACAGCGTCGGCGCGCAGCCCGGAGGCAGCGGCAGCCGCACGCACAGGTTCCCGGTCTCTCCGGCCGCAACCGGCGCGCCATGTTCATCCAGCGCCGCCAGATGATGCCCTGGACACGCCCGGCCTCCTGAACCCGGTTTGAAAGGAAACAAACCGAACTGGCGAAACCCGGCGGTGATCGCCCACCCGGTCTCGGTCTGCCACCAGTGATCCACCACCGGTTTTCCAAGCCGCTCGGTCGCCCACACCGCGGTCGGCGGATCGCAACGCTCGCCGGCCAGGAACAATGTCTCCAATCGGGACAGATCGTGCCGCGCCATCTGCTTGCCGTCCGGGTCCTGCTGCTTGATCGCGCGCATCGCGGTCGGCGCGGTGAACATCACCCGCACCCGATGCTCCGCGCACACCCGCCAGAACGCGCCCGCATCCGGCGTACCGACCGGCTTGCCCTCGTACATGATGCTCGTGCAGCCGCGCAGCAGCGGCGCATACACGATATAGCTGTGCCCGACGACCCAGCCGACATCGGACGCCGCCCAGTACACATCGCCCGCATCGACGCCATAGATCATGCGCATCGAGTTCCACAGCGCGACCGCATGACCGCCGTTGTCGCGCACGATGCCCTTCGGCCGTCCCGTCGTGCCGGACGTATAGAGGATGTACAGTGGATCAGTGCTGGCCACCGGCACGGGATCGAGCGGTAAGGCCGCCGCTTCCGCTTCCAGCAGATCATGGTCACGGCCCGGGATCAGCTCAGCCTTCGCCTCGTCCCGCTGTAGAATCAGGCACGCATCGGGCTTGTGCGGCGACAGATCGATGGCCGCGTCGAGCAGCGGCTTGTAGAGCACCACACGCCCCGGCTCGAGCCCGCAGCTCGCCGAGATGATCGCTTTCGGTCGCGCATCAGCGATACGGGACGCCAGCTCGGCGGCCGCGAACCCGCCGAACACCACCGAGTGGACGGCCCCCATCCGTGCGCAGGCCAGCATGGCGATCGCCGCTTCCGGCACCATCGGCATGTAGATCACGACGCGATCGCCCCGACGCACGCCCAACGCCGCCAGAGCTCCGGCCATCTTCGCGGTTCGTCGCTGCATGTCGGCATAGGTGAAGGTGGCGCGCCGCCCGCTTATCGGGCTGTCCCAGATCAGCGCCGGCTGCGCGCCACGTCCCGCCGCGACGTGCCGGTCGATGCAATTGAAGCAGGTATTGAGCGAACCGCCGGGAAACCAGCTTCCATACGGCCCGGATGCCGGATCGAACACGCGATCCCATCTCCGATCCCAACTGATGCCCTCGGCGATGTCCGCCCACCAGGTCTCCGGATCGCGCTCCCAGGCCGCATACGCAGCGGCATAGGCGGAGGTGGGTGCGATATCATCCATGTGACGACCTCCCAATTCGCCCTCCACCATCGCGCCACAACGAAAGCCCCGCAACGAGGATCACTCCGTACGGCCTCGTCACGAGCCAACGGACCCAATCCGTCCTCCCGCGCCCCCCGTCCTCCGCGCCCCCCGTCCTCCGCGCCCCCCGTCACCGCACGCTCCCCGTCATCCCCGCGTCCCCGGTCATTCCCGCGAAAGCGGGAATCCAGCCACTGCCACCAAAGTCCCTGCTTCGCCCCGACGACGCGACCCCCGCCGGCCCCGATCGCTGGACGCACGTGCGCGGTTGCCGGATGGTCCCTCAACCGACCCATGCCCAAGTCCGAAGAGGAACCCATCGATGCTGTTCGGCATTCATCTGCCGCATGCCGGCGAGCAGGCACGACCCGACCTGATTCGCCGCTTTGCGCTCCACGCCGAGTTGATCGGCCTGCACGACGTCTGGGTCAGCGAACACATCATCGTGCCGCGTGCGCAGTTCCCCCGATCGCCGCTGTTCTACGATCCCGTCCTGACCTTGACCTGGGTCGCCGCGGTCACGCAACGGGTGCGCCTGGGCACCAGCGTCCTGGTGCTGCCCATGCGCCACCCGCTGCCCCTGGCAAAGGAACTGGCGACGCTGCACAACCTGTCCGACGGCCGCCTGATCCTGGGCGCCGGCGTCGGCTGGCTGGAACCCGAATTCGCCGCCCTCGGCGTGCCGTTCCGAGAACGCGGCCGCCGCATGGACGAAGGCATCGCCATGATGCGCGCGGTATGGACCCAGGATCCCGTCACATTCGCAAGCAAATACATCCCCGCCGAGATCACCGACATGACGATGGCGCCGCTGCCCGTCAGCCCGATCCCGATCTGGCTCGGCGGCAGTTCCGACGCCGCGCTGAAGCGTACGATCCGCATCGCCGATGGCTGGCACGGCAGCCGGCACACACCCGAAGAAGCCGCCCCGATCATTCGCCGCCTGCGCGCGGAGCGCCCAGAACCGAGCTTCACCGTCTCCATGCGCACGCATTGGAATGGCCGCGATGTTGGCGAGCTGCATGCCCGTATCGACGCCTTTTCGGCAATCGGCATCGACCACGTGATGGTCGCGCCGGAGAACCGGGAAGTGGACGACTGGGACAGCGTGATCGCCGGAGTTGGACGCGTGGCAGCGGGATGAACGATTGCCGGACGCGCTGACGCGGTACAGCGAGAGTGGGGAGAACGAACAGGATGATCCAGACGAAACCGATTGGCCGCCGCCGGATGCTGAAACTGGGCGCCGCCGCCACCGCGCTGCCCCTGGTGCATATCCGCACCGCGGGCGCGGCCGGCAAGCTCAATATCGGCGTCACCGATCACTGGGTGAGGGCCGGCGACACCAAAATGAGCCAGCTCATCGCCGCCTGGTCGGACAAGAACAAGGTCGATGTGCAGGTCGCGTACCTGACCGGCACCAACCTGGAAATGATGGCGGCCGAATTGGTGGTGCACACCGGCCACGACATGCTGAGCTACGCCACTTGGATGGTGCACCAGTACGCCGATCAGCTTGAACCGATGGACGACGTGATGGGCCGGCTGATCGCGAAATATGGCGACCCTAACAATACAGCCACCTATCTTGCGAAGGTCAAAGGGACTTGGCGCGCCGTGCCCACCGCCCGCATGAGCAAGAACATGGCGAGCCTCGTGCGCTCGGACGTGCTGAAGCAGCATTGCGGCGTCGACGTGCAGGCCATGTATCCGGCAAAACCCATCCACACGCCCGAATCCGAAGCGTGGAACTGGGACGATTTGCTACCGATCGCCCAGAAATGCCAGACGGCCGGCATGCCGCTGGGACTGACGCTGAGCAACAACGGCGACGCGGTGGACTGGTGCGGATCGCTGTTCGCCGGCTTCGGCGCGCAGTTGGTGGATGCCAAGGGGCAGATCACGGTGCGCTCGGAACCCGTGCGTCAGGTGCTCACCTACGCGCAGAAGCTGGTCAGGTTTCTCGATCCCAGCGTGTTCGGCTGGGACGGCGCCGGCAACAACCGAGCCCTGATCTCAGGCAAGGCGGCGCTGATCTTCGATGCGCCCTCCACCTGGTCGGTGGCTAAAACCGATGCTCCGCAGGTTGCCGAAAACTGCTGGGAATTCCCCAATCCCAAAGGATCGGCAGGCCGTTTCGTCCCATACAACCCGCAATTCTACGGGGTGTGGAACTTCGGCAGGAACAAGTCTGCGGCCAAGGACCTGATCGAGTACCTGTCGCAGCGTGAGCAGGTGCACCAGCTCGCCGACGCCAGCAACGGCTACGACATTCCCCCATTCCAGAGCATGACGGATTTCGACGTGTGGGAGCAGGAAGCACCGCCACCTGGGGTGCTCTACAACTACCCCGTCAAGCCGTTCCATCACGCGGAGTTGATCGTGGCCGGCTATCCGGCACCACCGGATATTGCGGTGCAGATCTACACCAGTGCGACCATGCCGATGATGATCGCGCGGCTCGGCCCAGGCGGTCAGTCCGTCGATCAGGTCATCGCGTGGGCCGAAGGGGAGTTGCAGACATATAGCCGCTAGCACGCATCTCGCGCGAACAGCCTCATCGCCGCTTAGCTCGTACTGCACGCGGTCTGGCGTCCGGACCGCGTTTTCCCCTATCCCATCCCGATGGGTCGATACCAGACTGCACGGACGAAGACTCTCAACCTGTCATGCCCCAACCTGTCATGCCCGCGAAAGCGGGCATCCAGGCGAGAGCCGTCATGCTCAACGCGGTCTGGCATGAGCACCGTAGTCCCGTCGGCATGATGCTGCCGCCGGTCTTCGCCGACTGGTTCGCGCGCCGCGGCTGGACGCCGCGTCCGCACCAGCTCGCCATGCTGGATGCGGCGCGCGACGGAACCAGCGTGTTGCTGATCGCGCCGACCGGTGGCGGCAAGACGCTGGCGGGCTTCTTGCCCACCCTGGTGGAACTCGGCGAAACGCCGCATCACGGCCTGCACACGCTCTATGTCAGCCCGCTGAAGGCGCTGGCGACTGACATTGCCCGCAACCTGACGCAGCCGGTGCAGGAAATGCACCTGCCCGTCACCATGGAGACCCGTACCGGCGACACGCCGGCCAATCGCCGCGCACGCCAGCGCCAAGCCCCCCCGCACATCCTGCTGACCACGCCGGAAAGCCTCGCCGTGCTGCTGTCGCTCGCCGACGCACCGGCCATGTTCGCCGGGCTGCGCTGCCTGATCATGGACGAGGTGCACGCGCTGGCCGGTACCAAGCGCGGCGACCAGCTCGCCCTCTGCGCGGAGCGCCTGGTCGCACTGGCCCCAGCACTTCGCCGCGTCGGCCTCTCCGCCACCGTCGCCCACCCGGATGCCATCGCCGCCTATGTCGGCGCCGCCCATCGGATCACCGTCGCCGACGGCGCCCCGCCGGAGCTGCGGATGGAGCTTCCCTCCGGCCCGCTCTCCTGGTCCGGCCACATGGGACTGGAGGCCGCGCCGCAGGTGATGGCGCGCATCCGCGCCGCCGGCATGACCATCGTGTTCGTCAACACCCGCGCCCAGGCCGAGCTGATGTTCCAGGCCCTGTGGAAGCTGAACGAGCCCACCCTGCCGATCGCGCTGCATCATGGCAGCCTGGAAGTGGCCCAGCGCCGCCGCGTGGAAGCGGCGATGGCGGAAGGCAAGCTGCGCGCCGTCGTCGCCACCTCCTCGCTCGATCTCGGCATCGACTGGGGCGGCGTGGACCAGGTGATCCAGCTCGGCGCGCCGAAGGGCGTTTCCCGCTTGCTGCAACGGGTCGGCCGCGCCAACCACCGCATGGACGAAGCCAGTCAGGCGGTGCTGGTACCCGCCAACCGCTTCGAAGTCCTGGAATGCGAAGCCGCCATTCTGGGCGTGGCCGCGCAGGAACTGGACGGCGATCCACCGCGCCCCGGCGGGCTGGACGTGCTGGCCCAGCATCTGCTCGGGATGGCCTGCTCCGCCCCGTTCCACCCCGACGACGCCTACGCCGAAATCCATCGTGCCGCGCCCTACGCTGCCGTCACGCGCAAGGATTTCGACGACGTGCTGACCTTCGTGGAGAATGGCGGCTATGCGCTCGCCGCCTACGAACGCTACCGCAAACTGTTCCGCGATTCAGAAGGCCGCGTGCACGTCCGCTCGGAGCGCATCGCGCGCCAGCATCGCATGAATATCGGCACCATCGTCGAGGCCCCGTTGCTGAAGGTGCGTCTCGTCGGCAAGCGCCGCTTCGGACCCATCCTGGGCGAAGTTGAGGAGTATTTCATCAACCTCCTCCGGCCCGGCGACACCTTCATGTTTGCCGGCCGGCTGCTGCGCTTCGTCCGCGTGCACGAAACGGTCGCGGAGGTCATGGAAGGCGGCAGCGGGGAACCGATGGTCCCCGCCTATGAAGGTGGCCGCCTGCCGCTCACCACCAATCTCGCCAACCGTGTCCGCGGCCTGCTGCAGGACCCCGCAAGCTGGCACGTGTTTCCCGAACCCGTGCAGGACTGGTTGCGCCTGCAACGGGCGCGCTCGCGCCTGCCGGGCCGCAACGACCTGCTGGTGGAGACGTTTCCGCGCGGCGGCCGCTGGTACCTCGTGGCCTACTGCTTCGAGGGCCGCAATGCGCACCAGACGCTGGGCATGCTGATCACCAAGCGCATGGAGCGCGCGGGCTTCGCTCCCCTGGGGTTCGTGGCGACCGATTACGTGCTGGGCATCTGGTCGGCGGAACAGCCGCTGAATGTCGCCCGGCTGTTCGAGGAAGACATGCTCGGCGACGATCTGGAAGCCTGGATGGCCGACAGTTCCATGCTCAAGCGCACCTTCCGCAACGTGGCGGTGATCGCCGGGCTGATCGAGCGGCACCATCCGGGCGCGGAGAAGAACCGGCGGCAGGTCACCGTGAACAGCGACCTGATCTACGACGTGCTGCGCAAGCATCAGCCGGATCATATCCTGCTGCGCGCCACCCGCGCGGATGCGGCATCGGGACTGATCGATCTCGCGCGCATCGCCGGAATGCTGCGCCGGGTGAAGGGACGGATCGTGCACATGGCGCTGTCGCGGGTCTCGCCGCTGGCGGTTCCGGTGCTGCTGGAGATCGGCCGCGAGAGCGTGCGGTCGGACGCCGACGAAGAAAAGCTGCTGGCCGAAGCCGAGGCGATCATCGCCGAGGCGACCGGCGACGCCGAACCACCCGCGTCCCGATCGGTGCCGCCAGTGCATCGCGCCAACCTGGCACGGCGCTCCGGCACCCCGCGCCAGCCGAGCCTGTTCGGGCGTCCGGCATGAGCGCCGCACCGGTGCATCTGGCGGGCGAGCGGCTGATGCTCGATCCGGCCGGAGTGCTCTATTGGCCGGCAGCTTGTCTGCTGGCGGTGTCAGACCTGCACCTGGAGAAAGGATCGTCGTTTGCCCGGCGCGGCATGCTGCTGCCACCGTTTGATACGAAAGCGACGCTCGATCGCCTGGTGGCGCTGATCCGCCACTGGCAGCCCCGCATCGTGGTCGCCCTGGGAGACTCCTTCCACGACGGCGAGGCGGCCGGGCGGTTGGCGCATGAGCAAGCGCTGCGCGTGCGCGCGATGACCGCCGGGCGACAATTCGTGTGGGTGCGCGGCAATCATGACCCCGAACCACCGGATGGGCTGGGCGGCGAATGCGTCGAGGCATTCACGCTGGGGCCGCTGACGTTCCGCCATCAGGCCGAGCGCGGCGCCGTCGGTGAAGTGTGCGGGCACTTTCATCCGAAGGCCGCCGTGCCAGCGCGTGGCGGCCAGGTCAGCCGGCCCTGCTTCGTCACCGACGCGCGGCGCATCATGATGCCCGCCTTCGGAGCCTACACCGGCGGCCTGGATGTCTCCGACCCGGCGATCGCGCGGTTATTCCCCCGCGGAGGGCGGGTGTTTCTGCTCGGCCGCGAGCGATTATTCAGTTTTGGTCTGGCGGCGGCGTACGCCATGCGGCGGGGGTATGGTTTCGAGCCGCGACGACCCGGCGAGCCGTTGCCCCTGGCTGGCTCGGAATGACGGGACCGCGGCGGACGACGACCGACATCGGGAGATCGCGATCCGTATCATTTGCCCCGCTGCTGCGTGGCTGATGGCCGGTCGGATCAGGCGGAGACGACAAGTTCCAGGTGTCGCCGGGCCTGCTGGGGCGCCTCGGCCGCGAGCAGCAGGGAGGCAAGCTCGTGACGGCGGAACGGCTTGCGCAACACGGTCACCTCGCGCCCATAGAAGCGGGCGATGCCCTGCGACAGACGGAGGTAAGCTTCGCTCAGTCCGGACATGACGATGATCCGACACGCGTGGCCGGTGGCCAGTATCTCGTGCAGCACATCGATGCCGTCCTTTTCCGGCATGATCATATCGATGATCATGATATCGGGCCGAAAATCCAGGAATGCATCGGTCGCCTGGAACGGGCAGTTCACGGACCTGGTCTCGAACCCGAGGCTGTCTGCGACCAAGGCGACGACCCGGGTCATCCCTGGCTGGTCATCGACGACGAGCAGCTTTGTTTTCATGATCGCCCCATCCCTTGTGCTCACGAATTTGTTATTCCACCGGGCGTATCATGCTGTCATCGATAGAATTTACAATAATAAATTATCGTTAATCCCGGAATAATACCGGCGCCCCCGAAGGCAGACCCATTCCCGCCTCCCCCCGTCATTCCCGCCTCCCCCCCGTCATTCCCGCGCTCCCTCCCCGTCATTCCCGCGAAAGCGGGAATCCATCGACAGTCCATGCGCCCCGCCTGCGCGAGCATGACGACGAAGAGCCACCGCTCGAACGGCTGGTACCCGCGCACGGTTGGCGTGGCGGCTCCCCGCAAATCAACAGGACCCCCAAGATCGATCGCACCTGTCCCCCACCTGAAATCCCCTCCTAGCGCCCCCCTCGTGGGGGCGACCTGCTGGCGGGCCATGCCCCCTTCCTGTCCCCATTGCCCCGGCCCGTCCGCCGCGCTTTATGCTGCACCAGCGCGGACAGAGCGGGGACGACAACATGAGCGGCGGCGGAACAGTGCGGGTCCTGGGCATTTCTGGCAGCTTGCGGCGCGGTTCGTTCAATACCGCGACCCTGCGAGCCGCCCAGGAGCTGGTTCCCGAGGGGATGGCGATGGAAACCGCCGCGATCGGTGACCTCCCGCTGTACAATGACGACATCAGGCAGCAAGGCTATCCCCCGATCGTCGAGGAGCTGCGCCGGCGAGTCAGGCAGGCGGACGGCGTGCTGCTGGTAACGCCGGAATACAATTATTCGATCCCTGGCCCGCTGAAGAATGCCATCGACTGGATATCTCGCCCGCCGGACCAGCCGTTCGACGGCAAACCGGTCGCCATCATGGGCGCCAGTCCGGGGGCACTCGGCAGTTCCCGGGCGCAATACCACCTGCGGCAGTGCTTCGTGTTCCTGAACGGATATGTGCTGAACCGACCGGAGGTCATGATCACGGCGGCGCATACCAAGTTCGACGATGTCGGTCGGCTGACCGACCAGGCGACGCGCGATTTCATTGCCGCGGCGCTGACCGATTTCAAGGCTTGGATCATACGGATGCGGCCGGCAAGCTGACACTGTCTTCACCAGCAAAACCGCGCCAACCCGGACTAATTCCGCGACCGAGGTCATCTTCAATCATATATGGACGGCGGATCACGCCAGCGCCCGCCAGCAGTTGCCGCTGAGCGGGCGAGCATGCGAACCTTGCCCGACTCGCAACCATTGAACCGGCCGTGACCCTGATCCTGTCCAGTCGCCCGAACGTCTATTCCTCCAGCCCGCTCGATCGGATCGTGCATCGCCGTGACGACCCCGCCTGGGTCGCCGCCGAACTCGAGCATCGGAACACCCTGTTCGTCCCGGTCTGGCGCAGTCGGAACCTGCTGACGGGAATGGCAGCCGGCAAACCCGAAGCCGTTTACGTGTCGGGCGAGGCCGCCGCGGCGCTGCGAATGGCGAACGGCCCCTGGGCTCTGCTGGGCCGGATCGCGGACCGGACGGTGTTCGCCACCGACATCAGCGCGGCCGACGATCCGTTGCCCCTGCTCCCACCCGCAATGGGGGAGTTCGTGGATTTGCGTTCGGTCGGCTGGGGCGTGCCGAAGCCGGAGGCCGCGGTTCTGGCCCACGCGCGCGGACTGATGCACTGGCGCACGCGCCAGCGGTTCTGCGGCAGTTGCGGCGCTCCCTGCGAAGTACGCAGCGCCGGACACATGATGCTGTGCACCGGCTGCAAGACCGAGCATTTCCCGCGCACCGACCCCGCCGTGATCATGCTGATCACCCGCGAGGATCGCCTGCTGCTGGGCCATTCCAACCGGTTTCCCCGCGCCAGCATGTACTCCACGCTGGCCGGCTTCGTCGAACCCGGAGAAACCCTGGAGGAAGCGGTGCGGCGAGAGGTGCGCGAAGAATCCGGGGTCGAAGTGGGTGAGGTTTGGTACCACTCCAGCCAACCCTGGCCGTTTCCGGGCAATATCATGCTCGGCTTCTACGGCGAGGGCCTGAGCGAGGAAATCGCGGTGGACGCCACCGAACTGGTCGATGTCCGCTGGTTCACCCGCGCGCAGATCCAGAATCCCGAGATGCACGGATTTCTGCTGCCGCGGCCGGACAGCATAGCGAGGCGCCTGATCGAAGATTGGCTGGCCGCCGCATGAACCGGTCCCTCGCGCTGGGCAGCATGGCCGCGCTGCTGTCGCTCGCGGCATGCTCGTCAGGGTCGCCGCGGACCGCCGGCGAGGAGGCCTGCCGCCAGCAGGCTTACACCGACCCGCACGTGAAGGCGCTGATCGCCGCCTCCAATCCATCCACGACCAACAACATTTTTGATTTCAGCTTCACCACGCCGCAGGACGAGGCACAGGCGGCGGTGCGCCAGGCCACCCTCGATTGCATGCGCCGGCGCGGGCTGGCCTCGGCGGGCGGCGTGGAGCCGGTGAAGCAATATCCGTTCGGCTTTTAACCCGGCTTGCGGGGTAGGCGGCGTGGTCCGCTATACTTGAGTTCTGGAATCAACCGGAGCGATCCCATGCCGACGAACCAAACGCAGCACGTCGAGACGCTCGCCCTGCATGCCGGATGGCGGCGCGATGAAGCGACCACCGCCGTGGCGGTGCCGATCTACCAAACCACCTCGTACCAGTTCAACAGCGCGGAGCACGCGGCCAACCTGTTCGGGCTGAAAGAGCTGGGGAACATCTACACACGGATCATGAATCCGACCTGCGATGCGTTCGAAAAGCGCGTCGCCGCGGTCGAGGGCGGCGTGGCGGCGTTGGCGCTGGCGTCCGGCCAGGCCGCGTCGGCCTTCTCGGTGCGCAATCTTGCCCGCACGGGCGACAACATCGTGGCCTCCACCGACCTGTACGGCGGCACCTGGAACCTGTTCGCCAATACCCTGAAGGACGAGGGGGTCGAAACCCGGTTCGTCGATCCGGCCGACCCGGGGGCGTTCGCGCGCGCCACCGATGATCGCACGCGGGCCTATTATGCCGAAACGCTGCCGAACCCGAAGCTGATCCCGTTCCCGATCGCCGAGGTCGCGGCGATCGGCCGCAAATTCGGCATTCCGCTGATCATGGACAATACCGCGGCGCCGACGCTGGTGCGTCCGTTCGATCACGGCGCGGCGGTGGTGATGCACTCGGCCACCAAATACATCGGCGGCCACGGCACCTCGATCGGCGGGGTTGTCATCGACGGTGGCAATTTCGACTGGGAAGCCCATGCCGACCGCCAGCCGGCGTTGAACACCCCGGACCCGAGCTATCATGGCGCGGTCTGGAGCCAGGCGGCCAAGCCGCTCGGGCCGATCGCGTACATCCTGAAGATGCGGGTGACGCTGCTGCGTGACCTGGGTGCGGCGCTCAGCCCGTTCAATGCGTTCCTGTTCCTCCAAGGCATCGAGACGCTGCCGCTGCGCATGCGCGAACACAGCCGCAATGCCCGCGCGGTGGCGGACTTCCTGGCGATGCGAAAGGATGTCACGCGGGTGATCCATCCGGCGCACCACACCGGACTGGGCGCCGAGCGGACCGCCCGCTACATGCCGCACGGGCACGGCGGATTGCTCGGGTTCGAGCTGACCGGTGGCGCCGAAGCCGGCCGCAAATTCATCGATGCGTTGCAGATGTTCTATCACGTAGCGAATATCGGCGACGCACGCAGCCTGGCGATCCATCCGGCCAGCACGACCCATTCCCAGTTGACCGAGGCGGAACAGCTCGCCACCGGGACAACGCCCGGATATGTCCGCCTGTCGGTGGGGCTGGAACATATCGACGACATCATCGCTGACCTGAGCCAGGCCCTGGACGCCGCCGGCGGATGAGGCAGGGGCTAACCCCGTCATCCCCGCCTCCCTTCCGTCATGGCCGGCGAAGCATGCCCTCGGGCTCGTCCCGGGGGGCCGGCCATCCACGACTTTGTCGCCCACCCGCCTCGGTCCCGCGAAATTCGCTATCTGCGACGCGGGTGCTTAATGGTTCCGCAATAAACGCCTCACAAAATGAGACCGCCGCTCAGACGGGGAACAGCAATGTCAGCGCGCGCCCTCGCGGAACAGGATGACCCGGACGGTGGCGATCAGGATCAGCAGATCCAGAAATGTCCCGCGATTCTTCACATAATAAAGGTCGTAGGACAGCTTCTGGCGGGCGTCCTCGACCGAGGCGCCATACGGAAAGTTCACCTGCGCCCAGCCGGTTATGCCCGGTTTCACGTAGCTGCGCTCATTGTAGAACGGAATCACCTCAGCCAGTTGGGCGACGAAGTGGGGCCGCTCCGGTCGTGGACCGATCAGGCTCATTTCGCCGCGCAACACATTCAAAAGTTGCGGCAGCTCATCGATCCGGGTGGACCGGATGAAGCTGCCGACCCGTGTGACCCGCGGGTCCTTCATGGCCGCCCAGCGCGGGGCGCCTTCCGGCTCCGCGTCGATCCGCATGCTGCGGAACTTCAGCAGCGTGAACGGCTCGCCGAACAGCCCCACACGTTGCTGACGATACAGCACCGGGCCGGGGCTATCGAGCCTGACGGCGACCGCCGTGGCCAGCATCAACGGGAAGGTCAGCGCCAGCAGCACGAGACTGACCAACACATCGATGACGCGTTTGATGGCACGGGAAATCAGCCCGTTGCTGAACCCCTCGGCCCGCAGGAACCAGACGGCATCGATGCGGCTCAGATTGATGCGGCCGAGATGCTGTTCCCAGAACGACACGTCGTCATACACGCGGATACCCCGCAGCCGCCAATCCAGCAGATGCTGATACTCGGTGCTGTCTCCGGTGGGCGTGGCCGGGGCGGTATCCGCGGCCAGCACGACGGCCCAGATCTTGTTTTCACGCAGTGCGGCGTGGGTGATCCGGGCGGCCTCACTGAGCGCGAAGCTGATCCCGGCAAGCTCGAACAATTTACCTCGACCGACGCGGATTGCGTCCGCGGTGCGCGCGGCAGGTCCGCCGGCACCGAGCACAAGGATGCGACGGGCGAACAGTTTTTGCCGCAGTGCAAAGCTGAAAACCGAACGACTGGTGACCGCGACAGCGAGCCAAAGCACCAGCACTTCCGCCAGCCACATCGCGTAGGTACGGCTCAGCCCAGCCCTGAAGTGCCCGCTAAGCAGGAACGCGATGGGAAACGCCACAATCGCCGCCACGGCGGCATTCAATACAAGTCTTCGACGGTCGAGCCACAGTTCAGGGCGGTACAGTCCAATTGCGACTGCGCAAATCCCGATCGTGCCAGCCAGCAGGGCGGCGTGGTCGGCGGAGTGAGGATTGAACGCCGGCGAGGCGATGACATGCGGGCCGAGAATGCCGGAAACCGCCCCCATGGCATAAATGACGGCAAAAGAGAGCACCAGCTCCAGCAGCCCAAATACCGCCATTTCGACCGGCACGTAGCGGCCGACAATACGCGTCATCGCTGCACTCCCGCACTGCCCGGACTGTGGGGGCTTCACCCACGACCAAACACGCTGACACGAGGTCCGCGTGTGGCCGGGTGGAAAGCGCTGCCCGGGCAGGAGCCGATCCGATCCGATCTCAGAATAGAAGCGAGGTGTAAAATTCTACAAAGCGATTCATCCGTCAAGAACTTCTTTATGCTTGATTTAAGGGCAGCTTTCGGAGATGCATTCGCCAGACGTGGCAGGCCGCGTTCGTCAGGCCGATCGGGCACCGGTCGGCCTGTCCGGCTGGGCAGAGTTTTAGGATCAACCGTGTCAGCACAGCGGCTTCGGCAGGAGGTCTGGCTCAGTCGCCCGCCACGCGACCGGATCCGCCCGTCCAGGCGCATAGCATCCAGGCGCGTGGCATCCAGGCGCGTAGCTCAGTGGCAGAGCGCTGCCCGCACACGGCAGAGGCGGGGGTTCAACTCCTTCCGCGCCTACCAGCCGGGCGTCTCGCATCCGGCTGCGGCAAAACCGGCCTCCGGGGAAAGGACAGTGCCGTCGTGTTGAGGATCGCCATCACTTGCCTGGCCGTGCTGACCGCCGGTATCGGGCTGGCCGGTTGCACCCAGAATCAGTTGCCGACCGTTGCGGCGGTCCCGGCAGTCCCGGCACGCACCAACACCACCGAATATATCATCGGGCCGGGCGATGGTCTCAGCGTATTCGTCTATCAGGCGCCCGAACTCAGCGACCGCGACGTGACGGTTCGCCCAGACGGGAAAATCTCGATCCCCCTGGTGCAGGATATCCAGGCCGCCGGCTTCACGCCGCCCGAACTGGCGCGCGACATCAGCGAGCGGCTGAAGCAGTACGTTAAGACCCCGAACGTAACAGTGATCGTGCGGACCTTCGTCGGCCCGAGCGACCGGCAGGTCAAAGTCGTGGGCGAGGCCACCGATCCGAAGGCGATACCTTATCGCAACGGGATGACCTTGCTCGACGTAATGATCGACACCAAGGGCCTGACCAAATACGCCGCCGGCAACCGGGCGGTCATCGTGCGTCGCGACAGCGCCGGCAAGGAACAGGAGATGCACGTGCATCTCGACGACCTGATCAAGGACGGCGACATGGCCCAGAATGTTCGGATGCAACCGGGCGACACGCTCATTATCCCGCAAAGCTGGTTCTGAGGATCACGGCCATGGGCGCCATTTTCACACTGATCCGCCGCTCCCTGAAATCCGCCTGGCGTCGCCGCTGGCTCGGAGTGGCAATCGCCTGGATCATCTGCGTCCTCGGTTGGCTGGTGATCCACAAGCTGCCGGATCAGTACGTGGCCAACGCACGCCTGTATGTAAATACCGATGCGGTCCTGACACCGTTGCTGAAGGGGCTGGCGGTGGATGCCTCGCCGGAGGCACAGCTAAAAATGCTGCAGGCCACGCTGGTCAGCCGGCCCAACCTCGACACGCTGATCTCGAAGACCGACCTCAACCTGAGTGTCGACGGCCCAACCCAGCGGGACGCAATGATAACCCGACTGGCGAGCGACATTTCGGTCAAGCCCGACAACAAGCTGAACCTGTTCTCGATCCAGTACACCAACAGCGATCCCAAGCTGGCACGCGACGTCGTGCAGGCGCTGCTGACGATCTTCATCGACAGTGCGACCGGCTCCGACCGGCGCGACATGCAAAACGCCCGCATTTTCCTGCAGCATCAGATCGCCTCTTACGAGCAGCAGCTCCGTGTGGCGGAAGCAAACCGGGCGGCATTTCGCTCGAAATATCCCGGGCTGGTGGTGGCGGACAATCTGAACGGCGCGGGTCAGGCGGTGACGGATCCGGTGGAGGCGCTGCAGACCAAGATCAACCAGATCGACGCATCCCTGCAAACCAAGGTGGCGCTTGCCGCGGCCTACAAGAAGCAGCTTGAGGGCATGCAACCAACCTTGCAGGAAGCCGATCGAGGCGGCCCGGGGGCACCGACGACGCTGGCGCAAGCCGAGGAGAAGCTGCGCGTCCTGCGGCTGAAATATACCGACGTATTCCCTGACGTGATCGCGCAGCAGCAACTGATTGCCGCGCTCAAAGCTTCGCCGAGCCACGGCGCCGCCGGCGGCCGCGCCGCGCCGAACCCGGCCTACGAGGAGCTGCAGCTTAAGCTCATCGAAATCGTGGCGGATGCGAACGCACTGAACAAGCAGCTCGCGTCAATGCAGGTGGATCGAACGAAGCTGCAGGAGCTGGAAAAGGATAAGCCGACCCTGATCGCGCAATATCAGAATATCACCCGTGGCTACACGGTGTTGCGCAAGAACTACGATGACCTGCTGGGGCGCTTGCAATCGGCCAATATCGGCGAGGCAGCGGATACCCAGGCTGACAAAGTACAGATCCGCGTGGTGGACCCGCCGGTAATCCCGCGCATCGCGTCGGGACCCAACCGGCTGCTTCTGAGCAGTATTGTGCTAGGCGTCGGCATCGCCGCCGGAGTGGCCGTGCCGATGCTGCTGGCCCAGCTCGACCGGTCGTTCTGGGTGGTGGAGGATCTGCGCAGCCTGGGATTGCCTGTGCTCGGTGGCATCTCCTTGTTGAGTTCAATTCCCTGGCGACGACGGCTGCTTGCGGTCACCAGTTTCGGGATTGCCGTGGTGGTGCTGATCAGCCTCTACGGAGGACTGTTATTTCACTTTCTCCGCGCCACGGCGGTCGCCTGAATGAACACTCCCGGCAAGCTGCACGTGGTCGAGCGGGCAGCGGAACGGCTGCGGCGTGCCGGCACGGCGCCCGATCTGGCGTCCACGTCACCAGCGCCCGAGGCGCTGCCGCCGCCAGCCGACTTCGTGGCGTCAGAAAATCTGCCGGCCCCACCGAACCCGCCGCTGTCACTGCGGACGCTGGCCAAGACCGGATTGATTGCCGGCAAGACAGCCCGCAACCGGGTCAGCGAGGAGTTTCGCCTGGTGCAGAGCCAGGTGCTGCGGGCCGCCTTTGGGCAGCCGGGTGGCGAGGCAGGGTTCTCCAACCTGGTGATGGTCACCAGTGCGAGGCCGAAGGAGGGCAAAACCTTCACCGCGGTCAATCTGGCCGCAAGCATCGCCCGCCAAGGCGACCGGCCCGTGCTTCTGGTGGACGCCGATGCCAAGAACGGATCATTGGGTGATTCACTCGGACTGACGCAATCCGCCGGCCTGCTCGATCTGGCGCTGGCGCCGCAGACCGATGCTCTGGCGCTGCTGCACCCCACTGAGATCGGCACATTGAGCGTGTTGCCGGTAGGCCAGCAGCGCGGCGAACGTCCCGAGCTGTTTGCCAGCGACCAGATGGTGCGGGCGATGCAGAACCTGGGCCGCCGGTTTTCGGACCGGCTGATCATCCTCGACGTGTCGCCCTGCCTTTCAACCAGCGACCCGGCTACCCTCGCTCCGGTTGTCGGCCAGATACTCTTTGTGATCGAAGCCGAACGGACCCAGCGGGACGAGGTGGAGGCGTCGCTGGACCTCATTCAGACCTGCCCGACGATCACCCTGCTCCTGAACAAAGTGCAAATGTCGACGCCACGCAGTTTCGGCGTGTATTCTTACGCCTATACATCATGACCGCGAGTCGGCGGGGCGGAGAGAATGGCAGCCGGAAACGCGTCGTATTGCCGCGGCTGGCCTGCAATGGCGGCGAGCCTGCTGTGTTTTCTGGCAAGCGCGCGAGCAGGACTGGCACAGACCTCGGCTGAACTGCCCGGACCCCTTGGGTTTCCGGGCAACGGAGCCGCGGCGAATCCGTTCCCCGGAACGCTCGGCGCGCCGCAACAACCACCGAATTTCAAATACCAGACAAACCTTGGGCCGGGCACGGGTGTCGTTCCGGCTCCTGGCTTCCTTGTGGTGCCACGGATCAGCGGATTTGAGGAGTTCAACGACAACATATTCCAAACCGAGAATGACCGGCGATACGATTTCATAACGCTGCTATCGCCCGGCGTCGCGATCAGCGGCGATACACCGCGGCTCAATCTCAAGCTCAATTATAACCCGATTGTTCGCCTCTACGCGCGCACCCCGAGCCAGGACAGCGTCGGCCAGCAATTGCTCGCCGTGGGCGACGCAATCCTGGTGCCCGATACACTGTTCCTGAAGGCACGTGCCTTTGCCGACGACGTGCCGACCGGCGGCGGCTTTGCCGGTCTCAACTTCGGTGCGCCGACATTGGCCAACCCCGGGTTCGGCGGCGCCGCCAGCACCCTGAGCAAGAACAACCTCACCCAGACGGAAAGCTCACAGCTTTTTCCGTACGTGCTGCGCCATTTCGGCGATACCGGCACCGGCAAGTTCGGCATCAACCTGACGCAGAGCTACGCCAGCCAGACCAGTGGGTCGCTGTTGAACTCGCCCACCGGCCCAGGCACCCGCACATTTACCGGCGAAGCCATCGCGCAGTTCCTGTCCGGCCCACAGTTCGGACGCGTCGTCAATCTGGCCACGCTCGACACCGCAAGCTCCACGGGAACCGGAATACAAAACGGTGCCAACCGGTCCATCGCGGAAAACCGGATCGGCTATGTGCTGACCCGGCAAGTGCTGGTATTTGGCGAGTTCGGCGCCGAGCATATCGATTTTCCGCACTCCCAACCACCGGTTCTGATCAATGACGCGGTGTGGGGGGTCGGCACCACGCTCACGCCGAACACCGACAGCCAGGTCGTCCTGGAATATGGCCATCACGACGGCATCACGTCGTTCCAGGGCCTGGCTCGCTATTCGGTCACCGCCCGCACAGTGCTGACCGCGAGATACACCTCCGGCCTGACCACCGATCTTCAGCAGATCGAAAGCGAATTGTCGCAAACGGATGTCAACCCGGAGGGCAATCCGATCAACCTGGAGACCGGAGCCCCCATTTCGATCGTAAACTCCTTATTAGGAATCAATGACAATCTGTATCGCACCCATCAGCTCGTGGCCACCGCGACGACGCTGCTCGACCGCGACACGATCTCGCTCAGCCTTCAGCACGAGAACCGGGAACCAGTGGCGACCGGCCCCGGCCAAACCACGCCGGCAGTCGGCGACGTGAGCACCACCGGAACCGCCACCTGGCGGCATGAGATCAGCGACCGCACGTTGTTGACCAGCAGCGTGAGTTACGGGACACGGACGCTCGGAAACGGCTCCAACCAGGACGAACAGTTCTTTGGCGTCAGCGCCATCCTGCGGTATCAGTTCTCCGACAAGCTGACCGGGTCCGTTGCGTACCATTTCCTCGACCGGCACTCGAACGTCCCCGGAGTTTCGATGTACAATGACGTCCTGCTCGTCGGCCTGACCCGAACCTTCTGACTGTAACGTGTACGAAAACTTCTACCGCCTGAGCGGCATCCCGTTTCAGCTCACCCCGGACACCCGGTTCTTCTTCGGCAGTTCCAGCCACAGCCGGGCGATTTCGCACCTGGTCTACGGGCTGGAGCAGCAGGAAGGCTTCATCGTCATCACCGGCGAAGTCGGTGCCGGGAAGACGACGCTGGTGGAGCAGCTCTGGTCGCAGCTCGACCGCCGCACCTATGTGCTGGGCCGCGTCGTCACCACGCAGGTCTCCGGTGACGACCTGCTGCGGCTGATCGTGACGAGTTACGGAATTGAAGACGGCGGCGCCGACAAGGCGACCCTGCTCCGCCGGTTCGAAAAGATGGTGCGCGAGCAGCGCGCCCAGGGGCGCCGGTGCCTGCTGGTCGTTGATGAGGTGCAGAATCTGACGGTTGTCGCGCTGGAGGAGCTGCGGATGCTGTCCAACATCACCCTGGACAGCCGCGCCTCGGTGCAGACGATCCTGCTGGGCCAGCCGCAATTCCGTCCCATGCTCGCCAGCCAGGAGCTGGAGCAACTGCGCCAGCGCGTGCTGGCGTCCTATCATCTCGGCCCGCTGACCGAGCCCGAGACGCGATCCTACGTGGAGCACCGGTTGCGCACCGTGGGCTGGACCGATGATCCGCACTGGCAGGAGTTGGCGTTTTCCGGCGTGTTCCACCACAGCGGTGGTATCCCGCGCCGCGTCAACACGCTCTGCACCCGCATCCTGCTATACGGCGCGCTGGAAGAATCACACGAGATCAGCGCCGAGATGGTGGAGACGATCGCGACCGAGCTGGACCGCGATATCGGTTCCGGCGGCATTCTCCCGCCCCCGCCGGGCGAGGGTCAGTTGCTCAACGGCGCCGGATCCGAGGGGCTGTCGCGGCGCATCGCCGCGCTGGAACACGGTGTGGCGCGGCAGGACCGGATTTTCCGCCGCTTGATCGATCTGCTCGGCGGCTATCAGGCGGGACACCGATGATGCACGCTCCGGTTCCGATGGTCGCCCCGCCGCGGAATGCCATGACCGTCGATGTGGAAGATTATTTCCAGGTTCAGGCATTCGCCGGCTGCATCGCGCGGGCGAGCTGGGACGGCATCCCGCAACGGGTGGAAGCGAACACGGAGCGCATCCTCCAGCAGTTCGACCGTGCCGGCGTGCGGGCGACCTTCTTCACCCTGGGATGGATCGCCCACCGATATCCCGCGCTGGTTCGCCGCATCGTGGCGGACGGCCACGAACTGGCCAGCCACGGCTGGGACCATACCCGGGCGGACACGCAAGACCCTGCCGCGTTCCGGGCCGATGTCGGCCGCACGCGGCGGCTGCTGGAGGATATCGGCGGGGTGCCGGTGGTGGGATATCGCGCCGCGACATTTTCCATCGGGGCACGCAACATGTGGGCGTTCGCGGTGCTGGAAAGCGAGGGATACCGCTACAGTTCCAGCATCAACCCGGTGCGCCACGACCTGTATGGCCAGATGCGCGACGCGCCGCGATCCCCGTTCCGTCCCGACGGCGGAGCGCTCTTGGAAATCCCGATGACCACCGTGCGGGTGGCCGGTCACAACCTGCCCTGCTCGGGCGGCGGTTATTTCAGGCTGCTGCCGTATCGCGTGTTCCGCGCCGGGCTGCGCCACGTCAACCGCGTCGAAGGCAGCCGCGGGGTGTTCTACTTTCACCCGTGGGAGGTCGATCCGGGCCAGCCACGGGTCGCCAACTGCGGCTGGCGATCACGGGCGCGGCATTACATCAATCTCGGTCGCATGTCGGGCCGGCTCGATCGCCTGCTGCGGGAGTTCGCCTGGGAGCGAATGGACACGGCATTCGCCGATCTGCTGAATGAAGATCGGCCCTCTCCCACCGCCGCCGCTGACCAGCCGCGAGCGGTGTTGTCCGCCTGAGCCACCCCCATGGCCATAAACCTCTTCCCGTCATGGCCGGCGAAGGCTCCGTCATGGCCGGGCTTGTCCGGCTTGTCCCGGCCATCAACGCACCCGTCCCGAGGGGCCGGCCATCCATGACTTTGTCGCCCACCCCGCCGCTCGTTCGCTTCACGTTGCTCCGGGCAACATCGGCAGGATGGGTCATCCTCAATGCGGCCTGGCATAACCCTTCGTCCGCTGGAACCGGCCTCCGCGCCGGCCTGGGATGCCTTCGTGCAGGCCCACCCCGATGGAACCTTCTTCCACCTTGCCGCCTGGCGCGAGGTGATCGAGCGCGCGTTCCGGCACCGCACCCACTACACCCTGGCCGAGCGTGACGGAGCGCTGACCGGCGTGCTGCCGCTCGCCCATGTCAGGACGCGCCTGTTCGGGAATGCCCTGGTTTCGGTCCCGTTCTGCGTCTATGGCGGCCCGCTGGCGGCGGACGCCGAAACCGCCGCCGCGTTGCACAGCCACGCGGAAACCCTGCTGCACCGGACCGGCGCGCAGGTGATCGAGTTGCGCCAGCGTGAGCAGGGCGAAACCGACTGGATCGAGCGGCCCGAGCTGTATGTCACGTTCCGCAAGCCGATCGGCGCCGACGACGAGACCAACATGAAGGCGATACCGCGCAAGCAGCGCGCCATGGTGCGTAAAGGGATCCAGAACGGGCTGACCTCGCAGGTCGGGCACGACGTGAGGGTGCTGCATCGGGTCTATGCCGAGAGCGTGCGCAATCTCGGCACGCCGGTATTTTCCCGCCGCTATTTCCGCATCCTGACAGAGGCGTTCCGCGATGCCTGCGACGTGCTCACTGTGCTGGACGGAGAAACACCGATCGCCGCGGTGATGAATTTCTACTTTCGCGACGAGGTGCTGCCCTATTACGGTGGCGGCACGCAGGAGGCGCGCAAGCGTGCCGGAAATGACTTCATGTACTGGGACGTGATGCGTCGCGCCGCCGCCCGCGGCTGTCGCCTGTTCGACTTCGGCCGCAGCAAGATCGGCACTGGGTCTTACGCGTTCAAACAGAATTGGGGATTCGAGCCGGTGCCGCTGCATTATCGCTACAAGCTGGCCGCCGGCGCACGGATTCCGGATAATAATCCGCTGAATCCAAAATATAAGCTGTTCATTGCTGGCTGGAAGCGGTTGCCGCTGCCGGTGGCCAATACGATCGGTCCCTATCTTGTGCGAGGCCTCGGGTAATGAGCAGCCAGCTCCTCGCGCCGCCGCCTGCGTCAGCGTGGTCGAGCGCCATGAAGCCGGCGGTCCCGGCGCTGGCGATCGGGCTGCTCGCCCTCGGACTGATGTTCCACACCGAGGTGGTGGCGGCAGTCGGGGTCTGGATATCTTCCACCGCCTACAACCATTGCTTTCTGGTGATACCAATCGTCGCTTACCTGATCTGGGATCGCCGCGACGTGCTGATGGGGGCCATGCCGCATCCCGTGCCCTGGGTCGCCATCGCGGCGCTGCCGATCGGCGCGGTCTGGTTCGTGGCGGATCGCGTCGGCATCATGGAAGGCCGCCAGCTCGCCGCGATGGCACTTGTGGAGCTGCTGTTCCTGGCGGTGCTGGGGTGGCGGCTCTACTACGCGCTGCTGGGCCCGCTGCTCTATCTGTTCTTCCTGGTGCCGTTCGGCGCGTTCATCACGCCGGCGCTGCAGGACATCACGACCTCCTTCACCACGCACGGGCTCAATCTGCTCGGGATTCCCAACTACACGGACGCCTACACGATCGAGATACCGGAAGGCACGTTCTATATCGCCGAGGCATGCGCCGGCCTGCGGTTCCTGATAGCGGCGATCGCCTTCGGCTGCCTCTATGCGTTGTTGATGTACCGCTCATGGCAGCGGCGTCTGATCTTCATCCTGATCTCGATGGTCGTTCCGATCGTTGCCAACGGATTTCGCGCGCTTGGCATCGTCGTGCTTGGGCACCTGCTCGGCAGCGCGCAAGCGGCGGCAACCGACCACGTGCTGTACGGCTGGATTTTCTTCTCCATCGTGATTCTGCTGCTGGTCGTGCTGGGGCTGCCATTCCGGCAGGACCAGGACAAGCCGGTGGCGCTGGAGTGGAATGCCGGACAGCGAACCGCGTCGCCCCGAACACTCATCGTTGCGGCGGCCGGCGTGTTCGTGCTGGCGTTCATCGGGCCGCTGATTGCCGCGCTGTTCGATCGCGCCAGCGCAGCAGAGCTGCCGGCGAAACCACCGCTGCTATCGCTCGGTGGTTGCACCGAAACCGCGCCGGCCGAACAAATGGTTTCCGATGCACCGGGCCGGATAATGATCCAGCATCTGAGCTGTGCCGGAGCCGGCGTTATCGTCCGCGCCGAAATTTTCTCACCGCGCAGCGACCCGGGTGCGGTGATCGGTGAGCAGCGCCGCCTGCTTGGGCTGACCGGCGATCTTAGCGGCAGCAAGGCAGTTGTGGTGCATGGTGTGAGATGGCGATTGATGCAGACCGAGACACCGCTCTCCGGTGCCACCGCGTTGTGGATGTCCGGTGTGCAGGGCGGCGGATTGCATCAGCGCCTGATACAGGCAAAAGCCAGCCTGGTGGGCGGCTCGGCTGCGCCGGTGGCGCTGGCGGTCGTACCGAGCCCCGATCCGTCCGCCGGCCCGAACGGCTATCAGCGCGCCGAGCGGGCAATGATGGGGTATTTGCAGGCTCAGCCTGACCTGGCGTCCGAAATCGCCCGGATTTCGAACGCCTCGCCGAGGCCGCCGGCAAGCGCCGGAGCCGAGTAAGCCGCATGAGGCGTGTTGGGCTGGTGGGCGCGGGCTTCATCTCGCACGTTCATGCCGAGGCACTCCGCGCCGTGCCGGGCGTGCGGCTTGCCGCGGTGATCGATCCGATGCCGGAGCGGGCACGCAGCCTCGCCAGCCAATGGAAAGCCCCCGGGGGAACGCCCGGCCGTATACACGTCGGTTGAAGATGCGCTGGCCGCTGATGCAATAGATTGTGCGCATGTGCTGGTGCCACCGGATCGGCACGCCGACATCGCGGCGGCCCTGGTCGCGGCGGGCAAGCCGGTGCTTGTCGAAAAGCCGCTGACCGACAGCACGGCCGCCTGCACCAAACTGATCGCGCACGCCGACGCTGCCCAGGTCACGATCGGCGTCAATCAGAACTTCGTGCACCACCCCGCGTTTGTCCGTTTGCGCGCGCTGGTGGACAAGCGAGCCATCGGCCGCCCCAACCACGTGTCCTGCATCTACAATGTGCCGCTCCGGCAGATCGCGGCGCGGCAGTTCAGCCACTGGATGTTTGCGTCCCCCGGCAACCTGCTGCTCGAGCAGGCGGTGCACCCGCTGTCTCAAATCGCCGTGCTGGCAGGCCCACCCGAAGAACTGCGCGTGCTTCCCGGCCCACCGCTGACAGTGGCGCCCGGCCAGGTGATCTGCCCCACGCTGGACGCCGTGCTGGCCGGAGCGGATTTGCCGGCCAGCCTGCGTTTTGCCGTCGGACAGGCGTTCCCGTTCTGGCAAATCAGTATCGTTTGCGACGATGGTGTCGCGACCGCGGATATCCTCGCCAACCGGGTTTTCGTGTCGGAGCGGACGCGCTGGCTCGACACCGTCGATGGAGTCGTTTCGGCCGGACGCACCGCGGCGGCAATGGTGGGCGATAGCGCACGGAACGCGACTGCCTACGGGATGTCGCTGTTGCGCCTGTCGTCGCGCAGCGATCCGTTCTTTCGCAGCATGTGCGGCAGTATCACGGCATTTCACGCCGCACTGGACGCTGGCACGACGCCGGAGCTCGACGGGCGCTTTGGCGCCATGCTGGTCGAGACGTGCGAGCGCCTGCAAACTCTGGCATTCGTCCCAGCCCCCGCGGTGCCGACGGTTGCGCCCAGCGTGGCCGAGCCCATTGCCCCCGATGTGGCGATCCTTGGCGGAACAGGTTTCATCGGCACCCATGTCGTGAGCCGTTGCCAGAAAGCCGGATTGCGGGTTTCGGTAATGGCCCGATCCACACGCGGACTGCCTGACTTGTTCCACGCCGAACGCGTGACGCTGCATCGGGGCGACATCCAGGATGCCGCCGCGGTGGCCACAGCAATCGCCGGAGCGCGGGTGGTAGTAAACCTGGCGCATGGTGGCGGCGGCGGCTCGTGGGATGAGATACGCGAAGCAATGGTGGGCGGCGCCGAGACCGTGGCGCGCGTCTGCCTGGAGCAGCGAGTCCATCGCCTCATCCACGTCGGCTCGATCGCGTCGCTCTATCTGGGACCGCAAGCCGGCGCGGTGAAAGGCGACACGCCGCCCGACCGCCAGGCGGACGTCCGGGCCGACTATGCACGCGCCAAGGCGATGACCGATCGAATGCTGCTGAACCTGCACGCCACACAGGATCTTCCCGTGGTGATCCTGCGGCCCGGCGTGGTGGTAGGCGCAGGCGGCCCGCCATTTCACGGCGGTCTTGGCTTCTTCAACAACGACCAGCATTGTATCGGATGGAACAGTGGCCGCAATCCATTGCCGTTCGTTCTGGTGGAGGATGTTGCCGAGGCGATCTTCCTGGCGATTGCGGCGGAAGGTATCGAAGGGCGCTGCTATAATCTGGTCGGCGACGTGCGCCCGACCGCGCGCGAGTATATCGACGCCCTGGCCTCCGCCGTGGAACGCCCGTTGCGGTTTCATCCTAAATCAGCCGTCGCGCTCTGGGGTGGCGAGCTGGGAAAATGGGTGGTGAAGCGGGCAGGGGGCCGGCACCCACCCGTGCCGTCGCTGCGGGATCTGCTCTCGCGCGGCATGAAGGCGCGGTTCGATTGTGAAGATGCCAAGCGCGACCTGAACTGGCGCCCGGTTGCCGACACCGCGCTATTTCATCAGCAGGCGATCGCAGTGCACAAAGTCGAATAATTCCCCTCCCGTTGCGGGAGGGGTTAGGGGAGGGGTCGCAGTCCAGATCGGCGCCTAGTATGACTCCATCACAATGACGGATGCCCTCCGTTGAAGCTGCTCAGCGTATTCGCGACGTTCGGTGTAGGTGGCCCACAGGTGCGTTTCGCCGCCGTCGCCAACCGATACGGCGCACGGTACCAGCACCTGATCGTGCCGATGGACGGCGTCACCGCGGCGAAGGAGCGACTGGATCCACGCCTGGACGTCACCTTCCCGGAAGTCGAGATCCGCAAAGGAGACTCCAGGGCAAGCCGCCGCCTGTTCCGCGCGAAACTGCGCGAATGGCAACCGGACGTCCTGGTGACGCATAATTGGGGTTCGATCGAGTGGGCGATGGCGAATCTCCCGCGTGTCTGTCGCCACATCCACATCGAGGACGGCTTCGGGCCAGAGGAACAGAGCACGCAACTCACGCGCCGCGTCTGGACCCGCCGTCTTGTTCTGGCCCGGCGCACCGTGGTGGTTCCGTCGCGCAATCTGGAGCGGATCGCCAAATCCGTATGGCGGCTGCCAGCGCGACGGGTGATGTATATCCCCAACGGTATCGATCTCGATCGGTTTGCCACCCCGCGCGACCCGAAGCCTGCCACGCACGGCGGCGGTGACCGACTGATCATCGGGACGGTGTCGGCCCTGCGGCCGGAGAAGAACTTCCCACGCCTGCTCCGTGCGTTCCGGCTCGCCGGTGAGCAATGCGCCGCACGGCTGGTGCTCGCCGGCAGCGGCCCGGAGCGGGAGGGCCTGCAACGACTGGCGGCGCAACTGGGGATTTCCGATCGCGTGCATTTTGCCGGCCACGTCGCCGCCCCGGCAGCGCTCTATGCCGAATTCGACGTGTTCGCGCTGTCGTCAGACACCGAGCAGATGCCGCTCTCGGTGATCGAGGCAATGGCGGCGGGACTGCCGGTCGCCGGTACCGATGTCGGTGATGTGCGAACCATGCTGGCGCCGGAAAATGCGCCGTTCATCGGTCCCCGCAGCGACGAGGCGCTGGCCACTTCATTGCTCACCCTGCTGCGCGATCCCGCCCTTCGCCGGCGAGTGGGCGAAGCAAATCGCCTGAAAGCCCAAACAGACTACGACCAGGAAACCATGTTCCAGGCCTACGCTGCCCTTTTTGGCGGATGCCACCACGCATCCAACCAGTAAACCGCGGTCCCGACCCATTCGTGCAGCCCATCATAGCTGTGCACCCAGGCGGAGGTTTGCGGCAGCCAGCCGGCGGAGAAATCATCCAGTTGCACCGGCGCCGCGGTGACCAGGAAACCGGCGTGCCGGAACGCGATCACCGCGCGCTTTTCGTGCCACGCATGAGTAACAACGTAGACCGAGCGGATACCGAGAGGCCCCAGTATATCGGCGCTGTCGGTGGCATTTTCCCAGGTGTTGAAGGATTGCGTCTCCTGCCAGCGCACCGGGACGCCGAAATCGTTCTTCAGGCTGTCGGCCATCAGGCTCGCGATCGACGGATCGTCTTTCTGCAACTGTCCGCCCGATACCAGGATGGGCAAATGCGTCCGGCGATACAACTGGGCAGCGGCGCGCAGCCGCTGCAGCGTCAAATGACCAACGGTGACCCCAGGTTCCCCGAGCGTGTGTTCGACCTCCGCGCTCAGCACGACAATGGCTTGCGGCGGATCATCCTTCGGCGGCACCAGCGGCAATCCATGTTCAAGCGACACCAGCAGCCCCTGGCCGACCACCGGGACAGAAAACGCGAACAGCAAAACCAGGCAGATCGCGACAACGAGCGTTGCGATACGCTCGTGCCAGCGCCAGCGCGCCAGCACCAGCGCGCACAGCCCGATCACCACCAGGTTAGGTGGCGGAACGACCAGAACGGTCAGGATGCTGCGGATCCAGTGCGGCAAGCCTGTCAGCCCGTACTGTCGAGCCAGTCGAGTACGCGGGCGAGGCCAACCCGAAGCGCCGTCGGTTGTGGCAGCGCCAGTGCCGCTCGCGCTGCATCGGCCGAGCCGATTGACGCTTGAATATCACCGGGACGCGGAGCCCCGAAACGAATTTCCGCGTGACGACGCGATAGCGCCGCGATGGTTTCGGCCAGTTCCTGGATCGACACCGCCGTTCCGGTGCACACGTTGAAGACGGCGGCATCGGTGAACTTGCGCGACATTGCCGCCAGCAGGGCCGTCACCACGTCGGCGACATAGATGAAGTCGCGCGTCTGCCGTCCATCCCCGTGAATGTCGACGGCAGCGCCACGGCGAAGCCGCTCGCAGAAGATGGAAATCACGCCGGAATAGGGCGATAGCGGGTCCTGCCGCGGTCCATAGACGTTGAAGAACCGTAGGCCGGCGGTCGGAATCCCATGCACATCGGCGGCCACGCGCGCGTGCAGCTCACAGCCGAGCTTGTCCGCGCCGTACGCCGAGGTCGGGCGCGTCGGCGCGGTTTCGCTGATCGGCTGGATCGGACAGTTGCCATAGACCGCGGCCGATGACGCATAGACCACCGGCACCGGCCGATGGCGCAGCGCCTCGAAGATGGTGATGGTCCCCGTCAGATTGGCCCGATGCGTGCCGAGCCAATCGTCGATCCCGCGGGCAACCGAAGCAATCGCCGCCAGGTGAAAGCATCCGTCGATCCCGGCAATGGCGTCGCGCACCGTTGCCGGATCCGCGATATCGCCCACCAGCAGCTCGACATCGCCGGAAAGATTGCCGCGCCGCCCCGTCGAAAGATCGTCCAGCACCCGAACACGATCGCCGCGCGCCAGCAGCGCATCGCAAAGATGGGAGCCAATGAAACCGGCCCCGCCGGTGACAAGATAGGTGGACATTCAGAGGTCCGCGCTGTTGATGAAACGGATGCCGCGCGCGACCAGCCGGTCGCGGGCATCGTCGATCGTGGTGCGATCATCCTCTATCGGCAGCCCGATGCCGCGGCAGGCATCCTCGATCACGATCACCTCGAATCCCAGCGCCGCGGCGTCCTCGGCGGACCAGGCAACGCAGAAATCAGTCGCCAGCCCGGCCAGGAACACGCGGCTGAATCCGCGGCTGCGCAGCCAGCCCTCCAACCCGGTCGACGTTCGGTGATCGTTCTCGAAAAAAGTGGAATAGCTGTCGATCGCCGGATCATGGCCCTTGCGGATGATCACTTCGATCCGCGCGGTATCGAGCGCCGGATGCAACGCGGCGCCGGCGCTGTTCCAAACCGCGTGATCAGGCCAAAGAATTTGCTGGCCGTACGGAAGTTCGATGGTCTCGTACGGATGCCGCCCGGGATGCGCGCTGGCGAACGAGTTGTGCCCCGGCGGATGCCAGTCCTGCGTCGCGAAGGCATGCGGAAACGGGCCGGCCAACAGCCGGTTGATCACCGGAAGCACGGCATCGCCGTCCGGCACCGGCAGCTCGCCCCCCGGCATGAAGGTCGGCTGCACGTCAACCACGCCGAGAATGTCGGTTCGTCGGTCCCGCACGTCGTCGCTTTCTGGTTGGTGGTCTGGAAACTCCCCTGAATTTGTGGAACGTTCAAGCTAACAGTCCGTAACACTGGGAGAGGCGAACCGATGAAAATGCCGCGTACGGCCCTGCTGGGCCTGATGCTGACCGCCATTGCCGCGGTACCGCCGGCCGGCGCAGCGACCTTCCGCTGGGCCAACGATGGCGACGTCGGGGCCATGGACCCCGACACCAGGCAGGAAACCGTGCAGCTCTCCTTCCTGTCGAACATCTACGAGCCGCTGGTCCGCCGCACCCCCGATCTGAAGCTGGACCCGGCGCTCGCCACAAGCTGGGAACAGGTCAGCCCGACCGTCTGGCGGTTTCATCTGCGCCCCGGCGTCAAATGGCAGGATGGCTCGCCGTTCACCGCCGATGATGTGGTGTTCTCGCTCGGGCGCATCCTCGCCAAGACGTCGGTCATGCGGGCGCCCATGAGCATGGTGAAGCAGGCCCGCAAGATCGATGACCTCACCGTGGAATTCGATACCTACAACCCCGATCCGATCTTCGTGCAGGAAGTGACCAATTTCCTGATCATGAACAAGGCCTGGTCCGAGGCGCACCACGCGACCGAGCCGGTGGTCCTCGGCGGCACGGAAGACAATTACGCGGTGCACAATGCGATGGGCACCGGCCCCTATCGTCTGGTCTCCCGCGAGCCCGATCGCCGCACGGTGGTGGAACGCAACCCCGGCTGGTGGGACAAGATGCCCGGCAACGCGGATCGCGTGGAATTCGACGTCATCTCCAGCGCGCCGACACGCGTTGCCGCGCTGCTGTCGGGCGACGTGGACATGATCTACTCGGTGCCCCCGCAGGACATGAAGCGGATCGCCGCATCCCCCGACCTTCAGTTGATCCAGCACCCGGAGCTGCGCACCATCTATCTCGGTCTCGATGAATGGCGCGACGAGCTGCCCACCTCCAATATCAAAGGCAAGAACCCGCTGAAGGATGTGCGGGTGCGCCGCGCCTTCGCGCTGGCGATCGACGAGGACCTGATCGCAAAGCGCGTCATGCTCGGCCTCGCGCATCCGACCTGGCTGATGTGGGGACCGGGCGTGAACGGCTACGACGCCAAGCTGGACGTGCGCCCCAAGGCAGATCTCGCGCAGGCGAAGCAACTGATGCAGGAGGCCGGATATCCCGACGGCTTCACCATCGGGTTCGACTGCCCGAACGACCGCTATGTCATGGACGAGCAGATCTGCACCGCGATCTCCGCCATGCTGGCGCGGATCAACGTCAAGGTTAATCTCGACGCGCAGACCAAGTCGAAATTCTTCGCCAAGATCGAGGGCCCGAAATACGACACCGACTTCTTCCTCATCGGCTGGACCCCGGCGACCTACGACGCGCACAACGCGCTCTATTCACTGCTCGGCACGCCCAACGGCGCGCGCGGGGAAGTGAATTATGGCCAGTATTCCAATCCGAAGCTGGACGATCTGATCAAGCAGATCGGCGAGGAATCCGACCAGGAAAAGCGTGACGGGCTGATCGACGACGCCGCGAAAATCGTCCAGGACGATGTCGCGGCCATCCCGCTGCACCAGCAGGTGATCGTGTGGGCGGCCAAGAAGAACGTACAGGTCGCCCAGCCGGCCGACGATTTCTTCCCGTACCGCTTCATTCAGGTGAAATGAAAGCACAGGGCCGCGAAAGCGGGAATCAACTGATACCAACCCGCGTTGATGCTGACCCTTTCCGTCATGGCCGGGCTTGTCCCGGCCATCCACGACTTTGTCCCCCACCACGCCGCTCGTTCGCTTCACCTTACTCCCGGCAACACCGCCAGGATGGGCCACCCTCAATGCGGTCTGCCATAACAGTCCGTGCGCCCGCCTGCGCAATGCCCGCGCAAACATGACGCGGAACAGTCACCCTCTCGAACACCTGGTCTGAACCCGCCCCTTTTCCCCCAGCGGAAATAGTATCACTCCCCCACCAGAAGCACGATCTTGCCGATATGCGCACTGGATTCCATCAACCGGTGCGCATCCCCGGCCCGCGCGAGGGGAAAGCTGGCATGGATCACCGGGCCGCACCTTCCCGCGTCCAGCACCGGCCAGACCTTCTCCCGCAGCTCCGTTGCAATCGCACCTTTCTGCGCGGTCGTGCGTGGGCGCATCGTCGACCCGGCAATCGTCAGCCGCTTGACCATCACGGGCGTGAAATCGAAATTCTCCGCCTTCGAGCCTTCCAGGAACGCGATCAGCACCAGCCGCCCGTCCATCCCGAGAACGCGCAGGTTCCGCGCCATGTACGGCGCCCCCACCATATCCAGCACGACATCGACGCCGCGCTTATCCGTCAGCCGCCGCACCTCTTCCACGAAATCCTGCGTGCGGTAATTCACCGCCGCCCGCGCGCCCGAGCCGCACACACGCCGCGCATTTCTCCTCGGACCCGGCGGTGGCGTAAACCGTGGCGCCAAATTCCCGCGCCAACTGAATCGCGGTCACGCCGATGCCGGACGTCCCCCCATGGATCAGCGCAGACTCCCCCGACCGAAGCCGTCCGAGCCGAGAACAGGTTGGCCCAAACAGTGAAATATGTCTCCGGCAGCGCCGCCGCGCGGATCGCGTCATACCCTGCCGGCCAAGGCAGGCACTGCGCGCCCGGCGCGACACAATACTCCGCATACCCCCCGCCATTGGTCAGCGCGCACACGCGATCGCCGATCGTCCAGCCGGTCACATCGGGACCAGTCGCCACCACTTCCCCGGCAACTTCCAACCCGAGCACCGGACTTGCGCCCGGAGGCGGCGGATACGCGCCTTTCCGTTGCTGCACGTCGGGCCGATTCACGCCGGCCGCCTGCACCCGGATCAGCACTTCGTCCGGACGGGGCACCGGCACCGCGCCAGTCGCCGGCTTCAGCACCTCCGGCCCTCCGGCGCCATCCGCGGCGATATAGCTCATGCTGCGCGGCACGCTCATCCCGATCACCCGATATCGTTGAGGGGCAAACGTCAAGCCTCGTTCTCCCTCCCCCCTCGCGGGGGAGGGCCGGGGTGAGGGGGCGGCATCCCGCGGCGCACGCCCCCCATCAACGAACTTCTGCTTAGCGCCGGGTACTCGGCGCCTTGGCGATCGATGGTACGGACCAGCCCCTGCCATTCCATCAGGCCGTACTCCGGGGCGTCCCGCCGCTTCTTCATCCGCTCGGCCGCCTTGCGCACCACATAATCGTCGATGCGGACCGGCGCCGTGTGCATCGTGCGCGCGATCAGTTCCACCTCGCAGGCCCGCTCCAGCGTGTACATGCGCATGAAGGCCCCGTGAATCGTCGGCCCGAGCGCCAGCAGCCCATGGTTCAGCAACACGACACAGCTTCCGTGCTGACAGCTCCGCCCGAGCGCCTCGCACTCTTCCTGCGAGGCAGGCACGCCGTACGGGTGATAAGCGACGTCATCGAGGATGTGCAGCGCGTCCTGGCTGATCGGCCGCAGTCCGTCCTGCAGCAGCGAAATCCCGGCCCCGGCGCGGGTGTGCGTGTGCATCACGCACATCGCATCCGGGCGCGCCTTATAGACGCCGCTATGGATGATAAACCCCGCATTGTTGAAGTTGCCGGAATCACCCAGGACATTGCCGTCCATATCCATCTTGATCAGGCTGGAGGCGGTGATCTCGTCGAACATCTCGCCATAGCGGTTGATCAGGAATGTGTTGGGATCATCCGGCAGACGGGCCGACATGTGAGTATTGATAAGGTCCGTCCAACCGAGCCGATCGACCACCCGATACAGCGCCGCCATATCGCAACGGGTTTGCCATTCGGTGTCGGTCATATCCGGCTTGGTCCGATGCAACGCGATCGACATATCCCTGCTCCTCAGCTTCCGGCCCGCCCGGGCCCACAACCCATCCTGTGCCAGCCCGCCCCCGCCCGCAACCAACCCCCACTGTCATCCCAGCGAACCCCCGTCGCCCGCCTCCCTCCCGTCCTGCGCGCACCTCTCCCGTCATGCCCACGCAAGCCCCGTCATCCCCGCCCCCCCGTCATTCCCGCGAAGGCGGGAATCCATCTCCGCCCCATCAGACCCCGGCCTCCAAGGCCACCCCCCAGGCCCGCCCCACCCCCGCGACAGACCCAGTGCCGCAACCCGCAACACCCCCTATGATCGCCACGGACAGCAAGGCCGAGTCGCGCATGATCCGACTGTTCGGCATCGATCCGGGCCTGCGCATCACCGGGTGGGGACTGATCGAGACCGATGGAAACCGCCTGCGCCATCTCGCGGACGGAGTGATCGCCACCGATCACACCGCCAGCGTGCCCGACCGGCTGCGCGTGTTGCACGACGCGCTCGCCGCCCTGATTGCCCAGCACCACCCGGACGAGGCCGCCATCGAAGAGACCTATGTGAACCGCAACGGCACCGCCACGCTGAAGCTCGGCTATGCCCGCGGCGTTGCCTTGCTCGCCCCGGCGCTGGCTGGCATCCCGCTCACCGAGTATGGCGCCAAGGCCGTGAAGCGCGCCGTCGTCGGCACCGGCGGCGCCGAGAAGGCGCAGGTGCAGATGATGGTGCGCCGCCTGCTCCCCGGAGCCATCATCGGCCGTGCGGATGCCGCCGACGCGCTGGCCGTGGCGATCTGCCACGCGCACCACCGCGCCACTCGCAACATCTGGAACGCGCAGGTCAGAACCGCGTGATCGGCCAGCTCACCGGTCGGATCGACTGGCGTGACGACGGCAGTTGCATCGTCGATGTCGGCGGCGTCGGCTATCTCGTCCACGCCTCCACGCGAACCCTCGCGGCGCTGCCCTCGCCGCCGCAGACCGCGCGTCTGCTGATCGAAACCCATGTGCGCGAGGACGCAATCCTGCTCTACGGCTTTGCCGATGCCGCCGAGCGCGATTGGTTTCGCTTGCTAACCACCGTCCAGGGCGTCGGCGCCCGGGTAGCCTTGTCGGTATTGTCGGCCTTATCGCCGCGCGACCTCGTATCCGCAATTGCGTCCGGCGATCGCGCCGCCCTGACACGGGCCTCCGGTGTCGGCACGCGCCTGGCGCTGCGGCTACTCACTGAATTGCGCGACAAGGCCGGCGCCATGCCCTCCGTGTCCGGCATTGCCGCGCCGGCACAACGCCCGTCCGGCCCCGCCGAGGACGCGCTCTCCGCGCTGGTCAATCTCGGCTACCGCCGCGCCGAGGCGCACCCCGTCGTCGCCCGCATAATGGAACGCCTCGGCGAAAACCCGAACCTGGATGCGCTGATTCGCGAAAGCCTGAAGGAGCTGGCTCGATAAATTTGAACAGTTCCAAAAGCCCATCCCCTCATGGCCGGGCTTGTCCCGGCCACCCATCCCCGTCATGGCCGGGCTTGTTCCGGCCAAGCCCGGCCATCCATCCACGTCTTTCCCACCCGCAACCACGACCAACGTGGCTCACCCTCAATGCCCAGCATCAATCCGCACCCGCATCTCTAATCGAGCCAGCGAAATCGCTCCAACTTGAACCGGTTTCTATCGTCGAACTCAACGCCTTCCGCTTCCAGCAAGCGCTGCTGGAAAGCGTCACTGCCATTGCGGGAGAGCGCATAGGACACCTCGCCCTTGGCGTTGACGACGCGATGCCAGGGAATGTCGGTCGCCGGGTCGAGGTGCCGGAGTACATACCCGACAAGGCGAGAGCGCCTCGGCAGGCCGGCCATCGCGGCGACCTGGCCGTAGGTCGCGACCCAGCCCTTGGGGATGCGCCGGATGACCGCGCAAATCGCTACGGCAGCGGCGTCGCCTTGTGCTGGGGCGGTCTGGAGCCGCTTGCGCTTCGGTGGCATCGGCAACTTCCGTCGACCCGTGGTTGTCCGGCTGTGCGACAGGGTAACATCGGCCCGCATTAGACCCCAGCAGGCCGCCGGACTCAGTCCGCGCCTACCAGCAGACGCTTGAGGTCGACAAACAGTTCCCCCGCGAAATCGGCCCGCAACGCTGCCCAGCCTTCCGCCTCCCTAACGATATCGTCGTACGCGCCGCGCGGCACCTCCAGCTTCGCCAAAAACTGCTCCGTCCTGCTGTTCAGCCAGGCGAAGCTCAACCTATCCGCCTCTCCACCAATGAGCCGAAGCTCGGTCTCGTCGGCGATCGGCGCGCCACGGACGTCGCGCATGATCGAGATCTTCAGCATCTCCAAGGTTGCATCGTCGAGCGCCAGATCGGCGGCCACCAGCTTCTCGCGCAGCGCCGCCCAGCCGAACACCAGCCGCGGCGTAATCCCCTCGCCCATCTCGCGCAAAAACTTCGGCATCCCGGCACCGAAACTCTGTTCAAAGATCGCACGTGCCTCCGCCTCATGCGTCCGCCACTGCCCGATCTCGCCCGTCGATTGCACGAGAATCCATTGCTGTCGCCCGATATCGATATAAGTTAGATGCGCGGGCAGCCGCAGCAGCTCCGCGCATTCCCGGCATTTCGTCGCCTGAAACCTGCCCTCCAGGATCTCCGCGCGCAGGTCCGGACGGCGATCGGCGTTGACGCTGGCGGCAAGGTCCACGTCCGTCTCGGAGCCGCATTTTGCACAACTCGCCGTGACAGTCAGGAAGATCGACATGGCCGTAACCTCCGATATGATACCAGCGGCTAAGGGCTGCGCCCCCTAGCCGCTATTTCGCCGGGTCCTTCCATAAATATTCCTTGACCCCCGCCGGAATGGAGCCAGGCGCCTCCTTCTCATGGTACCAATGGTACGCGTAAACCTCGGCGAACCATTCGCCCGGCGCCCGCCATTGATAGTCGCGCACCTCCAGGGCCTGGCGCGCCTGAACGCTGTAACTGACCCACTCCTCAGGATAAGATTCGTGGTACGCGCGGTTGCTGATGGCAAAGATGGCGCTCGTGCCCCATGGCCACTCCGTCATTCGCATTTTGACGCACTTATTGAGAAGCGCCTGCAGCGAAGCCCAATCAGCGTCTTTCACCGTGCGTGGCTTGTCGCTGTACTGAGCAACCTTCTTCCTCGTAATCTTCTTGGTCGTGCCGTCCATTTGTGGGACATCCTGCGGCACATCCGTCGCACCCTTCGTCAATGCATCCTTCACCCACGACACCACCTCTTTCGGCGCCAGGGAGATAGTCGAGCCAGCACTGGCCATGAAATCGTCGGCCACTGCCTTCGCCACGCTATCAACCGTCTCGTTCTGCCAGCCGCCGCAGTCGCCGAGATGCGCCTTCATGATCTTGTATTTGTCGTCCACCGAGTGCCCGATCTCGTGCAGGGTGCTTATGCTGAAGCTATTCGCCGGCTCCGTGTAGCCCCGGTTGTCGTACGTCGTGCTACCGAAATCCCCCATCGTGATCTTTGCCGAGCCGTACCGAGTACATGCCGAATGAGTGGGTGCCTTCAGCAAACTCCTTGGTATACGCCAGTGTTTTCAAACTGCTTGTCTTGGTGTGTTGGATTGGTACCTGCGCAAACATCTCGTAAACCTTGTCGAAATGGGTATTTTTCATACCAGACGGGACCGAAATATTAATATTGTAACGTTTTTTCAGCGCCGCCTCGTAGGCTTTCTGCGTATCGATCTCGCCGCCCAATAGCTTCGTCAAATTTATCAAACCCTGTGTGGTCTTTTCCAGCGCCCGGCACGCAACCTGCTGTTCATCAACGTCCTTCATGTCGTCGATACCCGACTCGAGCTTGGTGCATTTATAGAGCTCGCGCATCAAGCTGTCCTTTATTTCGCCCGGATCCATCTTTTGGAGCGCTTCAATCGCCCAGTTGATCAGCTCGATGCTTCCGGCGACGCTCGCCTTGTTCCCGAAGACCTTGAGCTCCTTCTGCGCGGCGGCAATCGCCACGTCCACCTTGCCCCCCACGTCGGCGAGCGCCGCCAGTTGCTGTGCGGTTGCGCCTCCCTGACTGGCTTTGGAATGTGCCACGGCCAGCTTGTCAGATGACACGTCGGAGCCTCCCACCGCGCGCAACTGCTTGCCGACATGGGTTAGCGAGCCAAGTCGCTCTTGTATCTCCGCAGCCAGCACCCGGGGATCAGCACCGAGCGCCTTCTGACACCACAAGTCCTTCGCTACTTTCTCCGGATATTCGGAGTGGACAGCGATCTTCTCCTTCGGTCTGTCTGACATCGTTATCCCCCCAGCCCGGCACGATCGCGGCAATTTTTTACACAACCATCGTCCCGGCGCTCCCGGCCAGTCCCGTCATGCTGGTGCAGATGGGCCGACCCGGCAACCAATTTTCCTTGCCACAGCAGGCAAGGGTCTACCATCGGCATCAAGCCCCTGTCCGGGTTGTCCCGGCATCGGCTGAAATTCCCGATCATTGTCGCCAACTATTAGACAAAGTTCGTTTGGCGGTATCGCCGCCCATCCTGGCCGGGCTTGTCCCCGCCACCCCCCGTCATGGCCGGGCTTGTCCCGCCACCATCCCTGTCATGGCCGGGCTTGCCCCCGCCACCATCCCTGTCATGGCCGGGCTTGCTCCGCCACCATCCCCGTCATGGCCGGACTTGCCCTCGCCACCATCCCCGTCATGGCCGGGCTTGCCCCCGCCACCATCCCCGTCATGGCCGGGCTTGTCCCGGCCACCCACGTCTTTCCTACCTGCAAGCGCGAAAGACGTAGGTGGACGTGACAAGCGCGTCGACGAGACATGGGTCAGTCATTCGGCCGAGTGATGTAAGCACTCCGCCTCACATAGAATGATACGCCTCAGCCGTCGATATCCCAGCGCAAGGGCTGAATGTTCCTCGTCCTTTCCACTGAACCTGGCCTTCGCAGCCTCCGCATTTCTGGTCGCTCTAGCTAGTTTTCCTGAGGATGTGGTCGAGCAAGTTTCCTTTGCATGGTGCGCTGTTCGAGTCCGCGGCCAGTCCGCCTGGTGGAAGTAATCTTGTCAAGCGACACGATGAGGCATTCTGCTAGTGTCGCGTAATCTGGTCGCACCTGTAACTGGCGGCGACATAGCGGGTGCCGGACAAGACGCGTTATCGAAAGTCACCTTTCAACGGAAGATTCCGCCCAACCATCTAGTAATCGGATGGCTTAAAATTACCCCTAGAACGAAGACAATGAGGCCGGCAATTAAATTTATAAACAGAGCGACGACTCTCTCCCTTTTCGCCTCTAATCCTATGGTTTGCCTGAGCTGTAGCAACAGCGCGTTCGCTTGCTCCTCGGACATTTTCGCTAATTGCGTGAACCGTTCATGGTCTTCTCGGAGCTTTCCTAATCGCGTCGCTCTCTCTTGGACGACCCTTTCCAGAGACTCTATCGTTTCCGATGTTTTTTTCAGCGAGGCTATTGCCTCCTCTACACGTATATCGATCTCATTCCCGATCCGGGTTTCCCGGAGCAGGGCCTCGACCAATTGAGTGCCCAAATTGCCGCTGAAACCCCCGACGAGGTGCGACAAAACACCCAGCGCAACCTCGCGGAATACCTTCTTCTGATAGATCAATGGCCTCGTCATACCATCAGCCTTGAAATCGTCGCCTGACTGACATTGTAGCTGCGGGCGATGCTACTGTGCGCCCGAGAGGCCACTTCACCTGTCATCGGGTGTCATCGGCTTTGGTTTTGTCCGCTAGGCGCGCCTGCCATTTTGCGTGCATCTTCTGATCCTGTTCTGTGCGATCCTCTGGCTCATCGGATGCATTTTTTATAACCACTGACTTCACGATCTCTCCATCTGGCCCATAAATTGGAATATACACTGGCCGCCTGCCACCGCCTTTTTGAATAAACCGCGCCTTCGCCCACTCGATACAGGCTTTTGTAATCTCTTGTATGAGTTCCTTTCCGATCAATGTCCCGACCGGGAGCACGATCTGTAGAATCTGGAACCAAGTGGCGCCATACGTTCCATCCGGCGGCTGGTCTCTGCCCTTTACCTCTAGAATGATATCGTCTGGCAGGAGTCCGTGAATTGAGTGCGCAAGCTCCTCGACTTCATCGAGCGCGATGTCTCTGGGGTTCTGAGACCAAAGCGTAATGGTTCGGTCGCTATGCCCCATATCACCGAATACTCCACATGCCGTAGCTGTTCTTTACACGCGAATTCTGCGGGGTTCACGTTGCCAGTCGTGAAATCGTGCTGTGGTGGACGTTGTAGCTGCGGGCAACGTCGCGGATTGGCTCGCCTGCTGCCGCCCGCCGCCGTGCTTCCCGCTGCTGGTGCGGCGTGAGTTTCGGCTTGCGGCCAAGCTTCACGCCGCGCGCTTTGGCCCGCTGCCGTCCTTCCGCCGTGCGCGCCCGGATCAGGTCGCGCTCGAACTCCGCCAGCCCGCCTAGCACGGTCAGCATCAGCCGCCCGTGCGATGTGGTGGTGTCGGCCCATGCGTCGCCTAGCGACCAGAATCCGGCCTTCCTGTCGGTGATGGCGGCAAGGGTGTTCAACAGGTCGGAGGTTGATCGCGCCAGCCGGTCAAGCCGCGTCACCATCAGCACGTCACCCGGTTGAAGCGCCTCGATCACGCGGCGAAGCTGCACGCGGTCGGTCTTGGCTCCGCTGACATGCACGTCGCGGAAAACCTTCTTGCATCCGGCCTTGGTCAGTTGCCGCGCCTGTGCGTCAACGCTCTCGCTCTTGCTACCCGGCGATACCCTTGCGTAACCGTATTTCATGCCGCCATTATGCAGCTAAGTTACGCAGCGAAAAAGGCCAAATCTTTTCAGTGCCCTGATTTTGCTGCGAAATTCTCGAATTGTGCAGCCTGAGGCCATTGGTTCGGACTGATTGTTGGTCGAGCGGAGTAACGCGCCTAGCGGTAGATATATGCAGGCATCCACTTCTCTGCCCGGCGCGATAATCTGGTTTCCAGAACTCTCGCCCCCAAAGTCATGAAGCAGGGGCTCCGATGTGAACCTTTCACGATCATCCAAGCAGTTCACATTTACCACTGCTCGTGTTCCAGCAGGCATCTCTCCGAGGGCTGCGATAAAGACACCGCAACGTCGGCAAATCACAAAATCACAGGTCTTGGTGCCGAAGCGATAGTTTTCGACCAGCAACCAGTCATCCGCCCAGACCTCAAAGCTTCCTTCATGGTCGGCAACAATGCGCGGACTATGGCTACGGCAAAATGAGCAGGTGCACGTTCGCAGCGCGTAATCTTCCGGCGGCTTTGGAAGCCGAAGGCGAACACGAATATTACCGCAATGGCAACCGCCCAGATGATCCATGCTGTTAACTATCACCGGCACCCGGAAAATTTCCTAACCGCGTTAGCGCCCCGGGAACGCGCCGCAATCATGTCGATCTACTCTAGCGTACACTTCATCAAACCCCAAAACGCCCAGATGTACATCGCCGGGCGCCCCAAACTGCCCGGATGTACACCTCGGCACGCCCCAAAATGCTCAGATGTACATCTCCAGGCGCCCCAAACCGCCCTGATGTACACTTCAGACCCCGAAAAACCGCCCTGATGCACGCCTCGGCACGGGCAAAAACAGCCTCGTGCCCACCAGCTCCGCCCAGCGGCACGCCACCCCCAACCCCCACCTCCCTATCCCCAACCACCCCCATTTGCCCCAAACTCCATCCCCCCTGTATCTCCCCCCAGCAGGAACCCCCATATGTGAGCGACTCCCGTACCATCACCCCCGGCCGCCGCGACGAAGACGCCGCCGAAGCCTCGCTCCGGCCGCAAACCCTCGCGGAATTCGTCGGCCAGCGCGCCTCCCGCGAAAACCTCGCGGTCTTCATCCAGGCCGCCCGCGCCCGCGGCGAAGCCCTGGACCACGTCCTGCTCCACGGCCCTCCCGGCCTGGGCAAGACCACGCTCGCCCAGATCGTCGCCCGCGAACTCGGCGTCGGCTTCCGCGCCACCTCCGGCCCCGTCATCCAGCGCGCCGGCGACCTCGCCGCGATCCTCACCAACCTGCAGCCCCGGGACGTGCTGTTCATCGACGAAATCCACCGCCTGCAGCCCGCCATCGAGGAAATCCTCTACCCCGCCATGGAGGACTTCCAGCTCGACCTGATCATCGGTGAAGGCCCCGCCGCCCGCTCCGTCCGCATCGACCTGCCGCCCTTCACCCTGGTCGGCGCCACCACCCGCGCCGGCCTGCTGGCCACCCCTTTGCGCGACCGCTTCGGCATCCCGCTGCGTCTGATCTTCTACACTCCGGCCGAGCTGGAACTCATCGTCCGCCGCGGCGCCGACAAGCTGGCCACCGACCTGACCCAGGACGGCGCCACCGAGATCGCCCGCCGCTCCCGCGGCACCCCGCGCATCGCCGGACGCCTGCTGCGCCGCGTCCGCGACTTCGCCGCCGTCGCCGCCACCACCCCGATCGACCGCGCCGTCGCCGACGCCGCGCTCACCCGCCTCGAAGTTGACGCCCGCGGCCTCGACGCCATGGACCGGCGATACCTCCTGCGCATCGCCGAGCACCACGCCGGCGGCCCGGTCGGCGTCGAAACCCTCGCCGCCGCCCTGGCCGAGGCACGCGACACGCTCGAAGACGTGATCGAGCCGTTCCTCATCCAGGAAGGCCTGGTCCTCCGCACCAGCCGCGGCCGCATGCTAGGGGAGCCGGGCTGGCGCCACCTCAGCCTGGCACCCCCGCCGCGCACCCCCGATCAGCTCGATCTGCTGCGCGATGCCGACCCCGGCGATAATGCTCCCGGGGACACCACCACAGGCCACGATGAATGACCGGAAACCCCGGCTCCACGCTGCTGGAAGGCCAGCACCGCTACCCGCTGCGTGTCTATTATGAGGACACCGATGCGGCCGGCATCGTCTATCACGCCAACTACCTGCGCTTCGCCGAGCGGGCGCGGACCGAAGCAATGCGCGCCCTGGGAATCCCCCATGCCGAACTGCTGCGCGACTGCAACCTCATGTTCGTGGTGCGACGCATCAAAGTGGACTATCTGCGCCCGGCCCGGCTGGACGATTCGCTCGTCGTCGTCACCGAGTTCGACAAAAATCCGCGCGGCGGCCGTGCTGCTGCGCCAGGACGTGCAGGGTCCGCTCGGATCCTGCGCGGTTCTCGAAGTGGAGCTTGCCTGCGTGCCGCCGGGCGGCCATTGGCCGGCGCGCATTCCGCCGCGCTGGCGGCAGGCGTTGATGGAGATGCAGGCGGCACGGCCGCCGGCCTGATAAGGAGTTGATGCGGTGGATCGCGCTGTCGATGCGGTGAACCTGGGAACGGCCGGTGCCGACCTGTCGCTCTGGGGCCTGTTCCTTGAGGCCGACATTCTTGTGAAGCTGGTCATCATCGGCCTGCTGGCCGCCAGTATCTGGGTCTGGGCCGTGGTGTTCGAGAAATGGTCCAGCCTGCGCAAGGTCAACAAGGAAGCCGACACCTTCGAGGACCGCTTCTGGTCCGGCGGCAGCCTGGAGGAACTCTACGACCGCGAAGGCGTCCGCCCGGCCCATCCGATCGCCGCCGTGTTCGGCGCCGCGATGGGCGAATGGCGACGCACCGTGCGCGTGGCCGGCGCCGATGTCAGCCACACCAGCGTGCGCGAGCGCGTCGATCGCGCCGTCAGCGTCACCATCCAGCGGGAGATGGACCGCCTGGAACGCTGGATGGTGTTCCTCGCCTCGGTCGGCGCCACCGCGCCCTTCATCGGGCTGTTCGGCACCGTCTGGGGCATCATGCACAGCTTCTCGGCCATCGCCTCGATGCACAACACCAACCTGGCCGTGGTCGCGCCCGGCATCGCCGAGGCCCTGTTCGCCACCGCGATCGGCCTGGTCGCCGCGATCCCGGCCGTGCTCGCCTATAACAAGATCAGCACCGACCTCGCCCGTTTCGCCAGCCGGCTGGAGGGCTTCGGCACCGAATTCAGCGCCATCCTGTCGCGCCAAAGCGAGGAAAGGGCCTGACATGGCGATCTCTCCGATCATCGGCAAACCCGGCGGCCGCGCCCGTTATCGGCCGCTGTCGGACATCAACGTCACCCCGCTGGTCGACGTGATGCTGGTGCTGCTGATCATCTTCATGGTCACCGCGCCGCTGATGACCTCCGGCGTCTCGGTCGATCTGCCGAAAACCGACGCCAAGCCTTTGAACACCGACAGTGAGCCGCTGACCGTGTCGATCAACGCCGAGGGCAAGATCTTCCTGCAGAACCAGGAGGTGCAGATACCCGAACTGGTGAGCAAGTTGCAGGCGGTCTCGCAGAACGACAACTCGCGCCGCATCTTCGTGCGCGGCGACAAGGACATCTCCTACGGGCTGGTGATGCAGGTGATGGGCACCATCACCGAAGGCGGCTTCACGAAAGTCGCCCTGCTCGCCCAGCCGCCCACCACCTCGCCCGCCGCCGCAACTCCGGCGACGCCCCCGCCCGCGTCCTCGCCCGCGTCCCCCCCGGCGTCCCCGCCCACGCGGACCGCGCCGGCCGCTCCGGGCGCACCGGCCAAGGCCGGTTGAGCCGTTTTCGCGTGTGACGCACCATGTGGGGCGCGATGTTTCCGTCCGGGATGAACCCGGAACTCCGGCGAGGCGCCGCGGTATCGGCCGGCCTGCACGTGCTGGTGCTGGCGATCCTGCTGATCGGCCTGCCGTTCTTTCGGCCGCCCGAGGCACCGCCGGAAGACACCGTCGACATGGTGTTCCAAGGCACGGCGGCGAGCTCGATGCAGGCCCCGACGCCGGCTCCGGTTCCCGCCCCTGCCACCGCGCCCACCGCTCTGCCGGTTCCGCCCACCCCGCAGCCGCCGCCCGTCCAGCCGAACGAGGCGCCGCCACCCCCGCCGCCGCCGCCTCCGCCGGCCCCCGCGCCGTCGCCGGCCCCGCCGACCGTCACGCCGCCGGTGCCCTCACCCCCGCCGGTGCCCACACCGACTCCCGCCCCCAGCTTGCCGCTGCCGCCACCTCCACCCGCACCGCCGCCACCCACGCCGTCCCCAACCGCCGCGGCTCCGCCCTTGCCGGTGCCCCCGGTGCCGGTGCCGCCGCCGCCAATGCCGAGCGCCACCTCACAGCGGAACCCGACCAAGAACCCGGCACCCCAAAGCCAGGAGCTGCAGAACACGCTGGAGAAGCTGCGCGCCATGGTGCAGCAGCCGCAGCCGCCGACAGCGCGGGCGAACCCGGCCCAGGGCGGCGCCCCGAACGGGGGTGGCAATCCGGCCGGCAACGACACCTCGGCGCTCACCGCCGCACAGCGCGGCGCCATCGGCGATCATGTGCGGCCGTGCTGGACCACTGACCCCGGCGCGCTCGATCTCGACAAGATGCAGGCCCTGCTGACGGTCACCACCGATCAGTCCGGCGTGGTGCGCGACGCCGCAGTTGCCGCGCCCGACCAGGGCCGGCTGAATGACCCGCGGTTCCGCGCGTTCGCCGAGCGCGCCGTGCGCGCCGTGATGGACCCGTCCTGCGCGACGCTGCCGCTGCCGCGGGACATGCTCGGCAAAGTGAACGTATTGACCTTCCGATTCCGCCCATGACGAGCATCTACCCGGACAAGCTGGAAGAGATAAGCATGAACGATCGTAGCAATGGTGATTTCTCCCTCTGGCCGGTGCGGCGCCGGCGCCTGCTGGCGGCGACGCTGGGTGGCCTGGCGCTGCCGGCCGGGGTGCGCGCGCAGACCGCCGCGCCGTCGGCCGCCGCGGGCGGGCAGAGCGCCGTCATCGACGTGAACCGCGCCCGCGCGGCGCCCATCCCGATCGCCTTGCCGGTGTTTGCCGGCGCCGACCCGGCGTCCCAGCAGCTCGGCACTGACATTGCCGGGGTGATCTCCAACGACCTCGCCAGCTCCGGGCTGTTCCGGGTGATCGACCAGGCCGCCTATATCCAGGCGTCCGCCGGGTCAGACATACCCAACTTCCCCAACTGGGCGGCCATCGGCGCGCAGGCGCTGGTAACCGGGCGCGTGGCAGGCAACGGCGGCAGCGTCCGCGTGGAGTTCCGCCTGTGGGACGTGCTGCCGCACCAGCAGATCCAGGGCACCGCCTACACCACCACGCAGGCCAACTGGCGGCGCATCGCGCACATCATCGCCGACGTGATCTACGAGCGCCTGCTGGGCGAAAAGGGCTACTTCGATACGCGCATCGTCTACGTGGCGGTAACCGGCCCGCGTGGCCGCGAAACCCGGCGGCTGGCGATCATGGACCAGGATGGCGCCAACAACCGGTATCTCTCCAACGGCTCATGGACCGTGCTGACGCCGCGATTTTCGCCGAAGAACGACCAGATCGCCTTCATGAGCTACGCCAATCAGCGTCCGCGCGTCTATCTGTTCGATCTCGGGTCGGGGCGGCAGACGGTGTTGGGCGATTTCCAGGGCATGACGCTGTCGCCGCGGTTCTCGCCGGACGGAGGCAGCGTGATCATGGCTCTGGCACGGGGCCAGGGCTCCTCGATCGTGGTGGTCGATGTCGGCAGCCGGGCAACCCGCCAACTGACCAATGCGAGCTCGATCGATGTCAGCCCCTGTTACAGCCCGGACGGATCGCAGATCGTGTTCAATTCCGATCGCGGCGGTGATCCGCAGCTTTACGTCATGTCGGCCGGCGGCGGTGGCGCGAGGCGGATCAGTTACGGACGCGGACGATACGGCACCCCGGTGTGGTCGCCGCGCGGTGACCTGATTGCTTTCACGCGCTACGGCGGCGACCAGTCGAATTTCTCGATCGGCGTGATGCACCCGGACGGCAGCGGCGAGCGCTTGTTGGCCGAAGGCTGGGATGTGGAAGGACCGACGTTCTGCCCGAACGGCCGAGTGCTGGCCTATTTCAGCACCACGCGCGCCACCGGCAGCCGGGGCGAAGGCTTCTCGTCTCATTTGGGATCGGTCGATATTACCGGTTTCAACCAACGGATGATCACGACGCCGACCGGGGCCTCCGATCCCGCCTGGTCACCGCTGGGCGGCTAACCAGGGCCCATTTGGCGCGGGTCGAGCGGCTGTTCCGTCTCGCCGCTCGAACCACCTGGATCGCTGCGTCGCACCTTCGCCTTGGGCCAGTTAATGCAACAAGGCCCGCCAGCCTACGTTGGTTATTCGGCAACAGAGCAAAAAGGAGGATGGATGTCCGTGAGCAACTTACCCTGCATGATGTCAACCAACATGAGGTTGTATTCGCCCGGTGACTCCTCAAAGATTGAAGCGTGACCCCCGCCCTTGCTGACTTTTCCGTCTGAGCAGCGGCCTTCAATCCCAAAATCGACTTCGAACGTCTTATGATCCTGCTCGCCTGAGTAGAGATGCCCTTCTTTCGTAATAGTAATATTCAGAATTTTGAGATCTGGGGCCACCGTTTGTGCCTTAGTTCCTGACCCAAACTTGGTTTTGGCAATGTTATCTAGCACCAGCCTTCCGTAACGACAGCGGGCCTTTTGACTCCCCTACCTCGCATACCTGCACATTTGCCCCTTTTTCCATTTTACCGTGCAGAGATTTGCAACTAAATGCCTAGCTGTCGCTTTGCTTCCCGACCGGGCCTACCACGTTTTGGAGAACCAAATATATGGCGGTTAACTCGTCAGAAACCGGCACCTGAGGCCCGCCGCTTTTCGCTCCACCCTGACTGCACGCAAAAAGCCGGAGTTCGTGATCGTATGCCGCACCCACACATGGACCATCCGGGCCTCTCTGCCGAGCATTTCCACAATGCCCGCGCCTTTTTTGATCGTAGCGACATGCTGCTGTCGCTGCGGTCGGAGAAAGGTTTGGTGATTGGCGAGGTCGGCGTCGGCATCGGCGGCTTTACGCGTTTTCTCATTGACCACATGAGACCCGCCAAATTTGTCGCTATCGACCTGTTCGATTTACACACGAAGCCTGAACTATGGGGCAAGCCAGTCACCGAATTCTTCGGCACGCGCTCCCACCGCGCCTTTTACGAGGAGTTTTTCGCCTCCGCCTGCGACATCATGGTGGTGGAGCAAGGCCAAAGCCACGAGCGCATTGCCGCCTACCCGGATAATTTCTTTGACATTCTCTATATCGACGCCGGACACACTTATGACGATGTCCGCCGCGATGCCGCCGCCAGTGTCGGCAAGATAAAACATGACGGTCTGTTAGTCTTCAACGACTACACGCTTTACGACCATTTGGGTCAGGCGCCTTACGGCGTTGTTCAGGCCGTGAATGAACTAATCGTCGCCTCCGACTGGAAGGTCGTCGGCTTTTCTCTCCAGCGCTACATGTATTGCGATATTGCGCTGCGCCGCTTGGTGGGTTTCTAGTCGGTCGCGACCCGGATCAACCGCTGGATGGTCTGTTTCTTACCGTAAGCCGCGAATTATGGATAACAATACGTCCCTGAAAATCAGAGGTGGCCGGACAATCCAGTCAGATAGGGGCTGATAGCCCCGTGTAATACCAATCGGTGTAATTCTTGACTCTTCCTCGTCATGCCCACGCAGGCGGGCATCCACGCCGAGGTCGCGGTTGCACGGGCTGTCGCTGGATTCCCGCTTGCGCGGGAATGACCGAGCGCAAGGGCGGGGCTTCCCTTCCAACGGGAGTGTTCACCATACGGACGAAACTTCGTCTCCGGCCCGAGCCGTAAAAGCCCCGGTCAGCAATCGCGGCGCTCTGCGCGAGCCACACGGAATCTCTATTCCTGCCCGTGCAGCCGAGGCGGTGGAGTTTTCACCCGATCTGCAAGACTTATGAAACTTGCGTAAGCCCGACCCAAGAGTTTGCGGCGATGACATCGTCACACAAACCGTGACGCTGCCCACCTTTCACTGGGAAAACCCGTCACTGAGAAAACGAGGGAGAGGACTTGGCCGTCCTCTCCTTACGTCGTTATTGCCGTCCTCTCCTCACGTCGTTATTTTTGAGAATGACCGTGGGCGGTCGTGGTGGTTTTGTGCGCGGCCTCGCTGTGTTCGAGGGCCGCGGCCGCGTGCTGCTTGGCCTCTGCGTGCTCGCCGAGATCGTGATGATGCGCCGCCTGATGGTGATGATGCGCGGCGGCGTGGTGGTGAGCGGCTGCCTGATGGTGATGCTCGCTCGCCGAATGCTTCGGTGACTGTGCCATCTATGGCGTTCCTTCCTCTGTTGCAAAAGTCTGAGTTTACTCGGAGCGGACCGCCGGCATACCGTGGCCTCTTCCGAGGCATAATTCAAGAATTATGGTGCAACCTAAGGAGTTGCTGGAAACCGCGTCATCTCGTCATTCCCGCGAAAGCGGGAATTACCGCCGCCTTCTGACGCATCTGTCCGCAACAGGGACATCGCGGCAGTGCGTGGGCCAAAGCTCGCGCGAGGCGGATACGCAACGTGGCGATTGAGTGCGGCATGTGGCGTTGCGAACGCAGTGGCAGATCCTCTGGGTCGATAACCATCGGGAAGGCAAGATTGCGCGCCTCGCCAGGAGCGGGCTGGTCCTGAGGGGGGAATCGTCTCCTTCTCGGAAATCAGGAAACCGTAGGCAGCGACACAGAGAGTTGCGTGATGATGGAAGCCACGCCAACCACGGCCTTCGTAGTGACCCAGGCCGACTTCCTGTTTGAGTTCGAGATAGTCGCGCTCGATGCGCCAGCGCATCTTGGCCTGATCGACCATGCGCTCGAGCGTGATGTCGGCCGCCAGCGTGCAGAGCCAGTAGTGATCCGGTTCGGCCTCGCCCTCCGGCCACTCGATCAGCAGCCACTCCTCTGGCGCCGGTTCATTCCGCCTGGCGTTCCCCGGGCCGGGCCGAAGGCCCGCCCGAGGACAGGCTTCATGCGCCGGACGCACCCGCCATCGGGCGAACCGCGAGCTCAGCGGCGTGTTGCTGCCGTCCCGCCATTTGATCTGTTGCCAGGCAGCGGCGTCGAGCTCCAGAGCCAGCGTCTTGGCCGACACCGGACGATGCGTCGCGTCACGGCGCAGCCGCTTGCCGGGCCGGCCGCGGCCTGAGTGGGACGCCGGTGGCAACGCTGCCTCGCCGGGCCGCCACACCATCGTGGCGGGCAGGATGCCGGCCACATAGGTCAGCCCAAGTTCGCTGATCCCGGCTCGCAGTTTGCTGTCGTTGCCATAGGCCGGGTCCATCAGCACCGGCGCCGATGGCACACCATCCGCCAGCGCCTCGCGCAGCTGCTGCAACGCGATCTCCGGCTTGGTCTGGAAACCAACGTCGTCCGGCACGCCGGCGATCTTTCGGCGGGCCGCATCGTCGGCCCACTCCTTCGGTAGATACAGCCGGTAGGCAACCGGCAAGCTTCCCTGATGGGTCGCCACTGACAAACTCACTGCCACCTGGCAGTTGTCCCGCTTGCCCAACTGACCGCAATACTGCCGCGCCACCCCGACCGAATGGCTGCCCTTCTTGGGGAACCCGGTATCGTCGATGATCCACGCTTGGACCGGTTCGTCCCGCGTGATGGATGGCAGCACACAGTCGCGCACACGGCGCAGCATCGCCCGATCCGGCCACGGCGCCTGCGCCACAAAGTGCGGCAGCGATTGGTGCTGCGCCGCGGTGCGCTCCGGCGCGGTCACCGCCGCCAGCGGCTCGACACTCTTGCGACCCTCCGCCGACAGCAGTCCGATACAGTAGTCCGCGAATGGCCTGACCCGGTCGGCATGGCCGAGCACCGATGCCAAACTTGCTGTGTAATCCTCGAACCGCGCTTGCGTGCCGGTTGCATCGTCGAGACCCATCCCACCCTCCCTGGACGGCTTAAATCTCCACCTCTAACCAATCACTCTCGCGTCGCACCAAGCGGAAAATGCCAGATCACATCGCAGTTTTGCGACTCAGTAGGACTAAGGGCCCGTCATGAAATAACCAAATCTACCGTCATTCCCGCGAAAGCGGGAATCCGGCGGGCGGCGGTAGATTCCCGCTTTCGCGGGAATGACGAGGTCGGTTCGGTTGTTTCATGACGGACCCTAACTCCGCTGTTGAACCTCAATTGTCAGGTGCGAGAGCGACGGAAACGCGGCGAGCCGCGCGCGGTAATAGGCCGGTCCACGCGCCTGCCGCGTGATGACCGACACAATTGCGCCGAGATGCCCCGGCCCGAGCCGCCACAGGTGGAGGTCGGCAATCTGATCGCCCTCCTTCTCGATGGTCTCACGCACCCGCTCAGCCATTCGTCTGTCGGGATTCACATCGAGCAGGATGGCCCCGGTGTCGCGGATCAGGCCGTACGACCAACTGGCGATGACGCCGGCACCGACGATGCCCGCCAGCGGGTCCATCCACAGCCAGCCGAAGGCGCGGGCAAGCAGAAGGCCGGCGATGACGAGAACCGACACGGCGGCATCCGCCATCACATGAACGACCGCGGCACGCATGTTGTTGTCGCGCCGCGCCGCGCCATGAGCATGCTCGTGCTCCTCGAAGGCGACGGCGTGGGTTTCAGTGCCGACGCGCACCTGTGCCGTGAAGGCATGCGGTTCCGGAATTTCGTCAACCGATTCCAGAAAGTCGCCGCGCGCGACGAAGGCAAAGGTCTGACGCGCCCCGCCAGGCCGAACAGTCTCGACCGAAACCGACCGCGCGATCAGGGCAGGGCCGGCTGCGGCGTGCAGGCGGAAGCGTGGCGGCACGCCATCTTCGAACACATCGAGCACCACCGCCCCGTTGCCTGTCGCGATGTGCCGTGCCCCATCCTGGTCATGGCCGTTCCCATGTCCGTGCCCATGTCCGTGGCTGTGCCCGTGGTGATGGTGGTCGGCCGCCGCTCAAAAGCCAAGCACTCGCGATGTTCACGGCCAGGCCGAGGCAGGCGATCGGAATCGCCTCGGCGAAGTCGATCGGCATGGGGGCAAAGAAGCGGCTGACCGCCTCGTAACCGATCAGCAGCGCGATCATCGCCAGGATAATGGCGCTGGTAAAGCCGGCGAGATCACCCAGCTTGCCGGTGCCGAAGGTGAAACGCGCATCATCGGCGTGCCGGCGGGCATAGCTATAGGCCAGCGCTGCCAACAACAACGCGCCGGCATGGGTGCTCATATGCATCCCGTCCGCGACGAGGGCGATTGACCCGAACAGCAGACCGCCGACGATTTCGGCGACCATCATGGCCCCGCAAAGCCATATCACCGCCCACGTCTTACGTTCGCTCTTCTCGTGGCCTTCACCGAGAAAAACATGACTGTGCTGATATGGGGCAACCGAGGCGATGTCGCTCATGGCCCCCTCACTTCAGATAGGTGCGGACGACTTCGATCAGCTCGGCGGCCCCTCTGGCGCGGTCGCGATCGCTGTCGGTTTCGGGGTTCACGACATGATTGCGGATGTGATCTTCCATCACCTCGGCGCTCAGGCCTTGCACGGCACCGCGCAGCGAGGCGACCAGCATCAGCACGTCGGCGCAGCCGATCTCCGCCTCGAGGGCGCGTTCGACGGCCTCGACCTGTCCTTTGATGCGGCGGACGCGGGCGATCAGCCTGGATTTGTTTTTGATCGTGTGAGCCATGCAACCTCTCTCCTGCTGTCCCTGAATATAGGGTAGGGGGCTATCCCAGGAAAGGCGATGGTCCGTCGTGCAAGTATTAAATCGCGACTTAGCTGGCGCTTCGCCACATGCTACAATGCTCCCCGAAAGGTTGGCGCCATGACCGAGCACGAAAAGGAAAAGCGGATCCGCGAATATGCCGCCGGTGAGATCACTTGGCACGCGCTGCAAGAACGCGGTCGCGCCCTGATACGCGAAGCTTTGCGGGCGCAAAAGTGAGCAAGCCTTGCAGCCTTATTGTCACCGACACCTCACCACTGTTCACGCTGGTTCTTGCCGGTTCCCAAAAGCAGCCGAGCCGTGCTAAAATAAGGCCATGGACAAGACTATTCGCCGTTACACCGACTTTGCGGAAATGAAGGCGGATGAATACCGCTATTGGCAAAGCCGCCCGGCGCACGAGCGGCTGGATGCTGTCGAAGAGATGATCCAGACCGCCTACGCTCTCAAGGGCTGGAAGATCGAACCAGATGAACCAAGACTACAAAGACCTTTTGTCCGCCTTCCATGCCCATGGCGTTAAATACCTCATTGTGGGAGGCTTTGCGGTTATCTTTCACGCGCAGCCGCGCTTTACGAACGACATCGATGTTTTCATGGGAGCCGACCTCGCGAACGCGCAAGCGGCGTATGCCGCGCTTGCTGCATTCGGCGTGCCGCTCCAAGGGATTTGCCCGGAGGAGTTCGCAGACCGCAGCAGCTTCTTTCGCTTTGGACGTGAGCCGAGAGCCTTCGATATTCTCGCCGACATTCCCGGCGTTGATTTTGACGCTGCATGGGAAAGGCGCGTCGAAAGCGTGATCGACCCGGCGACCGGCCTGAAGGCGAATTTCATTTCCGCGGATGACCTTATAGCGGCCAAACTGGCAGCAGGGCGACCACAGGACATTGCGGATGTGGACGCCATTCGCAAGGCGACAGAAAGCCAAGGCCCGCATCCCACAAAAAAAGCCCGAACCGACATCGGGGAGCGGTCCTAGTCAGTAACGCCGCCCCGGTGTTTCAAATATCAGAACTAACGCAACCGAAGATCACCTCGGTTTCGGGCGCAGCGGAGGCAGCGCACGCACCGGCAAAGGCGGCGTCGGTTGGCGGTCGCAGACCAAATTCCAGTAGGCCCACGAACGGTCGTCGAAAATCCCCGGCGGAGCATGTTCGAGCACTTCACAATATTCGTCCTTGTCGACGATGCCGCGCAGCGCCTTCAAGTCCTCGACGCCGCCGAACACCATGACATGGGCGAGGAATTGCACCGGATCGGCAAGCGCCTGTTCCGGCTCCTCGAACCACATCACGCGGCGGGCGACGGCGAGTAGTTCAGGCGTCACCGGCAGGGATTTCATGGCGAGCGCCCATTGTCGCGGCGACGGTGCGGCGTCAACACCGGCAGGTTGGCGGGATCGACGGCGTGCACAGCCGCCCCCAACCGGTGCTGGACATCACCGGGCACCGACGGCACGTCGCCGAAATAGCTGAGCGCCCTCAGTGTCAGCAGTGGATTGAATTCGCGGCCCCAGACCGCAGCCCCGGCGGCGAGCATTTGCGGAAGATCGACGCCGTGGCGAATGAGCGCGTCAATATCCAGATAATCTCTCGCTTGTGCGCGCTGCTGCACGGTCAGCACCTTGGTGCCAGCGACATCGAGCAGCGAGGCCACATGCACCTTTGACCCTGCGGCGATCTCGCGCGGCGCGATCTCGCCGAGCGCGCGGTTGCCAAAGAATGACACCAGCACCGGCCCGCCGCGCACCACCCGGCACGTCAGCGTATCACTGGCCGTTCGCACAGGCTCAGCCCCGGCCAGATACGGTATCTCGCGCACCAGTATGGTGGAATTGAACGGCTCACGCTGAAAAGAAATCAAAATCCACCGACTGCCGATGCCCCAGTCGCAGCGCGAGTGCTGTGCCGCCGTAAAGCGTGAAATCATCCGGGGTAGCGTCAAGCTCCGGCCATAGCGTTCGCTGTGATGGAGGCAAAATGTCCAGGCGTGGCTGAAACGTCAGCATGCAGCATTATCTATCGTTCCGCCGTAGAATACCATTACCCTGATCTGTCCTCTCGGGGCTTCAGAAATCAAGAATTCTACACAGGACTTGCCCACTCGGATGCAACGCCAGCAGCGCAACGATCGCGCCAACCGCATCGCCGGCGCGATCCCGAACGGCCGCCGCGCCACGCACCCCTGACCGGATCAGAACAGGTCCGGCCACCGTCGCCGCACCGCCCACAATATCCCCGCCGACAACGCCCCGGCGATCAGGTCATCCGCCATGATCCCCACCGGCCCGCTCCGCCGATCCGCCCAGCCCACCGGCCCCGGCTTCGCCACGTCCAGCAGGCGGAACAGCGCAAACCCGGCCAACAGCCCCAGCGGCGTCGGCCGCGACAACCCCAGCAGCGCCGTCCATTGCCCGGCCACCTCGTCGATGACCACCCACCCCGGGTCGCCATCGACGCGCGCCCTCCGGATCGACCATAGCCCGCCCAGGCTTGCCGCCCCGGCCGCCACCGGCAGCATCCAGCCCGCCCCGCTCAGCAGCGCCGCCCCCAGCACCGTCGCGACCGCCGAAGCCGCGGTGCCGGGAGCGATCGGCGCCGCCCCCACGCCCAGCCCCCCAGCCAGCAGTCGGGCAAACCGTTTCACTGCAGACGATCGACGAAACAACGCAGCGCGAGCGCAATCGCCGGCTCGGACAAGGTGGGCGCGTGACCGATATTCGGCACCCCGACCACCTCCATGTCCGGCCGCTGCGCGCGCATGCGGGCGACCGTCTCCGGCAGCAGCACATCGCTCGCTTCGCCGCGCACCAGCAGCAAGGGCGTCCCCGCCAACGCGCCGAAATAGGGCCACAAATCCGGTATGCCGTCCATCAGCCCGGCGATCCGCGTGTCCCACAACGGGTGATAGCGTCCGTCATCCCCACGCCCATATGTCAGCACCGCCATCAGCCGCCAGTCTTCCTCGGTGTCCAGCGACATCTGCGGCAGCACCGACCGCAAATAAGCGATGCACGCATCCAGGTCCGGCAAAGCCGGATCATGCGCGACGAACTGCCGGATGAAACCAGCACCCGCGGTGCCGATCTCCGGCCCGATATCGTTCAGCACCACCGCCGCGATCAGGCCCGGACGCGCCGCCGCCAGCCCCATCGCCAGCAGCCCGCCAAAACTGGTACCGACCGCAACCACACGGTGCAGGTGCAGCGCGGCGCACGCGTCCATCGCATCGCGAACGCAGCATTCGGCGCCATAACGCCCGACCTGCTTGCTGCGCCCGGAGCGACCACGCCCCGCATAGTCCAGCGCCACGGTGCGGCGGCCGGTATCGGCCGCGACATGCGCGAAATCGCCCGCGGTGCGCACCAGTCCCGGCAGGCACAGCAGCGGCAGACGCCCGTCCGCCACACCCCATTCCAGGGCGCACAACGGCAACCCGTCCCATGCCGACAGAAAATGAACTACGGGCTCCATTGCGCCAGCAGCGCCGCCCCCGCCTCGTGCAGGCGAGCGCGATAGATCGTGACGTTCTCCAGCACTCGCTGCACGTAGTTGCGTGTCTCGCCATAAGGGATCAGCTCGATCCAATCGACCATATCCACCTTTCCCGTGCGCGGATCGCCGTTATCGGCAAGCCATTGGCTCACCTTGGCCGGCCCTGCATTGTAGGCAGCCACCGCCAGCGGCAGCGACCCGGAGAACCGGTCGAGCAGGCCCTGCAAATACGCCGCCCCAAGCTGCATGTTCTGCGCCGTGTCGGTCACCAGCGACACCTGCGTAGCCGGCGCCGCGCCGATCTGGCGCGCCATCGCATCGGCGGTTCCCGGCATGAGCTGCATCAGGCCGCGTGCGCCGGCCGGGCTGACCACACCATGGTCGAAGCTGCTCTCCTGGCGCATCAGGGCGAACATCACCGCGGGATCGACCTGGGTTGCCGGCGGATCGACCGGCGTCGGCCAGCCATCCTGTGCCAGCATCCGCCCCTCCACCCCGATCCGGCGAGCGATGAACACCGCCGCGTCGGGCATTCCCAGTGCCAGCGCCAGCCGTGCGCTCAGCGCCTGCTCGGCGGGTGACGGCGCCACCTCGCCCATGCGCAGCAGAAAGGCGCGGGCACGGCCCGGCTCGCCCCAGGCAACCAGCATCACGGCAGCCCGGACCAGCTCGTGCGCGGTGAAGTCCCATACCTGATCGTCGGTGAACGCGGGGTCGGTGGCGGCATTGATGCGTGTCGCCGGATCCTCGCCCAGGGCGCGCGCGGCGAGTTGGCCGTAGAATGTGGTTGGGTAGGTGGCAGCGCGCTCGTATTCGTCGCGCGGGTCCTGGCCGGCCGCCGCCTTCGCCCGACCCAGCCAGTAATAGGCGCGCGCCTGGGTGATGGCGGCACGCGATGTTTCCGCCAGCCGCTGGAACTGCGGGATCGCGGTGGCCGGGTCGTGCAGCCGGCGAAGCGCGATGAATCCGGCCAGGAACGCTGAATCGGCGCTGTCGGCCGAGGACGAGGCCAAATGGTCGTCCGCCATCAGATAGGCGCCCTGGTTATCCCCGTCCTTCAGCAGCTCGCGCGCCAGGATATTGCGCTCCGCCCAGAACGCCGCGAGATGGTTGCCGGCGGTCTGCTCGGCGATCAGCCCATGGTCGCGCCAGAAGGCGAGCGCATCGGGGTCGCGCTGCCGGCGGCGCAGCCAGCGGGCTTCGTCCAATGCCAGGCCGGGGCTGTCGCGCTGCGCCGCCGGCAGCGCGAGCACCCGCGCCATCGCCTCGGGCGCGTTCTGGATCAGCGCCAGCCGATCCTTGGCCGCGCCGCGCAGATCGGGCGGCAGGCGGGCGATTTGCCGCGCCGCCGCCGCCGGGTCCGACCAGGCGAAATGCTGGAACCGCGCCGATTCGTCGGCCGGGGTCAGGATTGGCCCCCAGCGCTTCAGGAAGGCCGGCTCGTTCACCGGATCGGCATAGCCGGCGGTCCAGGCCGCGCGCGCCTCGGCCGCCGCGGCATCTCCGTCGCCGGTGTCAGCGAGGGCGCCGGCGCAGCGTGCCAACGCGGCGGCCAGGGTGATCGGGGTTTGCTTGCACTGGGTCAGCACCGACTCATCGCTCGGGCTGGCGGCAATCGCCTCCTGCCGCCGGCGTTCGAGTGCCGCCTGGTTGGGCCAGTTGGGATTGTCCGCCATGAACGCGGCGATCTCGCCGGCGCCAGCCTGTCCCGGTGTCAGCAGCCGGAAATACAGCACCAGCTTGGTGGCCACCGGATCGGCATAGCCGGACGCATCCGCGGCCGCCTGAGCCCACGCGTCGGCGTGGATCGCCGGCATCGGATTGCCGGCGGCACGCGCGGGGGCCGCGGCGAACAGCAGCAGCCCGATCAGCAGGCGAGTCGGCCACGTCATGCACTCTATCTAGCCGGTCCTGGCCTTGCGATGTATCCCCCAGGGGCTTATGCGTTTGGCTTATGGCTTGGGCTTATGCGTTTGGCTGTAGCGGAGCGTGCCGATCTCCGGCATCCGCAACGATTCGGAGGACTCCATGTTTAAGGGATCGCTCGTCGCCCTGATCACGCCGATGCGCGCGGACGGGTCGATCGACGAGAAAGCCTACGCGAATTTCGTGGACTGGCAGATCAGCGAAGGCACCGCCGCTGTCGTTCCGGTCGGAACCACCGGGGAATCGCCTACACTCACCCACGCGGAGCACAAGCGCGTCGTCGAGATCGCCATCGACGTCGCCAGGGGCCGCGTGCCGGTGATCGCCGGTACAGGGTCGAACAGCACGGCGGAGGCGATCGACCTGACACGGCACGCCAAAAAGGCCGGCGCGAGCGCGGCGTTGATCGTCACGCCGTACTACAACAAGCCGACGCAGGAAGGCATGTACCTGCACTTCAAGGCGATCGCCGATGCGGTCGATCTGCCGATCATCATCTACAACATCCCCCCGCGCAGTGTCGTCGACATGAGTGTGGAGACCATGGCGCGGCTGGCGCAGCACCGGAACATCGTCGGTGTGAAGGACGCCACTGCGAACCTGGCACGTCCGCTGCACACGCGGCGAACCTGCGGCGCCGGCTTCTGCCAGTTGTCCGGCGAGGATCACACCGCGGTCGCGTTCCTGGCTGCCGGCGGCGACGGCTGCATCAGCGTGACCGCGAACGTGGCGCCCCGGCTGTGCAGCGAGATGCACACCGCCTGGCAGGACGGCCGGGTCAACGAGGCGATCTCGATCCAGGATCGGCTGCTGCCGCTGCACGACGCGTTGTTTTCCGAGACCAGCCCCGGACCGGTGAAGTTCGCGGCGAGCCTGCTGGGCAAGACCGCCGACCATTGCCGCCTGCCGCTGGCCCCGCTCGCGGAAGCAACGCGGCAGCGCGTGCAATCCGCCATGACCGAGGTGGGATTGCTGAACTGACAGGCCATTCCTGACCGCCCCGTCACTCCCGCCCACCCCGCGATTCCTCCGGTCCGTCATTCCCGCCCCCCTCCGTCATTCCCGCGAAAGCGGGAATCCACCAACCGGCCGCGCAGTCCCCCCACTGAGCGGGACTAACCCACTAACCCGCCCCCAACCCAAGTCGCCCCGAGGCGCGCACGCAAAGCCCCATGCCGGAAGCCAAACCGAAAAAAGGCCTGATCGCACACGGCATCGTCGCGCAGAACCGCAAGGCGCGGTTCGATTACGCGATCAAGGACACCGTGGAAGCCGGCCTGGTGCTGCGCGGTCCAGAGGTGAAGTCCCTGCGCCACGGCCGCGCCACACTGACCGAAGCCTGGGCCGGCGAGCGCGACGGCGAGATGTGGCTGTTCAACGCCTACATCCCGGAATACCAGGGCGGCGTCCTGTCGCGCTTCGAGCCCCGCGCACCGCGCAAGCTGCTGCTGCGGCGCAAGCAGATCCAGCAGCTTGCCGGATCGGTTTCACGCGACGGCATCACGTTGGTGCCGTTACAAATCCATTTCAACGATCGCGGCCGCGCGAAGGTGCTGCTGGGCCTGGGGGAAGGGCGCAAGAAGGCCGACAAGCGCGCGGCCATCGCGGCGCGCGACTGGCAGCGCGACAAGGCGCGGCTGATGCGGATGCGTGGCTGAGCACTGGTCCCGAACCAATGGAACCCCCCTCATTCCCGCCTCTCTCTCGTCATTCCCGCGAAAAAGCGGGAATCCACCCCCAGCCCGTGCCGTCCCCTGTTCGCAGGGACGCCGAGAACAACACCCTATTTCTAACCCACCCCCGATATCCGGAACCGCCACGCATCGGGAAGCCAGCACCGAACCCACCCCGCCCGAGCACCCCAATACGAAATCTGTCCTGGCATCGCCCAGCCGGACTGGCTACAACGGGCTCCGGAAACCGTGATCGAGAACTTCCCCAATGCGCCGCGGGTTTTTAGCGATTGTCCTTGTTCTGGCTGGATGCAGCACTCTGCCCAGCCTCCCCGAGCAGGGCTTTGTCGATCAGGCGGGCTGGCGCCAGCAGCAGACCCAGCGTGACGTTGACGCGATCGTTGCCGGCATGAACCATGCCCGCGCCCAGTCGGAGCGTCTGGCCAAACAAGCCCCGTGAAGGTTCGGCCCGCCGAACCGAAACGGACCCGCATCGTCCGGCCAGCACACGAACGCGGAGCCTCACGTCGCCTGAACCGCCCTCAGGGCAGCAGCGGCACCGTCACCCCGATCATATCGCCTTCCCGCACGACCGAGGCCAGACGCTGTTCGTCCCAGCCCTCGGTTCCCGCCGGCCGCATCGGCAGCACCATCCAGCGATAATCGGCGGTCGAATCCACCACCTGAATGCGCACGCCGTCCGGCAACCGCGTGCCCCATTCCAGCAGCAACCCGCGTGGATCGCGCACAGCCCGCGCCCGATACGCTGCCGACTTGTACCAGAACGGCGGATACCCCAGCACCGCCCGCGGATAGCAACTGCACAACGTGCAGACCACCAGGTTATGCACCTCCGGCGTGCTCTCCAGCACGCCCAGAGGCGGCGCGCCCCGCATCGGAATACCCATCGTCTCAGCCGCCCGCGTGCCGTCCTCCAGCATCAAGGCCCGGAACGCCGGATCGACCCAGGCCCGCGCCACCATGCGCGCGCCCTGGCCCGGCGAGGCCCGCTCCGTGAGCGCAATGCGCTCGGCGATTTCCGCCGGCGTGGCGATGCCCTTCTCCGCCAGCAGCCCGCGCAACCCGTTCAGCAGCTTCTCGCCGTCGGTTTCCAGGATGGTCATGCCGGCTCCAGCCAATGCTCGAAGATTTCCACCAGCAACTCGTCACCCGGCCGCCCCTCATGCCAGATCGCCGGCTGGTCGAAGGCGACGTGATACAGCGAGCGCTTCGGGGCAGGGCGGGCGAACGCCAGATCCTCCGGGTTCGCGAACTCCCCTAGCCGGCGAACCACGCGGCCCTGTTCCCCGCGCACATAATAGGGCGTGCGGATATGGCACGGCCCCTTCGTCTCCGGCCACTCATTCTTCACCCGAACCAGAGTGCCGGCCGCGTACGCCATCACCCTTGCTCCAGGGCGGCGCGCAATTCGGCCTCGGTGATGATGCCCTTGCGCAGCAGCGTAGCGGTGATGGAGCGGATCCAGCGCTGATAGTAACTCAGCCGATGATACGTTTCTTCCGGTATCGCCTCGACCCCCCGCCGCAGCTCATCGACGGTCATCAGCCCCTTCACGCTGAGCACCTGGCGCAGCGCATCCACTTCCCTGTCGAAATCGGTCAGCGCGTGCGGTTCGGTATTGACCGGTTCGCACATGAATTTCGGCACACCGCCGAGATCGTGGTGCGCGCGCGGTACATCCTTGTCCATGGCGGTGAGAGTAGCGTCGGGCGGGGAGGGGCGGCAAGGGAGGGTGGCGTGTCAGGTTGAATGTCTGCGCGCGACCCATTTTGGTCGTAAGATCGTCGATCGTATAGGCCCAGAATCTGACGCATAGCACGTGCCCACTTTGGCGGCCTCGCGCCCATGCTGGTCATTTCCACATGAGATGGTCAACACCCGGCTCCGAGTATGGACCGGGAGGTCTGCTGCGTGAGGAAAGATTTGGCGGTTTGTCAGCGGCCAGCGCTGACCGACTCGGTCTATCCCATGGCTCGAGGACCGAGAAGATCGGTCAGTGCGACGAATGCTTAAGAACAGTGACACGCCGCACGTTATTCCCGTCCTTCGGCTTCCAGGTCGGGTTGTTCGAGTTCGGCGCCGACGACGTCCAAAAGCTTACGCTGGATCACGCGCCGAACGCGCGCGTCCGCGACGCTGAAGAGATAGGCCTGTTTAGCTCCAGTCTCGCTCGGCGCCGTTCCCGTCTGTTTCACAAGGCCGACATCTACCCAGTTCTTAATCTTCACTCTTGCGCCTTGGTCGCCAATCTTGAAGGCAGTCTGAACATCACGGTTCACAAACTGTGTTTTGCCGAACCTAAGAACCTGTTGTAGCGGACCGGCCGCAAACCATCCATCCATTGTTTCCACGGAGAACTTGTCTTGGCCGACTTCTAAGCTCTTTGTGTCGATCAAATCAGACGCGCCGTCCCCACGGGCATCGTGCTCGCGTATGATCGTGTCAAGTAGCTTGATCAGTTCGCGGGGAGAGTTGACTGCGATCTCGCATAGCGACCGAAACACTCGTTCGACGCCAATGCCAGCTTCAAAAAGCGATGAGAACGTCAGCTCCCCCCGGGAATAAAATCGTATGCGAGATTCCACCATTTCCCGAAGGCCGTCGGCATTCCAAATAATGTTCGAGTGAGCAAGTTTGTCTAATCTAACGGGGTACTTGCCGTTGAGATGATCTTTTACGTTGCTCCAAATAAATAAAATCCAAGAGAAACCGGAAACCTCCATTAGTTGCACATGCGACAACAATGGGTGGATTAGCTTGGCCGTGCTTTCAGCGGAACTAGATGTGGCCGGCGTTTCATCGACTTTTATCAACGAGGACAGAAATCCCTGAAAACCCAAAGCCCCGAACAAATTCAGCAAGCTTATCGAGAATAGCGCGCGGCGCGTTCGGAGCATCTCCAGTCAGAGATTTGAGGAGAGCCTCGGCAGGGGCCGAAATGTCAACGGAATCCCCCAGTTCCTTCTTCGACAGCGCGCTGATCACAGACGCGATAATCCTGCTAAGACTATCCCACCTCTGGGATGCCCAGACGGTAACTTTTTGTAGTCCAGGCACTCTTTAGAAGTTGTAGAGACTCCCTCGTAGAAATACTACGATTTATCTCTGGAATTGAAAGATAGAAGCCTTTTAGTAACGCCAATGCGAGCGTGCGGCTATCTGCATCCAACCCACCGATAAATCTATCTCGATCGTCGTCTTCGAGTGAAGACAGCCAGGCAAGAACTTGCTCCACGACGTTGAAGGCGACCACATTTACAATGTCTCTCTCAGTGAGGCGGTCCTTCCTGAAGACATCCTGGAGAGAGGAATAGTCGGTGAGGTTGAGAACGAATGGGCTGGGCGAACTGGCCTCTTTGTCGCCAACGCGCTTCCACACTTCATTGTACACTGTGATCCGCGTCGCACTCTTTCCCGCGCCACGATCGCCGAACAGGATGAATGAGCTCAGCCCACGGACTCGATCAGAGATTGCCTGAAGGTAAGGAGGCCGGACCGCGTAATCGGCAATGTGAGGCTCTGTTTCGGCGGTGTAGTGTTCGAACGGGTTTCCGCTTAGCTCAAGAGTGCCCACGAGGGTTTTCATTAAAAAATGACTCCGGACTTTCCCGCGCCCACGTGTATGTCAAGTTGTTGTTCTGAGCAACTCAGATTGGTCCGGTGCCAGGAATCATACCTCTTGCGGAAGGTCCGCGCCTTGCGCGAAACAGAGATGGACGCCGCATCGCTTGAGCGTCTGCTCCCGGCCAATCCTACCCCCTAAGGCAGTTTCCGATCTCAGCTGAACGATCTCAGGCCGACCGTAGCAAATCAACCCAAGCCCACACCTCGCCCCCAACTTTGGCAACGCACCCACCAGCGGCACCATCCCCCGGCCCTGCTGGAGCCCGAAAAACGCCCCCTATCATCCACGCCCTCTTCTCCACCGACGCCGACCAACAGGAATCGCAACTCCGCAGCGACATGGCCGCGGCATTCCGCACCGCCGCCCGTCACGGATGGAACGATCAGCTCGGCAATCGCAACTCCCCGATGCTCCCCGCCACCCAAACCAACTCCCGCCACTTCATCAACACCCCCCGCGCCGATACGCAAGCTCCGTCCTGAGCCAAGTCGAAGCCGCATCCGCGAATTCGGTGAACGTCAGATCGCCGACCTCACGCTCTGTCCCAGCGCAAATGGCCGGCGGATCGTGCAGGGGCGGCAAGCTGGGGTGATCCTCGGATCAGCCCCTTGCGCTCAAAGATAGTGGCCCGCCCGACAGCAGCTTCCGCAGACTGGTCGTGACGCACAGGAATGGTAAGCTCGCTCGAACGCCCCTTGAGCGTAGCAGTGAGGTTTGAATGGTGCAGCCGTCCTCCGCACGTTCCGTGTTTGGATCCCTGGTGCTGATCGTCATTGTCATTGGCTGCGCTGCCGCTGCCTTCGCCTACACGGCGGGATGGTTCTCGCCTCAGCGCCTCACGCCGAACAAGGTGGTGGATGCGTTCACGCCGCCAGGTGACCAGCCGCCGCTCGGCCATCGCCGCAACCATGCCAAGGGCATCTGCTTCACCGGCATCTTCGAAGCGAATGGGGCCGGGTCGGCGCTGTCATATGCCCGGATTTTCACCCGCGGTCAGTATCCCGCTCTTGGCCGCTTCAATCTTGCTACCACCGATCCGAACGCGCCGGATGCAACCGTTCGGGTACGCGGCATGGGACTGCAAATCTCGCCGCCGGACGGGCCGGAATGGCGCGCCGCCATGATCGATCCCCCATTCTTTGCGGTATCAACACCTGATGCATTTTATGAGCTGCTACTCGCCTCGGCGAGCAAGGACCCGAACGCGATGAAGACATTCGCCAGCCGACATCCGGAGATCGCGGCGTTTGGCGCCTGGGGCGAGAACGCCCCCTGGACGGGCAGCTATGCGGAAGATCGGTTCAACAGCCTGGACAGCTTCATCTTTACCGATAATTCCGGCACCGAGCGCGCGGTGCGATGGTCGCTCCTGCCAGCGGCGCAACCGGTGGCGGTCTCGCCCGCCGATCTGGCAAAACGTGGCCCCAACTTTCTTGAACAAGAGATCACCGAGCGGGTCCACGCCGCGCCCCAGCGGTGGACAATGGTGGTGACTGTAGCCAATCCCGGCGATCCGACAGCGGATCCCAGCAAGGCCTGGCCGCCGGGCCGCCGCACCGTCGACGTCGGTACGCTTGTGGTGCAGCAGATCGAGCCCGAGCGGGACGGCCCTTGCCGCGATATCAACTTCGATCCGACCGTCCTGCCGCCCGGCATGCGGACTTCGGACGACCCGTTCCCTGCCGCGCGGTCATCCGCCTACGCGAAGTCGTATGACCTTCGCACGGCAGAGGCCAAGGACTATCCCCGAACTGCAACGGACTCCAAGCCATGACCGGGGGCCGCCAACATTTCACTCCGCTCCAGCGCCTGCTGCACTGGCTCATGGCGGTCTGCATCCTGGCGATGCTATTCATCGGGGTGGGTATGGTGTCCACCATCGAGCCGAAATATCTGACGCTGGTTTCGATTCACAAGCCGCTCGGGATCGCAATTCTGGTGCTCGCGCTCGTCCGTCTGGTGGTGCGCCTGCGCTATGGTGCGCCGTCGCTGCCGGCCGACCTGCCCGAACCGATGAAGCTCGCGGCGTACTTGTCGCATTACGCGCTCTACGCTCTCATGATCGGCATGCCGCTGATCGGCTGGGCGATGCTGTCGGCTGCCGCCTACCCGGTGGTGCTGTTCAGAGGCGTGCGCCTGCCGGCGATCCTGCCGCAGAGCGACAGCCTGCATGCACTGCTCTGGGATGCGCACTTCTACCTCGCTTTCGCGTTCTTTGCCCTGGTCCTGTTGCATATCGCAGCGGCGCTCTTCCATGCGCTCGTCCGACGTGACGGCGTATTCGCGGCGATGGCGCCTGTGCCAACTCACGACGAGGTTGCAGCCGCCGAATAAACAGGCTGTTCCGGGGAGCAGGGACTAGCCCCCCAACCTTGGCAACCCGCCCCACCCGCGTCACCATCCCCCCACGCCCTGCCGGAGCCCGAAAATGCCCGCCATCATCCACGCCCTCTCCTCCACCGAAGCCGACCAACACGAATGGCAACTCCGCTGCGACATGGCTGCGGTGTTCCGCATCGCCGCCCGTCACGGCTGGAACGAGCAGATCGGCAACCACAACTCCCTCATGCTCCCCGCCACCCAAACCGACTCCCCGCTCTTCATCATCAACCCGCGCGGCTTCCTGTTCCAGGAACTCACCGCCAGCTCCCTCATCGTCTGCGACCTCGATGGCCGCGTCGTCCGCGGCAAGGGCGAGCTCCGCAAAGTCGCCTTCCACATCCACGCCCGCATCCACCTGCAAAACCCCAACGCCACCTGCGTCCTGCACGTCCACCCGCAGTACCTCACCGCCCTCTCGCTCTTGGAAGAACCGCAGCTCGCCCTCGCGCACCACAACAACCTGCTGCTCAACGACCGAGTGGCCGTGGACCTGGGCGGCGTAAAACCGGTGCACGACAATGAAGAAGGCGACCGCATCGCCGCCCTGCTCGGCGACAAGTCGATCCTCATCATGGCCAGCCACGGCGTCACCGTCGTCGGCCCCACCGTGCATGACGCGTTCGACGAGTTGTTCGAAGCGGAACGAACCTGCATGTATCAGATCACCGCGATGTCCACCGGCCAGAAGCTGCGCCGCCTACCCGACAGCGCCCGCCGCCGCTGGACCGGCCCGTGGGGCGACAAGGTCGACGGCCGCCTGCATCTCGACGCCTGGCGCCGCGTCCTGGACCGCGAGGAACCCGACTACGCCACCTGACCCTTGACTTTTTTCCTATCTCTATGCTACCCTGGGTTGTCCCCGGCCCAAGGCACCGCACCATGTCCACCCCAACCATCACCAGCCAACACCCGCTCCCCGCCCACCTGCTCGAACACCTGCTGGACACCATCATCGCCGCCATCCCCGCCACCCCGGAGGACACCGACCAGCTCCGCGCCGCCCGCCGCGACATCGCCCGCCTCGCGCTTCTCGCCCTGCAACCGCAGGATGCGTTCCAGGCCATGCTCGCGGCCCAGGCGGTCGCCGCGCACCACGCGGTGATGGACAACCTCAAGCGCGCCGCCCAGCCCGATCTCGCGCCCGCGATGGCCGCCCGCCTGCGCGCCAACGCCGCCAGTGTCGCGCGCATGATGCAGGCCACCATCCGCTCGTTGCAGAAGCAACAAACCCCCGCCGACGCACCCCGTCCGGCGACCCAGCCGCCCGCCCGCCGGGCCCCGGCGCCAGCGCTCCGCCTGCCGCTCCCCGCCGAGCCCCTCTCGCTGGCGGACACGCCGCACGCACCCCTCTCCCGCCCGTACCGCCGCTTCGAAGACATGACCCTGGCCGAGCGCCGCGCCCACGGCTACAAAGGCGACCCCAGCGCCGCCACGCTCTCTTAACCTCTCCCGCGTCGCGGGAGAGGTCGGCGCGCATAGCGCGCCGGGTGAGGGTCGGCCCTCAAAGCGTGTGATCGTACTCCGCCGAAACGTCGCAATTGGTAATAATCCGGCATCATCGCCACCGCGATGATGGTGATCACCGCGCAGGCGCTGATAAGCCGATGATCGAGGCAGACTGATAGCCGATCGGGGCGCCGGAATAGCGCAACCGGGGGGTATCTTCAGCCGATCAGTCGATTCGCGTGGCCGTCCGGCTACACCTGCCGCTCGATCATCAGATGCTTGATCGCGGCAATCGCCTTGGCGGGGTTCAACCCTTTTGGGCAGGTTTCGGTGCAGTTCATGATCGTATGGCAGCGATAAAGCTTGAACGGATCTTCCAAGGCGTCCAACCGCTCGCCGGTACGTTCATCCCGCGAGTTGGCAATCCATCGATACGCCTGCAACAGCACCGCCGGACCGAGATACCGGTCGCCGTTCCACCAGTAGCTGGGGCAGGCGGTGGTGCAGCAGAAGCAGAGGATGCACTCCCACAGCCCATCCAGTTGCGCGCGTTCCTCCCGGCTCTGCGGCCGTTCAGCGTCCGGCGGCGCTGGCGTATCGGCCTTCAGCCACGGCTCTATGCTGCGATACTGCGCATAGATCTGTGTCAGGTCCGGCACCAGGTCTTTCACCACCGGCATGTGCGGCAGCGGTGTGATTTCGGACCGCGCCATTCACCTCGTCGATCGGTTTCAGGCAGGCCAGCGTGTTGCCGCCGTCGATATTCATCGCGCACGAACCGCAGATGCCCTCGCGGCAGGAGCGGCGGAAGGTAAGTGTCGGATCGACCTCGTTCTTGATCTTGATCAGCGCGTCCAGCACCATCGGCCCGCACGCATCGAGATCGATTTCATACGTATCGGTCCGCGGATTCTGCCCATCATCCGGCGTCCACCGATAGACGCGGAACTCCCGCACCCGCTTCGCGCCGGCCGGCGCCTTGTGGGTTACGCCCCGCGTGACGCGACTATTCCGAGGAAGGGAGAAGGTGGCCATTATCTTTCCTTTTTACGCGCGCGCCCGTGTCCACTCGTCACGCCGGAATCAAGTGCCCGCTCGAAACCACCGTCGGCACCGCTAATACACCCGCTTCTTCGGCGGAAACACCGACACCTCGTTCGTCAGCGTCCGCATGCTCACCGGCCGGTAATCCAGCCGCACCTGTCCCTTATCATCGCACCACGCCAGAGTGTGCTTCATCCAGTGCTCGTCATCCCGCTCCGGATAATCGTCATGCGCGTGCGCGCCGCGGCTCTCCGTCCGCGCCTCGGCCCCCGCAATCGTGGTCATCGCGTTGCCCATCAGGTTCTGCAGCTCCAGCGCCTCCATCAGGTCGCTGTTCCAGATCAGGCTGCGGTCAGACACCGACATGTCGGCCATCCCGTGCCACACTTGCCGCATCTTCTCCACGCCCTCGCGCAGCATCTTGCTGTTGCGAAACACCGCCGCGTGCCCCTGCATATTCCGCTGCATGCTCAACCGCAGCTCGGCCACCCGAGTTCCCACCGGACGCATGCCGCGCACGGTCGAACCGCTCCAGTGACGCCTCTCCGGCCCGGGGCGGCAGCGGAGCCTGACCGACGCCCGGCCGCACGATCTCCGCCGCCCGATGCGCCGCCGCCCGCCCGAACACCACCAGGTCCAGCAGCGAATTGGTCCCCAGCCGATTGGCGCCATGCACGGAAACGCACGCACATTCGCCCACCGCCATCAGCCCCGGCGCCACCGCATCCGGATCGGCCGGCGTCGGCCGCAGCACTTCGCCATGATAGTTCGTCGGGATACCACCCATGTTGTAGTGCACCGTGGGCAGCACCGGGATCGGGTCCTTCGTCACGTCCACCCCGGCAAACACCCGTGCGGTGTCGGAAATCCCCGGCAGCCGCTCATGCAGCAGCTCGGCGCCGAGATGCTCCAGGTGCAGCATGATATAGTCCTTGTGCGGACCGCACCCGCGCCCCTCGTTGATCTCGATGGTCATCGAGCGCGACACCACGTCGCGCGACGCCAGATCCTTCGCGGTCGGCGCGTACCGCTCCATGAACCGTTCGCCTTCAGAATTGGTCAGGTAGCCGCCTTCGCCCCGCGCCCCTTCCGTGATCAGGCACCCGGCCGGGAAAATCCCCGTCGGATGGAACTGCACGAACTCCATATCCTGGCACGGCAGTCCTGCCCGCAGCGCCATCCCGTTGCCGTCGCCCGTGCAGGTATGCGCCGAGGTGCAGGACAGATAGGCGCGCCCGTACCCCCCGGTCGCCATCACCACCATCTGCGCGCGGAACCGGTGGATCGACCCATCTTCCAGGCACCACGCAGTCACGCCACGACAGGCGCCGTCTTCATCCATGATCAGATCGAGCGCGAAATACTCGTTGAAGAACTCAACCTCGTGTTTCAGGCTCTGCTGATACAGCGTGTGCAGGATGGCGTGCCCGGTGCGGTCGGCGGCGGCGCAGGCACGCATCGCCGGCTCTTTGCCGTAGTCCTTCATGTGGCCGCCGAACGGGCGCTGGTAGATCTTGCCTTCTTCCGTGCGGCTGAACGGCACGCCGAAATGCTCCAGCTCGTAGACCGCCGGAATCGCCTCGCGGCACATATACTCGATGGCGTCCTGGTCACCGAGCCAGTCCGACCCCTTCACGGTGTCGTACATGTGCCAGCGCCAGTCATCCTCGCCCATGTTCCCCAGCGCGGCGCCAATCCCGCCTTGCGCCGCCACGGTGTGGCTGCGGGTCGGAAATACCTTGCTGATGCAGGCCGTCTTCAGGCCGGCCGCACCCATGCCCAGGGTGGCGCGCAGCCCCGATCCGCCGGCGCCGACGACCACCACCTCATAGGTATGATCGACGAAGTTGTACGCCCGCTGCGACGGCATGGTGATCGCGTTCATGGTCCGATCACTCCTTCAAAGCCCGAGTTCCAGCGCGGCAATGATGCAGAACACCGCCAGCACGATGCACAGCGCCCGCTGGCCCAGCAGCAGCACCAGGCGCGTCGGGTCGCGATGCACGTAGTCCTCGATCACCACCCGCAGCCCGAGTTCCAGGTGCCAGAACGCTGGCGACGATCAGGCACAGCATCAGCACCAGCGGTACCGGCGAGTGCAGCCATGCGACCACATCGGCGCGGCCCGCGCCCTCCAGCCGGATTGCCGCGCAGATGAACCACAAGGTCAGCGGCACCAGCGCCAGCGCCGTCAGCCGCTGCCGCCACCAATGGCCGGAGCCGGCACGCGCCGCGCCCAGGCCCCGCGCGCGCCCAAGCTCGGACCGAAGGATATCCACCCGCACTTTATCTGAATCTGATTGGGCCATCACCACACCGCAAATCCGATGATCAGCACGATCACCGTCAGCACACCGGTCGCCGCCACCACGCCCCACCCGCTGATGCGATAGACGGTCGGCTCGAAACCCAGTCCCGCGTCGAAGAACAGGTGACGGATGCCGGTAAACAGATGGAAGATCAGCGCCGCCGTCCAGGCGCACAGCACCAGCACGCCGATCCACGACGCCAGGAAGCTTTGCACCCCCGCAAACGCCACATCCGACGTGGCGGCCGCGACCAGCCACCAGGTCAGCAGCAGGGTGCCGATCCCTAGCCCCACGCCGGTCACCCGATGGGTGATCGACAGCACCATGCTGACCGGCCACCGGTAAACCTGCAAATGCGGCGACAGCGGCCGGCGAACCAGCTTTCCATCGGAGGTGCGCGCCGCCATCAGCGCATCGCGGACGTCTTTCACGAGACCCCCATCTCCCGAGCCCTCGAAAATCGTTCGATATCGATCAATTGCGTTTTCTACCGTTCTTCTTCAAGGCGGTCAACGTGGAGCCCGCGCAAAATTCCGGCCATGTTCCGCCCCACCCGCGTCAGTGCGTCCGGCCACGCGAACAGCCCGAACCGGTCGAACTCCGGCAACACCGCGCCATTGGCGGCGGTAAACATGGACGTGCATCGCAGCCCGCCGACCTCCGGCAGCTCGGCGGGGCGCCAGACGAACAGCACCAGGTCCTTGCCGGGAAGATAACGGTGCTGCCCGCACGGGATCAGCGCCTCCGCCGCGACCACCAGCCCGGTCTCTTCCGCCAGCTCGCGCGCCGCGGCTGCCCGCGGCTCCTCCCCTGGCTCGGCCAGGCCCTTCGGGATGTCCCATCGTGGGGAGCGTGTTGCATGCCCCAGCAATACGCGTTCGCCGTCGGTGACGATCACGCCGCAACTTGTCCGAGGCATGCGCCACTGCGCCTTGTCAGGCGGGCACGGAGGCCATCGACCCGAGATACGCCAGCAGCGGCTCCTGGAACCGCGCCAAACTTTTGTAGCGCATCGTCTCGGGTGGCAGCGCGCGCACGGCTTCGGCCAGCCGCCCGGCAATCCCCGGCTGCGCGGCAACGCGCGCCAGCGGATAGACATGCACGTGGATGGTGAACAGCACGGTTCCGCTTGCCGGCAATCGGCTTAGCGTCTGCCGCTCCACCCGCACGAACAGCGCATCGCCGGCATTCGCGGCGGTGACGTGCGCATGTCCGTCGGTCCGAAACCTTCCCCCGGGCTGAAACAGCGCCGGATCGTCCAGCACCGACCAGTTCAGCCGGACGGCGATATGTCCCGGCTTCACCGCGTTCATGAAGCGATCGACCGGCCGCGCCAGGCGCTCCTTGTAGAACGGCACCGGCCCGTGCACCGCCGTCAGCTTGTGCCCGATCTTGTCCAGCAGCCGCCACCGGGTCGGAAAGCACAGCACGGCCGCAATCAGCTCCGGCCCATCCTCGCTCGGCCGGATCAGGCACAAATCCTCCTGCACCAGCAGCGCCGCCGCCTCCAGCGGGTCGAGCCCCGGATCGGCCAGATCCCACCGTTCGCCCGTCAGATGGTTGGTGAATGTGCGGCCATCCGACGCGAACCAGTCCGGCCACTGCCCGGCCAGATGCGCGGTCAGCACGTCCCAGGTCTCCCGTCGCGCCGCCTCCGATCCCGACACCACGGCGGCCACCTCCTCATGGCGCGTCCGCAGCAGCTCCCGTCGCAACGCCATCTCGGTGGTGTAATGCTCGTCCAATTCGATCCATTCGGCGGGCGGACAGGCGAACAACCCCATGGCCATGCGGAACGGACCGGGCTCGAACGACAGGTGCATCGCCTGCGGCCGTGGCGCGCGCATGGCTACGCCGCCTCCAGAAAGGCGCGCACCGCTGCAATCTGCTCGCGCTCCATCAAGGCCGGCGCGTGACCGGTGCCTGGAACCACGAATGTCTGCGCACCCGCCTGGGCACCCGCCTGGGCCATCCGCGCCACGGTCTCCGGCAACAACAGGTCCGACTCCGCACCGCGCACCACCAGCACGGGAACGCTGATCCGCTCCCACACCTGCCACAGATCGATATCCTCCGGCTCCGCCGCGCGCACTGGCTCGGCGATTTGCGGATCGTAATGCAAAGTGAATCCCCTCCCCTGGCACGGCCCGCGCGGAGATGCGGGCGAGAAACCCCCATTGCGCGTCGCTCAAAGCCCCGAACGGCGCGTGGACGTGCCGCAGATATTGCTCGATTGCAGCCAGGTCCGCGAACCTGCTCGGCTCCGGTCCCGGCAGATAGTCGCGGATGCGCCGCAGCGAGGCCGCCGGAATGAACGGCCCGATATCGTTCAGCACCATGCGGGTGATCGGTTGCCCCGCCGCCGCGGCGACCAGCATCCCGCAAATGCCGCCGAGCGAGGTTCCCACCCAGGCCACCGGCCGGCCAATCGCCGCCAGCAAATGCGACAGCGCGACGACATAGCTGGCCGGCTGGTACAACGCGGGATTAGGCAGCCAGTCCGACGCCCCGCGCCCCGGCAGGTCCGGGCAGATCACGTGAAACCGGTTTGCCAGCGCCTCGGCCAGCGGATCGAAATCGCGCCCGTTCCGGGTCAGCCCGTGCACGCACACCACGACGTCCGCCGCCGGATCACCCCAGGCGACGTAGGCCAGCGAATGGAACGCGCCGGCCAACAGGTAGCGGACCGGTCCGCTGCTTGGTTGCATCCCGGCGGTTTGACCCGGCCGCTGTCCTGGGTCAACCGCCGCCCTCGGCTTGCCGCGGACCCGGCCAGGCGACCGTGACGTCGTTACGCGTGCATATCAGAGGCTGCACATGCGGCCCTTGTACCGAGCGCCCGGGAGACCGACTATCCACCGTCATTCCCGCGCCCCTCCCGTCATTCCCGCGAAAAGCGGGAATCCAGACAAACGCTCGGAATTTCGCCGGCGTGACGGAACTGGAGTCTTCGTAGAAGTTGCGTCCGCGTGCGCGGAATGGGATCGTGTCGTTCCTCTTGCTTCCTGACCGGGCGAAACGCTGACAGAATCGCAACATTCCGCCGAGGAACGTGACGGCATCCCGGCACTTGCCGGCGTGGTTCGACTGGCGGCGTTCGCCTGCAAGGCGCCGATGGCGGGGATAGCGGCGCAGGACGGCACGGGGTGGCGGCTGCACGCTCAGGTCGGGCTTTCGTGCTGGGAACCGGGCGGGTTGCCGCTGGACCACGCGGATGAGCTGATCCTGGCCGATCCGGGCGGCGCGAATGGTGCGCGGTTTTATGCCGGCATGCCGGTCGCGGCACCGGATGACGGGCGGGCGGTGTTGTTCGTGCTCGACCATGCGGAACGATCAGCCGGATTGAGCCGCGTCCAGCGGGAGATGTTTCAGTTGCTGGCGGGCCAGGCCGCCGCGCTGCTGGCAGCGGCCAGGGATCGACGTGACGCGGCGTTGTACCGCGAGATATTCCAGGCGGTACCGGTCGATCTGGTGCTGATCGACGTCGATGCCGATGCGACGTTCCGCTATGCCGACCTCAACTGGGCACATATCCGCAATTCCGGTTTCGTTAGCGAGACATTCATCGGCCGCATCCCCGAACAGGTGTTCGACCCCGAAATGGCCGCCGCCGCTCGAGGTTTGTACAACCGGGTGCTGGAGACGGCGCGCAGCCTGGAATACGAACGGACGGTGACATTCCCATCGGGCGACCGCGTGCGGCACTCCACGCTGGTGCCGCTGATGGATCGTGGCGGGCGGGTGGCGAAAATCCTGCTGGGGTCGATCGATCTGACCGAGACGCGCCGCGTGGAAGCGCAGCTTAGGCAGGCACAGAAGACCGAGGCGCTGGGCCAGCTTACCGGCGGCATCGCGCATGATTTCAACAATCTTCTCGCGGCGGTGATCGGCAGCCTGGAACTGTTGCGTCCGAAACTGGAAAGCGAGTTGGCGGGCCGCCTGCTGGACATCGCGGTGCGGGCAGCCGGGCGCGGCTCGCAACTGACCCGGCAATTGCTGGCGTTTGCCCGCAAACAGCACCTGACACCACGACCGGTGGCGGTGGCGGCGATGCTCTCCGGGCTGAACGAGATGCTGCGGCGGACGCTGGGGGGCATGGTCCAGGTGGACATGGTGCTGGCCGAGGATCTGTGGCCGGCACTGGCCGATTCCACGCAGCTCGAGCAGATGGTGCTCAATCTTGTGATCAATGCGAGGGACGCGATGCCGGAGGGCGGGCGGGTCGAGATCGTGGCAAGCAATGCGACACTGGACTCTCACGATCCGGGGCCCGGCGAGTACGTGCGACTCACCGTGACCGATGCAGGCCACGGGATGTCGCCGGAGGTTTTGCAAAAGGCGTTCGATCCGTTCTTTACGACCAAGCCGGTGGGAAAGGGGAGCGGGCTCGGGCTGAGCCAGGTTTACGGGGTGGCGAAGCAGTTCGGCGGCACCGTGCGGATCGACAGCAGGATGGGCGTCGGCACCACGGTAGAGGTGCTGTTGCCGCGGGCGCTGGATGTTCCGATCGAGACGATATCGGGAGCCGAACCGGCCGTCGCCGTGGCAGGGACGAAGCTGCTCGTTCTCGACGACGAGGCCGATGTACTGGAAGTCACGGTTGCAACCTTGTCGGCGGCCGGCTACGAGGTCTCCCCGGCGAGCAACGGGACGGAGGCGCTGGCGGAAATTGCCGGGGCGGCGTTCGACGCGGTGCTGCTGGATTACGCGTTGCCGGGCATGTCCGGTGCCGAGGTGGCGCGTCGGGCGCGCGCCTTGCGCCCGGGCCTGCCGATCGTGTTCGTTACAGGTTATCCGGACGCGCTGCCGGCTGATGGTCCAGAGGACGTGGAGGTCGTAGCGAAGCCATTCTCGCGCGAAGAGCTGTTGGCGGGCATTGGCAGAGTGTTGCGACGCTCGGCGGGAGCGTGACCGAAGGCGTCAGAGGTCATGTCAGCAGGCGCACGGCTCACCCAATCTCGTCATTCCCGCGAACCCCTCGTCATTCCCGCCCCTCGTCATTCCTGCCCCCCGTCATTCCCGCGAAGGCGGGAATCCAGCGACAGTCCATGCGCCCGCGTCCTGCCCGCCTGCACGAGCATGACGAGGGAAAGTTACCCTCTCCAACGGCTGGTAACCGGCAGGCACGTTGGCTCTATTCGTCGTGCCCATGGAGGCAGGTGTGCAGCGGGCGAGAGGTGGATTCCCGCCTTCGCGGGAATGACGGAAGGGAGGCGGGAATGGCGAGGGGTTCGCGGGAATGACGGGGAAGGGGGATGACGGGGAAGGGGATGACGGGGATGGGTCTGCCTTCAGAGCAATTGGTATTACCCGGAACTTTCAAGTTCGTGGCTGCGAAACGTCGCGGCTGATTCCAGCACCTGGCGCAGCATCGCCAGCGTGTATGGTTTGCGCAGGAAGGGCAGTTTCGCCGCCGCCAGCCGTCCGCTCATTCCACCACCATAGCCGCTGGTGAGGACAACGGGAATCTTCAGATTCCGACGCGACACCTCGCGGGCAAGGTCCAGTCCGCTGCCACCGCCCGGAAGCAGTACGTCGGTGAAGATCAGCTCGATGTGTTCTCCTCCCGACAGCACGGCAACGGCCGCGGCGAGCGTGGAGACACGCAGCGGCTGGTGCCCGAGCTGATCGAGCATATCGACCACCATCGCCGCCACCTCGTCGTCATCCTCCACCACGAGCACGGAGAGATGCTCCTGCGGCTGCGCGATCCACGGTTCAGCCTCCCCATCCGGCGAGGCGGGTTGCGACGTGGTCACAGCCCGCGGCAGCAGGACGGAGACGGTGGTTCCCTGCCCCTGCCGGCTTTCGACGCGCGCGGTGCCCCCTGACTGATGCGCGAATCCGTAGACCTGCGCGAGCCCAAGGCCAGTGCCTTTGCCGGCCGGCTTGGTGGTGAAGAACGGCTCGAACACGCGCGCCAGCACGTCGTCGGACATGCCGGTGCCGGTATCCGAAACGAACAGCTCGACGTAGTCGCCCGCGGCAAGCCCGTAACGGCGAGGGCCTCCGGTTGCATCCGGAACGTTGCGCGCACCTAGCGTCAGCCTGCCGCCCTTCGGCATCGCGTCGCGCGCGTTCACCGCCAGATTGAGCACGGCGAGCTCCAGCGCTCCCAGGTCCGCGTGAACCGGCCACAGCCCGGCGGCAATCGTCGTCTCGATCGTGATGTCATCGCGCAGGCCGTGGCGCAGCAACTCGCGCAGCCCTTCGAAATGCCGGGTCAGGTCCAGCGGCTGCGGGTTGAGCGGTTGACGACGCGCAAACGCCAGCAGCCGGCGGGTGAGATCGGCACCACGCCACGCCGCTTCCTCGACACGCCCGATCAGCCGCCGGCGATGTTCCTCGTCACGCGTGCGTGAGAGCAGTTGCAGCCCGCTGGTTACGACGGTCAGCAGATTATTGAAGTCGTGCGCGATACCGCCGGTCAGTTGCCCGATGGCCTCCAGCTTCTGCGCCTGAAAAAGCTGCGCCTGCACCGCGACGCGGGCCGAACTCTCCTGTTCGACGCGGCGGCTCAACTCGGCATTCAGCCGCGCCAGGGTGGAATTGGCATGCGCGAGCGCCCCGCTCCTGCCGGAACCCGGCCCATGCTGGATATTGTCGGCGGCAGGCTGGTCCAGCTTCTCGGCCAGGAAGCGCAATTCCTCGTGGCCAACCGGCAACGGACCAGCGGGTGTGTCGCTCGACGAAGCGAGCTGCGTCTCAAGCTGCCGATTGCGCGCCTGCTCCCATTCCAGGGCGCGCGCGAGATCATTTCTCTCACGGGTCAATCGGCAAATCTGATCTTCGGCAGATCCGGCGGCGACTCCGCCGGACGCTGTCGTCGCGTCACGAGCGGACGCGAGTTCGCGCCATTTGGTCTCCCGACGTGCTACTGCCACGATACCGCTTTCATCACGCACGAAGGGTGGGCACCCGGCCATCCGACGGCAAGCGGTTTTCCCAAACATGTTTTGCCGGCACGCCTTCGTGAAGGGGCATGCGCGTTGCCGTCCCCGGCTGGCTTATTTCTGCACGCGCGGACAAAAGAACGTGCTGCGTCCCGACTGCTGAATTCGCATGATGCCCGGACACGACCGCAGCAGTGGTTCGCAGCGTTCACACGGATCGGCTTCGCGCCCGTAGACTTTCCAGGCGTGCTGGAAGTAGCCGAGTTCCCCGTTCGGCTGTACGTAATCCCGCAAGCTGGATCCACCGGCCTCGATCGCTTCCGTCAGGGTAGCCTGGATCGCCGGTACCAGTCGGGCGGCGCGGAGACCGGGGATCGTGCGGGCCAGTGCGGCGCGGGCTGATCGCGGCCCGGAACAAGGCCTCGCAGACGTAGATGTTGCCCAGCCCGGCGACCACACTCTGATCCAGCAGCGCCGCCTTGATCGGCGTGCGCTTGCCCGCCAGTGCCGCGGACAGGATGGCCGGAGTGAAGTCACCGTTCAGTGGTTCCGGCCCGAGGCCGGCAAGCAGCCGATGCCGATCTTCCTCGGCGGTGAGCACCAGGTCGACCGAGCCGAACCGGCGCGGATCAACGAAGCCCACGTGCCAGCCCTGGTCGGTCTCCATCACCAGATGCTCGTGCGGTTCCGCACGGTTCGGCACGCCCCGACTGATCACGATGCGCCCGGACATCCCCAGATGTAGCAGCACGGACCAGCCATCGGCGAGTCGCATCAGCATGTATTTGCCGCGCCGACGGAAGCCGACCACCCGGGCGCCGGTCAGCCGCTGAACCAGCGCCTCCGGGAACGCCCACCGCATATCCGGGCGATTGACCGCGGCGTGCGTGATGGTGCGGCCTTCCAGCGCCGCCCGAAGGCCGCGCATGACGGTTTCCACTTCCGGAAGCTCCGGCATCTTCTGTCCTGCGTGGCTGTGCCGGCACTGCCTCTCCCACGGAGGGGGGCCAGGGTCTATACGTGAGGCAGGATGAGCGATAACCCGGCGCCCGCCCCTACCACCGATTTCGGCTTTCGCCGCGTCGCGGTGGCGGCGAAGCGCGGTCTGGTGCGGCAGGTGTTCGACAGCGTGGCGCCTCGCTACGACCTGATGAACGACCTGATGTCGCTGGGCATCCATCGTGCGTGGAAGCGGATTCTGCTGACGGAACTGGGGCCGCGCCCGAGCCGGCGGCTGCTCGACCTGGCCAGCGGTACCGGCGATATCGGCCTGGCGTGGCGCTCCGCCGGCGGCGGTCCGGGTACTGCTGAGCGACGTCAATCCGGCCATGTTGTCGATCGCTCGCGACCGCGCGATCGAGCGTGGGCTGATCGCGGAACTGGACCTGGTGGTCACCGACGCCGAACGGCTGCCGCTGCCGGCGCGCCTGTTCGATCGGGTTTCGATCGGTTTCGGTTTGCGCAACTGCACCGACAAGCCGGCGGTGCTGGCCGAGGCACGCCGTGTCCTGCGTCCGGGTGGGCGCTTCTTCTGCCTGGAATTCAGCCGTCCTCGGGTCGCCGTGCTCGACCCGGTTTATGAGGCCTGGTTGTTCCGGGTGCTGCCCCGCCTGGGCGCCCTGGTGGCCAAGGATGCAGACAGCTACCGCTATCTGGCGGAGAGCATCCGCACCTTCCCGGACCAGGAGGCACTGGCGGCCATGATGAGGGCAGCGGGTTTCGACCGCGTGCAGGTGCGCAACCTGTCGGGCGGCATCGTGGCGATCCATTCCGGGTGGCGCCTGTGAGCGGCCTTGCCGGCAAGCGGGTGCTGCTGATCGTTTCCGGCGGCATTGCCGCTTACAAAGGGCTGGAGCTGATCCGCCTGCTGCGCGCGCAAGGCTGTGGTGTGAGCTGCGTGCTGACCGAGGCCGCGCGGCACTTCGTCACGCCCCTGTCGTTGCAGGCGCTGAGCGAGAGCAAGGTCTATACGGACCTGTTCTCGCTGACCGACGAAAGCGAGATGGGGCATATCCAGCTCTCGCGCAGCGCCGACCTGCTGGTGGTGGCACCGGCTTCCGCCGACATCCTGGCGAAGATGGCGGCCGGGCTTGCCGACGACCTGGCCTCCACGCTGCTGCTGGCGACCGACAAGCCGGTGCTGGTCGCCCCGGCAATGAATGTGCGCATGTGGCAGCACCTGGCGACACAGGCCAACATGGCGCTGCTGGCCCGGCGCGGCATCCGCGTCGTCGGTCCCGCCGAAGGCGCGATGGCCTGCAACGAGTATGGCCCCGGGCGGCTGGCCGAGCCGCCGGCGATCCTGGCCGCCATCGTCGCGCTGCTGGCGCCGGACCGGACGCTGGCGGGGCGCCACGCCATCGTCACCAGCGGCCCTACGCATGAGCCGATCGACCCGGTCCGCTACATCGCCAATCGCAGCAGCGGGCGCCAGGGACATGCAATCGCGGCGGCGTTGGCGGCGCTGGGCGCGCGGGTGACGCTGGTCAGCGGCCCGGTGACGCTGGCGGCCCCGCCCGGCGTGACGGTGCGGCATGTCGAGACAGCACGGCAGATGCTGGACGCCTGCGTCGGTGCGCTGCCCGCCGATATTGCCGTCTGCGCCGCCGCCGTCGCCGACTGGCACGTGGCGCACGAAGCCGGGGGCAAGATCAAGAAGGTTCAGGGCGCCCCGCCGCCGGTGCTGGAGTTGGTGGCGAACCCGGATATTCTCGCCACGTTGTCGCGCCCCGGCCCGCAGCGGCCGACGCTGGTGATCGGCTTTGCCGCGGAGACCGGGTCGCTGCTGGAAAACGCCACCGCGAAGCGCGCGCGCAAAGGCTGCGACTGGATCGTCGCCAATGATGTGTCGCCGGAAAGCGGGATCATGGGCGGGGAGGAGAATGCGGTGCATCTGATCACGGCCGAGGGGATCGAGCACTGGCCGCGTCTGCCCAAGACGGAGGTGGCGGACCGGCTGGCCCGGCGCATCGCGGAGACGCCGCGGTGACTGTGCCCATTGCAGTCCGGCGGCTGCCGCACGGCGAGGGGCTGACGCTGCCGTCCTATGCGACCGCCGGCGCGGCCGGCATGGATTTGGTGGCGGCGGTGGATGCACCGGTTACCATTGCGCCGCTCGGGCGGGCACTTATTCCGACCGGGTTGGCGGTGGCGCTGCCGCCGGGGTACGAGCTGCAAATCCGCCCGCGCTCCGGGCTGGCGTTGCGGCATGGCATCGTGCTGCCGAACAGTCCCGGGACGATCGACGAGGATTATCGCGGGGAGATCCAGGTCATTCTGCTCAATGCCGGCGACGCGCCGTTTGTCGTGGAGCGTGGCACACGGATCGCCCAGGCGGTGCTGGCGCCGGTGACGCGGGCGCGCTGGCAGGAAGTGGCCGCGCTGGATGATACGGCTCGCGCGCAGGGCGGGTTCGGCAGCACTGGAAGCTGAAGTCACGCCGCACGTCATGATGCTTGTGGGACGACCCCTCCCCCGGCCCCTCCCGCAAGGGGAGGGGGGAAAGGCGTTCGCGGCCTCCAGCGTGGTTTCATGCTGGTGGCAACGCGATGAACGGATCGAGGACCGGCACGCCCAGCGGCGCGAAATGGCGGACGTTGCGGGACAGGATTGTCAAGCCGTGGTGCTGCGCCGTGGCCGCAACGATGATGTAGCCGAATCCGGGGGCCTGGCCTTTCCCGCGCGCCCGGTCCGACAAGCCGCCGGCAATCCGCGCGGTGGCCGCGTCGAAGGCGAGGATGCGGTCCCCATAGAGATGCAGCACGGTTTCCAGCCAGGCTGACAAATTCTCGCTCTTGCGCGTGGCACCCTCGCGCCGCAGCTTGGCGATGCCGTCTTCGATCTCCGCCACCGTCACGGCCGAGAGCGACAGCAATGCCGATTGCGCGTCCATCCAATCCACCAGTTCGGTCGGCACGAGCCGCGACGGTGCACCGGCCGAGATGACACTGGTATCGACGAGATACACCGGCGCTCAGAGATCGGCGGTCCGCAGCGGTGTGGGATCGCGCTCCGGCAGGTCCTCCGGTGCGATCGGCGCGGCCATCAGCAGCCGGCCGAAGGACGGCACCTGGGACAGCCGTTCCCATTCCTTGAAGCTCAGGATGACGGCCTCCTTTTTGCCGTGCCGGGTGATGATCGCCGGTACGCCACGCAATGCGTCGTCCAAGACGGCCGACAGGCTGGCCTTCGCTTCCCGAAGCTGGATTTCCCGCATGATGGCTCCAATCAGTGACTACTGTAGTCACAGTAAGGTGGGGGCGAAGAGGCGACAAGGGCCGTCAACCTGATCCGGCATCAGGGTGTGTCATTGACAGAAATATGAAGCCCCTTGCGTCAAGTGTAGCTTAGGCTACATTATTCACCGGGAGCTAGCCAGGTTCCGGGATCGGGGCGGATGAGCGGACGAAGCCTTACATTGAGCGATCAGACCACTCTGGCCATTCACGAGGTACTGGCTGGCCGGCGGCGTGGGCCGCGATCCGCATTCCTGTTTGCCGGCCCGGCGGTGATCGCCTCGATCGCGTACATGGACCCCGGCAATTTCGCCACCAACATCCAGGCGGGCGCCCGGTTCGGTTATGCGCTGCTCTGGGTGGTCGTGATGGCGAACCTGATCGCCATGCTGTTCCAGGCTTTGTCCGCCAAGCTCGGCATCGTCACCGGCCGCAACCTTGCGGAGATGTGCCGCGAGCAGTTCCCGCCGCGCACCGTGTACGCGATGTGGGCGGTCAGCGAAGTGGCCGCGATGGCGACCGATCTTGCCGAGTTTCTCGGCGGCGCGATCGGCCTCGCGCTGCTGTTCAAAATCCCCCTGTTTGCCGGGATGGTGGTTACCGGCGTCATCACCTGCGGCATCCTGCTGTTCGAGAAACGTGGTTTTCGCCCCATGGAGCTGATCATCGGCGCGCTGATTGCGGTGATCGGCGGCTGCTATCTGATCGAGATGTTCATCGCGCCGGTTGCCTGGCACCAGGCCGCGCTGCATTCCGTGCTGCCATCGATGCCGAATGCCGCGGCGCTGACGATTTCAGTCGGTATCATCGGCGCCACCGTGATGCCGCATGCGCTTTACCTGCATTCCGGCCTGACGCAGCACCGCGGGCGGGCGCGTGATGCGGGTGATCGTCGCTCGTTGCTGCGATTCTCCAATCGCGAGGTCATCATTGCGCTGGCATTCGCCGGAGCGGTGAACATGGCGATGGTGATGATGGCGTCGGCGGCGTTTCATGCCGGGCACAGCGAGGTGGCGGAGATCGAGACCGCTTATCACTCGCTGGTGCCGCTGCTCGGCGCCGGGGCGGCGGTGGTGTTCCTGATTTCACTGATGGCGTCGGGGATTTCCAGTTCGACGGTGGGCACGATGGCCGGGCAGATGATCATGCAGGGGTTCGTGCGCTTCCGGATTCCGATCTGGGTGCGGCGGCTGGTGACCATGATCCCGGCGTTCGTGGTTGTCGGGCTCGGCGCCAATGCGACCCATGCGCTGGTGCTGAGCCAGATCGTGCTTTCGTTTGCGCTGCCGATTCCGATGGTTGCACTCGTGCTTTTCACGCGGCGACGCGATATTATGGGGCAGTTCGCGAACAGCCGGCTGACGGATGTGGCGGCGATTGGGGGGACGGTCGTGGTATTGGTCCTGAATGTGGTGCTGCTGGCGCAGATGTTCGTGTGAACGTCGGCCCTCACCCGGCGCGCTGAAAGCGCGCCGACCTCTCCCGCAAGCGGGAGAGGTGAAGGAAGGGTCGGGTGAGGGTCAGCGTCCGACAGCGTAACCCTGCACGCCGCGCGGATTGGCGCCGGCTCGGAACTGACCATCCTCCACCCGCGCGCCGGACAGCCGGCCCTCGGTCCAGTCGTCGCCCTTTTCCGCCTTGTGCCCGCGGCGGGTCAGCTCGTGCAGCACGGCGTCATCATAGCGGCCTTCCAGCACCAGCTTGCCGGGCCGCGCGATGCGGGGCCAGAAGCTGGATGGCCAGTGCTCGCTATGGAACGACGGGGCGTCGATCGCTTCCTGCACGTTCATGTTGTGGTGGATCATGCGCAGGAAAAACAGCAGCGACCATTGGTCCTGCTGGTCTCCACCGGGCGTGCCGAACGCCATCCAAGCCTTGCCGCCGCGCAGCGCGAAGCTGGGCGAGAGCGTGGTGCGGGGACGCTTGCCGGGCGCCAGGCTGTTGGGCAGATCCGGTTTCAACCAGAACATCTGTCCGCGCGTGCCCATCGGGAAGCCCAGCTCCGGAATCACCGGCGACGATTGCAGCCAGCCGCCGGACGGCGTCGCACTGACCATGTTGCCGTCGCGATCGATCACGTCGATGTGGCAGGTGTCAGCGCCGATCACGCCGAGGCGCGAGACCGTCGGCTCTCCGGCACCCGCCGCATTGGGCAGCAGGCCGGCGCGCGTGGCCGCGTCGTGATCGACCCAGGGCGTGCGTCCGTTCACCTGGCCGGGGCGCAGGGTCATCGCCGCATCCGGGCCGACCAGTTGCCGCCGCTGATCGTTGTATGAAGCGGACAGCAGCGTGTTCAGCGGCACATCGGCAAAGCGCGGATCGCCGTACCACGCCTCGCGGTCGGCGTAGGCCAGCTTGGCGCATTCCACGATGGTGTGGACCAGCTCGGCACCGAGCGGGTCCATCCCGCCGACATCGAAGCCGCGCAGCAACGCGAGCTGTTGCAGCAGCACCGGACCCTGGCTCCACGGGCCGCATTTCAGCACCGTGTGGTCGTGATAGTCGTAGGCGACGGGATCCTCCAGCGTCGCCGACCAGCGGGCGAAATCGTCCGCCGTCAGCAGGCCGCGATGGCGTCGGCCGGTCACGTCCAGCACCTCGGTGGAACGGAAGAAACGATCCACCGCCTCGGCGACAAACCCGCGGTACCAGGCGTTGCGCGCGGCTTCGATGCGCGCCTCGCGGGTGGCGCCGGTCGCTTCGCGGCAGATGCGCTCATAGGTGGCGGCGAGGGCGGGACGCGCGAACAGGCTGTTCGGCGCCGGCACATTGCCGCCCGGCAGATAGACCGCGGCGGAGGTTTTCCACTCCGCCTCGAACAGCGGGCGCACGCCTTCGATGGTGGCGCTGATGCGCGGCACGATGGGAATGCCGTTGCGGGCGTAACCGATGGCGTAATCGAGCACCGCCGGCAGCTCCCACGTGCCCCAGTCGCGCAGCATGCGGCACCAGGCGTCGAACGCGCCGGGCACCACGGCGGGCAACAGGCCGGTGGCGGGGATCAGATCGACGCCCAGGTCGCGGAATGCGTCCAGGGTGGCCGCCTGCGGGGCAACACCCTGGCCGCAGACCACGTGCTGCGTGCCGGTGCGGGTGCTGTGCACGATGATCGGCGCGTCGCCGCCGGGGCCGTTCAGATGCGGCTCTGCCACCTGCAGGGTGAAGGCGGCGGCGGCGGCGGCATCGAACGCGTTGCCGCCACGCTCCAGCACCGCCATGCCAACCTGGCTGGCGATCCAGTGCGTGCTGGCGACGACGCCGAAGGTACCGGCGATCTCGGGGCGGGTGGTGAACATGCAGGGTCTCCGATGGACGCCGCTGTTCAATGCCCTTCCGGCAGGTGATCGGCAAGCCGGGCCATGATGGCGGCGTGGACTGCGTCGGGCGGCCCATCGGCATCGATCAGCACGCAGCGGGCCGGCTCCGCCGCGGCGATGGCCCTGAAGCCGGCGGCGACGCGGGCGTGGAAATCGGCTCCCAGGCGCTCGTAACGGTCGGCCACGCCGCCGCGTCCGACCAGCCGCGCCGCCGCGACGGCGGGGCTGACCTCCAGCACGAAGGTCACATCGGGAACCAAACCAAGCCACGCCCCGAGCGCGGCAATCATCGCCCGATCCGCGCCCTGGCCGTAGCCCTGGTAGGCCAGGGTGGAGTCGGTGAACCGGTCGCATACCACCCAGGTGCCGGTTGCCAGGGCAGGACGGATGGTGCGCTCCACGTGCTCGGCGCGGGCGGCGAAATGCAGCAGCATCTCGGCGGGTGGCGACCATGCCACGTCGCCGGACAGCAGCAGGCCGCGCAGCACTTCGGCGCCGGGCGCCCCGCCGGGTTCACGGGTGCGCAGCACGGGCAGGCCGCGCGTGGCCAGCGCCTCCGCCAGCAGGCGTGCCTGCGTGGTTTTGCCGGCGCCCTCGCCGCCTTCCAGCGTGATGAAACGACCGGGCAGCGTGATCAGCTTCCGGTGACGTAGTGTGCCAGGACGGCGACCGCGCGGCCCGGCAATCCAAGCTTCGGCACGTCGGTTCCGGCCAGCAGCGGCACGTCCATCGGCGGTACGCCCTGTCCGCTGACCGACAGCTTGCCGAGCGTGGTGCCGCGCGCAACCGGCGCGCGTACCGGCGCATCGAACGAGATGGCGATCTTGGCGGTCTGCCGCCAGTTGCGCGGCATGGTGACGACCAGGTCGCCGCTGCCCACCAGCGGCACCGTGCGGGTAGCGCCGAGCCAGACGCGCGCGCGCTCCACCACGTCGCCAGCGGTGAACAGGGTGACGTCGTCGAAATTGGCGAACGCCCAGTCCATCAGGCGCTCGCCTTCCTCGGCGCGCTCGCGCATGGATGACATGCCGTTCAGCACCAGGATCACCCGGCGGTTGCCGCGCAAGGTGGAGGCGACCAGGCCGTAGCCGCCGGCCTCGGTATGGCCGGTCTTCAGCCCGTCGGCGGTGCCGCGCTGTACCAGCGGGTTGCGGTTGCCCTGCTCGATATTGTTGAATTTGAAAGTTTTCTCCGAGGCGTAGTGATAGAATTCGGGGAATTGCCGGATGATGTCGCCGGCCAGGGTGGCGATGTCGCGGCAGCTCATGTAGTGGCCGTCCTCGGGCCAGCCGGTGCTGTTGAGGAAGTGCGAATGGGTCAGGCCGAGCTTTTTCGCTGTCTGGTTCATCAGGTCGGCGAATTGCTCCTCCGAGCCGGAGATCGACTCCGCCAGCACGATGCAGGCATCGTTGCCGGAATCCACTTCGATGCCGCGGATCAAATCCTCCACCCGCACCTGGCTGTTGATCTGCACGAACATCTTCGATCCGCCCATGCGCCACGCCTTCTCGGAGACGGGGAGCATGTCGTCGAGTTTCAGGCGTCCGTCCTTCAGGCGCGAATAAACGATATAGAGCGTCATCAGCTTGGTCATGGACGAGGGCGGCATCTGGTCATCGGCCTGCTTGGTGAGCAGCACCGCGCCGGTGGTGAAGTCCTGGATGAACGCCCATTTCGCTGAAGTATCGACCGGCCCGAGCGGGGTGTCCGCGGGGACCGCGGGCGGCTGATCCGCGTCGGCCTTGCCGCCGTGCGTACCCGGGCGGGCGTGCGGCGTGGGGCGGCGCTGCGCCTGCGCCTGACGCGCCAGGGCGGTTGCGGCAACGGCCGAGAGCAGGGCGGAGCGGCGGGTGATCATCGGGCAAACTCCTGTGCGGCGCCTGACCGGCACCAGACTCCAAAGCACGACCGGCGCCTCGGTTACTCCCGCGCCGGTTGCCTGGTCCAGCACCGCTTGCGCGACAGGTTTGTCGTATGGCGCCCGAGTCGGACACGAAATTCCTGCGCAGGGCTGCTCCAAGCTGCGAGCCGGCGGGGGGACTCGGCGGAACCCGAGCTACCCAGAGCATGAAGCGCTCATGCTCTAATGCGGCGTTCTAACGCGGTCGCGGCCGGTGTTCGGCTACCGTATGTACCTGACGGCCTCGGTCGGGCTGATCCAGATATGCTTGACTGATCGAATAGGGACCAACTGCTCGCCACCAAGGGTGCGGGTCTCCAATTGGTACTTGATGCTGTAGGTGAGGCTCTGGTTCCAGGCTTTGTCGAGCGGGAGGCTGTAGACCGGTGTGTAGGGGCCGTGCAGTTTCAGCTCCTGCTGGAAAGCGCCTTTGTATTTGGAGAAATCCACTCCGCGCTCCGCCGCTCCGCCCGCCGCATGACCCGCCTTACCTGCGAGATCCAGTCGGCCCGTGGTCGCCATTTGCTCGCGGAAGGCTTCGATCGCCTGGAGATCCCCGACCGTAAACTCTCTGTTCAGCTTCGAGGCAACCACGCCGACACTTTCGCCGCGCGCCGTGTAGCCGAGCGCAGCCACGTCCTTGACCAGAAGAGTAGAGGCGGCTTTTTCAGCCTTGGTTCCCACGCCCGGCAGCAGGGTCGAGTAGAGCTTGGAAGGGTCGCCCCGGAACGCCGTCATGCCTTCCGCAATGCCGCCGGCGAGGGCAAACCGATGGGATATGTCGACGTCCCCGCCGCTCAGGACGAGTCCGGTGGTTCCGAATACCAGGGAGGCGGGCGACGATGTCAGCGCAAAGACATAGTCGAGCTGGCCGCTCATTCGGACCGTTTCGGTACTGTCCGCGCCACTGATGGCCAATGCGAAACCCGAGGCGGCCTCGCCGGCGCCCGCGGCGAATCCTGTTGCGCCAGCCAGCGGGAGGGCGAGGCCGCCGGAGCCGTAAATGATGAAACCGGAGGCCGTCATCATGACGCCGCCCCAGGCCATGTGCCCCAGGCCGGTGAGAACAGCGGAGTGTCGAATTTCGAGCGGATGGTCGCGCAACTGGCTGAGGCTGAATCCGAGCTTGTATTCGTCGCTGCGCGCCGCCTGCGCGGCGGTCGAGGCTATCTTCTGCATGTCGACTTCGGTATTACCGACGATCTTCGGCCTGCCCTCCATGAAGGCCTGGATCGCGACATAGCTTTCGTCCATCTCGGCCTGGATCGAAGTTGCGAGGCTGGATTGATTGGCGTCGCTCTTCAGCTCCGGCAGGCATGACGTCCGGTTGGGATCGCAAGCGGTCACATCGTTGGCGGCCAGCAGGTCAGGCGACGACAGCAGGTTGGTTTGCCGAAGGGCCGCGAACGGCGCCGTCACGTTTCTCGCACGAGCCGACCATTCGTCGACGAACGGGTCAGAGGCAGGGAAACCGGTGAAGGGATCGGGATTGTCCAGGCCAAAGGGCAGGCCGGAAAAGGCATCGACCTCTTTGCCGACGAAAGCGAAAAGACCCCGTCCGCCGATGCCACCGTACGGCTCGATCGCCCAAGATCGGGCGCTCTGGGCGTCCCGCATCTGCGATCTGCCGCGCATTTCCGGTGGTGGCGCCATGAGGGCGTCGATCAGCGCGGCTGGGAGATCCGCGTCCTTTTCTGGCGCCTCGGAGCCAACGGGGCCGGTGTTGTCGCCACCGAAGCCGGCGTTGCCGGTGTAGTCCCCGTCTGTGCCAAAACTCTGATGGTTCAAATAGGCAAGAATGGCGCCGATGTCGCCGCCGCCGAAGTCTCCGGGTGTGCTACTGCCGCCGCCGCCGCCACCACTCCCGCCATCGCCTTCATCGGGACACATGAAACTCTCCTTGTGTCGAACGCTTTTCTACGGGCGGTACCAAGCAGCTCCGATCATTCCTAATTCTTAAAATTAACTATGCTATGGAAATGTCCGTGTATTCCGGGTCAAACACGTAGCCAAGTGGAAGGATGTAGTCTCCACCACCATCGACGTTATCGGCTTTTATGACGACTTCCCACCGCGTGCCGCTATCCAGCCCCCGCGCAGAAACGACGATCCCATTCATGGATGTTGTTGGATTCCCGGCGCCCGCCAACGTCGTCGTCACGGTCGCGGTTGCTCCAATCTGGATCGGGCCGATGTGTGCAAGGTTGGCCAACAGATGGACGAGGCCGTTATCTTCGACTCGGATCACGGGTTCGCCGGCGTTCACCGCCTCGCCCGGACTTTTGTAGACACCGGTTACAACGCCTTCAATCGGCGAGATAAGAAACGACCGCAACAACGCGATTTGAAGCTGGTAGACATCATTATCTATCGATTTAAGTTCGTTTGCAAATATTCGTTCCAAATAAGGTACGTTCTGCGAGAACATGTATGCTTCAAATTTCTGATTTGCCAGGCTTATGTGAGCACGGAGACTGCGCGCTTGCGCTTCCAGGTAAGGGGTTCGGTATTCGTAGTCGACATGTGTTGCGGACTGCGTTCCGGAAGCATTGCTGCTGTTCTTGGATTCTTCAAAATTGACTCCCGTCGTCACCGCCGTGCCGGTGGTGCCAGGTGCAGTGAAGCGACGTGACTCATATCCGTTCCATATGTGGTCCGGGTATCCCTCCCACGGGATTGGCGGGACGTGAGGAAGCTTCGTTCCGCGCCCAACCTGTAGGCCCACGCTCTCCTGGTAGAATTTGCTGGCACGGTTAGAACCGCCACTACCTCGGGTTCGTGACTCAATGCTGCTGCTTGTCGATTTCACAACGCCTGTTCGATCGTCCGTCCTGTAAGCCTCGCCCAGTTCCACCAGTTGTTGGTTCGCGAGGTCGCTTAGACGATCGAGCAGGTTGGGATTCGAGGCTGGCGACGTTTTGTCGTAATATGCCCGGATCGTTGAAATCACGAAGCCAGCATTCGCATACTTCGAGAAGTAGATATTCTGTCGAGAATTGACAGCGCTATCCACCGAAGCCTTCCTATCCTCGTTTCGAAGTGAGGCCACCGAGAACGGCTGAACGATATTTAGAACGCCGTTTGCATCGCCGACGAGGCGAGAAGGATCCCCGGTGGTCGTTCCTGATGTCTTCACGATGTCGGCAAGCTTGGCGTACGGAATGGCTTTCACGATGCCGCCCAAATGGACATCGCAAGTGTTCAGAATGCCGCCAATTTCGAAGCAAAGGTAAGACCCGTGCACCGGCCGCGCGACCATGGAGATAACGTTTGCAGTGCCCATTGGATGTTCCCCTCAGGCGCGACTTCTCAGTAGATCAAACAGTGCACGATTGAATCGAGAGCGCAGTCGGCGTAGACGCCCGAAATGTCGTTCACCGAGACTGACAGGCATTCGCCCGGCTGAAGCGTCCCCAAGTCCGTTTTGGCTCCGGCCGCAACCCGCGTTCCGATCGTGACCGGCTCCCCCGCGCGATCGTTCGCGACGTGGAGGATGAACGGCTTTTCGAATTTTAGATTTTGGATGAGCCCGGCCGATCCCCAGAGGTATCGCAGCCCACGCACTTTGACCGAATAGGCCGGCGAATTCCAAAAGTCGTTGGGCTCTCCAAGTTTCAGCACATCCATCGCGAAGCGCTCCCGCGAGCGAGGATGGAAGCGGGGGTGATGGTGAAGCAGATGGGTGCTGGTGCATGCTGCCGATCCACTGAACATCTGCTCAGAGGACCGCGGTCCGCTCTGCGGCAGATACCAATGAGGTCGGGGCTCTTTCGCTGCTGTTCCATCTTATTGACCTTTCGGCGAAGACGGGCGCGGCAAGGTCGCCCGGACTAGTTCGGACGTGTCACCACCCGACACGGCGTCCGGTCGCGGCGTTAGTCGCACGGTGAGGCGCTGCCTGTCTCGGTAGGCGGATCCCGGTTCGTCCTTCGCCTCCTGCAGTGCCGGCGCAAGCACCCAAAATTCCGGCGCCTCGGATCGCGCGAGCGAATACGCAATATCGACCTCGAGCGTGGTCGCATCGACGTCAAACTTGAGATCGTCCCCGCCGGCTTCAGTGCGGGCCCTGCTCAGTTCGCTGCGTAATCCCGTCAAATACGCCGCTAGGCGTAGCCGGCCATCAGACCATCCAGACATCGCGATCCCCGATTTCCTTACCTGCTCTCCGCGCGACCGGAGATATTGCATAGGTCAGCAACCAGGGTGAGAGGTTTCTGTCCCGATTATGCGCCACCCCCAAGCAATGCGCCTCCGGGAGAGAGAACCCAGCGTGAGTGGAACCTGCGTCCACCCTAGCGTTGCTGCTGTTGCGCCCAGAAACGCCTGGAAATCGTGGTGAGGACGGCTCAAGATAGGTTGATGGACCAGGGCCACATCAATGCTCCAGATCATTGCAGGGAGGCTCTCGCCCGCAGCGAAGCCGAGCTTGCTGGTGGCGAGCTGGCGCCCAGCGGTGCCGTGCATGACGAGCTGCGCCAAGCCATCGCCGAACTGGAAGCCGAGTTGGCGAAATCCGACGAGCCGACGTCCCCGCGTCTACCCTGCCGTTGACCGACTACACGCCGGAGGCTCGCCGTCAGGTCCGCGATCTGATCGCTCATTACCGCCGGATACGCCGCCCCGTGGGTATCCGTAATCTTGATGCCGTCCTAACGGGGGCGGTGCCGTATCACGTGGAACATGAAGTCGTGCCGGCAATGCGTCTGCATGCGTAGCGCGGGTGATCAATCAACGACGATATGCGGGTCGGGTACGCCGGCGTTGATCGCCTGGTTCAGCGCCGCATCCGCCTCCGCAATCGTTGCGAATGGCCCGAGTCGGACACGAAATTCCTGCTGGCCGTTCTGCTCGGCGGCGACGATCTCCGGGTTCAAGCTGGCCAGACGCGCGCGCTCGATGGCGGCATAGCGATAGGCCTGGAAAGCGGCGAGTTCCACCCACAACGTGCCGGAGGCTGCAACGGTTTGTGTAACGATTTCCGGCAGGCGCGGCGGCGGCGGCGCGATCGGCTGGACTTGCGGCGGTCGGATGGGCGCGTGCCATGTGCTGTTGGTGGTGGGACCGCCCGGCGGGCCGAGGGGAAGCTCCTGCACGGCCGTTTGGGGCGCAGCGACGATCGGCAGGCTGGGCGCATCGGGCAGCGGGTCCGCCGCGGCGTGACTCGCCGACGGCATCACCTCCAGCCGCACCCGGGCGACGCCGGACGGCGGAAACTCCAGCAGTTGCGCCGTGCGGGTCGTGACCAGCAGCAGCCGGTGCGGCGTATCGGGCCCACGGTCGTTGATGCGAACCAGCAGTTGGCGGCCGTTTTCCAGGTTGGTGAGGCGGGCGATTGCCGGCAGTTGCAGGGTGGGGTGGGCGGCGGCGAGCGCGGTCTGGTCAAATGTTTCGCCGTCGCTGGTGAGCGCGGCATGTGGTCCCTGGTAGATGGCCGCCAGGCCGGTCTGGACAGCGTCGTAGCTTTCCTTTGGGTACTGCCAGACGCCGCCGGCCTGGTACGGCGCGCCGAGCACATAATGCGGGTGGGGAACGGCTGCCGGCGGGTGCGTGCAGGCAGCCGGCAGCAGCGCGCAGAGAGTCGCCAGCAGCCGGATCACGCCAGGATGTCGTCCCCGATCAGGCCGACCGCCAGGGCGTAGAAGTCGGACGGGTTGTAGCGGCGGATCGCGGCGAAGTTACCGTACGCAAGGAAAGCGTCGCCGCCGGACCCGTCCGGCAGCAGCACGGCGGCGCGCTGATCGGGTTGGGCGCGCAGCCTGCCGCTGATCGGGCGGACGCCGAGGCGCAGCCAATCGGCCAGAGGGCGGCGATTGTCGCGGCCGGTGTCAGCGGCATTGAAGCCGGCGGGCAGGGTTACCGACTGTCCCCAGGTGCCCCCGGCCTGCCAGCCGCTGGCCGCGAGGTAGTTGGCGATGGAGGCGAGCACGTCGGGCGTGCTGGACCAGATGTCGCGCCGGCCGTTGCCCTCGAAATCGACCGCGTAGCGCAGATAGGAGCTGGGCATGAACTGCGGCTGGCCCATCGCCCCGGCATAGGAGCCGGTCATGCGCGATGGGGTGATATCGCCATGGTCCAGGATGCGCAGGGCGGCGATCAGTTCGGAGCGGAAGAAGGCCGAACGCCCGCTGCTCCAGGCAAGCGTGGCGAGTGCCTCGACGACGTGGAAATCGCCGGTCTGGGTGCCGAAGCTGGATTCGAGGCCCCAGATGCCAAGAATGACGGAGGGCGAGACACCGTACTGTTGCTGCACCCGCTGGAACAGCGGCTGGTTGCGCTGGAAGGCGGCGCGGCCGGCGGTGATGCGTTTGTCGGTGATCAGCAGGTCGCGGTACTGCGCCCAGGTGAGGGTGAATTCGGGCTGGTGGTGCTCGCGTTCGATCACCTTGGCGTTCGGCTGCACCCCGGCGAACGCGCGGTCGAGCGTTACGGCCGAGATGCCGGCACGGCGGGCGTCGGCGCGGATGCCACTCAGGAATGCGCCGAAGCTGCCGGGCTGAGCCAGGGCAGGGGTGGCGAGCAGGGCGGGAATCGCGGCGAGCAGCGGGCGACGGGGAATCATGAAGGCGGTGTGTGGCACGTTCGCGGGGAGAGTCGCAATCGGGTGAAGCGCGGGGCCCTGCCCCGCACCCCGCCAGAGGGCGCTGCCCTCTGGGCTCCCGCCAAGGGCATTGCCCTTGGGACCCTTCACTTAGGTTGGGTGTGGGGGTGGGTGCCTACGGTGCTGTTGGTGAGAGACGTGTAGGCACCCACCCCCACACCCAACCCAAACGGATGGATTGCAAAGGCACAGCCTTTGCCGGGGTTCAGGGGCTGCGCCCCTGGCGGGGTATGGGGCGGAGCCCCGTGCTTGATCAGCGTGTCCACACGTAGGCTCGCAGGAAGAACGCGCAGGTGATGGCGGCGGTCCAGCACAGCGTCAGCACCCGCGTCACGCCGGGCGGGGCGATGCGTCCGAGCCGCGCGCCCACGACGCCGCCGAGCAGGCCGCCCGCCAGCACCAGCAGCGTCTGCCGCCATCGCACCGCTCCGGCGATGATGAACGTGACCACCGCCGCCGAGTTGGCGACGCTGACCAGCAGCGTGCGGGGACCGTTCAGGCGCTTGATGTCGCGTTCGCCCAGCAGCGACCAGGTCGCCACCATCATCAGCCCGATCGCGCCGCCGAAATAGCCGCCATAGATGCCGAGCACGAACTGCACGACCAGGATCGGGCCGGCGCCGACGAGGAATCGCCCGCGCATCGCGGTGCCGATGCGGCGCCCGAACGCCAGCGCCAGCGTCGCCAGCAGCAGCAGCCAGGGCAGGATCACGTCGAAATCCGAGGATGGCGTCCACAGCAGCAGCAGGCTGCCGAGCAGCCCGCCCACCAGAGTCGCCGCCACCATCGCCTTGGCCGGCACGTCGCAGATCGGGGCCAGGCGCTCGTGATAGGTCCAGGCGCTCGCCGCGCCGCCGGGCCAGAGCGCGACCGTGCTGGAGGCATTCGCCACCACCGAAGGCAGGCCGGCCGCGATCATCGCCGGCAGGGTGACGAACGAGCCGCCACCCGCCAGCGCATTCATGGCGCCGGCAAGCAGTCCGGCGGCGAACAGGGGCAGAAGAGTTGGCATGGGTTGAGGCTGCACAGGAGCGCGGTCGGGCACAATTGGCGTTTGACGATGCTATCCTTCGGAGGAACCGAAGGTTTTCCCGGATGCGCTTCGATCTGACCGATCTGCGGTTGTTCATCGCCGTGGTACGCAGCGGCAGCATTACGCGCGGCGCGGAGGCGATGAATCTTGCGCTGGCGTCCGCCAGCCAGCGCATCTCCGGCATGGAAGCGACACTCGGCGTTCCGCTGCTTGAGCGAACGGCGCGCGGCGTGCGACCGACGCCGGCTGGTGCGGCGTTGCTGCGGCACGCGCAGGATATCCTGTTGCGAGCTGACCGGATGGCGAGCGAGTTGCGCGGCTTCTCGACCGGACAGCGGGGGCGCGTCCGGCTGCTGTCGAACACGGGCGCGTTGCTCGGCATCGTGCCACGGCTGCTCCGCGGCTTCCTGCTGGCGCATCCCGGGCTCGACGTCGAAATCGAGGAACATCCCAGCGTGGAGATCGTCCGGCTGGTGACAGAAGGCGCCGCGGAGCTTGGTATCGTTGCGGATGTGGTCGATCCAGGTGCGTTGCATTTGCACCGGTTGGAGGAGGATCAGCTCGTCGTTGTTGCCGGCGCCACCCACGATTTTGCCGACCGGGCGGAAATCGGTTTCGGTGAAGTGGCGCGGGAACCGCTGATCGGCCTGCTCGATGCGGCGCTGGAGCAACACCTCGTCGAGCACGCGGCGCGGCGTGGTGTCGGCCTGAACCATCGTATCCGCCTGCGCAGCGTTGGTGCGATCGGCCGCATGATAGAGGCCGGCGTCGGCGTGGCGATCTTGCCGAAAAGCGTTTTCGTCGAGATGGAGGGGATGGGCGTACGCGCGGTGCCTCTGTCGGAGGCGTGGGCACAGCGTCACCTGGCTTTGTGCATGCGCAACCCCGTGGATCTGACGCCGCATGCTCGGCTGCTGATGGAGCACATCAATGCGGTGGCGGGTGCTTCGGGGTTGAACCCGACTGATATCAGCCGTTCGGGAGGGTGACTCTGCCGCGTTATGCTCGCGCGGGTGGGCGTGACGCGGTCGCGGTTGCATGGAGTGCCCGCTTTTCGCGGGAATGACGGGAGGGGTGCGGGAATGACGGGAAATGGGAATGACGGGGAACGGGAGTGGGTCTGGTTTCGGGGCGGGTGGCGTAGCGCTCAGTCAGAAGCCGAACATGTGATCCAGCGAGAACCCGCTTCGGTCGTCCATCAGCCCGTGATAGCCGAACAGACGGCACGTCACGTCACGCACCAGCACATAGCCGTTGGCTCCGGCGCGGCGCAGCAGTGAGGCGCCGAATACCTCGTCGGGCCAGACCATCCGCGAGCCGCGGCACGGAATCGCCAGGGCGTGTTCGGCGATGACTTCGCCGGTGGAGTCATGCAGCAGCAGTGTGGTGGTGGAATGCGGCAGCCACGGCGCGGAGGCCGCGTAGATCAGCACCGCGAAGCTGCGGCGGTCGCCGTCTCCGAGTTTCAGGAACAACCGCGTGGACAGGCCCGGCGGCGGGCCGGAATAGGATTGCGGCTCATCCCGGTAGGTCATGACGGTGTTGAAGATATGCGCGCCGAAGCTCGATTCGGCCGCGTGGCCGCTGGCGCGGTCCTCGTAGCGGAACAGCGCGTGCAGCCAGCCATTCCCCTGTCCGCCGGCACGGAAATCATACACCAGCTCGGCATGCCCAGCGGTGGCCGCCGGAATGGTTTCCAGATCAAGCGCAACATCATGGTCGCGGGGCAGGCAGCCGAGGAAATGCGCGGCCACAAGATTGCCCTCCGGGTCGAACAGATCGAGCCGGATGGGCAGCGAGGTTTCCGAAACCGCCATCGGCGTCGGCTGCACGATGGTGCGGAAGCGCGCCGGGTCCAGCACGGGGAACGGCAGCAGGTAGTTGCGGCCGAGCTGTTCGGGCAGGTTCGGAATGGCAGGATCGGGCTGCAGGTCGGCCCGCTCGACATTGACGTGTGCGATACGGGAGCGGCCGCCGCGGATGACCTCGTAGCGCGGGCGCACCATGTGACGGCCGGCGCGCACTTCCACCTGCGCCGGCCAGGCGACGCCGGGAAGCACGGAGCCGACATCGACGGCCGCCGTCGCAAAGGGGGCAACAGGCGCCGCCAACGGCACCGGCCGCTCGGCGCCCATACGGTCCAGCGCGATGGCGCCGGGCGGGATCGGCGCGGCGTGGCTGTTCTGCAGCCACAGGATCACCCGCTCGTCGGCGCGCGGCGCGGGCAGCCCGGCGTAACGGTCCGACGGCCAGGCATTGGCGTCATGGGTGCAGGACAGGCTGGCGCCGCCATCCGACGCGAACGTATCGATCACGTATTTGACCACATCGTGCCCGGCGCCGCCCACCACGTGAACAAACAACTGGCCGGTGAATTCGGGCAGGTTGAAGCGGGCGCGCACCTCGCGGCTGTCGACCGCAAATCCGGTGGGTCCGGGCGGGATTTCCTGTTCCCAGGTGGCCAGCGCCGCGCCATCCGCGCCGAACAGGCGCAACCACATGCGGATCGCGCGGGCGCCGTAGCCGGACCAGTAATTGGCCGATGTCAGGCGGGTCGAAAGCCCGCCCTGGTCACGAAAGAAGGCGAAGTTGGTGGCGAAATTCAGCTTGTCGAGGTAGCGCGCGCGGTTGGTCAGCAGTCCGGGCGGCAGCCTGATCTCGTCCAGCGTCAGCAGTTGGGCGCCGGCCGGCAGCAGATGGTTGACGCGAGCGGCGGCGCGGCCGGCATCGAACGCGGCAATCAGCACGGTGCGGGCACCGGAGCGAGGCAGCTCGGTGATCGGGCGTGCTTCCCTGCCGGCGCGAGGTTTGCCGACCAGGCTGGTGTCGTGCACGAACAGCGACGCGGGGCGGGGGACGGAGGGATGCAGCGCGAACAGCGGCTCCAGCAGATTATCCGCATCATAGATCGCCAGCGGGGCCAGCAGCCGGCGGCTGAGGTCGGCGATCCGCTCGGCCGCCAGCGGGTGGGCCAGCGCCTTGTAGATAACATTGCCGCCAGCCCGGGCGTCGAAGGTTTCAATCTGCAGCATGGGATCCGTGAATGCCGAGCCGCCGGCACATTTCCGCCGCGGCGTCGGGCGTGTCGTTGAGAGGGGAGACCGGCCAAGCCTCCAGCCGGCCGGCAAACGGGCGGACGCGATGTTCGGCCAGCAGTGCCTGGGTGAACAACCCATTCCTGCGGGAATGTCCGGGGAGCTGAGCTAGCATGACCGGAGCCGTGGTGGCCACCGCCTCGGAGATCATGGAGACGCTGTCGGTGGTCACGACGATGGCGTCGGCCAGGGCGAGCATGCCGAAATAAGGGTTTGGACCGGCGCCGTCCCACACAAAGGCACCGAGTGGCGCGAGATGGTCGCGCAGAACCATCAGGGCGGCTGGATCGGTCCGCCGCGACGGGGTCAGCGCGACGCCGACACGGTCCTGGCGCATCATCCCGGCAAGCTGGTTCGCAAGCTGGCCGGCAACCACAGGGTCGAACCGGAAGCGGCCGTTGTTGCCGCCGACCAGCACCGCCACCAGTGGGCGCGGGAGCGGCGCGAGTTGTTCTCGCCATTCGGCCGCGGCGGCGGCGAGGCGGGTTTGGGTCACCCGGTGGAGCGCGGTTCGGGTGACCAGGACGTTGGGGCCGGTCAGCTCGTCATGGCGGTTGACCACGACAAGATCGAAGCGGGACGGGGGCATGCGCGGATGCTGCACCTGCACCACCGCGGTCCCGCGGCGGCGCAGCGCGGCGCCGACCGAAGCGGCAACGCCCCCGCAGCCGATCGCCAGGTCGGGAAATGGCGGCCCGATTTGGCCGCCAACGGCGGCCAGTGCGTTCGGCCACAGCGAGGCGGCGAACCAGCGCCAGGGTGGGCGCGGGGTGAGCGGGCGGAGGGCCGGTACCAGCCCGGCGGCCTCCGCCAGTCCGATCGCCTGCGCCTGCAAGCCGGCATAATCCTCGCTGAGGACCCAGGTGTCGGTGGTATCGGTCACCGGCCGCGGAACACAGGCCGGCGCTTTTCCTTGTAGGCGCTGATGCCCTCCCGCATGTCTTCGCTGCCGCGCACCGTGGCGATAGTGCGGCTGACCGCCACCATCCGCTCCACCGGCCCCACCGGCATGATCTGCGTGACCAGCCGCTTGAGCGCCGCGATCACCAGGGGCGCGCTGTCGAGCAGCTCCTCGGCCATGTGCAGCGCCTCCGGCTCGTGCGTGCCGTCCGGCACCACGCGGTTGACGAACCCCACGTCGTAGGCGCGGCGGGCGGGGATCTTGCTGCCGAGCAGCATCATCTCCATCGCCAGATGATGCGGCAGGCGCGACACCAGCGAGCTGACCATGCCGCCGGTGGTGCCGAGCTTCGCCTCCGGATAGTAGAAGGTGGTGCTTTCAGTGGAGACGAGCAGGTCGCACATCATCACCAGGACCAGTCCGCCGCCGACGCACCAGCCGGTGGTGGCGGCGATGATGGGCTTGTCGGTGGTGAAGCCGACGCCCGGGATGCAGCGCCACAACTCCGGCAGGTCGGACACGTCGGCCCCGGCCGTGAAGGCGCGATCGCCGGTACTGCTGATGACGGCGACGCGCTGGTCCGAGGCGTCGAACGCCTGGAATGCGGCCTGCAACTCGATCGCGACGGCGCTGGAGATCGCGTTCAGCCGGTCCGGCCGGTTGATGCGGATCAGCGAGACGCCGCCGCGCTGCTCGACCGTGACGACGGCCATGGTTGCTCCTGCTGCGTTGCGGGCCACGGCATGCACCGGAACCGAGGGCGCCGCAATCCGGGGGATCAGAAAAGGCCAGGGGCGCTGCCCCTGGACCCCGGCAAAGGCTGTGCCTTTGCGATCCATCCGTTTGGGTTGGGTGTGGGGGGTGGGCGCCGACCTCGCTGCTGGTGACAGTGGCGTAGGTGCCCACCCCCCACACCCAACCCAAGTAGTGGGTTCCAAGGGCATTGCCCTTGGCGGGGCGCGGGGCAGCGCCCCGCGCTTGCCTTCGCTGTCCCGGTTGACGTGGGCTGGCGGCTTGGCCATAAGCCCGGCTTTCCCGAAGGGGTTCCGCGATGTCGCGCCGATGCCAGATCACCGGCAAGGGCGTGCTGACGGGCAACAACGTCAGCCACGCCAACAACAAGACCAGACGCCGTTTCCTGCCCAACCTGCAGGTGGCCTCGCTGCTGTCCGATACGCTGGGGACGCCGATCCGGCTGCGGCTGTCCACCCGGGCGATCCGTACGGTGGAAGCGAAGGGTGGTATCGACGCGTTCCTGCTCGGCACACCAGCGCGGCGTCTGCCGGCCGCGGCGCTGGCGGTCAAGCGCCGCTTGGTGCGGGCGCGCGCCAAACGAACCGCCTGAGGCCGGCGCAAGCTGAAGTGAGCGGCGGCGCTGCTCGCTGCGTGTCTGCGGCGGAACCGAGGCGGCGATGGGGCGGTTACACCCCGGGGCCATAATGGCACCAGGGAGAGATACCATGCGCAGTCTCGTCATCACGGCCGCCGCGCTGGCGGTTGGTTTTGCATTGCCGGCCGCGGCACAGAGCCAGTCCAGCCAGCAAGGTTACGGTCAGCAGGGCCATGATCAGTCCGGGCAGCAGGGCAGCGGGTCCAGTCAGGATCAGTATGGCCAGGGGCGGCTCAACCAGGGCCAGTTCACTCAGCGCCCAGGGATTTCCGGGGGAAAATCCGGGGCGAATTCCGGGTGGAATTCGAGCAGCAACTCGCAAAGCGAGGGGAGCCAGGATCTCTCCAACAACAATCATACCTGGCAAAATCAGAACACGACTGGCCAGAGCAGCAATGTGCGGCAGCGGATCTACCAGGATCTGTCGCAGGCAGGCTTCACGGATATCCACATGATGCCGCGGGCTTTCGTGGTGCACGCGAAGGATCGCGACGGCAATCCGGTGGCCATGGTCATCACGCCCAACTCGATGACCGCGCTCACCACGACGCCCCAGACCGGCAGCAACGAGGGCCGGCAGAACGGCAACGGCGTCGCGCAGAACTATGACAACAACAGCTCTGGTCATAACAGTAGCGGCACGATGGGGACCAACGGAATGAACAATTCCGATCAGTCCGGCAGCTCCATCAATTCCTCGAATGGCAACGGGACCTACTCCCGCTGATTGGCCGGCTTGCGCAGTCTCGGTGTGTTCGCCCAGCCGCGGGGCTGGGCGGCGCACCGCGCCGGGAGTCGCCGAGAGCTTCACCGGCACCCCGAGCGTGCTGAACTGCCCGGTCACCGGGTGCTCGGTGGTGGCCACCATGTCCCGCGCCAGCATGTGGGGATCGGTGAACACCTGATCGAACGGACGCACCGGCCCGGCCGGAATGCCAAGTTTCTCCAGCGCTGCGAGCCAGTGTTCGGACGGTGCCTGCCGCAATTTTTCGGCCAGCAGCCCGACAAGCTCGGCATTGTGGTTCACCCGTTCGGCATTGCTGGCGAAGCGGGGATCGGCGGCCAGCTCCGGCAATCCGAGCAGGTCGCACAACGCAGTGAAAAAGCCCTGCTGCGACGCACCGATGGTGATCCATCCGTCTTCGGTTCGGAACACCTGATAGGGCGAGCTGCCGCGATGCTGCTGCCCGATGCGAGGCGGGCACGTGCCGGTAGCGAAATAATGCGCGGCCTCATACACGCAGAGCGACGCGGCCGCTTCCAGCAGCGATGTTTCCACGCGCTGGCCGAGCCCGGTCCGGTGGCGTGCCTCGACGGCCGCCAGCACGCCGAACGCCAGAAACATTCCGGCGGTGACGTCGGAGATGGCGATCGGCAGGCGGAATGGCGGCCCGTCCTCCGGCCCGTTGATGCTCATCAGTCCCGACATGGCCTGGGTGATCAGGTCGTAGCCGCCGCGCTTTGCCTCCGGCCCGGTCTGCCCGAACCCGGAGATCGAGCCGAGGATCAGGCGCGGGTTGCGCGCGTGCAGCACCTCCCAGCCGATGCCGAGCCGGTCCAGCACGCCGGGCCGATAGTTCTCCACCACGATATCGGCGGTGTCGGCCAGGCCAGGAACGCTCGCGCTGTGACTTCAGGTCGATCACGCACGAGCGCTTGTTGCGGTTCCAGATCATGAACGGCGCGCTCTCGCCGTTCACGAAGGGCGGCATGTTGCGCGCCGCGTCGCCCGCGGGCGGCTCGATCTTGACCACGTCGGCGCCGTGATCGGCGAGCATCATGCAGCAATACGGACCGGACAGATTGCTGGTGAGGTCCAGGACGCGCAGGCCGTCGAGCGCGCCGGGCATGGTTTGTCTCCACCCGCTTGGCGATGTGCGGCCGTGATGGCATTGTCCCGTCGGCAAAGCAAAGGGAGCCTGACGGCCGGGGACGAGATTCTGGTGGGCCAGGACGAGGGTATCGTCACCGTCGCGCTGAACAAGCCGGCCAAGCGCAACGCCGTCTCGTTTGCCATGTGGCAGCGGCTGGGCGAGCTGTTCACCGGGTTTGCCCGGGACGGCGACGCGCGATGGTGATCCTGACCGGCGCGGGCGGGAATTTCTCCGCCGGCGCGGACATCTCGGAATTTCCGGCGGCGCGAACCCAAAGCCGCGGCGCATACAGCGAAGCGGGCCGGGCCGCGACACTCGCCATCCGCGACCTGCCGCAGCCCACCATCGCGGCGGCGCACGGCTATTGCGTCGGCGGCGGTTGTGGCCTCGCGCTCGCCTGCGACCTGCGGGTGGGCGATGCGACCACTCAGATGGGCATCCCGGCCGCCAAGCGCGGCATCGTCTATAGCGTGCTCGACACCGAGCACCTGATGCGCGCCGTCGGATTGTCGCGCGCCAAGCTCGTGCTGTTCTCCGGCCGTGTGTTTCCGATGGCGGAGTGCCGGGCGATGGGCCTGCTCGACGAAGTCAGGAAGAGGGCGCGCTGGAAGGCGCGGGCGCTCGCGCGCGAAATGGCGGAGCGGGCCCCGCTGTCGCAGCGCGGCGCCAAGATCACGCTGGCGGCGATCGCGCGCGGCGAGGTGGCGGCGCGGCAGCCGAGATCGCCGCGGCGCAGCGCGTCGCCGCCGGCAGCGAGGATTATCGCGAGGCGACCCAGTCTTTCTGGAGAAGCGCCGGCCGGTGTTCCGGGGCCGCTGATGGATGCGGCCGCGCTCGCTCCCGGAAGTTCCGCGATCCGGCCATCACCGCGACCGGCGAGCGCCGCGCCTCGGTGGCTGCGGGGACTGGAGACGCTGTGGTTCAACACCGGCACGCTGTGCAATGTGACATGCCGGAACTGCTACATCGAATCGTCGCCGCGCAATGATCGGCTCGCTTATCTGACGCGGGACGAGGTGCGGGCTTCTGGACGAGATCGCGCCGACGGCTGCCGGTGCGGCTGGTCGGCTTCACCGGCGGCGAGCCGTTCATGAATCCCGACATCATCTGCATGCTGGACGACGTACTGGGGCGCGGACTGCGCGCGCTGGTGCTGACCAATGCGATGAAGCCGCTGCGCAAGCTGCGCGCGCCCTGCTGGGGTTGCGGGCGGCGTACGGCGACAGGCTCGCGTTGCGGGTCTCGCTCGACCACTACAGCGCGACGTCCACGAAGCGGAGCGCGGACGGCGCAGCTGGCAGCCGGCGATCGACGGCCTGGTCTGGCTGGCACGCAACGGCTTCCCGCTCGACGTTGCCGGGCGGCGCTTCAACGGCGAGGACGAGGCGGCCTTGCGCGCCGGCTACGCGCGGCTGTTCGCCGAACTGGGTGTTCCAGTGGACGCGTACGATCCGGTGCGGCTGATGCTGTTTCCCGAAATGGACGCCTGCGCGATGTTCCGGAGATCACCACAGCGTGCTGGGACATTCTGCACAATCGCCCGACAGCGTGATGTGCGCGTCTCGCGCATGGTGGTGAAACGGCGGGGCGCCGGCGCCCGCTGTGCTCGCCTGCACGTTGCTCGCCTACGATCCGCGGTTCGAACTGGCCGAACGCTCGCCGAGGCGGCGAAGCCGGTGCGCTGAACCACCCGCACTGCGCTTCCTTCTGCGTCCTCGGCGGCGCCGCCTGCAGCCGGGGGTAGGGTGACCTTGCTGGCGATCGAGCCTGAAGTCCGCTGCTGCTGCCGGTCAATTTCTCCGGCGCGGCGTGCGCGGTTGATAGGGCGGCGAAGCCGTTTATAGGCACGTTGGGTCTGATACTTGCCGTTGGAGAGGGTGACGCTCCCTCGTGATCCTCGCGGTTGCATGGGCAGGCGTTCGGATTCCCGCCTTCCGCGGGAATGACGGGGGG
>CAVZRO010000010.1:0-20135 GCA_963777625.1 uncultured Pseudomonadota bacterium | reverse complement strand
GCACCCTCGCATCTGGTGGTGCTCGGCGGCGGCTATGTCGGCCTCGAACTGGCCCAGGCTTATCGCCGCTTCGGGAGCCGTGTGACCGTGATCGAGACCGGTGCTCAGCTGATGGCGCGCGAGGATCCCGACGTCGCCGACGAAGTGCAACGAATTTTGAGGGAAGAGGGCATTCAATTTCTCTGCCAGGCGCAAACTCTCGATGTGCAGGGCCGATCCGGCGACAGCGTCGGCCTGACCGTGCGCACCCCCTCCGGCGAGGAAAAGATCGAGGGCAGCGACATCTTCGTGGCGGCGGGGCGCGTTCCCAACACCGCCGGCAGCGGACTAGAAGAGACCGGCGTCGAATTGGATGCGCACGGCTATATCCGCGTCAACGAGCGGCTGGAGACCACCGCGCCCAACGTCTGGGCGATCGGGGAGTGCGCCGGCAGCCCGCAATTCACGCACGTCTCCATCGACGACTTTCGAATCATCCGGGACAATTTGGCGGGCGCCAACCGCAGCACGCGCGGGCGGCTGGTTCCTTACTGCATGTTTACCGAGCCGCCGCTCGCTCACGTCGGACTGAGCGAACGCGAAGCACAACAGCGAAATGTGACCGTCCGCGTCACCCGGCTGCCGATGAGCAGCGTCCGACGGACGGCGACGACAGACGAGACACAGGGCTTCATGAAGGCCCTCGTCGGCGCAAGTGACGACCACATCCTCGGCTTTACGATGATCGGTGCCGAAGCCGGCGAAGTCATGGCTGTCGTGCAAACGGCGATGGTGGCAGACCTGCCCTATCCGAAGCTGCGGGAAGCAATCCTTGCCCACCCGACGATGGCTGAAGGGCTCGGCGACCTCTTCGCGAACGTACCGCCTCGCTCCGGCCCGTAGGTCTCCCCCCGCCCTTTCCTGCCCTTCCGGTTAATCCGTGAAACCTGGAACGGCTCTAGACTGCGCGCTCGGCCAAAGCTCGGCCAGCATCCGGCGATGGCATGGGCCGCGCGAACGACCTACTGGCCGTTGTGGGTTGCGTGGTCCTCGTCAGCCGCGAAGAATGGGGGCTCCGAAGGGAGCGCCCGTCAGTCCGCCATCCACCATCAGCTCGACCGCGTTGATGTACGACGAATCGTCCGAGGCAAGAAAAAGCACAGCCTTGGCCAGATCTTCCGGCTCGCCCCAACGGGCAAGTGGAACCGTGGAAGAGAAGAAGTCGGAAACTTTTGCGGATTCCTCTGCCGTGGCATTGGCGCGCACCCCGCGCTTCCAGATGGGAGTGTTTGTCGCTCCCGGGGCCACCACGTTTACGCGAATCTTGCGCGGTGCAAGGTCTGCGGCGATGGATCGCGCCATCGAAACGAGTCCGCCTTTCGTAGCAGCGTAGGCAGCCAAGCCTGGTTGACCGAGATAATTGTGCACCGATCCGTTGAATACGATGCTGCCGTTGTTGTTCATGAGAGGAGCGGCTGAATTGACGGTAAAGAAAGCGCCGTTGAGGTTGGTGTGGACTATCTTCTCGAAGATGGCTTCGTCGGTTGTGCCAGTCGGCGTCATGCCAGAAATGCCTGCATTAGCGAAGACGATGTCAAGTTTGCCAAAGTCTTTGACGAGTTCAGCGAAAAGCCTCTTGCGGTCCTCCGCAACCGTAACGTCAGCGCGATAGCCGTGCGCTTTCGATCCCAGCTCGGCGACCGCTCCATCCAGTGTCTGTTGATCGCGACCCGAAATTGCGACTTCCGCGCCTTCAGAGATGATAAAGGCGGGCTGTGGCCAGGCCGATGCCGCTGTTGCCTCCGGTAATGAGAGCCTTTTTGCCTGCGAGCTTCATGATTCCGCCTCGCTAACCGACTGATCGCTATCCTAGCCCCTGGCATCGAGACAATCCAGGCGACGGCCCGTGGTCGAGCGAACGACTGCTCTCGGCGCAATGCCGCCGCCCGCTTGCGCTAGGCTGAAACCTTCGTGGACCAATCATCCGACACAGCCTGCGCTCTACGCGCGTGCGCCCCCGCGGGCCAACATCCGCCATGTGTTCGGCAGGCTTTCACAAGAGGCATAGCGGCGTGGCGTCGCTTATCTGATATCAGCGGGTCCGCCACGCTAAACCATTGGTATCATTGGGGATTGATTGCATGAATGCTCCGGTGGGCACTCATGGGGCACAAGACACGCTCGCATTGCCTATTGTCACCCTCGCCGCACGGTATGGGGGACGGAATAGGGGACAGCGAGAGCGCGTGCTAGCAATATGCAATGATAACAATGCGTTACCTATGCAGTTGAGCGGATAATCCTCCGCCAGCGCAGCGATCAATGGCAAATGCGCCAGCCTCGATCCCATTGCCGGCGACCTGTCAGGGCGAGTTTGGGGGGACGGGGCCGGGTCGCTCAGCGCACCGCACCACAATCATCCGACACAGCCCGAGCTCTACACGCGTGCGCTCGCGCGGGAACTATATGTCAGATCAGCCCGCCGTGGCCCTGATCTCGATTGGGGGACGGATTGGGGGACAGCTCGAGCACCGGCGGGAAATCGCAAGCAATGTCAATGAGTTAGGCATGGAGTGTGGCGGAGGGGATCCGCCAACATCGGCAGGCTACATCGGCAGGATGGCGCTACCAGGGCGCATCATGGCGCATCATGGCACAACATCATGTGGTCCATTGCGGCTTCGATGCACTACATCATGTGGCAGCCTGCCTGCCCGATCACGGACCCGACCTCTGCAGGGCGAGTTTGGGGGCGAGGGGCCGGGTTGCCTGGCGAGCCACACCAGGACAACAAGCCGCGGTATGCCCTCCCCAATTTTAGAAATCGAATCAGAGCGCATAGGAAAAATTTTGAGACGGGCCCACGTTTGAGTAATAGCTTACCACAAGAGAGCCAGATTGCCCCCTGGCTCCCGGCGCGCGTCACGCCTCCTGTTCCAAGGCTTCCACCCGGTGCCGGGCGCACTTTGGGCGGGCCGGCTCTCCAGCCCCCAGACTGCGTGCGGAGCGGCCCGACAGCTCTTTGGCGGGTTCAGCGGGACAGCTACACGTCGCCCGCCGGGCCGTGTCAGGTGGGTCATATAGAGGAGCTGCCGGACATGCCGCGTGCGCGACTCTGGAGACTCCTCCAGGGCTTCGCGGCATCGGCCGCACCCTCCCCTACCTAATGCTGCCCAGACGCCGCGTAGGCGGCTCCTACGAGTCGGAAACCGCATGTGCTGGGCGGACCCCTGCTGCCCGCCGGAGGTTATGCGTGCCACCCGCGATGAGTTAGGGGGAAACACCGACGAACCGACGCCGACGAGTGCCGCGGCAAACAAAATCGTCGGATTTCGGGGAACTTTAGCTTGCTTTCCACCTCAGCGGGGAGGGTGTCAGTTAGTATTGGGTAAAGGAGCTTTACCCTTAGTCTTAGGGTGGCAATGAAAATTGGCCGGCCGCTACGCCTTCGGCGAAGCAGAACTGTGCCGGATCACCTGGGCCGCTGCCGCCCCGACTGACACGCTTCAGGAAGCCCCTATCGACCAGGTTGTTCCTCGCCTTGCGAATCCGGACATGCGACCAGCCGGGCAATGTCCGATCGCGTGCCATCGCCTTGGACGACACGGCAAACTGCGCACCGGCTTTGTGCGTTGAGCGCAGCAGCAAGTGCAGCGCAAGAGCATCAACCCCACGGGGGAGGGATATCAGGGCCTTGAACATAGCATCGGGCGTGGTCAGCAATTTTCCCCTGCCTACGAAGTTTCGGTCTTCCTGTTCGTAACCCCACGCCGAGCAGGCTGTCTTGACCACATCGGCGTCAGGCAGTGGCGGATCGCAGCTTTCATTGATCCACCGCAGCCGGTCCACGAAGGCATCTAACGTATCGCACGCCTTTACCTCCCGCAGCCCGTGGCGGAAGAGCTCATTGTGTCGAACCCCGTCCTGTATGCGATCTGGCCGCCCTTGCTGGGCTGTGGCGGGCGCTGGCAGGCTGCCGGGCTTGATGGTGGGCAGCCGGGCAACGTCCTCCCATGTGCCTTCCACGATCCTGTAGAGCTTGCCGGCATGTTCGCCTGCCGGCCGGACGCTGGGCGGCACCACGATGAAACCGCCGATGCCCTTGAGGTCCACCGGCAGTTGTTCGGTCCGGCGCAGATCACCGCAACGCTCGCCGCTGGCCCGGTAGTAGAGGTGGATGCCACCGCTGGGCGTCCGACCATCAACGGCGTGGCACCGAAGCGGCGGATCATGTCTTCCGCCAAGTGGGCCTGATCGATGTCCACCACGAATATACGGCTTAGACCGGTGAGGATCCCGACGTTCTCCTCGGGGAAGCCCAGCACGAGTTGGCGCAGCCGATTCGCGCCTGGGCGGCGTGTCCAGCGCTTGGTAGCTATGGCTGGCGCCTTGCCATCATCGTTGGCCGAGCACGGGATCGGCGCCAAACCTAGCGCATGGAGCTTCAGCGCCTCGGCAGCGAATGCGCCGCTCATGGCTGGCCGCCGCCGATACCGGCGGCAGACAAGCTGGCCACGATATTTGCATTCCGGCGTCGGCGGGCGGCGGTCTCGAATGTGACGACCGGCGAGCCGTTCAATGATGCCATGCCTCGCGATGTGCGCCGCCGGCTGACCATGACAGTCAGATGTCACGCGGCAGACCGGGCGTGACGGCGTCTTCGTGCATCTCGAGCTCACGCCATCATCTTCGTTCGCGCCGAGCTATGCCACGGCGGGCGTGTCAGAACGGTTACGCAGTGGTCGCAATGAGAGACCCTCGCACCTGCTCGGAGCAGCAACGCTCCGGCAACCTTGCTGGCGTGGGAAATCCGCATGCACGACGGCATGCGATGTCCGGCGTCAGCACCTGTGAGACAGCAAGGATGGATTGAGGAAGGGAGGATTTCTGGCCCATCGTGACGGCGAAGGCGTGAAGATGAGCCAGATTGTCGAAGCCGCCGTCAGCATCGGAGCGCGATGGCAGGACCTTGGCCCAGCTCACACCGCGAACGCCCGAAAACTCCCCCTGCCGGTCACCTCCCGCACCACCCCCTCTGCCTGCAACGTCCGCAGCAACGCCGTCGCGGTCTGCGGCACGATCCTGAGCTGTGCCGCCAGCGCCTTCGGCGTCAGCACTGGCGCGCGCAGCAGCGCGTCCAGCGCATCCGGCAACCGCGAGCGGCGGTCGGTGCCGGTGAGAGTGCCCCTGCCCTGCTCGGCTGCGGCCTCGAGCCGGTCCAGCTCCTGCAATCCCCTGCGCGCGCTCTCGGCGATGAGGTGCAGGCAGGCGACCGGCCAGGTCACCGTCCCGCCCCAGCCGACGAGGCGATCGGCGGCGTCGGAGCGCAGCGTTGGCAGTGCATTGCGGTCGCCGAAGCCGACCGCCGGGTAGGCGCTCCAGACCGGCACGAAGACGTGGCGCACCGGCGCCTGCCGGACCACCCGGCCGAAGGCGGCGAGCACCGCCTGCCCCTGGTCTGCTTGGTCGATGATGCCGCTTTCCATCCAGGCCTGGGCGGCAACGGCGCCGGCGAGCAGCGGCGGGCGTGGCGCCCTGCCCGCCCCGCGCCGGACGCCGAACCGTCGCCTGGGCGGCGATGCTGGCGCGTGCGCGTCCCACCAGGCCGCCAGCCGACCTGGGTCGAGGTGGCGCGCACCGAGCGCTGTCAGCGTCTCGGCGGTGGCCGCGGCGCTCCCGAACGGGTGCGGCCCGCCACTCGGGAGGCGGCGGAGCAGACGGGCCAGTGCCAGCGCATCGGCGACGCCCTGGTCGGCCGCCGGCAGGGTCTCGAACGGCGGATCCTCCCAGCCGAGACGTCCGGTCGGCTGGGCGATGGTGTGGGGCAGCGCGCGCGCACCGGCGCCGAGCGCGGCGAGCGCCGCCGGGGCGGTCAGGCCGGTGTCGCGGAGGGCCAGATCGAGCGGGTGCACCCAGACATGGCTATGAGCGAGCCAACCGGCGGCCTCGGTGAGCGCGAGGCGCGCCAGCAGCCCATCGCGGATCGCGTCGGCGGCGGTCGCGACGCGGGCGTCGAGCCGGGCCAGCGCGTCGCTGGCATCAGCCAGCGCCATGAACAACACCGGCAGGTCCGCGCCCCCAAGCCAATCGCCATCCCCGGATGCGGGTAGGTGCCGACGCCAGGGGCGGCGATCGGCGTCGGTCTCGTCCGGGGTATCCTCCCAGGCCGGACGGAACCGCTCGTCCGGGGTGTCCGCATCGTCGAACGGCGTGTCGCTGGCCATAGCGGCATGTCCCCAAGGGCTTGTTTTCACTGGGCCACGATAGCCGATCCGCGCCGATTCGGACGCGATCGGTTCGTCACTCGGGGGGTTTCTCGCAGCCGCGCTTGGCGGGCCGGCCAATCGGGCGTGATAATCATATTTATCACGCCGAATCGGCAAGGGCTGCTAATGTCCCACAGCCGCGGGCATCCCCCGCCGACGCCGCGAGAGGCCCTTGCCCATGGCCGCCGATCCTGCCGACGATCTGCCAGCCCCGCCGAAGGTGCCGGCCACCGCGCTCGCCACGCTGGATGCCGACCGGCTGGCCCCGGCCGAAATGGCTGCCACGCTGCGTTTCGCCGAGGCCGCCAAGGCCCAGAACACTCGCCGCGCCTACGCCGCCGACTGGGCCGATTTCTGCCGCTGGGCGGCCAGCCGCGGGACAAGCTCCCTGCCCTGCCCGCCCGGCCTCGTGTGCGGCTACCTCGCCGCCCTGGCCGAGGGCGGCCGCCGCGCCTCGACCATCGGCCGCCGCGCCGCCGCGATCGCGCATATGCACCGCGCCGCTGGGTTCGACTCACCCAGCACCAATCCCGCGGTGCGCGAGGTGCTGCGCGGCATCCGCCACACGCTCGGCATGGCAGCCCAGAGCAAGACCCCGGCCACCGCCGAGCTGATCGCCCGCATGCTCGCCGCCTGCCCTGCCACCATGATCGGCCGGCGCGACCAGGCGCTCATCGCGTTCGGCTTCGCCGGCGCGTTCCGCCGCAGCGAGCTGCTCGCCCTCGCGGTCGCCGATCTGCTCGAGGTGTCGGATGGGCTGCGCGTCGTGATCCGCCGCTCCAAGACCGACCAGGCGGGTGAAGGCCAGGAAATCGCCATTCCGCGGGGCACTCACCTGCGCCCGGTCGAGAGGCTCCAGGCCTGGCTCGCCGCGGCGGCGATCAGCGACGGTCCCCTGTTCCGCCCAGTCAGCAAAGGCGGCCGCGTCGGCGCCGCCCCGCTCGGCGGCGACGGCTTCGTCCGCGCCCTCAAGCGCCGCGCCGCTGCCGCCGGCCTCGATCCCGCCGGGTTCAGCGGCCACTCGCTGCGCGCCGGGTTCCTCACCGCCGCCGCCGAGGCCGGGGCGGATGTGCTGAAGATGGCGGAGGTGTCGCGTCACCGCTCCATGGACACGGTCCGCCGCTATGTGCGCCGCGGTAACCTGTTCAAGGGGCATGCCGGCGCAGGCTTCCTGTGACCTGACCATCGCGGCCGCTTGGGCATCTTGCCAGATCGCCCACAGGACGGGGAGTTCATTGCCCCCGCCACGCCGCCTTAAGCCGCGCCACGAGGCCCAGCCGCTGCCGGGCAGCGGTTGTCCGCAAGACTTCGTCGGCCGTCTGTGCGGCCTGCAGGACCGCAGCCTCGGCGACCTCCCTGCCCTTCTCTGCCTCGGCCAACCGCTCCCGCAGCGTGTCTAGCTCGCGCCTCGTCAGAACTTCGACGTCCAAGAAATCCTGGCGCTCGTGGGCGGCCGCAGCCTCAGCCCGCTCGACCCGTTCCCGTTCAGCGTCCGCTCGCCGTTCGGCCGCCGCCAGTTGCTCGCCTGATGCCCAAGCTCGATCATTGGCCGCCTTAGCATCCGCTTGGGCCGTCGCGAGCTTCGTCAGCAAGCCTTCTATCCGCTCCTGCAAGGTGTCGGCGCGGGCCTCGGCAGCACGGCGATCGGCGTCAGCCGCATCCGCTCTGGCCTCGGCGGCACGGCGGTCAGAATCGGCGGCGTCGGCCCGCTTTTCAGCCTGATCTGCCCTCCGTTCGGCCTGTTCGGCCCTTTGTTCGGCCAGTATCGTGCGGCCTTCGGCTGCAGCGAGTTTGCCCTCATCGGTGATTTGTGTGGACGAACGTTCGCCCGTATGTGCCCCCGAACGTTCGGGCGAACGTGCGCGCGGTTGCACGGTCGCATCTTCGGGGACCAACACCAGTGTCCGCCCATCGTTACCTGGCTGCATCCGCCACCCAAGCCGGTGTGCACGCATTCGGACGGCATCGGCGGACAGGCCGAACCGTTCCCCCGCTTGGGCGTAAGTGAGCCAGTCGCCCGCCATGGGTTAGGTGCCTGTTCGGGTGATCTTCGGGTGAACGTGCGGGCGAACGTTCGGCTTAAAGCGCATGGCGTCCTCCGAAGCAGAATCGCCGTACAGGGCGAATCGAGGTTGTGCCAAGCCAGAATTGCCCGAACATCATCGCAAAACGGTGTTTGTGGCCGCATTTGCGATGGTTCAACCACGCAAGGGATGGCAACGCAATCTGACAGGGGCCCGATCAAGCCGCCAGCCACACGGCTGTGATGCAGGGAGCGCCCACGGTGAGGTGCACACTCGGCCACGGCACCAGTAATCGGGGAAACTGAGCCATGCCAAAGTTGGTGGAGATGGCCGTCGCGGCCGTCCTGGTGGTGGCGATGCTCGCCATAATCGCCCTTGCGACGGGGCATCTGCCGAGCCACACGGGGTAGGGCAGGGGTTACGCCATGGTAGATCGCCTGAGTAAGCGGGGCGTAGGATGCCGGCGCCGGCTGGCTGCCGCCGAAATCCGTCAGGTATGTTTATGGTTGACCTGCCGCACCAGATCGGACCGTGCCAGCTAGTCGAACTCGGCGCCCTGGTGGCGATCCGCTGTCCGTCCGATCTCGACGGGATCCTGCGTAGGGCAGGGGCGACGCGGGAGCCTGGAAGTCGGCGATGGCTCCTGTCGCCCGCGCGTGCCGCCAAGGTGGTCCCGAAGCTCCGCAGCAGCACCGATACGCTGTTCAGGCGGGCGGGTCTCGATCTGGACCACGAATAGGGCAGGGGGAGTGGACACCCACAACGAGCGGCTCGGGTGGGCCCGACGGCCTACCTGGGTGCCATTGGCGCTCAACTCTCACCTCGGTCGGCGAGCCTCCCGTCCACCATAGCGTGGCACCCGAAGCACACCGACTGCGAAACCGCGGCCGAATGCGACAGCCAGTTGCCCGGCTCGATACACGCCAGATAGCACGACGCGTGACATGCAAGTGATGCACGGCGGGTGGCATGGATTCGGAACCCTGGATCAGCTACACTGAACTGGCGGAAATCCGCGGCACTGACAAGACCTCCGCACTCAAGCTGGCGCTTCGCAAGAAGTGGCCGCGGCGGAAGGACAACCATGGCACCATGCATGTCTGCGTGCCGCCGGAATGGTTAGGGTCATGGGGCAACCGTAGACCACCCGATAACACGCCACAGGACATGCCATCATCCACGCCCAATGGCATGGACATTTCCCGTGCGATCAACACATTAGAGATTGCTCTTGCTGCCGCCGACAAACGAGCGGACCAAGCTGAAAAGCGCGCTGATCGAGCGGAAACCCGGACGGAACAGGCGGAGACCAGGGAAAATCAAACCCAGCAGGCCATCGAGACTGAGCGAAACCGGGCGGATCGGGCCGAGGCAAGCCGCGAAGCTGCCCAAGCGCGGGCCGATCGGGCTGAACAGGCCGCCGACGGGCTCCGTGACCGGCTGGACGCCACGCAGGCCGAACTGCAGCAAGCACATGCTGCGACTGATCAGGCCCGAGCGCAGGCGCACGAAGCGCAGGACGCTGCGGCCGTGCTCCGCCGGGCGGAATCAGCACGGCAGGGCAGGGGGCGATGGGCGCGGCTCAGCGCCGCGTGGCGGGGCCAATGAGGGACGCCGTCATGCTGGCCGCCTTTGCGCTAGCCATCCTAGTTGCCGTGGCGGCGGCCGGAGGGCCGGGGGTTCCGTGATCGCGATGGTGGCGGCCCCCTAGCTTCGCCCGGCCTCGGTGCTACATGTAACGGCGGATGGGAGGGCACCATGCCGAAGACCAACGTCGAACGGGTCAAGCAGCGCCGAGACAAGCTCAGGGCGGCCGGACTGCGCCCAGTGCAGGTCTGGCTACCAGACACCCGCGCGCCCGGCTTCGCAGAGAAGATGCGCCGACAGTGCCAAATGATCGCGGCGGCCGAAGACACGCCCGAAGCTCGCGAGGAGGCAGCTTTCTGGGAAGCCGCCACGGCTGACACTTGGGACGGCCTCGAATAGATGCAGCGTGGTGATCTCGTCGTGGTCGCCATGCAGGGCGATCACGGGAAGCCACGTCCAGCACTGGTCATTCAATCCGACCTGTTCGACGAGCTTCCGACCGTCACCGTGTTGCCGTTGGTCAGCAGTCAACTCGTGCCGGCGATCACCAGGGTGGACATAGCGGCATCCGATGCGAATGGGCTGCACGCTGCGTCACAGATCGTGGTGCACCGGCCACAGACCATCAGCCGCGCGAAAGTCAGTCGCGTGATCGGTCGCGCCGACGACGAGACGATGCTGACGGTCACTCGGGCCCTGGCCGTGTTCCTAGGGCTGGCATGAGCGACAAGCCGGAAACCGTCGATCTCGCCTATATCGGCCGCCTTGTCGCTGCCTTCGAAGCCACCACGACATCCTTGAGCGAGCGTGCCGCATCGGCCGAAAAGCGGGCCGATCAGGCGGAAATCCGGGCTGAGCGGGCCGAAACTCGCGCAGATCGGGCTGAACAGGCTCTTGCAGGCGAACGCAGCCGTGCTGACAGGGCCGAGGCGGCCAGAGACGTCGAGCGCGCCGGCGCCGATGCTCTGCGAGACCGCCTCCATGGAATGCAAGAGCAACTTGCCGATGCTCATGCTGCGCTACAGGCGGCGGCCACGGCCGAGGCACGCGCCGAGCGGGCCGAGCGGGGCAAGGAGCAGGTAGAGCAGGGCAGGGAGACGGCTGAGGCCCGTGCCGACGAGCTACGGACCCGGCTGGACGAGATGCAGGTCACCCGCCAGGAGATGGACGCGGCCGAGGCGGTCCGACAGGCCGATGACGCCAACCGGGCGCTCGGCAGATGGGCGCGGCTCAGGCGGGCGTGGCGTGGCGAGTGATGTTGTTCCTCAGGGATGCCCGGGGCTGGTATGCCGCCCAGCCGCCTGTTGTCCAACTTGGCGTGGCACCTGAAGCACACCGGACCGCGAAACCGCATCCCGACGCTTCTCGCAGCGTTGTCCGGCGCGGAGCTGGCTCGGTAGAGCAAGCGTCGGCGGGCATGTCCGCCGACAGAGCCCTACATGACACTGCACTGGGCTCTCGCCCGCGGACATATCCCAGGACAATAGCGCGGGTAAAGAATGGACGCCGCAGGCGACGACGGTCGGTGGATGACATATGACGAGTTGGCGGAGGCGCGCGGCATTGACCGGCAGTCAGCACGCCGGATGGCGAACCGCACGCGTTGGCGCCGGCAGAAGGACAACCGGGGCGTCGTCCGCGTCTTTGTCCCGCTTGAACAGGCCGCGCCTGCTCGCCGACATCGAGACACGCCAGCGGCTATGACCGCCGTGTCCGCCGACGCGCCGGCGGACATGACCCGTGCGATCAGCGTGTTAGAGACTGCCCTTGCGGCGGTGGAGAGGCGAGCAGAGGCCGAAGCAGCGGCCCTACGGGAGCACGCCAAACATGCTGAAAAGCTGGCCGAACAAGCGGAAATCCGTGCGAAACAGGCTGAAGCAAGAGCTGATCAGGCCCAGCAGGCCATTGAGGCAGCCCAAAATCGGGCTGAGCGGGCCGAAACCCGTGCAGATCGGGCTGAGCCGGCCATAGATGCAGAGCGAAACCGGGCCGATACGCTCCGCGACCAGATCGACTCATTGCGGGCGCAACTCGCAGCACGCCAGGAGGTCATCGACGCGGCGGAGGCACTTCGCCAAGCCGATGATGCGCGACGGGCGAGGGGGCGCTGGGCACGGCTCAGGCAAGCGTGGCGGGGGCAATGAGAGGCGCCGTCATGCTGGCGGCCCATGCGCGTTCGGATGGCTCGGCCGGCTGGTCGCGGTGCAGTGCCCGCGCGAGCTTGCCCCGCTTATGGCGGCAGGCCGGCGGCCAATGGGAAACCGGCAGCCGCCGATGGCTGATCGAGCCGCGCCGGATCGGCCCGCTGATCCGCGCGCTCCGCCGCGGCACCGATCCGCTGTTGAATCGCGTCGCTGGAAGCGGGGAAATCGCCGGCATCCTTCTGGCCGTCACCAAATCATCAGGAAACTGTCGCTGCACGTTGATCTCTGGCTCAGCTCAGTCGCCGATGCTGCCCATCACCCGCAACATTGCTCGGGCTCTGTCGCGTCATTCTGCCTGTCGCACGACAATCCGTGCTGCGCGCCCCCGGCACCACACAATCCGTGCCGTGCTGCCCGCCCAACCAAACAAGACCGCCAGAAAGCCTATTCGGCAGCCACGTCCTGAACCGCCGTCGAGGTCTCCCGCTGCCACCGTCCAATCGCCACGCTGAGCGCCCAAACAAGCGGGATGAGGGCGCCGCTACAAACCCAGATAGCGACAGCCGCGATGAGCCACCACAGCACGATGAATCTCCCCTTTTGCTTGACGATCGCGGGCCAGATGCCACAGGCCTGCCGCAAGTATGAGGGGGAATTCAGTCCAGGTTTTTCCTCTTTTTTCCTGGGGTGAAAGTCCGCGGCAACCGCCGCTGGCATCAGCGTCGAAATACCGCTTTCGCTTCGCCCGGGCGGGGTTTCGGTCGCCGTCTGAACGTTATGTGGCTGGTGACCGCGCCGATCCTCAACGCACGGGTCAGGCCGCGCCGTGTGTGCGAGCTGCTGGGTGTCTCCTCCGCGGCAACTGATCAAGCGGCGTCCGTCGCAGCGTGCCGAGACAGACGCGGTGCTGATCGCGGAGAGATGCTGCGAGGCAGCGCCGCGTGATATACCTGCCTCGAAGCCCAAGAGCGCACCATTCACAGCCGCCCGCACGAGCGGCCGGCATTGGATGCGGCATGAAGCGGTGTCCGTCCCCACCGCCGAAGGGGTCATAATTGGGCGCGAAATGGGGTCACGGTTCCAAGCGAATTGACAAAGCGGTGGACGGCCGATCACACGCGCAGGCTGCTCGCTATGAAGCGGGAGGGGCTGAGCACGACGACGATCGCGCTTCGATTGGGCTGCTCGCGGACGACGGTCCGGAAGAAGCTGCAAGAGATCGAGCGGCAGACCAAACAGGATAATCGATGAGCATACACAATTCCCGTTCACCACTCGCTGCCGCTTCGCCCATCGCCGCCGTCTTCAGCCTGCTCGGCCGTCAGATCGCTGTGTGCTGCCCAAAGGAGCTGGCGCGCACATCCTCCAACGAGCCGGCGCGGTCTGGGAACCTGGGTCGCGTCGTTGGCTGGTCCAGCGTCGGCGCATCGGGCCGGTGATCCGGGCGCTCGAGCAAGCTGCAGATCCGCGGGCTGGCTGACGTGACGTCTATGAACTTCGCCACAGATGCCACTTCGCTGTGCGCATAAATCATATGCCAAGAGGGCCGATTATCCCGCAGAGGTTGGAAACCCATCTCCCGCCCATCGCAGATTGTGCGACGCAACAAACCCGGACCCGCCCCAGCGAGGCCGGGAGATGAGGACGAGAGACCATGAAGGCCATGCTTATTGCCGGAGCCACACTGCTCAGCTTCAGCGCCAGCGTTGCCTACGCTGGCGATGGCGAGGGTCCGGCGGCGAACACTCAGTTCACCGAACTTCCTGGCGTCGTAGCCCAGGCCCAGGTGCCGAATGCGCCAGTCTATGCGCAAAGTGGACAGGCGACCCAGCAGGCCCAGAGCGGGCAGGGGGTGCACGCCTACGTCACCCAGTCGAGCCATGGGACTTGGCTGTTCGCCCCGAACCCTAACCAGGGCGCCAACAGCTAAACTTCCAGTTCAGAGCGTGATCGGAAAAAGGGCCGGCACCTCAGCCGGCCTTTTCCATTTCTGCCGAAGTCTTTCTCCTCAACCTAGGAGCGCCTGGGGCTTCTTTTTGCTCGATCAGGCCAGCGCGGCACGAGGTGTGAAACGCTTCAGCGCCAAGAGCCGGCCGCCTGCCACCCTCCCATTCGTCAGCAGAAGCCCGGAGTGGCTGGCGCAGCAACAACCGCGGACATGAGGAGAGAACCTATGAAGAAGATCGCATTCGCCGCTCTGGCCGTGCTGGGCCTCGTTCTTGGCACCGTCAACTTCGCCGCACCGGCACACGCAGCCACCTATTATTACGGTATGAGCCAATCCAACGATGGGAACGGCGGCGGAGGCAACAACTGACGCCACACGGATTGTGAAACACGGAGGCCGGTGCCACGGCCGGCCTCTTCCGTTCGAAGTCACCGCCAGCCGCGCGCACGGGATAGGACCGATGCGTGCTTTATGTCACCGCTGCCGGGATGACGGAGGTTTCAGCATGAACCCGAAGACCGTCCATGACATCTACCTCGAAGCCCGAGCCATGCAGCGCGAGGGTATGAGCGCTCGGAAGATCGCCATCCTCATGGGCACCCTCGGAGCCGAAAACGGGCTTGCCCCGATCAGGACTATTGGCGTCGGCGACCAGATTGAGCAGCACTTCGAGCGCACCGGCGAGACTATCTGGTCCGATGGGTATTGCTGGCACTATTCGAGCCACGCTTAGGCACCGATCCTCTCTTAATGCACATTATGCGGGCCAGTCAGGGTTGAGCGGGGATGCAACCGGCCAGCCGGTTTACCTATGGTCCCGACACAAACGGCTCGACCTGCCGCTGACATATCGTGACCCAGGAATATCCCACAGCCGGCCGAAAACCTTCGCTGCAGGTAGCGATCTCATTGTCTTTCGTAAGCAGAAATCGGTTGTCACATCTAGTCCGTTTGGAGCGGCACGGCTCACTACCGCAATGATTGAATATCCACCAGCGATGAGGTTGATCATCGAGGAGGACGGGATGCATCAATGCCCGCGCAGTAGGGCGCCGGAGCGTGATGCGGAGAGGCCGGCACCTCAGCCGGCCTTCTCGTTTTCGCTGGTCTTTTCTCCTCCAACTCAGCCGCGGCACGTCCGGAGCTCTTTTTGGTAGGGCGCCCGTAACGGCACCGTAGCCTCGGCTGCCGCATCATGGCCGATGCGCGCTTATGTCACCGTTGCCGGGATGGCACTTGGTCTGGTCGCTGTATGGGCGGTTCTGGTGCCGCTCGTCGCTTGAGGTTCTGAGGCAGTGGCGCATGGGCGCGCGGGCATGTGGTCAAGGGCCATGTGATGCGGTCAGCCCAGCCGCCAGCCCGCCCATCCGAGACACCGCGTTCTTCCTGCAAACGACCGCGGGCCGGCGCCCCCACCGCTCATGTATTCCGGATTGGCTTGACGCGGGCGGCCACGAAAGCGCAATGGCCCGCTCATGATGGTCGTCCTTGCTTCGCTCGCTTTTGTCTTGGCCGCCAATGCCGTCGTCGCGTTCGCTGCCATTTCCAAACTAGAGGAGCCACGCGGTCCCTGGCCCCGCTAAAGCCGGGCCGTTTTCGGACCGCGAGGGATTGCTAAGCGCCAGGAGTGGCCGCGCCGTTCTGGGCTGTGCTGAGTGTCTCAGAACACGGCTGGCGAAACGCCCCAACGCCGAGGCAGTGTCGCGCAGCCTCCCAGGAGCGCCCATGCCCACACCGACACCGCCCTATCAGTTCATCGCCATCGCCCGCACGATCGCGCGCGGGTTCACAGAGCAGGCTATCGGCCGCCCCGATGGGGAGGCTCTGACCGAGGCCGCGCAGGCGAACTGGCGCGGGATCGAGGTTCTGCCGCGAAGGGTTCCACCCACGCTATGTCCCCACGCGAGGAACGACTCCGCGCGCTTCGCGAGGCCGCGCGACGACCGTCAGAGCTACCGAAAATTGGCGGAGCGGGTCCGCCGCCACTGCGCCACGACCTGATCGGCGTTCAGCGTGCCGAGGCGCGTCGGCGGTCCCTCCACCACGGTCGCGTTGACCTTGGCGATCTCGCCGTTGAGCACGGCGACCCGACTACGGACGGTTACTTCGTCGTGGAGCTTCTCGATCGTGGCGAGCTCCTCCTCTACCTTGCGGAGCAGCTCGAGCGACGGTGGCAGCACGGTGATCTGCTCGCGCTGGACGAGCTGCTTCTGCCACCAGAGCGGGGCGTATTCCTGACCGAAATTCGGGAGAGGCTTACCTGCCCCCGGCAGGTTGTCGAAGGCCCCGTCTTCCAGGGCGACACGTATCTGATCTCCCAGCTTGCCTCAGGAGGCTTGCGCTCCGTCATGGGCCTGCTGTCTCCTCGTCAAATGATAGCACCTCGTGGTCGCTTTAAGCCAACCACGAGCAACACGGAGCATTTGGGCATTATGGTATGTTGGACAGCCCGGCTCAGAGCGTCCGTTGGACGGCCCCAAGCCCACAGCCACGCATCAAGGAAAGCTGGTTGAGAAGTTCGCCGCGGCCATCCTGGTGGTGATGATGGTCGCCATCATCGGTATCTCGACGGGGCTTCTGCACAGCCACACGGGGTAGGGCAGGGGTTATGGCCGAACGCCACTTGCCAGATCTTCCGACACATGTCGGCCCTGCGAGACGGGCTAGGCGTCCTTGCGGGGACGCAGCCGCGTCGCCGGGCGCAGCTTGGCTGGCGGCAACCACCCGGCGATGCTCCGGGCGCATGCCCGTGCCGCGTGTTGTCAGTGATCCTAGATCACAGGCCACGGGACAGCCGGTCAAGCAACTGGTTGTCACGCAAGCGCCCTTCCACCAGCCGCGCCTGCGGCGTGAGGCGTTTGGCGAGTTGATCCAGATCGACGGCAGCGAGCACCTTGGTCACAAGGGCGACGCCTGCACGCTCCTGGAGCCAAACGTGTGGCCTGCTTCACATATCGCGGCACCATTGCCGTGCTTGCATGAACACGGTGACTTGGGGGCGGGCGATGCCGGACGGAACGACCGATGTGCGGATGCCATCAGAGCAGACTGGAACGACCGACCGGTCGACAACACCGGAGCAGACGGACTTCCGCCTGTGCGAGTTGAAGGAAGGGAGCCCGGACGCGATAGGCTCGATTGTCCGATCTATCGCGTTCCGCGGAAAGGACTATGCCATTTACCGCTCGGAGCGCGGTGTCTACGTGCAATTCTCTGACGATCCCACCAGGCGTCAGTCGCAGATGACAGCCTACGTCAAGTTGAGTGTTCAGATCTGCGAGTTGCGCTATCTGACCAGCCAGATGCGCCCAGGCATCATCGGCCGGGTTTGCCGCCACTCGAAACAGGACACGCTATACGACCACAACATGGGCCAAGCGCTTATGCTGCTCATGGAGAGTGCCGACCAGCGCGCATCTAGCCAGGCCACCGACGCGGAGGCGACCGAAAAACGGGCAAGCGACATCGCACAGCGCGCGCTTGACATGGCGGTGCGGAGAAACACGGCCGACAACACCATCAGCTACGTCGTGACCTGCGTGCTGTTCGGTATCTTCTGGTTGCTCGCTGCCCTCGCTCTGCATCTCACCTACGCGAACACAGGGCGGGGACCATACTACGTCCTGGCGAGCGCGACGGGAATCGTGGGCGCCATATTTTCGGTAATCGTGCGTGCCCAGGGGTTGGGCCTGAAGCCTGCCGCTGACTCCAACATGAACTATCTGATGAGCTTCATCCGCGTCGGCATGGGAGGGATAGCGGGGCCCGTCCTCTTCCTGCTGCTCATGACGGTATCGGCCAACTTTCTTGGGGGGAGCGATGAGAGCAAGGTCGCCGTCGGATCAACAGCATACATCCAGATGGTCGCCATTATCGGGCTCATCGGCGGCTTCGCCGAGCGGCTAGTGCCAAACCTCGTTCAGGGGGCGGCGGACAAGCTCGAAAGCAATGCCGGCACGCCGGGACAGGCCGTGCAGGCGGCCTAAGTCGACCGGGCGAAAGACTGAGGCAAATCGAGGGGTAGCGACGGAAGAATGTCCGTCAAGCTAGGTGGGTAGAAGCCCCCGGGGTCGTCGGCGGGCTGGTGGCGGGATTAGTGGAGGCTGGCATCGTCGCCCTTCTCCATCCCGGCCAGCACCATCAACTCCTCCTCGCTCAATCCTCGATCGACCGAATCACCCGCACGTTCTGCGTTTGGATTGGGCGGCCGAGGTCATACGCTTGTGCTTCCGGTCAGCCGCGATCTCCTTAAGCAGCGAGAAATTGGTCCTCTGCTCCTCCCGGCACATCTGCTCGAACTGAAGTTGACCCGGTTTCGTGGACACCGGACCGTTTGCGTTCAAGGAGTCCACGATGGCCAAGACAAGATTGCCCTATGCACCTGAGTTCCGCGGCCAAATGGTAGAACTGGTGCGTGCTGGCCGGACGCCGGAGGAGCTGGCGTCGGAGTTTGAACCGACGGCACAGTCGATCAGGAACTGGGTTGCGCAGTCCGAGCGCAATGCTGGGCGTGGCGACGGCGGCCTGACGACATCGGAGCGCGAGGAGCTCAACCGACTGAGGCGTGAGAACCGTCAACTCCGAGTTGAGCGTGGGATCCTCTCAAAGGCGGCGGCCTGGTTCGCTCGGGAGACGAACGCGATCCCTGCGAAGGGTTCCGGTTCGTGAGCGATCACCAGGCGAGTTACCCGATCGTCACCATGTGCAGGCTGCTGGGTGTCTCCTCTAGCGGCTACTACGCGTGGGCGAAGCGGCGGCCATCGCGGCGGGCAGAGACAGACGCTGCACTGATCGCGGAGATCCGTGTGGCGCACGGAGCCTCGCACGGTACCTACGGTGCGCCACGCATCCATGCCGAGCTTGCGGCCAACGGCATTCAGGTTGGCCGCAAACGCGTCGCGCGGTTGATGTCGCGAGCCGGTCTTGCCGGTGTGTGTCGCCGCAAGTTCGTCGTCACCACTCTCAAGAGCGACAGCCGTCAGGCACCAGACCTGGTCGAGCGCAATTTCACGGCGGAAGCGCCTGATCGGCTGTGGGTCGCCGATATCACCTATATTCCGACATGGGCGGGCTTTCTCTATCTCGCTGTCGTGCTCGATGCGTGCAGTCGCCGCATCGTCGGCTGGTCGATGGGTACCACGCTCGCCACGCAACTGGTGCTTGACGCTCTGAACATGGCACTGATGACGCAGCAGGCCAGGGGCGTGATCCATCACTCCGACCAAGGCTCGCAATACACCTCGATCGAGTTCGGCCACCGCTGCCGGGACGCCGGCGTGCGCCCCTCGATGGGTTCGGTCGGCGACGCATACGACAATGCCATGTGCGAGAGCTTCTTCGCCACGCTCGAATGCGAGCTTCTCGATCGCTGCCGGTTCAAGACACAGGCCGAAGCGCGCAATGCCACCTTCGCGTTCATCGAAGGTTTCTACAATCGGCGGCGACGCCATTCCTCGATCGGATATCTCTCACCAATCAACGACCAGCCCTGGCATCACGCTCGCTGATCCCGACGCGCACCAGCCTGCCGTCGTGCTCGCGACCGTCAAGGACAAGCCCTCCGGGCGGCCGCAAGATGCGGCCGTCCTTGACCGCTGCTGCGCGCCACGGCCGCATCATCCTGCGGGTCGGGGCGGAAGAATGGCTCCGCCAGGGGCCGAACCAAAGAATGTCTCGAAAGCCGACGCCAACATGCCGTCAGATCAGATAGCATGACCCCAAGCTCGCACCCCTCCACGAAACCGGGGCAAGTCCAAACATCGTATCGAGAACCTGCACACTAGGGTCAAAGCCGGAGCGTATCGGGCGCAGCCATTGGGTGCCTTACGTGGTCGGTAAACGCGACAGCATCACGTTGGCGATGGACTGGACGGAGTTCGACGCCGACGGTCAGGCGACGGTATGCTGTCTCTGTTGTCCCGCCACGGACGGGCCACGCCGCTGGTTTGGCTGACCGTGGACAAGGCGCGCGCTGAAAACCGTTTATCACGTGCCAAATAGCCCGCCGCTACCCGGGGCAGGTTCCTCCCTGGCTGCGCACTGTGCATCGATACCGGAATGGCAGCACATCATCGACGATCCGCTCGATCTCAGTGTCGTCGAAGTCGAGCATGGCATGTGCCCGTCGCGCCATCCTCCGCACCGCACCCAGGCCAAGCATAAATTTGGTGCGAAATGCCGCCACGAT
>CAVZRO010000009.1:0-105817 GCA_963777625.1 uncultured Pseudomonadota bacterium | reverse complement strand
CCTAAGCGCTTGTAGAGAAAGAACTCCAGCGCAGGGCCCGATTGGCCGAGACCTCGGGTGCCATCAATAGGCCGGCGAGTGCGGCGCCAACACTTCGCGCGGGACCCCGGGTGCCGGAACCGTCCCGGGTAACGAAAGCGAAACCAGCAAGAACCCGCCCTGAACCTGCCCCGCAGCCACGATGTGATAGGCGCGGTTGTTGCTGTCGGTCGCCACTGCCCGACAACGCATGACCTGGATCGTGCCCGAGTCCGCGAGGTCTCCGATCGCTCGGCGCCCAGATTGAGATGCAGCATCCGGCCGGGTGAACCGCGCACCAGATCACCGACATTCGCCAACAAAACCACGGCGTGTCCGATCAGTGCGATGTGCAGCCCCGGCGCATCGCGCGAGGTGAACAGGCAGGCGCGCGTCTCCTCGGGCGGGGTTCTCGCTCTATTCCCCGCTGCACCAGCGCGATGCTGCCGGGTGGAAATGAGCCCACAGGCATCGTATTCGCGTGCCCCCGCTCGGGGTGGAGTGGGCAGGTTAGTGCGCGGTTTTTCCCGGTAAGCGGTCTGCTTCTTCAGCTCAATCGCCGCCCAGCGCCGCCTCCACGGTCCGCACCGCCTGCAACGGCAGCGCCGCACGCCCCACCACCTGGCCGCCGACGCAGGCCAGCCAGTCCGCCCCGTCCGGCGGTTTGGGGCGCAGTTCGATCACCTTGGCGTCGTCGTCCAGCGCCACCGCCCGATACTGCCGCCAATTCGCCCACAGCGGCCCCGGTAAACGAACAACGCGGGCAATTGCCTTGCCCGCGTCGTCCAGACCGATCCATTCGAGGGCGCGGGAAACACCCGCCCCTTTGTCCGTGCGACCCCGCGTCCAGTGAAGGCGGGGCGCTGCCATCTAGTCGCCCACCGTCATGGGAAATCCTTCGACATCAGGCGCTTTTCGCCATGATCTCATCGGCGATATTGCGTGGCACCGGATCGTAATGATGGAACTGCATCGTGAACGAGGCGCGTCCCTTGGTCATGCTGCGCAAGTCCGAAATATACCCGAACATCTCCTTCAGGGGAACATGGGCACGCACGATGACCGTGGACCCGGAGCTCTCCTGGTTCTGGATCATTCCCCGCCGACGGTTAATATCTCCCACCACGTCGCCGACGTGATCCTGCGGCGTGGTGATCTCCACGTCCATGATCGGCTCCAGGATGATCGGACCGGCTTTCTTCATGCCATCTCGGAAGCAGGCCTTGGCGGCAATCTCGAACGCCAGCGCGGAGCTGTCCACGTCGTGGTACTTGCCGTCGATCAGCGTGTATTTGAAATCCACCGTCGGGAAGCCTGCCAGCACGCCGGTATCCGCCTGCAACCGGATGCCTTTTTCCACCGCCGGGATGTACTCCCTCGGCACCGAGCCGCCGACCACGTCGTTTTCGAACACCACCCCGCCGTTCCGCTCCTGCGGCTCGAAAGTGATCTTCACCTCGGCGTACTGGCCGGACCCGCCGGTCTGTTTTCGGTGGGTATAGGTCTCGGTGTGGGGCCGGGTAATGGTCTCGCGATAGGCCACCTGCGGCGCGCCGATATTCGCCTCCACCCCGTATTCGCGCCGCAGCCGGTCGATGATGATCTCCAGGTGCAGCTCGCCCATGCCGGACAGAATGGTCTGCCCGGACTCCTGGTCGGTGCGCAGCCGCAGGCTGGGATCTTCACCGGCAAGCTTCTGCAGGCCGAGGCTCATTTTCTCGATCAACTCCTTGGTTTTCGGCTCGACCGAGATGTCGATCACCGGCACCGGGAACGCCATTCGTTCCAGCACGACCGGGTCCTGCGCGGACGCCAGAGTGTCTCCGGTACCGGTATCCTTCAGCCCGACGAAGGCGGCGATGTCACCAGCCGAAACTTCTTTTATCTCCTGGCGCTTGTCGGCGTGCATCTGGAACATGCGCCCGATCCGCTCGCGATGATCGCGTGTCGTGTTCAGCACCATGTCGCCCGATTTCAGCGTGCCGGCATAGACGCGCACGAAGGTCAGGGTGCCGTACTTGTCGTTGATGATCTTGAACGCCAGCCCGGCAAACGGTGCGGCGGGATCTGCCTTGATGCGCCGACGGTCGGAATGCTCCCCGTCCTCCTCGCCTTCACCGGCGGCCACGCTGATGCCCGGCACGTCGAGCGGGCTGGGCAAATAGTCGATGACCGCATCCAGCAGCGGCTGCACGCCCTTGTTCTTGAACGCGGTGCCGCACAGCACCGGGCGGAACGCGCCGCTGATGGTGCCGGTCTTGATACAGCGCTTCAGCGTGTCTTCCGAGACATCGCCCTTGTCGAAATACTCCTCCATGGCGGCGTCATCGACCGACAGCGCCGTGTCCAGCAGGACCTGCCGGTGCTCCCGGGCACGCTCGATCAGATCGGCCGGAATCTCCTCGTCGTGGAATTTCGCGCCCAGCTCGCCGCCTTCCCAGACGATCGCCTTCATCCGCACCAGATCGACGACTCCAATAAACTTGTCCTCGATCCCGATCGGCAGTTGCAGCGGCAGCGCGACGATATCCAGCTTCTCTTTCAGCGTGCCCACCGCGCGATAGAAATCGGCGCCGGTGCGGTCCAGCTTGTTGATGAAGATGATGCGCGGCACGTTGTAGCGGTCGGCCAGGCGCCAGTTAGTTTCCGATTGCGGCTGCACGCCGGCCACGCCCTCGATAATGAATATCGCGCCGTCCAGAACCCGCAGGCTGCGATTCACTTCGATGTTGAAATCGATATGCCCCGGCGTATCAATGATATTGATGCGGTGGTCCTTCCACTCGCATGTGACCGCGGCGGACGTAATGGTAATCCCCCGCTCCCGCTCCTGCTCCATGTAGTCGGTGGTGGTATTGCCGTCGTGCACCTCGCCGATTTTGTGCGACATGCCGGTGTAATAGAGGATGCGCTCCGTCGTCGTGGTCTTGCCGGCATCGATATGCGCCGTGATGCCAATATTGCGGATACGGGCGAGGCCGGTGTGCGGGTCCTGGGCAGGCATAGGGGTCTCCATATATCACGACGGGCGCCGCAGGGTTCCCATCACCTCGATGAGCCCCCGCGCGCCCGCGGATGTCCAGCCGCGACAGGCCGGCTTTGTCTGCGGCTCATTTGCGTTAACAGAGCGCGATTTGCAAGCACCGAATAGTGAACATTGGGCTGGCCTGCCGCCGTTCCCTTCACGCTTTGTCACGTTCGGCAACGCGCGAAGGGGGTAAACTGGCGGCATGGACATCACCACGGCACAGGCGCTGGTGCGCTTCGGGTTGGGACAGCGCGGGTCGGAGCCTGTCCCGACCGACCCGCATGGCTGGCTGCGCACCCAGTTGCGGCAGCCTGATCCGGGCGCCGATCAGGCTTCTCCCGACCTGAGTGCCGCCATGCAGGGGCTGCGCGCGGACCGGCAGAACCGCATGTTCGGCGCCGAGTTGGCCGGCCATGGCAATTTCCGCCGCGATGCCCTCGCCATGCTGAGCTGGTCCCTGGTAACGCCCGCGCCGTTTCGTGAACGGCTGGTCTGGTTCTGGAGCAATCATTTCACCGTTTCCAGCCGCCGCCCGCAATGCGAAGGCCTGATCGGTCCGTTCGTCGCCAATGCGATCCGTCCGCATGTCACCGGCCGGTTCCAAGACATGCTGCTTGCCGTGGTCCGCCATCCGGCGATGCTCATCTACCTCGACAACGCCAACTCGGTCGGGCCTCAGAGCCAGGCCGGCCGGAACGGCAAACGGGGACTGAACGAAAACCTGGCCCGCGAATGCATGGAGCTGCACACCGTCTCCCGGGCCGCCGGCTATACGCAGGCGGACGTAACGAATTTCGCCCGTATCCTGACCGGCTGGTCGATCGATTTCGACGGCGGAAGCTACGGTTTCCGATTTCACCCCGCAGCGCATGAACCCGGGCCGATCGCGCTGATGGGCCGCACTTTCCCGCCAGGCGAGGCGGGCGGGGTCGAGGCGCTCGGCTTCCTGGCCAACCATCCGGCCACCCACCACGAGCTCGCCACCAAGCTGGCGCGTCACTTCATCGCCGACGCGCCCGCCGACGACGATGTCCGGCAGATCGAGGGGGTGCTGCGCGACACAAGCGGAGACCTTGGCGCCGCGGCGGAACTGCTGATCGGAATGGAGTCCGCCTGGCGGCCGGACGCCAAGCTGCGCTCACCGCTGGATTTTTCTGTGGCGGCATTGCGGGCGCTGAACCCCCCTTCAATCACGCCGCAAGCGCTGGGCGCGCTCGGCCTGCTGGGACAGCCTTTGTGGTCGGCGCCGCAACCGAACGGCTGGCCGGACCGTGCCGCGGACTGGGCTACCCCTGAAGGCATGTTGCGGCGCATCGATTTCGCCTACTCGGTTGCCGGCCGGGCCGGCGCGCAGGCGGACCCGGTCGCACTCGCCGATGCCACCCTGGGCCCTTTGCTGCGGCCCGCCACGCAGGACGCGATTCGACGGGCCGGCTCCCGCCGCGACGCGGTCGCGCTGCTGCTCGCTTCACCCGAGTTCCAGAGGCGCTGACATGAATTGCTCACCTGCCCTCGTGTCACGCCGATCCGCCCTGCTCGGGCTCACCTCGGCGGTTACCATGTTGGGCGTTGGCGGCCGGGCATCTCTGGCACTGGCCGCCGCGGCGACGGACCAACGGCTGGTGGTGATTATCCAGCGCGGGGCGATGGACGGATTGGCGGCGGTGGTCCCGTACGGCGATCCGGCACTGACTGGCCTGCGGGGCGAGATAACACCGGCCGGCCCAGGCCAGACGAATGGCGTGCTGGAACTGGGAGGATTCTACGGCCTGCATCCGGCGCTCACCGGCCTGCACGCGATGTATGCGGCGGGCGAGCTTCTGCCGATCCATGCAGTTGCCGGGCCGTATCGCGTGCGCAGCCATTTCGAGGCGCAGGACTGCATGGAATCCGGCTCCGATCACGTGCTGAGCAGCGGGTGGCTGAACCGCGCGGTCGCGCAATTGCCGGCGGGGGCCGCGAGCCGGGAAGGTGCCGCGGTGGCGATCGGCGTCGCCATGCCGCTGCTGCTGCGCGGACCTGCCCGCGTCGGGAGCTGGGCGCCGCACGGGTTTGGGCCGGCGCCGACGGATATCTACACCGAAATCGCGGCGCTGGCCGCGCCGGACAGCGTCATCGGGCCGGCGGTGCGCGAGGGCCTGCGCGCGCGAGGTTTCAGCGAGGCGGCGTTGGCAGGTGACCCGCTGCCGCATAGCCGTTCCGCCTTCGCCACGCTGGGAACGGTTGCCGGCGAGATGCTGGCGCGTGCCGATGGTCCCAGGATCGCCGCGTTGGAGATCGGCGGATGGGACACCCATGCCAGCCAGGCGCCGCGACTGAAACCTGCACTGGAGCAGCTCGACGCCGGGCTTGCGGCGCTGAAGACTGCGCTGGGGCCGGTGTGGAAGAATACCGCCGTCCTGACGATGACCGAGTTCGGGCGCACGGTGCGGGTGAACGGGACGAAGGGGACGGACCACGGAACCGCGTCGGTTGCGTTCGTGCTGGGCGGCGCGGTTGCCGGCGGACGTGTGGCCGGAACATGGCCCGGCCTCGGTCCCGGCAAACTGTTCGAGAATCGCGACCTGGCGCCCACGACGGATCTGCGATCGGTGGCGAAAGGACTGCTGATCCAGCATCTCGGGCTGGATGAAACAAAAGTGGCAAAAGTGTTCCCGGCCAGCGAAGCGGCGCGCCCGATGAGCGGGCTGCTGCGCGCCTAGGGCGTGCGGGACGACGCCGGGCTTCGTCCCGGCCGGTCGCCACCCATATGCGGTGATAGCGCCGCCGCCTTCAACCGATAGGCGGCACAGAAGCTGTCACCCCTGACCAATTCGAGCTTGCGCTCACGCATCAACGCACACCCCACGCTGTAACGGAGGTGAGACCCTTCGTTGCTGAGTGCGATCGCAGAGACCACGAAATAGCGGCGATGCGGGGAAGAGAAGCAGTTGAGGTACCCTTTTCGGCGGATGGCGCGGATGGCGCCGGTCTCTGTCCAGATCCGTCCCATATCGCAATCTCCCGACATGACGGGTTATCCAGAATGGATCCTCCGTGGCAGGTCGGCGCGCGTTAGAATCGATATCGTTCGCGCCTGCGACCGGAGTCCATTTGTTGGCGGTCTGACATCTCGGCTTCGACGTCCCTTATTCCATATTCTTATGATAGGGATTCAGTCAGCCACAAAGACGGGCAGACGTCAACAAAGCTTTCTCCCTTTTAAGATGCCACTTCGGTGAGCCGTTGGGGCGATGCCGTTCGACCGGAACCGCTGTTGACCTGCCGCCGGTACGGCTTATGTTGCGCTCAAGTCACATAGATTTATCATGATGCTGTCGAGTTCGAGCGAAGTATGCACTGCGTGCCTGCGTCTATCTTGCAACGCAAGATGATTCGGAGAAATGGGCCCTTACGTCAGAGATTGCTGCCGCTGAGGATATCCCTCGCAAATTTCTCGAAGCCATCCTGGTGGAATTACGCGATAACGGTATCCTGGAAAGCCGGCGCGGCCGTTACGGCGGCCATCGGTTGGCTCGCTCACCGGAACGAATTGCCGCCGGCGAGCTTATTCGGATCGTCGATGGACCGCTGGCACTGGCGCCATGCGCCAGCAAGTCACAATTCGGACAATGCGCCGACTGTTTGGACCTGAGAGCGTGTGCGCTTCGCTCGATGCTGCGCAAAGCCCGCGATGCCGTCGCCGGGGTGCTGGACGATTATTCGCTGGCCATGCTCGCCCGCAACGGCAAACGACGCGCAGCCCGCGCGGCGGAACGCCGCTAGCTACGCACCGATCGCCGCCGGCACCAAAGACAGCGTTCGCCCCTGGGGATCCAGCGGCAACAACTTCATGCTTGCCACCGGCGATGCAGGAAAGATCACCCCGGCATGGACCTGCACGGAAACTCGGTCGCCCTCTCTTACGCCAAGCGGCGTCAGGCTATCGGTGGGAATGACGACATCGACGCTGCTGCCGGCAAGCTCCACGGCCACCCGGGCCAGCGGGCCCGTGCGATGCGCATGCCGGACCAGCCCCGGACCCGACGCGTCACGCGACAGGACAATATCCTGCGGCCGTACATAAACGACGGCCGAACCAATGCCGCGCTCCGCCCGCCCGACCGGCACCGCCCCCAACAGCACGAAACCATTCTCGATGCGGCATTCCAGCCGATTCGTTTCGCCCAGGAACTCGTGGACGAATGCGCTGGCCGGCTGCGCATAGACCTCGGCCGGCGTGCCGATCTGCTCGATCCGACCGGACGATAACACGACCACCCGATCCGCCAGCTCCAGCGCCTCTTCCTGGTCGTGGGTAACGAACACGCTGGTGACATTGAGGTTCTTGTGCAACTGCCGCAGCCACCGCCGCAACTCCTTGCGAACTTTCGCATCCAGCGCACCGAACGGTTCATCGAGCAGAAGCATCCGCGGATCGATCGCCAGCGCGCGGCACAGCGCGATGCGCTGTCTCTGCCCGCCGGAAAGCTGAGCCGGATAGCGGTCGGCCAACCATTCAAGCTGCACCAGTTCCAGCAATCTCTGGACGCGCTGCGCGATGTCCGCTTGCGACATACGCTGTGCCCGCTTGCGGACGCGCAGACCGAAGGCGACGTTCTCGAAGACCGTCATGTGCCGGAACAGAGCATAGTGCTGGAACACGAATCCCACGCGCCGCTCGCGCATGGTGCGGATCGGCGCGTCCTCGTCGCCGAACAGGATCTGCCCGGCATCCGGCATGTCCAGCCCCGCAATGATCCGCAGCAAGGTCGTCTTGCCGGATCCGGACGGTCCCAATAGCGCCAGCAGCTCATTCGGGCGCACCTGCAGGTCAATTTGATCCAGTGCCACATGCGCACCGAAACGCTTGGAAATGCCTCTGATCGAAATGGAGGTGCTCATCGTCTGCCTCGTTCTCAGAACCGGCGGGTTACGGTCAGCTCATCGGGGAAGCGCGATTCCAGCAGCACTTTGGCAACGAGTGTAACCAGTGCCAGACCAGCCAGCAGGGAAGCTACGGCAAAGGCAGCTTCGGTCTGATAATCGTTGAACAAGGCTTCCACCTGCAACGGCATCGTATCCGTCGCGCCACGTATATGGCCGGACACCACCGAAACAGCACCGAACTCACCCATCGCGCGCGCATTGCACAACAGCACGCCGTACAACAGCCCCCAGCGGATCTTGGGTATGGTCACGCGCCAGAACGTGCTCCACCCCGAGGCACCCAGTGATACGGCCGCTTCCTCCTCCTCGGCGCCCTGCTCTTCCATCAGCGGAATCAGCTCCCGCGCGACGAACGGCAGCGTCACGAAGATGGTGGCCAACACGATTCCCGGCGTGGCGAAAATCACCTGAATATCGCGACCCTGTAGCCAGGGTCCGAGCCAGCCGTGCAGCCCGAACAGCATCACCTGACAAAGTCCGGCGATGACCGGCGAAATGGAGAACGGCAGATCGATCAGGGTGACCAGAAAACTCTTCCCGCGAAAGTCGAAACGGGCGACACACCAAGCCGCCGCAATACCGAACGTCACGTTCAATGCCACCGCGATCACCGCGACGATCAAGGTCAACCGGATGGCGGACAACGTGTCGGGATCGGCAAGCGCGGCCACATAGGTGCCAATGCCCGACGCGAACGCCTGCACCAGAACAACGGCCAGAGGCAGCAGCAGGAACAGCACCATCAGGCCGAGTGCGGCGGCGGTCAGAACATGCTGCACCCGGCAGTTCGCAGCCGAAGGCGCGTACACAGGAGAGATCGGGACGGCAAGCGTTTCAGTCGCCATGGCGCACCCGCATCCAGTGCTGCAGACGGTTGATCGCCAGCAACAGCACAAACGAGACCAGTAGCATCGTCGTGCCCAGCGCCGTCGCACCGGCATAATTGAACTGGTCGAGATCGATCACGATCAGCAGCGGCACGATTTCGGAGATCATCGGCTTGTTGCCGGCAATGAATATGACCGAACCGTACTCCCCCAGGCCACGCGCGAAGGCCATGGTGAAGCCGGTCAGCAGCGCCGGAGTCAGCGCCGGGAAAATAACCCGCCGGAAGGTCTGCCACCCGCTCGCGCCCAGCATGTGGGACGCCTCTTCCTGTTCGTGCTCCACCTCCTGCAGCACCGGCTGCACCGCGCGGACCACGAAGGGAAGCCCGATGAACGTCAGCGCGACAACGATCCCAAGCGGCGTAAACGCGACGCGAATGCCGAGCGGCACGAGCAACGACCCGATCCAGCCGTTCGGCGCATAAAGCGACGTCAGGGCAATCCCGGCCACCGCCGTCGGCAATGCGAACGGCAGGTCCACGAACGCGTCCATCAAGCGACGGCCAGGGAATCGATGCCGAACCAGAACCCAGGCGATCAGCAGGCCGGCTGCCGCCGCGATCGCCGCCGACCCACCGGCACAGAGCAGCGTGACACGGAACGCCGCCATTGCGCGCGGCTGTAGAATTGCATGCAAAAATGACTGCCACCCGCCGCCGATCGCACCGAGCACCATCGCAGCCAGCGGGAGCAGCACGATCAACGATAGATACGTAATGGTCAGCCCGAAGCTCGGCCCAAATCCTGGCAACACGCTGGGCTTGCGCCACCCCGACAGGCTCGCGGCAACGGCCATTGCTCAGCCTCCCGGACGATAAACCTGATCGAACACGCCGCCGTCGGCGAAGAACCGTTGCTGCGCCTGCGTCCAGCCTCCGAACTGCTCGATGGTACCGAGTTTCACGGTCGGGAACTGATGCTGATATTTCTGCGCCACCGATTGCAGGCGCGGCCGGTAGAAATTCCTGGCGCAGACCTCCTGGCCTTCCGGCGAGTAAAGATATTGCAGGTATGCTTCGGCCAGTTTCCTGGTGCCGCGCCGGTCCACGACCTGATCGACCACGGCAACGGGCGGCTCCGCGAGGATGCTCAGGCTGGGGACAACGATCTCGAATGTGCCCGGTTTGGCTTCCTTAATCGACAGGAACGCCTCATTTTCCCAGGCTAGCAGTACGTCGCCGATGCCACGCTCCGTGAACGTGATCGTTGCGCCGCGCGCACCGGTATCCAGCACCGGCACGTTCTTCAACAGGTCGCGCACATACGCCAGCGCCTTCGTGTCGCCACCTTCGTTCAGCGCCCAGGCATAGGCGGCCAGGAAGTTCCATCGGGCGCCGCCCGACGTCTTCGGGTTGGGCGTGATCACCTGGATTCCGGGGCGCGTCAGGTCGCCCCAGTCCTTGATCTGTTTCGGATTGCCCGTCCGAACCAGGAACACGATCGTGCTGGTGTAGGGCGTGCTGCCATCTGGCAGTCGCGCCTGCCAGTCCCTGGCCAGCCGGCCGGCCGCGGCGATCGCGTCGATGTCATAGGCCAGAGCCAGCGTCACCACGTCCGCATTCAGGCCGTCGATCACCGATCGCGCCTGCGCGCCGGAACCGCCATGCGACATGCGGATGCCGATGTCGCTGTCTGCCTGCTCCGACCAATGCCGCGCGAATGCCGCGTTGAAATTCTTGTACAACTCTCGCGTCGGGTCATACGACACGTTCAGTATATCAACGCGGGTTGCCGCCCGGCCGCGTAGCGAAAGCAGCGCCATCGTACCGACCGCAAGCATTGCACGACGAGCAGGGTTGGGGAGTTTTTCCACGCCAACACTCCTGTTTTCAGTCATTCTAGCACCGCTGCCTTGGGACGTTTCCGTCTTCCGGCGCAATCCCTATCCAATATATATGGATTCATGCATGCCGATCCTGGCGCGTCAACAAAAATCAGCAGCCGTACTGATGAGGCCTCTCATATTTCCTATTGACTGAATATGGTTTGCTGTGATTGCCTGATTCTGCGGCGTGCCGTCGGGGCACCGACCGAGCAGGAGGCAGAGAGATGACCCGTTCAGATCATCGCATCACCGCCCGTGCCATCCAGGAAAAAGACCTTGGACCCGCCGAGGGTATCATCATCGCGCTTTTGATGGTTATACCGTTCTGGACACTGGTGGCCTGCATCTGCACCAGATAACGTTGCACATCACCTGAAGCTTGCACCCGACGCCGGGTGCAAAGGGCGGTCAGGAAACATCCGCAATTCCCGCCCGGCCGCGCGCTGGTTGTTATCCAATGCCGTGAACCGGTTGCGGTGCAGTGCATTCGATGCCACCAACATGATCCCGGGTGGCAGAGGATCGGTGATGAGCAACAGCGGAGCAGTTACCGCGGTCGATACGGCACGCCAGTGGGACCGGCTGATGGCAATGGCCCGGATCGGCGCCATCGATGGCGATGGCGTGAACCGCGCCTGCCTGACGGACCTGGACCGCCAGGCGCGGCGCTTGCTGATCGACTGGGCCGCCAACATTGGCGCCACCGTGTCAGTCGATGCCGCGGCCAACCTGTTCCTGCGGCTGGAGGGCATAGACCCTAATGCCGCCCCCGTGCTGACCGGCAGCCACATGGACACGCAGCCGCAAGGCGGGCGATTCGACGGCATTTACGGCGTCATTGCCGGCCTGGAGGCGCTTGCCGCGATCCGACAGGCCGGCATCCGCCCTCGCCGGCCGATCGAGGTCGTTGCGTGGACCAACGAGGAAGGCGGCCGCTTCGCCCCCGGCTGCATGGGAAGCATGGCCTGGAGCAGCGCAAAGCAGATCGCGGACTTCGCGAAGACCACCGACCCGCAGGGGATCCGCTTTGCGGATGCGCTCGCAGATCATCTGTCCTCTGAGTTCGATCTGCCGCGCCGCCCGCTCGGCGGGCAGCCGCACGCCTATGTGGAAGCGCATATCGAGCAGGGACCGCGGCTGGAAGCCGACGGATTGGATATCGGGGTGGTCACCGGCATCCAGGGCAGCCGCTGGTTCACCGTGACATTGACTGGCGAAACCGCCCATGCCGGCACCACGCCTCTGGCACTACGGCAGGACGCTGTCCAGGACATGGTTCGCGCCATATCGGCGCTCAATCGGTTGATGCGGGATGCGTCCGACGTGCTTCGTTTCACGGTCGGGCGTGTGGTGGTGGAACCGAACACGTCCAATTCGGTGGCGAACCATGCCAGTTTCACGATCGATCTGCGGCATCCCGACGCCGACGTGCTGCTGGCGCGCGGAGATGCGGTGCGCGGGATGGTTCAGTCGGCCATCCGTCGCTGCTCCGCGGACGTGCGAGAGACGTTTCATGCCCTGCCGGTCGCATTCGCGCCCGCCGTGATCACCACAGTGGAGCAGGCGGCAAACGGGTTGGGATTGCGGTCAATCCGGCTGCCGTCCGGCGCGTTTCACGATGCGCAGTTCGTCGTCCCGGTGTGCCCGACCGGCATGATCTTCGTGCCCTGCCGCAAGGGGATCAGCCACAACCCGGCCGAATACGCCAGCCCGGAGCAACTGGCCGCGGGCACCCGTGTGCTGACGGACGCGCTGCTGGAGCTAGCCGGCGTCGGTTAGATCGGCGCCGCCTCCACGGCCGCAATATCCAGCAGCCGTTCGATCACCTCCGGCTCCTGTGCCCCGGCGATCGCGTGGCGGCCGGCGACGACGAAACATGGCACACCGTTGATGCCCAACCGGTGCGCGCGAAGATTTTCCGCGTGCACCGCGTCGGTATCCTCCGTCCCAGCCAGGTAGCGCCGCACCGCCGGCCCATCCAGGCCGCAGGCACTGGCGATCACGGCCAGCATCGAAACGTCACCGATATCCAGCCCATCGGTGAAATGAGCGGAAAACAATGCCTCGACCAGCGCGTCGGCGCGTCCATGGCGGCCGGCATACCGCACCAGACGATGGGCATCCACGCTCGACGGGGTGCGCCGGATCCGATCGAACCGAAACAGCACGCCCTCAGTCCGGCCGATCTCGGAGATCGAGGCATAAAGCCGCCGCGCCCGGTCCTCTCCGCCGAATTTCCGCAGCACGTAATCCGGACGTGACATCCCGGCGCGAGGCATGTCGGGGTTCAGCAGGAAGGGCCGCCAGATCAGCTCGAACAACAGGTCCGGTCGCCGGCGCAGTGTGCGCAGCATTCGCCGGACGCCCAGGAAGCACCACGGGCAGACCAGGTCGTGCACTACCTCGATCGACAGGCGCGCCTTGGGTGGAGCCAGGACGTTCACGATGCGACTCTCAGGACCGATCCGACAACAGTCACCGGAGTATCATCTCTGAGAAGGATGGGGCACTGCAAGCCCGTATGCCACCTTGGATGCTACCTGAATGCTACCCTGGAGCCGCCTTCAGATGCATGGTCAGGTTGCCGAACGCATCCACCCGCAGATGCGCCGACGGGCCGATGACCGCGGTGGATTCCGCCTCTTCGATCAGGGCCGGCCCCTCGATCTGCGAGTCCGGTCGAAGCGCGCCGCGCGCATAGACCGGTGTGTCCACGAATCCGCCGGCCTCGGCGAAATAGGCCGGCCGACGCTCGATCAGCGGGTCCTGCCGGAGCGTGTTCGCGGCAAATCGGACTTCGGTGACCGGCGCCGGGGCGATCGACCGCACCCGCCAGGATACCAGCTCCACCGGCATGCCACCCAGGCTGCGGGCGAACCGCTCGCGGTATTGCGCGTCGAACGCGCCTTGCAGCACGGCCGGGTCGCGGCTGGCGATCGCCGCGGCTGACAGCGGCACGGTCACCTCGAACCCCTGGCCGGCGTAGCGCATGTCAGCCGAGGTTTCGAACACGATCTCCGCGTCGGTCACGCCACCCTGGCGCAGCACGTCGCGGCCACGCGCCGTCAGGTCCGCCAGCACCGCGGCAGCCTGATCCCAATCCAACCGGCCGAGCCCGACGACCAGGCTGCGGGTCAGCTCCACGCTGCGCGGCGCCACCAGCATGCCGATTGCCGATGCCACCCCCGCCCCACGCGGGAAGATCACCTCCCTGATGTCCAGCAGGCGCGCGAGCTCATAGGCGTGCACCGGGCCGGCGCCCCCGAACGCCACCATGCGGTAGCGCAACGGATCGGTGCCCGCTTCGGCGATATGCACACGCGCCGCGGTGGCCATGTTGTTATCGACCACGCGGGCGATGCCGTCCGCCGTCGCGATCGTGTCCAGATCAAGCCGGCGCCCGAGCCGGGCAATGGCGGCTTCGGCCCGGGTGCGGTCCAGCCGCATGCGCCCGCCCAGGAATCTATCAGGCGACAGGTAGCCGCGCAGCAGGTCCGCATCCGTGACGGTCGGGTCTTCTCCGCCCGCGCCATAGCAGGCCGGTCCCGGCACCGCCCCGGCGCTGCGCGGCCCGACACCCAGCAGCCCCAACTCATCGACTGCGGCGATGCTGCCGCCCCCGGCGCCGATCTCGATCAGCTCGATCGCCGGCAGCCGCAGGGGCAGGCCGCTGCCCTTCTTGAACCGCGCGAGGCGCGCGACCTCCAGTTCATGCGTGCGATGCGGCCGGCCACCGTGAATCAGGCTGAGCTTCGCCGTGGTACCGCCCATGTCGAAGGCGATCACGTCATCCCATCCCGCTTGGCGGGCCAGGAACGCTGCACCCATGGTTCCCGCCGCCGGACCCGATTCCACCAGTGCGATCGGCTGCGCCGTCGCGGCACGCGCCGTGGTGATGCCGCCGTCGGACAGCATCACGAACAACGGCACCGCCAGCGACCGTTCCAGTTCCAACAGATACCGGTTGGCGATCGGCGAGATGTACGCATTCGCCACGCAGGTGGAAAACCGCTCGAACTCGCGTATCTCCGGCGCGATATCCGCTCGAGGTGCAGACCGCGATGCCCGGGCATTCGTCTTCCACGATGCGCTGCGCCTGCTCCTCGTGTGCCGGGTTGCGATAGGCATTGAAAAAGGCGATCGCAATCGATTGCACGCCGGCATCGCGCAGTGCGCGAGCCGCGACGCGCATTCCCGCCTCATCCAGTGGCAGCACCGCTTCGCCGTCGGCGCCGAGCCGCTCGCGGACCGTCAGCCGCAAGCGCCGTTCCACCAGCGGGTCCGGCCGTTCGATCTGAAGATCGAACGAATCATAGCGCAGCTCCGAGCCGATCTCCAGCACATCGCGGTAACCTTCGGTGGTGATCAGACCGGTCTTCACGCCGCGCCGCTCGATCAGCGCGTTGGTCACCAGCGTCGTGCCATGCACCACCAGGCCGGCCCGCGCCGGCATTGCACCAAGCCCCTCGATGATCGCGCGGCGTGGATCGTCCGGCGTGGTCAGCAGCTTGTGCAGCGCCAGCGTGCCACTGGCCGTATCGTACAGAACGATATCGGTGAAGGTGCCGCCGACATCGGCGCCGGCCAGGAACTGCATCATAACCCGTATTCCTCGCCGGCGGTGCGCGCCGAGATGCGGCCCGCCTCCAGGTCGGCGCGCACGGCGGCGCGGTCACGCTGCACGCGGGTCGCCGAAGCCGCCGCCGCCGGGATAGCGCACCACCAGCCGGTCACCGCCCTGCATCCGGCTGCGGCCCTTCAGCGGAAAGCCGCTCTCGCGCCCGTTCCAGGCTACGCGCGATGGCGCCCCGGCGGCGCCGCCTAGCACCCCGAGCGCCGGGTGCTGCATGCGCTCGACGAACAGCGACAGGGTGGCGGGTTCGGCGGTGCTCAGTTCCAGCTCCACATCCTGTCCCAGCCCGCCGCGGAACTGCCCGGCACCGCCGGAATCTGTCGCCAGCTCCTTGCGCCAGATGCGCAGCGGCGCCTGCGTTTCGATGACCTCCATTGAGCCACAGATCACGCTGGACGGAAAACACGTCGCGGACAGCCCGTCCCGCCCCGCTCGCGCGCCCATGCCGCCATTGATGAACAGGATCGCGCCATAGCGGCGCCGGTCCTCCCGCCGGCCGGTGATCACCACGCGCAGGGTTGGCGCACTGCCGGACTCGGCCAGGATTCGTTCCCCCAGCACGGGCGCAAGTGCCTTGTAGATCACCGCTGAAAGGCAGTGACCAACCAGTTGGCGCGCATTCACCGGTGCCGGAAAGCGCGGGTTCAGAATGCAACCCTCGGGCGCCTGTACATGAATCGGACGATAAGATCCTTCGTTGCGCGGCGTTCCCGGATCCAGCGCGCATTTCAGCGGATAGCAGGAATATGCGACGGTATAGTTGGTTACCACGTTCAGCGCACGCCCGACCTCGGGAGAGGTGCCGGTATAGTCCAGGAACAGTTCCTCGCCGCGCTTGCTGATCTTCAGCGCGAGATGGATATCCTCCTCGCCGGTACCGTCGAGGTCGATGGCCGCCTGATAGTCCCCGTCGGGGATCTCGCTGATGGCCCGGCGCATGGCACGCTCGGATCGCTCGCACACCGCACGCGAGACGGGCGCCAGGTCAGCGATTGCCTCACGCCGCAGCAGGTCGCGCAATCCGCGTCCCGCGGCATCCCCGCCCGCGACCTGGGCGGCGATGTCGCCCAGCACCTGATCGGGCAGCCGCGAATTCGCCCGCAGGAATTGCTCCACCTCCGGCACCACAACGCCGGCCTTCATGAACAGCAGCGGCGGGATGCGAATGCCTTCCTCAAACACGTCCCGCGCGTCGGCCGCCCAGCCGATGCCACCAAGGTCAGCCTGATGCGCGACGCTGCCGGTCCAGCCGACCAGCCGCCGCTGATGAAACACGGGCGCAACCACCGTGATATCCGGCAGATGCCCCGAGGTCAGCCATGGGTCGTTGCAGATCCCGACATCACCGTCCTGCCAGTCGCCGGCGGAGCGGATCGACAGGAAATGGGCGAGCGTGCGCGACAGCGTCATGTTGAACGACGGAATACCGATCGTGTTTTCCGCCATCGCATTGCCCACCGCATCGAATATGACGCAGGCAAAGTCGTTCGACTCCCGTACGGTCGGAGAAAACGATGTGCGGCGAAGCGTCGCCGCCGCTTCGTCCGCGATGGCGATCAGCCGTCGCCAGACCACCTGCAGGGCAACCGGGTCCCGCGCAATCGCCTGCGCCCGTCCTTCTACCGTCCGATCCAGTGCGGTTACTTCCACCACCAGCTCTGTCCTTGCATGAACCGAAAATAGGGAGTGGCTGAGCGGCTTGTGTCAAGCGAGCGTCCGCGCCAAAGTGGTGGCAACAAACAAACAGGGAGACTTGCGATGCCGAACGTCGCCAGGCGCGAGACATTCGTTCTCGCTGCCGCCGCGCTGACGGTGCCTTTCATCGGTGCACATGCAGACGAAAAAAAAGCGCTGTCCATCGGCATGAGCATACCGCTCACCGGTGAGTTGGCTCAGCAGTCACGGATCGTGCGGGACGCCACACAGTTCGCCATCGATGAGGCCAACGCACAGGGCGGCGTCGGCGGATACAAGATCGGGTTCCTGCTGCTGGACGACGGATCGCCGACGACCGGCCAGTACGATCCCGCGCTCGCTGCGACCAACGCGCGCCGGATGGTCGCCGACCCGTCGGTGATCGCCGCTGTCGGCCCGCTGAACAGCGGGTCCGCCAAGGCCGCGGTTCCTATTCTCAGTCAGGCGAGCATGGCGACGATCAGCGGCAGCGCCACCAGCCCCGATCTGAACGATCCCAAATTCGCCGGGGTCTTTCATCCGGGCGGGAAGCCGAACTTTTTCCGCACCGTCACCACGGATGCCTATCAGGGGCCTGGACTGGCGAACTATTTCGGCAAAGTCCTGAAAATACAGAAGGTGGTGGTGCTGGACGATACCGGCGCTTACGGCGTTGGGATGGCTAACGCGTTCGCCGCGCAGGCGGCGAAGATCGGCATGACGGTGGTGATCCGCGACCGGCTCGATCCGCTGAACGCCGACTACAGCGCTGTGCTGACCCGCGCCAAGAGCCTCGACACACAAGGCCTGTATTACGGTGGTGATCCGATGGCCGGCGCAAAAGTTGCCAAGCAATCGTACGATATCATCCCGAATGCCGTCAAAGGCGGCGGCGACGGCGTGCATACGCCTGACATGCTGACCGGCAGCGCGATGCCGGCCATCCAGGGCTGGTACGCCACTTCCGCGGCAAGTCATGTGCTCGACCAGCCTGACGTCCAGGCCTGGGTCGAGAAGTTCAAAGCCGCGATGAAACAGAACCCGGCGGACTATTCAGTGACCTATTATGACGCAACGCGGGTCATCCTGGATGCGATCCGGCGGGTGGCGGCGTCCGGCAAGCCGGTCACCCGCGATGCGGTGCGGGAGGCGATGCTGTCCACCCATCTCAAACTGGTGCAGGGCGACGTGTCGTTCGACTCGAGGGGGGATCTTGCTTCAACGGCGGTATCGATCTTCCAGGTGCAGTATAACCCCGCCTATCCGCTCGGCGACGCGACGCATCAGTTCCATTACGTGGGTGCTGCGCCCGAGGTTTAGGCGCGCGCTGACCTGACCAATCGGCGGTGGTCAGCCTTTGACCGCCGCCGCGGTCAGGCCCTTGATGAAGTACCTCTGAAAGAACGCAAACAGGCAGGCGATGGGCAGCGTGGCCACGGTGGAAGCGGCCATTGCCGCGCCCCACATGGGTGGCCGCGAATAGCTTTGGCTGTAGTCGGTCAGGCCAACGGCCAGCACTTGCAGGCTCCGATCCTGCACAACGACCAGTGGCCAGAGAAACGCGCCCCAACTCCAGATGAACACAAGAATGCCGAGGCTTGTCATGGCGGGGGCGAGCAGCGGCAGAATGATACGGATGAACATGTGGAACTCGCCGGCACCGTCGACGCGCCCGGCCTCAAGCAACTCGTCAGGAAGGTCAGCCGCGTATTGCCGCATCATGAACACGCCAAAGGCGTTCATCATGCCGGGGACGATGAGGCCAACATAACTATTCTCCCAGCCGAAGGCATGGATCTCCATGAAAAGGGGAACGACCAGTATCTGAAACGGGATCATCATGGTCGAAATAACGAAGAAGAACAATAGTCGATGGAACCGAAACCTATACTTGGCAAAACCGAACCCGGCGAGTGCCCCAAAGAAGACGGTCACTGCCACCTGTATGCTGGACACAAGCGCGCTGTTGAACAGATAGCGCCAGAGCGGCGACACCGACGCCGCGTTGCGAAACTGCTCCCACCCCTGAAAATCATGCGGCAGCCAATGAATTGGCACCTCCATGATCTCGCTTTCCGCCTTGAACGCGGACGAGACCATGAACCATAGCGGGAAGGCGAACACCACCGCCAGCACCAAGGCAACGACGAAGAACACCAATTTTGATGCGCCTCCGGGGCGGGATGGGTGCCTAATGCGCACGCCGGCTCAGCTTTAGCTGGATAAGAGTAACGGCAAGGATCATGGCGAACAGTACGACCGAGAGCGCGGCGGCATAGCCCATGCGGAAGAACTGAAAGCCTTGCTTGAAGATCAGGAGTCCGAGAACCAGCGTGGAGTTGACCGGTCCCCCCTGGTCGTTGCTGAGCACGTACCTGCAGCGTGAAGGTCTGGAAGGCACCGATCGAGCTAAGTGCGCAAACCAACACAACCGTTCCGCGCAGTTGCGGCAGTTCGACATGCCAGAACGTCCGCGCCGGCCCGGCGCCATCGATATGCGCGGCCTCGCTGATTTCCGACGACAGCGTCGCCAGTCCGGCGAGCCATATCATCATGTAGAACGGAATAGCCGCCCAATCGTGCACAACGATCATCACCAGCGGGGCGAGGGTTGTGTTATAGAGCCAGGAGATTTCACCCTGGCCCCAGACCCACCCGACGAGCCACGTCATCACCCCGATCGGGTTCAGCAGCACTTTCCAGACGACGGCGACGACAACGAGCGGCGGAAGCACAGGCAGGAAAAACAGCGTCTTGAGGATATCGCGGCCCGGGAAAGTCTGGTGAAACAGCAAGGCCGCGCCGAGCGACGCGAACCACACCGGAACCGTGCTCCCCAGCACGAAAACAAGGGTATTCCCGAGCGCCAGGCGGAACAGCGGGTCCGAGTGAAGCGCGAGGAAATTATCCAGGCCGGTCCAGTGTGGCGGCGTGAGCAGGCTTGCCCGCGTCATGCTGAGATAAAGACCGTATAGAACCGGGAAGACATTGAACACCGCGAAGAAGGCAACCACCGGCAGGACGAATGCCAAGCCCCAGCTCTGCGGCTTCAGTGCCCGACGTCGCCCCGCTCTCGCAATCCGCGAACGCGCCGCGGACGCGATCGAGGAATGACTGCTCACCAAACCAGACCGTTAGCGCGTCAGGTCTTCAGCTCCTGTTGAATAATCGTGTTCACTTGAGCATTCAGATCTTTCAGCACCGGCCCAACCGGCTGGCCCGCTTCAATAATCTGGTCGCGGGCGGCGACCAGCGCGCCCACCACCTGGTCGAAGCCGACGAGCCGGGGCGAGAATTTCGCCAACTTCAACTCATCCATGAACACAGAAACCCACGGGTCGGACTTGAACGCCGCGGTCGCCATGACGTCCTCGCGCGGGACAAACAGCCCGGCCGCCTGGAACAACTCGGGCGCGTGATCGACATAGGCGCGCGCCAACTTCCATGCCGCATGCTGGACCGGTGCCGGCGTCCGGGCGTTCACCATCATGTAGAAAGCATAAGCGTCAAAACCGCGGTTGGTGCCACCTGGCCAGCGCGGGGCGGGGCTGACACTGAAATCGAGTTTTGCCGTGTGCATCTGCGGAATTCCCCAGACGCCGAAACTGCCCTCGCTGCCCAATTTGCCGTCGAGGAAGGCGATCCGCGATTTGATGTATTGCGGACCACCAAGCCGCAACTTTCTCACCCACTCGGCGTAGTACTGCATCACTTGCCGTGCGGCATCGGTATCGAGGTTGGCGCGGCCGGTTGCCTCGTCAACCACATCAACGCCCAACTGATGCATCATGGTGCTTAAAGTCAGGTAGTAGATGTTCGGACTGGACCAGTCGAAATCGTAGCCGCGCCTGACCGGCACACCGGAATGATCACGCATCGTCAGCGTATCGGCGACCTTGGCCAGTTCTTCCCAGGTCCTTGGGAAGTCCTTCATCGGGTCGAGATGGGCGGACCCCCAGATTTGGTTATTGCTGTAACACGCATAGTTGCTCACCTCGCTCGGCACGCCAAACAGCTTGTTGTCGAAGCGAGCCCCCTGGAACCCGGCCGCGTACTGGCTGGTCAGGGCATTTTCATCCGGGTACCCCATCGCGGCGAAATCAACCGGAGCAATGATGCCGGAATGATGATACTCGGCGGTGTAAGACGAGCTCCAGTTGAAGAAATCCGGCCCGGCGCCGGCCGCGAAGGCCGTGAGCAGCTTGGTCCCATACTCAGACGGCGGGAAGACTTCGGTACTGCACCGTCACATCCGGGTTGGCTTGCTCGAAAGCGGCGATGATCCGCTTGTCAACGGGAAGCCGCGGTGGGTGCAGATGCATCCACATTTTCAACGTGATAGGCTTGGCCTCAGCCCGCCTGGCCGTCAATCCAGTTGCCGCCGCCACGCCGGCGATTCCGCGGCCAAGATCCCGACGGGTCAGCCGCCCGGTGATTTTCGTCATTTGCCTGAGCCCTTCTTGAACGTCGTCGTTCCGATCGTTGCTCCGATGCTTGCGCTTCCTATCAAACTGGTCAAGATCATATATGACCGAGGTCGTGGAGGTCGTGTGCGGGGACAGCGGGATCGGCTACCGGAGACTGGCTACCGGCGTGTCGCCGAGCGGCTCCGACACGAGATACTCGAAGCGGCGATCGAGCCCGGAAGCTGGGTTCGCATGCAGGCGGTGGCCGATCGGCTCGGAGTGAGCGTTCAGCCAGTGCGGGAAGCGCTTCAGCTTCTGGAAGGCGAAGGACTGGTTGAGATATTCCCCAATCGCGGCGCGCGCGTGCACGGGCTTGATCGCGCCCGGCTGTTCCACATTTACGAGTTTCGTGAGGCGCTTGAATCATACATGGCGCGCCGCTTCGCCGAGGATGCGCGCCCTTCGGAACTGCGCCACCTGGAAGAGATTCAGGCCCGGCATGAGCGGGCGGCGGAGGCCGCCAACATGCAGTCGATCTCGTTGGCCAACCGGGACTTTCACCGCTTCATTAACACAAGCAGCAACAATCCGCTGATCATTGACCCGGTATCACGATACATCGATTTCGGACGCATGCTGGTGCGTCTGGTCGGTCATGAACCGGGTTATCTGAGGCGGGTAGTGCGCGAGCACCGCGCATTGCTCGCGGCGTTTCGCAAGCGTGACGCCAGCCGGGCCGCCGATCTCGGCGCCGCGCATGTGCGCGTCACGCGAGACGTAATGCTGGCGCGGCTCGATAGGGCACGCGAACAGCACGCCGCCTGATAACGTGGCGCAACCCGCTTCGGATCAGGCCCGCTTCGGATCAGCATTGAGCCGGCTTGGATCAGCCGTCGTCCGTTGAGCGGCCAGACGCCCGTCGGCCGAGTTCCGCGAGGCAGGCGGCCCGATCGGGGGTGCAGCCGCGTTGCAACCACCAGTGTCGCGTGGACCAAAGCAATGCGCCAACGGGCGGACCCGGCGCCAGGCCCAGGGCCAGGACGTCCCGCCCTTCCAACGGAAACACCGGCAGGGGAAGCGCGGCGATCCGCTTCCGCAATCCTTCCCAGTCAGGCTGATTGCCGCCGGCCAACCAGGCGCGATCGATGAGGATGGTGCGGTCATTGTCGGCCAGCATCCGGCGCAGCGCGTCATCATCATCCGGCGGCCGCGGCACGGGACCCGACTGCAATGCGGTCAGGCGCGCACGCTCGTTGTTGGCCAGCCGCAACCGGTCGGCCACTGCGTCTGCATCACCTGTCAGCAGCGCGGCAAGCCGCAACATGGGGTCCGCCGGTGCGCTGGACGCGACGAGCGCGGCAAGCGCGGTCGGGTTCGCACCTTCGGGCAGCGCGGCTGCCAGCACACCCAGCTCAGCCATCAGTGCCACCGCGATGGAGGGATCAGGCGTCATCAGGATGCGTTTCAGCTCGCCCCACACCCGTTCGACGGACAGGCCGCTAAGACCCGCAACGCCGTCGCGCAACGCTCCCAGGGTAACCGCATCCGGCCGCTCGCGCCCGTAGCGGGCGAAGAAACGGAAGAAGCGCAGAACACGCAGATAGTCCTCGGTGATACGCCGTGCAGGATCACCCACGAAGCGGATCCGGTGGTCGCGCAAATCCGCCAGCCCATCGAAATAGTCGAACACCGATCCGTCAGGCGCCATCGACAGCGCGTTGATCGTGAAATCCCGCCGTGCCGCGTCGGCTCGCCAGTCATCGGTAAAGGCGACCACGGCGTGGCGGCCGTCAGTTTCGATGTCACGACGCAACGTGGTGATCTCGATACCCCGTCCGCCAACGAGCGCGGTCACCGTTCCATGGTCCAGACCGGTGGGGATCACCCGGATCCCGGCGCTCTGCAACGCTCGTGTCACTGCTTCGGGTGATTGCCGGGTGGCAAGGTCGATATCCGCCACGTCGTTCCCCAGCAGGCCATCGTGTACCGCGCCACCCACCACCCGCGCATCGGGCAGCGCCGCCAGAACTGCCCGGAGACCCGGATCGCGCAGGAATCCCGGCGGTGCAATCCGCTGAGCCGGTGCCTCGTTCAATCGGTTACCTCAGGGCCGGCATGCCCCGGCACGATATGGCCGTGTTCAAATTGCGCCGGCACATAGGACGAGCCGGGTGGAAGGGCACGATCCGCGACGAACCACCAGAGCAGCCCGATCGTCAGCACCAGCAAACCGGCCGCCGCCGCGACCGCCGGGGTAGAAGGAAAGCCACGTGCCAGGGCGAGGCGCCAGACGCCGAACAGCAGGAACGGCGACAGGAACAGCCCCAGTTCAAAGAACCGCAGCATCGGGTGCGCTGCGCAACTGTTGGGCCAGATGCACCAGGATCGCGGCGGTTGCGCCCCAAATATAATGATTGGGGTGCGGCCAGACCCAGACGTCGCGCGAGATGCCGTTGCGCTCCTGCCGCTCGCGGCGCGGCGCGGCCGGATCCAGCAGCACGTCGAGCGGCAGTGCGAACACATCATCGACCTCGCCGGGTGCCGGCTCGAAGCGCAGGCCCGCCGGAAGCAATCCAATCACCGGGGTAATCCGGAACCCGGTGCCGGTCAGAAAATCACCCATACGTCCGAGCACCTGGACTTGTGTCGGGTCCAGAGCGATCTCCTCCTGCGCTTCGCGCAAAGCAGCCGCCACCGCGTCGCTATCGGTCGGATCAATACGGCCGCCAGGAAAGCTCACCTGCCCGGCGTGTCGCTTCAAGTGCTCATTGCGTTTGGTCAACAGCACGCACGGCGCATCGCCCAGGATGAAACCAACCAGCACGGCAGCGGGGACGGGAACGCCCGTCAACGCCGCCAGCAACTCGTTGCCGCCGGTCAGCCTGCCGGGTACCTCGGCGCGCAGTACGCAGCTCAAACGCCGTCGTAACTCGGCGCTATTCACCTTGTGCGGCTCAATCCTCACCGGGCGGCATCTCGCCCAATGGGAAAAACACCCCGCTCGACCATACGCCCAGCATCCGCCTGCACCCGACCCAATCGGGGACAGCGAGCGCCACCAGTTCGTAGTACACCGCGCGACCGATCCGCGCCTCCACCCAGAAGTCACCGGCGCCGGGGCGGACGCGGATGTAGGGAGTTGGTTCGCATGTCAGGATGTCGTGCGCGATACGGATCGGATGTTCAGGACCGGCCGTCACTACCTGGTCCACGTTGGTGCGGAAGGACAGAATTTGCCGTCGCCCGTCGCCCGTCCAGTCCAACTCCACCGCGACGAAAGGGGCGTCTTCCACCTGGATCCGGCCGCGCTCCGCGGGCGTTTCCAGCCAGAACGATCCATCCGCCTCCCGTTTCAGCACTCCGGCGAACAGGCAGACCAGCTCCTTCCGCCCGATCGGCGTTCCGCGGTACATCCAAGTGCCATCGCGCTGGATCACGAACGGCAGATCGCCGCACTCAACGGGGACGCGCTTCGGTCGGGGCGGGCGTGCCAGAGCCGCCATGGCCAGTCCGCCGGTTGGAATCTTGCCGGAAACAGCCGGCGCTTTTTCCACCCCGCTCACGGTACCGGCGACGACAAATAGAGGAGCGCGCGCTGGGTCGCCCGTTGGCACGGGAAAACCGGCATCATTCACGTCTCCTTTCATGCGGTGCGGACGAGCGTCAGTTTCCCGGCTCATCCCAGAACGCGATATAGGGAGCCTCCCCCTCTCGCGAAAAGTGCCAATATGTCGGCAGATCGCGAAACTCATCGGCGGAGACTTGGATGTCGGCCAGCATGGCAAATGGGCTTCATTCCGCGGCGGATCATCCCGTCCTGCACGAGGTAGAGGCGCTCGGCAACCGCATCGGGGCGGTGCGGACGGCGATCGGCCGGATCATCTTCGGCCAGCAGGAGGTTGTGGACGAGACCCTGATCACTCTGCTCTGCGGCGGCCATGTGCTGCTGGTCGGGCTTCCAGGGCTGGGCAAAAGCCGCCTGGTCGAGACACTTGGGGTGGTGCTGGGGCTTGCCACCAAGCGTATCCAGTTCACCCCTGACCTGATGCCCGCCGACATCGTCGGCAGCGAGGTGCTCGAGGAATCCGCCGGCCGCCGCAGCTTCCGCTTCGTGCACGGGCCGGTGTTCTGCCAGTTGCTCATGGCCGACGAAATCAACCGCGCCAGCCCTCGCACCCAGTCGGCGCTGCTACAGGCGATGCAGGAGCGACGGGTGGCGGCAGGGGGACATGAGCACGTCCTACCGCGCCCATTCCATGTGCTAGCGACCCAGAATCCGATCGAGCAGGAAGGCACCTATCCGCTGCCCGAGGCGCAGCTCGACCGTTTTCTGCTGCAGGTCGATGTCGGCTACCCGGACCTGGAGGCCGAACGGACGATGCTGCTGGCCACCACCGGCGCGGTGGAAGAGCGTCCCTCTCCGGCCATGAACGCCGAGGAGCTGATCGGCGCGCAGGCGCTGATCCGCCGCGTTCCGGTGGGCGAGACCGTGCTGGACGCGATCCTTGCGCTGGTCCGGGGTGGCCGGCCGGACTCGAGTCAGGATGAGACCGTCCGCAAGCACGTGGCGTGGGGCCCCGGCCCGCGGGCCTCGCAGGCGCTGATGCTGGCGTGCCGGGCGCGCGCCCTGCTCGAAGGGCGTCTGGCGCCCAGCGTCGACGATGTCGCGGCGCTCGCCCGACCCGTGCTGCGGCACCGCATGGCGCTGACATTCTCGGCCCGCGCCGAAGGAATCACGCTGGAACAGGTCATCGACCGGCTGGTCGAACGTCTTGGCTAACGCCGCCATCCATGTCGGCGCGCGGCGGGCGGAGGCGCTGGCCTCGCGCCTGCCACCGCTGCTGGTCGCCGCCGAGCGGGTTGCTGCGACGGTGGCGCAAGGTGTGCATGGCCGACGCCGTGTCGGCCCTGGCGACAGTTTCTGGCAGTTCCGCCCCTTCGTCGCCGGCGATGCGGTGGCCCGCATCGACTGGCGGCAGTCGGCCAAATCCGGGCGACCGGAGCCGCACGGCTGGTTCGTCCGCGAAACCGAGTGGGAGGCAGCACAGACCGTGTGCCTCTGGCACGATGCGTCGGCCAGCATGCGATGGCGATCGGCGCTGGCATCGGTGGAAAAGCAGGAGCGTGCCGCACTGCTCCTGCTGGCATTGGCGGCGCTGCTGTTGCGTGGCGGCGAGCGAGTGTCGCTGATCGACACCGACAGCCGTCCGCTGGCCGGCCGCGCCGGCCTGGATCGGCTGGCCGAGGCACTGTCCAACGCCGACGCCGACAGCCCTGGGCTGCCCCCCGACATGCGGCTGCCGCGGCATGCAAGGGTCGTCCTGCTCGGCGATTTCCTGTCGCCGCTGCCGGAAATCCAGGCAGTCATCGCCCGGTTGGCCGGCATCCCGGTGACCGGTACGCTGTTGCAAATTCTCGACCCTGCCGAGGAACTGCTCCCTTATTCCGGCCGGATCCGGTTTCGCGGCCTGGAGCGCGACGGCGAGACGTTGATCCCACGCGTCGAAGGCATCCGCCAAGCTTACACCGAAAAGCTGCGCGCCCAGCAGGACGGTTTGCGAGACCTGTGCGCGGCAGCCCGGTTCAGCTTCTCGATCCATCGCACTGACCATTCTCCGGAGGCCGCGTTGCTCGGGCTGTATACGGCGATGGCGGCGCGTTGAATGTGCCCACGCGGCCGCCGCAACGGACGGTACTGCGTTCACCTCTCCCGCGCTTTACCGGAGACGTGGAGTGATGCTGTCGTCCGGCGAAGTGAATTCGCTTTAGTGATGGTCTTTGCTCGATCATGATCTTCACCGCACCTTGGGTCCTGCTGGCGCTGACCGCGCTGCCCCTGCTCTGGTGGCTGCTGCGGGTCACGCCACCGGCGCCGCGCCGGGAAATGTTCCCGGCCATCCGCCTTCTGCTCGGCCTGAAAGCCCGCGAGGAAACCCCGGCGCGCACGCCGTGGTGGCTGTTGCTCCTCCGCTGCATCGCCGCCGGGCTGGTGATCATCGGCCTGGCCGGGCCGATACTGGACGCCGGCTCCGCACTCCCCGGCACCGGTCCGGTACCTGCTCGCGCTCGACAATGGCTGGTCCTCGGCCACCGGTTGGGCGCGGCGCGTACAGGCCGCGGATATCGTGCTCGACCGCGCGGCCCGTGCCGGCCGCCGCGTCGCGCTGCTGCCCACCGCGCCCGCGGATACCGGCGCCGCGCCGGCAATCACACCGCTGATACCGCCGTCGGAACTGCGCGCCCGGCTGGCCGCGATGCATCCGGAACCTTGGCCGGTGGACCGCGCCGCATCCGCCGCCGCCCTGGCCACCTGGAAGTATCCTGACAGCTCAGTGGTCTATCTGGCCGACGGCCTGACCGATGGACCGGCATTTTCCTCATTCTCTCAGGCGTTGCGCAGCGCCGGAAACGTCACCGAGCTTTGCTGCGACGCTCCGGCGCGGCTGCTGCTGCCGCCAGGCAGCACGGCCGATAGCCTGATCGCCCGCGTCGCCCAGGCGCCGGAGCCGGCCGCCGCGAAGGTGCAGGTGCTGGCGCAAACCGGTGATGGGCGGACACTCGCCGAGGCCACAGTGGACCTGCCCGCCGGCGCGCGCACCGGCAGCGCGGCGCTGGTGCTGCCGCCGGAGTTGCGCAACCGGCTAACCCGGCTCGTGCTGGCCGACGCGCCGTCCGCCGGATCGGTGATTCTCCTCGACGAACGCTGGCGCCGGCGACCAGTCGGGCTGGTGACCGACAATCCCGAGACGGCCAATGCGCCGTTCGTCGGCTCTCTTTATTATCTGAACCGTGCCTTGCAGCCCTATACCGAGGTGCGGCAGGGCACCATCCAGCAATTGCTGACGAGGAATATTTCCGTCCTCGTGCTGGCCGACAATCCGCTGCCGGACGGGCCGGCCCGTGATGCACTGGCGAAATGGGTTGAGAATGGCGGCTTGCTGATCCGCATGGCGGGACCGCGCACCGCAGCCGAGCCGATCGGCGAGACCGACGATCTGCTCCCGGTCAGGCTGCTGGGCGGCGATCGCCAACTGGGCGGCGCATTGTCATGGAGCCGGCCAGCCGGGCTGGCGGCATTTCCGCCAGGTTCCCCGTTTGCCGGGCTGGCAGTGCCGCCGGACGTGACGGTCTCGCGGCAGGTGCTGGCGGAACCGTCGGCGACACTCGCAGCGCACACCTGGGCGGCGCTGGCTGATGGGACGCCGCTGGTGACCGAGGCAGCGAAAGGGAATGGGCGCGTCGTGCTGTTCCATGTTACCGCGAACGACGACTGGTCCAACCTGCCGCTGTCGGGGCTGTTCGTGAATATGCTGCGCCGCCTGGTGGCTCTCTCCGCCGGCGTCCAGACCGCGCCGGGCCATGACGTGCTCGCGCCGGTGCAGACCCTGGACGGATTCGGCCTGCTATCGGCGCCGCCCCAGGCGGCCATCGGCCTTGCCGCCGATCAATTCGGCCGGACACCGCCGTCCCCACAGCATCCGCCAGGCCTCTACGGGCCGGAGAATGGTCGTCAGGCACTGAACCTGTCGAGCGTGCTGGACCCGCCGGAAGCCGCGCCGATGATTGGGTCGCATGTCGAGCCGCTGACGGCGGCGGTGCCGGAACGTGCTGTCGGCCCATGGCTGCTGACCGTCGCCGTGGTTCTGCTCGCACTGGACTTGCTGATCTCGCTTCTGATGCGCGGATTGCTGCGGCCCACCACAGCCCGACGGATTGCCGCGTTGTTCGCCATCGGCATGCTCGGAACCGGACTTCTCCACCCACTGCCCGCGCGCGCCGAGCTCGACCACGTCGCCAACCCGGCACTGGGCACTCGCCTGGGTTACATCGTCAGTGGCGACCCGCAGGTTGACAGCATTGCCAAGCAGGGCCTTGAGGGACTTTCCGAATATGTCAACGCCCTGTACGGCAGCGACGCTGGACGAGCCGGATCCGATCACCCCGGGCACCACCGATCTGAGCTTCTATCCCCTGCTGTACTGGCCCGTCACAGCCGATGCCTCTCCGTTGAGCCCCGCCGCCGCGGCAGCGCTGAATGACTACATGAGCCGCGGCGGCATCTTGCTGATCGACACGCGGGATTCGGGATCCGGCGCCGGCTTCGCCCCGGGCGCCGGAGAGGCGCTGCAGCGTGCCGCCCGTGGTCTTGTCGTGCCGCCGCTCACGCCACTCACGATCGACCACGTGCTGGCGCGCACCTTCTATCTGCTGCGGGATTACCCCGGGCGATACGACGGCGGCACTGTGTGGGTGCAGCAGGGCCAGGACCGCAGCAACGACGATGTCAGCCCGGTGATCATCGGCGGCAACGACTGGGCATCGGCCTGGGCGGTCGATGGCGACGGCCATTATCCCTATGCGGTGATTCCGGGCGGCGAGCGGCAGCGCACGCTCGCCTATCGTTTCGGTGTCAACGTCGTGATGTATGCGCTGACCGGCAACTACAAGGGCGACCAGGTGCACGTGAAAGCCATCCTTGAACGGCTGGGGCAATAAGCGTTGGGCAACTACACGGAACTGCACCAGGCCATCGCCGCGCTACGGTTCGATCCGCTGATCCCGCTCGGCCTGCTGCTGACGCTTGCCGCAATCTGCGCAATCGGGCTCGGACTGGCAGCATGGCGGCGGGCGAGCGGCACCGTGCTGCGCGCATTCGCCTTCGCGGTATTGCTGCTCTGGCTTGCCGGACCCCGGCTTGTGCAGGAAACGCAGGAGGGCCTACCTGACATCGGCCTGCTGGTCGTCGACCACACCGCGTCGATGCAGGTGGGCGAGCGCGCGCGGCTGGCCGACGCGACGCGCGCAGCCCTGACCGATCAGGCCGACAAACTGCGCGACCTGGAACTGCGCACCATCACGGTGCCGGAGAGCGGTAATTCAGGCACCCGGCTGTTTGCCGCGATCGATCAGGCCCTGGCGGACATACCGCGTGCCAGGTTCGCTGGTACGATCGCGATCACCGACGGGCAGGTGCACGACATTCCCGCCACGTCCCAGGCTGCTTCCCTCGGCGGTGCCCCGTTGAACGTGCTGATCCCGGCACGCGGTGAAGAGGTTGATCGGCGCATACGCGTGATCAATGCGCCCAGTTACGGGATCGTCGGCAAGAGCGTGACGCTGCGCTTCGCGGTGGACGATCTCGGCGAGGACGACCAGGGGAAGGCAGTCCGCGTCACCATTCGCCGGGATGGCGATCCGCCGGTGGTCGAGAGCGTCCCGGTCGATCAGCCGCAGAGCTTCGACGTGCCGATCACCCGCGCCGGACCAACGGTCATCGAATTTGCCGCCGACGAGCTGCCCGGCGAAGTATCCACGCTGAACAACCGTGCCGTGGTGGAGATCAACGGCGTGCGTGATCGCCTGCGCGTCCTGCTGATCTCTGGCGAGCCGCATCCTGGTGAGCGGACCTGGCGGCGGCTGCTGAAGGCCGATCCAGCGGTCGATCTGGTGCATTTCACCATTCTCCGTCCACCCGAAAAGGACGACCTGACACCGTTGAACGAATTGTCGCTGATCGCCTTCCCGGTCCGAGAACTGTTCCAGCAGAAGATCAATCAGTTCGACCTGATCATTCTCGATCGGTTCCAGAACAGCGGTTTGCTGCCGCTTCCTTATCTTGAAAACATTTCCCAGTACGTCCACCAGGGTGGCGCACTGCTGTTGAGCGTCGGTCCGGAATTCGCCGGCCCCACCAGCCTTGCCGAGACGCCGCTGGCGGACGTGCTTCCCGCTGGGCCAATGCGTTACGACGCGGTGGTCAACGGTGAGTTTCGTCCGCGTGTGACGGCGACCGGCAGCCGCGACCCGGTCACCGAGGGACTCGCCGGCGCCAATCCGCCCGGCATGCCCGATGTCGCACCAACCTGGGGACCATGGTATCGCCGCGTCGCCGCCTCGGATGTGCATGGGCAGGTGCTGATGAGCACGCCCGACGGCAGTCCGCTGCTGATCATGGACCGCGTCGGTCAGGGGCGTACAGCGTTGTTGTTGTCGGACCAGATCTGGCTGTGGTCTCGTGGTCACCAGGGCGGCGGCCCGCAGGCCGAATTGCTGCGCCGGATCGCCCATTGGCTGATGAAAGAGCCGGATTTAGAGGAGAACGCGATCACCGCCCGGGTTGCCGACGGGCAATTGCAGATCGAGCGGCGCTCGATCGAGGCGACGCCGCCCGGCACAGTGACGGTGACCGATCCGGATGGCAACACCCAGACAGTGAAGCTGATCCGCGATTCGCCAGGACGCTGGAAAGCTAGCGTACCGGCGACCAGCCCCGGCGTTTGGCGCATAACAGACGGGCCGCGCACTGCCTACGCCGGCGCGGGCGCGGCGAACCCACTGGAGATTGCCGACCTGCGCGCGACGGCCACAAAGCTCGCCAAGCTCGTTCGCGAAACAGGCGGCGGGATCCATTGGCTTCAGGGCAGTCGAGCTGGCGCTCCCCCCATCGTACCCGAGCTCCGCCGGACCGAAGCCGGTCGTGCTGCATCCGGCGATGGCTGGATCGGATTGGAGCGGCGGCGGGCCCATCTGGTGACCGGCATCGATTTATTCCGGCTTTTGCCCGCATGGGCGGCGTTGCCTTTAATGCTGGGATTGCTGATCGCTGCCTGGCGACGCGAGGGCACGTGACCACGGACAGGGTTTTGTTTTCGGCGCGCGGGACCTAAATCGAAGATTGTCAGGTTTCCCATCCGCCGAAAGGATCGTGTCTTCCAGGTTTCGGATCCGAATGAGTGGGGCTCGGCGCCCGGCGGCTCGTCCGCTCCAATGTCGCCCGTTCTGGCGCTGATCGGGTTTGTCGGCCTTTGTCTGCTGGTCTGCGCAGCCGACGTGGCGCTGGTTTCCGGGCCCGAGCGTGGGTGGTACCTGTCGCTCACGCGCCCTCCGGGAACACCGCCGGCCTGGTTGTTCGGACCAATCTGGGCTTGTCTTTATGTCCTTATGGGCGTCGCTGTCTGGCTGGCCTGGAGGCGTGCGGCCAGTCCTCGTGCATTGCGACTCTGGGGCTGGCAACTGGCCCTCAGTGCACTGTGGATACCGGCATTTTTCGCGCTGCGCAGTGAGCTACTGGCCGCAGCGGTGGTCTTGGTGCTCATTCCAGTGCTGGCACTCACGGTCCACAACTTTCGGCGCGTCTCTCGCCCGGCCGCATACCTCGTTGTTCCTTATCTCGTCTGGAGCCTGTATGCTTTGTACCTCAATGCTGGATTCTGCTGGTTGAATCCAAGCTGAGCACGGTGAGGGAAAGATGGCGCTGGGGGGCATTCGCAAGGAATTGTGCGCTACCGCGGTGTTGCTGGCCGGTGCGGTGATCGGCACAACCGCCGGGCCCGCGCGCGCGCAAATGAATTTGCCACCCAACGTGGGCCAGTTTGGGGGAATCACCGGCGCACCGAATATCGGTGGTCAGGGACAGCCAACCACAACGGGGCGGCCCGTCACGCCACCGCCGGCCGGTCTGCCGGGAGCGCAGAGTTCTCCGGGCACCGCGGCGCCCGCATCGCAACCGGCGGTTATGATGGAGCCGACCGACGCGCTGTTCGATGCAATCAACCGTGGCGATCTTGCGGGGGCCCAGGATGCGGTCACCCGCGGTGCCGACCTGAACGGGCACAACGTCCTCGGAATGACACCGATCCAGCTCTCGGTCGATCTTGGCCGCAACGATATCACTTTCCTGCTGCTCTCGAACGGCGCCGGTCCAACCGGCGGCCCGCCAAGTTCAGCGGCAACGGCCAGCGAGTTCCGCCATTCCGCCGCGTCCAAGACCCTGAAGCAGGCGGCGCGCAAACAAGCCCATCCAGTACGGGCCGTCTCTGCCCCTGCCCCGCAGCAGATGCCGCGCCTGTTCGCCGGAAATGGCGGGAATCCGATTCCGGCCGCCGGTTTCCTGGGCTTCGATCCTGGACATTGACCGAACGGTTGTCGCCGGCAGGGATCGCTTGATTGGTGATTGATGCGGAAGGCATCTTGCGGCCCAACGGGAAGCGAGACCCCAGATGCAGCCGAACCCCAATGCCGCCTTGTATTTCGTGGACCGGCACTGCGAACAGGGATGCGGCGATGCTCTGGCCTTCCAGGATCCGTGGCGAAGCCTGACGTATGCGGCTTTGCGCGCCGCAAGTGCTTGCTTCGGCGCGGGGCTTCGCCAGGCGGGCATCCCCCGTGAACACCGCATCGCACTGGCGATGCTGGATACGATCGACTTTCCGGTGGCGTTCTGGGGCGCCCTCCGCGCCGGCGTGGTGCCCGTCCCGGTCAATACGCTTCTGACGGCGAAGCAGACCGGTTTCATTCTCGCAGACAGCCGAGCCGAGGCGCTGGTGGTGTCGGCACCGCTGCTTCCGGCTTTGCGCCCCATCCTGACCGAATTGCCGGAGCTGCGCTGGATCATCGTGGCCGCCCCCGACGGCTCGCCATCGGTGCTGACTGACCCGGAGATCGAGTTTTCCCGGTTCGTCGCCGAGGGCACCGATGTCCCACCGGTATGCACGTCGAACGACGAAGTCGCTTTCTGGCTGTATTCCTCCGGCTCCACGGGTCAGCCGAAAGGCGTGAAACACGTCCATGCCAGCCTGCGTGCCACCGCCGAGACGTACGGTGCTCAGGTGCTCGGAATTCGCGCCGATGACCTGGTGTTCTCGGCGGCGAAGCTGTTTTTTGCCTACGGGCTCGGGAACGCCATGACGTTTCCGATGTCGGTCGGCGCCGCCGCGGTGCTACTGCCCGATCGGCCCACGCCTGATGCCGTGATCAGCACGATGCGCCGCTTCCAGCCCAGCATCTTCGGCGGGGTCCCCACGCTTTACGCGGCTTTGCTCGCGCATCCCGGACTTGGCCGCGGCGCCGGATCCGAACGGTTGCGTCGCTGTATCTCGGCCGGTGAAGCACTGCCTGAAGCTGTCGGGCAGCGTTGGCAGGATGCTGTCGGGATCGAAATTCTCGACGGGCTCGGCTCGACCGAAATGTTGCACATTTTCCTATCCAACCGGCCGGGCGAGGTGCGCTACGGCACGTCCGGCCGCCCGGTGCCGGGGTATGAGCTCAGGATTGTCGATGAGACCGACAGCCCGGCAGTGGACGGAACCGCCGGGGAGCTTGTGGTGCGCGGGCCCAGTGCGGCGGACGGTTACTGGAACCAGCGCGACCGAACGCGGCACACATTTCAGGGCGAATGGACGCGTACCGGCGACACCTATATGCGTGAGCCGGACGGCACCTACCGCTACCACGGCCGAGCGGACGACATGATGAAGGTCGGCGGGGTATGGGTCTCGCCGTTCGAAGTGGAGGGTGCACTCGTCTCCCACCGGGCCGTGCTGGAGGCGGCGGTCGTCGGACACCCCGACGAGCAGGGACTGATCAAGCCGAAGGCCTTTGTCGTGCTGCACCCATCGGCATCCGGCGTGGATCGGGACATGCTGCACGAGCAATTGAAGGCGCATGTGCAGGCGAAGGTCGGTGTTTGGAAATACCCACGATGGATCGAGATCGTCGAACACTTGCCGAAAACCGCGACCGGGAAAGTCCAGCGATTCAGGTTGCGACAGATCGGATGAGCGCGGAGCGCCCGCAGGAGGAAGCGAGGGAGGCGGTTTCGCATCGCCCACTCCGCCTGCGGATCCGCGGCGAGGACTACGAAGGCACGGTCGAGGCGGCATGGTGGGGACCGGCGGCGACGGAAGCGCCGAGTCTCGTCCTGCTGCACGAGGGACTCGGTTCGATAAGCCTCTGGCGCGACTTTCCGCGAGATCTGGTTATCGCGACCGGCTGCGGCGTGTTCGCCTGGTCGCGCTTCGGTTACGGCCATTCCGATCCCGCCCCGCTGCCCTGGCCGCTCGACTACATGCACCGTGAAGCACATCGCGTGCTGCCGGCAATTCTTGATGTTGCCGCGATCCGTACCGGCATCCTGGTCGGCCATTCCGACGGCGCTTCAATCGCAACGATCTATGCCAGCCGGGGAGATCCTCGGGTTCGCGGGCTGGCGCTGCTGGCGCCTCATTTCTTCGTGGAAGACGTCACGACCGCGAGCATCCGTCGGATCGCTGCCGACGACGCGAGCGGGCAACTTCGCCAGCGGCTGGCGCGGCACCACGCGTACCCGGACATGGCGTTTAACGGCTGGAGCGGCGCCTGGCTCGACCCTGCATTCCGGCAACGTTTCGATCTGACCGGTGAACTCGGACAGGTTCACGTCCCGGTGCTGATTGTGCAGGGGCGGAACGATCCATATGGCACCGAAGCGCAGCCGGCGCTCGCCGAACAAATGATCCCGGCGGCGGTGCGGACGGTCATGCTGGACTGTGGTCATGCCCCGCATCTCGAGGCGACAGCCGCGACCATCGACGCGATTGGCCAATTCTGCCGCCGCACGAATGCCGGCCCTGTCTGACCAGGCGTTTGCGGACCGTATGGCGGCCCTCGGCCCGTTCGAGCCGGCGCCACGGCTCGCGGCTGCAGTCTCCGGGGGAGCCGACAGCCTGGCCCTGGCCCTGCTGGCGCAACGCTGGGCGATCGGCCGCGGAGGAAGTCTGCTCGCGCTGATCGTAGACCATCGATTGCGCCCGGAATCTTCGCGCGAAGCCGCGGAAACCATGGCCCGACTTGCGGGGCAGCGCATCCCGGCGCGTGTTCTGGCACTGTCTGGCCTGCACCCCGGCCCTGCCCTGGCCGAGCGGGCACGCCAGGCTCGCTATGCCATTCTGCTCGAAGCCTGCCGCGCCGAGGGCATTCTGCATTTGCTGTTGGGCCATCATGCCGCCGATCAGAGCGAGACGCTGCTCATGCGCGCTTTGTCCGCAAGTGGGCCCGCAGGATTGGCCGGCATGGCCGCGATCGTCGAAACCCCCTATGTCCGCCTGCTCCGCCCGTTATTGCCGGTTGCACCCGGACGGTTGCGCGACACCTTGACCGAAGCTGGCATCGCCTGGGCGGAAGACCCGTCCAATCTCGATATACATGCATTGCGCCCGCGCCTGCGAGCGTTGCGCGGCGATCGCGACGGCGGCGGCCCGGCCACCACGGCACTGTCCGAAGCCGCAACCCGGACCGGTCAGTTTCGCGCGGAGCAGGAACGTGAAACGGCTTCCCTGCTGGGCAGGATCACCGTGCGGCCGGAGGGATTTGCTGTGATCGAACCACCCAGCCTCCCGGTTAAGGTCCTCTCGGCGCTGATGCAAACCGTCTCCGGCGCCCCGTATCCGCCCAGGCACCGTTCGCTCGCCTCGCTTGCCGCGTCGCTGCGGCCCGCCACCCTGGGCGGAACACGTCTGATGGCTGGCGGGCGGATGGGCCGCTTCCTGCTCGTACGCGAAATCGCCGCGATTTAACACCCGGTCCCTGCCGGCCCCGACACGATCTGGGACGGTCGGTTCCACATCGATATGCCGTCGCACACCGCGACCGAACTCACTTTGGGTGCCCTGGGCAACGATACGCCCCGCGTCCGCGCATACTCCGATCTACCGGCGGCGGTGCTGCGGACCCTCCCGGCGCTGCGGCGGCATGGCACGCTGGTGGCCGTGCCGCATATCAGTTATCCTGATAGGATGGTCTGTGCCGCATTTGCGGTTACGTTCAGGACGGCACGGCCGGTTGCGGGGGCACCATATTTCGCGCCATGAAATCCCATTCGGCCGACGATACAGGTGCGGGGATGCGCGCGAGCGTACGACACCCTATGTTGAACTCAACGCGGACGCCTGCTCATCGCTATATCTGGGCCGGCAGTGGCCTTCCCGCGGTCCGCCGGGACATTGAGACGTGAGCAGGCACGCACATGAGTAATTTCGGTCGGAATCTCGCGCTGTGGGTGATCATCGCCCTGCTGCTCGTGGTGCTGTTCAACTTGTTCCAGCCGGGGACCACGCACACTGCCGCCACCCAGGTCGCCTATTCCGACTTCATCAACGAGGTTAACCAGAACCACGTGCGCGACGTGGTGATTTAGGGACGCACCGTTTCCGGCCAGCTCAACGACGGCCGCACGTTCGAGACCTACACACCGGATGATCCGACGCTGGTCCACCAGCTCACCAGCCACGGCGTGCGGGTGATCGCCAAGCCACGCGACGCCGACGTGAACCCGCTGCTGCACTATCTGCTGTCCTGGTTCCCGATGCTGCTGCTGATCGGCGTCTGGGTGTTCTTCATGCGCCAGATGCAGGCCGGCGGCGGCCGCGCCATGGGATTCGGCAAGTCCCGCGCCCGGCTGCTGACTGAAAAGCAAGGCCGAGTCACGTTCGAGGATGTTGCCGGCATCGATGAGGCGAAGGGCGAGCTGCAGGAGATTGTGGAGTTCCTCAAGGACCCGCAGAAGTTCCAGCGGCTCGGCGGCAAGATCCCCAAAGGCGTGCTGCTGGTCGGCCCACCCGGCACCGGCAAGACCCTCCTTGCCCGCGCCATCGCCGGCGAGGCGAACGTTCCATTCTTCACTATCTCCGGGTCGGACTTTGTCGAGATGTTCGTTGGTGTCGGCGCCAGCCGCGTGCGCGACATGTTCGAGCAGGGCAAGAAGAACGCCCCCTGCATCATCTTCATCGATGAGATCGACGCGGTCGGCCGGCATCGCGGTGCCGGGCTCGGCGGCGGCAACGATGAGCGCGAGCAGACCCTGAACCAGATGCTGGTCGAGATGGACGGCTTCGAATTGAACGAAGGCGTCATCCTGATCGCCGCCACCAACCGTCCCGACGTGCTCGACCCGGCGCTGCTTCGCCCCGGTCGGTTCGACCGGCAGGTGGTGGTGCCCAATCCTGACGTGAACGGGCGCGAAAAGATCTTGCGCGTGCACATGCGGAAGGTGCCGCTGGCTTCTGACGTCGATCCGAAGGTGATTGCCCGCGGCACGCCCGGCTTCTCCGGCGCCGATCTTGCCAATCTGGTGAACGAGGCAGCGCTGCTGGCCGCACGGATGGGCAAGCGCGTGGTGGCGATGCTGGAGTTCGAGAACGCCAAGGATAAGGTGATGATGGGCACCGAGCGCCGCTCGCTGGTCATGTCCGAGGCGGAGAAGCGCATGACCGCCTATCACGAAGGCGGCCACGCCCTCTGCGCCATGCACGAGCCGGAGTGCGACCCGGTGCACAAGGCCACCATCATTCCACGCGGCCGCGCGCTCGGCCTCGTCATGAGTTTCCCGGAAGGCGACCGTTACTCTAAATCGAAGTCCAAGCTGCTTTCCGAGCTGACCATGGCGATGGGCGGCCGCGCGGCGGAAGAAATCATCTTCGGCCCCGACAAGGTCTCCAATGGCGCGGCCGGCGATATCAAGATGGCTACCGACCAGGCCCGCCGGATGATCACCGAGTGGGGCATGAGCGACAAGCTCGGCATGATCGCCTACGGTGACAACAGCCAGGAAATCTTCGTCGGCCATTCCCTGACGCAGAACAAGAACGTCTCCGAGGCGACGGCGCGGGAGATCGACGCCGAGATCAAGGACATCATCGATCACGCGTATTCGAAAGCGAAGCGCATCCTGACCGAGAACGTTGAGGAGTTACACCGCCTCGCGCGCGGGCTGCTTGAGCATGAGACGCTGAACGGCGACGAGATCCGCACCGTGCTGCGTGGCGAACCGGTCATCCGCAAGGTGGTCGATGAGCCGGCCCCAGAGAACCGGCGCGCTTCCGTGCCGACCACCACGCGTCCGGCCGCGCCGACCCCACCGGCCGGCGGCCTGGGGCCTGCACCGCAACCGGGCTGATGTCCATGTGTAGTGCGCAGGATCTGCGGCGCCCGCTGCGATAGCTGCTTGAGCCTCGCCGCCAGAAAGGCCACCCTGCTGCCATGACGCTATGCGCGGAGCTGCCGGACCGAAGCGTGATCGAGGTCAGCGGGGAAGACCGGATCAGCTTCCTGCAAGGGCTCGTATCGAATGACGTGAACCAGGCGGCACCGGACCGAGCGGTGTGGGCCGCTTTTCTCTCGCCGCAAGGCAAATGGCTGGCGGATTTCTTCATCCTGAGCGACGGTGACCGGTTGCTGCTGGACTGCGAGGCACCTCAAGCCACCGCCCTCATCCAGCGCCTGTCGCGGTTCAAACTGCGATCGAAAATCGCGATCGCCCGCCGTGACGATGTACGCGTGTACGCAGTGTGGAACGGCTCCCCGGCAGCTAGGCCGTTGAGTGCTCCGGACCCCCGCCTCCCGGAAGCCGGATACCGGATCCTATCGTCCGAAATCTTACCTGTTGACGCCAGCTTTGAGGACTGGGACCTGCACCGCCTGGACCTCGGCCTGCCCGATGGGTCTCGCGACCTGGAACCGGAAAAGACGGTCCTGCTGGAGGCCGGCTTCGATGAGCTGAACGGCATCTCCTGGACCAAGGGCTGCTACATGGGCCAGGAGTTGACGGCGCGCACCAAGTACCGCGGCCTGTTGAAGCGGCGCCTCGTGCCGGTAGAAGTGGACGGCCCCCTGCCCGCCCCTGGCACCCCGGCGCTGCGCAACGGGATCGAGGTCGGCACTATGCGCTCCGGCCGTGACGGGCGCGGCATGGCCGCCCTCCGCCTGGGCGCGCTACATGAGGCGCTTACGTGCGACAGCGCCCACCTCATCCCCCGCATTCCCGCCTGGATGCGCCTTCCGGAGCCGGCGGCGTGAGCGGAACCCAGGCCATCGACTGGGAAGGCCGCTATCAGGCGGGCACTACGAGGTGGGAGCGGCCGTCGCTCAACCCGGCCTTCCTGGCGTGGCGGGCAGACGGAACCTTGGCACCCTGCCGTATTCTCGTCCCCGGCGCCGGGCGGAGCGCGGAACCATTGGCGCTCGCTGAAGCGGGTTTCGATGTCACGGTTCTGGACGTGTCGCCGACAGCCGTTGAAGCGCAGCGATCTCGGTTGCCGCCGACGGCGCAGGCGATCGAGACGGACCTGTTCGCGTGGACGCCCAGACGAGCCGTTCGACGCAATCTACGACCAGACCTGCCTATGCGCATTACCTCCCGCGCTCCTGGCGGATTACGAGCAGCGCTTGGTGGACTGGCTGCGGCCGGGCGGCCAGTTGTTCGCGCTGTTCATGCAAACCGGACAGCCAGGCGGGCCACCCTTCGACTGCCCGCTCACTGCCATGCGGGCCTTGTTTGCGTCCGAGCGGTGGGAATGGCCGGAGTTGCTGCCGGGGCTGGTGCATCATCCCTCGCTACGTGACGAACAGCCCGCGGTCCTGATACGGAGGTGAACGTAGCCGGCCATGGAGCTTCTCGATGCCCCTCGACCTGAAGCGGCGTTTCCGCCATCAATCGCTCGCCTTCTTCCCCTCACCGCTGCACCGGTTGAACAGGCTGTCCGCTGAACTCGGGCTCGAGGTCTGGGCCAAGCGCGACGATGTTTCCTCTGGCCTGGCGTTCGGCGGCAATAAGATCCGCAAGCTGGAATTCCTCGCCGCCGAAGCGTTGCAGCAGGGCTGCGACACGCTGGTTTCGATCGGCAACATCCAGTCGAATCACACGCGGCAGGTGGCCGCGGTGGCTGCCGTGCTGGGCATGCGCTGCCGACTGGTTCAGGAGGTTTGGACCGAATGGGACGACCCCGTCTACGACAAGGTCGGCAACATCCTGCTGTCCCGGCTGATGGGCGCGGAAACCGTTCTGGAAGGTCACGGCTATTCCACCGCGGTTAAGGACACCTGGGAACAGGCGCTGGACCAGATCCGGCGGGAAGGAGGCAAACCTTACGCAATTCCCGCGGGTGCCTCCGACCACCGGCTCGGCGGCCTGGGTTACGCGCATTTCGCCGATGAACTCGCGGAGCAGGAAAAGTCGCATTCGGTCTTCTTCGATACTGTCATCACCGCGACCTGCACCGGCTCCACGCAGGCGGGAATGGTCGTTGGCTTTGCCGCCCAGGACCGACCACGCCGCCTGATCGGTATAGACACCGCGGCCAATGCGGACATGACGCGGCAGGCAGTGAGCAAGATCGCCCGCGCCACCGCGGAGCTGATTGAGCTGCGGACCGAAATCCGCGACGCGGACATCGTGATCGATCCGCGCTTTGCCGGCCCGGATTACGGCCTGCCGGACGACGCGACAATCGAGGCGATCAGACTGGCGGCCCGGTTGGAAGGGATGATCACCGATCCCGTCTATGAGGGGAAATCGATGGCCGGGCTGATCGCGATGGCCCGGTCCGGAGAAATCGCGCGCGGCAGCACCGTGTTATACGTTCATCTCGGCGGCGGACCGGCCGTGAACGCGTATCACCGGGCGTTCGCCTGAGAAGGCAGAGGAAGCGCACATGAATTTGTTCAGGCAGCACGCGGTGCACGATTTCACCGACGCGGCCCGGAAAATCCCGGTGGTAGATTATGGGCCGTATTTTGCCGGCACCCCGGGAGCACTGGAGCATCTAGCCGCCCAGGTGAAGCAAGCCTGCGAGGACGTAGGGTTCTTTTACGCGCTGAACCACGGCGTGCCTGACGAGATCGTGGCGCGTGCTTTTGCTGCGTCTCGCCGGTTTCACGCATTGCCACTCGAACAGAAGCTGAAGCTGCGGCTGAATGCGAACAATATCGGTTATCTGCCGATGAACGCCTCGGTCCAGGCCGCATCAACGGTGCACAAGGCCACCCGGCCGAATCAGAATGAAAGCTTTTTCATCAGTCACGACCGCCAGCCGGAGCATCCGGACGTCGTGGCGGGAAAAGCTCTGCGCGGACGCAATCAGTGGCCGGAACACATGCCCGACCTGCAGCCGGACATGATGGCCTATTTCCACGCTCTCAATCGCATGTGCGACCGGATGCTGCCAGGATTTGCCGTGGCCCTCGGCATGCCGGCCGACTATTTCGCCCAGTTCTTCGCCAATGAGGGGCATGCCAATCTGCGCTTCCTGCATTACCCGCCGCAGGACCCGGATGAAGACAATCTGTTCGGCCAGGCGCCCCACACCGACAACAGTTTCATGACGGCTCTGGCACGCACCGACGTTCCCGGACTCGCGGTGCGGCTGCCGTCCGGTGAATGGTTTCCGCCGCCCGTCCTACCCGGGACGTTCCTGATAAATCTCGGCAACATGATGCGTCGCTGGTCGAACGAGCGCTTCCTGTCGACGCCGCATGGCGTCCTGAACGAATCGGGCACGGATCGTTATTCGATCGCATACTTCCATAGTCCCAATCCGGATGCGGTGATCGAACCGCTGCCGTCCTGTACGGGGGCAGACAACCCGCCACGCTATCCGCGGGCCGTGTACCGCGACCTGATCCTGGAATTTTATCGGGCGAATTATTTCCACCAGCAAGGACATCGGTCGGACGCGTCGCGCGAAGCCGCGTCTGCGCCAGCATAAACCAGGCCTTCGGCAAAATTGCTGCACTGCACGGCTGTTTTTTGCGTTAGCTCGCGCGCCGGCGCATGGTAGCGGTTTGATGAATGAAGGAGGCAACAGCCATGACGACCGTTGCGGCAATCCTGACGCACAAGGGTCATCACGTGGTCACCGTCGCCCCGACAGCTCGAATCGCGGAGGTGGCCGACCTCTTGTCCGCAAAGCGGATCGGCGCGGTACTGGTGCAGGACCGCGTGGAGCAGTTGCTTGGTATCGTCAGTGAGCGTGATATCGTTCGCAGCCTGGCAGCGAACGGTGCGCGTACCCTGGACATGACGGCCGGTCAGTTGATGACGCGGGCCCTTCGCACTGCCACTCCAGGCACGAGCATCGCGGACGCGATGCGGGAAATGACCGTCGGTCGATTCCGCCACATGCCCGTTTTGGATCGCGGCGAATTGATCGGCGTCATCAGCATCGGGGACGTCGTCAAAGCCCGCATCATGGAACAGGAACACGAGGTGGAGAGCCTGAAGACGTATGTTTCAGGCTCCGCCTAAATCCGCTTCGTTGCAGGCCAGCACGGACTCATCGTGTTTCCTGCCACAACATCAATAACGGGATGGCCGGACAAGCCGGCCATAATCCGTGCTGTCGCCTGCAATTACTGCGCCGGCGGGCTGTACTGGGCATTTCCGACATGCATCGGTTGGTCGTAAACCGGCTTGCCTAGGTTCACCTGACTGGGCGTGGTAGCAGCCCCGCCGACAGCGCCGACGCCGGCCCCGACCGCTGCCCCCACGACCGCGCCGGGAGGCCCGGCAATCGCTCCTGCGAGCGCCCCCGTGCCAGCACCGACGCCGGCGCCGCCCACAGTCCGCCCAGGTTCGCTTGTGCCGCAGCCGGCCAACAGCGCCACACTGCCAAGGACGACGGCAAAGCGCATTGTTCGTGTCATCGCGGTGAGGTCCTTTCGATCATTGACGCATCGGGTTCATGCGCGGATGCAGCATAAAATGTGGCTGGAGCCGATCCGTTGGCATGGCGCAGCATCACGGTTGCGTGCGGAATTCCAGCCGCCCCGACTCTGATCTCGATCAAGGCTCCGGCGATGACGATCAGAACCAGTTCGCCTTGTCCACCATGTTCCGCAGCATACCGCCGCTCTCGAAGGCGCGACAATTATCCAGTATGATCTGAAACCGCCGCTCATCCAGGTGCGGGCCGAACCCCGCCGTGTGCGGCGTGATCAGCACACCCGGCATGGTCCAAAGCGGATGTTCGGCGGGCAGCGGCTCCGTCTCGAACACATCCAGGCCGGCACCGGCGATCTCTTTCGCCCGCAGCGCGGCCACCAGATCATCCAGGCGCGTGGTCTTGCCGCGACCGATATTGATAAAGAAACTGGTCGGTTTCATCCGCCGGAACCGCTCCCGGTTCATGAAGCCCTCGGTGGCCGGGGTGTGTGGCACCGTCAGAATCACGAAATCGGCGCGCGGCAGCAGTGAATCCAGCGCGTCCGGCGGGTGCAGTTCGGCGACGCCCGCCGGCGGCTGTTTCCGACGCGCATCCGTCGCCAGCACCCGCATGCCGAACGAAGCGGCCAGTCGCGCCGCTTCAGCCCCGATTCCGCCGACGCCCACGATCAGCGCCGTTGCCTCGGCAAGATGCACCACGCCCGAGTCCAGCCGGCGCGGCTTCCACTCCCGGCGAAGCTGCTGCGGGATATAGGTCTGGAAATCGCGCGCGAATGCCAGCACGAAGGCCATGATGTGCGCACCGATATGGTCGTTGTAGATCTCCCGCATGTTGGTGACGACCACCCGAGTGCTCGATCAGTTCTTTATAGTAATAGCCGGCCGGTGGAGCGGCCTGCGGCGATTGCAGCCAGCGCAGCCGGGCCGCCCTCGCCAGCAGGCTCGGCGCCGGTCCGCCGTAGGCAGCCTCCGCCGACGCAATTTCCCGCTCCGCGGTCTGCTCGTCTTCCGCCACCACCACGCGCACCGAAGGCAATTCGGCGGCCAGTCGCTTGCCCCATTCCCGCGTCACGTCTGTCTGCGGCGGCAGCATCAGATATGTGAACGCCATCAGTGCATCGCTCCCCTGCCGCAACCGGCCACAGGCATTCGACCCGGCCGTTCCGCACCCCGACATACCAGTCGTACCGGTCCACCGTGGGGTCGCAATGCCCGGGCACCAGCCGCAGCTTTTCTCCCAGCTTCGGCATTGCCGTCTCGGACCCGACCTCCATCTTGCCGTGCTCGTCGGACGCGCCGACGTATCGGATGTCCGGCCGCTGCCACAGCGTCGGCAATCCGCTGTCGACGGCCAGCGCCTTCAACCCCGCATCCACCACCGCGATGCTGCGCGTCGGCACGCTCATCACCGATGCCAGCACGAACAGTGAGTGCCGGAAAGTGCCGAACGGCTGGCCGGCTTCGTCCATGTTTCGCCCATAATCGGCGTCCATGAACACGTAGCTGCCCGCCTGGATTTCGTTGTACACGCCGGAAGCCGCTTCCAAGCCAAACGTCCCGGTCCCCGCGCCGCCGACGATCGCGCAGTCCAGCCCTTGCTGCCGAAGCTGCTCCACCGTCCGGCGGGATGCATCGACGGCCCCCTCGATCAGTTTGCGCCGCTCCTCGATGGTCCGCTTATGCTGCGCGCTGCCGTGATAGGCCTGTAGCCCCCCGAACCTCAGGTGGCGCGAACCGGCTATCCGTTGCGCCATAGCAACGGCGTCCGGCCCCGGCGCCACCCCGCAACGTCCAGCACCCACGTCGATCTCCACCAGCACCGGCAGCCGATCCCGGCATCGGCCGCCATGCTCTCCAGTGCCGAAACCTGCTCCGCATGATCGACGCACACCGCCACCTTGCTGATGCGCGCCAGCGCCGCCAGCCGCGCCAGCTTGCCGCGCCCGACCACCTCGTTGCTCACCAGGATGTCGGGAATGCCGCCCCAGGCCAGCGCCTCGGCCTCACCCACCTTCTGCACGCATTGTCCCACCGCGCCGCGCGCCATCTGCAATCGCGCGATCACCGGCGATTTATGCGTCTTCGCATGGGCACGCAACCGGGCATGGGTCGGCGCCAGCATTTCGGCCATGCGGTCCAGGTTGGCCTCGAACGCGTCCAGGTCGATGATCAGTGCCGGCGTGTCGATCTCGTCTTCCCGCATCCCGGGTTGCGCTGGGGGCGGCTGTTGCATGACGATCCTCCGACGATCAGGTGCGCCAGTGTCGCCGCCCATGCGAAGCACGGCAAGCCGTCGACACCTGCATGGTGGCCACGCGCGCCCGGCGGGTGCAATCTGCGTCGCGGAACGTCACCTCCGAGCAGTTCGCATGCACATCACGCTGATCGTGCCCGCGCCGTTTGCCACCGTATCCGGCGGCTACGCCTATGACCGGCGAATGGTCGCGGGGCTGCGGGATGCCGGTCACGAGATCAACGTGATCGAGCTTCCTGGCACGCATCCAGTCACCGATGAGACAGCGCGCAGCGCCGCGCGTGGAGCCTGGGCCTCCTTGCCGCGCGACACGTTGCCGCTGATCGATGGGCTCGCCTTGCTTGCGTTCGCCGGCCAGGGCGATTCGGTGGCGGCCCGCCCGGCCGCCGCGATCATCCATCATCCTACGGCGTTCGATACCGGCTTTGCCGACAGCGATCGCGCCACGCTGCGCAACACCGAGCTGCGCCTGCTGCCCCGCCTCGCGCGCGTGATCGTTACCAGTGAACCGACGGCGGAACGTCTCGCGGCGGATTTCGGCGTGGATCCAGCGCGCATGCGCGTCGTCGTCCCCGGCACCGACGATGCGCTGCGCAGCGCGGGTTCCGGCGGCCCGGGATGCGCCATCCTGTCCATCGGCGCGCTGATCCCGCGCAAAGGGCACGATATTCTGATCCGCGCGTTGGCGCGGCTGTTCGACCTCGACTGGCACCTGACGATCGTCGGTTCGACGATGCGGGACCCGGCGCACGCGCAGATGCTGTCCGACCTGACCAGGCAGCTCGGTGTCACTGCCCAGATCCGTTTCGCCGGGGAAGTTGATGATGCGACGCTGGATCATTTATGGCGCGAGGCCGATCTATTTGCCCTGGCATCGCACTGGGAAGGCTACGGCATGGCCGTTGCGGAAGCCTTGAAGCGCGGCTTGCCGGTGGCTGTCACAGCCGGCGGTTCGGCCGCTGCATTGGTGCCGACCGAAGGCGGGGTCGTGTGCCCACCTGGCGACATCGATCAGCTATCGAAGGCGTTGCGCCGCCAGATTTTCGGCACCGACCTGCGTCGCGAAATGGCTGATGTCGCCTGGCAGACCGGCCGGACGCTCCCGTCATGGCAGAGGCAGATCCGCGCTTTTGCCGAGGCGCTCATCATCTGAACAAGGAGACTAGCGATGCTGCTCGGTGCCATTGCCGATGATTTCACCGGCGCCACCGACCTTGCCTCCATGCTGGTCCGCAACGGCATGCGTACGGTCCAGTCCATCGGTGTCCCGCGCGCGGACGATCCGCCGCCCGATGCCGACGCCATCGTGGTTGCGCTCAAGTCCCGCACCGCACCTGTGCAGCAGGCCGTGCAGGAAAGCCTGGCGGCGCTGCGCTGGCTGCGTGCCGTCGGCTGCCGACAATTCTTCTTCAAATACTGCTCCACCTTCGACAGTACCGACCGGGGCAATATCGGTCCGGTCGCCGACGCGCTGATCGCTGCCCTGGGATGCGGCTTCGCGCTCGCCTGCCCCGCGTTCCCCGCCAACGCCCGCAACGTCTATCAGGGGCATCTGTTCGTCGGGTCGGCGCTGTTGAACGAGAGCGGCATGGAAAACCATCCGCTGACGCCCATGAAGGATGCGAACCTTGTGCGTGTCCTGGGACGCCAGACCGACGGTACCTGTCGGTCTCGTTCCCTATATGGTCGTTGCACAGGGCGCGCCCGCCATCCGCGACGCAATGACGGTCTTGAAGGAACAAGGACGCCGCTACGCTATCATCGACGCCGTCAACGACGCGCACCTGATTGCCATCGGGGAGGCAGCGGCCAAGCACGCATTGCTCACCGGCGGCTCCGGCGTGGCCATGGGTCTTCCGGAGAATTTCCGTCGCGCCGGCCAACTCGAGCGCATCGACGATCCCGGCGCATTGCCGTCCGTCGAGGGGCATGCCGCGGTGCTGGCCGGATCGTGCTCGCGTGCCACACTCGGACAGATCGCCGAAGCGCGCGAGCATGTGCCGGTCTTTGAACTCGATCCGTTGTCGCACCCGGATGCTGACGCACTCAGCACGCAGGCGCTGGCATGGGCTGCCGACAGGCTGGGCAGCACACCGGTGGTAATCGCAGCGTCCGCACCGCCTGACAAGGTTGCCGCGGTGCAGGAACGGCTGGGCCGCGACGCCGCCGGTGCCCTGGTGGAACATGCACTGGCAACAATCGCAGAAGGCCTATTCGCCCGGGGTCTGCGCCGTCTGGTCGTGGCGGGCGGAGAAACCGCCGGCGCCGTGGTGTCCCGGCTCGGTGTGCGCAGCCTGCGTATCGGCGCGGAGATCGACCCCGGCGTGCCCTGGACCTACGCCACCGGCAGCAACCAGCCGCTGCTGCTCGCGCTTAAGTCCGGCAATTTCGGCGCCCGCGACTTCTTCCTCAAAGCGTTCCAGGTGCTCGCATGACTGAAGACGAAGCTCGCCATGCTCTGGTCGAATTGGCGGCAAGCCTGTTCGCTCGTGGCTTTTCCGTTGGCTCCGCCGGCAACATCAGCGTGCGCCTAGCGGACGGCTATCTCATCACGCCGACCAATTCCTGCCTGGGCCGGCTCAACGCAACACGCCTTGCCCGCCTGGATACGAATTTCCGCCATCTGTCCGGTGACCAGCCGTCAAAGGAAGTGTTCATGCACCGCGCCTTCTACACGGCGCGTGCGGGTGCTGGCGCAGTGGTTCACCTGCACTCCACGATGGCGACCGCGGTGGCCTGCCTTCCTGATGCCGATGCAGACAACGCGATCCCGCCGCTGACCCCTTACTTTGTCATGCGGGTCGGACGGCGCATGCCGATCGTGCCGTACTATCGGCCTGGGGATCCGGCCATGGAACCGGCAATTCACGCCGCCGCCCTGAATGCGCGCGCCGTCCTGCTCGCCAACCACGGGCCGGTCGTATCGGGCAAGACATTGACCGACGCGGTCTATGCGGCAGAGGAACTGGAAGAAGCCGCCAAGCTGTATCTGCTGCTACGCAATGCGTCGCCGCGTCTGCTTACGCCGCCTCAGGTCCAGGACCTGCTCGCCACCTTCGGGTGACGGCTTGCCGAAAAGACTGCACTGTGGCGAGTGCTAGATGTCGAAGCTATGAAGGTTGTTCACCCGGGGTGAAGGGGTGAAGCTGTGGTTGCCAGACCTTCAACCGCACGCCCAGGGAGCCCCGGATGAACCTGCACAAGAATGCGCGCCTGACGCCGCAAGGTCGAGCCTTGCTGGTGCAACGCGTCCGCACCGATGGGTGGCGGGTGGGAGATGCGGCCGCTGCCGCCGGTCTCTCCCTTCGACAAGCGTTTCGTTGGCTGGCACGGCATCGGGCGGGCGGCGAACTTGCCCTGCGGGACCGTAGTTCGGCGCCCGTCCGATGCCGCCGCACCGACGCCGACACCATGGCCGCGATCGAGCGCCTGCGCCGCCAACGGCGCACCGGTCCGCAGATCGCGCGTGAGCTTGGTCTGCCGCGCTCGACCGTTGGCGTGGTGTTACGCCGGCTCGGTCTTGGAAGGCTCAGCGCGCTCGAAACCAGGCCAGAGATCGTGCGCTATGAGCGCGAGAAACCCGGCGAACTCATCCACATCGACATCAAGAAACTCGGCCGCATCGACGGCGTCGGCCACCGCATCACCGGTGATCGCACCGGCCAAAGCAACAAGCGCGGCACCGGCTGGGAATATCTCCACGTCGCCATCGACGATGCCTGCCGCCTGGCCTACAGCGAGGTCCTGGCCAACGAGAAAGCCGAGAGCGCCGTCGCTTTCACCCGTCGCGCACTGGCCTGCTTCAAGCGCTTCGGCGTCAGCGTCGAGCGGATCATGACCGACAACGGATCGGCCTATAAAAGCTTCGCCTTCCGCGACCTGTTGGCAGAGCAGGGCATCCGCCATAAGCGAACCCGGCCCTACACCCCGCGCACCAACGGCAAAGCCGAACGCTTCATCCAAACCAGCCTGCGCGAATGGGCCTATGTGCAAGCCTACACCACCTCGGCCGAGCGGATCGAAACGCTCGAACCATGGCTGAAGACCTACAACACCATACGGACCCACAGCGGCATCAAACACATGACCCCCTTCGCCAAACTGAACAACGTTCTTGGATTCGACAGCTAGAGCGCGATCGCTTGAGGCTGACGGTCGGAAAGCGTGAGTCACACTCTCAAACAAGGAATTTTAGAGCCTGAGCGCTTCATCTTGAAGCGATCAGGCTCTAAAAGAAAGGGCGCCTTCCGGCGCCCCTTTGAAGTCCGATGGAGTTCTGCTCAGCCGAGTTCATCCATCGAGCCATGGTCCTCGTCCATGCCTTCCTCATGCTCCGGCATGGGAGCTGCCGCCTTGCGCCGGCGCGTGGCTGTCTTGCGTGTGGTCGTCCCGCGCTTTGCCGCGATCTTGCGACCGGCGCTTTTTTTCTTCGCGACGGTCTTGCGGGCTGCCGTCTTGCGACCGGCGCTTTTTTTCTTCGCGACGGTCTTGCGGGCAGCCGTCTTGCGACCGGCGGTCTTCTTCTTCGCGACGGTCTTGCGGCCGGCCGTCTTGGCGCCAGTCTTGCGCGTTGCGGTCTTGCGGGTTGCGCCTTTCCGGGCGGCCGTCTTGCGTGCACCGGTCTTGCGACCGGCCGCCTTGCGCGTGCCGGCTCGCATCGCCATCGGCTGCGCGCGTGTTTTTTCAGTGCTGCTATCCTCGGTGCTCACCTGAGGAAACTCCTTCTCCTGTTGCTTGGGAGTCCGCGCGGCGCGACGAACCACCGCGAGTGGCATGATCCACTGGGGCGACCTGCTCCGCTACGTGTCCGCCGGCGCAGAACATCCTCGCCAACGAACCAGCTCTCTCGGGCCGGCGACCGGATCGGTTGCCCTATTCGGCTTTGGCGCGCGAACGCCCACAAAGCGCGAGCTGCAACCGACGTATCCGGCGCGGGACGCTTTTCGTCCCTCGCGCCATGGCCGCAAACATCCCGACTCGAGGAAGAGGACATAGAGCGCATAAGTCGCGCGATGTCCGATCTGCCCTGCTTCGCCTGGACGAGGCTGCGGTCCATGGACCGTCCTTCCTTAATTTACATGCCGGCGCCGACAGACGCGATTGTCGCGCGAATCGCGCGCATGCATGACGACTTCGCTATTCCGCGTCTCGTCGACTCATGTCAACAAAAAGCAACCGTTTCGTGGCGGGTTTGACGAAATTTTCAGTGCGCGTGTTCCGATGCGCGCATTCCGACCACACGAAACCGCCGCGACGCTGCCGCCGTGGCGGCTACCGATTGCTCCCCGCCACCGTGGGAAGTTGCTACCCGCGCTCGTGCAGCGGCACGAAGCGCAGATTCTCAGGTCCCGTGTAGTTCGCCGTCGGACGAATGATCTTGCCGTCGATGCGCTGCTCGATCACATGCGCGCTCCACCCGGCGGTCCGCGCGATGACGAACAAAGGCGTGAACATCGCGGTGGGCACGCCCATCATGTGATAGCTGACGGCGCTGAACCAATCGAGGTTGGCGAACATCCCCTTGGCATCCGCCATCACCGTCTCGATCCGGTCGGCGACATCGAACATCTTCATGGAGCCCGCATCGCGCGACAGCCGGTGCGCCACGTCCTTGATCACCTTGTTGCGCGGATCGGCGATCGTATAGACCGGGTGGCCGAAGCCGATCACCACCTCCCGGTTGGCTACGCGCTTGCGGATGTCGGTCTCCGCCTCGTCCGGGCTGTCGTATCGGTTCTGGATCTCGAACGCCACTTCGTTCGCGCCGCCATGCTTCGGCCCGCGCAGTGCGGAGATCCCCGCGGTAATCGCCGAGTACATGTCGGACCCTGTGCCCGCCACCACGCGACACGCGAAGGTGGAGGCGTTGAACTCGTGCTCGGCATAGAGATTGAGCGAGGTGTGCATTGCCCGGACCCAGGGCTCGGACGGTTCCCCCCCGTGCAACAGGTGCAGGAAGTGGCCGCCGATCGTCTCGTCGTCCGTCTCGATCTCTATCACTCGGCCGTTATGGGCATAGTGGAACCAGTAGAGCAGCATTGAACCGAGGCACGCCATCAGCCGGTCGGCAATGTCACGCGCACCGGCTTGGTTATGGTCGTCCTTCTCCGGCAAAACACAGCCCAGGGCGGAAACGCCGGTGCGCATCACGTCCATCGGATGCGCCGCCGCGGGCACTGCCTCCAGCGTCTCTTTCACCGCCGCCGGCAGGCCGCGCATGCTCCGCAGCTTTTGTTTGTAGGAACGCAGCTCGGCGGCGTTGGGCAAAGTTCCGTGCACCAGAAGATGGGCGATCTCCTCGAACTCGGCTGCCTCCGCGACATCGAGAATGTCGTAGCCACGGTAATGCAGGTCGTTGCCGGTGCGGCCGACGGTGCACAGTGCCGTGTTGCCAGCCGGGACACCCGACAATGCAACGGATTTCTTCGGCCGGTTCGCGCCTAGCGTCGGGGCGGTCTGAGTTTGGCTCATGCATTCCTCCGTGGAAACGTCGGGCCGGCGACAGCCGGTCATCCGCGCCAGTCGTGATGGTGCAAGACGCGGCGCCGACCAGCAACCGCGTGGCGGGCCGTAACCCGGACTTATCGGTGAGAGCAGAACGGAACGCGTCACACGTTCCGCCACGCGGGACGGGTACAGTCATTCAGAAAATCCCTGGCTTCCCTGCTTCCAGGCGGCCGGCTGGAAGCGCGACGTTCAATCCGGCCAGTTCCGCCGCCGACAATCGCGGCAGATCCTGCACCATCTCCAGAAACCGGTTCGCCTCCCGCGCCGAGATGGTCCCATCCGTCAGTTCATGGAATTTCCGGACATAATCGTCGCGCGCGAACGGCCTCGCCCCGTGCGGATGAGCATTGGCGACCGCCAACTCGTCTTCAATGCGGCTGCCATCCTGCATGATTATCTCTACCCGGCCGCCGAACGCCATCTCGTTTGGATCGGTCGCGTGGTAGCGCCGCGTCCATTCGGAATCCTCGCGTGTCTCGATCTTGTGCCAGAGCCGTACCGTGTCCGCCCGGCCCGCACGGCGCCGTGCGTAGCTGTCCACGTGGTGCCAGCGCCCGTCCTGCAGCGCGACCGCGAAAATGTACATGATCGAATGGTCCAGCGTTTCCCGGCTGGCCTTCGGATCCAGCTTCTGCGGGTCGTTCGCCCCGGTACCGATCACGTAGTGCGTGTGGTGGCTGGTGTGGATGATGATTTTCTCCACCTGCTCCAGGGCCGGCACCTTGTCGCGCAGGCGGAAGGCGAGGTCGATCAACGCCTGGGACTGGTATTCGGCGCTGTGCTCCTTGGTGAAACTGTCCAGGATCGCGCGCTTGGGCTCGCCAGACTCCGGCAGCGGCACCTGATATACCGCGTTGGGTCCATCCAGCATCCAGGCGATCACGCTGTCCTCGCCTTCGTAGATAGGGCTGGGCGCGCCTTCTCCACGCATGCTGCGATCCACCGCCTCTATCGCCAGCTTGCCGGCGTGTGCCGGTGCATAGGCTTTCCACGAGCTGATCTCGCCCTTGCGCGACTGGCGGGTGGTGAAGCTGACATGCACCGCCTGCTGCACGGCCTGATAGATCGTTTCTGTCGGCAACCGCAGCAGCGTCCCGATGCCGGCCGCCTGTGCCGGGCACAGATGGGCGATGTGGTCGATCTTGTGCGCGTGCAGGCAGATTGCGCGCACAAGATCGATCTGGATTTCGTAGCCGGTGGCGATGCCACGGACCAGTTCGCGGCCGCTCCGTCCCATCAACTGCGCCACCGCGAGGATGGGCGGGATATTGTCGCCGGGATGCGAATAGTCGGCAGCCAGGAAGGTGTCGTGCATGTCCAGCTCGCGCACCGCCGTCCCGTTGGCCCAGGCCGCCCATTCCGGACTCACGCGCCGGTTGGCCGCCACGCCAAAAACTGTCGCGCCATCCCGCCGCGCATGGCCCAGTGCCGCGTCGCGGGCGGATACGACCGGACGACGGTTGATCGCCGCGATCGCGACCGACGCGTTGTCGATGATTCGGTTGACGATCATTGCGGTCACGTCGCGTTCCACTGGCACCTTGTCCGACGCGACCGCCGCGATCTTCCAGGCGAGCTGTTGATCGCGCGGCAGATCTTCCTTGGACGGGTGAACTCTCACCTCGTGCAGCTTCATGCAATCCTCCGGTGGACCTTGTCCTCAGGCCTTCGTAAGGTCGCACTCGGCTAGCGGCAAGCAGGCCGCTCCACAGCAGCACCATGGATGCATATATATAGTGTCAGCACCGTTCGATCTGGTCGTTGTCGGCGACGTGGTCACCGCCGACACCATCCTGAAACAGGGCTACGTGGCTGCCCGCGGCGAGACGATCGCCGCCATCGGTCAGGGTGACCCGCCGCCCTCCTCAACCACGCTCGACCACACCGGGCGGCTGATCCTGCCGGGTCTGGTCGACGGCCACATGCACACGTCTTCTGCACTCGGCTGGCCCGGCATCGAAGGCGCCACCCGTAGCGCCGCCGCCGGCGGTGTGACCACCTGCTGCGACATGCCGTACGATGTGCCACATCCCGTCACCGATGCCGGCAAGCTTGCCGACAAGATCGGCTGGGTGCAGCGCACCGCGCATGTGGACATGGCGCTGTATGGCACCATCACCAAGACCGGCGGCGTCGATGCCATACCCGATCTCGCTGCGGCAGGCATTTCGGCGTTCAAGCTCTCTACATATGAGTACGACGCGGTGCGGTTCCCGCGTATCGACCACCCGACCATGCTCGCCGCCTTTCGCTTGATTGCCCGCACCGGCCTGCCGGTTGCGATCCACAACGAGGACCAGGAACTGGTCGAGACGCTGACTGCCGAGGCACGTGCGGCCGGCCGCACCGATCCGATCATGCATTGCCGCACCCGCCCGCCAATCTGTGAGACGATGGCGGACCTGGAGATTTTCGAAATGGCGCTGGAGACGGGCGCCCATGTCCACATTGCCCATTCCTCGCTTGCACGCGGGTTCGACATTGCCGAAACCTTCCGCGCCATGGGCGCCCAGGCCACCGGCGAAGCCTGCATCCAGTATCTCTGCATGACGGAAGACGACATCGTTCGGCTCGGCGGGCGCGGCAAATGCAACCCGCCGTTCCGTGCCGCATCGGAGATCCCCCGCATGTGGGAGGCGCTGCTGGCTGGGAAAATTGCCTATGTTTCCACCGACCACGCCCCATGGCCGCTGGAACGCAAGACCTCTGCCGACATCTTCGCCTGCGGCGCTGGGCTGATCGGGTTGCAGAGCTATGCGCCGCTGATGTACTCGCTGCTCGACGAGCGCGGTCTGCCGCCGACAATGATGGCCACCTACTGCGCCGAACGCAGCGCGAAGCTGCACGGGCTGTGGCCGAAGAAGGGGGCCGTCCGGGTCGGCAGCGATTGCGACCTCCTGCTTCTGGAACGCGGCGATTTCAGCTTCGATGAAGCAACCATCGTCGATCGCCCGGAGCTGCGCTGGTCGCCATATCATGGCCGCCGCATGCGGGCGCGCGTTGCCGGTACCGTGCTGCGTGGCCGGCTCATCTGGGATGGCGCACAGGTGCTTGCCAAGCCCGGCACGGGCCAGTTCGTCCGCCGACAGACGACCTGAGTTGCGATGGCTGGTGCTCGCTTGCGTGGCTTTGATCCTCGGCGGGTTCGGCATTGTCGCGGTGCATGTACGCCGTCACGTCGTGCCGCCTGACTGCCGGGACCCGCGCACGCTGGCGCTGGTCCACCAGAGCCTGACGGAGCGGTTCCATCTTCCGCCCTCCACGCGGATCGATCATATTCAGATGATTGCCGGGGGCTGGCTCGCCTTCCGCTTCGAGTGCGAGGCGGACCTCGAGGTCGATCCTGCTGAGCTGCCGCCCGGCCCGCGGCCCGGCACCGTACACTATGTCAGCCAGTTGGCCGACAACGGACACCGGCATGAAGTCACCGTGCGCATCGCCCCACTCATGATATGGGTCCCCGTCCAATGACCGATCGTCGCATCACTGTCGCCGCAGCCCAGTTGGGGCCGATTCAGAAATCCGAACCGCGCTCGGTCGCCATCGAACGCATGCTGCGACTGATGGAACACGCACACCGCCGTGGCGCCGAGCTGGTGGTGTTCCCGGAGCTGGCGCTGACGACGTTCTTTCCTCGCCATTACCACGAGCGCATCGAAGAGGCCGACCATTGGTTCGAGGCAGCGATGCCATCGAACGAGACGGCACCATTGTTCGAAGCCGCCAGGCGCTACGGAACTCGGATTCCACCTGGGCTACGCCGAGATCGCCGAAGAAGCGGACGACACGGGGCGGGTGCGCCGCCGCCGCTTCAACACCGCGATTCTGGTCAGCCCGAACGGCGAGATCCTGCTGAAATACCGCAAGATTCACCTGCCTGGGCACGCGGAGTACGATCCGCACCGCAAGGTGCAGCACCTGGAGAAGCGCTATTTCGAGGTCGGCAATCTCGGCTTCCCGGTAATCCGGGCGCCGATGGGCGCGGTGGGCGGGATCAACATGGGAATGATGATCTGCAACGACCGCCGCTGGCCGGAGGCGTGGCGCGTGCTGGGGCTGCAGAGCGTCGAGCTTGTCATGCTCGGCTACAACACGCCGAGCACAAACCAGGCGTCACGTGGGTTCGAGGCGCATCATCTGCGGGTGTTCCATTCGCACCTGTCGATCCAGGCCGGCTGCTACCAGAATTCCTGCTTCGGGGTGGCGACGGCAAAGGCGGGCACCGAAGACGGGCACGAGTTGTTCGGAAGCTCGATCATCGTGAATCCCCAGGGTGAAATCATCGCCCAGGCCGGGACATGGGAAGACGAGCTGATCACGGCCGATTGTGACCTGGAGATGTGCCAGCTCGGACGGACGACGATCTTCGCCTTCGAGAAACACCGTCGCCCGGAAGCATATCAGCGCATCACCGAGCAGGTGGGCGCGGTCGAACCACCGATTTGGCATTCTGCCTGAACTAGACCGAGGGTTCTCGCCCGAAGGCGGCAGTAAAGGCTGTTTAAGCGCACCCTGTCGATCGCTTCATTGGGGTCGGGCTTGTCCTCGATCTGCGGGCTTGCTTCCAGCCGTGCCCTTATATGGCGTTTATATTTCGCGACGGATCCCTCCCGCTCGATTTTATATGCCCTCAGCGCGATCTTGCTTTCCGATTTCCGTGATCAACGCTCCACAGCGCAGGAGACTGGTCTTGCTCGACACGATCTTCCTTGCCGTCGGCTTCGGCTTCCTTGCCGTCGCGATGTTTTACGTCGTCGCCTGCGATCGGCTCTGAGGCGCATCCGATGGTTCTCGATTATTGCCTGGGAGCTGCGGTCACGCTCGGCCTGCTGGCTTATCTCGTTTACGCACTGATCCGCGCCGAGCGGTTCTGAGGAGCGCTTCCGATGACCAGCAACGGCTGGCTGCAGATCGCGATCTATGCCGCGATCGTAACCCTGCTGACAAAGCCGTTCGGCGGCTACATGACCCGCGTGTTCGCCGGCGACCGCACCGTTCTCTCGCCCGTGCTGCGTCCAGTCGAGCGCGGGATATACCGAATCTGCGGTATCGAGGAATCACAGGAGCAGCACTGGGTGACTTACGCCATTGCCATGCTGTTCTTCACCATGGCTGGGTTCGTCACGCTCTACGCGCTGCAACGCCTGCAAGCGGTCTTGCCGTTCAATCCGCAGGGTCAACCGGCGGTCGAGCAGAGCCTCGCCTTCAATACCTCGGTGAGCTTCATCACTAATACCAACTGGCAGTCCTACGTACCCGAGACGACGATGAGCTACCTCACGCAGATGGCGGGGCTCACTGTCCATAATTTCGCATCTGCCGCCACAGGGATCGCACTCGCCATTGCACTGATCCGCGGTTTTGCGCGGCGTTCGGCCCAATCGATCGGCAATTTCTGGGTCGATCTGACGCGCTGCATTCTTTATGTCCTGTTGCCGATCTCGATCCTCGTCGGTCTGTTCTTCGTCTGGCAGGGCATGCCACAGAATCTCGGTGCCTATGCCCAGGCGACGACGCTCGAAGGGGCAAATCAGGTCATCGCCCAGGGACCGGTGGCTTCGCAGGAAGTCATCAAGATGCTTGGCACCAATGGCGGCGGCTTCTTCAACGCCAACTCGGCGCATCCCTACGAAAACCCGAATGCCATCACCAATCTCGTGCAGATGGTGCTGATCCTGTCGATCGGCGCCGCGTTGACGAACGTGTTTGGCCGCATGGTCGGCAACCAGCGCCAGGGCTGGACCATCTTTGTCGTGATGGGCGTGCTGTGTCTGGCCGGGGTGGCGACGGTGTACACGGCGGAGGCGCCGGGCAACCCGGCCTTCGCGGCATTCCATGTCGATCAGTTACCCTCGGCGCTCCAGTCCGGTGGCAACATGGAAGGCAAGGAGGTGCGCTTCGGCATTGCCGACTCCGCCCTCTTTACCACCGTCACCACGGATGCCTCGTGCGGCGCGGTGAACACCATGCACGACAGCCTGCTGCCGCTTGGTGGCTTGGTGCCGATGGTCAACATCATGCTCGGCGAGATCATATTCGGCGGCGTCGGCTCCGGACTTTACGGCATGCTGCTGTTCGCCATCCTCGCCGTGTTCATCGCCGGACTGATGGTCGGGCGCACTCCGGAATATTTGGGCAAGAAGATTGAAGCGAAGGAGGTGAAGATGGCGATGCTCGCCATCCTCGTCCTGCCGCTATCGATCCTCGGCTTCACCGCGCTCGCCACCGTGGTTCCGGCCGGTCTCGCGGGAATCGCCAATAGCGGCCCGCACGGGTTCAGCGAAATCCTTTACGCCTTCGATTCGGCGACCGGGAACAACGGCAGCGCCTTCGCTGGCCTCAGCGCAAACACGCCCTTCTATAACACGACGCTCGCCCTGGCGATGTTCATCGGTCGCTTCCTGATGATCGTGCCGATGCTGGCGATCGCCGGTTCGCTGGTGACCAAAAAGATCGTGCCGGCCTCCGCCGGCACCTTCCCGACCGATGGCGGCCTGTTCGTCGGATTGCTGATCGGCGTCATCCTGATCACCGGCGGCCTGATCTATTTCCCGGCGGTGTCGCTCGGCCCGATCGTCGAGCAGTTGGCGATGCACGCCCACACACTCTATTAGTCCGAAAGGTCGCTTCCATGCAGCGCACGCGCAAGCGCGCTCCCGTCGCCAGGCTGACCGACCCGAATCAGCTCAAGCCGGCGATCATCGAAGCCTTCAAAAAGCTCGATCCGCGCGTCATGATCAGGAACCCCGTGATGTTCACGGTGGAAGTCGTCGCCACGTTGACGACACTGCTGTTCCTGCGCGATCTGTTCACTGACGGCACCGGCCTCGGTTTCGCGTTCCAGATCAATGTCTGGCTCTGGTTCACGGTGCTGTTCGCCAATGTCGCCGAGGCCGTCGCCGAGCATCGCGGCAAGGCGCAGTCCGCCGCCTTGCGCCGAAGCAGGACCGAAACCGCGGCCAAGCTGCTTACCGGCGACGGCCGGGACTGGCGGACTGCGCCGGGAACGGCCCTCCAGCCGGGCGACATCGTGCTTGTCGAGGCCGGCGATATCATCCCGAGTGATGGCGATGTGATCGAAGGCGTCGCCTCGGTCAACGAAGCGGCCATCACCGGCGAGTTGGCCCCGGTGATTCGCGAAAGCGGCGGCGACCGCTCGGCCGTGACCGGTGGAACCCAGGTCATCTCCGACTGGATCAAGGTCCGCATCACCGCAGCGCAGGGCGCGACTTTTCTCGACCGCATGATCGCGCTCGTGGAAGGCGCGGTGCGGCAAAAGACACCAAACGAAATCGCGCTCAACATCCTGCTTGCCGGCCTGACAATCATCTTCGTCTTTGCGGTGGCCACCATTCCGAGCTTTGCCTCCTATGCTGGCGGCCGCGTGACGGTTCTGGTACTGGTGGCACTGTTCGTCACACTGATCCCGACAACCATCGGCGCGCTGCTCTCGGCCATTGGCATCGCCGGGATGGATCGGCTCGTGCGGTTCAACGTGCTGGCCATGTCCGGCCGTGCCGTGGAGGCGGCGGGCGACGTGGACACGTTGCTTCTCGACAAGACGGGGACGATCACCCTCGGCAACCGCCAGGCTGCCGAGTTCATCCCCCTTCCAGGCGTAAACGAGCGCGAGCTGGCCGAGGCGGCGCAGCTCGCGTCGGTGTCCGACGAAACGCCAGAAGGCCGCTCCATCGTCGTTCTCGCCAAGGAGAAATACGACATCCGCGGTCGCGATGTGACGCTGCTCGACGCTCGGTTCGTGCCATTTTCGGCGCACACCCGCATCAGCGGCATCGATGTGCAGGGCTCGTTCATCCGCAAGGGCGCAGTGGATGCCGTGCTTGCCTTCGTTCAGCCGAGGCCTGCCCTGGCCGGCGACGTACCGGCGGGCGGAGCCATGACCGCGGTACGCACCATGCCGCAGGACGCGGCGGCGCTGGCGCTGAACACAATCGCCGAGCGGATAGCGAAATCGGGCGGCACGCCGCTCGCAGTCGCCAGGGACAGCCGGCTTCTCGGCGTCATCCATTTGAAGGACATCGTGAAGGGCGGCATTCGCGAACGCTTCGCGGCGCTGCGACAGATGGGCATCCGCACCGTCATGATCACCGGCGACAACCCGCTCACCGCAGCTGCCATCGCCGCCGAATCTGGGGTTGACGATTTTCTCGCCCAGGCCACGCCGGAGGCGAAGCTCAACCTGATCCGCGCTGAACAGGCCAAGGGCAAGCTCGTGGCCATGTGCGGCGACGGTACCAACGACGCGCCGGCGCTGGCGCAGGCGGATGTCGGCGTCGCCATGAACACCGGCACGATGGCCGCGCGCGAAGCCGGCAACATGGTCGATCTCGACAGCGACCCGACCAAGCTCATCGAGATCGTCGAGATCGGCAAGCAGTTGCTGATGACCCGTGGCGCACTGACCACCTTCTCGATCGCCAATGACGTCGCGAAATATTTCGCGATCATCCCGGCAATGTTCATTGCCTTCTATCCGCAGCTCCAGACACTGAACATCATGCGGCTCGCAACACCGCAGAGCGCGATCCTGTCGGCGATCATCTTCAACGCGCTGATCATCGTCGCGCTTATTCCGCTGGCGCTGCGCGGCGTCACCTATCGCCCGGTCGGCGCGGCCAGCATTCTGCGCCGCAACCTTCTCATTTACGGCCTCGGTGGCCTCGCCGTCCCATTCGTCGGCATCAAGCTGATCGATATGCTGGTGACGGCGATCGGCCTTGCATAGGGACCCAGCCATGGTGAAGCAGATCCGCCCTGCCATCGTTATGATCGTTGCCATGACGATCGTAACCGGGCTCATTTACCCGCTGGGCATGACGGGACTCGCCCAGTTGCTGTTTCCCTGGCAGGCAAATGGCAGCCTGATCGAACGGGGCGGAAAAGTGGTGGGATCGGCGTTGATCGGCCAGGATTTCAGCAGCACAAAATACTTCCATGGCCGGCCTTCGGCGACCACCGAGCCGGACCCGAAGGACCCGTCAAAGACGGTCGCCGTCCCTTACGCTGCGGATAATTCCGGCGGCTCCAATGCTGGTCCGACCTCCAAGGCCCTGATCGACCGCGTGCGCGAGAGCGCGGCGACGCTTCAGGCCGAAAATCCCGCCGTGCCGGTGCCGGTCGATCTGGTCACCACATCCGCCAGCGGCCTGGACCCCGACATCACACCGGCCGGCGCACTGTTCCAGGTGCCGCGGGTTGCGAAGGCGCGCGGCCTGCCGGAAGCCCGCGTGCGGCAACTGGTGGAGGCCCACACGCAAGGCCGGTTCCTTGGTATTATCGGCGAGCCGCGTGTTAATGTCCTGGCGCTTAACCTGGCGCTCGACGGTCTGAGCGCCGACCAGCGATAGGAGGCACGCGGGCGCCGGCCTGATGGAGCATGACGATCGTCCTTCGTCAGAAGCCCTGCTGCGGCACGTCGGGCAGGAATCGCGCGGCCGTCTGAAGATATTTCTCGGCGCGGCACCGGGTGTCGGCAAGACTTTCACCATGCTCCAGACGGCGCAGGCCAAGCGGCGCGAAGGGATCGACGTCGTCGTCGGGGTCGTGGAGACGCATGGCCGTGCCGAAACGGCGACACTGCTTGAGGGGCTTGAGATCATCCCGCGTCGGCGGATCGAGTACAAGGGACAATGGCTCGAAGAGATGGACCTGGACGCCATCCTGAGCCGCCGGCCAGATCTCGCCATCGTCGATGAACTCGCCCACAGCAATGCGCCCGAAAGCCGCCATCCCAAACGCTATCTGGATGTGGAAGAGCTGCTCTCGGCCGGGATCGATGTCTACACGACGCTCAACATCCAGCATGTCGAGAGTCTGAACGATGTGGTCGCGAAGATCACCCGCATTCGTGTTCGTGAAACGGTTCCCAACTCAGCCATCGATGAGGCCGACGAGATCGAGTTAGTCGATCTTACCCCGGCCGACCTGATCCAGCGCCTCAAGGACGGCAAAGTTTACGTCCCACGGCAGGCGGAACGCGCCATCAGCAACTATTTCCAACCCGGCAACCTTACCGCGCTGCGGGAACTCGCCTTGCGCCGCACGGCGCAGCGCGTGGATGAGCAAATGGTCACCTATATGCGCGCGCACGCCATCCCCGGCCCGTGGGCGGCGACCGAGCGCGTGCTCGTCTGCGTCAGCGAGACTCCCACCGGTGCCGAGGTCGTGCGCCATGCCAAGCGTCTCGCCGACCGGCTGCGCGCCGCATGGACCGCGATCCATGTCGAGACCTCGCGGACACAGCGGCTGAGCGATCAGGATCGCGACATGATCGCGGATTCCCTGCGGCTGGCGCAGCGGCTTGGCGGGGAGGCGGTCACGGTCCCTGGCACCGATGTCGCAACCGGTGTCATTGAATACGCACGATCCAATAATGTCACCCATATTATCATCGCGAAATCCCGCCGGCCGCGCTGGTCCGAATGGCTGCGCGGCTCGCTGACCCATCGGCTTATCCGTCAGGCCGGCGATATCAGCGTGCACGTCATCGCGGAACCGCAGCACCAGCCGCCGCCGCAACGCGAGAAGATCGATACCACGGTGCCGCGGCGCGCCGTGCTCGATCTGCGGACTGGTGCTGGAAGCCTCGGCATCGTCGCTGCGGCTCTTGGTGTCGGCCTTGTTCTCCAGCGATGTCTCGCAGTCTCCGACATCGCCATGGTGTTTCTCACGGCGGTGCTTGTCAGCGCCGTAACCTATGGCCTCTGGCCGTCCCTGTTCGCCTGCCTGGTGAGCGTCCTCGCCTATAATTTCTTTTTCCTTCCACCGCTCTACACGTTCACCGTCGCCGATCCCGAGAATGTCGTCGCATTGTTCTTCTTTGCGCTTGTGGCGCTGATCGCCAGCAATCTCACCTCTCGAGTACGCGCCCAGGCGATCACCGCCCGGCAGCGCGCCATGACCACCGAAGAACTCTATTTGTTCAGTCGCAAGCTGGCCAGCGCCGCGTCGCTGGACGACCTGCTATGGGCGACCACCTATCAGATCGCTTCGATGCTGAAAGTAAGAGTGGTCGTGCTTCTGCCGGAAGGTGAGACGATTGCCGTGCGGGCGGGTTACCCACCCGAGGACAGGCTCGACCAGGCCGATCTGGCCGCCGCAACATGGTGCTGGGGACACAATCGCCCAGCCGGCCGCGGTGCCGACACGCTCCCCGGCGCAAGGCAACTCTTCCTCCCGATGCGGACCAGTCGCAGGTACCTGTTGGCATTGTTGGTTTGGACTCGGATCGATCCGGACCGCTGCTGACGCCAGACCAGCGGCGGCTGCTCGATGCGCTGTCCGACCAGGCGGCATTAGCGATCGAACGCATCAACCTTGCGCAGGACGTAACCCGGGCACGCTTCGAGGCAGAGACGGAACGCCTGCGCTCGGCGCTCCTGACATCCATATCGCACGACTTGCGGACGCCGCTGGCGTCCATCCTAGGCTCCGCGACGAGCCTCAAGAATTACCGGAAATCGCTCGACGAGACCGCGCTCGAAGAGCTGATAGGTACAATCCAGGAAGAATCCGAACGCCTCAATCGCTTCATCTCCAATCTTCTGGACATGACCCGGCTTGAAGCAGGCGCTATCACCCCGCATACAGAGCTGGTGGATGTGGGCGATGTCGTCGGCACTGCGCTGGAGCGCGCCAAACGGTTCCTGGCGGCGCACGCGGTGAAGCTCGACCTCGCCAGCCCACTCCCGTTGCTGCGGCTTGATCCGGTGCTGTTCGAACAGGTCCTGTTCAATCTCCTCGACAACGCGGCGAAGTATGCGCCGCCCGGATCCACCATCTGCGTGACAGCGCGCAGCGATCCCGATGCAGTGCGCCTGCAAGTCGCGGATGAAGGTGCAGGCATTCCTCCGCCCGACCTCGATCGCATATTCGATAAGTTCTATCGCATACACGCAGCGGATCGGCAGCGGGCCGGTACGGGACTGGGCCTTGCCATCTGCCGCGGCTTCATCGAGGCAATGGGCGGCCGCATTGTTGCGGGCAATCGCCAGGATCGCCAGGGCGCGGTATTCACCATCACCTTGCCGGTTCCTGCCGCGGTCATGCCGGCGCAGCAAACTGCACCATGACGACGCCAGTGCGGGTCCTTGTGGTGGACGACGAGCCACCCATCCGGCGCTTTCTCCGCACCAGCCTCAGCGCACAGGGCTATCACGTTCTGGAGGCAGAAAACGGCGTCGAGGCGCTCGACCTGATTGATCGAAACCCGCCCGATGTGGTCGTTCTGGATCTCGGGCTGCCGGACATGGACGGAGTGGAGGCGATCCGGCGTCTGCGTGATCGCGGGCTGACGATTCCCATCGTCGTGCTGTCGAGCCGAACCGACGAGACTGGCAAGGTGCAGGCGCTCGATCTGGGGGCTGACGACTACGTGACGAAACCGTTCGGCATGGACGAGTTGCTGGCGCGATTGCGGGCGGCACTGCGGCACCGGCTTCAGCAGCAGGGTGAAAGACCGGTATTTCGCAACGGCGACCTGGCGGTGGACCTCGTGCGCCGTGTGGTCACTGTACGCGGCGAGGAGATCAGGCTGTCGCCGCGTGAATACGACCTGTTGCGGCTGCTGGTCGCGCATGCCGGCAAGGTCTTGACGCACAAATTCATCCTGCGGGAGGTTTGGGGTGGCGAAACCGATGTGCAATATCTGCGCATCTATATTCGTTCGCTTCGGCAGAAGGTCGAACCGGATCCGGAGCGTCCGCAGCATATCGTCACTGAAACGGGTGTCGGTTATCGCCTTCGCGTGTCCGACTGAATACGGTGGCCCAAACTGGGACATCCGAGGCCGCTCGATCGCGTGCCGCCATTGAATCGTTGGGCTGTTGAAAGGCAATCAATGGAAATGGCCGATCTGATCAAGCCCGATCGTGTGATCGCCGGCTTGCGCGTGTCCGACAAGGTTCAACTCCTGAATGAATTGTCTCGAAGAGCTGCGCTGACGCTCGGATTGGATGTTCAGACCGTTGCGGGCGCTTTGACAAAGCGCGAAGAACTGGGTTCGACTGGGATCGGGCACGGCATTGCCATTCCCCACGCCCGGGTCGATGGACTTCAGCAGATTTTTGGTTTGTTCGCCCGTTTGGAACGTGCCATCGACTTCGCGGCTGTTGATGGCCAGCCGGTGGACCTGGCGTTTCTTCTCCTGATTCCGACGAACGTGGGCAACGAGCACGTGGCCGCTCTCGCTTGCGTCTCCCGGTGTTTGCGCGACCGCGACGTTGCTCAGGGATTGCGTGCAGCGACCGATGGCCAGAGGCTGTTTGCGCGGCTGGTCGGTTCTGGTTCGAGGCCTTGAGCGTTCCGTGGTCGAGGACGGACGCTATTCGGCACACTGGTTACGGCTGGCCACGCTCTTGCAGGGGCCTCCCATCCATCCCGGAGGTCTCAACCTGAAGTTGATGAAGGATCGTCGGCGCTAGGTCCACGATCTGGCTCGGCTGGGTGCAGTAGGCGCCAGGCGTGAACCCTTCGCCCTCGATCATCAGGAACGGCGCCTGCTCGTGCGTGCCAAGCCCACCATGCTGGCCGTGGCCAACCGGATAGGCTTCTCCGCCACGTGGCTTGCCGACGAGCGAATGACCGGGAATGCCGTACTCGTTAGGCGCGTCATCGGCGCGGAACGAGACTGCGAAGGCAAGACCACCGGTCGCCGCCTGCCCGACGGAGGCGAGTCCCGCTTCGTCCAGCACTGTCCCCGCCCAGTCCCGCGAGCGTAGGAAGTCGCCCATCGCCACGCGCCGGTCGGCCAGCACCGGATCGATGTAGATCAGCGATGCCGTTCCGTTGGACAGGGCCAGCACGTCCGGGGAATCAAGGGACTCTTTGAGCCCCGCGGCGATCAGTTCCGCTTCGACATCGATCACGCCACTGATCGTCTCGTGACCATGATCGGAACCGACGATCAGCAGCACTTCGTCGCCGGCATCGCGCAACCGGTCCACCGCCTCGATCAGACGGCCGACCGTACGGTCGGCTTCGGCCAACACCGCCATGTGCCGGAGCGAGCCGAACGGGACCGTGTGCTGGACATGGTCGGGCTCGCCGCACCACAGCACGGAGAGCGCCGGACCGCTGGGACGCAATGCCTCGGCGATGAACCGGTCGGCCATCTGCCGGTCTCCCTCGGCATCCAGCTTCACCGCCAACGGCGGCAGTGAAACCCGACCGGGGCCGAACGAGCCGGCGCGATGATGCACAGCGCCGAATCCGTCCGGGTCGTGGGCATAAGCCGCACCGGGGGATACGTTGTTGAACAGCACGGCGCCGCCCAACGGCGCCAGCCGTTCGGACAGCGTGGGGACAGCCAGCGCGCAACCGGTGACCACCCGCTTGTGCGCCAAGAATCCCGGCCGGCCTACGTCGTGCGGCACCAGGCGGCCCTGTTCCAGCAGGGCCACGCTGTTGCCTTGAAGGCCGTGGCGTGCCGGATAGCAGCCGGTCGCGAATGTCGCCGACACGACCCGTGTCGCGGACGGAAACGCCGAGCGGTGCGCCATGAAGCGGCTGGCGCGTTCGGCGAAGCGGGCGAGCGTAGGTGTGTGCGCAGCATCGACGAGGTCGCGCCGTAATCCATCGAGCGTGATCATGACTGCACGCCGCATTGGTTCTCGTTGCTCCAGGTTTGTCAGGCGACCAGAAGAGCCGCCCAGGCCGGATTAGCACACCGATGGTGCAAGGGTTTTGTCAACCGATCGCGGATAGTAGCGGGAACGGCGGCGCAGCTAAAAGTCCTCGAAAGTACTGAGAGAATCTAGCGCGTGAAGCGAACGACGAGTAATGCCGCGCCTGATAGCGGCTCAAGCACAATGTCCGGCCCGTATTCTCGAATCAGCCGGGAAAGTGAAATGTCGCCGAACAGCCTTCGGCGGCAGCGCGCCATGACGAGCATGCTGGTGCGTTCCGCGACCCCTCTGACGGTGTACGGACCGCGCATGCGCTCGGTAGAGTGCCGCGGCGTGGCGGGCATGTCGTGCTCGGATAATGATGCAGGGCAGCCGATTCCAGATTGCGATGCACCATGGAGAGCTGGCATGCGTACAGCCGCGATTGCGGTTGTCTGCAATGAGGTGTTCTCCGGCTATCCTGGTGAGCGGCGCGCGGCGTGACACGCGAAGAATCTGCGGGGGAGAAGGACGTGACATCGCATTCCTACAATTGCATGACCAATACGCTGTACTTACGCGTGTTATCCGACGCTCGAAAACCATCCGATGCGTGAGTCCATCAGAAGAGCTTCTCGGGCAGCGTACTAGAAAATGATAATGTAACAGTGTTTGTGCCGAACCCGGAATGTGATAATAGTGGTGTTACACGGAACTTGGACGTCATTAAATGACTCAAATGACACGCTCAGAGTTGGAGTATATCGCGTTTCACGCTGGCATACAGGCTAAAGTTACCAGGAAACGAGAAACGGACTGTGAGGCTGATCTGAGAAACGTGGCTGGCGAGCAGTGGAAGGGGCTCGCCACGTGCTGGATTGACGGATGGGAGCTGGCGGCTCCAACGGTTAATCCTATAACCGCGCGCGAAGCGATATATCGTAACCGCATTCCCGATGCCCTTATATCACGTGATCTGTTCGGTTGGGTTCGAGCCGCCTTTTGGATAGCGCGACGCCATAGCCGGCACGGGAAGCTCGTTGATCCGAGCAGAACCTCCTTTCCCCTTCCACGGGCACGCCATTCGTCGCCCGAGGGCTGGTGCCTGTTCGATGGACCGTAGCAGCACACGCCATAGATGGTGTTGATTCTCCACTCGATTGCGCACCGACACAGTCAACCAGTCGCCACAGAATGCCAAGGAGTGCGCGCCAATGACTAAAGCGCCGATACCGCAGCGGGTCGGATTACCAGACAGCTGAATTGGTCCACGTTAAATTCGTGGTTCCGCGCACAAAACGAGGCGCCACAACACGCGTGTCGGCCGTATAGCCGGAGTGGCAGTCTGCCCGCGGCATTCCCGGTTTGACAGGGAGGGGTCCGGACGAGCAGGAACGGGCACAAGCGCGGGTACATAGACTAAATTGACGGGCGTGTAGAAAACAAAGTAAAGCCCTTTGCACCAGACACTTATGCCGGGTTAGCACAGTGGTAGTGCAGCGGTTTTGTAAACCGAAGGTCGGGGGTTCAAATCCCTCACCCGGCATTCGGCTGTGTGTGTTTTGATTACATTGACATTCGAGAGTTCTGGCAAGGCAATCAGAAGGCGGGTCAGCCGTAAACCGCAGCATTTTTCTTTTCGTGGGTTCCGACCACGGCGGCGACGGCGCGGCTGCAATCTGCACCATGAACAACCGCTCGCTCTCGGCGAGACCCTCATCGGTGAGCACGACTGACTTCGCTTTGCCGACCGGATCACAGATCATCCCCTTGGCGCAGCCGTATCAGGTTCACCCGAACCAGGTCTATGCCTGGAAGAAGCAGCTACAAGAACACGCTGCCCGGGCCTTTGACCCGAAGGTTGGCCAGGAAGCCGAGGCACAAGCCGAGCGCGAGAGCGAACGACTGCACGCCAAGATCGGCCAACTGACGGTCGAGAACGATTTTTTCGGCAAGAGGTTCGGACGATGAGTGCGCCGGAGCGCAGAGCGAAGCTCGATCGCGATCACCCGCAGCTGTTGGTGCGGCGGCAGTGCGGGATGCTCGGGGTCGCGCGCTCCGGCGTCTATCGCCTGCCGCGTCCGGCGAACGACGACGACCTGACGCTGATGCGCCGGATCGACGAGTTGTTCACGCGCTGGCCGTTCCTGGGCTCTCGACAGATGACGGCGATGCTGCGAGCCGAGGGGATCGCAATCAATCGCAAGCGGGTGCAGCGGATGATGCGGCGGATGGGGATCGCCGCCCTGGGGCCAAAGCCGCGGACCACGAAGCCAGCACCGGGGCACCAGATCTTCCCCTATCTGCTGCGCGACATGGCGATCGAGCGACCGAACCAGGTCTGGGCCGCTGACATCACTTACATTCCGATCGGACGCGGCTTTCTCATCTCGTGGCCGTGATCGATTGGGCGAGCCGAGCGGTGCCGTCGTGGCGGCTTTCGAACACGATGGATGTGTCGTTCTGCGTCTCGGCGCTGGAAGAGGCGCTGGCCCGGTTCGGCACGCCCGAGATTTTCAGTACCGATCAGGGCAGCCAGTTTACCAGCGCCGCCTTCACGGGCACGCTGGCGGCCGCCGGGATCCGGATCTCGATGGACGGACGCGGCCGATGGATGGACAACGTCTTCATTGAGCCCCTGTGGCGATCGCTGAAGCATGAGGACGTCTACCTGAAAGGATATGCCGACGGGCATCACGCCAAGGCCGGGATCGCGGAGTGGATCGTATTCTACAATCATTCACGCCCACATCAGGCGCTGGCGAACCGGACACCGATGGCGGTCGGGCGCGGCGGCACCGGCGCGTTCGGGGCCACGGCTGTGGATATGACGCTGCGCCCGGACAACGCAAGCGCGTTGCCCACATACCCACAGCCACAGCCACAGCAAGCAGCCTGAATTTCATGATCGTCAGAGCGGCGCCGCTTCCACCTTTTAAGTCCCGGCCCCAGTGGCCCACAGAGAGGGGTCCACTTCAGGTGGAACCGATAGTGGCCGCGGCAGCGGCAGCGCGCCGGCAAAGCCGGGTCTGCGGCTCTCCAGCATCATCTCAATCATCGGCTTGCGGGGCCTGCCGCGGCGGCGACGGCAGTGCGGCTCATGCCGGAGAAGATCATGCTGGCGAACTTCGGCAGGCGTTGGCCGATCGTGCCGGCGTTCATGATTTCTGCCGCGACGATAGACAGCGGGACGGGGCCAGGAGAACAAAGGTGCGGAACCGGCTGTTCAGGGACGGCGAGGCAACCAGTACCGATATCCTGTCCGGGCGCCGCAGATAAAGCACTGCATGGCAAATTGGGCACGGTGCTGGAGTGGGTAGCCCCCAAGCAGAACACTCCCGGCCGGGACGGCGCGGGAGTCTGGGTTTCGATGGTTGCGGGACGGGAAACCACCGACAGCTCGACTCCCTTATGGTGCTCTGCCGAGTGCTAGGCGGTCTCGTTCCCTATGGACGAACAAAGACGGATGGGGCGGTCCCGTCGCCCATCGCGGAGAGCTAGCTTGCAAGCTCGCTGCGCTCCCCAATATACCATCCACACAGATGGTAATGGGATGGTTTGCCAATGGCCAGCAATGTGCACGAGCTACGGCCCAAGGGGGCCGCCGACAGCGAGAAGATCACGATCAACCTGGGCTACGTTGACCTTGGCCACGTCGACCTGCTCGTGCGGGAGGGCTTCTATTCCAACCGCACCGATTTTATCCGCACGGCGATTCGCAATCATCTCGAGCGGCACGGCGACGCGGTACGACAGTCGGTGGCGCGTAACACGCTGGACCTCGGCCTACGGCACTACAGCCGCGCGGACCTGGAGGCCGCGCGCGAGCGTGGCGAGGCGCTGCGCATCAACGTGCTAGGCTTGGCCACCATCGCGAGCGACGTCACGCCCGAATTGGCGCGCGCGGCGATCGCCTCGATCACGGTCCTGGGCGCACTGCACGCGAGCGCCGAGGTGAGGGCCGCCCTGGCCGATCGCATGAGCTGACCACACCCGCGACGCGGCACGCGCACGCCGCATACGCCGCTAACGCGCTCGGCCCAACTGCGCCGAGGCGTCGGACCTCCACGCCAAAACATCGACGACGGAAGCCGATCCCGGTTCCGAACGGGGATGCCTGACTGGGTCCCCAGTGCTGAAAGCCAAGAACATGACCAACATTCTGAACGCTGACCTGCTCGAGGCGGCTCGCCTCACCAATGCCGGCCGGCTCACCGAGGCCACTGTGGCCCTGAAACGCATGCTCGCACGCCGCCGCCCGGCGCCAGGCGTGGTACCGGCCACCGCACCATCGGCGGCTGCGCCAACTCTCGACGGTGTTGCCGAGCCGGTCGGAACGGCACGGTGGCGGCGTGCATCGCAGGGCGGGCCGCGGGTCGCACCAGGCGCTGGCGCTGGCCGGCTGCCCTTCAGCCCAGCGGCGGGGATGGTACCGGCGATGCCCGAAGCGCTGCGCGGGCTCCTCGACCAGGCCTGTCGGGGTGGGCTGCAGCTCCCGGGAGAAGGGCCGGGTAGCCTGTCCGCCGCCGCGCCGCGGGTTTCTGTGCCGGATGGCGCGCAATTCCTGGCCGTCACCTTCAGCAATGAGGCCAGCAGCCGACCCTACAAGCTCTACGTGCCCAGCGGCTACCGCCCTGGCGGCCCCGTGCCCCTGATCGTCATGCTGCACGGCTGCACCCAGTCACCCGACGACTTCGCCGCCGGCACGCGCATGAACACGGCGGCCGAGGAGCACACGTGCCTGGTCGTCTATCCTGCGCAGACCGCTTCAGCGAACAAACAGAGGTGCTGGAACTGGTTCAGTGAGGGCGATCAGCACCGGGGTCGAGGGGAGCCGGCGCTGATCGCCGGGATCACGCGAGAGGTCATGCGCGAGTACGCGGTAGACCCGCGGCGGGTCTATATCGCCGGTCTGTCGGCCGGGGGCGCCGCGGCGGCGATCATGGGGGAGGCCTACCCCGAGCTCTACGCCGCGATTGGCGTGCACTCGGGTCTCGCCTGCGGGGCGGCCAGCGACATGCCCTCGGCGTTCGCGGCGATGCAGGGCGGCGGCGTGAACCGAGCGACTAGCGCTGCGCGACCCGGGGCACAGCAGCGTATTGTTCCGGCCATTGTATTCCACGGCGACCAGGACACCACAGTCAACCCGCGGAACGCCGACGCAGTTGTCACGCAGTCGGCTGGAGGCGCGGCGCTCAGGAGGCGCGCGGAGGAGGGCCAAGTCCCCGGCGGCTACGCCTTCAGCCGCACACGGCACGCCGCCGCGGACGGGCGGACGGTGATCGAGCAATGGGTCGTGCACGGCGCCGGTCACGCTTGGTTCGGTGGCAGTCCAGCCGGCTCCTACACAGATCCGCGCGGGCCCGATGCCACCCGCGAGATGCTGCGCTTCTTCCTCGAGCATCCGCATCCCGCGCCGGGGGCCTGACCTGGAGGCAGGCGGCTGAACCGGCCGATGGCCGCAGGACTGCCGAACCCGGCATCGTTCCCCCTATCATGCTTCTGAGACGGCCGTGGTCCTGGTCGGCCGGTAGGCGGCGCGATGAATAGGACGGCTAGGTAGTTTCCGAGGCTGTTCCGACGCGCGCCGCGCGTCTTAGGGTTGGCAAGTTTCCCGGCACGAACAAGGTCCGCGCGAAGTCGCCGATTTGCCTTTAAATATAGACACAGCGAGCTCTGATGATTGGTCCAAGCCATAGCAAGAACCAGGAATGGAAGCTGCACCGGCCGACCCGGCTTGCGGGTCCGGTCGCAGCCGCAACCGACAATGGATGCGCGGATTGGCCCGAGGCTTCTCCCAGGCGATGAGCGCACGCGCAGCGGACATCACATTCGCCGCAGCGCCGGGACGCGTGCCGCTCGGCCACGGCCTGACCGTCGGCCGCAAGGCGCTGCCCGGCCAGGTTGTACTCGACCATCCGAATGTCTCAAGCCGTCACGCCGCTTTCGAGGTCGCGGAGGGTAGCGTCGTGCTGCGCGATCTCGGCGGCACTAACGGCACCTATGTCAATGGCGCACGGCTGCGCGGCGCTCGTCCCTTGAGCCCGGGGGACCGCATCGATATCGGCCCATTCCAGTTAACGTTCGACGGCACCGCCCTCACCAGATCCTGGCGCATCGGCAATGTCGAGCTGCTGGTGCGGGGTGTCAGCTTCGATGTAAAGCGTGGGCGGGCCCACACAGCGAAACGGCGCATCCTGGATGCCGCCCATCTGCGCATCCGTCCGTCCGAGTTGGTCTGCATCATCGGCTCCAACGGCACGGGCAAGTCCACTCTGATGAACATCCTGGCTGGTCGGGCGCTGCCGAGCGAGGGGACGGTCCTGCTCAACGAGATAGACCTACACGCCAATTTCCAAGCCTTGAAGCAGGACATCGCGTACGTGCCGCAGCAGGACGTGCTGCACGAGCAGCTCACGCTGCGCCAGGCGCTCGACTACGCGGCACAGCTTCGGCTGCCGCCTGATACGACCGTGGCGCAACGTCGTGTAGCGGTGGACGAGGCGGCCCGCAGCGTCGACCTGTTCGAGCTGCTCGACCAGCGCATCGGTGCGCTCAGCGGCGGCCAGAAGAAGTGCGCGAGCCTTGCCAGCGAGATCCTCTCGCGCCCCAATCTCCTGTTCCTCGACGAAGTAACCAGCGGGCTGGACGAGAGTACGGACTGGGAGATCATGCGCCTGCTGCGGCACTTGGCCGATGAGGGCATGACCATCGTTGTCGTCACACATACGTTGGCGAACGTGATTGAGTTCTGCGACAAGCTCGTCTGCATGGGCCGCGGCGGCCAGCCGACCTTCGTTGGCACACCTTTGGCAGCGCTGGAATTCTTTGCGGTGCGCCGATTGGGTGAGGTGTTCGACCGGATGGACGAACTTGGTGCCGAGCGCTGGCGCGCCAAGTTCGAGCAGATTGCGGGCACGATGTCGACCAGGGCGAGTGCCGCCACACCCCGCCATCACCTCCAGAGTCGCCGTGAGCCGGCGCTGATCGCGGCGTTTGCCACCTTGCGACGCATTGCTCGCCAAGTATGTATTCTGCTGCACCGGAATACGCGACTGCTGCTGACCGATCGCCGCACGCTGGTCATGGCGGCGGTCCAGAGCGTGCTGATCGGCGGATTGGTGGGCTATGCGTTTGGCACATTCGGGGTAGGGCTGGAGCGCGTCGGCGCGGAGAACGCGCTTCTACTACTGCTCGGGCTGAGCGCGATCTGGCTTGGTTGCAACGCGGCATCGAAGGAGATCGTCGGTGATTTGGCGATCTATCGGCGCGAGCGCGATATCAACCTGTCCACGGCGGCGTTTGTCGGCGCGAAATACGTCGTATCGTGCGTGTTCACCGTGCTGCAACTAGGCGTTGTCTATGCACTTGCGATGGCACTGGCGGAAAGCATTCCCGGCAACTGGCTGGAGCAGTTCGGGCTACTGACCATTGGTGCGATGGCGGGTACCGCGATCGGACTACTAATCTCAGCAATCGCTAATAGCCGCGACCAGGCAACCACGATCGTACCACTGGCGTTAGTGCCGCAGTTGATCCTGGCTGGGGTCTTGATACCGAAGCTGCCGGCTCTCGCCGAAAAGCTGGCGAAGATAGCGGTCAGCGGCTACTGGCTGACCGAAGCGATGAAGTCGGTATTCATCGCTGCCGACGGGCCGCTTCGCGTGATCAACTCGCGCAGCGGCGTGCTGATGGACATGACCGCGGAGCCGGCGGCCCGCGGTGCCGTGATTGTCGCCGTGCACGCGCTGGTATTTTTGCTGATCGCCTATTTGGTAACGTTTGTGCGCCATCGCGGTTGCGCGCGTCGGGCCTGAGCACGGCCTCGCACCAGGCTCCGCGCAGGATGCCCACCGATGATGGCGGTATGGATGCCAAAACGCTCGGTCAGATGGATTGCTCGATCCACCTTATCCAACAACAGCGAACCAGCATCCGCAGGAAATCCTCCCGCCATCGAACGCAGCCACGACGTGCCACCCTTCAACAGAAGCAAATTCTATCGAACTCCCGATTACACTCTGTCACCATCAGGGACTTCCACTGCTTCAGTGCAAGGCTTTGTCGCCGAGGAACCTTTGTCAATTCAGATTCGCCATGCACCTACATTGTGTGGTAAATGCGGGCCTAGCAGTGGTGCAGTGGCCGGGGAGTCTCACCGACTGATGGTCGAGTTTGTGCAATGGTTTCTGTTAGAGATTCCACTGTTCGTTTTGACAGCGGTCTGTACGTATTTGGTCATGTCGAGCAGCCAAACTCTGTTTCATTATGGTCTCGGTCATCAGCGGTGGGGTGGTATCTTCTTCCGGAACCATATCAGATTTCATCATACGTACTATGCGAAGGGTCATCTTGTGTCGTCCACCTATCGCAGTGCGGAAGGAAACAACACTCCCTACTTTCTTATCCCGACGATCCTCGTTGCGGGCGGGATGTTTCTTATTCTTCCGTTCAGTCTGTTCCTCGTTGTGACCGCTGTCAGCGCGGCGTCGTTCTACGCACATGTCTATCTCGACAAGGAATATCACGTCGAGGGATCGCGTCTGGAACGCTTCGCCTGGTTCAGGCACAAGCAGCAGCTTCATTTCGTCCATCACCTGCACGCGGACAGCAATTTCGCCGTGATCGACTTCTTCTGGGACAGGGTGCTTGGAACCTACCGAGAGCCTGACCAGGATATTCGCTGAAGTGCGGAAGCTGCCGGATTGCCTTACGGAGTCGATGATCCGGGTTTGTAGGTCGGCTCGATGTTTGATCCTCGATCGGCGTCGAATGTTCCGCAGCGTGGGGTCGGCGTGCATTTGGCGCTTGCATGTGGGTGCGGTGTGGAGTCTATCTGACGCGCCGGCACAGCTGGATGCCAGCCGCACCGAACGACCTTGTGCGGATGGTGGCCGGCAGCACGACAGTAGGGTGAATGATCATGGGCAAGGGCAACAAGCAGCGCGGCAACCGCGAGGCTAAGAAGCCGAAGGCAGACAAGAAGGTTGCAGCGGCAAGCCCGACCTTTCTCGGGCCGCAGGCCGACGCTCGCAAGCCGGGTGCAAAGCCGCCGTCGAAATAGGTTGGCGCGCGCGCCTCTCTGCCGACAATATTCGGCGGGGTACCATTAACTTGCCGAGCCTGACGCGTTCATCGCCGCGGTCGAGGCGCACGCACAACCCGCCGGAACGATAGGACCTCTCGCCGCCACGGCGGCCGATATGGGTCCCGGCCGGTCGCTTCCGATGCTGGTGGACGATGGCCGGCCGATCGCGGAGTCATGGTCGGTGCAATGTTGTACTGAGGCTGCGGATTGCTCGGTGTCGCTATTTCCCGAGCGCACTTTACTACGTGATGGAGATCAGACGGCTCGGACAAAAACCGGCTTCCGCGGGCATTTCGGCAGGTCTTGCCTTCCTGAAGCTAATAGGAGTGCAATCCACGGCCAATGGCTGCGCGCATGATGCGCCCCAGCTCCAGCCGGTCCATTGGGCGGGGCATATGAATGTCGGTAAACAAGGACGCGGATATCGGCAGCCTGCAATTCCAGAATGGCAAGTGCTTCTTCGGCATGCCCCGCTTGGATAACCTCAAAACCTTGGTCGGTTAGCACGTCGAGCGCCATCATGCGGAGCAGTACCTCGTCTTCCGCCACGACGACAACCTCCCCGAGTGAAAATCTCCACCCGTACACAGGACGTGTCGAGCCGTACAAGGGGTTTTAGCCCAGTAAGACGACTTAAGTGATTCTAAGGCGGCTGAAAACTGGGACCTTTACGAAATCCATGATGACTGCGAAGACGATGGCAGCAGCGAGGGTGCAGGCCAGGGCCCATGCCGGTAAAGGCGTCATTGCAATTCCTCCAACGGCTAGTACCCGAAGCGATCAGGAGATCAGCGACGGACGAGACAAGGAGCCAGATGCTCGGGCGGGAGGACCACAGATGATGACGCTCACGATTGGTGTAGGTCGTGGCTTGGTTGCCGAACACGATGACAACAAAGGCCAGTGTCTGCAGTGCGCTTAGGCTGAACCCGATTCCGTATGCGCCGACGGCCAGGACGGACGTACAAAAAAGTAGTTCGCCGAGTCCCATGATGACGCCTGCGATCGTTAGGTTTCCGATTTGCCATGCGTTCGGCGCCGGCGACGGCCGGACATTGTCGGTCGTCAACGACATTCCCAGGAAGTCGCCGGTAATCATGATGAGGACCATCAGCAAGGGCGTCAGGACTGCATGGCCGGTCATTACCAAGCCAATCGCCAGAAACAGCACCTGCACCGTCTTTTTCGTAATGGAGTTCAGCGTATAACTCAGAATACGCTGGAACGTGGTTCGCCCTTCTTTGATCGCGGCAACGATGCCGGCGAGCCCGGGCTCGGTCAACACCATGCCGGCCGCTGATTTGGCGACGTCGGTCGCGGTCGAGACAGCGATTCCCATCTGGGCCTGGCGCAATGCTGGCGCATCATTGGCTCCGTCACCGCACATGCCGACGGTGTGGCCGCCTTTCTGAAGCGCTTTGACAAGTTTATATTTGTCCTCCGGCAAGACGCCCGCGAAGACGGCAAATTGTTCAGCATGGACAATGTCGGGAATTGGTCCGGGCGGGAAGATGAGGCCATCAAGTCCCACGGCCTTAGCTACGATGGCTGCCGTCGCCGGCGCATCGCCCGTCACCATCACGGTGCGGACGCCTAGTTTGTGCAATTCGGTGATGAGACCCGCAGAGTCCTCGCGAGGCGGGTCACTGAGCGCGACGAGTTCGGCGAGCTTCATCGCCGTGGCGGGCCCGACGGCGACCGCCAGCACCCGGAAACCTTTTTCTTCTAGTTCCTTGGCGTCAACCGCCGCCGTCGGCGATGGCTGGGCAAGGCCGATGATCACGGCGAAGGCACCTTTCACGATACGCTGCGGACCTCCCGTCGCATCTGTTACGGTCGCCTCAGACATTTTCTTGGCTGGGTCGAAGGCGATAAATTTGATCAGTCTCGGTGCGCCGGGAACGGGCTTGCTTGCGGCTGCTATGCGAATAGCTCCATCAACCGGGTCCTGCCCGCCATCCGAACTGGCAAGCGCAGCCAGCGTCAGAACACGCGCCTCGTCAAACCCGGGCATTGGACGAACGGTCGTGACCGTCAGCTCGTTTCGGGTCAGCGTGCCAGTTTTGTCGGCACACAAGACAATCATCGATGCCGCTTCATCCACTGCGGAGAGGCGGGTCGGAAGGACGCCCAGCTTTGCCAGAGCGCGCGCACCGAGCGCGGACGCAAGCGTGAATGTGGCCGGCAGCGCCACCGGTATCGATGCGAGAATAGCTGTCAGGACAAGGGGTATGATCTCGGCGACCGGCATCTTTAGATGCCAGGCATAGGTCACCAGCATCACGATGACGACGCCATTGAAGGCGGCAAGATTGCGCACCACGCGTAGAACCGCCTTCTGCTGAGAACTTACGACGTGGGCGGTGCGAACGAGTTCGGCGGTGCGACCGAATTTGGTGCGAACACCGGTCGCCGTGACCTCCGCCTCCGCCTCTCCGCGCCGAACCAAAGCCCCTGCATAAGCCTCAACACTGGCGCCGGCTTCGATCGGGACGGATTCGCCGGTGAGCATGGATTGATCGAGCAGGATTTCTCCGCTCGTGAGCTTCACATCTGCCGCTACCACACCGCCAAGTGAAAGCTTCACCGTATCTCCCGGCACCAGCTCTGCAGCCGGCAGCGTCTTCCATACGCCGTCGCGTTGGACAGAGGCGGTCAGCGCAAGCCGTGACTTCAGCGCGGCGAGAGTTGCCTGGGCGCGGCCTTCTTGGAGGAGTCCGAGTGCGGCATTGAACACCAGGAGAAGGGCGATGATCCCGGCTTCGACATATTTGCCGAGCACCACCTCGAGCACGATCGCGGCTTCGAGCATCCACGGAACAGGCGCCCAGAACTTCTCCAGTGCCATGCCTAGCGGGTGCACGCTCGTGTCCGGCATCGTGTTGGAGCCGAACTTCTCCAGCCGGCGGCGAGCTTCGTCAGTTGCCAAGCCGCCTTTCGACGCGGCGTCAAGGGGGCTTATAGAGTTGGTGGAGCTGGCGCCTCTCGTAGGCGGTGACTTTTGCGTCTTGGCTTGGTCGGCCTTATCCCCCGATCCCAATTTTGAATGCTCCTTCAGCATGGAAGGAGGATTCGTCGCATCCGGCTTCGACCCCGGGTTGGACTCGGGGACCTTGAGTTGGTCGACATTGCTCTCCATGGCGGCAGGGTCCTTCCTCGCTGCGCCTGAGCGGCAACGCGCCGTAGTCAAGCACCAGTATGCAGGTCACACCGGCGATTACCGAACGCCGACGTTCTGGCCGATTCCTTGGCGCCGCGCCCGTGCTATGTCAGCGAACAGCGGTCGTCGTGGGTGTCGGCATGCGCGAATTCGTTGCTGGCCTGGCGTTGTAGCTGCCGCTTATCTCGGCAAGCGTTCGTGGTGACGCGAGATTGCTCCGGCTCGGGTTCAAATTCCGCCAACCTGACGGGCACGGTCAGCATTAGGCAGAGCACCCTCATCGTGTCCGACTATGAGTCGCGGAGCGTTTTCTTGCACCCGGCCTTTGGTGGTTGGCGCACTTTGATGTCAACCCTGCCGACGACATCGCGCCGGATCCGGAAAGCGTCGTCTCTAGCGCCACGAAACGTGGTCGTCGCGTAATACGGAACGCACGCAAATGGGCGTGACATGTTGGCCGCGTCAGTGCGACTCAAATTCCTGGACCCTGTACCAATATTCATCAGCCCGTCCTACCGGGCAGCCCTCTTGCTTCCAAAGAACGTAGGCACGCTCGCGAAGATGCTGCTCATGAGCGCGATGCCAGTATTCATCTGCGCTTCCATACGAACAGCCATCCCTTTCCCAAAGCGAGTATGCGCGCTCTCGAACGACCTGATCTAGCGCTTGCTTCGTTTGGGACAGGACGTTTCGCTCGTCCCCATACGGCGTTAGCTGCCCACTCCGACTGACATGCATCTTTGCGGTCAAATTCTCGATATCCGCACCGGGCACTAATTGCGCATGGGCAGCAGCTTTTAATGCCTTCTCTTCGTATTCAGCATCTTTTGGAGTAAGGCCGCCCACGATGGTGACCGGGAAGGTATGCAGAACAGTCTTATTGCTGCTCGACACATCGACTAATCGCTCCGTCATCACTCCATCCTTTTACAATGTGTGCAGCGTGCCACTGGCTTCCTACGCGCGAGTGGAGCGACCATGTCGCAGCCACCCCGATCAAGTTTCTCAAATCACGGGCGGCCGATAAGCATCCCGTTGAGATCACCCGCCACCCATACAATGACGAGAACGATAATCACCAAGCCGAGAACGCCGCCGAGACCGGACCGGCCATAGCGATTATAGCCGTAGTAACCACCACCACCGCCCAGCAGCAAGATCAACAGGATGATAATTAGAACTAAGCCCATGACCACTTTCCTTGCACAACCGCTCCTTGCACAACCGCTTTCAAGTAATCCAAAGGCTCCTGCCACCCGCGAGCAAGTGAACTCCGGTGGGAGACTGTGGTCTACGTGCCGGAATCGAGCTATCGGACTCGACGTCACCTCGGCAGAAATCTGCGTCAGGCGACTTCGAAACCTCGCACTGATGTGGCTTTCATGCCCGCGCTCGAAGCATAGTCGGCAGCGAAACGGCAGCAAAGGCTCGGAAACTACTCATACGCGGCGTTTGTGGCCCCCGTGCACGGGTTCGCTTTTACCTGATATCTCCTCGCCAACCATCGGCCGGTCCGCTTGATCCGGGGAGCATCGCGAGGGCGTGGGATGCGCGATGCGTGGCACGGCCCTCATTGCCGGTGCTCCCTTTCCGATGGAGGCGTCGATCTCACGGCATCTCGGAGGATAGTTAGCATGAGTATTTCCCGAACCTGCTCAGGGCCTCTCCTGGCAGCTATGGTGCGGATCGGGAAAACTTGCTCGGGTGTCGGCACCTTCTGCAGAGAGCAGTTGCGCCTTCCTCCATTCGTCTCGGAGGATTGGCAATCCGATTTGACAGCACCATGCGGGCGCACCCTCCCGCGACACGGCGACTGTTCGTACAGCCGAATTCAGAGCCAAGAGACAAAAAGGGGCCAAAACAATGGATGCACCCACCTCGACGCGAGAGCTACAGGATCGGGCCCGAGCCACCGCGGACCCCGACGGGGAACGGACGTTGGATGCCGACGAATTACGACGGACAAACGCGTATTGGCGTGCCGCCAATTACCTATCCGTCGGGCAGATCTATCTCTATGACAATCCGCTCCTACGTGAGCCGTTGACGATGGCGCACGTCAAGCCGCTGGTGGTAGGACACTGGGGAACGACGCCGGGCCAGAATTTCATCTACATCCACCTGAACCGGGTCATCAAAAAGCACGACTTGGACATGATCTATATCGCCGGTCCCGGCCACGGCGGGCCTGCCTTGGTGGGCAACGTGTATCTCGAAGGGACGTGGAGTGAGGTCTATCCAAACGTCACTCAGGATGAGGCCGGACTGAAAAAGCTATTCAAGCAATTCTCGTTTCCGGGCGGCATTTCCAGCCATGTCGCGCCGACAACGCCGGGGTCGATCCATGAGGGTGGCGAACTGGGTTACTCCCTCAGCCATGCCTTCGGCGCCGCGTTCGACAACCCGGACCTGATCGTGGCCTGCGTCGTCGGTGACGGTGAATCAGAGACCGGTCCCCTAGCGACGGCATGGCAATCCAACAAGTTCCTCGATCCGATTAGCGACGGGGCCGTGCTGCCGATCCTGCATCTGAACGGCTACAAGATCAGCAATCCGACCGTGCTATCGCGTATCGAGCATGAGGAGTTGGACCAGTTCTTCCGCGGATGCGGTTGGACACCTTACTACGTTGAGGGCGACGATCCGGAAACGATGCATGAACTCATGGCCTGCGTGCTGGATCAGGTCGTCGAGGATATCCGGCAGCTCCAGACCACTGCGCGGGCCACCAGGGATGCCTCTCGGCCGCGGTGGCCGATGATCGTCCTCAGATCGCCAAAGGGCTGGACCGGACCGAAAATCGTCGATGGATTGCAGGTCGAGGGCACCTTCCGGGCGCACCAGGTGCCACTTCTCGTCGATCACGAGCATCCAGAGCACGTCGCCCAACTCGAAAGCTGGATGAAAAGCTATCAGGCTGAGGAATTGTTTGACCTCAGCGGGCGCCTGATTGATGAGCTGGCCGACCTGGCCCCCAAGGGCAACCGGCGAATGGGCTCTAATCCACATGCCAACGGTGGAATCCTGCTGCGCGACTTGCAGATGCCCGATTTCCGGGAGCATGCGGTTCATCTAGCCTATCCTGGCGCCGTCGCAGGGCAAGACACCCTTGTTCTCGGCGAGTTCCTCAGGGACGTTGTCAAGCTGAACCGTGGCAACTTCCGTATCTTTGGTCCGGATGAGACGCTCTCGAACCTTCTGGGCGCTGTCTTCGAGGTCACCAACCGCCAATGGGATGCGACGAAGGTTGAGAACGACGAGTTCCTCGCACCTGCCGGTCGTGTTCTCGAACTCGATGCTTAGCGAGCACCAGTGCGAGGGGTGGCTGGAAGGCTACCTGCTGACCGGTCGGCATGGGCTGTTCAACAGCTACGAGGCCTTCATCCGTATCGTCAACTCAATGTTCAGCCAGCACGCCAAATGGCTGAAGGTCACGCGTGAGCTGCCGTGGCGCCGGAACATCGCCTCACTGAACTACCTGCTTGCCTCGCATGTCTGGCAGCAGGATCACAATGGCTTCACCCATCAGGACCCGGGCTTCCTCGACCATGTGATCAACAAGAAGGCCGATATCGTGCGGGTCTACCTGCCACCTGATGCCAACTGCCTGCTGTCGACTTTCGATCACTGCCTGCGCAGCCGACACTATGTAAACGTGGTCGTCGCCGGCAAGCACGCCTTGCCGCAGTGGCTGACCATGGATGAGGCCATCGTTCACTGCACGCAGGGACTTGGCATCTGGCAATGGGCCAGCAACGACCAGGACAGCGAGCCCGACGTCGTCATGGCCTGCTGCGGAGACACGCCGACACTGGAGGTCTTGGCAGCCGTGTCGATCCTTCGGCAGCATCTTCCCGATCTGAAGATCCGGGTGGTCAATGTCGTCGACCTGATGAAGCTGCAATCTGCAAGTGAGCATCCGCATGGACTGAACGAAACCGATTATGATGCGCTCTTCACCAAGGACAAGCACATCATCTTCGGCTTTCACGGCTATGCCTCGCTCGTGCACAGGCTGACGTATCGGCGGACCAACCGTAACCTCCACGTGCGCGGCTATAAGGAGGAGGGCACGATCACCACTGCCTTCGACATGCGGGTGCAGAACGACTTGGATCGCTTCCATCTTGTGCAAGATGTCATAGACCGCCTGCCGCATCTCGGCAGCAAGGGGGATTATCTGAAGCAGATGGTCCGGGACAAGCTCGTCGAGCACAAACTCTATATCGACCAGCATGGTCAGGACCTGCCGGAGATCTGCAACTGGAAGTGGGGCACCCCAAAATGATGGCGCAAGAGCTCGCGGATACCGCGCGCGGGCTGGTAGGCGGTGGCAAGGGCCTGCTTGCGACGGGTGAGAGAACCCACCTGAGACAGGCGGTTCGCCGGCGTAGGAATTCCGCAGACCGAGGAAGCCCTGCAGGCCTTGAATGACGAAAACCTCCGCCAGGCTGCATGCATCATTCCAATCGCGGCTCATAAGGCGGATTCAATCGATCGTCGCAACGGCGTCTTTGTTGGCCGATAGAAGCAACTGGTCAAGCGCCTCTGTAGGTGTTCTCCAATCAGGCGTCTTTCGGGGCCGGGAGTTGAGGGGGTATTGGCACTGCAGCCCGTTGCTGCTCTCGTTGGAGCCACGCTGCCATGGGCTATAAGGATCGCAGAAGTAAACCTGCATCCCGGCGTCGATCTTCACGCGTGCGTGCTGAGCCATCTCCGCCCTTTGATCCCAAATCAGCGACCGACGCAGCTGCTCAGGCAAAATGACGATCGTGCCGGTGATGGCGTCACGCACCGCCTCAGCACCATGTCCGGCGAGTGCGGGTCCGTTCCTATCAGGCGCTCTTCATTCAAGGTCGAGGCGCGCTGTGCCGCGAGTTGATGGCCTGCTTGCGCACCGGTCGGGTATTGCGGATACCGAGGGCACGCACGCACGGACGGGGCAAGACCTTCGTCTCTTCGGAGATCCTGATCAGTCAACGTCCGGCGGAGATAGCGGCTCGCGCCGTGCCCGGTCACTGGGAAGGGGATCTCATCTGGGCCTTGGCAGCTCCGCAGTCGGCACCTTGGTGGAACGTATGACGCGCTTCACCTTGCTGCTGCAGATTGATCGTCGAGTACCCGAAAGTTCTTGGCGTATATTTCCGTTTCCGTCCTTCAAAGCGCGCGAGCCGCCTGCGCCAGTTCGCTTTTGCTTCGGCGGCCGCTATTGGCTCAATCGTTTAGCTGGAAGGGTCACGTCGACACCAATGTTTGCGGTATAGCCGGCGGCTGGAGGCCGCGTCTGGCTTCAGACACCGGCGCAGCTTCAGACGCCAATCCTGTCTTCATGGCATCGAGGACCTTGTAAGCAACTAGCTTCATAGGGTCAGTCACCAGGAACCAAGCGAAGGCATAGACCCAAACGATTCCCGCATACTTCCAACCAAGTGGCGTCACCAGCCCGGCGCCATAGACCGCTATTAGCGTTGCAACAGCCTGGGTTCCGCATACCGCCGCCAGCACTATCTGCGCTGGGCGTGTGGACCACCAAGGGCCTCGCGTACGCGTCTGGAAGATCGTCAAGTGGCCTGCCACCGAGAGCATGAGGTACATCATCGTCTGGAGCTGCGGATGGTCGAGCTGAAAAATGCGATTACCGAGATAAAACAGGCCGAATGCGGCGATGGGGCCATCTCACGACAAGACCCAACACCGTAGCAACGCCCAAGACACGGCGCATGTTCCAGGCCTCGGGGGCATTCCTGTAGTGAACGTTGTCATAGGCGATGGACAGGATGGCGCCGTCATTCAGCAGCGCCAGCATCACGATCATAATCGCTGTCAGCGGGTAGAAATTGAAGACAATGATCGACAGCGTCATGAACAGAAGTATGCGCAGAGTCTCGACGATACGGTATATCGCGTAGCTGTTCATCCGTTGGAAAATTTGGAAAATTTTCCGGCTCTCTTTGATCGCATCGATAATCACCGACAGCCCGGGTGCCACCAGCACGATGGAGGCCGCTGCACGCGCCGCGTCCGTGGCGCCGGACACAGCGAAGCCACAGTCCACCTTCTTCAGCGCGGGGGCATCGTTCACCCCGTCACCCGTCATGCCTACGATGTGACCGTGTTTCTGCAGGTACATCGACGATGTGAAATTTATGCTCCGGAAATACCTGGGCGCTGAGGTGGTCCCCATCCATTGGACAGGAAACGGAGTGAGCTAAGAGAGGCTCCGACTGTTCAGATTCGCCCAGCCACCTCTGGCGTTGGCGATAAGCAGCAGTAGGATGATGCGTGTCCACCCCACCCAGCGCGGCGCGAAAGCACCGATCCACTTCTTGACTCGGTAGCAGAACAGCGTGACCGCGTCGGGACGTCCGGGAGAACAAACGCAGGCTCAAGGCTGCTGATCAGTCGCCCGAATGTCGCCATAGTGACCATGGATGTACTTTTCATAGGCACCGTCGAGAGTCGTGGATGCGTCATACTCTGGGCTATCTTTGACCTTCTGACGATCGACATTGAGGTTCATCAGCTTATCGGTCCAATCTATCCCTTGTGCCAACCGTGGCGGGATCAGGACCTTCTTTCCGGGCCACCAGTTCTTGGTGTCGACGATGAGGTAATGGATACTCCAGTCGGCATCATCCACGAGGAAGTCTTCGATATGACCGATCTCGCCGTCACGGGCGTGGATATGGTACCCGGTGACCGCTTCGACGCTGCGAAGACGTGGATCGTCCGCCTCGCGTTGAGCATCGGTGATAGCCCCTTCACGCCGCCTGGATCCCGAGGAAGGTGACATCGCGATGGAAGCTCCGGCATAGCCGTAGCCACCCATGTAAAAGCCAGTGCCACCCCAATACGGCATCCAGCCGTAGTAATCGTAAACGTTGCTCTCCAGTTGTCGCGACACCGGCCGATCAGTGTTGATATCCGGGCTGTTTTTGACCTGCTGCATGGTCAATCCAACCGAGAATTCGCGGCCCCCTGGATCGAGGTGCCCTAACACCGAGGGGGGCAAAAGTACTTTGCGACCCGAGAGCCATTTACCGGTATCGACGACCAACCAACGAACCGACCAGCTTGCGTCATCAAATAGGAAGTCGCTAACTGAGCCAAGCCGACCGTCACTGGCCGCTACGGCGTAGCCTTTGATCACCGATGCATTCCACAACATTTGTGCGCTCCTCTTGCAATTCCATCTCCGATCGAGGTTACACGGGCTTGTGCCACCGATCGCTTCTCATCGTGTGAGCTCCGCCCTCATGCGACCAATGGAACACCCATCTTGAGCGGGGCACGAGCATCGCCGTTGACGCCGGTTGGCTTGCCGGCCTTCTCCATCAGCTCGAGGAACGGCTTGATGATATCGATCGGCATCGGGAAGACGATGGTGGAGTTCTGCTCGGCGCCGATTTCGGTGAGTGTCTGCAAGTAGCGCAACTGCATGGCGGCCGGAATGCTCGAGAGGATTTTGGCAGCATTGACCAGGGTTTGCGAGGCCTGGAATTCGGCTTCTGCATGGATGATCTTGGCGCGCCGGTCGCGTTCCGCCTCTGCCTGCTTCGCGATCGCACGCACCATGTTTTCGGTGAGTTCAACCGTCCTAATCTCGACGTTGGTGACTTTGATACCCCAGGTTTCGGTCTGCGCGTCTAGGATGCTCTGCACATCGGTACTGAGCTTTTTGCGTTCCGCAAGCATCTCGTCCAGCTCATGCTGCCCCAGGACTGCACGGAGAGTCGTCTGAGCGAGCATGTTCGTGGCGGGAAGGTAGTTCTGGACCTGGATAATGGCACGTTCTGGATTGACGACATTGAAGTAGAGAACCGCATCGACCTTCATCGAGACGTTATCGTGCGAGATCACGTCTTGGGTCGGTATCTCGATGACCTGGATGCGCAGGTCCACCCGCACCATTTCCTGAACAAAGGGGGTTAACAACACAAGGCCGGGCCCCTTGACCTTCTGAAAGCGTCCCAGCGTAAACACGACAGCGCGCTCATATTCGCGCAGGATCTTTACGCTCGCTTTTATCAGTAAGAGGACCACGACCAGGGCAAGCAGGGCTATGACGTACAGGGCTGAGAAGAACATATCATTGCACCTATCAAAACGAGACAGTGGCTTCGCGTAGCTCCGGGTGAAGCGAAACTGCCGATCCGTCGGCGTCAGCCCGAGCTAATCGATCAGGCCTATCGCCGCCCGCCACAGAATGTAGGCCTTCCCACCTGGCCACGTTAGGTTCGGAAACTACCTAGGATTCGCAGATGCGAGGCCCCGCATTTGGGCGATCGCGCCCTGCCCGCCAGCGCCATGGCGACGGGTCATATTCGGCTATCTTTTGGCGCCGGTCTCACGACCCCCTCTTGCCTAGGCCCGCTTGATCGTCATTGGCCAGAACCCGGGAATGGCGTTTGTAAAACGTCCGAACTGGAGGCTGCCGGCACATGACTGGCGTCAGCCTGCCTCGGTGGTTGACGGCTTGCCATGATGCATTGGGCGCCCAGCACGAACGCCATAATGGCTATGACAATGAAAGCGCGGACGTTGCCCACGCCCTTGGCGCCGCGCACCGTCTCGAGCAACCGTATGTTATTCGAACTAGCCCGGCGCGGCAGGAGCGCGATTAAACGAGCAGCATTCGTCGAGTGGTCTGGGTGCGGCGATAACCCGGCAGGTAGTGCAGCAATCAACGAGGCCAATCTCCGGGTCGCCGCTTCTTGCGGCAACCCAGCTAGCTTGGCGGCCTCCTGCCAGGGGTCGAGATCCAGTCGCGCCAGCGCTGAAAGCACGCTGAGCAGCGTCCCACTTTTCTCCTCACCGATCGGCGTGAACAGAAAGTCGTCGAACTGAGATCCAAGGGATGAAACCGCAGAAGAGCGTGCCATTTTGCCCACCAAAGTCATCGCGCCGCTATCGAACACGTAGAACACAGAACGAAGCATAGCCCGTTGCAATCGAACCTAGCGGAACCTAAAGATATTGTACGACGGCGTGGTGCGTAAGCCTCGGAAGCTACCTACTCAGCTGTCCCATTTGCACTGACGTGATGGGTTGCGCGTCGCGGGCTGATATCCACAGCGCGGAAGTCCTCAGCATGACCGCCGACGCGCATTGTGCCGCTACCATGTGGGGCGGCGGCCGTCTCGTCCGCTCAAACTATGACCGCAGCCCCGACTGCACGTGTCATGGCGCGAATCACATCAGCTTCAGCAAAAGGCTTCTGCAGCACAACCGCACCTGGCTTGAACATCTGAACCCATGCAGTATCGCCGCTGATGAACACGTGTGGAACGGGCCCGGTGCGGACGATTTGCTCGACGGCAGAGACGCCGCATCCATCCCTCAGCTGTACATCGACGATCATCAGGTCTGGTCGGCATCGAGCCGCGGCGGCGATGGCATCCGCCTCGGTGGCCTCGATCGCGCATACGTCATGACCCATTTCCGCGAGCATCTCGGCGAGCAACTCGCCGATCACGACGTTATCCTCCACCACCATGATGCGGAGCGCGCTCATCGTTTCAGCTCCCCTCCCGCGCCTCCTTCGTTCACCCAGCTTGCAACCTGATCGGCCAGATTCCATGTGGTGCTGGGTATATCGGTCGGTTTGGACCGCTGAGCGGGAGAAGCATCCCCACTCGAGTGAGCTTCGAATTTTCGATCCGACCCGTGGGCGATATCCGGGAGCAGCAGACGCGCCAAGCGCTTGTTCAGAAGTTCCGCGGACTGCGCCTGGATGTTCTCGGACGGGGTGTTGTGCGTCGGATGCATCATCGGATCTCCACGTTTTGGCCAAGCTCGAGCGTCAGTTCCGGCGTGCTGTATAGGTGCTAGGTTGGATGAGACGTGGTGGTGCAGCCAGCCGTCCGCACGCCCCCTGAAACCCCGCCAGCGCCATTGTAGCTAACAGAGGATCGCTGAAAGTAGGCTCGGAAACTACTCAGATCGATGCCCGTTCGACTGACTGGCATCCGTCGTACCACGCTCGACGCCGCATCCCCACAATTCAACTATCGCCTCGCTGGAGAAACCGCGGTATCATCAAGTTGTGCCTCCGACGGGAAGCTAGCCCCAAAACAAAGTGCAAATGCCAGAAGACGCTCCGCATCAGACCAAAACCCCACCGACATCGAGCCGACGCCCTTTGCCGGCTCGCAGGCCTGCTCATGGCCCTGGCGACTTCCCGGTCGTCGGCATAGGCGCGTCGGCGGGCGGCCTGGATGCCTGCCGGAAGCTCGTGGACGCGCTGCCTGCCGCCAACGGCATGGCATTCATCCTGGTCCAGCATCTCGATCCGACCCACGAAAGCATGATGGTGGACCTGCTGGCCGACCACACGTCGATGAGTGTGCGGCAAGCCACGGATGGGATGCTGGTCAAGCGCGACCACCTCTATGTCATCCCACCCGGAACCTATCTCGCTATCAGCGACGGCGCCCTGCACCTGTCACGACCTCATGTGCGTCACGGTACCCGCCTGCCGTTCGACTTCCTGCTGCACTCGTTGGCCGAGGAATGCGGTGCGCGCGCCATCTGTGTGATCCTTTCGGGAACGGGGACGGACGGCAGCCTTGGGCTGAAAGCCGTGAAGCAAAACGGCGGCCTCGTTATCGCGCAGGATCCCGACGAGGCCGGCTATGATGGAATGCCGCGCAGTGCGGTCGCGACGGGTTGCGTGGATCTTGTGCTGCCGGCGGCCGGGATTTCCGAGGCGCTCGCCAAATACGACTGGCGCAAAGCCTTCCCGCGCAAGCAGAACGATCTGCCCTCGCCGGATACAACGCAGGATTGGCTGCCCGAGATCATCGAGCTTCTGCGCACGAAGACCGCCCACGATTTCAGGCTTTACAAACCGGGTACGCTGCAGCGGCGGATCGAACGGCGCATGGTGATGGCAGGGATCGAGACCGGTGACATGGGTCGGTATCTCGACGTTCTGCGGAACGACCCCAGTGAGCTCCACCTTCTCGCTAAGGATCTGCTTATTAATGTCACCGGCTTCTTTCGTGATCGGAAAGTGTTCGATCTTCTGGCGGAGAAGACTGTTCCCGACCTGGTGCGCAGCAGCACAGCCGATCACCCAATCCGCATCTGGATTGCCGGGTGTAGCACGGGCGAAGAAACCTATTCCCTTGCCATGCTCTTCCGCGAGCAGATCAGAACGGCGAAGCGCGATATCAAACTGCAGGTCTTCGCCTCCGATGTCGATCCGGATGCCGTGGCTAGTGCGCGGGAGGGCCTTTATCCTGGGACGATCGAGGCGGACGTATCGCCGACAAGACTTGCCCGCTTCTTCACGAAGGAGGATCACGGCTACAGGATTTCGCCGGAGCTGCGCGCGGTGGTGGTGTTCACGGTGCAGGACGTGCTGGCCGATCCGCCATTCTCGCGCCTCGACCTGGTTTCCTGCCGGAACCTTCTGATCTATCTTCGCCCTGAGGCACAGGCAAAGGTTGTGTCGCTTCTCGATTTCGCACTGCGCGAGGGCGGTATTCTCCTTCTTGGCAGCGCGGAGACGATCGGCAGCGACGACCGCCGCTTCGAGGTGATCTCCAAGTCCGAGCGGCTTTATCGACACATCGGTCGCAGCCGGCCAGGAGGGCTTGGGGTTTCGATCAGCTCCGGCGACGATGTGCGGGTACCCGCACGCCGGCGACAAGGTGACGTGCTGTCGCGCCAAATCACTCTCGCCGAACTTTGCCGACGTCTGGTGTTGGAGACTTATGCGCCGGCAGCGGTATTGATCAACGGCAGACATGAGTGTCTCTATTCTCTGGGGCCAACGGACCGTTATCTGCGCGTCCCATCGGGGCATCCTACTCACGATTTGCTCGCCATGGCGCGCCCGGAGTTGCGTATCAAGCTGCGTTCGGCAATCCAGCAAGCCCGTCAAGAGAACGCGCGCAGCATCGTCGCCGGCGGTCGAATGAACCATGGCGGCAACACGCTCTCGTTCAATATTGTCGCACAGCCGGTTGTAGGCGACGGCGAGGAGCTGCTGTTGATTTGCTTCATCGATGAGCCGAAGCCCGAGAGCAAGCGAGGCGGCGCGACTACTCCACGAGATATTCCGCGAATTGCCGAGCTCGAGCAGGAGCTCGAAGCCACCAGAGCTGAGCTCCAGGGTGCTATCCGCGACCTTGAGACGTCGAATGAAGAGCAGAAGGCAATCAACGAAGAGGCGTTATCGGTCAATGAGGAATTTCAATCGACGAACGAGGAGCTGCTGGCCTCGAAGGAAGAGTTGCAGTCGCTCAACGAGGAACTTGCCGCCCTCAACGGCCAGCTCCAGGAGACTCTGGAGCAGCAGCGCACGACGTCCAATGATCTGCAAAATGTCCTGTACAGCACCGATGTGGCAACACTTTTCCTGGACACCGGTCTTAATATTCGCTTCTTTACACCGGCGACCACGTCCCTCTTCAGTATCATCTCAGGCGATATCGGTCGACCGCTCGCGGACCTCAGCTCGCTGGCTGCCGACGGTGGTCTCCCGGCCGATGCCCGAGCAGTGCTGCAGCGCCTGCTACCGATCGAGCGCGAGATCGAAGCGCGGAGCGGCGCCTGGTATCTCCGCCGCATACTTCCCTATCGCACCCAAGACAACAGCGTCGAGGGCGTGGTCATTACCTTCGCTGACATCACCGAGCGAAGACGCACGGCGGACGCGTTAGAGGCGGCCCAGCAGCAGGCACAATTGGCCAATGTCGCGAAATCGCGCTTTCTCGCTGTGGCGAGCCATGACCTCCGTCAGCCACTTCAAACACTTGCTCTGCTTCAGGGACTACTGGCGAAGGTCGTCGAAGGGAAGAGAGCGCAGGACCTGGTTGCACGTCTGGACGAGACATTGGCCGCCATGTCGGGCATGCTAAACGCCTTACTCGACCTGAACCAGATCGAGGCTGGCACGGTCCACCCCGATATTGTCAGTTTCCGGATCGAGGATCTGCTTCACCGGTTGAAGGATGAGTTCCACTATCACGCCCAAGCACAGGGACTGAGCTTGCGCGTGGTCCCGTGCAGCCTTTTGATACGCAGTGATCCGCGGCTGCTCGAGCAGATGATCCGCAACCTGCTCTCGAACGCCATGAAATACACCAGGCACGGCAAGATACTGCTCGGTTGCCGAAGGCACCCGGGAATACTCAGCATCGAGATCTGGGACACCGGAATCGGCATTCCGGAAGCGGAGCTTCAAGCGATCTTCGAGGAGTACCATCAACTCGACAATCCCGCACGCGAGCGGGGTCGTGGCCTCGGGCTCGGACTCTCTATCGTGCAACGCCTGGGGAATTTGCTGGAGCATCAGGTCCGTGTGCACTCGCAACTGGGCAAGGGCTCGGTCTTCGCCATCGATGTCATGCTCCCTCCGGGCGAGATCGGATCGGAGCGGGAGCGCCATCAGCGCACCCCGGAAGGCGCGACCGCTGAAAAGGTTCGTCGGTACTGGCGCGATCCTGGTGGTCGAGGACGATCCTGAGGTGTCCGAACTGCTGGAACTCGTCCTCAAAGAAGAGGGCCATCGGGTGACGACAGCGCCGAACGGCGTCGCAGCGTTGGAATTGGTGGCGCGGGCGACTGACCGACCTGATCTCATGCTTGCCGACTACAATCTGCCGAACGGTATGGACGGACTTCAGCTCGCGGCGAAGCTGCGGGAAAGGCTTCATCGCGAGATCCCCGTCATAGTCCTGACCGGCGACATATCGACAGGAACGCTGCGCGATATTGCTCTCCAGAATTGCGTCCAGCTCAACAAACCGGTGAAGTCGAAGGAGTTGGCACAGGTTATCCAACATTGCCTCGGTAGATTGGCACCTACGGCGCACTCAGGTGATCCGCGCTCTACCGAACCGGCCGGAAGTTCCGGGACGCCGGTCATCTTCGTTGTCGACGACGACCGCCATGTACGCGAGGGGATTCGTCGCGTGCTCGAGGAAGATGGCCGGATCGTCGAGGATTTTGCGGATTGTGAGACATTCCTCGAGGCCTACCATCCCGGCCGCGAAGCATGCCTCTTGATCGATGCCTACCTACCCGGAATGAGCGGGCTCGAATTGCTGCAGCGTCTTCGCGAGGCTGGCCGCGGGCTGCCCTCTATCATGATCACCGGCAATAGCGACGTACCGATGGCGGTTCTAGCGATGAAGGCCGGTGCGTCGGACTTTATCGAGAAGCCGATCAGCCGCAGCGACCTTCTCGCCGCCATCAAGAGCGTCCTCGAACATTCAGGGGATGCCACAAAGCTATCCGCCCGGCGCGAGGATGCCGCGGGACGGGTCGCGCGCCTCACGTCGCGACAGCGCCAGATCATGGAACTGGTACTCGCCGGGCATCCGAGCAAGAATATCGCTGCGGACCTTGGCATCAGCCAACGCACTGTCGAAAATCATCGCGCCTCGATCATGAAGAAAACCGGCTCGAAGTCTCTTCCGGCGTTGGCACGCTTGGCGCTTGCGACTGCGTAGCATGGTGCTGACGAACTGCTCGTTCAACGTGGACCTTCGGTCACGGCCATAGTGGCGCACCCTCAGCGGTATTTTGCACCGCCGCCGCAAAATAAAGCCGATCCGTCCCGCCACAGTTGGGCAGGCGTCGCGCCTTCAAAGCAAACCGTTCATCCCCCACAAAGCAGTATGCGTCCGCCGATCACCGCGGAGATGATGGTTGACGGGCGGCTCAGGCGGCGAGGCGCTGGTCGAGCCTGAGGCGGATATCGGCGAGATTCCGGCGCAGCAACGCGGCCACGCGGTTCACTGGATGACCGGCGATGCGCTCGATGACGCGGCGCAGATAGGCCTCCGGGTCGAGGCCGTGCAGTTTGGCCGTCTCGATCAGGCTGTAGATCGCCGCTGCCCGCTCTCCGCCTGCTCGCAGCCGGCGAACGTCCAGTTGCGCCTGCCGAGGGCGGTCGCATGGCGCGCTCGGCCGCCGAGTTGTCGATGCAGGCACGACCGTCTCGCAATATCAGCGTCAGCGCATTCCAACGCGACAAGGAGTAACGGATCGCAGCTGCCAGCTCGCTGCGACCGGAGATGCGCGACCGCGCCGCCTCCAGCCGATCGTGCAGCCCTTCCATTAGCGGCGCGGCATGCGCGGCCCTGGTGCGCAGGCGCTGATCCGGCGGGCGGCGGCGAATCCCGTCCTCGATCCGATAGAGGGCAGTGATCCGATCCAGCGCCTCGCGAGCGAGCGGGGACTTGGTTGCCTCATGCACATCCCAGAACTTGCGCCGGGCATGCGCCATGCAGGCGGCTTCGACCACGCGGCCATCGCCGTAGAGGCCGGCATACCCGGCATATCCGTCCGCCTGGAGGATGCCGCGGAAGTCCCGCAGATGCTCCCGTGGGTGCTCTCCCTTGCGGTCCGGCGAATACCGGTAGAGCGCTGCCGGCGGAGCCGGCCCGGCGAATGGCCGGTCGTCGCGAACATAGGTCCAAAGCCGCGCCGTGCGGGTCCTGCCGAGACCCGGCTCCAGCACCGGCACCACGGTGTCGTCAGCATGCACGCGCTCGCCTGCCATCACATGCCGGGCCAGCGCATCGACCAGTGGCCGCACCAGTCGCGCCGTCTGACCTACCATGTCAGCCAGCGTCGAGCGGGGCAGGTCGATGTCCTCGCGTGCGTAGATCTCGGCCTGCCGATGCAACGGCAGATGGTCGCAGTATTTGGCCACCAGCACATGCGCGAGCAGGCCGGCGCCGGCACGGCCGCGGCGGATCGGCAGGCTCGGTGCGGGGGCCTGGGCGATCGTCTCGCAGGCCCGGCAGGACAGCTTCGGCCGCACACGGTGGATCACCCGGAACGCGCCTGGCACGTAGTCCAGGATCTCGGTCACATCCTCGCCGAGCTTGCGCAGCGCACCGCCGCAGGCTGGGCAGGCACACGGTGCGGCGTGCTCCACGACATCGCGCGGCAGCGCCTCGGGCAACCGCCGGCGCACCGGCTTGCGCAGGTCCGCGGGCGTCTCCTCCTCGACCGCGGTGCCATCCGCGTTCTCGGGCGCAGCGGTCTCGGCCAGCAACTCGTCGATGTCGGCGAGCGTCAGCTCAAGCTGCTCGACCCGGCGCGCAGCTTTTCCGACGAGCGCCCGAACGTCACGCGTGTTTCGGCGTGGAAAAAGGACCCCGTTTGAGGGGTGATCGGCGTCCAAAAGGGCCCCCTCTGATGAAGGGGTTCAGGCTGGCTTCCGTGGAGCACGGGGGCCATGAACGGGATGCTGGTTGTGGAGACGGTCGCGAAGATCCGGCGGGCGTATTTTGTTCAAGGCAAGGCGATCAAGGCGATCTGCCGCGAACTGAGCGTTTCGCGGAAGGTTGTTCGGAAGGTCCTGCGTTCAGAGGCGGCTGAGTTCCGCTACCGGCGTGAGGAGCAGCCGATGCCGCGGCTTGGCCCGTGGCAGGAGGCGTTGGACCGCTTGCTGGCGTCGAACGAAGGCAAACCGCGCCGCGAGCGTTTGACGCTGATCCGTGTGTTCGAGGAGCTGCGCGGGCCCGGCTACGAAGGTGGCTATGATGCTGCGCGACGTTACGCCCGTGGCTGGCTGCGCGATCGGACGACGACGACAGTTGGGGCATTCATTCCGCTGAGCTTCGCACGTGGCGAGGCCTATCAGTTCGATTGGAGCTACGAGATCGTGCTGATCAACGGCGCCACCGTGACAGTGAAGGTCGCCCATGTGCGGCTATGCCATAGTCGGATGCTGTTCGTGCGGGCGTATCCGCGTGAGACGCAGGAGATGGTGTTCGACGCCCACGACCGGGCGTTCGGGTTTTTCAAAGGCGCCTGCAGGCGCGGCATCTACGACAACATGAAGACAGCGGTGGAGACGATCTTCGTCGGCCGCGAGCGCGCTTACAACCGCCGCTTCCTGCAAATGTGCAGCCACTATCTGGTAGAACCGGAAGCCTGCACACCGGCGTCGGGCTGGGAGAAGGGGCAGGTTGAGAATCAGGTTGGGCTGGTGCGGGAGCGCTTCTTTACCCCACGACTGCGGGTGAAGAGCTACGAGGAACTGAACACCTGGCTGCTCGATCAGTGCGTTGCATATGCCAAGGCACATCGCCATCCCGAGCTGCGTGACCAAACGGTTTGGGAGATGTTCGAGGCAGAGCGCCCCAATCTTGTGCCATATCCGGGGCGCTTCGACGGGTTCCACGCAGTACCCGCCTCAGTTGTACAAGTCTCTATTTGATCTGACAGGCGGGATGGCAGCAACACCCCTCTGACTTCGCGATTTGCCCGATGGCGGGTGTGTCCGGCACATGAAGCCTGTCCTCGGGCGGGCCTTCGGTCCGGCCCGGGGAACGCCAGGCGCAGCGAGCCGGCGCCCGAAGAGTGGTTGTTGGTCGAGTGGCCGGAGGGCGCAGCCGAACCGGATCACTACTGGCTCTCGACGCTGCCGGCCGACATCACGCTCGAACGCATGGTCGATCAGGCCAAGATGCGCTGGCGAATTGAGCGCGACTACCTCGAACTCAAGCAGGAGGTCGGTCTCGGTCACTATGAAGGCCGCGGCTGGCGCGGCTTTCACCATCACGCAACGCTCTGCATTGCAGCCTACGGATTCCTGATCTCCGAGAAGGAGACGATTCCCCCCTCAGGACATTCCCGCACTTGGCGCGGCGCGCAATCTTGCCTTCCCGCCGGTTATCGACCCAGAGGATCTCCCGCTGCGTTCGCAACGCCACATGCCGAACTCAATCGCAACGTTGCGTATCCGCCTCGCGCGAACTCTAGCGCAGGCACTGCCACGATGTCCTTGCTGCGGACAGCTGCGTCAGAAGGTCGTCGTGCGGAATGAGTGACGCAGTAGGATTAGGCGTCGCTGGGAAAGCGGGCCTATGCCTCGGCAATGATTGATCACCTCTGCACCGAACCTCTGGCTCGGCGGCAGTGCTCAACGAGGGGGCAATGGCACCACGGAATGAGGGGGCAAGGTCACCACGGTATGCTGTTTGGCCAGTTGCCTCCGGCGTATTTCGGATGGTGGCAGGTTATAGACCTCGGCAAACACCGCGTTGAACCGGCGCAAGCTACCGAAGCCTGCGGCAAGCGCTACCTGAGATCCGTTGTGTCAAGCAGCCGCTTCGCCCTCTGAACCCGCGCCGTCCTGGCGATCTGGCTTGGGCTTGCCCCGAAATGCTTGGTGAACAATCGCACGAGGTGCCGCTCTCCGACCCCGAGCCTGGTGGCGAGTGCGCCGACAGTTGCGTCTTCACATCGAGTGCCCCTTCGTCGATCAGGCGTATGCCACGCGCCACGGTCGTCCGTGAGCCATTCCAGGCTGGCGAGAACGGTGCCGTCTCGGGACAGCAACGAAGGCACGGCCGAAACCTGGCTGCCTCGGCGGCGGCGGCCGAGGGGAAAAAGCTGACATTCCGGGACTGCGCCGGCCGCACGGGACAGACGGGTCGGCAGTAGATGCGGGTCGTTCGAACGCCTGTATAGAAGCGGCCATCATAGGCAGGATCGCGCGCGAGCCGGGCATGATCGCATTCGGCTGGGTCAAGCACTTCGTACGATCCTCCTGCTTATGCGGCGCCCGGGGACAGAGTCCGATTCCGGCGGGCATCACCGCGATCACGCCATCATGTCTACCGCACTGTCGCGGAGACCACGAACATGCAACACACGCTCGATAATCCAGTTTGGTATGCGCTTACCGGGCCGCCGCAAGCGGATCTTGCGATTGGTCACGGTCTAGCGCGGCACTATCCGCGCGACATCGCGCCATTCTCGGCGGTAGCGGAACAAACCGCCGCTGCTTACGCCGATCTTAGCGTCGATCTGCCGCCCAGCCTGGAAGCACGGCTGTTCCGGCCACAAGATGAGCCGGCACCTCACGGGTGGGAAACCGTCAGCGCGCGACCGATCGTGCAGATGGTAGCGGAGAGGATTGCGGAGTTTCCTGCTACTGCGCAGACTGAATTCGTCAAGCTCGGTCTGGATGATGCCGCCGACATGCTGGCACTTGCCGGAGCGGCCAAACCGGGGCCATTCGGCCCGCGCACGCTGTTGCTTGGCGTCTATCTTGGCGTTCGGCGCGCCGGGCAGTTGATCGCAATGGGTGGCGAGCGCTTCCGTCTGCCTGGTTTCGTGGAACTGAGCGGTATTTGCGTCCATCCGTCAGCACGCGGGACCGGCCTGGCGCGGCGGTCACCGCAAGTCTGATGCGTATGGTGCTGGAACGTGGGGAGACGCCATTCCTGAGAGGTGGCCGGGTTGGTCTGAACAGCGTTTCGGTTCCGATAGATGGTTTCCCTGCGAACCACCTCCATCGATTGCCGTGGTGGGGCGTTGCGTAGGGAGGGCGTAGCCCGACCGAAGCAATGCCCTACCACGGCGGCGAACATCATGCGGCCTCCGCCAGCGCCAAGCCACCAAAATACGCCTGCTCGGGCGTCCGGCCGTTCAGGCTCGAGTGAGGCCTCGTGCGGTTGTAGAAGGCCAGATAACCGCCGATCGAGCCGCGCGCCTCGGCCACGCTGTGATAGGCGCGCAGGTAGACCTCTTCGTATTTAACCGACCGCCACAGCCGTTCGACGAACACATTGTCGCGCTACGAGCCGCGGCCATCCATGCTGATCCGGATTGCGTTCCCCGACAGCACGCCAGTGAACGCCGCACTGGTGAACTGGCTGCCTTGGTCGGTATTGAAGATCTCCGGACGGCCATGTCGGGCGAGCGCTTCATCGAGTGCGTCCAGACAGAAATCAACCTCCATGCTGATCGACACACGCCAGGCAAGCACCCGCCGGCTGAACCAGTCCATCACCGCCGTCAGGTAGACAAAGCCCCGAGCCATCGGAATGTAGGTGATATCCATCGCCCAAACCTGGTTCGGTTGCCCGATCGGCACGCCACGCAGTAGGTAAGGAAAAACCTCGTGCCCATCTGCGGGTTTGGACGTATGTGGCCGGCGGTAGATCGCCTCGATCCCCATCCGCCGCATCATCGCCGTGACCCGCTCCCGACCGATCGCGACACCCTCGCCGCGCAGCAGATCACGCAGCATCCGGCTGCCCGCGAACGGATAGTCCAGGTGCAACTCGTCGATCCGCCGCATGATCGCCAGCTCGGCGGTCGGCACCGGGCAAGGATCGTAGTACAGGCTGCCACGGCTGATCCCCAGCAGTTCGGCCTGTCGGCTCAGTGCCAGCCTGTGTCCGCGGTCGATCATCGCCTTGCGCTCGGCAAACCCGCCTTGCCGAGCGCGGCCGACAAAAAATCGTTCTCCAGCGTCAGCTCGCCGATCTTCGCGTGCAGCGTCTTCAGGTCCGCTCCACGGTCTGACGACCGCGCTGCCGATCCGCCGTTGAACAGCCCGGCCGCACCTTCCAGCAGTTGTGCCTTCCAGGCTGCGATCTGCGTCGTGTGCACGTCATGCAACTGCGCCAGCTCCGCCAGCGTCTTCTCGCCCCTGATCGCAGCCAAGGCCACCTTCGCCTTGAACACAGGGCTATGGTTGCGCCGTGATCGTCTCGACATGCTCCCCTCCTGCTACGCGGCATCAGTGCCGCAATCAGGCAGGGAAACCACTTATCGGACTGTTCAGATTCGCCCAGCCACCTCTGTTTTCAGGCCTGATGCGGTGCGGCATGTACGGAAGCGGGTTCTCCAAAGCCGGAGCTTCGACGTTTAGTTGCTCAGCCGCGCGTAATAAGGGCCCGACGGCCTGCTCGAACCGGTTGTCGATCCGCCGTGACGCACTGGAGATTACGGTGCTGGATGGCTTGGCCAACCGGCTGATGGAGCCCGACCTGTTCAAGGTGTTTGTCAGCGAGTTCACCGCCGAATGGAACCGCCAACAGGCGAGCGTCGCCGGTGAGCGAGAGTCCCGGCAGGCAGAGCTTGGTACGGTGCGCCACAAGATCGGTATCCATCCGGTCAAGACCACGACGCGTCTTCAGCGCGGTTGGGAGTGCTCGCCGAATGCTTTTGCGACGATCGAGTATGCAGGATGGTCGGGCTCGATCCAAACGGCGGCAATCTGAGCGACAAACATGTCTGGATCGATTGCATCCCGGCTGCGGTGAGCGTGTCGACATTCGACTTGAGTAGGCGGTCGAGAGCTGCGCGATCGTAGATATAGAGGGCTCCGCTTTTGATACAGCACTCGGCGGGGCCAAACTGCGCTGCGGCAAGGCCACGAGCGAGTGCATCGGCCGCGAGACGGTCGGGATCTGCTTCCGCGAATTCCGTCAAAGTGTAGAGCGGCAGATAGCCCACGGGTTTTTCCGGGCCGACCCGGGTCAGGCTCCGGAGCAGGAACTGCCTCTCCGCTTTGCCTGACGAACCCTGTGCCATCAAGCGGCCACCGCAGATTCTTCGCGGGCTGCCTTCCAGCGCCACGGCAGGAGTTCATCGAGCCGAGAGACCGGATGATCAGCGATGCGGGCCAGCACGTCAGCCAGCCAGGCGCGCGGGTCCACATCATTCAGTTTTGCCGTGACAATCAGCGAGTACATCGCTGCTGCCCTTTCACCGCCGCGGTCGCTACCGGCAAAGAGCCAGGACTTTCTGCCCAAAGCCACGCCGCGCAGGCTTCGCTCCGCCGCGTTGTTTGTCAGGCAGATCCGTCCGTCATCAAGGAAGCGGGTGAACGCCTCCCAGCGCTTGAGCATGTAGTCCATCGCCTTGGCCACATCGGCGTGGCGCGAGAGCTTGCCGCGTTCACCACGCATCCATTGCTTGAGCGATGCAACAAGCGGTGCGACCCGGGCCTGCCGCACAGCCAGACGCTGGTCCGCAGTCTGGCCGTTGATCTCGCGCTCGATGTCGAAGATGGCGTCGATCCGGCGCACCGCCTCGATCGCCAGTGGCGCCTTCGCGACGTCGGCGAGCACGAACAGCTTGCGTCGACCGTGCGCCCAGCACGCGGCTTCGACAATGCGACCTGGTTTGCGTTCGGGGATGTAGAGATCGCCGAAGCCGCTATAGGCGTCCGCCTGCAAGATGCCGCTGTAATCCTTGAGATGTCGGCACGGATGCTCACCGCCGCGATCCCGCGAATAGAAGAAGATCGCCGCCGGGGGTGACAGACCACCGAACGGGCGATCATCGCGCACATAGGTCCATAATCGAGCGATAGCTGTCTTGTCCTTGGCCAGCACCGGCACCGTGGTGTCATCGCCGTGGATACGATCGGCCGCCATCACGTGGCCCTGGATCAGCGTCACCAGTGGCATCAGCGTGGCGGTGCAGGCACCGACCCAGTCAGCCAAGGTGGAGACGCTGAGATCGAGGCCCTCAAGGGCAAACCGCGCGCTTTGCCGGTTTAGCGGCTGATGCTCGCCGAACTTCGCGTGCATGATCGTCGCCAGCAGATCCGGTCCGGCACGACCGCGGGCGATCGGATGAAACGGTGCTGCTGGCTGGGTGATGGTCTCGCAGGACCGGCAGGAGAATTTCTCCCGCACCGTCTGGATCACCTTGTAGCTGCGCGGGATGCTCTCCAACGATTCGGTGATGGTCTCGCCGAGTTTAGCGAGCTTGCCGCCGCAGCACGGGCAGCTTGTCGGCGCCGGGACGACCACGCGCTCACGGGGTAGATGGTCGGGGAACGGCGCACGTACCGGCTTGCTCCGGGTGAACGGGCGCACCGTCGTCGTCTCATCCTGGGCCTCGGGACTGGCACCTGCTCCGGCTTCTGCCGCACCGGTCTCAAGGTCCTCGAGCTGCATCTCGAGCTGATCGAGCAGCTTGCGACCGCGTTCGGAGGAGGCGCCGAACCGATCCCGCTTCATCTTGGCGATCAGCAGTTTCAGATGCACCACCATCGCTTCGGCTCCGGCGGCGCGGGCTTCGGACTCGCGTCGTGCCGCTCGCTCGGCGAGCAACGCCGCCTTCAGCGTCTCGAGGTCGCCCGGGAGGGGTTCCGGTGCAATGCTCACGCGGATGATCGAATCACGTCGGTCCGTGGTCATGCACGTGGAATTTTCAGCAGTCCGACGATTCGCTGCCTTACCCGGCCCGTTCCGGTCGCCAGGTTCGTTGCGGGTCCGCCAGTCGATCCCTTCCAGCATATAGCCGAGCTGCGCCGCTGTTATCGAAACAGCACCGTCCGCAGGTGAGGGCCAGATGAACCTGCCGCGTTCCAATCGCTTCGCGTACAGCGACATGCCGAGGCCGTCATGCCAAAGAATTTTCAGCAGATCACCACGACGTCCACGAAACACGTAGAGGTCTCCGGCGTGCGGATCGCGCGACAGCACCTGCTGCACTTGCAAGGCCAGGCTGTTCATGCCGCGACGCATGTCCGTCGTCCCCGTCGCCAGCCAGACCCGCACGCTCGATGGCGGAACGATCATCCGCGCAACGCCGCCATCACCCGGCGCAAGGCTGCCAGGCTGACGTTGTTGTCGACCTGGACGTGGCTCCCATCCGGCAGCGTGATGTCGATCTTGCCGTCGGAGACTTCAGAGACCTTCGATGTCGGACCGGGCCTGCTGTTCGGCTGTGGACCCGCGGTCGCCTCGGTCATCACCTGCACCGGCAGGAATGAGCGGGCGGAGATTTGCACCAGCGCGCCGCGCCGAACTTTGCTTCGCCAGTTCCACAGCAGCCCGCGGCTGATCTCGTATCGTCTGGCAATCTCGGCCAAGCAGGCGCCAGGTTGTTCGGTCTCTGCGACGATCCGAAGCTTGTCTTCCACCCGCCACCGCCGCCGTCGCTCAATGCCGGTGATGATCTCCATGCCCTATAGCCCCCGCTCTTTGCGACGCTTCTAAGTGCGTCCTTAGAGTCAGAAGGCTTCCGTCAGCACAAGGCGGTGGTCGGGGGATGGATACGGTAACACTACGAATTTGCCGATCTCGGAGCGCTTCACGATCTCCAGGTTGACCTGCTTGCATACCACACGCAGCCCCTGCTGGAACTTCGGCCCCTGATAGCCGCTGTCGGCATAGAGCTTGAGCAGGAACGGGAACAGTCCGAACAGCGATCCCATCACCAGCAAGCCGCCGTCGCGGTCCCTCGGGTCAAGCCCGAGGGCAGGCTCTGGATGTCGGCGGCGTGAACTACGGCCTGCATCAGCAGACCCTGGGTGTCGACCAGAATATGCCGCTTCTTGCCGTTGATCTGTAGAGTCGAGGACGGGCGCGGTGGCATTGCCCCGTTTCCCGTCCCCGCTCATCAAACCGGACGTGCGGATTTCCCGCATCCGGCTTTCCGACTGGCTTCACCGCAAGGCCCACGGCGACGACCGACTGCGCTGGCGTCGAAGGCATCGGACGGCCAATTCCCCGTAGACATATTCTCGGGAGAACTGGTCCGCTCCGCGTCCCTGCACTTTGTGTCGCTGACGGAGGAAGTGCCGCGTTCGGTCATAGACATGCTGATCGACGGCCTCGTATGCCGACGCGAGGGCGCCGTAGGAGAAGTAGGCCGACCAACCGCGCAGAACGCGGTTCAACCGTGCTCGCACTTCATCCCAGGCGCCCTTGTTGCCGGGCACCAGCAGTTCGCCGATCTTCACTTTGACCCGCTGCACGCTCTTCTTGGACGGGCTCGCCCCCAGGTACCAGCGGCCTCCATTGGGAAGGTGGCGCGGTCCCAGTGTGTAGCCAAGGAAGTCGAAGCCTTCACGCCGGGCATTCTTCACCGAGGTTTTCGCCTCGTTGAGCGTCAGCCCGAGCTTCGTCATCACCGCCCGCGTCCAGGTCAGAGCCTCTTCCGCGTGTCCGCGGCTGAGGATGACGAAGTCGTCGGCATAGGAGATGACATGTGCGTGGAAAACCTCGCCGCGCCCCGTCAGCCGCCAATGCTTCAGGAATTGGTTCATGTAGATGACGGAGAGCAGGGGACTGGCGACCCCACCCTGGGGGGTGCCGCGAGTGTTGCTCTTGCCGCCGCTCATGTGCCGTTTCCCGTCGCCATCCCGTTCCTCGACCGGCACTTGCAGCCACAGCTTGATCAGCCGCAGCACGTTCCGGTCGAGGACGCGGCGGGCCACCGATCGGAGGAGGTCCGCGTGCGGGATCGTGTCGAAATACTTCGACAAGTCGGCATCGACTACGTCGGTGTAGCCCCGGCATAGCAGCCGGTGCGTTTCCTTGACGGCATCGATCGCGCTCCGACGCGGCCGATAGCCGTAGGCACCGTCCTCGAAGTCCGCCTCGAAGATCGGCTCCAGCACGATCTTGGCTGCGGCCTGAACCACTCGGTCCCGGATCGTCGGGATGCCGAGCGGACGTTCGCCGCCGCCAGGCTTCGGGATCATCACCCGCCGCACTGGATCAGGTTGGTAGGTCTTCGAGACGAGGTCCTCGCGCAAGCCCGCCAGCCACGCGTCTACACCCGCCGCCTCGATCTGTTCGAAGGTCATCCCGTCCACGCCTGGCGAACCCGCATTGGCGCGGGCGAGCGTATAGGCACGCAGAAGGACGTCCGCACGGCAGATCTTGTCGTAGAGAATGTAGAAGCGGAAAGCGGGCTCCGCCTTCGCCTTGCAGTACAGCTTTCTCTGAAGGCTCCTGATCTTATCGGGTGTTTCGAGGCTCATCGCCAATCACCCCCACTTCGCCAACTTCGAAAGCGCACCAGAAGTCAGGGTCCTTTCCTCTGCCGGCGTTACCCGGCTTCGACGGTCATACGACCCTGTCCGACACCCGTCCGATCCACCGCTCCGAGGCGGTGTTGAAGCCGCGACCTCCGACCCGGACGGGTCTCCCTCGATTACCCGCATCACCATTCCAACGTGCTGTGTCCAATACCCCGGCAGACCAGGCAGGTGCGTTTGTCGATTGCTTCCCTGTCCGCGCGGCCTTCCCCGAGCAAAAGGCGGGTCGGCGTCTGCATTGACTCTTTCGAGGCCTGCTCGAACTTCACTAACGTTACGGCCCGTTGGATCGCTCGGCCGCCCAAGGCGGCCTTTGTCACGAGGCTTCGACGAGGCCAGTTGCCCAGCCGCGCCGCTCGTCAGCTTCCGGATCAATCGACAACTCTCCGGATGGAACCTTCCTCCATAGATGATGCGCGCCTTCGAGGCGCACTCTTGCCGGCGTCATAACCCGACGGATCAATGCGGAGCCCCCTTTTTCTGCGCTCTTGATGCTCTGGCTGTCGATGATCCCGGCCGTGGGGTTGGCTTCCCGGCCGGCCAGTTCACGGCATTGCACATACAGGACATGATGGATGCGCTCGAGTGTGCCGTCGTCATCCCAGCGCCGGAAATAGTCGTTGACGGTACTGCGCGGCGGCAGGTCCTTCGGCAGCGACGCCCACTGGCAACCGGTGCTGAGGATGTACATCAACCCGTTGACAATCTCCCGCTCATCCACGGTCCGCTTGTTGCCGCCCGTCTTGGCTGGTGGGATCAGCGGCTCGATCAACGCCCATTCCTGGTCGGTCAAGTCGCTGGGGTAGCGCAGCTTGCTGCGGTCATAGCGGCAGCGATTCTCTGTCGTCCACATGCGGCACCTCGCCAATCTGTGCCGCGTATAGACTCACAGGAATCCGAGCCGGATCAATGCCTTCGGGCGGTTCCGCTAACCGACTCGAATGACTCGCAGTGTTCTCGGATGGACACTAAGG
>CAVZRO010000008.1:0-326813 GCA_963777625.1 uncultured Pseudomonadota bacterium | reverse complement strand
AACGCCTACACGGCCCGCGAACAGACCGCCTATTACGCCAAGGTACCGAAGGAAGATACCGCGCTGGCCGCCGACATCATCGGTGACATCCTGACCCACTCCACCTTCGAGCCGGAGGAGCTTGAGCGCGAGCGCGGCGTGATCCTGCAGGAGATCGGGCAGGCGAACGATACGCCAGACGACATCGTGTTCGACCGCTTCCAGGAGGCCGCCTTTCCCTCCCAGCCGCTGGGACGCCCGGTGCTGGGCACCGAACAGGGCATACGCGAGATGCCGCGCAGCGTGCTGACAGGTTATATGCGCCAGCATTACGCCGCACCCAGCGTGGTGGTCGCCGCGGCAGGTGCGTTGCACCATGAGCAGGTGCTGGATCTGGTACAGACGCACTTTGCCGACCTCGCCCCCGACGCGGGACCGGCCGCCTCCGTCGGGCGCTACCAGGGTAGCGAGTTCCGCGAGGCGCGCGACCTGGACCAGGTGCATATCGTGCTCGGCTTTCCCTCTGTGGCTTATGGCGACCCGGACTATTACCCGACGCTGCTGCTGGCCACGCTGCTCGGCGGCGGCATGTCGTCCCGGCTGTTCCAGGAGGTGCGGGAGAAGCGCGGGCTGGTGTACTCGATCTACTCGTTCAGTTCCCCCTTCATGGATAGTGGACTGTTCGGCATCTACGCCGGTACCGGCGAAAGCGAGGCCGAGGAGCTGATGCCGGTCACGTTGGAGGAATTGCGCAAGGTTCAGCAGGACGTGTCGGAGACCGAGCTGGCGCGCGCACGCGCGCAAGTGAAAGCCAGCCTGCTGATGTCTCTGGAAAGCACCGGCAGCCGATGCGAACAACTGGCGCGCCAGCTTCAGGTGTTCGGGCGAATCATCCCGGTCAACGAAACTGTGACGAAGATCAACGCTGTCACCGTGGACGACGTACAGCGCGCGGCGGCACGGCATTTCCGGGCGGCGCCGACACTGGCGGTGCTGGGACCGGACGATCGGGTTCCTGGATTGGCCGATATCGCTGGGGCGCTGAGTGTGTAGCTCCGCGCCCGTGCTGATCGAATTTGCCGTGCTGATCGAGCTTTCGGACGCGGAACGCTGCGCCGGTGGGATCGCGGCGTCGTCTCGTTCGCGGCATCACATCCTCCTCCGATACGCGCACCGGGCAGACCAATGACCCACGCCAGCTATACCGATCTGCTGCATGACCTTATCGCCCGCGCCCGTGCCGCCGGCGCCGATGCCGCCGATGCCGTGTTCATCAGTGGCACGTCGCTGTCGGTCCAACGCCGTCTCGGCAAGACCGAACACGTGGAACGATCCGAGGGCCGCGATCTGGGGCTGCGCGTGTTCGTCGGCCTGAAATCGGCGATCGTTTCCTCCAGTACGATCGACCCGGCCAGCTTCGCGCAGCTCGCCGATCGCGCCGTGGCGATGGCGCGCGTGGTGCCGGACGATCCCTATTCCGGCCTCGCCGACACCGCCCGGCCGCCCGAGCCGGCGACCCTGGACCTGGACGATCCGGCCGAGCCCGACGTGGCGGCACTGACCGAGCGGGCAGCCGCGGCCGAAGACGCCGCACTGGCTGTGGCCGGGGTGACCAATTCGGAAGGGGCGGACGCCAGCTACGCGCGCAACGAAGCTGTGCTGGTCACGTCGGCCGGGTTTGCCGGCCGCGCCGTGCGCACGGGCCATTCGGTATCCGCCAGCGCGCTGGCCGGTAGCGGCACCGCCATGCAACGCGACTTCGATCACCATTCCACGGTGCACTTGGCCGATTTGGACGATCCGGCAAAGATCGGTCACACCGCCGGGGAGCGTGCGGTGGCTCGGCTGAACCCGGTCCAGGCGAAAACCGCGAAACTGCCCGTCTTCTACGATCCGCGCATTGCAGGCGGGCTGCTCGGGCACCTGGCGGGGGCAATCAACGGCGCCTCGATTGCCCGCGGCACGTCGTTTCTGAAGGATAAGCGGGGGCAGCGTGTGTTCGCACCCGGCATCACCGTGCGGGACGATCCACGGCGGCTGCGCGGCCTGCGCTCTCGCCTGTTCGACGGCGAGGGAACCCCGACCGCGGCGCGCTCCGTGATCGAGGGTGGTGTTCTGACGACGTGGTTGCTGGATAGCCGGTCGGCGCGCCAGCTCGGGCTGACCTCCACCGGCCATGCGGCGCGCGGCACCAGCGGGCCGCCTTCCCCGTCCGCGAGCAATTTTTATCTGGCGGCGGGTTCGCTGACCTCGGCGGAGCTGATGGCTGACGTGAAGCTGGGCCTGTACGTGACCGAGCTCATGGGTATGGGGGTGAACGGCATCACCGGCGATTACAGCCGCGGGGCGGCCGGATTCATGATCCGCGATGGCGCAATCGCCGAGCCTGTCGCGGAGATCACCATCGCCGGCAACCTGATCGAGATGTTCGCACATCTGACCCCTGCCAATGATCTGGTGTTCCGGCGCGGGACAGATTCGCCCACCGTCCGGGTGGAGGGAATGACGATCGCGGGGGGCTGAGGCGCGCCCTGTCGGCGTTGCAGGGCAATCCCCATATTCGCGACGAGGTCACACGAAAGAGAGGCATCGAATGCGCAGCTCCGCGCTGGTTGCCGTCGTCGTCGCATTATCGCTGGCCCTGACGCCCGGCTTGGCGGATGCGCGTGCCGGCGGGGGCGGGTCGTTCGGCAGCCGCGGTGGCTTCACCTATTCCGCGCCACCGGCGACGCGCACCGCGCCGTACTCCGCTCAGCCGATGCAGCGCAGCATGACCCCATCCGCGCCGTCGCCGAGCTATGGCAGTGGCGCGCAAGGCTACCGGCCGGGATACGGGTTCGGCGGATTCGGGTCCGGCTTCCTCGGCGGACTGCTCGGGGTGGGATTGGGCAGCATGCTGTTCGGCCACGGGTTCGGCTTCGGCGGGTTCTTCGGGCTGTTCGGCCTGTTGTTCCGCATCCTGCTGATCGTATGGATCGTGCGCTGGCTGATCCGGCTGTTCCGGGGCGGCTCGCCGGCGTTTGCCGGCGGCGGCGGATGGTTCAATCGCAACCAGTTCGGCCTTTCGCCCGGCGGATCGTTTACCGGCGGCGGCGTGGCCACGGCACCCGCGCAGACCATGGCGGTCTCGCCAGGCGATTACCAGGCATTCGAACGGGCGCTGCAGGACGTGCAGGCGGCCTGGACGCGCCAGGACCTGGAGGCGATGCGCGCGCTCACCACCCCGGAAATGGTGGGCTATTTCGCCGAGCAGCTTGCCGATCAGGCAAGCCGCGGCGTGCGCAACAGCGTCAGCGACGTGCGGCTGCTGCAAGGCGACCTCTCGCAGGCGTGGACCGAGCAAGGCCGGGACTACGCCACCCTGGCGATGCGGTTTTCCATGATCGACGTGACCCACGACGCCAGCGGGCGAGTTGTGGACGGCAGCCCGACCGAGCATGTGACCGCGACCGAGCTATGGACCTTCGTGCGGGCAGCCGGCGGCCGCTGGATATTGTCGGCCATCCAGCAAGCACGCTGAGCCAGTCGGCTCGGCGGAAGGAAGGATACACATGAAACTTGGCACCCTGTTCCCGCAGGTCGATTTCGGCGGTTCGCCGGCCACCGTGCGAGAGTTCGTGGGGGCAGCAGAGCGGTTTGGATACGATTACCTCGCCGCGGCGGATCATGTGCTGGGCGTGAATGCCGCCAGCCGCCCGGATTGGGGCAATCTCAATACCTCGGCCGACTGGTTCCATGACCCGTTCGTGCTGTTCAGTTATCTGGCCGGGTTCAGCAGGCTGGAGTTCTCCACCGGTGTGTTGATCCTGGCGCAGCGGCAGGCCGCGCTGGTGGCAAAACAGGCGGCGTGTCTGGACGTGCTGTGCAACGGGCGATTCCGGCTCGGTGTCGGAGTGGGCTGGAACAAAGCGGAGTTCACCGGCCTGAACGAAGATTTCCATAACCGCGGCCGTCGGTCCGAGGAGCAGGTGCGGGTGATGCAGGCTCTGTGGGCCGAGCCGCACGTGACGTTCGAGGGCACCTGGCACCGTATCGAGGATGCGGGGATCAACCCGCTGCCGGTGCAGCGGCGTATTCCGGTGTGGTTCGGCGGGCATCACGATCAGACGCTGCGCCGCATCGCGAAATGGGGCGACGGCTGGATGATGCTGGCGTATCCGGCAGGCGCGGAAGCGGTGGCGGAGTTCGACCGGCTGCGCCGCTATACGCAGCAGGAGGGCCGCGATCCGGCGGCGATCGAAATCGAGGTGTGGACCTCGACGGCCGTTGGCGCCGAAAAGGATTGGCGCGAGGAGTTCGCGTTCTGGAAGCGGGCCGGGGTGACGCACGTAACGGTCGCAAGCACGCACGGACGGGGCGTGCATGTGCGCATCCCGGGCCGGACCATGACGGATCATCTGGACGCGATACGGCGATACAAGGACGCGGTGGGAGATTTGCTGGAGTAGGGCTCCACCCCCCGACGCGACGGCCGCAAGCCTTGCCCGAATTCGGTATTCCGTACGGCTGCGACGTGATAACCGGTTGCGCGTGAATACAGCAAACACCCCCGACGCTCGGGATGCGGCGATCGACGGCCCAACAACGACCCCCCGGATCACCCTGGCCAATCTCCTTGCCGCACAGTTCCGGCCGCATCGCCCTCGGACCCATGCGGGATGAACGAATCCGCACCAGCGGCCGGCCCAACCATGCCGCTCGCCGCCGGCGTAATCGCGCTGATGCTTGGCGGCACGGCGGTGCTGCTGGTCGCGGCGAATATCGTGCTGGAATTGATGACGGCGTCTGCCCAGTCGGAGTTGAACCAGCGCCAGGCGTTCATCAACGATACCGCCGACGTGCGACGGATAGATCAGGAGCTGGTGCGTGCGCTGGCGACCATCGCCGGAACGAAACATGATGCGCAGCTCGATGCGCTTCTGAAGCAGGCGGGTATCACGCACACCCTCAGCTCTCCCGCCTCGTCGGCAAGCACCGCGCCGGCCAGGCCCTGACGGATGCCGCGCTCAAGACGACCGCGAGTCAGGATTGCCTTCGATTGGGCAATTCTGCTGCTCGCTGTTGCCTTCCTGGCCGCGACCGGGTTCCGCACCGTTCAGCTTATCCAGCAACGCACTGACCAGACGGCGCTCCGCTTAGCTCAGGAACGGGCGGTGCGTGAGGGCCGCACTTTGCGTCAGCAACTCGATCTCCTGGCTGGGCAGACCGCCCGACTGGCGGCCGCCGGGAACGCCGATGCCGCCACCGTGGTCGAGCAGATGCACCACGACGGGGTGGATCTGCGGCAGCCGTCCGCGACGGCACCGGGGGGAACGCCGCGCTGAAGCCTACGATCGCTCCGCGAGTCCAGTCAGGCTGATATTGCTCCAGGCATCGGCAACCCAAGGTTCTGGCGCAGCGTTGTCCCTTCATATTCATTACGGAACATGTTGCGACGGCGCAGCTCCGGCAGCACCAGCTCCACGAAATCGTCCAATGATATCGGAAGCACCGGCGGACAGATATTGAATCCGTCCGCCGCGCCCTGGCTGACCCATTGCTCCATCTCGTCAACGATATCCGCCGGCGTGCCGATCACCACGCGCGTGCCGAACCCTGCTGCCACCTGCGTATAGAGCTGACGGATGGTCATATTGTCCCGCCGCGCCAGGGCCAGAAGGTTCTTGGCGATGCTGCGGACCTGCGCATCTTCCGGCTCGGGCACCGGACCATCGAGCGGATATGCCGATAGATCGCCCATCTGGCCATACAGGTACGACAGGCCGAGCAGCGGATCCACAAGCTGGTTCAGTTGTTCGTATTTGTCACGCGCTTCCTGCCGCGTCCGTCCGACATAAGGGTTCAGACCGGGCATGATGAGAAGCTGATCGGCCGTACGGCCATGTTCCGGCAGCCGCCGCTTCAGATCGGCATAGTATGCTTTGGCCGTATCGATGTCGTGCGGTGCGGAATAGACCACGTCCGCATTCGCCGCGGCGATGTTCAATCCCTGCTCGGACGCGCCGGCCTGCACCAGGATCGGGCGTCCCTGCGGGGTACGGGCGACACTCAGCGGGCCGCGAACCTTGAAATGCTTTCCTTTGTGATCGAGCACGTGCAGCTTGCTCGGGTCATAGAAAACGCCGCTGGCCTTGTCGTGCAGAAACGCGTCGGCATCCCAACTGTTCCACAGGCCTTTGACGACCTCGACGAATTCGGCGGCACGCTCGTAGCGCTCCTCGTAGCCCAGGTGCTGATCGCGATTGAAATTGCGTGCCTCCGCGTCCGACCAGGAGGTAACGATGTTCCACCCCGCCCGTCCGCCGCTGATATGATCGAGCGAGGCATATTTACGGGCAACGTGGAACGGCTCGTTGTAGGTCGTGGAAGCGGTGGCCACCAGGCCAATCCGATGTGTCACCGCGGCAAGCGCGGACAGCAGCGTGATCGGCTCCAGCTCGGCGTTTTGCGCGGATCGGCACAACGAGCCGGGCGGTTCGTCCTTCCCGCGGATGCCGATGCCATCGGCCAGGAACACCATGTCGAGCTTGGCGGCCTCGGCGGTCTGCGCGACGCGCCGGAAATGGTCGAACTTGGACGCGGCACCTGGGTCCGCATCGGGATGACGCCAGGCAGCGGCATGATATCCCAGGTAGCGCATGGACAGGCCGAGCTTGATAGGCTTCATCACCGCCATGCCTTCCCCCTCTGCTTGCCGCCATGGTGCCCTGATATGAGACGTTCAGTGTACATCGACTGCTCCGCGTTCGTGCATGGATTGCTGACCGCCGATGAGTGGGCTTCCGTGGATGGACTGGATGTGCATTGCGGCGATCCCGACCCTTCGGCTTTGGCCGACCTCCTGGCCGGAGCGGCCAGTGCGCTGAACGGGCACACGCCGATGGACCGCACGCTCCTGCGCGCATGTCCGGCGCTGCGCAGCATCGTCTTTCTCGGCACCGGCGCGTCCAGCTATATCGATGTCGAAGCGGCACAGGCGCTTGGAATCCGCATCCGCACGATCCGCGGCTACGGGGACCGCAGCGTGGCCGAGCATGCGTTCGCGCTCATGCTGGCCGCCGCCCGCCGGATCGGAGAAATGGATCGCGCCCTGCGCGCCGGGATCTGGGACCCGCTCTCCGGCATGGAGCTGGAAGGCAAGACGCTGGGAATTATCGGCACCGGCGGCATCGGGGTTGCCTTGGCACGCATCGCGGACGGATTCGGCATGCGTGTGCTGGCCTGGAACCGCGGTCGCATAAGCGATGACCTGCCTTGCCGCTCCGTCGCGCTGGAACAGCTTCTGCGCGACGCCGACATCGTTTCGCTGCACTTGGCGCTGACGCCGGAAACGCGCGGGTTGATCAGCGCGGAACGTCTGAAACTGATGCGGCCGCACGCTATTTTCGTGAATACCGCGCGCGACGGACTGGTCGATACTGATGCACTGATCGCGGCGCTGCGGCACGGGCGCATCGCACATGCCGCCCTGGACGTATTCGACACCGAGCCGCTGCCGGCTGGTCATCCGCTGACAACCCTCGACAATGTCACGCTGACCGCGCATGCGGGGTTCAAGACGCCGGAGGCATCGCGCCGGCTCGCGCTCACCGGCCTCGCACTGCTGCGCACCGACCTTACAGCGCTCGCACATGGCCATGAGCTGAACCCCTGATCGGTCTCACGCGACCGGCTCCGGAATGGGTGCGATGGTGCCCAGCAGCGTCCGCGTATAATCGTGCACGGGCCGGGCAAAAACCTCCTTGGTGGGCCCGATCTCTAGCAGTCGGCCACCCTGCATGATGCCGATGCGGTCGCTCAGGAACCGCGCCACGTGCAGGTCATGGGTGATGAACAGCAGCGACAGGCCGCGTTCGGCATGCACGCGTTTCAGCAGATTCAGGATCTGCGCGCGCACCGAAACATCCAGCTTCGAGACCGCCTCGTCCGCCACGATCAGCGCCGGGGACAAGGCGAGCGCCCGCCCGATCGCCGCCCGCTGCAACTGGCCGCCGGACAACTGGTGTGGATAGCGGCTGGCAAAACTGCTCGGCAAGCCAACATCGGCCAGGATGCGCGCAACCGAATCCCGCAGCGCGGAACGGGTACAGATGCGATGCAGCAGCAGCGGTATCGCGATCGCCCGGCTGATGGTGTGGCGCGGATTGAACGAGGACAGCGGATCCTGAAACACCATCTGCGCCTGGCGCCGCATCGGCCGCAACCGCGGCTCGTTCAGGTGCGTGATATCGACGCCGCCGAGTTCGATGCGGCCCGATCGCGGGCGATAGAGCCGCAGCACTGTCTTCGCCAATGTCGTCTTACCACTGCCCGATTTGCCGACCAGGCCCAGAATCTCGCCGCGCCCGATTGTCAGGCTGACCTGGTCGACCGCGCGCACAGTCTGGTGGCGACGGTGCGGGTCAGGAAATTCGACCACCAGGTCCTGAAGGCGAAGCAGCGGATCAGTCATACAGAAGACACCTGACGAGACGCGCCTCGTTCATGGAACGCAGCTTTTGCGGCCCCTCGCACCCAGGACGCGCCCGGATGCACCGGCCGCGAAACGCACAGCCGTCGTCCTGCTCCATTATCGACGGCGGTTGCCCGGGAATCTCGGTGAGTGTCTCCGCCCCCTTCTCCAGTGCCTTCGCGGTTTCGATCAGCCCCTGCGTATAGGGATGCAGCGGCCGGTGCAGCACGGCTTCGGCGGGGCCGGTCTCGACCACCTGCCCGGCGTACATCACCGCCAGCCGCTGTGAGATCAGTGCCGCTATGGTCATGTCATGAGTAATGAACAACAAAGCCGACGACAGGCGCCGCTGCAACTTGCCGAACAGCTCCAGTATCTGGCGCTCGACGATATTGTCCAGATTGGTTGTCGGCTCGTCGGCAATGATCACCTCGGGCCCGAGGGCCAACACCATGGCGATCAGCACCCGCTGCAACATGCCGCCGGAAAGCTGGTGCGGAAACCGCCGCAGGACGCTCGGTGGATCCATGATCCCCACCTCGGACAGCGCTTCCGTCGCGCGATCCTGCCATGCCCCCTCGGCTTCCGCGCGCGCCAGCACGACCCGCAGATGCCAGTCGATCCGCTTGGCCGGATTGAACGCCCCAACCGGGTCCTGAAAGATCATCGCGATCCGTCGCCCGCGCAGGTTGCGGAACGCCGTCTCGTTCATTCCGCTGATGTCGCGTCCGTTCAGCAGCATCAGATCGGCTTGCTGGCCCATGCCCTGGGGCAGCAGACGCAGCAGCGCGAGCGCGGTCAGTGTCTTGCCGGACCCCAACTCGCCGATCAGCGTCAGCGTCTCGCCCGGATGCAGATCGAGATCAACGCCGCGCACCAACGGAACCGACCGCGGCCCGGCGGCCAGAGTGACGCGCAGGTTGCGCACGCTCAGCACCGCACTCATTCGCGTACAATCTGGCGCAGCTTCGGGTCGGACAGGTCACGCAGCCCGTCCCCGAGCAGATTGAGGCCGAGGAGCGCCACGGAAACGGCCAACCCGGTCAGCGTAAGTACCCACGGCGCCGTGCCGAAATATTCACGCCCATCCGCCATGATCACGCCAAGCGACGGTGTCGGCGGCTGCACCCCGAGGCCAAGGAAGCTCAGCCCGGCTTCGATGATCACGCCGAACGCGACGGCAACGCTCGCCTGCACCATCAGCGCCGACAGGATGTTCGGCAGGATTTCCTGCACCAGGATCATCGGCGCCGGTTGGCCGATCAGGCGGGCCGCCTGCACGTACGGCTCCTGCTTCAGGACCGCGGTCAGGTTGCGTGCCAGGCGGGCGAAGATCGGGAAATACACCAGCGCGATGGCGATCACGACATCCTGCAAGCCGAAGCCAAGAATGACCATCAGGAACAGCGCCAGCACGAAGCTGGGAAAAGCGAACAGCAGATCCACCACTCCCATCAGCGCCGTTTCGGCGGCGCCTTCCTGCCACGCGGCAATCATCCCGGTGGTGGTGCCGACGACGGTCGCCAGCGCCACGCCGGAAAAGCTGATGATCAGCGAAATCCGCCCCCCGACCAGAACCCGCGTGAGCACGTCGCGACCGAACGAATCGGTGCCGAGCGGATGCGCCCATGACGGCGGCTGCAGCACGTCAACAAAGTCCATGTTGGTCGCGGAGTACGGCGACAACGCCGCACCCGCGGTGACACCGAACAGCACCAGCGCGGTGATCACCAGCCCTGCCAGCAAGGTGCGGTTGCGCATGGCGGCGCCGAACGACCGCATCACTCAGCCCGCCCGGCGAGGATCAAGCTGCCCGCACACGGTATCGACCAGCAGATTGGTCAGCAGCACGATCAGGAGAAATGTCAGGGCGCACGCCTGTACGACCGGATAGTCGCGTCCGAACGCAGCATCGACCATCAGCGATCCCATGCCGGGAATGCCGAAGATGCGCTCGATCACCACCACGCCGCCCAGCAGATACCGCACCTGCAGGCCCAGCACAGTCACGTACGGGATCAGCGCGTTCCGCAGCACATAATGCAGGAAGACAAACCTTGGCGCGAACCCGATGGAACGAGCGACCGTGACATATTCCCGGTGCAGCACCTCCAGCAGCGCAGCCCGGAGCGTGCGGGCGAACACCGCGGCCATCGGTGCGGCGATCGCCAGCGCCGGCAGGAAGCCGCTGAGCAATGCACCCGGCAGTGACACCACCGGCGACACAAATCCGTACGACGGAAAAATCGGAAAATTGAGGGCAAGAAAGAAAATCAGCACATAACCTAGCCAGAAGTCCGGCATCGATACGCCGAGCACGGCAAACGAGGTGCCGATCGTGTCCGCCAGCCGACCTCGTTGCAATGCTGAGACAGTGCCGATGACCAGAGATATCACGATCGCCAGCAGCAGCGCGTACAGACCAATGAACACGGTCACCGGCAGACGCGTGCCGATCAACAAAGCAACAGGCACGCCCCCGGCCAGCGTCAGCGATCGCCCGAAATCACCATGCGCGGCACCGGCAAGCCAGAGGCCGAACTGCGCCACCAGCGGCAGGTCCAGACGGTGCGCGTGGCGGAACGCAGCCACCAGCTCGGGTTTCGCACTCTCTCCCAATGCGGTCAGTGCCGGATCGCCGGGCGCCAGTTTCATGGCAAAGAAGACGGCGACTGCCCCGGCCAGCAAGGTGACGAAAAACACCAACACCCGCCGCACTCCGAAGCGGGCAAGATTGCCGAACACCATCGCCGGCGCTCAGGCTGCCTTCGTCAGCTTGCGGTGATATCCAGCGTTGCGAACTGATCGCCGAAATTCGAATACGGAAGCTGGGTGAACCCGCTGACATTCTGCGCCAGCAGATTCTGCACATTGGAACAGAAGCAGGGCAGGATGGGCATGTCCTCGATCCAGAGCGACTCCGACTCGCGGTACATCTGCCCGCGCTTGGCGGGGTCCAGCTCCTGCCGGGCCTCGGTCAGCAGCGCGTCGAGCTTCGGATTGGAATAATACGCGAAGTTGCGCCAGCCCTTCGTGTGCAACAGGTCATAGCTGTATTCGTCCGGGTCGATCATGCCGAGCCAGCCCCAGACCGAACACTGATAGTCACGCGATTTCAGCCGGGCGAATACCGTGTTGGCCTCGTTCACCTCGACCTTCAGTTTGGTGCCGATTGTCTGGTTCACCTGCGCGGTGATGACCTCGGCGACCCGCTTCCACCAGCCCGACCCCCAGGTCAGCATCACCGCTTCGGTGCCCGCGCCGTATTTCGACTGGCTCAGCTCCGCCTTGGCCCGCTCGGCATTGTACGTCGTCAGCGGCCGCGGCGCCGGATCGTAGGACGCCTTTAGCGAGGGCGGAATCAGCCCGCTCTGAGCCACACCTTCCCCGAACAGCACCACCCGCACCAGCACGTTGCGATCGAACGCCAGCGAGACCGCACGACGGAAATGCACGTCGTCGAACGGCGGCTTGCGATTATTCAGTGAAATGAACCGTGTGTTCAGGCCGGGTTGCCGCAGAACCCGAATCTCCTTCCGCTTCATCAGCTCGGGAATATCGGCAAACGGCGCCGTGCTGGTCAGGTCCACCTGATGCCCGAGCAGGGCGGTGACCCCGCTGGTTTCTTCCGCGATCAGCGGCGTGTTCACCGTGCCCAGCTTCGGCAACCCCGGCACGAAATAGTCGCGATGCGCGACAAACCGAAGCCCCTGGTTCGGCGTCCACTCCGCGAGCTTGAACGCCCCGGTGCCGACCGGCTTGCGCCCGAAGCCGGATGGATCGGCCTCCACCACCTTGCGCGGCACGATCTGGGTTCCGGTCCTGGCATTGGCCAGGAACGTCAGCAGCGGCGCGAACGGCTGCTTCGTGTGTATGCGGACGGTCAGCGGATCGGGCGTATCGATCACACTGATGGCCGACACCTTGTCCTTGTTGGGAGAATGATTGTTGTCATCCAGCAGACGCTCAAAGGTGAAGCGCACGTCATCGGATGTCAGCGTGCTGCCGTCATGAAACTTGATGCCGGACCGCAGTTTGAACGTCAGCCCTCCGTCGTCCTCTACCTTGAAAAACTCCGCCAGGTCCGTCACCGGCTTCATGTCGGCATCGAACTTGAGCAGCGCGTTGTACAATCCCCAGATCACATAGAATTCCGGGATCAGTGCGGCCTGCGCCGGATCCAGGGTATTGATGACATCGTATCCGGTGATGGCGGCGCGGATCATGTCGGCCGCCGCGGCGCCCGATGGACGCACCGACAGCCCGGTCACCGCCGCCGCGCCGGCCTGAAGCAAGCTCCGCCGTCCGATCCGTGATGCGCTCTGGCCGCTGGCCATGTCCCTGTCTCCCAATGGGCGCGAAACCGGATATCAGTATACCCACTTTTTCGGCAGAGCACGCAAGCCCCAGATATGACAAGCTCTTCGCCACTCGACAGCACAGCCGGGACCATGTTACCGCCGTTGTCGGTATACTGAACAAGGATCGGCCGGCTTGGACATCGCGCCCGACATCCTCGACGGAACAAGTGTGTCCTCCGGGCGGCTGAGCGCCCAGGTCTATGGGCACATCAAGTCGCGGATTCTCGCGCATTCGTTCGAACCCGGAGCGGTACTCCAGGAACTGATCCTCGCCAGCGAGTTCGGCGTCAGCCGGACCCCGGTGCGGGAGGCCCTCAAGCTGCTCACCGACGAAGGGCTGGTCATCCGGCGCGGACGGTTCTACCAAACCCGCCAGCTATCCGCAGTGGATGTTCGCCAGATTTACGAGGTGCGTGAGGCGTTGGAGACCGCGTCCGTCTGCCTTTGTGCCGCACGCGCCGGCGATGCCGCTCTTACCGATCTCGCCACCATGGTCGCCGGCCAGCGGGAGGCGTTGCAGTCGGCCGATGGCGCGCGCTTCTCCCGGCTCGACAGCGCGTTCCATTTGCACATCGCCATGCTGGCCGATAACACAATCCTGCTGCGCCAGCTTGCCGGCCTGCACGACAAGGTCAGGCTGGTCCGCCTGAAACCCAGCGATTTCGTGCTGCGCGCGGTCGATGAGCACCACCGCATCGCCGAAGCATTGCTGCGCCGTGATGCCGCTGTGGCCGTCGAGGAGATGCGCAGCCACATCCGCAGTGTCGTCCGTCTTTACGCCGATGGTTTGTCCGCCTGACCTGAGAGATCGCCATGCCAGATATCGCCCCCAGCACCGACCCGCTGCTGCAGCCGCTTACGATCCGACACCTCGTGCTCAAGAACCGGGTAATGAGCACCAGTCACGCCTGTGGCTTGCAGGAAGACGGCATGCCGAAGGAACGGTACCAGCGCTATCACGAGGAAAAAGCGCGCGGCGGTATCGCCCTGACCATGTTCGGCGGCTCGTCCAACGTGGCGGTGGACTCGCCCAACGTGTTCAGCCAGCTCAATGTCGGAACCGACGCCGTCATTCCGTGGCTGCAGGAGTTTTCGGCGCGCATCCACGCCCATGGCGCGGCGCTGATGTGCCAGATCACCCATCTTGGCCGGCGCGGTGAATCCTATGCCGGCGAATGGCTGCCGACGATCGCCCCGTCGCCGATCCGCGAAACGATGCACCGCTCCTTTCCGAAGGAAATGGACCGCCACGATATCGACCGTGTCGTGCACGCATACGCCGAGGCAGCCTGGCGCTGCAAGGAAGGCGGGCTCGACGGAATCGAGACGCTTGCCGGCGGCCATCTGATCGGTCAGTTCCTCTCCCCCAAAACAAATCGGCGCACTGACGGGTTTGGCGGCTCCCTCGAAAACCGCTGCCGCTTCGGACTGATGGTGTTCGAGCAGATTCGCCAGCGCGTCGGCGACCGTTTCCTGGTCGGCTTTCGCTACGTCGTGGACGAAGCCGACGCCGAAGGACTGTCCTTCGATGACTGCGTCCGCGCCGCGCAGATTTTCCAGTCCAGCGGCTGCATCGACTTCTTCAACGCCATCTACGGCCGCATGGACACCGAGGTGGCGCTTGCCGTACACAACATGCCCGGCATGGCGTCGCCCATCGCACCGTGGCTGCAGCGCGTCGGCGCCTTCAAGCAAGAAGTGCGGCTGCCAGTATTTCACGCCGCGCGCATCTCGGAGATCGCGACCGCACGCTACGCCATCCGCGAGGGTCTGCTCGATATGGCGGCGATGACCCGCGCCCATATTGCCGATCCGCACATCGTCGCAAAGTTGCAAGCCGGACAGGAGGAGCGGATCCGGCCCTGCGTCGGCGCCACCCACTGCCAGTCGCAGTATCGCCCGCATTGTCTCCATAATCCGGCCACCGGGCGGGAATTGTCGCTTGGCCACGATATCAGGCGCGCGGACCGCCCCCGTCGGGTGGTCGTGGTGGGCGGCGGCCCGGCCGGGCTCGAAGCCGCGCGGGTCTCGGCGGAGCGTGGCCATTCCGTGCTGCTGTTCGAAGGCGCTCCGCGGCTTGGCGGTCAGGTGCTGCTCGGGGCGCGCGGCGGTTGGCGCCGCGACCTGATCGGCATCGTGGACTGGCGGGTGCACGAGCTCGAGCGGCTCGCGGTGGACGTCCAGTTGAACCAGTTTGCCGAGCCCGACGACGTGCTGCGGGAAGGTCCGGAGGTGGTGGTGATCGCCACCGGCGGCATACCGGATCTCGACTGGATCGACGGTGCTTCGCACTGCACGACGGTGTGGGACGCCCTGTCCGGCGCCGTCCCGCTCGGCAACGAAATCATCGTATACGACGGCACCGGGCGCCACCCGGCGCCGCTGCTGGCCGAGATGGCCGCACGCCAGGGCCGTGCCGTCACCTTCGCTTCAATCGACGGGCAGTTGGCACAGGAGCTCACCTATTCTGAGCGGGCGATCTGGAAACGTGAGATGTACCGGCTGGAAATCCCCACCTTGTTCGACCAGCGGATCACGCGCGTGGAACGTGTCGGCAACCGGCTGGCGATGTCGCTGGAAAATCTGGCAACCGAACAGCAAACCACACTGACCGGCGATCAGATCGTCGTGGAGCATGGGACGATGCCGGCCGACGAGCTGTTCCAGTCGTTGAAAGGCCAATCGCGCAACGACGGGGTTACCGATCTGGATGCGCTCGTCGCGCTCGCGCCCCAGCCCTGGCAGACACAGCGGGATAGGGCGTTCGAGCTGCATCGGGTGGGCGACGCGGTTTCCAGTCGGAACATTGCCGCCGCGATCCTGGATTCGCTGCGTCTGTGCGCCCTGTTATGAAGGACGCAGGCAATCAGGACTGCGCGGCGGCCGGCCTGGAGCCGAACCCCAGCAGGCGGGCAGCCGCGCTCACGGTCCAGCCCTGCACGACCAGAGACGCGACGACCAGCACGAAGATGCCGGCAAAAAATGCAGTATCACGTTTGGGATCGGCCAGCGCCGGCAAAAAGCTGAGATAGATCGGCACGGCGCCGCGCAGCCCGATCCACGATGCAAATGCGGTCTCGCGCAGCGTAAAGCGGAATGGCAGCAGGCAGGCGAACACGGCGACCGGACGGGCCACGAATATCAGCACCAGCGCCGCGGCAATTCCGGACACCGCGTAGCGTGGCAGATCGTGCGGCGTAACCAGCAGGCCGAGCATCAGGAACAGCACGATCTGCGCCAGCCACGCCATGCCTTCCGAAAAGCGCAACACGTCCCCGTGTCGTGGAAACTGTCCGGCGCGCGTCACGATGCCCGCCAGGTAGATGGCGAGAAAACCACTCGTGCCGAGCAGTTGAGCGAAACCGAACAGTGCCAGTGCGCCGGTCAGCGCCAGCACGCCGGCCAGCGGCCCATCGAGCGGCAGCCGGCGCAGCGCCCGGGCCAACAGCCAGCCGCCGCTCAGACCCAGCAGCGCGCCGCCGACCATTTCCTCCACGAACAGCCAGGCAGCGTGGCCGACGCTGATCCAGGCTGGATCAGCGACGGCATGGACGAGCAGAACGACGAGAAACACCGACATCGGGTCATTGAGGCCTGATTCGACTTCCAGCAACGCCGACAGCCGCTGCGGCAGAATGGCGCCGGACCGCCCGAGCAGCACGGCGACGGCGGCGGCATCGGTGGGGGCCGCGGCGGCTCCAGCCAGCAAGGCCGCGGGCAGCGGCACGCCCCCCAGCAAGCTGATGGCGGCGCCGGTAATGGCGGCAGTCGCCGCGACGCCCACCGTGGCCAGCAGCGCGGCCGGCCAGAATGCAAGTCGCAACAAGCTGACGGGCGTCTTCAACCCGCCTTCGAACAAAATCAGTGCGAGCGCGACGCTGCCGATCAGATACGCGGCGGGGAAATCATCGAACGGAATGCCGAGCAGACCGTCGTCGCCGGCGAGTATGCCGAGCAGGAGAAAGATCAGTAGCATCGGCGCGCCGATCCGACGCGACACCAGGCCGGCAACGATGCTGACGAAGCCCAGCGCGCCGCCCACCAGAATCAATTCATGGGCGTGCGCCATCACGTCACGCCCGGCAATGATTAGCTGTTCACCTTGCATGCCGATGGCTGGTAGGGCGTTCATCGTGCCCTTCGCAAGGCCAATCAGGCGGTTGCCAGCCAGGGGCCGTCCACGAACGCCGCTTCGCCATCACCGGGCCAGGGCGGGATCGTAGCGCCGACGACCGACAATGCGTCGGCCCCCTCGCTGCGGAACTGGAAATGCGCGCCGACCGGAATGGTAAGGGAGATGCCGGGACTGAGTTCGGTCACGTCCTCGCTGCTGCCGAGCCGGCGCCATATGCGTCCGCTGCCAGTCAGCACGTACCAGATCTCCTCCACGCTGCGATGCATAATGGCTCTGGCCACCGTTCCCGCGGGCAGCGTGAAAATAGCGGTACTGGCGCGAGCGGTGACGCAGAGCAGGCGCACCTGCGAGCCGTCCGGGGCAATCACGTCAGGCATGGCGCTGACGTGCCGTGTCGCGAATGCCATCGGCTGCTCCTCTATTCGTTCCTGCCTTAAAAGGGCTTGATCGTTGCTATCGCGCCGGTCAAGGTGGCCCCGAAAACAACATTCGATCCGATTGGGGGCGGCCGTATGGTCAGTGCGGGGCTGCGCGTCATGGCTCTGGTCCTGCTCACGATCGGCGCAGCGATACCAGTGGCGTATGCGCAGGCGCCCCCGCAATGGCCAAGGACCATTACCCAGAACGGAGCCAGCGTCATCATTTATCAACCCCAGGCGGAGTCATGGCCGGACCGAAAGATCCTGACCGCCCGGGCCGCGGTGGCGATCACGCCGAAGGACCGGCCACAGATACTCGGCACCGTCGAAGTGTCATTGGCCACCAGCACAGATGCCGCGAACGGCATGGTGACTTTTTCCGATCCGCACCTGGTCTCCACGCACTTCCCTTCGCTGGACACGCAGCAGGCGAGCGTGGTCGAGCAGAAGATCCGCACCGCCCTGCCGGATATGCAGATGAAGCAGGTGCCGTTGGATTCCATCCTGCTCAGCCTGAAGCAGGTGCCGGTCGCTGATGTCGCGGTGAACAACGATCCGCCGGAGATCTTCTATTCCAGCCGTCCGGCAAGCCTCGTGGTGTTCGATGGGGAGCCGGTGCTCGCCCCGGTCGGGAAAACAGAACTCTCATTTGCCGTGAACACGAACTGGGACGTGTTCGTCGATCACGCCACCTGGTACCTGCTGAATAACGGGCTGTGGTTGTCGGCGCCGGCGGCGGCCGGACCCTACACGGCGGTTTCACGGCTGCCGGCGGCGTTCAACGCACTGCCGAGCGATGCCAGCTTCGCCGACGCGCGCAAGCACGTCCCGGCACGGGCGCCATCGTCGGCGCAGGCGGTGCCGACGATCCATGTCAGCACGAAGCCCGCCGAGATCATCGTCACCGACGGCGCGCCAAAACTGGAAGCGGTTCCCGGCACCGGGCTGCAACGGGTCACCAACACCGCCGGCGCATTGTTCTTCGATGCGGCGGCGCAGCGATATTACGTGCTCCTGTCGGGGCGATGGTTTTCGGCCTCCGGACTGGACGGGCCATGGTCGTTCGCCACCGACAAGCTGCCGCCGGATTTTGCCATGATCCCCACGGGCAGCCCCGCGGCGCCGGTGCTGGCGTCCGTTCCAGGAACAGTCCAGGCGCAGCAGGCGGTGCTGAAGGCGCAGATCCCAACCACCGTCACGCTGAAACGCGGCGCACCACCGCCGAAGGTGGCGTATTCGGGACCGCCGAGTTTCCTGCCGATTCCGGGGACCTCGGTGCTGTACGCAGTGAACACCGCCGATCAGGTGCTGAAAGTGGGGGATAGCTACTACGCCTGCTATCAGGGCGCCTGGTTCGTATCGAACGCGCCGACCGGTCCCTGGGTGCTGGCGGACAGCGTGCCGCCGGCAATCCGTGCCATCCCGCCGTCGAGCCCGATGTACAACGTCACCTATGTGCAGATATACGGCTCCACGCCGACGACCGTCACCTACGGCTACACCGCCGGTTACATGATGGGGTTCGTCACCGCGAGCGTGCTGGTCTATGGCACCGGGTACTATTATCCGCCGGTGATCGTGCCGGGGCGAGTGCCGATCTACTATCCGTACCCGTACTCGTATGCCGGCAGCGTGTGGTACAATTCCGCCAGCGGGGCGTGGGCACGAGGTGGATCGATCTATGGCCCGTATTACGGGGCTTCAGCCGGCCGCTATTACAATCCGACGACCGGTGGCTGGGCGCGGGGCGCGGCCGTGTATGGCCCCTATGGCGGCGCCGGGGCCTGGTCCCGTTACAATCCGAATACCGGAACATACGCGCATGGCAGCGCCGTGTGGGGCGGCGGCAGCGGAACGGCGAATGCCAGCTTCTATAACCCGCGTTACGGCGTTTCGGGGTCCACCAACCAGAACGTCAATCCGTACGGACGCTGGGGATCAAGCACCGTCAGCGGACCGAACAAGACGGTGAACACGGCCAGTGGTGCGAATGCGCGCGGCTCAGCCGGAGGATTCAATTCCTCCACCGGGGCGGCAGGCGCCGGCTATCATAATCGCGCCACCGGCAACAGCGGCGGGGCTGTGAAAGGGTCGAATGGCGACGTCTATGCCGGGCGGGACGGGAACGTGTACCGTCACACCGACAGCGGGTGGTCGAAATGGAACAGCGGGTCGTGGAACTCGATGCAACCGCCCTCGAACGGTTCGGCGCGTCCGCAGAACCGGCAGTCCGGCAACCTGGGTGCGAGTCTAGGGCGGGGGTCGGCAGACGTTTGACCGGTCCAACTATCAACAACTGGAACAGGACCGGTTCGGCCGGACGGCGGGCCAAGGGCGATTTGACAGCGGTAGTTTCGGCGGCGGTCGGTTCCGGCGATAATGCAGGAGGTTTCGTCATGCAGGGTGTCAGGCGAATGAGAGCGCCGGATCGCTGGATACGTCGCATCAAGGCAGCGATCCTCTTCGCCGCCGCCGGTCTCGCCATCGGCCCTGCCCTGGCACAACAACCCACGCAGGCACAGGCCAATGCGATCAAGCAGGCTTGCCGCGCGGATTACCAGGCACACTGCGCCGACGTGCCGACCGGGGGATCCGCCGCGCTCGCCTGTCTGCAACAGAATGCCCCGAGCCTGTCGCACGGTTGCCAGACGGCACTGAGCGCGGTCAGTGGCGGCAGCGCCGGCGGCAGTAACGCCACGGCTGCTCCACCGCCCCCGGCGGCCCACCCTCAGATGTCGGGACGGCAGGAGATCGGATTGATGCGCGAAGCCTGCGGACCCGACTACCGCACTTACTGCAGCGGCGTTCGCCCAGGCGGCGGACGGGCGATTGCCTGCCTGGAAGCGCACGGAAGCTCGCTGTCACGGCAATGCCGTTCGGCGCTGATGGCCGCACGGCAGAGTCGGTAACCGCGCATGTTGCCAACCCGCTCTATCGCAACCGTTGCTATCCTTTGCTTCGTGCTGGTGGGGCTGGCCGGGTGCAAGAAGGAAAACGCCTATGTGGCACCGCCACCCCCGCAAGTGGGGGTGGCACATCCGCTGTCGCGCCAGGTGACGCCGGAATTGGACTCCACCGGCAACACGGCGGCGTATAACGAAGTGGACCTGGTCGCGCGAGTGGAAGGCTTCCTGCAGGAGATCGACTACACGGATGGGTCATTGGCGAAACCGGGAAAGCAACTGTTCCTGATCGAGCCGGCGCCCTACCAGGCAAAGCTTCAGCAGGCCCAGGCGCAACTGGACGCCGCCAACGCAGCGCTGGTGCAATCGAAGGCGGAGTTCCAGCGACAGGCGACGCTGTTGCAGCAGAATGTGACCGCGCAGAACACGTTTGATCAGGCCAAGGCGAAATACGCGTCTGACCAGGCCAATGTCCTCAACCAGACCGCCGGCGTGGCGATTGCCGGCATCAACTTTGGCTATACGCATGTAACGGCCCCGTTCGACGGGGTGGTCACGAACCATCTGGTCTCGGTCGGCGAACTGGTGGGGGTCACCAGCCCGACCAAGCTGGCAACCATCGTCCAGCTCGACCCGATCTATGTGAATTTCACGGTCAGTGAGCAGGATGTCCTACGCATCAAGGCGGCCTCCAAACAGCAGACACTGACGCCTGACCAGATCAGTCAAATACCGGTCGAGGTCGGACTGATGACCGACACCGGTTATCCGCTGAGCGGCAACCTGAATTACATTTCGCCGACATTGGATCCGTCAACCGGCACCCTGGCGGTGCGCGCCATCTTCAAGAACGCGAATCGTGCGCTGTTGCCGGGCTTCTTCGTGCGCGTGCGCATTCCGTTGCGAAGCCAAACGGCACCGGCATTGCTGGTGCCGAATACCGCCTTGGGGACCGACCAGGCGGGGCGTTATCTGCTGGTGGTCAACAAGGACAACGTCGTGGAGCAGCGCTCCGTGCAGGCCGGCCAGGTGGTCGGCGCGCTGCGCGTGATCAGCTCTGGCATCACCGCGGACGACCAGGTCGTCATCACCGGGCTGCAGCATGCCATCCCGGGTGCCAAGGTCGCGCCGCAACCCACGCCGATGCCCAAATCATGATCTCCCGCTTCTTCATCGACCGCCCGGTACTGGCGAACGTACTGGCGATCCTGTTTGTCCTGCTCGGCGGCGTGTCCCTGCTGACACTGCCGATCTCCCAGTACCCCAACGTCGTGCCGCCCACCGTATCGGTGACCACCCGCTACCCGGGCGCGTCGGCGGAGACGGTCATGAACACCGTGGCGCTGCCGATCGAGCAGCAGGTGAACGGTGTGCAGGGCATGCTGTACATGCAGTCCACCAGTGCCAGCGACGGTACCTATTCGCTGACAGTCACCTTCCAGATCGGCACCGATCTGAATTTCGCGCAGGTCCTGGTGCAGAATCGGGTCGCCACCGCCATGGCGCAACTGCCGATCGCCGTCCAGGCGCAGGGCGTCACGGTGCAGCAGAAATCCACCGCAATCCTCCAGATCGTCACGCTGACTTCGCCAAAAGGCACGTATGACAGTCTTTTCCTGAGCAACTATGCCACCATCAGTCTGCTGAACGAGCTGTCGCGCATCCCCGGCGTGGGCAACGTCAACGTATTCGGGGTCGGCCAGTACGCCATGCGTCTCTGGCTCGATCCGCAGAAGCTGTACAGCTACGGCCTGACACCGGCGGACGTGGTCAACGTCGTTCAGCAGCAGAGCCAGCAGGTCGCAGCCGGTCAGATCGGCGCACCGCCGGCACCAACAGGCCAGCCATTCCAGTACACCGTGAACGTGGAAGGCCGATTGACCGATCCGGCGCAATTCGGCGCCATCGTCGTGAAGTCGCAGAACGGCGCGGTGACCCGCTTGCGCGACGTGGCGCGGATCGAGCTCGGGGCGCAGACCTATTCCCAGGTGTTCCGCCTGAATGGCCATCAGGCCGCCGGTCTGGCGATCTCGCAAACGCCGGATGCCAACGCGCTGGACGTCGCGACCCACGTACGCGCGAAAATGCAGGAGCTGGCGAAGGCGTTCCCGCAGGACCTGACCTACTCCATCCCGTTCGACACCACCGGGTTCGTCAAGACCTCGATCGATGAGGTGTACAAGACGCTGATCGAGGCGGGCATTCTGGTACTGATCGTCATCCTGGTTTTCCTGCAGGACTGGCGCGCCATGCTGGTACCCGCAACCACCGTTCCGGTGACCATCATCGGCGCTTTCGCGGCAATGGAAGTGCTGGGATTTACCGTCAACCTGTCCACCTTGTTCGCTATCATCCTGGCGATCGGCATCGTGGTGGACGACGCCATCGTGGTCGTGGAAGGCGCGGCGCATTACCAGGAACGCGGCCTGTCGGCGCATGACGCCGCGATCAAGGCAATGGACGAGTTGCTCGGCCCCATCATTGGCATCACGCTGGTGCTGATGGCGGTGTTCGTGCCGGCCGCGTTCCTGCCCGGGCTGACGGGCAAGATGTATGCACAATTCGCTCTGGTGATCGCCGCGACGGCGCTGATCAGCGCCATCAACGCCGCCACGCTGAAACCGACCCAGTGCGCCTTGTGGTTGCGCCCGCCGGTGCCGCCGGAGAAGCGGAACTTCTTCTTCCGCGGCGTCAATTTCCTGTATGACCCGGTCGAGCGTAGCTACGCCCGCCTGATCGGCGGCATGACGCACCACGCGCTGTTGATGGTGCTGATCGCGCTCCTGCTGGCGGCGGTCGCCTTCTGGGGGATCGCCCGCCTGCCGACCGCGTTCATCCCCACCGAGGATCAGGGATACGTGCTGGTCGCCACCCAGCTTCCCGATGGCGCCTCGCTGGAACGAACCCAGAAGGCGATGGCCGCGGTAACCCAAGCGGCGCTCGCCACGCCCGGAGTGGACCAGGTCGTCGAGATCAGCGGCATCTCCGTGCTCGACAACAGCGCCTCCCTCTCGAGCGCGGGGGTGGACTACGTAATCCTGAAAGACTGGTCGGTGCGCGGAAAGGCGAACGGCGAGGACCTGCGCTCGATTTACCTCCATCTGCAAGGTGCGCTGAACAAGCTGGCCGATGGATCCGCGCTGGTTCTGATACCGCCGCCCATCCAGGGAATCGGCAACGCGAGCGGATTCAACATGCAGCTCGAGCTGCGCGACGGCAATGTTGACTGGAGAAAGCTGGACCGCATCACCCAGACGATGATTGCCGATGCAGGCAGCCAGAGCACTCTGGAGCATGTCAGCACGTCCTATCGGGCCGACGTTCCGCAGATTGAAGTGGATGTTGACCGCACAAAAGCCGAAACGCTGCACGTCTCCGTGGGCGACGTCTTCAACGTGCTGTCCGGCTATATCGGGTCGAGCTACGTCAACCAGTTCAACCTGTTCGGCCGGACCTTCCAGGTTTACGTCCAGGCCGACTCGAAATTCCGCCTGCAATCAAGCGACCTGGAGGCGCTCTACACCCGCAGCAGCAACGGCAACATGGTACCCCTGGGTGCGCTGGTTACCCTGCGGCCGGTCGTCGGGCCGGCACTGATCAGCCTGTATAACCTGTATCCCACGGCTGGGTTGATCGGCGTGCCCGCGCCGGGCTTCAGCTCAGGCCAGGCAATGTCGCTGATGGAGGAGATCGGCAACAAGGTTCTACCGCCTGGTACCGGATTCGAATGGACGGCCATGTCGTATCAGGAAAAAGCGGTTGGTGGCCAAATCTACCTGGTATTCGGGATGGCGCTGGTGCTGGTCTATCTGTGCCTCGCCGGCCAGTACGAAAGCTGGATCGCCCCACTGGCGGTGATCCTGGCGGTCCCGCTGGCGCTGCTGGGCCCGGCGATCACGCTGGGAATACTCGGGCTGGCGAACAATCTCTACACGCAGATCGGCATCGTGCTGCTCGTCGCTCTGGCCGCCAAGAACGCAATCCTGATCGTGGAGGTGGCGCGCGAGCGGCGGGCCGACGGCGAACCGATCCTGCAGGCGGCCGTGGATGCCGCACGTGTCCGGTTCCGGCCGATCCTGATGACCTCGTTCGCGTTCATCCTGGGTGTCCTGCCTCTGGTCCTGGCGACGGGCGCCGGCGCGGCAGCGCGCGTATCGCTGGGGCTATCGGTATTCAGCGGGATGATCGCGTCCACCTGCCTTGCCGTGCTGTTCGTACCGTCGTTCTTCGTCGTGCTGCAACGCCTGGAAGAGCGGCGAACTCTACCCAAGCGTCACGACACCCCCGTGGAACGACCGGCGGAGTAGGGAAACCACACCGGTCAGTGATGCGTCACGCTGATCGCCGGGGCGCTGACATGGACGTTGTGCGCGTGCGGCTGAAATACCGCCAGCGACGCGAGACCGGCAAAGCAGACCAACACGACGAACAAACTCGAATGCCTGCTGACCGAGCCGGCGCAGTACACCTCATCCGCGCGGACCTTGGTCTGCTCAGGATCCAGCACGTCGTCTAGCCGGACAAAATCTGATGTGCGATCCATGTTGTCTCTCCCCCTTTCGGGGCCGCGTTGTGCAGCGCGAGCATACTGGACCGGGTTCACGACCTCGCCCTGTGACAGGGATCACATCGCGAACAAATTCATCATCGGGCCTCTCTGCCATCCAGTGTCAGGAGGTGGTGGGTTCGCGGGCGACCTGGACCTTTTCGACCCGGCGCCCCTCCATCGCCACGACCTCGAAGCGCCAGCCGCCAAAGACGATCCGGTCCCCCTCGCGAGGGACGCGTCCCAGTAGCGCAAGCAACAGGCCGGCGAGGGTATGGTAGGTACCCTCGGACGGCAGGTCGGGAAGATCGAGGCGGGCCTTCAGCTCATCCGCCGGCATCATGCCATCCATGAGCAACACCGGTGCTGCCTGGGAGCTGCCGGAAGGCACGGGTTGCGGCGCGGCATCGGTGGGATCGCCGACAATGGCTTCCAGCACGTCGGCGGCGGTAACCACCCCTTCAAAGCTGCCGTACTCGTCCATCACCAGCGCCATGCCGATCGGGTCGGATCTCAGCCGCTCCAGCGCATCCAGCGCCGTGACCGCGTCAGGCACCACGATCGGCTGGCGCAATGCCGATCCCAACGACAGGTCGCCGCCACTCAGGATGCGGTCGAGCAGGTCTTTCGTCTGCACGACGCCGACCACGTTATCGACCGACCCGTCGCAGACCACGAAACGGGAGTGCTGGGCCGATTTCAGCGTGGCGGCGATCTCTCGCCGGCTGTCGGTGCGATCGATCCAGGCCAGCTCGTTGCGCGGCGTCATGATCGCCCGAACCGGCTTATCGGCCAGCCGCAGCACGCGCTCGATCATGTCGCGCTCCTCGGTTTCCAGCACACCGGCCTGGGTGCCCTCCGCCAACAGGGCGCGCAGCTCTTCTTCCGTGACGCTCTGGTGGGCGGCGCGGCCGTGGCCGATGAGGTGAAGGATCAGGCTGGAGGATCGCGACAGCAGCCATACCGCCGGGCTGGTCAGCCGGGCTGTCCAGGCGATCGGCACCGCGACATGGGCGGCCATCACCTCCGGCCGGCGCAGTGCAAGCTGCTTGGGCACCAGTTCGCCGAGCACGAGCGTGAGATAGGTGGTCACGACGACCACGATCACGAGCGCCAGTGGCGAAGCGACGCCCACGCCGAGGCCAAGCGCCTGCAGCCAGGCCTGCACGTGCTCGGCGACACGGGCACCGCCGAACACGCCGATGAACACGCTCACCAGGGTGACGCCGACCTGGACAGTGGGAAGAAAACGCTGCGGATCCTCAGCCAGCATGCGCGCCGTCCCTGCACCGGCAACGCCCTTGCGCTCCAGCACCGCCAGCCGGGCGCGGCGAGCGGATACAAGAGCCAGCTCGCTGAGCGCGAACAGGCCGTTGATCCCGATCAGCACCAATATCACAACGACTTCGATCGCGAATCCCATGTGTCTTCCCTGTGAGGGAGCGACGAGACCAGGGCCCCACCGGTGATCAGTCTGGAGTGGCTCTAGTCGCCCAGCGGGTGGGTAGCATATGGCTGCACTGTCAATAAGCGGAGGCGAGCGATGCCGCTGGTGGTAATGATTGTGGGGATCGTCGGAATCGTGCCGGTTATCGTTTGCGGACTGGGCGCCATCGGGCCCGGCACCGGCGCGGCGGACATGTTGGCCGCACTGATAGGCTACTGCGCAGTCGTGCTGGCGTTCCTGGGTGGGATGCAGTGGGGGTTCGCGTTGCGACCGGTCGAAGCCGGCGGCCAAGCGCAGCCCTGGCGGCTGGTGCTCGGCGTGGTGCCGCCGCTGGCAGGATGGGTGGCGTTGCTGGCGGCACTGGTGTTGTGGAGCTGGCTGGCGCTGCTGCTGCTGGCCGCCGGGTTCATCACCACTGTGGTGGCAGAGTACCGGTGGGCGCAGCACGGAATGGCGGTGCCGGCCGGGTATCTCTGGCTGCGCTGGGGGCTGACGGCGGTGATCGTGGCAATGCTGGTAACCGTGCTGACGCTCCGGTTGCTGGGAGTGACCGTCTTGGTGATGTGAACGCCGCAGCGAAGGCGGCGGCATGCGCATCGTATTCATCGGTGTGTCGCACTGGCACACGCCGTTCTATCTGGAGCCGGCCCTCAAGCTCGCCGATAGTCAAGTCGTCGGGGTCAGCGATCCCGACCTGACCCGCGCTAAACCGGCCGCGGCGCAGGCCGGATGCCGCGCATGGGCCGAGTATCGTGATATGTGCGCGGATACCCGGCCCGAGTTCGCGTTCGTGCTCGGTCGCCACTGCGACATGGCGGAGGCCGCGCGTTTCCTCATCACGTCCCGGATCCCGTTCGCGATCGAAAAACCCGCGGGGATCAACACGGCCGAGGTAAGCGATATTGCTGCTCGCGCCGCCGAGGCGTCCTTGTTCGCCGCCGTGCCGTTCGTTTTTCGCCGCTCGCCGATGCACCACGCCATCACCGACATCTCGTCCGGCGACCCGGTGCAATATGCCGCCTTCAAGTTCATCGGCGGTCTGACGGATCGATACCGCGAAGCGCGATGCGAGTGGATGCTTCAGCGTTCCACCGCCGGCGGCGGCGCGCTGCTCAATCTCGGCGTGCATTTTCTCGATCTCTGCCGGGTCCTGATTCCCCAGCATCCGCTTGTGCTTGCCGGAGCAACCATTTCCAACCTGAACGCCGACTGCGATGTGGAAGATCATGCGGCCGTCCTGCTGCGAGCAGGCGCCGCCACCTGCCTCGTGGAAACCGGATATCTGCTTCCGGCCGCAACCGCCGTGTTCGACCTGCACTACAGCATCCGCACGGAACGTCACTACTTCATCGTGCATGACGCGGAAACCCTGGAAATCGTGGACCGCGCGCGGCAGCGGCGGGTCGTCCACGTGCCGACGGTCAACGTCCCGCTTTATCCCGCCTTCGTCGTCGACACGCTGCGTCGTGTTGCGCGCGGCGATCCCCCGATCGCCGGCCTGAACGACATGGCCGCGGCGATGCAACTCGTGCAGGAGGCGTATCGCGCCGCCACATAGGCCGGCCGGGGCTTATGACGCCCCGTGGTGCAGCAACGCCGGCACCGCTGACAGCAGCAGCACCGCCCCCGACGCGGTCAGCAGCAGTAGCACCGCGCGGCGGAACCCGGCGTTGCTGAAGCGCCGATAGAGCCGGGCGCCGATCAGCACCGGTATCAGCATGGCCGGAGCGATAACCGCGAACGCGCGCGACGTATCTGCGGTGAGCGTCCCCGAGATGACGTAAGCCGCCATCGTCAGCGCCTGCATCGTGAGGTTGAAGCTCTGGAACACCGCCCGCTGGGCATCCCGGTCCCAGCCGCGCAGCGCGCACCACAGCGTCGGTGCCGGGCCAGTCAGCCCACCCAGCCCGCCCATCAGGCCGCCGAGCCATCCGACGACCGCATCCGCCAGCCGCCCCCCATGCGCGATATGCGGCAGGTCGCGCACCAGCAGCATGGTCGGGCACCACAGCACCAGCAGCAGGCCCACAGCCGTTTTGAACCCGAGCGGGTTGATCCGCCCGAGCAGCATCACGCCGACCGGAACCCCCAGCACGCCGCCCACAATGAACGGCGCCAGCCGCCGTGCATCGAACCCTTGCCTGATGGTACCGAGCGAAAGCACCTGGCCGAGCAGGGAACCGAACACCACCATCGGGCCAGCCAGCGTCGGCGGCACCGCCCATACCCAGATCGGCATCGCGACAAGCCCGAAGGCAAAGCCGGTGAGCCCCTGCACGAACCCACCGGCCGCCGCGCCCAGCGCGACAGCAAGCAGCATCACCACGTCTCCCGAGCCAGCCGCTCCAGCCACGCGCGCACGCCGGGCGGGCCGCCGAACGCTTCGGCAACCATCAGGCCGACGCCACCCATGTTTCGCGCCGCGCGGACCGCATCGCGGTCGGTGGCGTCATCGCCGACGAACACCGGCAGCCGCCCGATAAACGGCGGCTGGCTCATTACGTCAACAACGGCACTGCCCTTATCCGCCCCACGTGGCAGCACCTCCCATGCCATGCGCGCCGGCATGAGAATGAACGCCGGATCAGTCTCGATGATCGTGCTTAGCGCATCCCGCAGCACCGCCCCGGCCTCCGGCGCCTGGCGGTAATGCAACACGAAACCCCGCGCCTTGTGTTCCAGCAACGTGCCCGGATATCTCCGCGCCAGTGCCTCTGCCTCGATCAGCCACGCCGCGGGCGGTGCGGGCAGCGATGGCCGTTCCACCGGGCCGTCCGGCGAATGCCGCACCGCGCCGCCATGCTCCCCGGCAATGGCTTCCGGTATGTCGCCGAACAGAGCGGCCACCTGCTCGACCGGGCGGCCGCTGATCATGCCCAGCGCCCCGCCGAGCCGGCGTTTCACTGTCGCCAGGGTCGCCGGCAGCCCCGCCGGCACGCTCACCTCCAGCGGCGTCGGGGCGAAATCGAGCAACGTGCCGTCCACGTCCAGCAACAGGGCGGCCTTATCGACCGGCGGCAACGGCTCAAGGCTCATGCAGCCTTGTCGCAGGTCCGGCAGACAAGTCCAAGCGACGGCCGTGTCTCAGGCTGAACCGCCGTCCCTGCGACCCAAAGCGGATGCCGCTGAATGCGCCGTGCCGCGACCGCGTCGACCAGGATGTCGAGCCAGAGGCTGATCTTCGGCCTGCGTGCCGCGGAGCGCGCTAATCTAGCCGCTTGACCGGGGGCAACCGATACGAGCCGTCGAGGACCGGCGTCTCTGGCCCGATGTTGCGGGCGACTTCGTCGAAGGCATCTCCGATCTGCACGATGCACCATCGCTGCTCGTGCAAAGCCGGAACAACGATCACCACGGGCCCGGCAGTCAGATCGAGCATTGCGTAGGCATCGATGGTGACGTTGTTGGGCGTGACAACAAACTTGTCGGCCGCCATTTTGAGTTGGGAGAAGCGCCGGAAGTCGTTATCATGTAGATGCCGCCAACCTCGACGCTCTTGGGCAACGTGCGGCTAGTAATGGAGCGGATAGCCCCAGAGAAACCCTGCAGGCCAATCGCATAGGCGTTCTCCTCGCGAGCCTGTTCGGCCGACATGGTCGCGGCGGTCTTCGCTTCCTGTGCGAGTAATGGTGCCGGTCAGTGGACCTGTTCGATGTCGGGCAGGACCCAGGTCTTATCGAACAGCGGTTTTTCGGGGCCATAGACACGGAAAAGGACTTCGAACATTCCGCCCGGCTTCGTCGGGATCCAGTTCGCCTCCTTCCCCGTCGGAGCCTCAGGACCGAAATAAAGCTCGACCGAGCCGTCACCGTTCATTTGTAACCCTGAGGTCTGCGACGAACGGCTGGGCCACGGCATATCGCGCATGAAGGCATGCGTGGCACGATCATACACGGTTGCCGACCAGAACTGTCTAGCTGGGGCAGCCGCGGGAACGGTCAGGCGGTAATTCTTGCTGCCGTCAAATGCCTCACCAGCCTTGTCCCTGATGGCCATCAGGTAGAACTGTCCCGCTCCGAGATGCTTGACCGTCGTGAAGGCCCAATAGTCCACCAGCCCACGGGCATCGACCGAGTAGGTGTCTGGCGCCTCGTAGAATGTCGGAGCCGTGTTCATAAGCTCGGGCATGGCGGGAAGTGCCCATTGTTCACCCTTATAATAGGGCGGGAAGGCTGTCTCATACCGGGCGTTCAGCCAGGCGTGCGCCTCGTTTATTGCGGCCTGAAGACTTTCCTGCGTCTTCGGGTCGGGGTTGAACGGCTTGCCCTTCTCGATACCGATTGACCGCAGCATATCGATCATAACCTTATCCCTGGGCAGCCATGGCTCGTACTGCACCACGCGGTCGAGCGACTTGAAGAAGCCCAGGTTATATTGGATCGTTGAATCGAATACGGTATCGAGAACATCGACGAACTTGGTCGGCGGCGGATTGGCTGCTTGCGAGAGCGGATAGAGTTTGATCCGTTTGCCGTAAGCGACAGCCCGGGCGAGGTCGGTCACGCTGCTACCCTTTAAGATCGAGCGCAACAGTGCATAGCCTTCGTAGTTCATCGAAGGCATGGCGATATAGCCGTCTGGAATCGGCTGCTTATAGCCAGGAGGCAGGATCAGGTATTTTCCACCTTTGCCCTTGTCCACACCGGCAGGTCCAACATCCTCCAGGGCGGCCTGCCAGACATCCATTACGGTACCGGTGATCGACCCGTCATCGCCGGCTGGCGGGATATCCAGCACCATCGGGCCGGCTATCTTCGTGTCGATAAAAGGCATCAGATAGATCACATCCGAATTCGGCGTAAGTGTCTGGTTCTTCCAGTTCGACAGACCCGACCAGTAAACGATCTGGTTGAACCCGGCACCGGCAGCGACTGCCGCTTGGTACATGCGATCGAAGTTGACCGCCGGAATCCCCCAGTTGACGGCCTCAACCGCACGCCGCTCGACTGTACGCCGGGCAAGTTCATCGGGAGAGTAGCTTTGCGCGTGCACCGACCCGATCGCGCAGATCAGGACGATTGATGCGATGAGCGCTCTTTTCATGGCAATTTCCTCCCGAACCGGTGCTCATCGCTCAAGTTAGCTTGCGCCCCTTCGCAGACGAAGATCCAGTCGTGGCATGGACGAGGGGACCCGCCTATTACCTGATTCCGCCAGGCGGTCCCTCTCGTGCGGTCGCGGCTCAGTCGCTCACCGGCGCTTTCGTGTTCAACTCTTCGATCTGACGATCGATATTCCTTTGGACTTGATCGATCGTGAAGCTGGCCGGCGCCTGGCTTGGCGGGTACTCCTTGAACGTCTCCAGGAAAGCCGCAGCTTTCAGGTTCATCCACCCCATCAAATAGGCGTTCTTCACTCGCCAGTCGTCATATTGATCGGAAACGACATCCGCGCGTTCGTAAGGGTCCATCCGCAGGTTGAATATCTTCGGTATGCGATAGGTCGTGAGCGGCTCATACCAGACCGGAAAGCCGCCGGGCTTCTTCTGCTCCTCGAAGACCGCCTTCCAGTTGCCGTGACGGTAGGCCACAAGATCGCCGTCGTCGTCGAAATAGGGAAAGTCGGTTCGCGGCCCCGTTTTGTCCTTTCCGGTCAGGAAATCAAGCTGGTTGTAGCCGTCGAGATGCACCCTGAACGTCGTGCCGCCAATTTCCGTACCATGGAGCAACCGCTCTTTGATCGTGCTGTCGCCCGCCGCCGCGAGCAGCGTCGGGAACCAGTCCAGCCCCGAGAAAGTCTCGGTCGAAACTTCACCCGCCTTGATATGACCCGGCCAGCGTACCATCGCCGGTACGCGGAACGCGCCTTCCCAGTTGGTGTCCTTCTCGCTGCGGAACGGCGTGGTCGCAGCGTCGGGCCAGGAAAACTGATTGGGGCCGTTATCGGTGGTGTAGATCACGATCGTGTTGTCGGCAATGCCCAGATCGTCAAGCGCCTTGAGCAGCTTGCCGACGTCGCCGTCGTGCTCGATCATGCCGTCGGCGTATTCGTTGCCCGGCATCCCGCTTTGACCGCGCATCGACGCGCGCACATGGGTAAAGACGTGCATGCGCGTCGTGTTCATCCAAAGGAAGAACGGCTTATGGGCTTGCACCTGTCGTCCCATGTAGTCGATCGCCGCGGCGGTTGTTTCGTCGTCGATCGTTTCCATTCGTTTGCGGTTGAGCGGGCCGGTGTCCTCGATCGTCTGCTTGCCGACACGTCCCCAGTGCGGCTGCACCGTCGCATCGTCCACGTCGGTCGATTTCGTGCGCAGCACGCCGCGCGGCGAATTGTTGGCGACATACTCCTTATCGTCGGCCGGCCAATAGGGGCGCTCCGGCTCCTCTTCGGCGTTCAAATGGTATAGGTTGCCGAAGAACTCATCGAAGCCGTGGACCGTGGGAAGGTATTCGTTGCGGTCGCCAAGGTGATTCTTGCCGAATTGGCCGGTGGCGTAACCCAACGGCTTCAGCGCCTGGGCGATCGTCACGTCACGGGCCTGCAAGCCGATCGGCGCCCCTGGAATGCCGACCTTCGATAGCCCGGTGCGCTTCGGCGTCTGTCCGGTAATGAAGGATGAGCGACCCGCCGTGCAACTGTTCTCGGCGTAGTAGTCGGTGAACATCATGCCTTCGTGGGCGATCCGGTCAATATTCGGTGTCTTGTAACCCACGACGCCAAACGCATAGGCACTGATGTTCGTCTGGCCGATGTCATCACCCATGATGATGAGAATGTTCGGCTTGTCCCCGCCCGTCGCGGATTGCGGCGCCGGTTGGCCCTGGTTGGTTCCCTGGGCGCGCGCGCCGGCGATCACACCCGTTGCGGCGATGACCGACGTTCCGCCAAGCAGCATTGTGCGGCGCTCCAGTCGCATCGGTGGCCGATTTTTGCTCACGATGACAAGTCTCCTGGTATCTTTATTGCTGGACGATACAGCGTAGACAGGCATGTCTCAGCAGGTTTGTCGATCGATCGGCAGAAGCGGAGGTGACTGCCGAACGGATCGATGCGGCCGGTCTCGAGCGTCTCATGGCGGGGATTCGCGGCCCGGTCGCATGGCGCTGTAACCTATTTCCGGTTCCGCGCTGGCCTTATGAGCCGCTGCCGTCGCGGCACAGTTGTCAGCCTTGCGCCCCGCACCCCATCACCGTCACATCGTAGATCGGGTTCTGCAGCATCGACACCCACGGCTCGTTCGCCAGCGACCATCCGGTGAATCCCGGCTCGTCCTTGTGGCTGTCGGTGATCACCAGATACGCCGCGGCATCTGGCGGCTGGCTCGGTGGGCGCACGACGCAGGACTTCACCCCAATGGTCAGCGCGCCATACGTCGCGGACTGTCCCACCGGGACGGTCAGCTCCTTCGCGATCGCATCGATCTTGTTCAGCACCTGGAGCCGCGCGGCACCGCCGGGCACCCACTGATTTGGCCATTGCGGCGCGGTATCGTCGGGACCAGCGGAATTACTGGTCTGCGGCGGCGCTGCCGGCGGGGCAGTCCGCGGCGCCTGGCTTGGTGCGGGCGGCGCTTGCCCCGCCGTGCCCGGCCCGGTCGGCGGCGGCAACGGCGTCGCGACAACCGGCGGAGCCGATGCGGTCCCCTGTGCCATCCCGGCAATCGGCCATAACACCGTACCGACGACGGCCATTGCGCAGCGTAATTTCATCGCCCCTTGGGACTCGTCAGCCCATCGACCATGCCGGCCAGGATGCGCCGCATCGCCTGCTCGTCCACGCCGATCAGCACCGCGTCCTCGAACGCGTCCTGCATTATCTGCGCGAGTTCGGCATGGTTCTCAGCCAGCACCTTCAGTTTCTCCCGGCACGACACCGGCGATCCATCAGGCTGCGGCCAGATGCCGGGCGGCGGGATCACGGGTGAGCCCCCGACTGAGCGCCCGCCGCGGCTGGTTTGCCCGCTGTAGTCCCGCTCCCGCCCATCGCGCTCACCATGTTCGTCGCGCTGAAGATGAACTTGCCCAGCAGGTCCTGCAGGCTGATGGATCCCTGGGTGATCGTGATCGTGCCACCTGGCGGCAGCATCGCCTCATCGGCACCCGGCTGGATCGCCAGGTACACGCCCCCGAGCAGACTCTCGCTTGCCACTTCGATGCTGCTGTCCTTGGGCAATTGCACGCCGTTCTCGACCGTGAACTTGACCCGTGCGAGGTAGGTCTTCGGGTCGATCGCGGCGCTGTCCACCGCGCCGACCTTCACGCCCGCCAGCCGCACATCCGAACCCACGGCCAGTCCGGCGATATTGTTGAATTTCGCATACAGAGTGTAGCCGCCCGAGGTGCCGCTGCGCCCCGAATGCGCCACCGCGTAAGCGAGAAATCCCGCCGCAACGACCAACACGAGAAGGCCGGTGAGCACTTCGGCCAGATTGCGTCGTACCATCAATTCTCCGGTGTCCAGGCTTCGTAATCGCCGGTGGCTCGCGCGCGCTGGCCACCCTCGTAGTCGTGGCCGGCAGGACGATAGCTTTCCGCCGTGCCCGTCTGGTTGGCGAGATGCGGCTTCACCCATGGGCGCGTCAGCACCGGCAACGGCGTGTCGGTCGTGTAGTGCAGCCATGAATGCCACTCAGAAGGCACCTTGCTGGCCTCCGGCACGCCGGCATAGGCAACCCAGCGTCGCACCCGCAGTCCGCGACGAGGCCGCCGCTCCTCGAAATACACGTTGCCCTGCGCATCGGCGCCGACGCGGCGGCCCTTCAGCCAAGTGAACAGTCGGGTGCCAATATTCATGCCGGGCCATATACGAAGCTGACCGCCGCTGGTCCACATCGGCCGCGATAATTCGCTCGTCCACAGGATTTTGTGGTCCCAAGCCAAAACAGACGCAAAATACCCTTCCCCCTACCGGCAACGCGCCATAGCATGCTCGACATGAAATCACATCGCGCATGGCACGGCGTTCGGATGCGGGTGACCGCCGCGGCACCGGACCCGGATGCACCCACCCGGACAGTGCGCCTGCCGGCCGGGTGGGAGGATACCGCAGCAGCCGCGCTGACCGTGCTGGTGCCTGGCAGCGGCCCGATCTCGCTGCCGGATGCCGCCGAAGCCTGGATCGCACCGATCGTTGCCCGCGCCGAGCGGGCCGCCGCCGCGCCCGACCTGGCGGACCGGCTGCACATGCTGCTGCGTCGCCGACAAGCCGTGCCCACCGAGCCGGTCTGGCAGGGGCACGCGCAGCCGGCGGGATTCGTCCTGAACCTGCCGGCTTTCGCGCAGGATGGCAGCCTTGACCTGCCGGCGTTCATCACCGCCGCCGACACGGCTGCGCTGGCCCTGCTGTATGCTGCACCGCTGCCCGGCCACGGCACCTTGCGGATGGCGGGGCTGGCCGAATTGCTCGCCCTGCTCGGGATCGATTACGGCATGGAGGCTGGCCGGGACGTAGGTCGTGCCCTCGCGGCAATCCTGCAGGGGCGGGCGGAAGCGGCCCCAGTGCCGCCGAGCCTGTTCGGCCTGCCGGGTGACCCGCCCGCAGCCTGGCCGGCGCCTCCGGCGACGACCGCTGTTCCGGGCCTCGCCGAAGCGGCCCAGGCGGCCTTCCAGGCCCGGCAGAACTCCACCGGCCCTCGCCTGGTACTGGCCACGATTGCGCCGCCCGGCCCGGCGGAAGCGCTGCTCGGGATCGAGACCGGTGGGATCGCTCCACCGTTTTCTCCCCTCCTGCCGGACGGGACGTTGTCGCGCACCGCGCGCGCCTCCCTCACCGCGGCCGGCCTCAGCGCCGACCAGGCGCTGGCTCGCGTACTGGCGGGTCAGTATCCGCTGCCGCGCATCGATTTCGCCGCGCACGCCGCCATGCATGATGCGGTCGCACCGTTTCTGCGCACCGCGCCCCCGCAGGCCGCAACCGGCGCCCACACCCCTCCCCGTCGAAGCCCGGCGCGAGTTGCCGGACCGCCGCACGGGCTATACGCAGAAAGCCGCGGTCGGCGGCCACAAACTCTATCTCCGTACCGGCGAATACGCCGACGGCACCCTGGGCGAGCTCTCGCTGTCGCTGCACAAGGAAAGCCCCGCATTCCGTGGGCTGATGGACAGTTTCTGCGTTGCTGTCAGCCTCGGCCTGCAACGCGGCGTGCCGTTGGCGGAATTTGTGGACGCCTTCACCCTCACCCGATTTGGCGCCGCCGGGGCAGTGGAAGGAGATCCCGGCGTCACCCGGGCCTCTTCGGTTCTCGATTACGTGTTCCGCCATCTGGCAGCAAACTACCTGGGCCGTCGGGACCTTCCGGAACCGGAAGCAGAGACGACACCGGACGATGCACCCCTTCTGCCGCTTGGCTTTCCCGACACTGCCTCGCCCAGCGAACGCCGCCGGCGGCTTCGGCTGGTGGCGAAATAGACAGCGCCGATCGGCGGAACGAATTCAAAAGCCAGAGGGTCCGGCGAACGCCGGGCGATCTCGGCTGTTCTCGTTACGAGAGCACGTCAGGTCCGCTTTCGGCTCCCTCGCGAGCCGGCGGACCGCCGACATCAGCTCTCGATCACGAGACACAAGAGGCACGCACATGAAGCACATTTCTCTGTCGGGCGCCGCAGTCGCCGTATCGCTGTTCGCGCTACCCGGGCTGGCGCTCGCCGCCGGCACTCCCAATGCCGCTAATCCCGATAACAACGCTGCTACCAATAACAACACTGCCGCTAACGCTCCGGCCAACCCATCCGACGTTGCGACCGGCGCGGGCGGCTATACCGGCACCGAATTGCCGATCCACAACAATACCGGCGATAACGCCGGCGCCACGAAGAGCATGCGCCCGTCGCAGCGCAACGCCGATCTGGCCGATAACGGTACGGCACGCGCCGGCAAGGTGATCGGCACGGACGTTTACAACGACCAGAATCAAAAGATCGGCTCGATCGACGATGTACTGATCGGTAAGGACAACGTCTGGGCAGTGATTTCCACCGACAAGCAGAAGGTGGTGGTCCCCTTCAAGAACTTCATTTTCGGCGACGCCAAGCAGGTGACCCACGACAAGCTGGTACTGCCCAGCACGACGCAGGCGAAGTTGGATACCATGCCCAAGTTCGATTACGATGCATCCACCTACGCCAACAACAACGATCACGCTCCTGAAAACGGCAATGGCGTGCTCGGCAACCGGGCGGCACCGGTAGCGCCGGTTGCGCCCCCCGCTGGTACCAACACCGGCACCAACCAGCCCAACAACGCGAAAACGAACGGCTGATCGGCTTTACCGAAACGCGGAGGCCGGCGCGGCCGGCTTCCGCCTCTTCCCCGCTGGTCTCAAATACCCACGCTGTGTGATGCTGAGCGCTGAGCCGAGTCGGCTCTGGCAATCATTGCGTGTCTCGATCGGGCACGCCGGCGCATGGACTTGCGGAGGATCGATATGCTCACGCTCTATCTGGCGCCTGGATCAAGCTCGATGGCGCCCCACATCGCACTGCACGAGATCGGCCTCCCGTTTGACGCCCGATGGATTTCACTGGCACGCAAGGACCAGCGCCGCCCCGACTTCCTCGCGCTCAATCCGGAAGGCAAGGTGCCGCTTCTTCTGATCGATGGCCGTCCGCTCACGGAAGTCGCCGCGATTCTGTTCTATCTGGCTCGCCGGTTCCCGGACGCCGCGCTGCTGCCAACTGGGAACATGCAGGCGGAGGCGCAGGCGATTTCATGGATGTCGTTCATCGCCGCGACCATCCATCCCTCGCGCCGCCAAGGCACGGAGCGAGCCGCCGAGGTTTTTTCGCTCGCCGACGGGCGCCTGGGCACCCGTGATTGGGCGCTTGGGGCCTATTCGATCGTGGATATCCATCTGTTCCGCCTGTATTGGCGGTTCGCCAACAGCTTGGCGCTGGCACCCGGGTCGCTGCCCAACCTCGCCGCCCATTATCAGCGCATGATGGCGCGACCCGCCGTGCAGCGGACAATCGAGGCGGAAGCCGCCATCGGATACGAGCTGCCGTAAACCCAGATAACACCCACTCCCAGGGCGTTTGTGGCTCGCAGCCCTTCCTACGTTTCCTGCCCGAATGCCTGTTGTTGCAAACGTTTCAGCCGCTGCGCGGCACCCGGTGTTTTCGGATCGATCGCCAGCACCTTCTGCCAGGCCTCGTATGCGGCTTTCCAGTTCTGCCGCGCTTCCGAAATATCCGTCAGCGTCTTGAACGCGAGGAAGTCGCGCGGCTCGTTCTGGACCGCGAGAGCAAGTGCCTCGATCGCCCCCTTGGTATCGCCGGCCGCGTAGCGGGCGATCGCGAGCTGGCGATATCCCTCGGCAAGATTGGGCTGCAGCGTCACAGCATCGCCGAAATCCTCGATCGCGTTGCTGTTGTCCCCCGCCCGCAGTTCCCGCAATCCGCGACTCATCAGCAGCGTGACCGCCGGGGTGCCCGCGTTCAACCAAAGCTCGGTCAGGTGCGCCTCCAGCGCAGAGGCGGCTTCCTCGCTCGACGCTCCCTTCAGGGCGTCCAGCATTCCATTGATCTGGGCCTGTTTTTGCGTCACAGCAGGGCTGTCTGCCAGGGCGGGAGCGGTCAGCAGCAGCAGGATCATCAGCGCATATCGCATGCCCGATGGTGAAGCCGGCCGGAGCCGTCGTGCAAGCCTCATGCGGCGTCTCTCGCAGGCGTGTTCAGCCCAGCGGGTGGCGGCCCGCCCGCCATCCAGTCCAGCAGCTCGACCGTATGCACCGTCGGCAGTCCGCCGCCGGAAAGCTGGGTGATGCAGCCGATATTCCCCGCCGCGATCAGGTCCGGGTGGGTCGCATTCAGGTGCGCCAGCTTGCGATCGCGCAACCGCGCCGCGATCTCCGGCTGCAGCAGGTTGTACGTGCCGGCGGAGCCGCAGCAGATATGCGCCTCATGCGGCTCGACCACCGTGAAGCCGGCCTTTTGCAGCAGCGCCTTCGGCTCGGCGGTGACCTGTTGGCCGTGCTGCAAGCTGCACGCCGAGTGATAAGCCACCGTCAGCCCCGGCGGCGCCCGCGTGGGCGCATAGCCCAGATGGATCAGGAATTCGCTGATGTCCTTGGCCAGCGCGGCGATCTGCTCGGCGCGACGGCGCAACGGCTCCGCCGCGGTGCGGAACAGGAACCCGTAATCCTTCACCATCGTGCCGCAGCCGGAGGTATTGACCACCACGGCATCCAGCCCGCCCCCTTCGATCTCCCGTCCCCACGCCTCGATATTCGCCCGCGCGCTGGCCATGGAATCATCGTGCCGCCCGAGATGGTGCGTCAGTGCCCCGCAGCATCCGGCACCTTCGGCCACGACCACCTCGACCCCCATCCGGGTCAGCAGGCGAATGGTGGCGGCATTTATCTCCGGCGCCAGCACCGTCTGTGCACAGCCGGTCAGCAGCGCCACACGCGCGCGCCGTTGTCCATCCGCCGGATGGACGCGCGGCGCCGCGCCACCTGCCGGCAGGCGTGCCGGCGCCAGCGCCAGCATCGCGCGCAGCCGCTGTCCGAGCGGATGCGACGCCGGCAGCAACCCGGCGATCGGCCGGCCGGCCCTGGCAGCCAGCAGGGCGGCGCGGAACAGGCGCGGGTTGGGCAACACGCGCGCCAGCACGGCGCGCAGCAGCCGGTCATGCCAGGGCCTGCGATAGGTCCGTTCGATATACGCTCGGCCGTGATCGACCAGATGCATGTAGTTCACACCGGACGGGCAGGTGGTCATGCAGGCCAGGCATGACAGGCAGCGGTCGATATGGCGGACCACCTCCTCGGTGGCCGGCCGCCCCGATTCCAGCATGTCCTTCATCAGGTAGATGCGCCCGCGCGGGCTATCCAACTCATCGCCCAGCAGCAGGAAAGTCGGACAGGTCGCGGTGCAGAACCCGCAATGGACGCAGGTGCGCAGCACCTTGTTGGACTCCGCCGTATCGGGGTCTCGCAACTGCTCGGCGGTGAAACTCGTCTGCATCGGTTCAGCGCTTCCTAAAACGGCGGGCGACCAGCGTCCCACCAACCGCGAGCCAGATCAGTGCGAGCACCAGCAGGGCGGGCGGCAGCCACCAGAATATCCCACTGAATATAAGCTGTGCGGCCATCATCAGCACCGCCGCAACCATCATCAGGAAGCGAAAGTCGCGGATCGGCTTTTCCGGGTTGGTGCGATAATGCTCGAAAGCCAGCAGGCCGAAAGCAAGCAGCAATGGCGGGATCACCGCACCGGTAGGGACCGTCATCTCAAACCCCGGCGAACATACGCCCAGGATTGAGAATACCATGCGGATCGAACGCCGCCTTCACCCGCCGTGTGAATGCCGCGAGCGGCGGCGGTTCGGGCGGGATCACGGCGACAGCCGCACGCAGCGGCTCCGGGCCGCGCAGCAGAGTCCAGGTGCCGCCAGACGCGAGGGCGGCCTGCTCGACCGCGTGATGCGCCGTTTCCTCGGCAGGTCCGGCGATCCATACCAGCCCGCCGCCCCAGTCCAGGAACAGCCGGGCGTCGAACGCAGCCCGCAACGCCCGCACCACCGCCGGCCCCGCCGAAGGGCGTACCGACACGCGCCAGATCGCGTCGTCCGCCACCGCGCCCAGCGGAACCGCATCGCGGATCGCGCGCCAGAGCCGGTGGGACGCGGCATCATCCAGCAGCTCCGCCGCGCCCAGCGCCGAGAGGTCCTGCCGCAGCCGGTCCGTACGATAGGCCACCGATGGCCCGAAATCCTCGATCCGGGCGAATGCCATCGCGGCGGGGAAGCCGACGCGCGCTGCCGCGTCTTCGGGCAGCCAGGCGGCGCCCGACACGCCATAGGGCGAACCCAGGCCGGCCGACAGAACCGCCACGGCGGCCTCGGCCTCGGCAACCCGCACAGCCACCGTCCCGACAGCTTCAGACGCCGGGAGCACCTTCAGCGTGACCTCGGTGATCACTGCCAGGGTGCCGTGGCTCCCGCTGAGCAGCTTGCAGAGATCAAGCCCGGTGACATTCTTCAGCACCCGCCCGCCGGAGTTTATCACCTCACCGAGCCCGTTGATGGCGCGCACGCCAAGGACGTGATCGCGCATCGCACCCCAGGCGACACGGCGCGGCCCCGACAGGTTGGCGGCGACGATCCCGCCCAGCGTTTGCGGTGCGGCAGCGCCGAAGAGGCTCGTCAGGTCAGGGGGTTCGGCAATCAGGTGCTGACCTTGTGCGGCCACCGCGGCTTCCAGCTCGGGCAGCGGCGTCCCGGCGCGGGCGCGGATGACCAGCTCGTGCGGTGAATAGAAGACGATGCCGCGCAGGTTGGAAACTGAAAGGCTACGTCCCGCCTGCACCGGGCGGAGCATCGCGTCTTTCGTCCCGTTTCCCCGTACCAGCAAGGGTTCGCGCGCTGCGACGGCCGAGGCGATCGCGGCAGCGATAGCGGACTCGCTCTCGGGGGCTTCGCCGGCGATGTTCATGGCGAAGCGGAGTGGTCACGGCCGGCCGGGCGCCGATGGCCGGGACGAGCCCGGCCATGACGATCGAGCGGCAAGGTTACGCTTGCGGTGCGACACCTATGGTACTTGTACTGGGCTGAGATGTCGTCCAGCGGCTTCGAGGTGTCCTTGTTGATCTGGAACACGCTGACCGTCCGGTCGAGCAGGTCGCCATTGTTATCGAACGAGACGGTCCCCTGGATGGTCGGCACCTTCGCGGTCTGGATGGCGTCGCGCACGGTGCTGTGGTTCACCGGTTTCTTCTCGGCGACCAGGCGCTTCACCGCGTCGACGATCACCAGCCCGCCGTCATAGGCCGTGATCGAATAATCGTCCGGCGCCACGCCATACTTGGCCTTGTAGTGCTCCACGAACTGTGCGGCCTTCTGGTCATCGGTCATGTGCGGCGAGGCGTTGGTGGCATACCAGCCCTCGGCAGCCGGGAATCCCGCCGCGGTCAGCATCTCCGGGCCAAGCATCCCATCGCCGCCCGCCTTGATGACCTTCGGCAGGATGTCGTACGACTGCTTGGCGAGCTTGACGCCGGCCTGCAGCACGCCGCCGTAATAGAGCGCGTCCGGATTGAGCTGCTTGATCTTGGTCAGGGTCGCCGAATAGTCGGCTGCCTTCGGGTCCAGCCGGTCGCGGCCGAGCACCTTGATGCCCTTCTTTGCCGCCTGGGCCTGGAATGTGTCGGCAATGCCCACGCCATACGCGCCGCTGTCGTCCAGGATATAGACCGATTTCACGCCCAGCTTCTCGGCCATGTAGTTGGCCATGTTCGGGCCCTGGTAGGCGTCTGTCGTGACGGTGCGGAAATAGACCGCCTTGCCGCCCGGACGGTACTGGGCCGCAAATTTTGGATTGGTGATGTCCGGGTTGGTGGAAGACGGGGTGATGATGGCCAGATCCCCTTCGCTCAGGATCGGCGACATCGCCTTGCCGGCGCCGCTCATTTGCGGTCCGATCGCGGCAATCACCTGCTTGTCGCTGACCATCTTGCGGGCGTTGGTAGCGGCCTGAGCCGGGTCGTACTGGCCGGCGGTGGCGGTGCCGTCGTCGTAGGAGACGACGTCGAATGTATAACCCGGCACCACGTTGGCCGCGTTGGCGTCATCGAACGCAAGCTGGGCGCCGTGCAGGATGCGGGCCGCGCTTTCGGCATCCGCCCCGGTCAGCGACAGATCGACACCGATCTTCAGTACCTGGTTGGCAGCGTACGCCCGGTCAACTCCGCCGATCGTGGCGGCGACCGCGCCGGCAACAAAGAGCTGCCCGGCAGCCCGACGAGTGATCATCCCTGAAGGTCCTTCATTACGGAGTTTGCTCAGATCGCGAAATCGCGACCGACTGCGGACATGCCACAGCCGGCCCCGTTTGCATAGCTGTGGTTAAGAACCCGCAGGCGCCCAGTCCAGCTTGTTCCGGGCAGCTTTTTCCGGGCTTTGGCGCAGGACCGGAGCACCATCCGCGCTGCTGATATACTCCGGTCCTTGCTTGCCCTAGGCCTGCGGCGCCACGCCCACATAATGATACTGATGCAGAATATCGTCCGCCGGGTATTTCTTGTCCTGCTTGATCTGGAAGATGCTGATCGTGCGGTCGGCCAGGTCCCCGTTCTGATCGAACGATACGGGCCCCTGCAGCGTCTTCACGTGTGATGTCTGGATCGCATCGCGAACGGTGTCCTTGTCCACCGGCTGCTTCGCCGCCACGACCCGCTTGATGGCGTCCACAATCACCAGCCCGGCGTCATAGGCGGTGATCGCATAGTCATCCGGCTGGGTATGGTACGTGTCGTTGTATGCCTTCACCCAGGCCTGGGCGTCTGCCTCCTCCGTGCTGTGCGGCGAGGCGATGGTCGCGTACCAGCCCTGGTTGGCCGGGTAACCGACGCCGTTCAGCATCTCGACCGAGTACACGCCGTCGCCGCCACCCTTGATCACATCCGGAATGATGTCATAGGCTTGCTTGGCGAGCTTCACGCCGGCCTGGCCGACGCCTCCGTAATAAAGCGCGTTCGGGTTCAGCGCCTTGATCTTGGTAAGCACGGCCGAATAGTCGGCCGCCTTTGGATCCAGCCGATCCCGCCCGAGCACCTTTATGCCTTTGGCGGTCGCCTGCCGCTGGAACGCATCGGCAAGCCCGACGCCGTAAGCGCCGCTGTCGTCCAGAATGTACACGGTCTTCACCCCGAGCTTCTCGGCGAAATAATTCGCGAGTTCCGGACCCTGGAATGCATCGGTGGTGACTGTACGGAAATAGATTGCCTTGCCGCCTGGCTTGTATTGGGCGGCAAATTTCGGATCGGTGATGTCGGGGTTGGTGGAGGACGGCGTTATGGTGGCCAGGTCCCCCTCGCTCAGGATCGGCGCCATCGCCTTGCCGGCACCGCTCATCATCGGGCCGACCGCAGCCACCACCCCGTCGCCGACCATCTTGCGGGCGTTCGTCGCAGCCTGTGCGGGATCGTACTGGCCGGCGGTGGCCGTGCCGTCGTCGTACGTGATCACCTGTAGCTGATAACCTGGGATCTCGTGCTTCGTGTTGGCGTTGTCGAACGCCATCTGCGCCCCGTGCAGAATTCGCTGGGCGCTTTCCGCATCCGCCCCGGTGAGCGACAGGTCTATCCCGATCTTGACGGTTTTCGCGCTGCCCTGCGCATCGGCCAGTCTCCCGCCGGCAAGCAAGGTTGTGGCGGTCACAGCAGCCAGGCGGGCTGCATCCCTTCTTGTGATCATTATGAATTCTCCCTTAGCCCGTGCGCACTCCAGCGCACCGGACCAGTGAATGCACCAAATCGCTCCGGCTGGAAGTCCCCATCTGGGGCCGAAACATGAATGCTGATCCATCGTCGGCGGGACGGCCGGGTTTTATGCCAATACGCAAGCACGAAGACTCCAGATCCGTCATGCCCCCGAACGCGTCGCGAACGCGGGCATCCACGCGAGAGGCCCCGAAATTCCGCGCGTTGCCTGGATGCCCGCATGCGTGGCAATGACGAACTCTGACGCGGCAGCAATAGCGCCGCCTGGTAGCACGATCGTTACATATCGTGCGTTACGCGCCGATCAGTGGCTGAACTCATTCCGCGGCGTGCGCGCCGCGTCTTGCCCACGCGACGCCGTCTCCGACCCCGCTGCGCCGGTCGAGGGCGTCGGCTCCCGCGGGGCATCTGGCCAGCGGGCGACCAGCCTGGTGCCTTCCCCTGGCTGTGCGATGATTTCCAGTGTTCCCCCCTGCATGGCGATAAGGCTCTCGACCTCTCGCAGGGCTGCCGCCTGAATCGCGCGATCGCCGCCCGGACCGTCATCGCCCACGGTGACCTGAATCCGTCCCCCGTGCCGCGTGGCGGTCACCAGCACACGCCCCATGGGCGCCTGCATAGCCGCATGTGCGATCATCGCCGCCAGCGCCTTGCGGAATCGCTGCGCATCCGTCCGGGTGGCGAGATCCTGCCGAACCGCAAACTCGAACCGGGTCCGCCCGGTGGCGGACGCCGCGGCTTCCTGCAACGCCGCCCGCACTTCCTGCTCCACGTCCAGCGAGGGACGAGCGTCGACGCCGCCCGGCGATCCTGAAGCTGCGGCCGGCAAAGAGGCCTTCCCCGACAAATCAGCTTGGTTGTCAACAACAGACATGGGGACAACCGGGGGTTCCGTCAGTACCCTGACGGGGCGGAACCGGGCGGATGCATCCACCAACCATGCCGATAGTGACATGGCGACAATATACACCTTAGGGTTGCATAATTCCAGGCAAATTCCCGCACGCCGTCAGTGTTTTAATCGCCCGGTTACTGCTGCCTGCCGGGGTATTCCGCTTCGTTCACAAACGGGAATGGGCCGTCAAATCGTTCGACATAAACGATATGCGATACGATACCATCGTCTGCGGTCCAGCGATGAAGCTGGTACGCCGGCGGCTCGAATATAAAGGCGCCGGCGTCCTGCGGGTCGAAGCACAACTCGACCTGGTGGGCGACGGAGGGCGCGATGGACGCGACCGCCTGACCGATCCGTACCACCACCGGACGATGAACATGCCCGCAAATGATCCGCTCCACCTGCTTGTGGCGGGCGATCAGGTCCGCAAATTCAGCCGCGTTGCGCATATTGATCCGGTCCATGTGGCCGATCCCGCAGACGAACGGCGGATGGTGCATGGCGATCATGGTCGGCCGGTGGGGCGCCGCAGCCAGGCTGCGCTCCAGAAACCGCAGCCGTTCGGCGCACAATTCCCCGTGCCCGGCGCCGGGTACCAGCGTGTCCAGCATGATCAGCCGTACCGGATGATCCTCGATCACGTACTGCACGAAATGCGGGTCGCTGGTCACCCCGGGCAGATGCGCCAGCCCCTCCCGCAACACGCCTCGCCGGTCGTGATTGCCGGGAATGACATAGACCGGCATGGTCAGATTGTGCCGCAGCATGCGGGCCAGGTTGGCGTATTCCTCGTCCAGCCCGCATTCAGTCAGGTCGCCGGTAATTATGACCGCGTCCGGGCGCGGCTGTACCGCGGCCACCGAGCGCAAGGCCCGTTCGGCGAAGACATTCGTCTCCACCACCCGATTGGCCGACTTGCCGACAGGTCTGACATGAAGGTCCGTCAACTGGGCGATCAGCATGCGTACATCCGTATAAGTGTTTGTCGTTACCCGCCTTGCGTGGCGGCCGAGTTGGATCGTCTATCGCCCGTTGGTGGGGAAGCCGTAAAGCCGGGCCGGGTTGTCGACCAGGATACGCTGCCGCGCATCCGGGTCCGACACCCAGGTAAACAACTGATCGAGCAGCAGGCCGGCATCCGGCACCGGATCCATGCCCGGGTGCGGCCAATCGGTCCCCCAGACGCATCGTTCGGGCGCGGCGGCCGCCAAGGTGCCCACATTATCGCCGGCGTCGTCCCACGGCGCGCCTTTCGACGAGGCCCGATAGCTGCACAGCTTCACCCAGGCGCGGCCTGAGTTCGAGCAGGCGAAGCAGCGCATGGAAGTGCGGGTGGCCGGTGCCGTGCTCGGTGCGGACGCCGCCGAGATGATCGATCACCACGTCCACCGGCAACCGGGTCAGGCGCGGTGCCAGTTCCGCCAGCCGGTCGCCATCGGCGTAGATCTGGATGTGCCATCCGAGCGGCGCGATCCGCTGAGCCAGCACGTCGAGCTGATGCTCCGGCGTGCTGTTGCCGCTGACCAGGTTGAACCGGACGCCACGGACGCCGGCGGCATCGAGCTGGCGGAGCGCCGCGTCGTCGAAACGGTCGTCGATGACGGCGACCGCGCGTGCCCGGTCGACGCCGAAACGTTGCACGGCATCCAAGGTGGCCCGGTTGTCAGTGCCGTACACGCTGGCCTGCACCACGACCATCCGCTGCAGCCCAACCGCGCCGGCCATCGCCAGGTAATCCTCCACGCTGGCGGCCGGCGGGTCGTAGCCACGGCCAGCATGCAACGGGAACCGCTCATACGGGCCGAAAATGTGAAAATGGCAGTCGCAGGCGCCTGGGGGTGCCAGGACCCGGGGTGGCGTTGTCATCGGATGGTCTCCGGCAGCTTTGTTGCTGGCAGCATGGTCCGAAACCACTACCACACTGCCGCGCCGTGTCATGGGTCGGGCGCCCATCCGGTCATCATCGCCAGCCGCAGCGTCACCGCGACACCCGTCTCATCCGCCGGCATGGCATCCAGGGCGGCAGGAAACAGCATGCGGGGCGGAATGCGGCGATCGCGTAGCCGCAGCGCATTGGTCTCCCCGGCGGCGCGCAGGTCGCGCAGCAGCATCAGCGGGTTGGAATAGAGAAGGCGGATCTCCTCCTGGTCGGCAACCGGGAGAGCATACCCCGCCCGCTGCAGCAGTGCGGCGCAATCGCGCAACATCGGAAACGGGGACACGCGCGGGGAGGCACCGCCGGTCAGCTCGGCCTCGGCCTCGGCCAACGCCGTGCGCAGCTCACCCAATGTGCCGAGTGCCGGCATGCTCGCCAGCAGCAGCCCGGCAGGCCGCAGCGCACGCCGAAGCTGGATCAGCGCCCCCGGCAGGTCATTGATCCAGTGCAGCGACAGGCTTGCCACCACAAGATCGAAGCTGCCTGGCGCGAAGGGCAGGAACTCGGCATCGGCGGCGACGGCCGGAGACGGATTGATCGCCGCCATGGCGGGAGAGAGATCGCAGCAGACCGTGTCGATGCCGCGTGCCCGCAGCAGGGGCGCAACGACGCCCCGTCCACCCACGTCCAGCGCCCGGCCGAAGCGCACCGTCGTGTCGTCGAGCCGGTCCAGCAGCCGTCCGGCCAGGTCGCTCAGCAGCCCGGCGACCGACCCGACCTGTCGCGCCGCCCGGTCGCGGTGCCGGCGGACCGCCCGGACGTCGAACATGTCGCTGTCACCGCTCATCGCCGGGTTATATGGGCGGCACAGTCAGGCTGGCAGCCCGGTTACCTGCGGGACCAGGGCGTCCGACCAGGCCACCGATCTCGGCTGCAAATCCACGCCATGTGCTGCCAGCGCCGGCGCCATCAGCGCGGTCGGATTTCCGGCGGCGAGCCGGAGCGCCATGTCGGCCGAGGCCAGTCCCCAAGCCGCTAGATTGCGTACCGCCTGGTCCAGCCGCAGCGAGGAACCCGCCAGCACGAGCCCGCCGGGGACCCGGACCGAACCATCGGCGGCGTGCTCGATCGCCATGCCGGCAAATTCGTAGCGGCCGGCCGGGGCAGCGGCGGCCGCGGTCGCGTCGGTGACCAGAATGCTGCGTTCAAGGGTCTTCGCCCGCAACATCACCTTCAGAGCCGGCGGCGGGACATGAATGCCGTCCGCGATAAAGCTCGCGCAAAGCCGGTCTTCGGCGAGCTGGGCGATCAGCGGATTGGCGAATTTCGGCAGCATGCCCCGCAGCCCGTTGCCGAGATGCGTACTCAGGGATGCGCCGGCTTCCACCGCGGCGGACACCTGCGCGGCGGAGGCGGCGGTGTGGCCCAGCGCAATGATCTTGCCCCGCCGCCGCGCCCAGCGAACCAGCTCGACGGCGCCTTGCCGTTCGGGCGCCAGGGTCAGCAGCAAGATCGGGCGGCGCAGCGGTGCTTCCAGCCGTTGCACCAGCGCGGGGTCCGGAGCCAGCATTGCGGAGGCGGGATGGCAGCCGGCAAATCCATCTTCCGGGCTGAGAAACGGTCCCTCCAGGTGATATCCGGGCACCATAGCCCCGCCGAACCGGCTGGTTGCCACCGCCCGGTCGAGTGCTTCCAGCCGCTCTGCCAGGATGTCGACCGGCGCGGTGATGATTGTCGGCAGGCACCGCGTGACGCCGCTGCGCCACATGCGCTCCAGGGCGTGGTCCAGACCGTCGGGCGTGATGTCGGCGGAGTTGAAGTCGATCCCCGCATATCCATTCACCTGGAGATCGAACAGCCCCTGGGCCTGCATGCGGCCGACCGTGGAGACCGGCCGGAAACCTGTCAACCGGCGGCTGGTCCGCGACAACGGTTTGCGCGGGCCTGCAACCATGGCGTCGCAGGCATCAGGTCCCCGCCGCGGGGATTCCGGCAACCTCGAGTCGCGGTTGGCTCCCCGGCGGCTCTCCACCGGAATTGTGCGCCGCAGAGAGGCAGATGTTGAGCGCCTCTCGTATGGAGCCGACATAATGGTCGGCCCCGGCGGCCTGTTGCGACGCCCGATCCCGCAGGAACGGGTCCGCCGCCGGCCAGATTCCAACCAGAATTGCCGCTCCCGAAAACCGCTGCCTGATCCGCCGGATGAGAAATCGGAGGTGAGCCGGACTACCGGTGATGTCGAGATACGAGAGACACACCATGACGACGCCCGATGCCTCCACACTCGCGATCCGGGCGCGCGAGACCGCTTCATACGAAACCATGCGGCTGCCGATCCCGTGCTTCCCCAGCAACTGGGCAAGCATCGCCGAAGCGGCCTCGTCGAGCGGCCCCCGTCCGGCGACGCAAAGCACCGGTGTCTCGCCTCGCCACTCCGGCGATGGCGGCACCTCCGCGCTGTCGGTTGAAGCCGGTTCGGGCACGTTCATCGGCTTGTCTGGCGCTTCCCCGGCGACGCTGTCGTCATGTTTCCGCGGCGATGGCTGCACGTCGTCGTGCTCAGCCAGATCATCCACAAGCTCCTTGACCGCAAGGTTGATGCGCTCGACCTGTTGTTCGGACAGCACCCCCCTGGTCGCATCGGCCGCGGCGAGCTGAAGGCCCTCGAGCGCCACTTCATCGTAATATGCCGACAGGGAATGCTCGGCGAGGAACCGCTCCGCCTGCTCCACCGCTTCGTCGGGATCGCCGGCGAGAATGCGCTGATAGAAATTCTCGGTCGGAGTCAGCGCCGGCCGATCGCCCAGCGCGACGTCGAGAAATTCCAGTTGCTCGATATGCCGGCCGAGAACAACGAGGCATAGCGTCAACGGGGTGGAGAGGATCAGCCCGATGGGCCCCCAGATCCAGGTCCAGAAAATCGCCGCGATAATGACGGCAAACGGCGACAGGCCCGTGCTATGGCCATACACCATGGGCTCGACAGCCTGGCCCATGATCAGCTCGGTGACGATATAAAGCACCGCCGTCCAGAGCACCATGCTCCAGCCATTGCCGACCGCCGCGGCCAGAACGAGCGGCAGGGCGGCGGCGATGTACGAGCCGATATACGGCACGAACCGCAGGATTGCGCCGAGTATGCCCCAAAGCCCGGCACTCGGCACGCCGATGAAATAAAGCCCGACGCCGACGATGGCACCAAACGTACAGTTAAGCCCAAGCTGGGTGAGAAAATACCGCGTCAGCCGCCGCCCGGCATCGTCCATCGCGGCTGTCGTCCGGTGCAGATCGCTCGACCCGAACAATCGGATCAGCCGATCTCGCAGATCGTCCTTCTGCAACAGCGCGAAAACCGCGACCACCAGGATGATGCCCAGGGTCGCGAGCGGGCTTAGCAGGGGCTCCAGAATGCGTCGCCCAAGATCGAGCGCGGACGTCGTGGGTGATTCGGTGATGACGACCGGAACCGGCTTGGGTGCGGATGGCTGGCTCGGACGGCTGCTGGCGGTTTGCGGTTCCGTAGACTGCGCGGCCGGCTTCTGTGGCGGGGCGCCGACGTTCTCGATCTTGTTCAGGAAGCCGCTAAAGCGGTTCGTGAGATTAGTACCGATAAACGTCTGCAGCGCTGCGGCCTTGTTCTCGATCGTGGTCTCATACTGCGGGGCTTGTCCGGCGAGTCCAGCTATCTGCGCGCCAATGATACCACCCAGCACGATGATGATTCCGATCGCGATCAGCACCGCAAGCAGCGCGGCAATCACCCGGGGAAGCAGCAGGCGCCGCAGCAGCCCCATCAGCGGGCTGAGCACGAAGCACAGCAAAATCGCCAGTGTGATCGGGATCAGTACCTCACTGCCGAAATAAAGCGCGCAGACGATCACGACCGCGATGACGACGCCAGTCAGCGCGTTCGATCGAGGTTTTCCCGACGGGGGGATCGAGTTCGGTGTGCCCGACAACCGCACGACGGTGCCCTGTCCGTTAGCCATGACACGACCGCGCGTTGCGCGGCCTTGGTCCAGACCGATCCGGACGTTTCAAAATCCAGTCAAACATGGCTGCCCGGGTGTTTCATCGGTCATCGGACGCGGCTCGCACGGACAGCCATTACGCGCCCGATCTGCGTAGCGTCCGGCCCGGCGCGGCGCGAACGCCCGCTTCCGCCGTCGCCGACATCAGCCTTCCGCGGAGCCCGCCTGAATAATCGACTTGGCTTGCTCGATAACCGGCAGCAGATTGGCAACCTTGCCTTTCTCGATCTCATCCAGGGCCTGTTCCAGCGCGTCGGCGACGCCGGCGAGGTGATCGCCCGCCGCTTCATCGAGCGTCGCGCGGCCGGCGTCGATGGCCTCTATGGCCGCCTCCACCGAATTCCTGCAGCCCGCTCTCCTGCACGTCGGCGACCGCCTCCTGCACGCGGGCGAGGGCATCGGTTACCGCGCCGGACGGGTTGGCGACATCGTCCGACGGCGGTGTGGTTGCTGGGCTGTTGTTGGTGACCTGCGCGTCCGGCACGGACTGATTCCTCGAAATTGGTGGCTTCAAGATATTACGGGGGCACGGCGACATGAGGTAACAGCTAAGACGGCGATGAGCACGTTTCCGTCAAGTGAAGGGGGACATTGCACCGTTCTTGCCGGTGCGTCCTTTCAGCACGATTCCAACTACTCGGGAACCGCGCCGCGACTGCCTTCAGCCCGCGCGTCGATCATCCGGTCGCATCCAGCGCGGCCTGCAAGGTCCAGGCAGCCGCCATCGAATCAACCACCCGGCTCCGGCGACCGCGGCTGAGATCCGCTTCCTCGATCAGGAAGCGACTGACGCCGGCGGTGGACAACCGCTCGTCCCACAAGGAAGCGGGCAGGCCGGTGGCCTGCGATAGCGCCTCGCCCCAGTCCCGCGCCGCCTGCGCTGCTGGGCCGATCGTGCCGTCCATCGACAGCGGCCAGCCAATCACCACGCCCCCGGCGCCTTCCTTCCGGGCGATCGCCAGGATCGCCGCCGCGTTGTCGCGCAGCTTACCGCGTTTCAGGCTTCCGTACGGCGTCGCCAGGGTCAGCCGCACGTCGCTGAGCGCCAGGCCGATCGTGCGGCTCCCCGGATCGATGCCGAGCAGCCGCTCATCCTTGCCCAGCATCCCGCGCAGCTCCGTCAGGTTGAACAGCGCCATTGCGGCCGTTATGGTCCGCGGCTTCTCCGCAGCCAAGGACACCGCCCATGTCGCTGGACCCGGCGACCGTCCGTCGCATCGCCATGCTGGCCCGCATCCGCGTGGACGAGGCCCAGCTTGCGCAGCTCCAGGCCGAACTGAACGGCATCCTCGGCTGGATCGAGCAACTGAACGAGGTCGATGTGGAGGGTGTGGAGCCGCTGACCGGCGCCGCAGGGATGGCGCTGAAGATGCGCGACGATATCGTGACCGATGGCGGCTATGCCGAGAAGGTGCTGGCCAATGCCCCGGAGCGGATCGGTGATTTCTACGCCGTGCCGAAGGTCGTCGAATGAGTCTGACCGACCTTACCCTGGCCGCCGCGCGCGACGGGCTGCGCCGCAAGGCGTTCCGCGCGCGCGAGCTGACCGAGGCGCATCTGGCGGCGATCGAGGCGCTGAATCCTCGGCTGAATGCGTTCATCACCGTGACGGCGGATCGGGCTCTGGCGCAGGCCGATGCCGCCGACGCGGCGCTGGCACGCGGCGACGGTCGCGCGCTGACCGGCATTCCGCTGGCGATCAAGGACCTGTTCTGCACCGCCGGCGTGCGCACCACGGCGGGCAGCCGCATCCTGGGCCCGTTCGTGCCGCCCTATGAAAGCACCGTCAGCGCCAACCTGCTGCGCGACGGCGCGGTGTTCCTCGGCAAGGCGAACATGGACGAGTTCGCGATGGGCTCGTCCAACATGACCTCGGCTTATGGGCCGGTGGAGAACCCGTGGAAGCGGCGGCAGGACGCGGAAGCGGTGCTGGTGCCCGGGGGATCGTCGGGCGGATCGGCGGCGGCGGTGGCAGCGCGGCTGGCGCTGGGGGCGACCGGGACGGATACCGGCGGGTCGATCAGACAGCCGGCGTCGTTCTGCGGGATCGTCGGGCTGAAGCCGACCTACGGGCGATGCAGCCGGTGGGGTGTGGTGGCGTTCGCGTCGTCGCTGGACCATCCCGGGCCGTTCGGCCGCACGGTGGAGGATTGCGCGATCCTGCTGGGCTCCATGGCCGGGCACGACCCGAAGGATTCCACCAGCGCCGATATTCCGGTGCCGGATTATGCGGCTTCGTGCGGACGGTCGGTGCGGGGGATGCGGATCGGCATTCCGCGCGAGTATCGCGCCGACGGGATGCCGGAGGAGATCGAGGCGCTGTGGCAGCAGGGGATTGCCTGGCTGCGCGACGCCGGGGCGGAGATTGTCGATGTGTCTCTGCCGCACACGAAATACGGGCTGGCGACGTATTATATCGTGGCGCCGGCGGAGGCTTCGTCCAACCTGGCGCGCTATGACGGCGTGCGGTTCGGGCTGCGCGCGGACGGCGAGGATTTGCGCGACCTGTATGAGCGGACGCGGGCCGAGGGGTTCGGGCCGGAGGTGCGGCGGCGCGTCCTGATCGGGACGTATGTGCTGTCGGCGGGGTATTACGATGCGTATTACCTGCGGGCGCAGAAGGTGCGGGCGCTGATCCTGCGCGACTTCACCGAGGCGTTCGGCAAGGTGGACGCGCTGCTGACACCGACCGCGCCGTCCGCCGCGTTCGCGCAGGGCGAGAACATGGACGATCCGATCAAGATGTATCTGAACGATTTGTTCACGACTCAGGCGGATCTGGCGGGGGTACCGGCGATTTCGGTGCCGGGCGGGCTGGATGCGAACGGGCTGCCGCTGGGGCTGCAGGTGATCGGCAAGCCGTTCGATGAGGAGACGGTGCTGGCGGTGGCTGCGGCGATCGAGCGGGCGGCGGGGTTTGATTCGGTGCCGGCGGTACGGGCGGGGTACCGGCAAACGCTCCGATAATCAGTTTTGCAATGCCGGCTTCGCCTGGGCCCAGATTGCATAGAGCCGCTCCATGTGAGCGTCGAATTCGGCCCACAGCGCCTGGGCCTCATCGACCGCGACCAGGCGCATGGCGCGTTTGAAGGCGCCGTCATGCAGGATGACATCTGTCTCGTCCGTCCATGGCGGCGCTGACGCCGTGCTCAGCATATCGATCATCCCGCGCATCCGTGCCCGCGCGAGCACTGCGTCAGCGTGATCACATTCCGGCTCGGTGTCGAAAAGTCCAGGCTGGCGAGACCGCGTATCCATGTCCGCTCAATAGCAGGCGGCGCCGATTCGGGAGAGCCTTGGTGTGAACCGGAACCCAGGGCATCGTAGCGACGTGACATGGCGCCACGACAAACTTCCTGAACTCGTCCGCGCCATGGCGGGCCGCCCGCGCCATGAGGCGTTGCGTGGCCATATGACGGAGCTCCTTCGTGAAGGGTTCGGGGCGCCATATGACGAGATAGCGCACGAGGTCTACCTGCTCGACAGCAGCGGCCGCATCGACACCATGTGGGGCGCCACGGTGATCGAGCTGAAAAGCGATCTGCGGCGGGAGCAGGGCGACGTCGAAGCCCGCATGCCGGATTACCTTGCCGACGCCGCGCACCGATCCCGCAGCAACCGTCCGGTCACGGGGATCGCGACAGACGGCGCCACGTTCATCGGCTACCAACTGGTCGACGGTGCTCTGACTGAGCTGCGGCGCTACGCGACCGACCCCGAGCGGCCCGGCGAGCTGATGGCGTGGCTGGAGCCCTTGCTTTCCGAAACGACCGACCTGCTGCCGGAGGCGCGGACCGTTGCGCAGGCATTCGGAAAAGGGAGCCTGACATTCAGTCGCGCCCGGCTAACCCTGGACGCCCTCTGGGAGGTGCTGAAGGACGACCCCGAGGTGCGCCTGAAGCGCGATTTGTGGGACGGGCTGCTGCGTGAGGCCTACGGCGAGGATGTCGGCAAAGATTCGCTGTTTCTTCAGCACACTTACCTCACCGTCGTCGTCAAGACGGTCGCGGCCCGCGTACTGGATCTGCCGGTCAGCGACCCCGAGCGGTTGCTGTCCGGCCGCGCGCTGGCCGACGAGGGCATCATGGGCGCTGTGGAGGCGGATTTCTTCGATTGGCCGCTGAAGCTGCCGGCGGGGGCCGATCTGGTGCGGCAGGTGGCGGCGCAGACCGCCCGATTCCGCCTGAGCGACGTTGAGACCGATGTGCTGAAGGTGCTCTACGAAAGCCTGGTGGACCCGGACGAGCGGCACGATCTCGGGGAATACTATACGCCGGACTGGCTCGCCGGGCGCGTGGTGGCAGAAGCGGTCGACGCGCCGCTTGCGCAGCGGGTGCTGGACCCCGCATGCGGCTCCGGAACGTTCCTGTTCCATGCGGTGCGGCGCCTGATCGCGTCTGGGCAAGCGGCGGGCTGGACCGGGCGCCGCATCGTGACAGCCTGCGCGGAACAGGTGCGCGGCATGGATGTGCATCCCGTGGCCGTCACGCTCGCGCGGGTCACGTGGTTGTTGGCGCTGGGGCGGCTGCTCTCGGAACGGCCGTCGAAGCTGACCGTGCCCGTGTTCCTGGGCGACGCCATGCAGTGGAACCTGCGCCGCTTCGTGGACCGGACGGACGTGGCCATTGAGGTGCCCGGTGAGGACCGGCCGCTGCGCATTCCCACTCGGCTTCGCCGAGGATCAGGCCATCTTCGAAGCCGGCCTGGATGAGCTGAACCGGGGCCTCGCGGACGGCGCCACGCCCCAGACGGTGAGCAGCGCACTCCGCCGGATCGAGGGCGCGTCGGACGCGGACGCGGATGCGTTGGTCGAGACGTTCACGCAGCTTCAGGCACTCTATCGGGCCGGGCGCAACGGCATCTGGACATTCGTGTTCCGCAACCTCGCCCGGCCCGTGTGGCTGTCGCGGGTGGAGCAGCGGGCGGACGTGCTGGTCGGCAATCCACCCTGGATCGTCTATCGCCATCTGAGCCCTGGCATGAAGGATCGGCTGCGCGAGGCCTTGCGCGGCTACGATTTGTGGGTGGGTGGCAGTCTGGCGACGCAGCAGGATATGTGCGCGCTGTTCTGGGCACGCGGGGCGGAACGCTACCTGAAGCCACAAGGACGGATCGCCTTCGTGCTGCCCTATGCGACGCTCAACGCGCCGGTTTATGCCGGCCTGCGTACCGGCCGCATGGGCGAGGCTCGCGTGCGGCTGACCGGGGCCTGGGCGCTGGAGCGGGTATGGCCGATCTTCGGCGCACAGTCCGGCAGCAGCACGACAAGTACCTGCGTCCTGTTCGGCAGCCGGCAGATGGCCGATGCCCACCCGACCGAGGTCGACCGTTGGGAAGGCCGCCTGACCCGGCGCGATGCCGACGAGGCGGAGGCGGCACGGGCATTGACCCACACCCGCATTCCGTGGCCGCGCCCCCGCACGCTGGTGGGCGCCTCCCCGTATCGCACCCGTTTCCGGCAAGGCGCCACAATCGTGCCGCGCCGCTTCTTCGTCGTGGATCCCGCTCCCGCGAGCCGGTTGGGCCGGTCCGCCCATGCGCCGATCATGCAGGGACGCGCCGGGCCGCTGGACAAGCATCCATGGACGACGGTCGAGCCACCGCGCGGCCCGGTGGAAGTGGAGTTCCTGCGCCAATTGATTCTGGGTGAGAGCGTCGCACCGTTCCGTATGCTCCAGGCTGTGACGGCGGTAATTCCTCTTCGCGACGGAACGGTGCTGGAGTCGGCTGCCGCGCGAGAAGCCGGCAATCGCCACTTGGCCGCGTGGCTAGCCGATGTCGAAGCAAAATGGGCGGAGCATGCCAACAAGGCGTCTAACGGACAGTTGCGCATGACCTTGTCGGCCCGAATCGACCACATGCGGGGGTTGTCTTACCAGTCTGGTCTGCCGAAAGATTGCGTAGTTTATACCGGATCAGGAACGTTGCTGAGCGCTTCGCGCGTACCTCAGTGCGACGCGATAATCGAACATGGAGCCTACTGGACTGCGCCACGCTGTCCGAATGAAGGCGCCTATTTGGTTGCGATCCTGAACAGCAATACAGCAATCGCTAAAATCCGCGATCTCCAGGTGGTTGGCGAGGCCGGAACGCGCCGGCACTTGGATAATATCGTCTGGACGCTGCCGATCCCCGAATACGACGACGCGGAGCCGCTACACCGCGAACTCGCAGCCGCCGCTTCGCTTGCGGAGGCGGTCGCGGCCTCCGTAGCCCTGACCGACGCACAGCATTTTGTTGCTAAGCGACGCGCCATCCGCGCTGCACTCGCCGAAAACGGTGTGGCCGCGGAAATCGAGGCATTGGTGGACGCCTTGCTGCCGCCATAAGGGTAAGCGACCTGACCCGAACGGCTGACTTCCACGGCAATGACGCCGATCTACGGCAAGTTGGCCGACATCACAGCATTTCGCCATGACCGGAACCGGGGCGTCCCGCCTCGAACGCCTGGGATGGAAGGCAAAATCTAAAGATCGACGAGGCTGGCAACTCGGCCTGACCCTGCCTATCCTTGGCCCATGCCCACTCATCCCGACGATCCGACCGCACCGCTAGACCTCACCCGGCTCCGCGCCCGGCTTGACGCGAGCCGCCAGCGTATCGACACCGGCGACTATACCGGTTGCGTCGCCGTGGCGGACGTGCTGGCCGCCTGGGAAGCCGAGGACGAGGCCGAGCGCCAGGCATCGGGACAACAGTCGCCCCGCAAGCCATCCGCCGCGTAGTTCTCACCGCAGAGGCGCAACGCGACCTCGCAGACCTCCGCAGCCATTACCGCCGCCTTGGCCGTACCGAGGCACGCGACAACCTTACAGCGGCCGTGCGCTCGGCCATGCAGCGAATCGCCCAAGGCGAGGGCCATCCGGCTCCGCGTCCCTATCCCGAAATGGCGGCCCCCGGCGACCGCTGGTTCCATGCTGGGCGGTATTGGTTCGGCTACCGCGGCGAGCCGCCCGCGATCTTTGCCGTCCTGTACGATCAGGCCGACCTGCCGCGCCGGGTGCGGCGGCCAGAATCGCCATGACGGCGGGATAAAATCCGGAGCACCGCACGGTGCCAAGCGGAACCTTGATCCTGCCCCATCACAGGAGATCCGATGCAAGCTGCCCTATCCGTGTCCGGCGTGACCAAGACCTACAAATCCGGCCAAACCGCCCTGCACCCGATCGATCTCACGGTGCAGAAAGGCGAGATATTCGCGCTGCTCGGCCCGAACGGGGCCGGCAAGACAACCCTCATCAGCATCATTTGCGGCACAGTTTCGCCGACAGCGGGGCGCATCGCCGTCAACGGCTACGACATCGTGCGCGATTACCGCGCGGCGCGGGCGATCATCGGCCTGGTTCCGCAGGAAATCGCGCTCGACATATTCGCCACGGTCGAGGACACGGTCCGCTACAGCCGCGGCCTGTTCGGCCGGCCGGCAGCGCCCGCTTACATTGAACGGCTCCTGCGCGATCTGTCGCTGTGGGACAAGCGCGATGCCCGCGTGATGGAGCTTTCGGGCGGCATGAAGCGGCGGGTCATGATCGCGAAGGCACTGAGCCACGAACCGGAGATCCTGTTCCTCGACGAACCCACGGCCGGCGTCGATGTCACTCTGCGCCGCGACATGTGGGAGCTGGTGCGCGAGCTGCGGGATCGCGGCGTCACCATCATTCTCACCACGCATTACATCGAGGAGGCCGAGGAGATGGCGGATCGGGTGGGTGTCATCGATCACGGCAAGCTTGTGCTCGTGGAGCAGACGGCGACGTTGATGCGCAAGCTCGGCAAGCGGCGTCTTTCCATCGTCGTGCAGCATCCGCTGGATGCGATTCCGCCCGCGCTCGCCGGCTGGAAGCTGCGGCTGGAAGCGCAGGGTGAACGCCTGGTTTACGATTTCGACGCCGCCGCGGAGGATACCGGGATCCCCCGCCTGCTCCGTGCCCTGGGGGAGGCCGGGATCGATTACAAGGACCTCGAGACGAGCCGGACCTCGCTCGAGGATATCTTCGTGAACCTGGTGGAGAACGGCGCATGAGCGGGCGCAATCCCACCGGAATGTGGGCGATCTACCGCACCGAGATGGCGCGCACACGACGCACCATCTGGCAGAGCGTGGCGACGCCGGTGATCACCACCGCGCTCTATTTCATCGTCTTCGGGGGCGCGATCGGCTCGCGCATCCAGCAGGTGGACGGCGTCGGCTATGGCGCGTTCATCGTGCCGGGCCTGATCATGCTGACGCTGCTGACGCAAGGCATCTCGAACGCCTCGATCGCGATCTATTTCCCCAAATTCACCCGCACGGTGTTCGAGCTGCTCTCGGCGCCGCTCTCGAGCACGGAGGCAGTGCTCGCCTATGTCGGCGCGGCGGCGACGAAATCCGTGGTGATCGGGCTGATCATTCTCGCCACGGCAACGCTGTTCGTGCCGGTGCAGATCATGCATCCCGCCTGGATGGTCGTGTTCCTGGTGCTCACCGCGGTCACGTTCGGCCTGTTCGGCTTCGTGATCGGCATCTGGGCCGAGAGTTTTGAGCAGTTGGCGATCATTCCATCTCTCGTCGTCACGCCGCTGACGTTCCTGGGTGGCGCGTTCTACTCCATCAACATGCTGCCCCAGCCGTGGCGGACACTGAGCCTGTTCAACCCGGTCGTCTATCTGGTGAGCGCGTTCCGCTGGAGCTTCTACGGCGTCGGAGATGTCAGCCTTGGCGTAAGCCTCGGTTTCATCGCCGCCTTCATGGCGCTCTGCCTGGTCCTGCTCTGGTGGATCTTTCGCACCGGCTATCATCTCAAGCCCTGAGAGTCCGTTCTGAGAATGATTGCCGGTACCAATCCGCGCGGACGAAAGCTCTAGATCCGTCATGCCCGCGAACGCGCGCATCCACGCGAAAGTCTGCGGAATTCCGAGGGCTTGTCTGGATTCCCGCATCCGAGTTTGTGAAAGAATTAGAATGCAATGCCGCCGTCGCAGTGCTGGATTCTATTCTGTCGCAACGGCGCTGGCCTAGAGCCTTCCGCAGGTAAACCATTATGACCCGCCACGTGGCTCTGGGCCGCCGATCATTCCTCGCCGTCAATGCAGCCGCCTTCAGTGCTCTGACGGGTTGTTCGGCGTTGCCACGCCAGGCCGCGGTCCCGCCCCAGGACGAGTCCGAGGTTACCGTCCTCGGCCTGCGCGACATCAGGTATTGGGGCGACGAGGATTCGCCCGTCCTCATCGCCGAAGGCAAGGCATCGTACGACCGAGAGCTTGCCGCATATCGAGCCAGCGGCCACACGGGTCCACTGCCACCGGCATCATATCTTGCGGTTTCCGGCGGCGGAGAAGACGGCGCATTTGGCGCCGGGCTGCTGACTGGCTGGACGCAGCAGGGATCACGCCCGGAATTCAAACTTGTCACCGGGATAAGCACGGGGGCACTGACGGCCCCGTTCGCCTTCCTCGGACCCCGTTACGATCCGCAACTCCGAGCGGTATACACGCAAATCTCCGCCAACGATGTCCTGGTGAATCGTGGCTTGCTTGCCGCGGTGACCGAAGATGCGCTCAATTCCAATGCTCCGCTCCGGCGGACCATCGCCGGTTTTGTGACTGCGTCGCTGCTCGATGAAATTGCCGCCGAATACCAGCAGGGCCGGTTGTTGCTTATCGGGACGACAAACCTCGACGAGGGCCGTCCGGTCGTTTGGAACATCGGCAAGCTCGCCGCGAGCAAACGTCCCGGCGTGCTGCATCTGGTCCAGCAGATCCTGATCGCCTCGGCTGCCATACCGGGCGCTTTTCCGCCCGAAATGATCGATGTCGAGGTGAACGGCCGCCCCTATCAGGAAATGCACGTTGACGGCGGTGCGAGCGCGCAGGTGTTTGTCTATCCTCCATCGTCTCAACTGAACGTTCAGTCGCAGAAACAAGGGTTCGTGCGATCGCGTCAGCTTTACGTCATACGGAATGCTCGTCTTGATCCGCACTGGGAGGAGATCAAGCGCAAAACGCTCAGCATTGTAGGCCGCGCGATCGGGTCGCTTATTCACACCCAAGGCGTCGGTGACATCTACCGGATCTATATCGCCGCCACGCGCGACAAAATCGATTTCAACCTGGCCAATATCCCGTCATCCTTCGACATGAAGCTGGAAGCACCGTTCGACCGGGCATACATGCAAGCGTTGTTCACGGTCGGATACGAGCTGGGCAAGCAGGGCTATCCCTGGCAGAGATTCCCTCCCGGCTATCAAGACCTGGGCGCCGGCGACACGCTGACATCCGCAACCCTCTAGTTTCCGATCGCCCCGAACGCAGACCCATTCGCTGTCATTCCCGCTCCCTATCATTCCTCCTCCCCATCATTCCCGCACGCTCCCCGTCATTCCCGCGAAAGCGGGAATCCAGCGACAGTCCGTGCAACCGCAATCGCGTCGTACCCACCTGCGCGAGCCTGACCAGGGAAAGTCAGCCTCTCGAACGGCGGTCTAATATTATACCAACCCGCAGGTTGTCCAATCAGCCGAAAGAAGCGGCCCCGAACTTGAGCAAACAAAACCTCGCGCATTGACGAGCCGGACGCCAGACCGCCTCCCGGCCCACCGTTGCAAAAATCGAGACCCTTGAAACAAACGGGTTGTTCTTCTGCGCCCTACGGCGACGTTCCGAGCGTTGCCGCAAAGGGGGCATTATGCTACAAAACAGAGCATGGAAGAAGAACCGGCCGCGCGGAGATACACCAGCCTTGATGAAATGAAGGCTGACGAATATCGATACTGGCAAAGTCGGCCCGGGCATGAACGGCTGGATGCAGTTGAGGAAATGATCCAAGCCGCCTACGCCCTCAAAGGTTGGGAGGCGCAGCCGACCGGCCGCAGCTTCGCAAGCTGATGGCGGCCCTCAAGCGCGGCGACGTGGTGATCGCCCCGGCAGTTGACCTCCTCTCGCAGGACACGACCGACCTACTGGTTATCGCCCGCGAGATGCAGCGGGCCGAGGCCGGTATCAAGTCACTGGCCGAGCCATTCCTTGATACCACGTCCGACTTTGCCGAGATCATCTTTGCCATCCTCTGCGTTGCGGCGAAGCTCGAACGCCGCCGCATCCTCGAACGGACGGCGAGAGGCCGAGCGGAGGCGAAGGAACGGGGCGTGAAATTCGGGCGCAAGCCGAAGCTCACAGCGCATCAGCAGCGAGAAGCATGGGCGCGGTTGGCGAAGGGCGAGAGGCAACGCAGCGTTGCCCGCAGCTACAATGTCAGTCAGGCGACGATTTCGAGGCTCGCAGCGTGAGTGGTGACACGAATGCGCACGACTCTGAGCAGCGAAGAAAAGAGCTAATGGTGTCGAGGAGTCCGGTTTCGTGAATGGAAGCGGAAGCGTATGGCTGTTCATGGCGGTGATTGCGATCTACCTCATTGTCTATAACGTCATTCGAGCGCACCGGAATTGGGTCGCACCGTCGCCCCCTGCGATGGGCGGTAACGAGAATGGCGCACTCCCTCCTATTGAAATAGAAAGTGTATCGGAGCGCGACAATTGGCTTATCGTCTACGGCAGCGGCGGTTACCGCCTCTATTCGTTGCCTATGGGTGTTGACGGTCGCCTCATCGGTTACACCAGCTCGACCGTGACAGTGCGCCGCGGCAAGTGGCAGTTCACCTACAACGTGAGTGGACGACGAATCAGATCAAAACCCGCCCAATAACCGCGACTAGCGCTACTGCCACGGGCGGGCGGATCAGGGAGACGCACAACTCACTTCAAGCCATTGCGGACACACCACAGTGATCTCGCTGTCCTCAGGTAAGCCATGCTTTCGCATGTGCTCTATTATCGCTGAAGCGGTGACACCGCGATTAAAGATATCATCTATGATCAGCACTCTTCGGTAATCCGGCTCGTGTCTGGTATGACAGTAAGTGAGATCTGAAACTACATCAGCGAGGGTAGCCTTGTAACCGGCCTTCTTCTCTCCTGATCGGGAAAAGCAACCAGTCAGATCGGCAGCTTGCGGAAACCGGGCGAGCAGGGCTTCGCGATACGGTTCTGCTTGCCACGCATAATCGCTCGGTGGCGACATAAGCGCATCAACCGGATCGACGATGGCCTTGGCGACGGCGTCGGAAAGTAAGCGCGTATATTTACATAGCATCGCCTCATACTCGCGCCTTCCCGCGGCAGACCCGTTGCGAACGTTCTGCAAATATACGAATCTTGCATCAGGGATCTTGCCCTTGCAGATAGCGATGACCCGGACCTCAAACCTCGGGTCGCAGAAGGGCACGCGGACAACCTTGTGCACTGATGGATGCGGCCTCCCCCACATTGGACTTTTCGCAAGAACACGGGCGGCGTTCTGCAATCCGAAGGATAAGGCTACTCACGGACCTCTGGCAACTGAACTCGCCGCCGGCAAAGTGCGGATTCTGCGGCACATATAGGGGCTAGCTTTCCATATAACACATTACGAGGCCGCGGCTAAGTCCGCCGACCCCTGACATTAGCGGATGCACAGCGTTGACAGGTAACCGAGACGGCCGCTCGCAAACACCTACGATAATACCATATGCCATTGTGACAGCCAACAACATGGTTACAGATGATGCATATCGCCGGCAGCCGATAACCCCGCGCGAGCCAGGCCGGACGTGGTTCGTGCCGACGACCCCCTTTCCGCGAGGCGAGGAACCGAAGTCCCTAAGTGCCGGATCCGAGGCCTAGGACCACAGACCCACGCAGCCCCCGGGCTCGCTGCCCATGATCACGATGGGCTCCGCCCTCGACCCGACCCCCTTGCCGTCAGCGCGCAACAATATTCAGTCACGCGCGGAAGTGGGAACGCGCTGGATAGAGAGTCTGTACTAGGCACCCAGCCGCCCCAAACCGCCCCCGTTGTACAACCGACCCCGCCCCAAACCGCTCCGTTGTACAACTGCCGGCGCCCCAAACCGCCCCGTTGTACAACCGAACGCGCCCCAAACTGCCCCGTTGTACAACGCGCCAGATCGCCCCCAATCACCCGCACCCCGACCACCTTCGCTACCCGCTTCCCCCGCCGGGTCACCACCACCTCGCCGCCTGCCTCCACCATGTCCATCACCGTGCTGAACCGCTTCCGCACCAAATGGCTCTCCGCCACCTGCACGCCCCCCGCGCCGACACCCGCCAGTCCGCCCATCCCCTCCCAGCCACCGATCATCTCTGCCTCGCCGGCCGCGATCAGCATCCCGGCGATCCGCCGGGCCACCCGTCCCTGCTCCTCCGCGGAAACCGGCTCTCGCCAGCGCCCGGCATCACTCAGCGACGCCCGCGCGCTCCCCAGCAGCGACTCCACCGCCGCTGCCCGCCCGGACAGTCCCGGGACCGCCGCGCACACCGCCTCCATCACGGTTTCCAGCACGCCCCGATATTTCAGCGCCACCTGCCTTCGCAGCTCGTCTGGCAGCAGATGCGCGCAGAACAACAGGCTCCGGTGCTCGTCCGGCTCGGCCGATACCCGCTCCATCCAGGCCCGGACCACCGCTTCCAGCCTGGCCCGAGGCCCGCACGCCGCCCCCGAATCGAAGGCCTCGCACACCGCCGCGTTCAGGCCCCACACATGCTCGCCCAGCACCCCCATCAGCAGGCCCGCTGCTTCCGGGTACAGCCGCTCCAGACACGTCTCGGTCCCGGCCCGCCATGCCGCCACCCGCCGACGACTGATCGCACCCGCCCCGTGCTGGGCATACAGGCTCGAGCCGCCGCCCGCCTGACCCTCCGCTTGATCTCCTGCTTCCGCCCGCTCCTTCCCAGCCCGGCCGCCTCGTCCCCGCGCCATCCGCGCCCTGCCTCGGCTCATCACCGCTATCAACCCTGACCCCCAACTACCCGCATCCAATGTCACAATATCTAACAAAAGTCACCTCCGTACCGCAAGCAGAACCATCCTCCGCCCCTAAACCTCCCCGCCTCCGTGTCTCCGTGGTGCAACCTTAACCCGGCCGCCGCCTCTACCCACTCTCGATCCGGATCATCGTCGGCGCCTCCAGCACCGCGTCCAGCGCCCCGATCCGCGCCAGAGCCCCCGCCATCGCGCTCTCCGCCGTCTCGTGCGTCACCAGCACCACCGGCACCGCCTCGCCCGGAGCCCGCCCGCGCTGCAGCATGCTCTCCAGCGACACGCCCTGGTCCCGCAGCACCGCGGTCACGTCCGCGATCACCCCCGGCCGATCCACCACCATCAGCCGCAGGTAATAGCACCCCACATGCGCCGAGATCGGCACCGATGGCGCCAACGAATGCGCCCCGACAGACACCCCCCAAACCGGCGTCCGCCGCCCGCGCGCCAGGTCCACCAGGTCCGCCACCACCGCCGAAGCCGTCGGCCCCGCCCCGGCGCCGCGCCCTTCCAGCATCAGCCGCCCGACGAAATCCCCTTCCGCCACCACCGCATTGTAAACCCCGTCCACCCGCGCCAGAGGCGCCCCCTCCGGCACCATGCACGGATGCACCCGCGCCTCGACCCCGCCTCCCGAGGCCCGAGCGATCCCCAGCAGCTTGATCCGGTACCCCAGCTCCCCGGCAAACCCGATATCCAGCGCCGAAACCCCGCGAATCCCCTCCACGTGCACCGCGTCGAACGCCACCGGCCGCCCGAACGCCAGCGCCGCCAGAATGGCCAACTTATGCGCCGCATCCACCCCGTCGATATCGAAGGAAGGGTCCGCCTCCGCGTACCCAAGCCGCTGCGCGTCGGCCAAAATCTCGGCGAATTCCCGCCCTTCGTCGCGCATCCGGGTCAAAATGTAATTGCACGTCCCGTTCAATATCCCGGCGATTCGCGCAATATTATTGCCCGCCAACCCCTCGCGTACCGCCTTGATCACCGGGATGCCGCCTGCCACCGCCGCCTCGAACGCCAGCGGCACCCCCGCCGCCTCGGCCAGCGACGCCAGCTCCGCCCCGTGCACCGCCAGCATCGCCTTGTTCGCCGTCACCACCGGCTTGCCGGCGGCGATCGCCCGCTCCACCAGCGCCCGGGCCGTCCCGTCCGCGCCGCCGATCAGCTCCACCACCACATCCACCGCCGGATCGCCGGCCAGCGCCAACGCATCCTCGTACCAGCGCAGCCCGCCCAGCGGCACGCCCCGGTCCCGAGCCCGGTCCCGCGCCGAAACCGCCGTCACCGCGATCGGCCGCCCGGCCCGCGCCGTCACCACCTCCGCATTCTGTCGCAGCAGCTTCAGCACACCGGCGCCGACGGTCCCCAGCCCGGCCACCCCCACCGACAACGCCCGACTCATGCCTTATCCCCTCTCCCCTTTGGGGAGAGGGCCAGGGTGAGGGGTCCCCGTACTCCCCGGCTATCGCCAAGCTCCCCACCCCTGCACCCCATCCCGAAAGCGGCGCGAACTGTCACTCTAGCAACTGCGCCATCCCTCCGCGACCGGCCGCCACCGACATGACCTGGATCGCCCCCTTCGGCACACCGTCCGCCGCCAATGCCGCCGCAATCGCCTGTGCCCGCGCAAACCCCAGGGTAACCGCCTGCTGTTGCGCGCCGGGATCGGTCGAGGCTGCATCCCCACGCCCCAGAGCCTCCATCACCCGATTGCCCCGCTTGCCTGCCAGCGCCCGCAGCGCCGGCAACTGTGCGGGCGGCAACGACGATGCACCCGGCGCGAACTCGATCTCCACCGCATTCGCGGGATTGGCGGCTGGCGCAGACGCCGACGCCCGGCCCGCAGTGGCCCGCGTACTCGCCGGCGGCACCGGCGGAACACTAGGCGGTCTCGCGGCCGCCGTTGCCTCGGGCGGAGGAGCCGCCGGCGATGTCCCCGCGCTCACCGCGCCGCCACCGGCACCGGCCGGCACGTGCCCGGCCGGCGCCGCGACGCCGGTCAGGGCCGGGCTCGGCGGCGGCTCAGCCGGCAAAGCCGGCAATGGCGCTTGTGTGGCCGCTGGCGGCAAAGGAGCGCTCGTCACCGCGCCAACCGGCGCCTTTTGCGGCGGAGTCGGGGCCGACTCAGCCGCTGCCTGTCGCGCCGGCGTCGTTGCTGCCGGCGTCGTTGCTGCTGGCGGGGCCGGCGGCGCCGTCGCCGCCGCCAGGCTCGCCGACGCGGTGCTGGATCCGGACGGCAGCGCCTGCCCGGCACCGGGCGCCGGCGGGCTCGCCGTTCCCACCCCGAACAATCCTGGCGAGGCCGTGGGCAACGAAGGGTCCGTCAACGGCGCCGCGGCCGCCAGATGCTGGGCATTCGCCCGATCCGCGATCAGCCCGTTCGAGATATGCTCCAGGGCTGCCATGTCGGGCGGAGGCGGATTTTCCGGCACCGACGCCAGGTTGGGATACGGCTGGTTCGCGCCCGGCGCCGCCGCGTGCGGCTGGGAAATGGCGCCGCCTTCCCGCGCGTGGAACCAGTTCGCCGGATTGAGCGAACAGGCGGCCAGCAGCGCCGGAACCGCCAGCAGAGCGCATCGCCGCAGCGCACGCCAGCCGCCTTGTAGGCGCTTCTGGCGATGGCTAGTTTGCCCCCCCATCTCACCGATCGACATGGATTCAGGCCCCGCCCCGTGCTCACCGCCAAACCGGCGTTGATGTAGCGGAGCGCTCGGCCCACGGAAAGGACGCCCATTGATGGCCACCACGGAAAAACCCGAAACCCCCGGGTTCAGGCTGCCCGATCCGGCGGTCATCAGCCGCTCCATGAGCGATATCGCCGAGCGGTCCCAACGCATCGTGACCGACTGGCTCAATCGCCAGAAATCCGGCCAGCCCGACGCCGATCCGCTGAATATCGGCAGCGCCTTCCTGGAAATGACCGCCCGCATGATCGCCAACCCAGCCAGCGTCATGCAGGCCCAGCTCGGCTTCTGGCAGGACTACATGACGCTTTGGCAAAACACCGCCAAGCGCATGATGGGCATGCACCCCAGGCCGGTCATCGACGCCCCCGCCTCCGACCGCCGCTTCAAGGACGATGCCTGGCGCGAGAACGAGGTGTTCGACTTCATCAAGCAGTCCTATCTGCTGTCCGCCCGCTACGTGCAGGACGTCGTGAAGCAGGTCGACGGCATGGACCCGAAAACCGCCCAGAAGGTGGATTTCTACGCCCGCCAGTTCATCGACGCGATGAGCCCGTCCAACTTCCTGCTCACCAACCCCGAAGTGCTGCGCAAGACCGCCGAAACTGGCGGCGAAAACCTGCTGAAAGGCCTCAACAACCTGCTCGGCGACCTGGAACGGGGCAAGGGCAAGCTCCGCATCAAGATGACCGACATGGACGCCTTCAAGATGGGCGAGAATATCGCCGTCTCCCCCGGCAAGGTGGTGTTCCAGAACGACCTGATGCAGTTGATCCAGTATTCTCCCACCACCGAGCAGGTGCTGAAGCGCCCGCTGCTGATCGGCCCGCCCTGGATCAACAAATATTACATCCTCGATCTGCGGGCGAAAAATAGCCTGGTGCGCTGGGCAGTCAGCCAGGGCCACACCGTCTTCATGATCTCCTGGGTCAACCCGGACGAGCATCTCGCTGAGAAGGGCTTCGACGATTACATGACCGAGGGCTACCTCGCCGCCCTCGATGCCATCGAGCAAGCCACCGGCGAACGCGAGATCAACGCCATCGGCTATTGCCTGGGCGGCACGCTGCTGGCCGCGACCCTGGCCTACATGGCCGCGAAACGCGACGACCGGATCAAGTCCGCCACCTTCTTCGTCACCATGATGGATTTCGCCGAGGCCGGTGAACTGGGCGTCTTCATCGACGAGGAACAGCTCAACTCGCTGGAAGAAAAGATGAACCGGCGCGGCTACCTGGAAGGGTCGGAGATGGCGACCACTTTCAACATGCTGCGTGCCAACGACCTGATCTGGTCGTTCGTGGTCAATAACTACCTGCTCGGCAACGACCCGTTCCCGTTCGACCTGCTGTACTGGAACGCCGATTCCACCCGCATGCCGGCGCGCATGCACAGCTTCTACCTGCGCAAGATGTACCAGGAGAACCTGTTGAAGGACCCCGGCGGGATCAGCCTGCTCGGCGTGCCGATCGACCTGCGCAAGATCAAGACCCCGGCTTATTTTCTGTCCACCCGCGAGGACCACATCGCGCCCTGGAAGAGCACGTACAAGGCCACCCAGTTGCTGTCCGGGCCGAAGCGCTTCGTCCTCGCCGCCTCCGGCCACATCGCCGGAGTGGTGAACCCGCCCGAGGGTGGCAAATACAGCCACTGGATCAACACGGAGCTGCCCCCCGACCCTGAGCAATGGCTGGCCGGCGCCACCGAAATCGCCGGCTCCTGGTGGCCGGACTGGCACCGCTGGGTCAGCGCCCTCGCGCCCGAAAAAGTGCCGGCGCGGGTGCCAGGCGATGCTAAGCTGACCCCGATCGAGGATGCCCCGGGCAGCTACGTCGCTCTCCGGGTGAGCTAGTGAGAGGATCGGGCAAACGGAGCGACTGAGCACCGCGGAATTCCTGGTCTGGGACAGCGGCGACCGGTCTGGGCGGCGCTGGCAACTTCGCGATGGTACGCCGCAGGCGATGGCCCCCAACACCGAGGCCCATGGGGCCATTCAGGCTGAGTTGGCCGCGCTGATTGGTAACCACCTGCTGGCAGCCGGCGACCCCTCTCGCGTGATCATTGGCCCAGGGATCGTGCCTCGCGTGCGCGCGGCCGAGAATGTCCGCATCGCGGATCTTGGGGTGACCCGCGCCGCTCCCGGCCGTGACCACCTATTGCCAGCGCCGATGCTGGTGATCGAGATTCTCTCCCCGTCCAACGCGGAAGAAACGTGGGAGAATGTCTGGGCCTACACCACCATCCCCAGCGTGACGGAAATCCTCGTCATCTCCAGCACCGCGGTCGAAGCCGAACTGCTGCGCCGCGAGCCCGACGGAAGCTGGCCCGCCCAGGCGGACCCGCTCAGCCGCGGCGACACGCTGCGGCTCGACAGCATCGCCCTGGCGCTTCCTCTCACCGTGCCCTACCGCGCCAGCGGCATCGGCTGACCCACGGGCCTTTCGTCACCCTCGCCAACAACCGTCATAGTCTCGCCCCAGCCGTAATGGCCGGCCCCCACCGTCACGGCCGGGCCCTCACCGCCATGGCCGGGCCAAGCCAGGACAAGCCCAGTCATGACGGAAAGGGTCAGCATCAACGCGGGTTGCTAGTACGCCTCAAGCGATCACGCTCTCATTCGCAAGCCAGCGTGGTTCCACCCGGATGCCGCGCAGCAGGGTTGAGCGAGCGGCGCTCCCGCGGCATGCTGCACTGCACCATATTCGTGCCGACGCAGCGTTCGCTCGGGACGAAAACACAGATGGATGGCTCAGGCACGCAATCCCTATCCATGCCGGCTCAGGCGCCGGCTCGCGCCCGCTTCACCCATCAGCAGATCCTGCGTGTAATCACCGGCATTCTGCTGTGCATCTTCCTCGCTGCGATCGACCAGACCGTGGTCATTCCCGCCGTTCCCGCCATTGCCGCCGACCTGAACGGGTTCGGGCATCTCGCCTGGATCGTTTCGGCCTATCTGCTGACGTCGACGGCGATGACGCCGATCTACGGCAAGCTGTCGGACATTTACGGGCGCCGGATATTGCTGCTGATCGCGCTGGCGGTGTTCTTCGTCGCCTCGGCGTGCTGCGCGATGGCCGCCAATCTGCCGCAGCTCATCGCCGCCCGCGCACTGCAAGGGGTGGGCGGCGCCGGGCTGATGGCGATGGCCCAGGCGGCGATCGCCGACGTGGTCAGCCCGCGCGAGCGTGGCCGCTATCAGGGCTACATGGCCTCCACCTGGGGCATTGCCTCGATCGCCGGTCCGATCGTCGGGGGGTGGGCAACCGATCATCTGTCCTGGCGGTGGATATTCTGGATGAACCTGCCGCTGGCACTGATCGCCATGGTGCTGTGCGAGCGCGCGCTCCGGCTGCTGCAGCCGCGCGCGAGCCAGGTGCGGATCGACTGGGCCGGCGCGGGACTGCTGACCGGTGCGATCAGTTGCTGGCTGCTGGTTCTGAGCTGGGGCGGCGTCGAGATGCCGTGGGTGTCCTGGCCGGTCTTCGGCCTCGGCCTGGCCGGCCTCGGGCTGTTGGTGGCGCTGACGGCGCAGGAACGTCGCTTCCCCGATCCGCTGCTGCCGCCCCGGCTGTTCGCCAACGCGGTTTTCGTGCGCGGCGTTGCCATCGCCTTCTTCGGCGCCTTCGCGCTGTTCGGCGGCAGCTTCCTGCTGCCGCTGTTCTTTCAACTCGTGCGCGGCGTGGACGCCGCGTCCTCGGGCGCGCTGGTGGTGCCGTTCCTGGGCTCGAACTGCATCGGCGCCTGGTGCGCGGGTGCGCTGGCCCGCCGGCGCGGCAAGATGAAGGGGATCATGATCGCCGGACTTGCCGCCTGCGTGGTCGGGTTTGGCCTGCTGGCGCTGATCGACGCGGACACGCCGCGCTTCGTCCTCGTGGCCTTCCAGCTATTTCTGGGGTTCGGCGTCGGCATGGTGATGCCCAGCGCCCTGGTCTGCGTGCAGAACGCGGCCGCCCAGCGCGATGTCGGAGCGGCGACCGGCTGCGTGCTGTTCCTGCGCTCGATGGGCGGTGCCTTCGGCAGCACGCTGGTGGGCGCCTTGCTGGCCGGCGGCTTCGCCGCGCGCCTCCGGGACGCCGGCATCACCGCGCATATCGACATCGGCGAGGTGCGCCAGAGCGGCGGCCCATTGGACAGCCTGACCCCGGCGATGCTGCCGCATGTGCACACGGCGATGGCCGGGGCGTTCCACATCGCTTTCCTGGCCTGCGCCGTGGCGATGGCGATCGCGCTGGTGGTGGCGTTGGGGATGCGCGACCTGGCGCTGCGCACCTCCGCGGCCAACGAGCCGGCGGCGCTGGCTCACTGATACCAGCGGCCCGAGGTCTGGACTCGTTCGGGTGTAGTCGGGCCGCTGGTATGGTCAGCCCTTCACCGCGCCAGCCGTCAGGCCGCTGACCAGGTAGCGCCGCACGGCGAGTGAGAACAGCAGCACCGGCAGCATCACCATGGTGCCGCCGGCCGCGATGCGTCCCCAGTCCCAGCCCATGTAGTTCATGAAATTGACCACCGCGACGGGCGCGGTCATCGCGTCGGAGCGGGTCAGGATCAGCGCGAAGAAGAAGTCGTTCCAGGAAAAGACGAACCAGAGAATAGCGGTGGCGGCCAGCCCGGGTGCGGCAGTCGGCAGCACGACGCGGCGCATGGCCTGCCAGTAGGTCGCTCCGTCGATCCAGGCGGCTTCTTCCAGCGCCCGTGGCGCATTCTCGAAATACGGGCGCATGAGCCAGATCACCAGGGACAGGTTGAAGGTCAGGTAAATGCAGGGAGGCGTTGATGGCCGGGACAAGCCTGGCTTGTCCCGGCCATCAACGACTTTTGTCGCCCACCGCACCGCTCGTTCGCTTCACCTTACTTCGGGCAACACCGGCAGGATGAGTAACCCTCAAGACGGTCTGCTATAACTCTGCCACCGCGATCATCAGGGATTTGTCGTTCGGCGCACCGCCGTTTATGGTGACGTTCCGCCTCTAGAGCCTTCCGCAGGTAAACCATTATGACCCGCCACGTGGCTCTGGGCCGCCGATCATTCCTCGCCATCAATGCGGCCGCCTTCAGTGTTCTGACGGCTTGTTCGGCGTTGCCACGCCAGGCCGCGGTCCCGCCGCAGGACGAGTCCGAGGTTACCGTCCTCGGGCTGCGCGACATCAGGTATTGGGGCGACGAGGATTCGCCAGTGCTGATTGCCGAAGGCAAGGCATCGTACGACCGAGAGCTTGCCGCATACCGAGCCGGCGGGCACACGGGTCCATTGCCGCCGGCATCATATCTCGCGGTTTCCGGCGGCGGCGAAGATGGCGCCTTTGGCGCCGGGCTGCTGGTTGGCTGGACGGCGCAGGGATCACGTCCGGAATTCAAACTCGTCACCGGGATAAGCACGGGGGCACTGACTGCCCCGTTCGCCTTCCTCGGACCCCGTTACGATCCGCAACTTCGAGCGGTATACACGCAAATCTCCGCCGACGATGTCCTGGTAAATCGTGGCTTGCTTGCTGCGGTGACCGACGATGCGCTCAATTCCAACGCGCCGCTCCGGCAGACGATCGCCGGTTTGGTTACGCCATCGCTGCTCGACGAGATCGCGGCCGAATACCAGCAAGGCCGGTTATTGCTTATCGGCACGACAAACCTCGACGAGGGCCGTCCGGTCATTTGGAACATCGGCAAGCTCGCCGCGAGCGGACGTCCTGGCGTGCTGCGTCTGGTGCAGCAGATCCTGATCGCCTCGGCTGCCATACCGGGTGCTTTTCCGCCCGAAATGATCGATGTCGAGGTGAATGGCCGCCCCTATCAGGAAATGCACGTCGACGGCGGTGCGAGCGCGCAAGTGTTTGTTTATCCGCCATCGCTTCAATTGAACGTTCAGGCTCAGAAACACGGGCTGATACGGTCTCGCCATCTCTACGTCATCCGCAACGCGCGTCTTGATCCGCATTGGGAGGAGATCAAGCGCAAAACGCTCAGCATTGCCGGCCGCGCCATCGGGTCGCTTATTCACACCCAAGGCGTGGGTGATATCTACCGTATCTATATTGCCGCCACGCGCGACGAAATCGATTTCAATTTAGCCAATATTCCATCGTCCTTCGACATGAAGCTCGAGACGCCGTTCGACCCGGCGTATATGCAAGCGTTGTTCGGGGTCGGCTACGAACTGGGCAAGAAAGGGTATTCCTGGCAGAAATTCCCCCCCGGCTATCAAGACCTCGGCGCCGGCGACACGCTGACATCTGCAACCTTCTGACCGGCACCCGCCAACACGGCTCCCCTTCTCCGCCGCTTGCCGCAACCAAAACGTTACACACCATACCACGCGACCTGTGTCCCAACTCTTGAACCGCGTCGCCGTTCCGGTGTCATGGCGACGAAGCACGCGAAGAATTCGCCCCGGAGACACGAACGCGCGGCGGTTCCGGTTGTGCCGATTGTCAAGCCGGCCGGTGCGCTCGAACTCAAATGCTCTCGCTCGCCCGCGCGCGGCAACCTCCCCCTGGTCCGACCTCACCGAGACTTATTCCAACCCGCGTTGATGCTGCCCCCCCGTCATGGCCGGGCTTGTCCAGGCTTGTCCCGGCCATGACGGAACGGCGGAGCGCCATGACGGTGGGGGGTGAACAGCCCGTGACTGGCCAGCTCATTGAGGTGGCCGAAGGATGCAGCGGAAGCCGATATGGCAGGTGGCTGTATCGATCATCTGCGGATGCCGGGCCGCGGGCCGGTAGCGGCGACAATAGTTGGGCGCGCAGAGATAAGAGCCGCCTTTGATCACCTTGCGGGGGATGCGCACGGCAGGCTGCTGCGGATCGTAGCTTGATGCCTCGGGGACGCAGCACGGCGACTCCGGCTCGGCTGGATGGCGGGAAGAATACCAGTCAGCCGTCCATTCCCAGACGTTCCCCGTCATGTCGTAGAGGCCGTAACCATTTGGCGGGAACGAGCCGACCGGGGCGCGGCCGACGAACCCGTCTTCGCCGGCATCGTGGAGGGGAAACGTTCCTTGCCAGGTGTTGGCCATGTAACGGCCGCCCGGCGTGAACTCATCGCCCCAGCAGAAGGTTGCGCCATCCAGCCCGCCGCGCGCGGCAAATTCCCACTCGGCTTCGGTCGGCAGTTGTTTTCCGGCCCAGGCGGCGTACGCAGCCGCGTCCTCGAACGCGACATGCACCACCGGCTGCTGCTCGCGTCCGGCGAGCGTGCTGCCAGGACCGTCCGGATGGAACCAGTTGGCGCCGGGTAGATACGCCCACCGGTTGCGGACATCGCGCATATCCACACGGCCGGTCGGCATGACGAATACCGCCGAGCCGGGCGTGAGCAGCTCGGGCTGGGCGCCTGGGTACAGCGTGGGGTCGAGCGGTCGCTCGGCAACGGTGCGATAGCCGGTCGCCTCGACGAACGCAGCGAACTCCGCGTTGGTGACAGCGTGCGCGTCCATCCAGAAGCCGCCGACAGTCGCGGCATGTACAGGGGCCTCTTCCGGATAGGATCCGTCAGCGCCCATCCGGAAGGTGCCGCCCGGAATCCACTGCATCGCTATCCCCGTTTGTGCTTTACGCTATCGGCTCGGGTGGCTTCCGTTCGACAAAGAACATCCGGATCAGTCGGTCTTCGCCGATCTCCTCGCCAAGGACGCGGAACGCGAAATACGGAACGAGCACCAGCAACACGATCAAAATACCGACAACCGTTTCCTCCAGCCGAGGACCGGCGAGTTCGCTGAGCGAGGCGGCGATCGATTGGTGGTGGAACAGGCCGACGACTGCTTCCTCGATGATGGTCAGGATGACCAGCAGCACCAGGAACGCGCCTGACCGGTAAAGCGTAGGCCAGATCAGCGGCCTCGTCGTGGCGCGCTCGCCGATCTTCATGGCGCGGCCGACCAGGATGAATTTCGCCAGCAACAGGGCCTTGACGATAGCGAGGCCCCAAGGGGCGACTTCGATGCCCTGGGTGTGCAGCACCGCCATCTTCATCAGGATCACCGCACCGAGGGTGATGTAGAGATAGACCACGAGAACCACGAACTCCTTGAGTTCGTGCGTCGCGCGTTCGTGCAGCGTGGTTTTCGCGATTGCCTGGGTTCTCACCACCGCCCCCTCGTGGCGACTTTCCGGCCATAGATAGCCCATCGTGGTGGAATACGCGACGACATTTGCGCCGCTGGGTGGATTGATCCGGCCGTTCGGGCTGGCCTATTCGGGGACGACGTCGCCGGATCCGCCGAACTCGGCGGGGAAGTCCTTCAGCTTCGGCAGCCCGTCGCGCATCGGCAGCACGGTTTCCGCGTAGTTGACGTGCACCTGCGGCGCGAAGGCGAGGTCCGGAATGGTTGCGGCAAAAACATCGATCATCTTCAGCGGAGGATGGGCGGCCATCAGGTGACCGCCGCAGAGCCGGCAGTACTGGCGGAAGCTCATGTCCGTCTTGTGATATGTCGCGACGTTTTCGGCGCCCTTGGTCACTTGCACGGCTTCGACCGGCCAGAGCGTGAACGCATTGACCGGGCCGCCCGACCAGGAGCGGCACGATCTGCAATGGCAATAGCCCATGGCATTGGGCTGGCCGCTGACCCGAAGCTCCACGGCGCCGCAGAAGCAGGTTCCCGAATAGGCGTCACTCATGAGCCGTCATCCTCCGTCCGCTTGCGTCGGAGGGCTGTGCCACCCGATCCCGCGTGGGGCAAGAGAAATCGCAGCCGCGGCGGCGCGCGACGATATCGGGCGCAACGAGGCGGCGCGGTTTCGACGGCGCGAGGGTGGGATCGCTTTCCTGGGGAAAGACGGTGACAGATGCGGGTGAACCGGTATGATCCGGACCCATGATACTGGTCGGACAATATGATTCGCCGTTCGTTCGCCGGGTGGCGGTGTCGTTGCGAGTGCTGGGGTTCACGTACGAGCACGACACGCGCTCGGTGTTCGCTGATTTCGACGCGATGCGGCGGGTCAATCCGCTGGGGCGCATTCCGTCGCTGGTGCTGGAGGATGGCGAGGTCCTGATCGATTCGTCGGCCATCCTGGATTGGCTCGATCAGGCGGTGGGGGTGGAGCGGGCGCTGGTGCCGGCAGCGGGGGCGGAGCGTCGGAGCGTGCTGCGCCGCGTCGCGCTGGCAACGGGCGCGATCGACAAGGCCGGGGCGGCTGCGTACGAGCGACTTATCCGCCCGTCCGGGTATCGCTGGGCGGACTGGATCGAGCGTTGCCGGACGCAGGCGGCGGGCGCGATCGAAGCGCTGGAGGCGGAGCCATGGGCGGCGGGCGCGGACATCGATCAGGCGCGGATTACCACGGCCTGCATGATCCGCTACGTGCGGATGACGGACCCCGACCTGATGCCGGGCGGTCGCTATCCGGGGCTCGATGCGCTGTCCGCGCAGTGCGAGGCGCGGCCGGAGTTCGTGGCGACCTGTCCGGCGGAGTATGCCGTGCCGCGCAGCGCGTGAGACGGGGACGCATTCGGGTTATCGGGGGGGATGATGGGGAACGCCGAAGCATGACGGATGCGCAGTCGATCAGGCCGTTGATCCCCGATGCGACACCGCCGCAGATCGGCGCCATTCTTGGCGCGATGCGTGGCATCGCGGGCGCCGGGCGGGGACCGAGCGAGGCCGATGACAAGGCGCTGGCGAGCGCCGCGCATTACATGTTCGGGGCCGATCCGCGCATGGCGTTCGAACGGCGAGACGCGGTCGGACCGGACGCGCTGGCGGCTGCGCTAGGTGGCTCCGCGCTGGCGGAGGATGCCGTCAAGCTGCTGGTGGTGATGTCGGTGATCGATGCGCCGCTCGATCGCGGCAAGTTGGATCTGGTGTTGCGGTATGCGCGGAGGCTTGGGGTGCAGGAGCGCTATCTGCACGAGTTGGCGCGAGGCGGCGGAGCAGCGGATGCAGGAGGCGCTCGCGGACATGACGCGGGCGAATATGGAGAGCATCCTGAACCAGCCGTGGACGGGCGGGGATGTGCTGAGCTGGCTGCTGCCGTATCAGGGCGATGCCGGCGATCCGGGGCTGGCGGCGCGGTTCCAGGGGCTGCGGCGGCTGGGCGGCAATACGTTCGGGTACGCGTTCTGGCGTCATTTCACCGATAGCGGATATACGTTTCCGGGCGAGGCGACGGCGCTGAACGCGGCGTTTTCGGTGCCGCATGATTCGGTGCATGTGCTGACCGGCTATCATACCGATGGGCGGGGGGAGATCCTGACCTCGACGTTCACCGCGTCGATGCACCGGAACAATCCGATGGCCGGCCATATTCTTCCGGCGATTTTCAGTTGGCACCTGAAGGTGCAGATCAATGATGTGGCTGGAAGTTTTGAAGGCGCGCTCGATCCGCGGGAGGTGTGGCGGGCGTGGGCGGCTGGCGCGCAGGCCACGGTGGATACGTTCGATCCGGCGTGGGATTTCTGGGAATATGTGGGCCGGGACCTGGAGGAGCTGCGGAACGGCTGGTCGATTCCGGGCGGTGGCGTGGAGAGCGTGGCGGTGGATTGAGCTGGCGGGTGGCGCGGACGGGCGGGCGGGCGTTATGGTGCCCGGCTCCCATGGGTTGCATGTGTAACAGCAGCCGTTCGCGAGGGTGAGTGTCCGTCGTTATGCTCGTGCTGGTGGGCGTGGTGGGGTTGCGGTTGCATGGACACGGGCTGGATTCCCGCTTTCGCGGGAATGACGGAAGGGGGCGGGAATGACGGGGCGACGCTCGGGATTTCGGGGCTTTCGGCTGGATGCCCGCCTTCGCGGGCATGACGAGATGGGTGCGGGCATGACGGGTCTAGAGTTTTCGTCCTCGCGGGTTGGGTTTCGTGCTTAGGCAGTTCCTTGACGAGAATCGACTGTTTCGATTCTTTGCTCCATAAACGGATGTGGTCTGAATGGTACATATGATACCATGTCTAGGTCAAAGATGACGACCGGAGCAACCAGAGATGGCGATAGGCCTGATGGGATGGGTCTGCACGATTCCACCAATCCGCGCGGATTGCCGGACCGCATGGCAGACCGCCTTATCGTCGCACTAGATGTGCCGACGATTGAGCAAGCAAAGGAAATCGTCAGGGGTCTGTCTGGAGTCGTATCTTTTTTCAAGGTCGGTTATTGGCTGCAGTTCGAGGAGCATTTGGACGATCTGATTTCGACCATTGTGGGCTCGGGGAAGAAGCTGTTTCTCGATGCCAAGATATTTGATGTCCCGGCGACCGTCGCCCAAGCTGTCAAGTCTGCGGTCCGACGCGGCGCGTCATTTGTTACGGTACACGGTGATGAAAGCATCATGCGGGCGGCCGTCGCCGCGAAAGGCGATTCGAAGCTGAAGATATTCGCCGTGACCGTTCTGACGAGCCTGGACGATTCGGCGCTATATGCCATGGGGTATCGGCTTTCGGCCAAGGAACTCGTTCTATTGTGTACGCGGCAGGCTGTTGCGTGCGGATGCGATGGAATTATTGCCTCGGCGGACGATAATCCGGGCCAGATCAGAATGCTGGCCAATCAAAAACATCTGCTGATCGCTACCCCTGGCATCCGCCCGGCGGGGAGTGTTCCAGACCATCAGAAACGAATTGCCACTCCAAGTGAGGCAATCTCAAACGGCGCCGATTACCTGGTGGTTGGGCGTCCGATCGTTGCCAACGGCGACCCGGTTCGCGCCGCGGCAAATATCATCGAGGATATGGCGCGGGGAAACCCGGACTGACCGTCGCGCAGGGCCGTCCGGTACGCTGTGTCGCGGAAAGACTCTGGATCTTTTGGAAGACAGTCTTCAACGCACTGGGGCCAGCACCGCCAATGGCGCCATAACCATTGTCCATATTAGCAAGAGCAACCTATACTGGATCCCATTGGGAATGACTTATCCTGCCGGTGTCGCCCGGAGTAGCGTGAAGCGAACGAGCGGCGCGGTGGGCGACAAAGTCTTGGATGGCCGGGACAAGCCTGGACAAGCCCGGCCATGACGGGGGTGGCGGCCATGACGGGGAGGGTCGGCATCAACGCGGTCGAAGACTCCGCCCGGCCGCTTGGTCAGCGGATCGGGTCGTCGGCGTTGAGTGCTTTCACGATCAGCCCGATGCCCTCGGCGTGCCAGCGCTGCACGGCCTTGTGGTCGGCGCCCAGCGCGGCGGCCAGGCGACGCCAGGGGAACAGGTATCGTTCGGAAATAGGATGCACCAGGCTGCGGGCACCGACAATCCGGCGAAGCACGTAGCGGTCCAGCGGGATCAGGGAAATCCAGCTCATGGCCTCGTCCATGCGGGAGATTTTCGCGGCCGAAGGCACGGCGGGGCGGATCTGCTTGTCCGACCAGCCGTAGCTTTCGATGGCGGTGCGGACGATTTCCAGCGACGAGCTGCGCAGCCGGGTGGACCAGCCGGTGCCCGGCAACGCGAGCAGGGTGGCGCCCGCTTCCTCCAGCCGCCAGGTGACGAAGGTCGCGTCGATCGACGTCGTGTCGGCGATGTCCATGCCAGGCGGCCCTTTTTGCTGCGTGGTGTTCAGGGGAAGGCGTTCAGTGGAAGACGGGGAATGGATAGGGGGCGCCTTCCAGCACCGTGCCGGCGTTGATCGCATTCCAGCTTCTGGGATGACCGGCGGGGAGCGGCTCGCGGAATGGGTCCTCCGCCGGTGGCTCGGCGCCGGGCGGCGGCGGGCGCGCACCGATCCGGCGCCCGCGTTGCATCACAGTCCAGCAGGTGATGCCGAGCGCGGCGGCGATGGCGTCCCAGGATGCGCCTTCGGCCCGCAGGCGTTTGATCCGGCAATCCTGGGCGTCGGTCCAGTCGAACTTCTTGGGCATACAGGCACCCCGGCGATGAGTGGATGTTAGTTAGTGCAACTGACGGTTGAGTGTCAATATAAATAACAGTGGGAGCCGGGCCGGGGCCGGGTGGTGGTGGTAGAGCGATGATGGCCGGGACAAGCCCGGCCATGACGGTGGGGCGCCGGGCGTGACGAAGGAGGTGGTTGGCATGTTAGATATAATGACGTATAGCAGCCGCGTATGACACACCCGCACGAGATCGGCGCACGGATCCGCACGGCGCGGAAGGAACAGGGCTGGACGCAGGAGAAGCTGGCCGCGGCGGTGGGGGTTTCGCGCAGCGCGGTCGCCCAGTGGGAGACCGGCCGCGCCGGGCAAGTGACGCCCAATCTTACCCGGATCGCGGAGATGCTGGGGGTCGGCGTGGAATTCCTGACGCATGGGAGCGACAAGCGCGCGCCGTTTCAGGCGGGTACCGGCGATGAAGCGGCGATGCTGCGGCTTTACCGGGAGTGCTCGCCGGAGGACCGGCAGCTTTTGCTGCGAACGGCGCGCCGGCTGGCCCGCGCTGCGGCGGGTTGAGTCAGGCTCGGCTGGAGTCGAAGAATTCCTTCACCTTGGCGAAGAAGCCGTCGCTCTCGGGGTGGTGCTTTTCGCTTTTGTGGGCTTCAGCCTCGAACTCATCGAGCAGTTCGCGCTGGCGATGCGTCAGCCGCTGGGGCGTCTCGACGGCGACCTGGATGAACATGTCGCCGCGCGCGGCGCTGCGCAGCACGGAGAAGCCTTTGCCACGCAGGCGGAACTGCTCGCCGGTCTGGGTGCCGGGGGGGATTTTGACCTTGGCCTTGGTGCCGTCGATGGCGGGCACCTCGATCTCGCCGCCGAGCGCGGCCAGCGTCATGCGCAGCGGAACGCGCATGAAGATGTTGGCCTGCTCGCGCTGGAAGATCGGATGCGGGCGGATGGCGACGTGCACGTAGAGATCGCCGGGCTGGCTGCCGGGGCCGCCGGCTTCGCCTTCGCCGGGCAGACGGATGCGGGTGCCGTCCTCGACGCCGGCGGGGACGGAGACCTGCAGGCTGCGCTCGCGCTGCACCGTGCCGGCGCCGCGGCAGATGCGGCAGGGGTTGCGGACCACGCGTCCGCTGCCATGGCAGGTGGGGCAGGCGGTTTCGACCACGAAGAAGCCCTGCTGGGCGCGGACGCGGCCGTGGCCCTGACAGGTGGGGCAGGTTTCGGTGCCGCGGCCTTTGTCGTCCGACCCGGTGCCGTTACACGCTTCACAGGCGACGCGGGTGGCGAAGCGCAGGCTGACTTTCGCGCCGCTGAACGCTTCGGCCAGATCGATCTCGACGGAGTGGCGGATATCGTTGCCGGACCGCGGACGGCCGCGGCCATTGCCGCCGCCACGGCGGTTTCCCATGAAATCGCCGAACATCTGGTCGAAAATGTCGCCCAGGCCGCCGGCGGCGGAAAAATCGAACCCACCGCCGCCGAATGGCCCGCCGCCCTGCTCGAACGCGGCGTGGCCGTAGCGGTCGTAGGCAGCGCGCTTCTGGTCGTCTTTCAGGATCTCGTAAGCTTCGCTGACTTCCTTGAAGCGGGATTCGGCCTGTTTGTCGCCCGGATTGCGGTCCGGGTGAAACTGCATGGCGAGCTTGCGATAGGCTTTTTTCAGATCGTCGGCGCCGGCGTCCCGCTGGACGCCGAGGGTGGCGTAATAGTCCTGCTTGGCCATCTCAGCCCTTCAACATCACAGACAACGACATCGCGCCCGCGTACGATGTGACGCGGGCGCGATTGCCGATGCCGGTCGCTCGCACGGACCTGTTGGCCGATCAGGCGGACTTCTTTTTGTCGTCCACTTCCTCGAACTCGGCGTCCACGACCTTCTCGTCCGGCTGTCCGGGGCCGCCGGCAGCGGAGCCAGACTGCGGGCCGCCGCTGGATGCGCCACCTGATGCCCCGCCCGATGCCCCACTGGGTCCCTGGGCCTTGTACATCGCCTCGCCGAGCTTCATGGCAGCCTGGCTCAGGCGTTCCGACGCCTGCTTCAGCGCCTCCTGATCGGTGCCTTCCAGAGCCGAGCGGGCAGCGGAGACGGCAGACTCAGCCTCGCCCTTCTCCTGCGCGCCGAGCTTGTCGCCGTATTCCTTCAGGTTGCGCTCGACCTGATGCACCAGCGCCTCGGCCTGGTTCTTGGCCTCGACGAGTTCGCGCCGCTTCTTGTCGGCTTCGGCGTTCGCCTCGGCCTCCTTGACCATGCGCTGGATGTCGACCTCGTTCAGGCCACCAGAGGCCTGGATGCGGATCTGCTGCTCCTTGCCGGTGGCCTTGTCCTTGGCCTGCACCGAGACGATGCCGTTGGCGTCGATATCGAAGGTGACCTCGATCTGCGGCACGCCGCGCGGCGCCGACGGGATGCCCATCAGGTCGAACTGGCCGAGCAGCTTGTTGTCGGCGGCCATCTCGCGCTCGCCCTGGTAGACCTTGATGGTGACCGCCTGCTGGTTGTCGTCGGCGGTCGAGAAGATCTGGCTTTTCTTGGTCGGGATGGTGGTGTTGCGCTCGATCAGCCGGGTGAACACACCGCCGAGCGTCTCGATGCCCAGCGACAGCGGCGTGACGTCGAGCAGCAGCACGTCCTTGACGTCGCCCTTCAGCACCGCGCCCTGCACCGCCGCGCCGATCGCCACCACCTCGTCGGGGTTGACGTTGCGCGCCGGATCCTTGCCGAAGAACTGCTTTACCGTGTCGATGACCTTCGGCATGCGGGTCATGCCGCCGACCAGGATCACGTCGTTGATCTCGCCGGCCGTCACGCCGGCGTCCTTCAGGGCGGCGCGGCAGGGTTCCAGGGTCTTTTCGATCAGTTCATCAACGAGCTGTTCCAGCTTTGCCCGTGACAGCTTCATCACCAGGTGCTTCGGCCCGGAGGCGTCGGCGGTGATGAAGGGCAGGTTGATCTCCGTCTCCTTCGCGGACGACAGCTCGATCTTCGCCTTCTCGGCGGCTTCCTTCAGCCGCTGCAGCGCCAGCCGGTCCTTGCGCAGGTCGATGCCCTGATCCTTGCGGAACTCGTCGGCGAAATAGTCGATGATGCGGGCGTCGAAATCCTCGCCGCCCAGGAAGGTGTCGCCGTTGGTCGATTTGACCTCGAACACACCGTCGCCGATTTCCAGGATGGAGATGTCGAAGGTGCCGCCGCCGAGGTCATAGACCGCGATGGTGCCGGTGCCCTTCTTGTCCATGCCGTAGGCGAGCGCCGCGGCGGTCGGTTCATTGATGATCCGCAACACGTCCAGTCCGGCGATGCGTCCGGCGTCCTTGGTGGCCTGGCGCTGGCTGTCGTTGAAGTAGGCCGGGACGGTGATCACCGCCTGGCTGACCGGCTCGCCGAGATAGGCCTCGGCGGTTTCCTTCATCTTGCCGAGGATGAAGGCGCTGATCTGGCTGGGCGCGTATTTCTGGCCCTTCACCTCGGTCCAGGCGTCGCCGTTGTCGCCGCGCACGATGGCGTACGGCACCAGGCCCTTGTCCTTGTTCACCATCGGGTCGTCGTAACGGCGGCCGATCAGGCGCTTGATGGCGTACAGCGTGTTGGACGGGTTGGTGACCGCCTGCCGCTTGGCTGACTGGCCGACCAGTCGCTCCCCGGCGTCGGTGAAGGCGACCATGCTGGGCGTGGTGCGCGCGCCCTCGCTGTTCTCGATCACCCGGACATCCTTGCCTTCCATGATGGCAACGCAGGAGTTCGTGGTGCCGAGATCGATGCCGATGACTTTGCTCACTTAATATCTCCCTTTTAGCGGACCCGGGCAGCCCGAAGCACTGCCGAAGTCCCTCAGGTGGAATTTTGCTGAGGCGGATGTATTGAGCCGGACTTGCCCCGGCAAGGGCTGGGTGCCGATTTTCGGGCGCAACGGCTGCTGTGCGGCGTGGCTTTCAGGCGGTGGTGTCCAGCCTGGGGTCGGCCGTGATTTCCTCCGGGATGGCCTTGGAGACGACCACCATGGCCGGGCGGAGCAGGCGGCCGTTGAGCGTCCAGGCGGGCGTCCAGGCCTGCATCACCGTACCGGGCGCATGCGCGGCGCTTTCCTGCTCCGCCATTGCCTGGTGCAGGTTGGGATCGAACGACTGGCCGGTGGGATCTTCGCGGCGGATGCCGTTGCGCTCCAGCAGGCTGAGGAAGCTGCGCTCAGTGCCTTCCAGGCCGTCGCGCAAGCGGGCGACGATCTCCGGCTCGTTGGGCTGCGGCCTGGGCAGGCTATCGATGCCGCGGTGCAGGTTCTCCGCCGCCTCGACCACGTCGGCGGCGAATTTCTGCACGGCGTATTGGCGGGTTTCCTCGACTTCGCGGCGGGCGCGGGCACGCACATTGGCCATTTCGGCTTCCGCACGCATCCAGCGGTCCTTGAAGTCGTCGCGCTGCGCTTCAAGCTCGGCGAGGCGCGCGCTGGCGGCCTGCATGAGCTGTTCGGGGGTCTGCGGCCCGGGATTGCCGTCCGGCATTGCAGACATTTCGGGTCTATTGGAATCGCTGTCCATGGCGCGTTCAGGTAGGACGGGCAGATGGTCGAGACAAGCCGGTTCGTGCCGGTTTCGGTGTTGCCGGCCATGCGAGGCAGTTGCTTCGGTCGGGGTCGCGTCGTTATCTGAATGCCCACCGCGCCCCCCTCCCCTAACCCCTCCCGCAAGGGGAGGGGAATGAGGCGAGGGTTGGCGCGGGGAGCCGCGGAGGCGCATGCATGACCCCTGATCCGCTGATCCTCGATATGGGCCGCAAATTCGCGACGGAGCGGCTGGCGCCGCATGCCGCGGCGCGCGAGAAGGCGGGCGCGATCGAGCCGGAGATCATCGCCGAGCTGGGCGAGCTTGGTATTCTTGGGGCGACCACGCCGGCGGACTGGGACGGGTCGGATCTCGACCCGGTCACCTACGCGCTGCTGCTGGAAGAAATCGCCGCCGGTGACGGGTCCATCTCCACGCTGGTTTCGGTGCATAATTCACCGACCTGCGCCGTGCTGGCGCAGTACGGCACCGCTGCGCAGAAAGACCGGTGGCTGCGGCCGCTGGCGACCGGCCGGCATGTCGGCTCGTTCGGGCTGACCGAGCCGCAGGCGGGGTCAGATGCTTCGAACCTGCGCACCCGGGCGGTGCACCGCGAGGATCGTTACGTCATTAACGGTACTAAGCAGTTCATCTCCAGCGCCGCGCTGCCGGGCAGCATCGTGCTGTTCGCGGTGACCGATCCCGCCGCCGGCAAGCGCGGCCTGTCGTGCTTTGTCGTGGACAAGGCGACGCCCGGCTACAAGGTGCTGCGGAAGGAAGCCAAGCTGGGGCAGAAGGCTTCGGATACGTGCGCGCTGGCGTTCGAGGAGATGGAGGTGGGCGAAGACCAGCGCGTCGGGATGGAGGGCGAAGGGTATCGGATTGCGCTTTCCACGCTGGAATCGGGACGGATCGGGATTGCGGCGCAGAGCATCGGGATGGGGCGGGCGGCGCTGGAGACGGCGATCGGGTACGCGCGCGACCGCACGGCGTTCGGCCGCCCGATCATCGAGCACCAGGCGGTGGCGTTCCGGCTGGTGGACGCCAAGACGCGGCTGGAGGCGGCGCGGCAGCTCATGCTGCACGCGGCGCGGCTGAAGGCGGAGGGGGAGAACGCGCTGGAAGCCGCGTGCATGGCGAAGCTGTTCGCGTCGGAGGCGGCGGAGGCGGTGTGCAGCGCGGCGATCCAGACGCTGGGCGGGTATGGGTATCTGGCGGATTATCCGGTGGAGCGGATCTATCGCGACGTGCGGGTGTGCCAGATCTACGAGGGCACTTCGGATGTGCAGAAGTTGATTTTGCAACGGATGTTGTAGGCGCGAACCCTCACCCGCTCCGCTGCGCGGAGCGACCTCTCCCGCAAGCGGGAGAGGTGAAAGGTCAGGCGGCAGTCGCTGATGCTGTATGCGGTGCCGGGCGCCAGGGCGCGTCAGGCGAATGTCGCCAGGGCGGCGTGCAGGGCGGCAAGGGCCGGCAACAGGGTGGCGCGAACGGACATCGCGACGCCGAACGGATTTGCGTCGCAGGCGGCAATCCGAGGATCGGCGCGCACATGCGCGACGAACGCATCAGTCGCGGCCAGCGCGAGCTTGGCGACGCGCTGATCCGGCGCTGTGCCACCGTCGATCAGGGCCGCCTGCAGACGCACCTTGTGGCTCATCGTCATCGCGTTCAGGCCGAACTCGGCGATCTGCCGCAGATCATCATCCGGGGCGGCACGCAGCGCGGTCTGGAGCGACGAGATCTGCTGGTCCAGCCGATCCAGCGCCGCTCGCCAACCGGCCAGCGCCCGGGGAAGATCCGGCCCGGGCGAGGCCTTCGGCGCCGCCTGGAAACCGAGGACGCGCGTGACCCACGCCTTTTGCTGATCGGTCGCGCCGCTCATGTCGGCGGCCCGGCGGCGCCCTCGCTGCCATTCCGCAGGATGCGGTCGATATCGACGAACATGCGCCCGGCAACCTCCGCGCGGAGTTCCGCCCACGCCGCCGGCGCGTCAAGGATGTCCTCGGTACAGGGCGTGCGGGACCTTCATTCTGACAGCCGCAGTACCAGTCGCCGGATCGATCCAGTCGAGCAGCAGCATGTCGTCGTCGCGCCCGCGCAGGCGCAAATCACGGTCAGGCTCCAAGGTCCGGTGCGGGCCATCGTGCATGATCGCGATCTTGGTCATTTCCAGTGCAACGTCATCCAGGCCCAGCTCCTCGCAGCGCAGCTTCTCCACCAGCGCCGGCCAGCCGAACACCAGGCGCGGCACGAGACCGCCGCCAAGCTGCCGGGCGGGTGGCGGCGCGCGGGTGCCGAATGCCAGCTCGAAGACGCCGATGGCGTCTGCCTCGGCGGCACGCCACTGGGTCACCTTGTCGGGTGCTTCCACAAGGATCCATTGGCCGCGGCCGACGTCGAGATAGGTGAGGTGCGGATCGAACGTCAGGAGCTTGGCGCAGGTGTCGCACGGCCGCAGATAGAGCGTGCCGTCGAGGATCGCCGCCCGCAGGTCGTCGCGGCGGTCGGCGTTGACGCTGGCCGGATAGTCGAACGTATTGAGCGTCGCGCAACTGGGGCAGGTGGCCGTTGCGGTGAAGAAACGCGACATGGCGGATACCCCTTATAAGCCCACGCTGCCGCCGAACAGATAGGGCCGCAATTCCTGCGGGACGGCGGAGGGCGGTTCCACCTGCTTGAACCAACTGATGGCGTAGACCTCGGCGAACCACTCGGCAGGCGCCCGCCACTGATAGTTGGACACGTTGGTCGATGCCCGCGCCGAATAGCGCCACCACAGCTTGTTACTGTCGTACGCCTGATGCGCGGCGGCGAGGCCGGCGATTTTCATGGTGCTGAGATCGGTGTCCCAGGGCTTCGCCTTGGCCTTGTACAAGGTCAGGTCCACCGGCGGGTCGATCGCCACTGTCGGATTGCTTGCCCAGGTGTCCGCCTGATCTGGCAGTGACACGATTTTGCCGGTCAATTCGCGATATGGCCCGCCATACAGCTCGCGCACCCACGCAATCAGTGGCGCCGGATCGGGCGGCGTTTCCGGCACGACCTCGGCGTTCCCGAACAGTTCGAAGAACCGGCGCTTGACCTCGCCGACGGTCAGCCGCCCGGGCAGATATGTTTCCATCCCCACGACAGCCTCGTTGGCGAGTTTCTCGAGCTGCGACCAGAGCGACGAGATCGCGGTTTGCGGGGTGGCCTTTCCGACAAGATCGCTGAGGCCGAGCTGGAGTTTCTCCACCGGGCGACCGCAACGGGCTGTGACGTCTTGCGAGGTCTTGAGGACGGCGTTCTGCAATTCGTAGGCAAGACAGTCCTTGAACGCCTCGTTGAGCGTCTTGCCATCGCAATAGGCGCGATAGCCCTGCTCCAGTTGATCTTCGCGCGGATCCGCAAGCTTGAATTCGGACCCGACGCGCTTGTAAAACTGCCGCATGGCTTCCAGCAACGGGGCCTTGGCCTTGTTGAAGCCGGCGCGTTGATATTCGAACGGATCCTGCGTCTGCCAGCCGCCGCAGCCCGATTTCCCCTGATGCGTTTCCATCAGCCGGTAGGCGGCATCTACGGAGTGGCCAATCTCGTGCAGCGTGGTGAGCGCGAATCCGTCGAGATTTTCCGCCTTTTTGGTTTCCGGATTGATAAACGGATTGATCCCGCGTTCGGGTATGTCCACCTGGATGCGAATGGCGTCGCGCGCCGGGTCGTAATAGCCGCTGCCATCCTCGACCGGGCCGAATTCCACGGTTGCGAGGCGAGCATTGCGGGCGTGGCCGGGCGGCACCATGGCGAACGCCTTGAACAGGCGCTCGTAGTTGATCTTATCTCTCTTCGCGCCATCGACCTCCTTGATGCTTACGTTATACAGTTGTTGCATCAGCTTTTCGTAGGTCTGTTCAGGCTGCGCCAGCGGCGGGGAGGGCGATTTGGCCAGCGCAGCCAATTGTGCCTGTAACCGGTCGAGCGTAGCGGCGGTCTCGGCGTAATTGTCGGGCGCGTTCGCAACCAGGGATTTGTGCAGCGAATCGATCTGGCCGCGCAGCGGCTCCGCGCCGTTCACCTTGGCCTTTACCAGTTCATTCGCGCTCTCAAGCTGGCGCTGCACCCGGTCCAGCAACGCGTCCCGAAGCTTCTTGTCGTCCGGATTGGCTATCATCAGGAGCCGTCCCGAGATCGCCTGCGATTCGAAAGCGATCCATTCGTCAGCGAGCGCGATGAGCTGTTCGGTCACCTTGTCGATGTCGCCGGCCCAGGATGAGTCGGTGATCTCGCTGGCCTGCTTGAGCGCGGCACGCGAGCGGTTAAACAAGTCGCCGCTCGCCATTTGCAGGTCGTGCGTCATCTTGCGACCGCTGACCTCGGCCGTGCCGACGGTGATGCCCACGGAGGTGTCGGAACCCTTGCCGCTGCGCTTCTGGAGCATCTCGGCTGCTTGTTTCAGCAGCCCGAGACTGTCTTTGGCGAACTTGATGAGGGTTTGCTTGTGGGTGCTGAACGCTGCCTTGAAGCCGCGGATATCGGCGGTGTTCCAGTCCTTGGTCCTGTCCGACATGCGACGATGCCTCCCGCCCGACGATTGGACGCCAGCATAGCAGGACGCTCTTGTGCCGCCGAGGTCGTTTTTTACGATTGATCCGCTCGTCCGCTTCGGGGGCGATGCCGTTACACACTAATACCAGACCGCCTTGAGAATGACGTATCCTGCCGGTGTTGCCCGGAGTAACGTGAAGCGAATGAGCGGCGCGGTGGGCGACAAAGTCGTGGATGGCCGGGACAAGCCCGGCCATGACGGGAAGGGGCCGGTCCTGACGGAAGGGGGCCGGCAGTGACGGAAAGGGGTTGGTGTAAATTGCGCCGAGCGGATCGCGTGATATCCGCCGAAATCAACCGGCGCGTGCCACCCGATACTCGCGCCGGACGATCTCCATCAGTTCTTCCACTGAGGTGGCGGCGGCTGGCTTTTCGTAGGTGATTTGGCCGCGCTGCATCAGGATGATGTGGTCGGCGATTTCCAGCGTCTGGGCGTAGTTGTGCATGATCATCGCGATCGCCAGGCCGGTCCGCTTCAGCCGCACGATCAGGTCGATGATCAGGCCGGCTTCGCGGGCGCCCATTGCCGCCAGAGGCTCGTCCAGCAGCAGGATCTTCGCCTGGGAGTTCACCGCGCGGGCCACCGCGATCGCCTGGCGCTGGCCGCCCGATAGCCGCTCCACGGGCTGATCCACGGACGGGATGTGCACGCCGATCTCGTCCAGCAGCTCGATCGCGCGGCGGCGCATGGCGCGATGGTTCAGCAGCTTGAGCGGACCGGGATAGGTGATTTCCCGGTTGAGGAACAGGTTGTGATAGATACTAAGCGAGTTGGCGAGCGCGAGGTCCTGGTACACGCACTCGATGCCCAGCGAACGCGCATGATCGACGGAGCGCAGCACCGTCTCCCTGCCCTCGATGATCAGCCGGCCGGCGGTGGGCGGCTGATAGCCGGTGAGGATTTTTACCAGCGTCGATTTGCCGGCGCCGTTGTCGCCCAGGATGCCGAGGATCTGGCCGGGCTGCAGCTCCACCGTTACGCCGTCCAGCGCGGTCACGGCACCGAACCGCTTGACGATGTTCTCCGCCCGCAAGGCGACGGCAGCGTCGCTCACCGGGCGCCACCGGTGCGCGCGAGGCGGACCATGTGGATGTTGAAGATCATCGCCGCGAGGATGGCGATGCCGAGAATGATGTTGAAGGTGAAAGCGTTCACCCCGATCAGCGTGAACCCGTCGCTGAGTATGCCCAGCACGCCGGCACCGATCAGCCCGCCGATGATGGTGCCCGATCCGCCGGCAAGCGAGGTGCCGCCGATCACGCCGGCGGCGACGGCCAGGAACATGATCTGGTTGCCGCCGGCCTGAGGATCGATGGAGGAAATCCGGAATGCCTCAAGGATTCCGGTCAGGCCGGCCAACGCGCCGGTGAGCACGAAATTGCCGATCTTCAGCCGGCTCACCTTGATGCCGGCCTCGCTGGCGCCGGTCGGGTTGGCGCCGGCGGCGGAGGTGTGCAGGCCCCAGCGCATGTGCCGCAGCACCACGTGCATGACGGCGACGACGAGCAGCGCCCACAGGATCTCGCTGTAGCCCCAGGCGCCCATGATCTGCGCCAGCACCGTGCCGCCGGGCGGACTGACGGGCGTGCCGGCCGAGATCGTCAGCGTGAATCCGTTGACCAGGAACAGGGTGCCCAGCGTGGTGACGAAGGACGGAATCGACAGCACCACGGTGACGATGCCGTTGATCAAACCCACCACGCCGGCGGCGGCGACCCCCAGGATCACGGCGATGGGTGCCGGAACGCCTGCCTGCGCGGCGAAATACATCACGAACGGGGCGAGCGCGAACACCATGCCGGCCGACAGGTCGATCTCTCCCATGATCATCAGCATGATCTCGCCGCAGGCGATGATCGCCACCGGCGCGATATACTGCGACAGGTTCTGCAGGCTGGCGTTGGAGAGCAGGAACGCGTGGTTGGCGGTTTCGAAATAGGCGATCAGGATCAGGGCGACGACGAAGATGCTGGCTTCCTGCCAGTGCAGGAAGAGATCCAGCAGCCGGACCCGGCCGGGACGATCCGCCATGAAACGAACAGATCAGCCGGCGATGGCGCCGCCGCCCTTGACGATCTCGGCCTGCGACGACGAGCCTTCGTAGCGCGTCTTGGTGGACAGGTACGGGCCGACACTTCCCTTGGTGACGAATTTCAGGCCGGTGTTGATGTCCGCCGGTCCGGTCAGCCCACCCGAGGCCAGGAACATGAACATCTCCATCGCCGTATAGAAGCCTTGCAGGTACGCCTGCTGGTCGATGGTGAAATCGAGGAAGCCGCCGTCGATCAGCTCCAGGGTCTTCGGCAGCAGGTCGTAGCCGCCGGCATGCACGCCCTTCTCGCCCAGCTTGAACTGCTGCATCACCTCGCCCACGCCCTGCGTGCTGCCGGCATCGACGGCGAACATGCCTTTCAGGTCCTGGTGGCCGAGATAGAACGAGCGGATGCGCGACAGCTCCTCATTTACCGTCGGGCCGGTTGCGATCGACTGCACGTCGATGTTCTTGCCGGATTTCTTGATCGCGGCGATGGCGCCGTCCATGCGCGGCTGGATGTTGAGCTGGCCGGGTGTGGCGATGAAGATCGCCACTAACCCGGAGTCTACCATGGAGACGATGTGCTCGCCCATGCTGTAGCCTGATTGGTACAGATCCTGCCCGATGTACGCGAGCCGCTTGTTGCCGCTGCCAGGCGGCGCGTCGGCGTTATAGGAGAACACCGGGATGCCGGCGGCCAGCGCCTTGGCGGTGGGGTCGTTAAAGGCGCGCGGATCGACGATCGGCACCGCGATTGCGTCCGCCTTGCTGGCGACCGCGGCGTTCATCGCATTCACCATCTCGGCCACGTCGGCGTTGGCGGAGCCGGTCCATTGCGAGGTGCAGCCCAGCAGGTCGCAGGCGTCCTTGATGCCGTACTGGGTCGGCACGAAGAACGGGTTGGTGGTGACGTGGTTGACGAACACCAGGCGCCATTTCGGATGTGCGGGAAACGGTCCCGCGTCGGCCGCCCGCGCAGTTCCCGCACCGAGCAGCGCAAGCGCACCGCCGAGCCCCACCCCTTGCAGCATTACGCGACGCGCCGCGCCCGGTACGGTTCCGGCTTCCCGATTGTCGGCCATGTTGGCTCTCCTCCCGCTGGTGGCGCGGATAGTCCCGCGATCCGGTGGATAGCTCAAGAGGGACATGATGCGGGGCGCAATGGACGCCATGCGCCGCGGCGCGTAACAACCCGGGCCGGGGGAAACGTATGGGCAGCCGCGCCTGGGTCATTCTCGCCGCGCTGGTGCTTGCCCGCGTCGGCTTCGGCTTCCAGTTCCAGGTTGTCGCGACCCTCGGCCCGCCCCTGATGAGCCGGTTCGGGATCGATTACGCGACCTTGGGTTCGTTGATCGGTGCCTACATGCTGCCGGGGATCTTCGTCGCGCTGCCGCTCGGGCTGCTGGGCCGGCGCTTCGGCGACCGGGTGGTGCTGGGGGGCGGCATGGCGCTGATGACGATCGGCGCGCTGATCAGCGCCGGCGGCCTGAGCGTCGCCGGGATTGCCGCCGGGCGGATGGTTTCCGGCGTCGGCGCCGTTGCCATGATCGTGCTGCAAAGCAAAGTGATCGCCGACTGGTTCCGCGGCCGCCAATTCATGCTGGCGGTCAGCATATCCGTGGCGGCGTATCCGATCGGCGTGGGCCTCAGCCAGATCGTGCATCCACTGCTGGCCCGGCGGTTCGGGTGGCCCGTCGCTTTCCTGTCGGGCGGCGTGGAGATGGCGGCGGTGACGGCGCTGTTTTTCGCGGCTTACCGGGATTCTCCGACAGCGGCGGGGGTGCCGCGGGCGTTCTCACTGCCCGGCGCGCGGGAGTGCGTCAGTCTGGTGGTCGCCGGACTGATCTGGACGGCGTACACGGCGGGGTTCACCGGCTTCCTGTCTTACGTGCCATCGCTGATGGCGCAGCGCGGAGAGGGGCTGGCGCTGACCGGGCTGGTGATCGGGCTGGCGACCTGGGGCAATGTGCCGGCCACGCTGGCCGGCGGCGGGCTGGTCGGCCGGATCGGCGGGTGGCGGATTTTCCTGATCGGGACGGCGTCGCTGGTGGTCGGCATGGCGGGGTTCGGGTTGCTGGATCAGCCGGTGGTGTGGGGGGTCCTGATCGGCGTGCCGGGCGCACTGCACCCGAGCGTGATCATGGCGCTGGGCACGCTGTCGGCACGGGTGGAGAACCGGGCGGTCGGCATGGGCCTGTTCTACACGATGTATTATGCCGGGGGCGCGGTGGTGCCGGCGCTATGCGGCCACGCGGCGGACCTGTACGGCAGCCCGGTGGGGGCGATGTTCGCTGCCTCGGCGATTTCCGCCCTGGCGATCCCGATCTATCTGCTGCATCGCCGTCTCACGGCGCATGAAACGATGCTGGCGCGGGCGTGATGGCGGTTCGCGCTTGATGGCGATTTATACCAGCCCGCGCGGACGAAGACTCGAAATCCGTCATTCCGGCGGAAAGCGGGACCCCAGGCAAACCCTCGAGTTGTTCGTGGCCCTCGCTGGATTCCCGCGTTCTCGCGGGAATGACGGGAGGGGCGCGGGAATGACGGATCGGCGGCATGACGGATCTGGAGTCTTCGTCCCCGCGGGTTGGTGTTATAGCTCGCCCGCCTCCGTCAGCACCCGCCGCGCGCGATGCTCGTCGGCTTCGGACACGGCGACGCGGCGCTGGATCGCCTGCACGCTGCCTTCCATCACGCTGGCGTGCTGATCCAGCAGCACCACCTCGATCCCGGCATCGGCGAGCAGTGCCGCGAGGAAAGAGAGCCGGACCGGATCGTTGGAGGTAGCGACAACGCGCATGCGGGTGGTTTCCTTGACCCAGTGTTGTGGGCCGCCGATATGGTGCCCAAGACGCAAGCACATGCAACCCGGGAGATGCTGTTGGATGAGGTGAGCAGCCAATCGGCCGCTCTCGCCGATCCGCCGGACGCCCTGACCGCTCTGCACGCCCTGGTAAGCGATGACCTGGAAGCGTGCAATCGGACCATCGTGGGCCGGATGGACAGCCCGGTGACGCTGATCCCGCGTCTGGCAGCGCATATTGTCGCGGCGGGAGGCAAGCGCCTGCGTCCGCTGCTGACGCTCGCCTCCGCCCGGCTGTGCGGCTATGCGGCCAATGGCGGGCAGCGCCATGTCAGCCTGGCCGCCTGCGTGGAGTTCATCCATACCGCGACCTTGCTGCACGATGACGTGGTGGATGAAAGCGTATTGCGCCGCGGGCTGGCGTCGGCCAATGCGGTGTTCGGCAACAAAGCCTCTGTGCTGGTGGGTGATTTCCTGTTTTCGCGGGCGTTCGAGTTGATGGTGGAGGACGGCTCGCTGAAGGTGCTGGCGATCTTGTCGCGCGCCTCGGCCACCATTGCGGAAGGCGAGGTGTTGCAGCTTGTCACGCAGAACGATCTTTCCACATCGGAGCCACGCTATTTCGAGGTGATCCGCGGCAAGACGGCGGCGCTGTTCGAGGCGGCCTGCCAGGTGGGGGCGGTGGTGGCCGAGCGGCCGGACGCGGAGGAAGCGGCACTGGCGACATTCGGGCTGAATCTTGGGGATCGCGTTCCAGTTGGTGGACGATGCGCTGGACTATGCGGCCGACCAGGCCATCCTGGGAAAGACCGTTGGTGACGATTTCCGCGAAGGCAAGATCACGCTGCCGGTGCTGCTGGCCTACCAGGCCGGTGACCCGGATGAGCGCGCGTTCTGGCAGCGCACGATCGAGGCCGGCGAGCAGACCGACGCCGATCTGGGCGAGGCCATGCGGCTGATCGCGAACCGGAAGGCGATCGACCGCACGCTGGATCGGGCGGGAGAGTTCGCACAGGCGGCGAAAGCGGCGCTGGGGGTGTTTCCGGATTCGGTGTTTCGGCGAGCGCTGCGGGATGTTACAGATTATACGGTGCAGCGGGCGCGGTAAGTGTCTGTATGGAGCATCCCGCCGCAGGTAAAGCGAACGAGCGGCGCGGTGGGCGACAAAGTCATGGATGGCCGGGACAAGCCCACGACTGTCCGGTTGCGCTCTCATTGCCAGAGTAACGCCATTTGGGGTTATTTTGGGTGGGTGCGGGATCGACAGCCGGGCCGGTTCGCCACAACGCATCGAGCGGCGTACGATGCCTGAGGTTGGCAGCCAGCAGACGCGCGAAGGTGGTGAGACTTTCGACCGCGCTCTGCCGCGCATGAGACAGCTTGATCAGGAGAAACGTGATCAGCGCCACCGCGATCTGGATGCGCACGGCGTTCTCGCTGGTGCCGAAGAAATGCCCGATCTTCAGGGTCTGCTTGATCCAGCGGAAGAACAGCTCGATCGCCCAGCGGCGCTTATAAAGCTCGGCGATCTCGGTTGCGGGTGCATCGAGGTCGTTGCTCAGGATGCGCAACACCTTGCCGGTGGTGAGCTTCACCTTGATCTCCCGCACCGCGTCGTGCATCGGGTTGCGCCGGCTCTTGGCCAGCCGTTCGGGAAGCAATCCGATGCGGTCGGACAGGATCGGGCCGCCCTCGGCAACCGGGCGCGTCTCACGGACGCGCAGCGGCGTGTTGGTCTTCAGGCGGGTGACAATGCGGCAGCCGGCCTCGTGCAGCCTCGCCCACCAGGCGTAGTCCCACCAGGCGTAGTCATAGTAGCCAAGATCGAACACGTAGGTGGCGCCGGGCTCGATCGGCATCTCCTTGGCCGCGGTGATGTCGTTCACCCGCGTCGGGGTTACCGCCAAATATACCGCCCGCTCGGCCGCGGCATCGTAGATCACGTGCGCCTTCACGCCGCACACCGCGGCGGAAAACTGCGACCACTCCGCGCTCAGCCAGTTCAGCCGGATGCTGGTGGAATCGATCAAATGCACGCACTCGCCGATGCTGCGGCGCAGCCCGCGTTGCAGTCCGCCAACCATGGCGGCGAACAGCCCGGTGAACACCTCGGCCGGGCGCTTGGCGTTGGCATCCGCCAGCGTCGAGCGATGCACCCGGCGCAGTCCCGAGTGATAGCGTCGTGCGCCGTGGCTCTCCAGCATGGCCTCGAGATGGCGGATGCTTCTGGCGCCAGCGAGCTGGGCGAATATCATCGCCAGCAACTGATCGCCGGTACTGAGCCGCCGCACCCGCGCGTCCGCACCCGATGTGGCAATCAGCCGATCCAATACGCCGCACGGGATCAGCTTGGTGATCTGACGAAACACAGTATTCTGGTGCGGCACGGCGCTGGCCCCTCTCATGTCCGATTCGTCGCGAAACGCGTCGGAGCGAGAAGAATCGACGCCGTGCGCCGTGTCCACCAAATTGAACCGGACAGTCGTGGGACAAGTCCCGGCCATGACGGGAAGGGTCAGCATCAACGTGGGTTGGTATGACGGGCTTGTGGAGAGCGAGCCGATTTCAGGTGCCCCTACACCACCAGCGCCGACCGCTCCGCCGCCGCACGCGCCCAGGCCGCATCGGCATCCTCATCGAATAGCTCGGTCAGCTTCTTCATCATCGTGCCGCCTAGTTCTTCCGCGTCAACGATCGTGACCGCCCGCCGATAATACCGCGTCACATCATGACCGATGCCGATCGCGATTAGCTCCACCTGCTCGCGGCTCTCGATATCGCGGATCACCTCGCGCAGATGCTTCTCCAGGTAGTTGCCCGGGTTCACCGACAATGTGGAATCATCCACCGGCGCGCCATCGCTGATCACCATCAGAATCCGCCGATGCTCCGAGCGCCCCAGCAGCCGGCGATACGCGAACAGCAGCGCCTCGCCGTCGATATTCTCCTTCAGCAGCCCCTCGCGCAGCATCAACCCGAGATTCTTGCGCGCCCGCCGCCACGGCGCGTCGGCCGACTTGTAGATGATGTGCCGCAGGTCGTTCAGCCGGCCGGGATTGCGCGGCTTGCCGTCCTGCACCCATTTCTCGCGGCTCTGCCCGCCCTTCCAGGCGCGCGTGGTGAAGCCCAGAATCTCCGTCTTGACCGCGCAGCGTTCCAGCGTGCGGGCCAGTATGTCGCCGCACATCGCCGCCACGGTGATCGGCCGGCCGCGCATCGACCCGGAATTGTCGATCAGCAGTGTCACCACCGTGTCGCGGAACTCCATCTCCTGTTCCTGCTTGTACGACAGCGCCTGCATCGGGTTCACCACCACGCGCGACAACCGGCCGGCGTCCAACAGTCCCTCGTCCAGATCGAACTCCCACGCGCGCTGCTGCTGCGCCATCAGCCGCCGCTGCAACCGGTTCGCCAGCTTCGAAATCACCCCTTGCAGATGCTGCAACTGCTGGTCCAGTTGCTGGCGCAACCGGGTCAGCTCGTCCGGATCGCACAAATCTTCGGCCGCCATCTCCTCGTCGTATAGCCGCGTATAGGCACGGTACACCGCGGCATCGTCCGGATTGGGGCGCTCGCGCCGAGGCTGCGGGCCGCCCGGACGGTCATCGCCCTCAGCCACCGCCGCCTCTTCCTCGGACTCGTCGCCGGTGTCGTCGGCCGCCTCGCCTTCCATTTCCTCGGGTTGGGCGCCGAGCATGCTCTCGGTATCGGACTCGGTCTGGCCTTCACCTTCGGGCGAATTGTCCTGCCCGGATTGCTCGCCGCCCTGCTCGCCCTCGTCGGTCTGATCCTCGGGCTCCGCGTCGGCCTCGGCTTCCGCCAGTTCCATGACCGCGAGCAGCTTGCGTGCCGCGCGGGCAAACGCGCGCTGGTCGTTCTGCGTGCGGCCGAGATCGGCGATCGCCGTGCTGGCATCGGCGCTGAGCGTGTCCCGCCACAGATCCAGGACCCGCCGCGCCGCATCCGGCGGGGCCTCGCCCGACATCTGCTCGCGGGCGAGCAAGGCCAGCGCGGCGGTGACCGGAAGCTGGTCCTTCCGCGTCATCCGGTCATAGCCTTCGGCCTCGCATTCCTCGGCCAGCTTGGCGCGCAGGTTCGCGGCGACACCGGCCATGTGATGCGAACCCACGGTCTCCACACGGGCCTGTTCCAATGCGTCGTATACATCGCGCGCCTCGCGCCGCGACGGCATGCGGGCATTGTGCACCGCATCGTCGTGATGGCGCAGGCGCAGCGCGATGGCGTCGGACGCACCGCGCAGCTTCGCCATCTCGGCCGGCGGCAGCGCGCGGGTCGGCAGCGGCAGGCGTGCCCGCTTGCCCGCCAGGCCGGAGGGGCCGGGCTGGAAGTTCACCTGCACCTCGGCGTTCTCCGCGATCGCCCGCAAAACGCCGGCGGTGGCGCGCTTGAACTCCTCAGCCCTGGTGTTGTCCTTGCTGGTGCCGCTCATGTCTCAGTCCGTCGTGTTCATGCGCTGCTGGAGACCCGGTCGCCGAGCCAGTCCGGCAGCTTCAGTTTGTAGATGCGGAACGGCAGTTGCTGTTTGGACGTGCCGTTCGGCCCCTGGAAGAAGGCCATGCGCGCCAACTGCGGCACCGGGATGTAAAGATATCGCTGGTAATCAATGAACAGCGCGTCCGGCCCCCACAGCCGGTCATCCTCGATCAGCGTGCGGGTCCAGCCATCCGGGGTCAGCACGGTGACGCGCGGCCGTCCCATCTCGGCGAGCAGGATATTGCCGCGGCTGTCCATGATGGTGCCGACCAGTGGCGGGGTGTCGAAGACGTACTCGACCCGGGTGGAAAGCTGATCCTCCGACAACGCGGGGTCGGCCAGATCCTTGGCCCGCACCCGCCACAGCGGCCCGGCCAGCGGCTGGAAATAGAGCCAGTCGCCATGCGGGCTGATCTCGATCGGGTCGGAGTTCACGGTCAGCGGCTTGCCGTCGGGCATGCGGACGATCACGCCATCCTCGCCCACCGGCGGCCGATGCGGGTCCGCCTGGGTGAACCGGGTCTGCGACAGCCGCCGCAAGGCGTTCCCGCTGGCTAGATCGACCACGACGATACCGCCGAGCCCGGAATTGGTGAAATACGCCGTCTGGCCATGGATGCGGATATCGTTCAGCCCGGCGCCGGGCGGCAGGATGTCCGGCGCGAACCGCAGCACGCGCGCGATCTTGTTGGTGCGCGTATCGATCTGCACCACCTTCTGCGCCCCCGGGATGGTGCTGCCGAAGAACGGCGAGCCCTGGTCGACCACCCAGAGCGAGTCATCGTCAAAGATGTGGACGGTGTTCACGCTGACGAATGCATTCTCCACCGCGTGGCCGGGCGCCCAGGTGTTCCATTCACCGCCCGGATAGGGCGCCAGGGAGCCGTCCGGCATCACCTCCGCGACCGACGGTGTGTCGTTGAACCCGGGCCAGCGCGGCATGCCGACGAAGATGCGCCCGGCCTTGGTCAGGGCGACGGCGTTCCAGATGAACCGCGGCGACCGCGCCACCTCGATCAGTTCCGGTTGGCTCGGGCCGGCGGCGCGCGACAGACGCGGCAGTCCGGCGACGCCGATACTGCCGCCGATTAGCAATTCCCGTCGTGCGAGCATGTTCCCCTCCGTTTAACCGCGCTTCGGCGGGGAACTGCCCTCACCCGGATTGCTGCGCAATCCGACCTCTCCCGCAAGCGGGAGAGGCGGTATCGTGCCCCCCGCCTCGCGTGGGACCTAAGCGACCTTCCGGGCCAGCACTCCCGTGGGGATCTCCTCGTTGAAGCAGCGCTGGTAGTATTCAGCGACCGTCGCCCGCTCCGCCTCGTCGCACTTGTTCAGGAAGGTCATGCGGAAGGCAAAGCCCACATCGCCGAAGATGCGCGCATTTTCGGCCCAGGTGATCACCGTGCGCGGTGACATCACGGTGGAGATATCGCCGTTGATGAAGCCGGCGCGTGTCAGGTCGGCCAGCGCGACCATGCTCTCCACCCGCTTCTTCATCGCCTTGTCGTCGTCATCGACGTCCATCTTGGCGAGCACGATCGACGTCTCCAGCGCGTGCGGCAGGTAGTTCAGCGTGGCGACGATGTTCCAGCGGTCCATCTGCCCCTGATTGATCTGCTGGGTGCCGTGATACAGCCCGGTGGTGTCGCCGAGCCCGACGGTATTGGCGGTCGAAAACAGCCGGAACGAGGGGTGCGGCCGGATCACCCGGTTCTGATCCAGCAGGGTCAGCTTGCCCTCCACCTCCAGCACGCGCTGGATCACGAACATCACGTCCGGCCGTCCGGCGTCGTATTCGTCGAACACCAGGGCGCAGGCGTGCTGCAAACACCACGGCAGGATGCCTTCGCGGAACTCGGTGATCTGCTTGCCGTCGCGCAGCACGATGGCGTCTTTGCCGATCAGGTCGATGCGGCTGATATGGCTGTCGAGATTGACGCGGATGCAGGGCCAGTTCAGTCGCGCGGCCACCTGCTCGATATGCGTCGATTTGCCGGTGCCGTGATAGCCCTGGATCATGGTTCGCCGGTTGAACGCGAAACCGGCAAGGATCGCCAGCGTGGTCTCACGGTCGAACCGGTATGCAAGGTCCAGGTCCGGTACATGTTCGGTCCGCACGGAAAAGGCCGGCACCACCATGTCGGTCTCGATGTCGAATGCCTCGCGGGCGACCACCTTCGTATCGGGAAGATCGATCGCGGAGGTGGGGCGGATTTCGGCGAGAGAAGTGACCTTGTTCATCAACCGGCATGTCCTGTGCGTTCACGGAAAATTCTAGTCGCGGCGGAACCTGTGTAAAGATGGGCGGGGCGTCAGCGTGCTGCCGCGACGCGCTCGCCCGCCGTAAGTCGGGACCGCAATGTGGCGTAGGCAAGGTTGATTGTCTTCAACCGTTCCTCCGCCGTGCGATCCCCGCCATTCGCATCCGGATGGTGGCGTTTCGCCAGCTCCTTATAGCGTGCCTTCAGCGTCGGCATGGTCAGGGGCCAGGATAGCCCGAGTGTTTGCAGCGGCTCCCGCAGTTCGGGCGGGGTTGCGCCGGCCGGCCGCTCCGTCCGGTGCCGGAACTGCCCGGCCGCCAGGACGTCGAGCGGATCGCGCAACAGCTCATCCTGCCAGCTCGCGGCGCCCAGGCGGCCAAGCGGCCAGCTCGGGCGCTGCCAGGCGGTGTCTCGACGCAGTTCGGTTTCGATCTCCCCCGGCGTCATGCCTTTGTAGTAATCCCAGGAGGCATTGTAGGCCCGAACATGCTCCAGGCAAAACCACCAGTATTCTTTCAGGTTTCGCCGGGATTTCGGGGCGCGATACTCGCCCGCGGCTGGGCAGCCCGGCAGGTCGCAGCATCGGCCCGGCGCCGCCGGGTCGGGAGCGTAGGCCCGGGGTCGCGAGGCGCGGCGGGGCATGATGTGTGTTATGTGCGTCGGCGAGACCCCTTGGCAATGCCGGCACTGTCGTCGCGGCGAGCGAGCGGTATGTGAAACCAGCAACGCCGCTATTCGGCAGGTGGTGCCAGGAATCCTTGTAGGAGGTTGGCGGGGTGGGAGGTTGTAAGGGTGGGAGACTGGCGGGAGCCCTGCCGTGACAAGGCTCCCGCGATTTGCTCAGCGCTGCCAGAACGCCTTGTTCGCCTCGTTCTCGGCCTCGGCGAATGTCAGCCCGATATCCTTGAGCTGGTAGGAATCAAGCCGCGACAGCACGGCCCGTGACCGATGGCGGCGGTACGCGTCACGTAGCCAGGTCCAGCCCAGCGTCAGGCGTGGGCGACGTTGGCGCGGCGCGGCGACGGAGCGTTCGGGACGCGGCGTCGGTGCCGGCTGATCCATCAGGAATGAATGATTTAGCGATTGGGTTGCCATGGGGCACCTCCTGTAACGTTCCGAATGGTGCGATGCTCATTTGGTGCGCCCCCGTACATCAGTAAAACGAATTGCGCTTATGAAGTAGATCACCGATATTGATGCTTATGAATCTGCCTCAGTCGCTCGATACCGATCTCCTGCGCGCCTTCGTGCTGATCGCGGAGGTGCGCAGCTTCACCCGCGCGGCGTCCCTGGTCGGGCGCACGCAGTCGGCGGTGTCGATGCAGATAAAACGGTTGGAAGAGATGCTTGGCCAGCCCGTCCTTACCCGCGGCAAGGGCGGCTCGGTGGAGCTGACGCCGCACGGGCAATATCTGCTGTCGCGCGCTCGGGACATCCTTGCCCTCAACGACGAGGTCATGACCACGTTCCGGGCGCCGCAGATCGCCGGTACGGTCCGGCTCGGCACGCCCGACGATTATGCGTTCGGTTATCTTCCGCCGATCCTGAAGCGCTTCGCCGAAAGCCATCCGGCCGTGCAGGTCGACGTGTTGTGCGAACCATCCGCCGAACTGGTCCAGCACATCCGCCGCGAGGAGCTGGATCTCACGTTGCTGTCGAGCGAGGCCGTACTCCCTGGCATGTCCGCCATGCCGCTATGGCGTGGACGGCTCGCCTGGGTGACCTCCACGCGCTATTCGCCGCATCGGCTGGATCCATTGCCGCTGGCGCTCGCCAGCGCGGAGCCGCTGGACGATCGTCGCGGCTGCGACTGGGGGTGCGCCGCCGTGCAGGCCCTGGAGCGCGCCGGCCGCCGCTACCGCGTCGCCTACACCTCGGGTTCACAGGTGGGCACACACCTGCCGGTGCTGGCGGGGCTGGCTGTGACCATCTCCGCCCAGGCCTGGCTGCCGGAGGGGCTGCGGCCGGTCCGCCCGGACGAGGGGCTGCCGATGCTGCCGGAATACGGGATCGTACTGACGAAGGCGCGCCACGCCCGTCAGCCGGTCACCGATGCGCTGGCAACCCATATCCAGGCAAGCAGCCGCGAGGACCCGCGCCAGGACCGCGCCGCATAGCGCGGGATCGCTCTACGGGACATAGCAACGGCGGAACACCAGCTCCCGCACACGATTGCCACTGACGTGCAACCCGGTGACCTGCTGAGCAGCGTCGCGCAGGACCCGCACGTCGAGCCAGGCGTCGTAGAGCAATGTCGGCATCATGATGCGGATCACGTCGCCCTCGATCGGCTCGACCGACCAGGTCGCGCCGAGCCGCATTGGGCCGGCGACGGTCAGCTCGGAGCCGTCGATCGTCCAGGTCGCCGCGATCTCGTCATTGACGTAACGGCCGGACAGTCCAGGCGGCAACATCGCGTCGCCGCCGATCCGATGATAGGTGGCTACGGCGCCGGCATCCTGCTCAACCTCCATCGTCTCAGGGTCGGGCTGCAGGCGAAAGGTAAAGTGCGTGCTGCTGGCGGGAGCCCCCAGGCGGCCGTCGTCGGTCGGCTGGGCGACAAACGCGACGCCGTGGACAGCCACCGTGATGTCACCGGCGTCGGTCCGCGCGATGTCAACCGTGGCTCCGCGCTCCCGGTCGAGCCAGCGGCCGACGAAATTCTCGGCATCCGTGCCATCTGGCATGCGTGGCGCCGGATGCACGCCGGCCATGCCCTCGATCACCGCATCCAGCGCCCGCGCGGCGATGGAACGCGGATCGGCGCTGCCATCATTGGTTATGCAGATCAGCGCCAGCCGGCGATCGGGGATGCGCAGAAACGCGGTCTTGTAGCCGGGCCATAACCCGCCGTGCTCCACGACCCCCAGGCCGCGATACTGCCCCACGCTCAGGCCGCGCGCGTACGCATTTGGCCGGCCGTTGGTGAACGGGAGTTGCGCCGTCAGCGCCTGCGCCATGGCCGCACCGCGCGGGGAGCCGAGATGCGCGTGCCACAACGCCAGATCCTGCACGCATGAAACCAGCCCGCCTTCCCCGTGCAGCGGGAACCCATGCTGGGCACGTCGCCATCCGCCGGCTTTATCGGCAACATAGCCGGTGGCAAGGCCGGAGACCGGTTCCGACGGGCTCTCCACATGGCGGGTCGCGCTCATTCCCACCGGACCGAAAATGCGCTGATCCAGGAACTCCCGCAGCGGTTGGCCGGTGACCTTCTCCACGACGCGGCCGAGCAGCAGGAAGTTGGAGTTGCTGTACAGGTACCGGCTGCCGGGTGGAAAATTCAGGCCACGCTGGCGGCAGATGCCCGCCGCCAGGTCCTCATGCCGGATCGGGTGGGCCAGATCGACGCCGCCCAGCCGCATGATCTCCAGCATGTCGCGGATGCCGGACGTGTTGTGCATCAGGTGCTCGAGCGTGATGCGGCCGCCGAAATCGGGCAGCTCCGGCAACCAGCGGCGGACATCGTCTTCCACATCCAGCCGGCCGGCTTCGGCGAGCAGCAGGATCGCGGCGCAGGTGAACTGCTTGGAGACCGAGGCGATGCGGAAACAAGTGCCGGCGCCGATCGGGACATCCAGCTCGATGCTGGCAAGACCCGCGCTTTCCTGGACCACCAGCTCATCGCCGAGCACCAGGCCGAGCGTCACGCCGGGCGCCCCCGGCCGGTCGAACGGAGCCAGCAGGCGACGGGCGATCCGTTGCAGGCGCAGGCGATCGAGACTGGTCATGCTGCGGGTCCGGCGACGATGAGGACGGAGTGTGCGCAAGCCATCCCGCCGACTCAAGCTGCCGGTGATGCAGGCCGTTGGCTCTGGACATGTCGGTCGGCGATCGTGTCAGCTACGCACGGGAAAGCCGCGCGGAGGAAGCCTGTCATGTCAGTCATTCAGATCGGGCTGGTGGACACCACCGGCCAACTGGACGAGGACCTCGTGCGGACGGCGGCGGCCGCGCTGAACATGCAGGTCATCCGCGACGTGCCGCAGTTCTGGCCGGTGCAGGGCACCGTGATCTATCTGCCGGACATGCGGAAAGTGCCGTCCGGCGTATGGCCGGTGCAACTGGTGAGCCATCTGCCACCCAACAAAGGCGGCTTTCACCGAACGACCCACCACGAACCCTACGCCAAGGTGCTGGCGACGACGCAGAACGACGGATGGACGGTGGCCGCCAGCCATGAAGTGGTGGAAATGCTCGTGGATCCGTACGGCAGCCGGTTGCAGACCTCGACCGCCATCGAGGTGATCAAGGAGGAGGTCAGGGATCGCCCCGGCCAGTTCGCCTATCTGGTCGAAGCCTGCGATCCGTGTGAGGCCGACACATTCGCCTATGACATCCAGGGCATCGCCGTATCGGATTTCGTCACCCCGAATTACTACGATCCGGTCGCGATGCCCGGCATACGGTACAGTTTCACCGGCGCGATCACGGAGCCCCGCCAGGTCCTGTCCGGCGGCTACGTCTCCTGGATCGACGAGGAAAAGGAGGAGTGTCAGCAGCTTCGCTACCTCGACGCCACGCCGCAGATCTTCAGCCTCGGCTCGCCCAAGGACAATCTCAGCTTGCGCGAGTGGATAGACGCCCAGATGTCGGGATCGAAGCTGCAGACCCCGCGGCACATCTCCGGTGCGCCCCGCAACCACACCCTTTTGCAGCGCTGCCGGGCGCATCGGAACGAGCTGCATCGCATCGCCACGGCACGGGCAAAACTGTTCAAATAGCCGTCTCGGCACATTCCGGCCGGTCGCCACCGCCGATCCGCACGGCGCGCCGCACCGCCGCCTCGTGCCGGTAGTGCCGCAGTCTGAGCTTCTTATCCCTTAAGATCGTTGAGCGCTTCGGCGGTTCGTCTCCGGCATCAATCAACGCCACATATCGTCCATGCCCCAAACCAAAGACGATCGGAGATGCCAGACGCCAATCGCTGGGGTGCATTTGAGTATTTCCTGGATGCGGGCGAAAGCGTAATCCACATAAAACAGCGACAAGGCGCGGCTGTGGTTTTCGACCTTTCTGGGGAAACCGTTAGTAAGTAGGGTGAAGCGGCACATGCTCATCCGCATAGTGAGGCTTTGGCGCTCTACAAATAACGTGCTGATGTGTTCCGCACGGTTGCGTTGTGGAATGCCTCGCACGCCTCACCGGCATCGGCCAGGAGCTTCGCCACGTTGTTGATCGACACGTCCGCCACGCGGCTGATCGACCGCATCGAAGAACCCATGGCATCGTGCTTGCGCCGGCACGGACACCGGCCTATGTGGAGCCGCCAAGGTTCGGAAAGGCTTTGCCCGACCATGGCATTCGACATCCCCAGCGATCTCTCGCGCATTGTCCGCATCGAGGAGGCGCTGGCCTTCGACGACGTGCTGCTGGTACCCGCCTATTCGCAAGTGTTGCCGACCAGCACGGACACCCGCACCCGCCTGACCCGCGACATCTGGCTGAACGTGCCGCTGATCTCGGCGGCGATGGACACCGTCACCGAAAGCGACATGGCGATCGCCATGGCGCAGCTCGGCGGGATCGGCGTGATCCACAAGAACCTGGACGCCGAGGCACAGGCCGCGCAGGTGCGGCAGGTGAAGAAGTTCGAATCGGGCATGGTGATCAATCCGGTCACCATCCATCCCGACCAGACGCTCGCCGATGCCCGCGCTTTGATGACAACGCACAGGATCAGCGGCATCCCGGTGGTGGAGCGCGGAACCGGCCGGCTGGTCGGCATCCTGACCCACCGGGACGTGCGGTTCGCGACCGACCCCGGCCTGCGCGTGTATGAGCTGATGACGCGGGAGAACCTGGTCACGGTACGCGGCGACGTCGATCCGGAGCAGGCGCGGCATCTGCTGCACCGGCACCGGATCGAGAAGCTGCTGGTGGTCGATGAGGCGTATCGCTGCGTCGGCCTGATCACCGTGAAGGACATGGACAAGGCGCAGGCGCATCCGCTCGCCAACAAGGACGAGCTGGGCCGGCTGCGGGTGGCGGCCGCGATCGGGGTCGGCGCCGACGGGGACGCGCGCGGCCGTGCGCTGGTGGCGGCGGACGTGGACGTGCTGGTGGTCGATACCGCGCACGGTCATTCGGCGGGCGTGCTGGCGGCGGTCGAGTTGGCCAAGAAACTGTCGAACTCGGTACAGGTGGTGGCGGGCAACGTGGCGACGCCGGAAGGCGCGCTGGCGCTGATCGAGGCCGGGGCGGACGCGGTGAAGATCGGCATCGGCCCGGGCAGCATCTGCACGACGCGGGTGGTCGCCGGGGTGGGGGTGCCGCAGTTCACGGCAGTGCTGGAGAGCGCGGCAGCCTGCCGGGAGCGCGGGGTACCGGCGATCGCGGATGGCGGGATGCGCACCTCGGGCGACATCGTGAAAGCGATCGCCGCGGGGGCAGACGCGGTGATGGTGGGATCGTTGCTGGCCGGCACCGACGAGGCGCCGGGCGAGGTGTTCCTCTATCAAGGGCGGTCGTACAAATCGTATCGCGGCATGGGCAGCCTGGGCGCGATGGCGCGGGGCTCGGCGGATCGGTATTTCCAGCAGGATATCAAGGACCAGCTCAAGCTGGTGCCGGAGGGGGTGGAGGGCCGGGTCGGCTACAAGGGGCCCGTGGCGCAGGTGGTGCACCAGCTGGTTGGCGGGCTGCGCGCCGGCATGGGCTATACCGGCAGCCGCACCATCGGGGACTTGCAGGAGAGTGCACGGTTTCGACGGGTCAGCGGGGCGGCTCTGCGGGAGAGTCACGTGCATGACGTGGCGATCACGCGCGAGGCGCCGAATTACCGGCAGGACTGAGTTATGCCGGTGAAAGTCGCCGTGTTCGACGCCTATGGCACGCTGCTGGACGTGAACGCGGCCATGCGCGCGCACGCCGGGCGGCTGGGGCCCGACTGGCAACGGATCAGCCTGGAGTGGCGGACCAAGCACATTGAATACACCTGGGTGCGTTCGCTGGCCGGACGGTATCGCGGATTCTGGGCCCTGGCGCAGGAGTCGCTGGCGGTGGTGGCGGCGCGGCACGGGATAACCGACCAGGCGCTGTTGCGGGACGTGCTGGCAGCGTATCGGACGCTCTCGGCGTATCCCGAAGTTCCGGCCATGCTGCACGGGCTGGCGACCAAGGGGATCGGGCGGGCCATCCTGTCCAATGGCGAGCCGGACATGCTGGCTGAGGCGGTTGCGGCGGCGGGGATCGAACGGCTGCTGGATGCGGTGCTGAGCGTGGACGCGATTGGCGTGTACAAGCCCGATCCGCGGGTCTATCGCCTAGCGGAGGACCAGTTCGGCCTGACGGCGGGCGAGATGGCGTTCTTTTCCTCCAATCCGTGGGATGCGTTCGGCGCGCGGGAGTTCGGGTTTCGGGTATTCTGGGTGAACCGCGGCGGGCAGCCGGACGAGTACGGGCTGCGCGGCTCGGCGGCCGAATTGCACGACCTGATGAACCCGCCCTTGGAAACGGCCGGCAAGCGAGCGTAGATCGGAACCATGAGCGCGGCGACGAACCTATCTGTCGATGAACAGGACACCAGCCTGGCGGATCTGCTCGACCGCGTCGAGCGTGGGGAGGAGATCACGGTCAGTCGTCACGGCAGGCCAATCGCTCGTCTGGTCCCGGCGCCAGTGGCACATGACGTGGAGCGGGCGCGGCGGGCGGTCGAAAAGCTGGCCGAGTTGCGGGAGCAGCTCCGAGCGGAGCACGGCACTGTCAGCCTGGAGGAAATCCTGGCCTGGCGGCATGAGGGCCATCGATACTAGTGGCGCTCCTCGTTCTCGATGCATCCGTTGCTCTCGCGGCGATCTGGCCCGAGGAGCGGTATTCCGGCGCCGCGCAGGCGCTCATGGCCGCTGTCGCTAGCAGCGGAGCACTGGTTCCGGCGATCTGGTACTCCGAGGTCGCGAATTCGGTTGTCACACGCCATCGCCGCGGACTTATCGCACTCGACGAGATAGCGTCGCTATTTCGCGAACTGGCGAGCATGCCAGTGTTGCCCGACGACCTGCCTTTTAGTGAAAGTTGGGGAACGACCGTCGCGCTTGCAGTCGCGCATCGGCTGACCAGCTACGATGCAAGTTACCTGGAACTCCCTCGGCGGACCCACCTGCCGCTCGCCACGTTCGATCAGGCTTGGCGCCGGGCAGCTGAAGCGGAAGCAATCCCGCTCGCCAATCTCGTTCCATGAGCCCTGCCGGACGGTTACAGGCAGCGATCGAACTGCTCGCGGCGATCGAGGCGGATCCGCGACCGGCCGACGCGGTGGCGAACGAGTTCTTCAGGGCACGGCGCTTCATTGGCGCGTCGGACCGGCGCGCCATCTCGGACCGCGTCTGGACGGTGCTGCGGGAATGGCGGCGGCTGGTGTGGTGGCTGCGGGCAACGCCGACGTCGCGGCTGCTGGCCGGTGCCTCGGTGCTGCTTGAGGGCAACTCGCTGGCCGAGCTGACGCAGCTCTTCTCCGGCGTGCGGTTCGCCCCGGCGATGCTGTCCGACGCCGAACGGGCGGTGCTGCAACGGCTGGAGGGACATACGCTCGACCGTCCGGACATGCCGGACGCCGTCCGGTTCGAGGTGCCCGACTGGCTGCTGCCGCATCTGGCAGCCCGGTTCGGGCCGAGGCTGGCCGCGGAAATGGCCGCATTGCTGGTTCCCGCTCCTATGGACCTGCGGGTCAATCTGCTGAAAGGAACCCGCGAGGACGCCCGCGTCGCGCTTGCTGCGGAGGGGATCGAGGCGGAACCGACTCCGTTCTCGCCCTGGGGCCTGCGCGTCCCCGGGCGGCGGACGATAACGGCAGGCCCGGCATTCCAGGGCGGGCTGGTCGAGATTCAGGACGAGGGCAGCCAACTCGTTGCACTGCTGGCCGATGCACGGCCGGGGGCGCGGGTGGCCGATTTGTGTGCCGGCGCCGGTGGGAAGACGCTGGCCCTGGCGATGACGATGGAAAACCGCGGGCACATCCTGGCCTGCGATGTTTCAGCGCCCCGGCTGGAGGCGGCGGTGAAGCGGCTGCGGCGGGCGGGCGTGCACAATGTGGAACGGCATGTGCTGGCGCCCGGCGACAAGGCGCTGAAGCGGCGGGCGGGCGGGTTCGACCGCGTACTGGTGGATGCGCCCTGCACTGGCGTGGGGACCTGGCGGCGCAATCCGGACGCGCGACGGCGGGTGTCGCCGGTCGATCTGGACGAGCTGTTGCCCAAGCAGGCGGCAATTCTTGATTCGGCGGCAGGACTTGTTCGCATCGGCGGCCGATTGATCTACGCTACCTGCTCCTTGCTCCTTGAGGAGAATGAGGCCCAGGTGACGTCGTTTCTTGCCCGCCAGCCCGGCTTCGCCGTGGTCCCGCTGGAGCGCGCGTGGCCAAGCGGTTCGCCCCCGATGCCCCGGGAATTGATGCGTGGGGAATTTCTGGCGCTGTCCCCGGCGCGGCATGGGACGGACGGATTTTTCGTCGCGGTGCTGGAGCGCAAGGGAGACAAGTCGTGATCGGGGTCCGGCGGGCGCGGCCGGCGGATGCCGTGGCCATCGGCGCGGTGCACGTGGCGGCGTGGCGATCGGCCTACCCGGGGATTTTGCCCGATGGATATCTGGCGGGGCTGTCGATGCCCCGGCAAGCCGCGCATTACGATGGCGCGATCCGCGGCGGCGTGGGCGTTTTCGTGGCCACAGCGTCCGGCATCGACGTGCCGGCGGGGAGCGGACCGCGGGTTATCGGGTTTGCCAGCGCGGGACGGGCGCGGATACGCGATGTCAGCGGGCAGCGGCTGGCGGAAGGCGAGATCGAGACGCTGTATGTGTTGGACGACTGGCGGGATCGCGGCATAGGGCGGCGGCTGATGCGCGCCTCGGCGGCGTTCCTGGCCGAGAGCGGCTGCCGGTCGGCTTATCTCTGGGTGCTGCGGGAAAACCCGAGCCGGTGGTTCTACCAGCGGCTGGGCGGACGCGCGGTGGCGGAGAGCGTAGTGCGGGTCGGGGGGCGCGCGGTGCCGCAGACCGCTTTCGTCTGGGACCCGATCGAGCGGTTGCTGGCGAGCGCCCATTCCTCCTGAGGCTGGTGAATAGTGGGGCTGGCCGGGCTTGGTTACCACGTCGTCACGGCCGGGCAGGTCGTCATGGCCGGGCTTGTCCGGCTTGTCCCGGCCATCCACGCCTTCGACAGAGCGGCCCGTACTCGGATAATGTCGTTGCCAACCGGGCACGCGCTCACCGCGGCGCCTTCGGCAACCAGACTGCCGCCAACAGCAGTGCAATCAACACCGTCACGAATGTAACCGCCGCCAATCCGGCGAAGCCGAACAATCCAAAGATCGCGCCGGCAATCGCCGATCCGACCGAGGAGGCCAGCGAGGTAGCGGCGTTGAATAACCCGATGCTCTCGCCGCGCGCGTTCGGTGCCAGCCGTATGGAAAGCGAATTGGCGGGAACGCTGAGCAGCGGCCATACGAACTGCATCAGTGCAAACCCGACCAGCACCAGCCATCCCGTCCAGTCGGTGCTCGCCAGGCTCAGCAGGCTGATAGCTGCCAGCAACACCAGCCGGGCGCCGAGCCCCAGCATCAGCATACGCTCGCCGCCCAGTCGATGGGTCGTCGTCCCCACTGGTGTATAGAGCATCAGGCTTGCCGCAACGCCTATCGCATAGGCGCCCGACGGCAGAATTGGTTGCATTCCGAATTGCCTGGTCATGGCAACGGGGAACAGCGTGGCCAGGCCGTTCATAGCCGGGTAAGCGATCAGCCAGATGATCAGAAATCGGCGCAGCGGTCGGTTGATTACGCGAAGATACGCGCCAAGCTCCTGCAACGAAATATGATGTCCCCGATGATGCGGTCCGGTGATACCGGCTTCGCCGCCGATCATTGGCTTGGGTACTGGCTTGTCGCGCGGATCGCGTGGCACGCGGGCGGGCGCTGATACGACCGCAAGCGCGCTGGCGGCCAGCAGGGCCACGCCGGCACACAGGAATCCCCGCCCCGGATGGCTGCGGGCGAGCAAGCCGGCGCCCACCAGCCCGATCACTTGCCCGGCACTGACAAAGCGCTGCAGCAGCGCCACGCGGCCATCCCATGCGGCGTCTGGAAATCCCTGGATAGCGAGCACATTGCCGGCAACCGTCGCCGCCACCACACCGAGCCCGGCGCAGGCCGCGAGCACGATACGGAGCGAGGGAGCGGCGGCATCGAACAACAGCAGCAGCACGCCCGCACCCGCTGATCCCCAGATCAGCAGATCGCGATGCCGGCCGGTTCGATCAGCCCAGCTTCCCAGTACCGGCGCGGCCAAACCCAATAGAGTGAAGGCCGCATAGGTCAGGCCCGCGGCCCCGGCGCCGCGGCTGACCAGCGGCATCAACACCGGCACCAGCCCGCTTTGCGTCAGCCCGAGCAGCCCGTAGGAGACAAACCACGCTGCTGCGGCGTGGCCGCCTGGTTCCCGCATGATGCTGGCTCCTGGAATTTCTTGACGGCACGCCCGTCCGCTGATCCTCTTCCATCCTGACAAGCAGGCTGCTCAGTCAAGCAATCGGGAGGAAACATGCATCTCCGTATCCGCCTCGCCGCGGCTGCCATCGTTGCAGTCTGCACCGCCGTTCCCGCGCTGGCGGAGTCCATTACGGTGGCCACCGTCAACAACAATGACATGATCGTGATGCAGAAGCTGTCCTCCCAATGGGAACAGCAGACCGGCAACAAGATCAACTGGGTGGTGCTGGAGGAGAACGTGCTGCGGCAGCGCGTGACCACCGACATCGCGACCGGTGGCGGCCAGTTCGACGTGATGACCATCGGGTCTTATGAAGCGCCGATCTGGGGCAAGCAGAACTGGCTGACGCCGGTCGACGATTTTCCGCAAAGCTACAATTACGACGACATATTCAAGTCTGTGCGCGACGCGCTTTCTTCGTCCGGGCACCTGTGGGCGGTGCCGTTTTATGCGGAAAGCTCGTTCCTGATGTATCGGAAAGACCTGTTCGACGGGGCCGGGCTGACCATGCCGGCGCAGCCGACCTATACCGAGATCGAGACTTTCGCCCAGAAGCTGACCGATCGCGGCAAGCAGCAATATGGTATCTGCCTGCGCGGCAAGCCCGGCTGGGGCGAGAACATGGCGTATGTCGATACGCTGGTGAACACGTTCGGCGGACGCTGGTTTGATCAGCAGTGGAAACCACAGCTCGATACACAGCCATGGCATGACGCGGTCACGTTCTATGTCAACCTGCTGCGCAATTATGGGCCGCCGGGCGCCAGCTCCAACGGTTTCAATGAAAACCTGGCGCTGTTCACCACCGGGCACTGCGCCATGTGGATCGATGCGACCGTCGCGGCCGGTTTCGTCTCTGACCCGAAGACCAGCCAGGTGGTCGGCAAGGTGGGCTTTGCGCCGGCGCCGATCGCGAAGGTGCCGAACGGCGCGCACTGGTTCTGGGCCTGGGCGCTGGCGATACCGAAAAGCTCGCACAAGGCCGCGATCGCCAAATCCTTCCTGCAATGGGCCACCTCCGCCGATTACGTCAAGCTGGTCGCGCAGACCAACGGATGGATTCTGGTGCCGCCCGGCACGCGCCAATCGACCTATGCCAATGCGGAATATCTCCAGGCGGCGCCGTTCGCGAAGCAGGTGGAGCAGGCGATCCAGAGCGCCGATTTGCAGCACCCGACGGCGCAACCGGTGCCGTATACGGGTATACAATATGTGGCGATTCCGGAATTCCAGGCGATCGGCACCACTGTCGGCCAGTTGCTCGCCGCCGCCCTGACCGGGCAGACCAGCGTCGATGACATGCTGAAGCGGGCGCAGGCGCAGGTGACATCGGCGATGCAGCAGGCTGGCTACCTTCAGTAGCGGCAATGACTCAGCGTCGGGGCGGACGATGAGCAGCGGCCGGGCGATGCCAGCGGTCTCGCCTCCGCGCAGCGGACGATTGCGCCGCGCCCTGCGCGGCAAGGGCGGCGCGGTGAGCACGCTGCCACTCGTCGCACCTTCGGTGGCGCTGCTGTTGCTGTGGTCGATCGTGCCGCTGGCGATGACGCTGTGGTTCTCGTTCCGGCGATACAACCTGCTGAACCCGATGATTCACGGGTTCGCCGGATGGAGCAATTATCGGTACCTGTTCCGTGATCCGGCGCTGCTGTCTTCGCTGATCGTCACCGTCATCCTGGTGGGCGTAGTGCTGATCGTCACCGTGGCGTTCGGCGCGATGCTCGCCGCGGTGTTCGAGAACAGCTTCCCCGGCCGTGGCGTCGCCCGCGTGCTGATGATCTCGCCGTTCTTCGTAATGCCGACGGTGAGTGCACTGATCTGGAAGAACCTGCTGATGCACCCGGTGAACGGGTTGTTCGCCGCCATCGCCCGCGGGCTTGGTCTGGCACCGCTGGATTGGTTCGCCACCATCCCGCTTACCTCCATCATCGTGATCATCGCCTGGGAATGGCTGCCGTTCGCGTTCCTGATCCTGATGACCGCGCTGCAATCGCTGGACGAGGAGGTGCTGGAGGCGGCCCGACTGGACGGGGCCGGACCGATCGCAATGTTCCGCCACATTCAAATCCCGCACATGGGCCGCGCGATCAGCGTGGTGATCATGATCGAGACCATTTTTCTGCTGGGGGTGTTTGCCGAGATCTACGTCACCACGGCGGGCGGCCCCGGGATTGCGACCACGAACCTGGCGTTCCTGATCTATCAGCGCGCCCTGCTTGCGTTCAATGTCGGCTCTGCCTCGGCGGCGGGCGTGATCGCGATCATACTGGCGAACATCATGGCGATATTTCTGGTCCGCACCGTGGCAAGGCGGCTCGACGTATGAAAGCACCCGGCAAGAGCTTCCATCCGGTGGCCGCGATCATCGCGTGGCTGGCGGCGCTGTTGATGTTCTTCCCGATCTTCTGGATGGTGCTCGCCAGCTTCAAGACGGAAGCGCAGGCGATCCAGACGCCGCCCGTGTTCTTCTTCCACCCGACGCTGGAAAACTACGTGGATATTTTCAACCGCGCCAACTACCCGCTGTTTGCGAGCAACAGCATCATCATTTCGTTGGGTGCCACGGCGATCATGCTGGTGGTCGCGGTGCCGGCGGCGTTCGCCATGGCGTTCTATCCGACACGGTATACACGCGACACGCTGCTTTGGATGCTGTCCACCAAGATGTTGCCGGCCGTCGGTGTTCTGATGCCGATCTATCTGATTGCCAAGGATACCGGCCTGCTCGATTCGCGGATCGCGCTGATCCTGATCTACATGCTCAGCAACCTGCCGATCGGGGTGTGGATGCTGTTCACCTTCTTCCGGGAAACGCCGAAGGCGATCATCGAGGCAAGCCGGATCGACGGGGCCGGCGTGTGGGATTCGATCGTGCATGTGCTGCTGCCGCTTGGCCTGCCGGGCATCGCCTCGACCGCGCTGCTGTCGATCATCCTGTGCTGGAACGAGGCGTTCTGGAGCCTGAACCTGTCCGCCCACGACGCGGCACCGCTGACCGCGTTCATCGCCTCGTTCTCCGCGCCGGAGGGCCTGTTCTGGGCGAAGCTGTCCGCCGCGGCGACTCTGGCGACGGTGCCGATCCTGGTGTTCGGCTGGTTCAGCCAGCGCCAGCTTGTGCGCGGCCTGACGTTCGGCGCGGTGAAGTAGCGATGACGGACGGCACAGCCGCGATCCCGCTGCGCGCCGATACGATCGGCAGTCTGCCGGCTGTCGTGCAGGTGCCGCGTTACGCGCTGAACCAGCGCCGTGTCGGTATCGTGCATCTTGGACTGGGTGGGTTCCATCGCGCGCACATGGCGCGCTATACGCACGCGCTGATGCAGCAGGATCCCGATGCGCTGCACTGGAGCATCGGCGGAGCTGGACTGCTTGCGGCGGACCGGCGGATGGCGGAAAGCCTTGGTCCGCAGGATGGGCTTTACACGCTGGTCGAGCGCGGTGGCGGCAGCGAAACCGTGGCGGTGATCGGTTCCATCGCCGAGCCGATCTATGCCGGCGATTCCTCGGCCGCGCTGCTGGACGTGATCGCACGCCCCGAGGTCCGCATCGTCAGCCTGACCGTGACGGAGAACGGCTATTGCCTCAATCCGGCAACCCGGCGGCTTGATCCCGACCACGCGCTGATCCGTGCCGATCTGGCAACCCCGGAAACGCCGCGCAGCGCGATCGGGATCATCGTGGAGTCCTATCGCCGGCGCATGGAGAGGGGGCAACTACCGTTCACGGCGCTGACCTGCGACAATATCCAGCACAACGGAAATGTCCTGCACGATGCCGTGCTTTCGCTGGCCCGCTTGCGCGATCCGGCGCTTGCCGACTGGATCGACGCCAATGGGGTTTTCCCGAATACGATGGTTGACCGCATCACCCCCGTCACCGCGCCGGCGGATGTCGCGTATCTGCAGCGTGTCTATGGCATCGCCGATCGCTGGCCGGTGTTTTGCGAGGACTTTACCCAGTGGGTGATCGAGGATCGGTTCGTTGCCGGCCGCCCGGCGTGGGAGCAGGTCGGCGCACAGTTCGTCCCCGATGTGGCGCCCTACGAGATGATGAAGCTGCGCCTGCTCAACGGCAGCCATCTGGCGGTAGCCGCTTTGGGGCGGCTTGCCGGGCACACCTACATCCACGAAACCATGGAAGACGACCTGCTGCGCCGGCTGATGGCCGCGCTGATGGACCGGGAGACCGGCCCCACTCTGCCGCCGGTGCCGGGCATCGATCTGGATGATTACAAACGGACCCTGATCGCGCGGTTCGCGAATCCGGCAATTCGCGACACCGTGGAACGGGTGAACACCGACGCGCCGCTGAATGTGCTGACGGTGCCTATCACGGCGCGGCTGGAGATGGGTGGCTCGGTCGATCTGCTAGCGCTGTCGCTGGCGGGATGGATGCGCCGGGTGCGCGGCGTGGATGAACAGGGGCAACCGATCGAGGTGCGTCACCCGTTGGCGGAAATCCTGCGCCGGAAAGCGGAGGAGGGTGGCCCCAACCCGGAGCCGCTGCTGTCGATCACGCAGCTTTTCGGATCGCTGGGGGCGGAGCCGCGTCTGGTCGCGCCGCTGCGACAATGGCTGGGGGCGTTGTACGAGCACGGCGCGCGACGCAGCCTGGCGATGGCCGCGGAGCAGTTGCAGTTCTGATCGCACCTGTTCCGACGCTGTGGCGAAAGGATGGTCGCGCGCCGCTTACCCGGGGGTGGTGTCCTGATCGGCGAACACCGCGCGAAGGGCCGGGTAGAGGCGGCGAAACAGCGCCCGGCGGGGGGCGAGGCGCAGCGACAATTCGGGTTCCGGCGTGAATTCAGCGGCGATTCGCGGTGGTACGCATGTCTCCTCCACTGTGCCATCGCCGCACGCGACACGTGCGAGCCGCGCCGCACCGAGAGCCGGGCCGACCTCACCGCCATGCACCGTCCGCAGCGGACGTCCCAAAGCCGAGGCCAGGATACGCAGCCACAGCGCACTGCGTGCGCCGCCGCCGATGGCAACAAGAGAAACGATGGGATCGCCGCGCGCCTCCAGCGCGTCGAGTCCGTCGGCAAGGGCGAACGCGACACCTTCAAGCACGGCGCGGGTGAGATCGGTGCGGCCGTGGGAGCCGGTGAGCCCGAAGAACACGCCGGTCGCTTTTGCATCGTTGTGCGGCGTGCGCTCGCCGGCGAGATAGGGAAGGAAAATCGGGCGGCCATTGTCGGCCACACCGGTATCGGCAAGCTCGGTCAGCAGCGTCGTTTCGTCCGGCGCGCCGGTCGCCCGCACAAGCCACGCGAGCGAGCCGGCAGCCGACAGGATCACCGACATGCGGTGCCACATGTTCGGCAGGCAATGACAGAACGCATGCACCGCGCGATCGGGATCCGGCAGGAATCCGGCATCGGCCACGAATATGACGCCGGAGGTACCAAGCGAAACGAATGCCTGGCCGGGTGCGATGCAGCCGATGCCGATGGCGCCCGCGGCGTTGTCTCCACCGCCACCGGCCACCGGGATGCCCGCCGGCAAGCCCCAGTCCGCGGCGATGTTCGCCCGCAGCCGCCCGGCAATCGTGGTGCCTTCCACCAGCGCAGGCATATGGCTTTCGTCGAGGCCGGTCGCCGCCAGCATCGCCGGCGACCATCGGCGTGCGGCGACATCCAGCCACAGTGTTCCGGCGGCGTCCGACATGTCCGATATGGCCTCGCCTGTCATGCGCAGACGCAGCCAATCCTTGGGCAGCAGGACGCGCCGGATGCGTGCGGCGATTTCCGGCTCGTGGCTGCGAACCCACAGTAGCTTCGGGGCTGTGAAACCCGGCATTGCAAGATTGCCGGTAATGGCGCGCGACCGCGGCTCCGTCGCCTCCAGCATCGCACATTCGGCGTAGGCGCGTCCGTCGTTCCACAGGATGGCGGGACGCAACACGCGATCCGCGTGGTCGAGCAGGACCGCGCCGTGCATCTGCCCGGACAGGCCGATGCCGCGTACCCGCGCCAGGTCGTGGTCGCGACGAAGGACGCCGATCGCCCCGGTTGCCGCGTGCCACCAATCCTCGGGGTTTTGTTCGCTCCAGAGCGGGTGTGGGTGAGAGACGGGAACCGGCGCGCTGGCTTGACCGGCGATTTCTCCCGTGTTGGCCAGCAGTATGGCCTTGACGCTGGATGTTCCGAGATCGAGGCCCAGATGCATGGTGGTCAGGGAACCGCTAGAGAGCTGTGAATGTTGATGATAAATACGGGCGACGGTTTGCGGCGTGCCCGGGACGAATATTCGTGGTGTCGATAGGATGCGCAAGCATGGCTGAGCCAGTTCCAGCAATTCCCGGGCCGCCGTCAAACGGCCGGGCCCACCCTGAGGAGATAAGAGCGGCCGTCCATCTTCGGGTCGGGGACACTCTATCGGTACGGGCGAAGATCCGCATAACGCCGGCTGGGCTGATTACTGCCGGGCTGATGGTTTCCGCCATTATTTTGGCGAGCGCGGCTTGCGTGTGGGCCGCGCGACGGCCGCGCTGATATTGCTCTAACCACCTCCGGCCGACCCGCAACCAAACGCGCGAACGATTCCGCTTCCGCCAGAACGCCAACTTAGTCCGGAGCAATCAGGGATAGCTTGGGGAAATAGGTACGGTAGCGGACCGCATCCCGTGTCATCAGCAGATACCCGGCGACAGCCGCGTGGGCGCCTATGAACAACTCCGGCAGCGGCGATTGCTTTGCCCCGCCGCGCCGTCGATAATTCAGGAACGACTTGCCGGCGAGAAAGGCGGCTTCGTAGGGAATTGGTTCACGGTCGAACATGGCTTTCGGAAGGGCGGCGTTGAGCTCCTCGATCCGCGAATACCGAATTGAGACCTCGGCATAAATGACCGGATTGATAACGAGGCGATAGCGGTCGGCGGCACGCTCGATGGCTTCCGCCGACCACGCAAGCCACCGCGCGTCCTCCGTCATGAGGTCGAGAAGAACGTTGGCGTCGATCAATACGGCCGTCATTCAGTCATCGCGCGTCATCGCCATGATCGCGTCCGTGCTCATCGCGACATCACCGCGGCCCCGCAGATGGGCGACGAGGCGAGCGCCGCGACCGTCCTTCTTTCGGGCCTTCGCGCGAACGATTTGCACAACCTTGCCATCGAACTCGAATTCGACCTCGGTCTGCGGCAACAGGCCCGCCCGCTCGCGGATTTCAGCTGGAATGGTCACTTGACCTTTGGATGTGATGCGCACGACGATTTACAAGGCCGGGCCGCGACCGACGATGATGGGCACTGTGTCTACGCCATAGCCCTCCCTTGATCCGCTGGCCCAGCGGGCAATATCCGGCCCCAAGCGGGCAGCCTTGCAGCGGCTCGGCGATGTGTATATCATGGTCGATATATACACAATGCTCGGGTCGCAAGAATGCGGACCAATATCGACATCGACGACGAGTTGTTGTCTCAAGCCATGGCGGCGACGGGCTTGTCGACCAAACGGGCCACAGTTGAGGAGGGCTTGCGGCTGCTGGTTCGCTTGCGGGAACAGGCCAGGGCGCTCGCGGAGCTCAAAGGATTGGGTTGGGAAGGCGATCTGGACAAAATGCGTCAGGGCCGCACGCCACGCCACGCATGATTCTCGTCGATAGCTCCGTCTGGATCGCGCACTTGCGAGGCAATCGAACACCGGCGGTGGCCAAACTGGAAGTCGCGGCTGGTCGCGAACCGCTGCTGATCGGCGATCTCATCTTGCTCGAAGTCCTGCAGGGCGCGCGGGATGAGGCCCATGCTGAGCGCATTGAACGCGGATTGCGCCGGTATCTTCTTGTATCACTTCTCGATGGTGATCTCGCCCCTCGCGCTGCCTGGAATTATCGCAAGCTGAGAGAGCTGGGCATCACGATCCGCAAGACGGCCGACATCATCATCGGCACCTTCTGCATCGAGCATCGCCACTCCTTGCTGCACGATGACCGCGATTTCGCGCCGATGGAGGAGCATCTCGGTCTCATGGTCGCATGAGACTGTGACAGAGGGCCGACACTGTCGCCGGACAGCGCATCGCGCTCCGGCGTGGGTTTGGCGCCACGACCGACGATGATGAGCACTATGTCTACGCTGTGGCCCTCCCATGAAGGTTCCTCAAACGCTTCCCGCAGACCCCAATGGCTATTCGTTAACGAGCGGAAAAGCGATACCGCCACCATGGATATCCAGCAGGCTCTCGTAATCGTAGTTGATGGATCGTCTCCCGCACCCACACGGCGCGCGTAGCGACTTCATAAAGGCGTGCGCAAGGACATTCCATCGAGCGCGAACGCCGATGATGCCCCTTAATTTAAGGCGCTCTGACAGCATTTCGCGCAGGTAATCAGGCTCGGGATCGATCACGTAGACCGGCCCTCGGAAGTATCTGAACCTGTGCTCGAAATACTCCAAGGAAACATGATCGTCGTGTCCTTCGGCGTTCCTGGCGAAACTGTAGCCGATGATGGCTATGAACGCCGGACGGAAGCGCCCTATTTCCAATAACTTCAACACAAGCTCTCGATCTCGCCATGGCGATTTTGGAATGCCCATGAGAATGCCGTCGGATGCTTCCGGCAGATGATATTCGCGGACTTGCTCTATCAACGCCTCGATCTTCGGTGATCCAAACTCTCTTCCAACGCTTCCGTGCATATCCAGAACTCGATGCCGCCGTCCGCAGAAGCGGGTCGCCAAACCGTCATGATTGTAGTTGGCGATCACAGACGGCCTGAAAAAATCAAACACGCCGTAGCTGTCACTTTGGAGTGCCGAGAAATTGGCCTTTGCCAGCAAATGCTTCAGCAGAATTCGAGCATAGTACCCCGGTATCCTTTGCAATATCTCCCTGTAAGGGTAATCCCAACTACCGGGGCGGATCTCCCTTCCCGGATATATGTCTGCGATCGTGATGCCGCGCGAATTTTCGAGTATTTGCCGCGTCAAGGCAGAGTGATTTGGTATTTCTGCGGAGAAGCCGGTCAAGTTCCGTAGAAAATCCAGAGGCGCTGCCGTCAAGAAGGATCGGCCGAGTGGAGCGACGCCGGCCGAGGCGCCAGCCCCCAACACATAGAGGCCGGACTCCGTGCGCAGATGCGCCAACAAGCATTCATAGCTCGGCATGGACGGCATTCTACACCTCAGCCGCCGAAGCTGTAACTGCGGCGCCGAAAGCGGCACGGAGGTGACGGTCGCGGCAGTCGCTACAGGCCTACCTGGCACAGGCGGGGGTTCTCCAAGGCGTCAGATGCCCCCCAGAATCAGGATGTGCTGATGCCGCCACTGCGGTAACGTGTGCTCAAAGGGACCGCCAATGTATTCGTCGCACCCGGAGCCACTGACTCAAACGTCGGCTTCATCGATTGCCCGCGAGTGGATCAATAATAGGATAGAGAAACCGACCAAATCTTACGCTTGGTCGCAAATGCGCTGGCTTATGGACCAGTTGGCAGAGCGTTGTATTGCAGAGAGCTTGCGACTTAGAGAAGATGAAGACCGTCTCTGCGAACGAACTCGATAACTCGCATGAAATTATTTATTCCGCCTGGTATTCCGTTGCGCCGGATACGCTACACGCTGGCGCTTAAACAGCGAAGAAGAAATTTCCCCGCAAGAAAAGGAGAGGATTGAAAAGGCACAACATATCCTTTGGACACGGCACGATCCCAAACGTGCATTTACGGAAGGCATTCGGAGCGAGCACTATACCGGCTTTGATAAAGAGAGTTTGCACTCCACAATTGCCAGCTATTTGAACAGACCTTATCTCCGCCATCCGGTGCTGGATTGGATTTTCTTGATATGACGATTTCGCGTGAGCTTAGCGCATTTGGCGAGTTCTGAAGGAGACTTGGCTGCCGGGGAAACGTGATCCGATGCTCGGAATCCACGGCCGATATATCAAAGCCCAAGGTAATCTGGCTGAAATGATGAAGGTCGACTGGAACGAAGTTTTCGAGCGCTGGAATATGTGGTTCTGGTGGGCTTTGGCCTTTCCCATCGCTGCGATATGGGCTTCGGTTCATTGGGATTATACGGCGCTTGGGCTGTGGCTTGCCGGCATATATGCGTTCATCGTGATTGCGTTTGTCGGCATAAAGTTTTCAAGATTTGTTGGTCGTCTCGTACGTCGGCTCGCTGGAAAAGCTGATCCTCGCACACGCGTGTTTAGCCTTTGGGACCAAATGTACGACGTTTGGAAGCGGCTCGAAGGACCGGTCGTAAATCCGACGCTCGTACGCGAAGCAATGATCAAATCGCGCGATCAAGGTGCAGTGTGGGACACTGTGTCGTGGTCGCTTGTCGACCGCGTGATAGCAATCGATCCCGCCGTCTGGGTTGTTCAGCCCGATCGAAGCTGATCCCATAGTCCTTGACCGCTGCGCAGCGCGATTGCGTTTCATCGTTGCTGATGTCGACCAGCCGATTGCGCCCGGACCTATGCAGGTCGACACGGCCAATGCTGAGTGTCGGCGGGTTCGCTGCACTTGATCCTGCATATTGGCGGTAACTTGCCGGCAAACGGAAGCCTCGGAAAACGGACTTGGACTGCAGATTGAGTGTCGGAAATTCACGTCGTCGTTCGTGGCCTGATTCGCAACCAAGGCTCATTCCAAAGATCGCCGCGGGGCAGGAAGGCATGGAGGAAAACGGACGGCAAGAGAATAGGCTGGATAGCCGTCGGTCGGATGTCTCTGAAGAGATTGAGATTTTTAGATTCCCGCCGGACACCCTCTGCTGGCGCTTCTAGCTGAAAGTTCAATGATATCAATGCGCCGAGCGCCATCCGCCTATCCCACGACCACCCAAAGCGGTGAGCCGCTGGACCATCGGCACCGGCTGCGGACGATCAGGGCTTACGAGTATCGGGACGCGGCGACGCTGCTCGCCAATTTTTGGACGACGGTAGACGAACCTCTCGCGCGCCCTGCGGACCATGGAAGGCTACGGCTTGGTGCGACTCGAACGCGGCGAGCGCGGCCGCATCACGCCGAAGGTCATGCACGACCGAGTTGAACTGGACCTGCCGCTCACGCTGTCGCGCAAGGCGAGCCGAGCCATGACCGCTTTGGCGCGAGCAGGCCGGACCGCCGCCAGCCCGTCAAGGCTGGCGCGTTCCGCGCCACCGCTTCGCGGCTTCGGCCTTGACCGGCCGTCGCCGGCCCGGCGAAGGCTCGCCAAGCGATCAAGACTCGAAATAAGCGCAGGCGCTCCCTTCATGACCGATCTGCCGGAAGGGACAGGGGCGCTGGCGGATAGAAATCGGTCGTTCGCTTGGGAGCGGAGCGGCGCGATACTGCGGGGATGTCCCGACCCCGCGCCAGCTTGGGCGTTCTGCCCGATGATCTTTACATTGAGCCAGAACCCTGGCCGCGCATCGGCCGGCCGCCCAGGCACGATCTTGATACGTGGATCGTTACGGACGATTGGCCCGACCCTGTGCCAATCACCGACGCCGAGCTGGACGTGTTCGAGGCATGGTTCGGCAACCTTTTCGATGAGCTGTTCGGGCCGAGCCGATGATCTGAGAGGACAATCGCGATGACCGTGCCGTTGCGCGCCGCCTTGTATCTGCGCGTCTCGACGGCGCGGCAGGCCGAGCACGATGTCTCGATTCCGGATCAGAAACGCCAGGGCGAAGCCTACTGCGCCGCGCGCGGGTATCAGCTCATCGAGCTTTATGTCGAGCCGGGCGCGTCCGCCACCAATGATCGCCGGCCCGAATTCCAGCAAATGATCGAGGCGGGCACGAGCAAGCCCGCGCCGTTCGATATCGTCATCGTCCACAGCTTCTCGCGCTTCTTCCGAGATCACTTCGAGCTTGAGTTCTACGTCCGCAGGCTGGCGAAGAACGGCGTCCGGCTTGTCTCCATCACCCAGGAGATGGGCGACGATCCGATGCACGTCATGATGCGGCAGATCATGGCACTGTTCGACGAGTATCAGTCGAAGGAGAACGCCAAGCATGTCCTGCGCGCCCTGAAAGAGAACGCGCGGCAAGGCTTCTGGAACGGTTCATTGCCGCCGGGCGTCAAGAACATCGCGGCCTATCTCAACCAACGTCGCATCTTCACCCGCGACGGCGGACGCTGGGGCGTTGGCCAGGTCCACCGCATCCTGACGCGGACGACCTATATCGGCCGCCACGAGTTCAACAAGCGCGCCAAGAACAAGGCGCTGAAGCCCGCCAGTGAGATCGTCACCATCGAGGTGCCGCCGCTGATCGATCAGGCGACTTTCGACGCCGTGCAAGCGCATCTGCGCGCCCGCAATCCAAAGGTCACGCCGGCGCGCGTCGTGAGCGGCCCGACCCTCCTTACCGGCATCTGCTCCTGTGCCGGCTGCGGCGGTGCCATGACGCTCAGGACCGGGAAGGGAGGGCGGTATCGGTACTACACCTGCTCGATCAAGGCGCGGCAAGGCGAGACCGACTGCAAAGGCCGCTCGATCCCAATGGAGAAGCTGGACAACTTGGTTGCCGAACACATCGCGGATCGGTTGCTTCAGCCGCAGCGTCTCGAGGAAGTGCTCGCGTCCGTTCTTGACCGCCGACAGGAACGCGCTTCGCGCCGCCGCGAGCACATTGCCGAACTGAACAAACGGGCGGCCGAAACCGACCTACGCCTCAAGCGGCTCTATGACGTCATCGAGGCCGGCGTCGCCGATCTCGACGACCCGGCGCTGAAGGAGCGCGTCGCAAGCCTCAAGGCCATCCGCGACCAAGCGCAGGCCGACGCCGCGCGCGCCACCGCGATGCTGGAGTTGTCAGCCCATCAGGCCGTCACGCCCCAAATGGTCCAGAAGCTCGCCAGAACGGCCAGGGAGCGCATCAGGATCGATGGTGGCGGCTATCGCCGCGACCATCTCCGCGCGCTCGCGCAGCGTGTCGAAGTGGCAGACCGCGAGGTCCGCATTATCGGCTCGAAAAGTAACCTGCTCCAGACGCCGACTGCCGCTGCCGGCGTAAAGCCCGCCACGCCCGGCGTTCGCAGTTCTGTTCTGAAATGGCGGAGGGAGTGGGATTCGAACCCACGGTACGCTTGCACGTACACACGCTTTCCAAGCGTGCGCCTTAAACCGCTCGGCCATCCCTCCCGCGAGCGGGACTTATACCAACCGGCAACCTCATGCGTCCATCTTCAGCGCCGCCAGGAAGGCCGATTGCGGGATCTCCACCTTGCCGAACTGGCGCATCCGCTTCTTGCCCTCTTTCTGCTTCTCCAGCAGCTTGCGTTTGCGCGTGATGTCGCCGCCATAGCACTTCGCCGTCACGTCCTTCGACAGCGCGCTGATCGTCTCGCGCGCAATCACCCGTCCGCCGATCGCCGCCTGCACCGCGATCTTGAACAACTGGCGGGGGATCAGCTCCTTCAGCCGCGCGCAGATCGCCCGGCCGCGCGCCTCCGCCGCGTCGCGGTGCGCGACGAAGCTCAGCGCATCCACCGCGTCGCCGTTCACCAGGATGGAGATGCGCACCAGTTCGCCCGGCGCGTAACCATCCATCTGGTAATCGAAGCTGGCGTAGCCGCGCGATACCGATTTCAGCCGGTCGTAGAAATCGAACACCACCTCGTTCAGCGGCAGCCGGTACACCACCATGGCGCGGTTGCCGACATAGGTCAGGTCGATCTGCTCGCCGCGGCGGTCGGTGCAGAGATGCAGCACTGCTCCCAGATAATCGTCCGGCACCATGATGGTGGCGCGGATCCACGGTTCCTCGATGTGGTCGATCACACTGCCGTCCGGCATATCGACCGGATTGTGGAGTTCCTGCACCTGCCCGTTGGTGCGATGCACGCGATACACCACGGACGGCGCGGTAGCGATCAGATCGAGGTCGAATTCCCGCGTCAGGCGTTCCTGGATGATCTCCAGGTGCAGCAGGCCCAGGAAGCCGCAGCGGAACCCGAACCCTAGCGCGGCGGAGGTTTCCGGCTCGTAATGAAAGCTGGCGTCGTTCAGCCGCAGCTTGGCCAAGCTGTCGCGCAGCTTCTCGAAATCGTCCGCATCCACCGGATACAGCCCGCACCACACCACCGGCACGGACGGTTTGAATCCCGGCAAGGGGCTGGCGGTCGGCTGGCGGTCGTCGGTGATCGTGTCGCCGATGGAGCAATCCGCCACCGTCTTGATAGAAGCGGTGATATAGCCGATCTCCCCGGGCCCAAGATCGTCGCTCGGCACCATCTTGGGGGTGAACACGCCGACCTGCTCCACCGCATGTACGGCGCCGGTGGACATCATGCGGACCTTCTGGCCGCGTTTCAGCCGCCCGTCCTTTACGCGTACCAGGATCACGACGCCGAGATACTGGTCGTACCAGCTATCCACCAGCAGCGCCTTCAACGGCGCGGCACCGTCGCCCTTGGGGGGCGGCAGCCGGTGGATCAGCGCCTCCAGCACCGCTTCGATGTTCAGCCCGGTCTTGGCACTGATCTCGATCGCGTCGGTGGCGTCCAGCCCGATCACGTCCTCGATCTGCTGCTTCACCCGCTCCGGCTCGGCGGCGGGCAGGTCGATCTTGTTCAGCACCGGCACGATCTCGTGCCCCGCCTCGATCGCCTGGTACACATTGGCGAGGGTCTGCGCCTCGACCCCCTGACTGGCATCGACCACCAGCAGCGAGCCCTCGCAGGCGGCCAGGCTGCGGCTGACCTCGTAGGCGAAATCGACGTGGCCGGGCGTGTCCATCAGGTTCAGCTCGTACACCTGCCCGTTCTTGGCCGGGTAGGTCAGGCGGACGGTCTGCGCCTTGATGGTGATGCCGCGCTCGCGCTCCAGCTCCATGCTGTCGAGCACCTGGTGCGTCATCTCGCGGTCGGTCAGCGCGCCGGTGGCCTGGATCAGCCGGTCGGCCAGGGTGGACTTCCCATGGTCGATATGCGCGATGATCGCGAAGTTGCGGATATGGTCGATCGGCGTGTCGGGCATGCGTTTGGGGGCCGGAGGGGTCGGGGTTCGGCGATCAGATAGGAGTAAACCCGCCCCGAAGCCAGCCTGGATGTCCCTTGGCCTGTTGTTCCTGCCTTCGCCGGCGGGCGACGGCGCGCAGGAATTCGGTGACCTCGCTTCACTGCCCCCTACTGCGGCCCGACGATCGGGCACCGCGATCTGGTGCCGGCAAATCGAGCAAGTTAGCCTGCGACGCTGCAACCGGAGTTGAGACATGAGAGTCGAGCGGCATGATACGGCTCACGCCCGGAGCGCAAACGACCAGCGAACTAGCCGGCTGGATGGCCGACTACGCTCGCCGGCTGGAGGCGAGCGGGTTTCCGGGAATCTGGGTGGGCGATGCGCTGGGCCGCGGGCACGCGACGCTGGATCCTCTGACTGCGCTGGCCGCAATCGCCACCGTGACGCAGCGCGTGGAACTGGGCATCGCCGTACTGCAGGTACCACTGCGAAACCCGATCGAGCTGGCCCATCGCGTGCAGTCGGTGCAGGCCTTGTCGGGCAACCGGCTGCGACTTGGTGTCGGCAGCGGCTCGACGCGCGCGGATTTCGAGTTGCTCGGCGCCGATTACGACCACCGTTTCCGCACGCTGATGCAATCGCTCGATATCATGCGGCGAACCTGGCGCGGCGATTCAGTGAATGGGGGCGCCTTGTCGCCGTGGCCTGGATGCGAAGGCGGGCCGCCGATTCTGCTCGGCGCCTGGCGCAGTGCGCGCTGGATCGGCTACGCGGCAAAGGAATGCCAGGGCTGGACGCCGTCAGGCCGGTTCAGCAGTTGGGAGGATCTGGAAAAGGGAATGCAGCTTTATCGCGATGCCGGCGGGACCAACGCGGTGCTCGCCAATGTCGCCGTCGATCTCAGCGAGCGCCCGGACTCCGCCGAACTGGCCCGACTGGCGCACGTGTCGCTGATCTGCCCGCCCGCCGAGGCTCGCCGGCGAATGAAGCGGATCGAACAGCTCGGTTTCGACGAGGTGCTGCTGATCTCCCATCCCGGTGTGCTGGAAGATCTGCAGCGCGCGCGCGACTTCGTTTGAGGTCCGGCGGTTCGCCTGGAATAACGCCGCATTGCTCGCGTCTATCCTGTTTTGGAAACTTGGAGGAAACGGCATGCTACGTCGCAGTTTGATGATGAGTGGCTTTTGCTGCCTGGTCGCGACTTATGCCGCGGCTCAGTCGCCGGCGACAGTACACATCCGGGGAACGGTCGATGCGGTCAATGCCACGTTGCTGCAGGTAACATCGCGCGACGGCGACAAGCTCTCCATCAGCTTGCCTGAGAAGCTTCCCGTCACGGAGATTGTCCCGGCGCAGATATCCGATATCAAATCGGGGACTTACATTGGCACCGCGGCTGTCACGGAGCCTGACGGCACGTTGCGCGCGCTGGAGGTGCAGGTATTTCCCGAGAGCAGGCGTGGCGTCGGGGAGGGGAGCCATCCGTGGGACCTGCGACCCCAGAGCAGCATGACCAACGGCACCGCCGCCAATGTCGTCGGCACCAACGGACGTACGCTTACGGTGGAGTACAAAGGGGGCGAGAAGAAGCTGGTGGTACCCCCCAATGCGCCGATCATTACATATGAGCCCGGCACACGTGACATGCTCACGCCGGGGTCCCACGTCATCATCACGGCGCAAAAGAGTTCCAGCGGTACGCTGGTAGCCACCAATGTCTCGGTGGGGAAGAACGGGCTGACGCCGCCTATGTGACCTCGGCGTGACATGCATCGGGGCCGCCGCGGACCTTCGCGCGCATCGCCGGACGTGATTGGTTTTCCCGTTATTACGCGCCGGATGCTCCGGTCGGCGCGGGCTGGATCACTTCGCCGCCACCAGGACCGACCTGGAACACGGCCAGGCCGCGGTGCACCTGGCCGTCGGGTAGCAGCGCCAGCCACCCGTCCGCGCCGGTGAAGCCGGCCGGATTTGTCAACGACACGGCGCTGGTTGCGGTGACCCGTGCGATGGAGGCGGCGTCGAACGCGATGTCGGCAACGCCTGGCGGTGGCCCACCGTAGCGTGCGCTATAGGCGGAAACGAAATTGGCCCGCGCCGCCGGGTCCGGTGCCGCATACCACGCGCCGCCAAACTGGCCGGCACCGCTGCGCGGATCCCCCCAAAGCGACGGTCCCATGTATCGCACCGCCGGCTGGGTGACGAAGTAGTACGGCAGCACGGCCGCCATCTCGGTCAGCGCCTCGCCCGTATCGGCGAGCAGCAGCGCGTCGAACGGTGGCGGCGGCAGGACCGATCCGGACAATTGCTGCGCTCGGCGCCTTCCTTCCGACGTTCCTTCCGCCCGAGCGGCGCGAATCTGGCTCTGAATCGGCGCCCAGCGGGAGTCATAGTCGGACAGTTCGCGCACCGCCTGGCTGATGGGACCCATGCCGCTGCCGTGGAAATGGATACTCGGGGGGTCCAGCCCCTCCGCCGTCGCAGCCTGGCTGAGCGCCGATCCCATCGCGTGGCCAAAATCGTTGTCCGGCAGCAAGGCCGCCCATCGCGATTTCCCTGCCTGCTGGGCGGCGGCAACCAGCCGGCGCACCTGCTGGCCGGGGGTAATGCCGAGCGGCCAGACGCCGGCCTGAGCAATCGCCGGATCGTTGGAAAAAGCGAGCATGGGCACATGGGCGCCGCGGGCGATCGGGGCAGACGCGGCGACCTCGGACGCGGTCAGCGGCCCAAGGATAATGCTCGCGCCACCGGCCAGCACGGTGCGGGCCGCCTGCGCGGCACCTTCGGGCGATCCCGCGGTGTCCTGCGAGATCAGCGCCGGCGACCCCGGCTGTTGCAGCGCGAGCTGCGCCGCCTGCTGCAACGGCTGGCCTAGCTCCGCATGCGGCCCGCTGAGCGGCAGAAGGATGGCCACCTTGCCCCCGGCGCGTTGACCGGCGCTTTGTCCCGGCGCCAGGCTGGACGGCGCGCCGTAATGCGCGCCGGGCGGCGGATAACCAGTACAACCCGCCAGTCCCGCGGTTCCGGCCAGGAGCAGGAATGTCCGACGAAGCATGTGCCGCATCTCCCGAAGACAACGCATCGGACCAGGATCGAGCTGGTCTTGTGCTTGTTTCCACGCCGATCGGCAACCTCGATGATATTTCGGCGCGGGCGCGCACGGCATTGGCATCGGCCGACCTGGTGCTGTGCGAGGACACGCGGCACACCGCCCGGCTGCTGGGCGCGCTGGGCGTGCGGGCGCGGACCCGGTCGCTGCACGAACATAACGAGGACGCCGCGATCCCCGGCGTGCTGGCCGCGTTGCGGGCCGGGCGGCGCGTGGCCCTGGTGTCCGATGCGGGCACACCGGTCGTCTCCGATCCCGGCTATCGGCTGGTACGGGCGGCGATCGAAGCAGGGATCGCCGTCACCGCAGTGCCGGGACCGAACGCGGCGGTGACGGCGCTGGTGCTGTCGGGGCTACCGCCGCAGCCATTCATGTTCCTGGGATTCCCGCCGCCACGGCAGAGCGCCCGACGGGCGGCCTTCGGCAGATTGCGCGCCGCCGAGCAGGCAGGACTGGCGGCGACGCTGATCTGGTTCGAGGCGCCGCACCGGCTGGCCGAGACGCTGGCGGACATGACCGATTTGTTCGGCGCTCGCCCGGCGGCCGTCGCGCGCGAACTGACCAAGCGGTTCGAGGAGGTCCGCCGGGGGACTCTGCCCGAGCTGGCGGCCCAGTATGCCGCGCAGCCGGCTCGGGGGGAGATCACCGTGCTGATCGGGCCGGCGCCGGCCGAAGCTGCGGAGGCCGAGGAGCTAGACGAACGGCTGGCGGCCGCGCTGGCGGGAAACAGCGTGAAGGACGCGGCGGCACTGGTTGCGGCGGCAACCGGTCTGCCGAAACGGGTGGTCTACGCGCGGGCACTGGAGTTGGTTCGGGGCGGTGCGGCGGATGCTGGAAGCGACCAAGCAGTCTAAGGAGTTGTTTGGAAACAACCGCGTCATCTCGTCGTTCCCGCGAAAGCGGGAATCACCGCCGCCCGCCGGATTCCCGCTTTCGCGGGAATGACGGGCGTAGGTCACCCTCAATGCGGTCTGGTATAAGATGTCCCTCGCTTTTGCCGCTCAGGAGGTTTGATCATGGCGGACGTCAAGGTCGATATCAAGGTCAACAATCCGAAAGTTACAAAGTTCAAGATCGCCGGAAAGACTCTGAAAGAAGCCAAGAAGAACCTCGACTCGCGCGACGAGTGGGGTCTTTACGACGCGACCCAGAACTTCAAGAGCAGCGCGCAGACCGACAAGGACGGCAACGTAACCTCGGTGACAATGGTGCTCAACCCGGTGATCCAGTTGCCGGAATGGAGCGGTTACGGTTCGGCGACCAAGGAGCAGAAGGCGTCATGGGACGAGATGGTCGAGGCGCTTGAGGCGCATGAGCGCAAGCATCATGACATCCAGGTTGATTGCGCGAGCGATCTCAGCAAGGCGATCAAAAAGGCCAAAACCCTCGACGCCGATGGCCTCAACGACATCATCGATAAGCAGCAGACGGCGTGCCAGAAGAAGCAGGACGATTATGATTCGCGCAGCGGGCACGGCGCGAAGGAAGGGGTTGTGCTCGATCTCGACGCGTGACGGAGCCGGCTCGGGGAGAGATCACCGTGCTGATCCGGTCGGCGCCGATCGAAGCTCCCGAGGTTGAGCAGCTAGACAAACGGCTCGCGGTCGATGCACGGGCACTGGAGTTGGGTTCGCGATAGCAAGCAAGTTTTAACGCAGAGGCGCAGAGACAAAGCTTCGCGCCCGGCATGATGCGCATCTCGTCTTCCTTTTTTCTCTGCGCCTCAGCGCCTCTGCGTTAAAGCTTCCTTGCTTCTGCCACCTGCCGCGCCGCATTGCCCATTGCCCGCACCGGCGCCCCATCACACCTCCTCCGCCACCGGCTCGGTATCCAGTTCCAGCATCTGCTCCGCGCGCTCCGGCTCCACTGCCTCGACAGCGCGCAGCTTGCGAGTGACCACGCGCGTGCGGGTGCGCGCCCGCTCGATGGTGTTGCTCATGGTGCCAGCGTTCTTTGCCAGCGTCTCCAGCACCTGATCCATCTTGATCATCTCGGTGCGGGTGGCGCCCAGCAGATCCCGTACCTGATCGGCCTTCTGCTCCAGCGCCAGCGTGATGAAGCCCAGATGGATGGTGCGCAGCAGCGCCGGGAACAGGCTGGGGCCGAGCACCAGCACGCGGCACTCGCGCCCGATCTCGTCGATCAGTCCCGGGATGCGCGCGACTTCCGCGAACAGCGCATCGGTCGGCAGGTACATCACCGCGAATTCGACGGTGATGGGCGGCGCGATGTATTTCGTGGCGATCTTCTTCGCTTGCTGGCGAACACAGGTTTCCAGCCGCTTGGTGGCCGAGCGTTCAGCGTCGGCATCGCCGGCCTCGGCGGCGGCCAGCAGGCGTTCGTAGTCCTCCACCGGGAACTTGGCATCGATCGGCAGCAGCGGCCGAGCGTCACCGCGACCGGGCATCACCACCGCGAATTCCACCGCCTCATCCGAATCGGCGCGCAGCTTGTGGTTGGTTTCGTACGCGCCGGCCGGAAGGATATCGTCCAGCATGGCGCGGACCTGCGTTTCACCCCAACCACCACGGGTTTTCACGTTGGAGAACAGCCGCTTGATATCGCCGATCTGCGCAGTGACCGCCTGCACGTCGCCCATCGCCTTCTGCACGGCGGCGAACTGGTCGATGACGCGGCTGAAGCTTTCGTTCATCTGCTTTTCAACCGCGGCATGAAGCTGTTCGTTCACGGTCTTCTGGATCTCGGCCAGCTTGGCTTCGTTGCCTTCACGCAGTTCGCGCAGCTTGGCTTCCAGCATTCCGCGCGTGGTTTCGAATTGCGCCCCGATGTCGGCCCCGGTCTTGCGCTGACTGTCCGCCAGGGCCAGGCGCAGCTCGCCCCGCACCTGCTCCGTCCCGGTATCGAACGCGCCGCGCAACGAGGCCATCCGATCGGCGGCCTCGGTGGCGACCCCCACCAGCGTCCTGCGGGTGGTTTCCGCCTCGCCGCGCACGCCGGCAAGCGCCTGCTCGGCCAGCAGGCGCAGGCGCTGCACCTCCCGCCCGCCACGCAGGAACAGAACCAACGTGACAAGCGCCGCTGCGGCGGCGATGGCAGCAAGCAGGGCGGCAGGATCGAACGGCATACAATGGCCTCCGCGAGTCGCGTCGCGCGACTCGGCGGATTATCGGCCAGGTGCGACACTGGTGCGATGGGAATGTGAGGTGCCGGTGGCGGGCGAGAGCGGATTCTATTTCGAAGACATGACGGTCGGGCGCGTGCTGCGCTCGGACCGCGCAATCCGGATGGATGCGGAGCGGATCATGGCGTTCGCGCATGAGTTCGATCCGCATCCGGCGCATCTGTCGGAAGCAACCGCACAGGCAACGATGTTCGGCCGGCTATGCGCCAGCGGTTGGCATACCGGAGCCACCAGCATGCGCCTGATCGCGGAAACTCTGCGGATCGCCGGCGGCGGCGCCGGCGTGGAGATCGAGCGGCTGCGCTGGACGCGTCCGGTGTTCAGCGGGGATACGCTGCGGGTCGAGATCGAAATCCTGCACACACGGTTGTCGCGGTCGCGCGCCGATGCCGGTCTGGTGACCTATCGGTGCGTCACCTTGAACCAGCACGACGAAGCGGTGCAGGAATTTACCGCCACGATATTCATGCCGCGACGCGATATCACGCCGCGGTAGCCGCCCGGGGTCCTACCGCCGCCGTTCTCGCCCGCGCCACATCTGGTTCATCACCAGCCGGACGACAGGGACCAGAAGCGCGGAGACGGTCATCTGCCGGCTCATGTCCTCGATCGCCCGCTGTCGCACCTTCAGCGCCTCGATCTCCACATTGGTGCTCGACAGGAATGCGGCGATCAGCAGGAAAATGATGGCGACGAGCAGGTTGCCGCCGGCCGCGACAAGGGCCGCCAGTTCGGGCACGAAATGACGGCTGAGGAAATTCCAGAAGGAGGCTTCCAGGAACCCGAACATCGCCAGCAGGAAAGGCAGCGCGACCAGCGCCAGCCCGATCCGCGTTGCCGTCCGGCTGGTTTTGCGGCGCAGGCGCAGAAACTCCGCCTGCGCGGCGATCTGCATCAGGCGGAAGCTGCGGATCATCCTAGCGCAGCACGCGGCCGAGCGCGAACCCTACGCCGATGGCCACCAGCACCGCGATCATCGGTCGGTCGCGGACCCGGCCGGACAATGCCTCGGCCTGGTCTTTCACCGCGCCCATCGCGGTCTCCGCCCGCCCGGCGACATCCGCCAGCGCCGGGTTGACCCGCTCTCGCATCAATGTTTCCACCTGCTCGCGCAGTTTGGCGATCTGCTCGGCCGCGTCCTCGGGCCGGGGGATCGATCTGTGGGACAGCGCCATCGGTCATGACCCTCCGTGGTCGAACGAGCCAGGGCGGCTCTCAACGGGCGTTGACTTAGGAGGCTGCCGGGCGGATTTCGAGGCGGAGATTGATCCGGGCGTGCACGGTTCCGCGAGGCGGCCCCTGGCGCGCCTGTGGGCTGCCCGGTAGGAGAGGGGGGTCGCCCCGGAGTTATCCACCGATGCCCAAGCCCTTGCCCGCCTTGCCAAAGAGTCCGGCCACCCCCGAATGGGACCGCGATGCCGCGCTGACCACCGCGCGGCTGCTGCTGGAGATCAAGGCGGTCAATTTCCGCCCGGAGGAACCCTACACCTTCACCTCCGGCTGGAAGTCGCCGGTCTATATCGATTGCCGGCGGATCATCTTCTTTCCGCGCGCCCGGGCCAAGATCTGCGAGCTGGCGGTGGAGAAAATATGCCGTCACGTGGGATATGAAACCATCGAGGTCGTGGCCGGGGGCGAAACGGCGGGCATCCCGTTCGCTGCCTGGATCGCCGACCGGATGCTGACGCCGATGGCGTATGTACGCAAGCAGGCCAAAGGGTTCGGGAAGAACGCACTGATCGAAGGCGACGTGCCGGAAGGGCGCCGCACGCTGCTGGTAGAGGACCTGACCACCGACGGGCGGTCGAAGATCCGCTTCTGCCAGGCGCTGCGCGACGCCGGAGCCATCGTGAACCACACCTTCGTGGTGTTCTTCTACGGCGTGTTTCCCGGCGCCTTCGAGACACTGGCGCGGATGGACATCGCGCTGCACCACCTGTGCACCTGGTGGGATGTGCTGGATGCGTGTCGCGATCGGCCGTATTTCTCGGATGCGGCGCTGGCCGAAGTGCGACGCTTCCTCGAGGATCCGGTGGGATGGTCGGCCGCGCATGGCGGCGTTGCCAGCGCCGACGCGTCCGGCGAAGCGTGAGCATCAGCGCTGGACACCCAGAAACGTAATCCGTGTGTTGTCCGGCAGAACGACCGTCATCGATCCAGCGGCAAAGGCGGCATTGGCGAACGCATTATGCGCCGCTGTGCACCTGTAATCGCTGAGCAGCAGGTAATCATTGGAGTTGAAGTCGGCGATCAGGCCGGCGCCGCCCGCCTCGCCGCTGGTCAGCGAGAATACGTCCCCCCCACCGCCACCGACCATCGTCGCGTTGCCCGTTCCGGCGACCATCATGTCGTTGCCGCTGCCGCCAAACAGAACGTTGCTCGTACCTGGACCCGCCGTCATTCAGCGTCTCGTGGCCGCCGGCGGCCACCAGGATCGCTCCAAGCTCTGAAGCGGCACCGGCATTGAAGAAATCGATGCTGCTGGCTGGCCCGCCGAACAGGGCGGTCGTGCCGGCACTGCCGACGACGGTGGTTGACTCGCCCGTACCGGAGACGAACAGCGGTCCATTGCTGCCACCAAAGATCAGGCTGCTCTGCAGACCGAAGATGATCGCCTCGCCGCCGCCGCCAATGAAACTATCCCCACCGGCGCCGGCCAGCACCGTCTCCATCGGTTCGCCGCCGCCAAATGTCGCAACAGTTCGCGGGTGGGCTACACGGCCGCTTGTGCGACCGTATGCATGCGTGTCTTCAAACTGGGAAGATCCGACTCCGGAACCAGCTTCGCCGTCTTCGCGGCGTTGAGTGCCTCTTTCTCGTAGTCGGCATCCTTCGGCGAGGGATTCGATCCGCCGATGGTGATCGGATAAGTGTGCAGGACCTTCCCAGCTTTGTCCATTACGTCAACCTTGCGTTCTGTCATGAGAACCTCCTTCAGATAGGAAATTAAATCGGACCGCCGGCAAATATTAATGGCATCCGGCAACCAAACCACAGAATAATATCTGAGTATTCCGCTGATTCTGGTCTCTGAATAGTGGTGATGCATGTCGGATAATACAACAGACAATTTAGGTGGAATCGCCTTACAACCTGACCGCGATTACGTGTTGATTTCGACGAGTCATGATCTTCTCGCGAAATTCGCCCCGCGGATGAGTATCCTGGCCCTACTCCGGCACTTCACGAACCCCAACTCCCGCAAACGCTTGACCAGATGCTACGCGTCGATGCGCGCCATGGAGTCGGTGGCGCTGTCACGATCCGCGCTGCGTGGCTTCAGCGGGGCTTGCCTGTTCCGACATGGGCCGGCTTAACGTATAGTGCCGGCCGATGCGGCGGCTGCATTCAGAATTAGGACAACAGCAATGGTAGATGCGGATCGGAAGCCAGGTGATGCGGGTCAGAAGCCAGATATTGAAGAGAACATCCGGACGCGCGCCTACCTTCTGTGGGAGATGGAAGGCCGGCCAGAGGGGGGGGCCGACCAATACTGGCATCGGGCTTGCGATTTGATTGAATCCGAAAGCCACTCTGCCTATCCACCGGCGCAGTCCAGGGGGCATCGGCATTAGGGCCGCCGATCACGCGTCGCGCCGCCCAGCAGCTCCACGCGCCTCCAGGATCACCTGGGACGCCATGCGCCCCGTCCGCCGGCTTAGCCCCCGACCGGGGGCGGCATCGGTTTGGCCACCTTGTTGCGCGATCTCGCGACTGAAGCCGCCCGCGAGGCGCGACGGACCCGCATCCGCCGGGCCAGCGCCGTAGTGGGCGCGCATGTCGCGACCTCGCCAGAAGGACGGGCTCTGTACGACGAATGGGGCATGCCGCGCGCCAATGTCGGCTGAGACCGCTCCGCTCGTCCTGCGCGCCGGACAGATCGTGCTGGCCGACTGGCGCGGCGATGCCCTGCCCAAGGAGCCGAACAAGCGCCGTCCGGCCGTGGTGGTGGAGGATGACGGGCTGTTCGCGCCGTCCTATCCGAACACCATCCTGGTGCCGCTGACGGAGGATGCCGCGCTGGCGATTCCCGACCTGTCGGTCGCGATCGCCCCGACCGCGGAGAACGCCTGTGGCAAGCCCTACTGGGCCGTGTCGCACCTGGTGGCGACGACCTCCAGGGCGCGCCTGCGTGCCACGCCGTCCCGCATCGCCCCCGAGCAGCTTGCCGCCATCCGCCGCCAGATCGCCCTCGCGTTGGGGATCGAGGGGTGACCGCGAGCGCCGACGGGGCACACGCCTCCGCCAAACGCGCTCACACCCCCAAATGCGCCTTCATCAGCTCCGGCCGCGCGTGCAGCGCATCCGGCGTTCCCTCCCACACCATGTGTCCGTTGTTCAGGATATAGACCCGGTCCGCGAAGCTCAGTGCCGCAACGACATTCTGTTCCACCACCAGGATGGTGCGTCCCTGCTCCGCCAGTTCCCGGCTCACCCGCACCAGGTCGCGCACGATCAGCGGCGCCAGGCCCTCGAACGGCTCGTCCAGCAAGATCACCTGCGCGTCGCGGATCAGCGCCCGGGCGATCGCCAGCATCTGCTGCTCGCCGCCCGATAGTTGCCGCCCGCCGGACCGCCGGCGTTCCTTCAGTCGCGGGAAGAACTCGTAGATGCGTTCCAGCTTCCATGCCTGCGGCGCGGTCAGCGCCGCCAGCCGCAGATTCTCCTCCACCGTGAGCTGCCCGAAGATCGCCCGCTCCTCCGGGACGAGTTGCAGCCCCATCCGTGCGATCTCGAACGGCGGCAAAGTCTCGATCGACTTCCCACCGAGCCGGATCGAACCGGACCGCGGCGTCAGCACACCCATGATGCTGCGCAGCGTGGTCGTCTTGCCCGCGCCGTTGCGACCCAGCAGCGCCACCACCTCGTGCTGTTGCACGTGCAACGACACATCGAACAGGATGTGTGAATCGCCGTAGAACGTGTTGATCCGTTCGATCTCAAGCAGGCTCGTGCTCATGCAGCCCCCCGAGATACGCGTCCTGCACCGCCTGGTTCCGCTGAATCTCCTCCGGCGACCCCTCCGCCAGCAGCCGGCCCTCGTAAAGCACCGTGATCCGCTCGGCCAGTTCGAAGATCGCGTCCATGTCGTGCTCTACAATCACCAGTGTGCGCGAACGGCCGATCTCACGGATCAGAGCGCGTGTAGCGATGCGCTCCGCCGGGCTCATGCCCGCCAGAGGCTCGTCGAGCAGCAGCACGTTCGGCCCCGTTGACAGCGCGATACCAATCTCCAGCCGGCGCTTCTCGCCATATGGCAGCACATGCACCGGAATCGCGGCGCGGTGCTCCAGCCCGATGGTCCGCAACACCGCCTCGACCTGATGCTCCACCACCGGGATCGAGCCGGCGCCACGCAGCACATCCGCACGGAACGTGCCGCGCCGGCGAGCCAACGCGGCGATGCGCAGATTCTCTGCCGCCGTCAGCTCCAGGAACAACTGGTTGAGCTGGTTGCTCTTGCCAATGCCGAGCTGCGCAGTGCGGGTGGCGCCCAGCCCGGTGATCCGCCGGCCGAACAGCAGGACCTCGCCCGAAGTCGGCGTGATCTCGTCCTGCAACATGCGGAACAGCGTCGTCTTGCCGGCGCCATTGGGCCCGATCACCGCGTGGATGGAGCCGGTCCGCACGTCGAACGACACTCCGTCCACCGCGCGCAGCCCGCCATAGTGTTTGGCGACGTCGATCGCCCGCAGCGCCGTCGCGTCGGGGCGTGCGGAAATCATGGGCGCGTCCATCGGCAGCTCGACCAGCGGCGGCGGCATGTCGGCGGCCACACCGATTTCCTCCGGCACGCCGGCCGCCACGGCCACCCGGCTGCGGCTGAACAGGAAACGAATCTCTCCGGCAATGCCGCGCTTCAGCGCCACCACCAGCACCACGAACAGCAGCCCGAGGATCAGCTTCCACAAAGCACCAATCCCCGGAATAAGCTGCAGGTTGTCGCGCAGATAGAGCCACACGGCAGCGCCCACGGCGGGACCGATCAACGTGCCCACGCCGCCGATCACCGTCTGCACCACAAGCTGGCCGGACGTGTCGAGCGAGAACGCGTCCGGCGGCATGTAGCTTTGAAACACGCCCAGCAACCCACCGGCGAGCGCGGAATACAGCGCCGCGATGACGAACACGGCGAGCTTGTACGCCGGCACCGAATGGCCGACCATGGCGGTGCGCAGCGTGTTCTCCTTGATGGCCCGCAGTATCATGCCGAAGGGCGAGTACATGATGCGGCGCGCCAGCACGAAGCCTATGAAGAAGAACGCCGCACCCAGCCAGTACATCGGCAGCCCGGGCTGGATCCGCAGCGAACCGAGCGCCGGCACCGGCACGCCCGGCAGCCCGTTCTCACCGCCGGTGTAGGCGGACAGCGGCGAATTTTCCAGGAAATACGCCATCTGCCCGAAGGCCAGCGTGATCATCGCGAAATAGATGCCGATGCGCCGAACCGCCAGCCAGCCGATAATCAGTCCGAATAGCCCGCCGATCAGTGTGCCGATCAGCAAGGCCAGCCAGACACTGCCGACGATGTCGTTCACCAGCAGCCAGGCGGAAACGAACCCGCCGGTTCCGTAGAACGCCGCCTGCCCGAACGAAAGCAGCCCGGCGGCGCCGAACAGCAGGTCAAACCCGATCCCGAACAGACCCCAGTTGAGCACCCGCTGCAGGAAATCCAGCGATCCGCCGATATGCGGCATGACGAACGGCGCGACGATCAGCACCGCCGCCAGCACAAGCTCGGGCAGCGCCTTGGACCCGGCCCGATTCATACCAAGCGCCCCGGAGACCGACCATCCACTGTCATTCCCGCGCGATCCACCGTCATTCCCGCGCAGGCGGGAATCCAGCGACCGCCCACGCGACCGGCGAACTCGGCATGGATGCCCGCCTGATTGTCCGAGCTGTGGGGCATGACGAGGGACGCGGGCATGACGAGGCAAGAGTCAGCTTCTCGGGCGGCTGGTATCATACCCGTCCCTCGGAGCCGAACAGGCCTTGCGGGCGCAGCACCAGCAGCAGCGCCATCACCGCATAGAGCATCACATCCGAATAGGCGGAATTGAACGCACTGGTGATGCTGAGAATCTCCCCGGCGATAATTCCGCCGACCACCGCGCCCGGATACGAACCAAGCCCGCCGATCACGATGACGACGAACGACTCCACGAGGAATGTCGCACCCATATCGGGATCAACCGAGACGATCGGCGCGTACAGCATCCCAGATACGCCGGCCGCCACCACGCCGATCGCAAACACCAGCAGGAAAGCGCGGCGGACATTGATACCGAGAATGCCCACCATCCGGGCGTCCTCGATTCCGGCTCGCACCACCAGCCCGACCGAGGTTCGGTACAGCACCAGGTAGAGCACGAACAGCAGGAAGGCGACGATGCCGATCAGCTGCAGCCGGTAGAGCGGATAGATCAGGAAGCCAACCTGCGCGACGCCCTCGCCCCAGGCGGGCGCCGACACATGCTGACTCTCGCCGCCGAAGATCGCCCGCACCGCCTCCACCAGCACGATGCCGACGCCGAAGGTCACCAGTATCTGGTCCTCCGGCCCACGGCTGTAGAACCAGCGGATCAGGATCCGTTCCAGCAGCACGCCGACCACCAGCATGAATACCGCGCCGGCGCACAGCCCGACGACGAACGAGCCGGTGTAGCCGGCAATCACGAAGATGGTATAGGCGCCCAGCATGAACAGCGCACCGTGCGCGAAATTCAGCACGCCGAGCGTGCCGAGGATGATGGTCAGGCCGCTGCTGACGAGCGCCAGCAGGGTGCCCAACGCCAAGCCGTTGAAGGCTTGCGATATTAAAAGCGGCGCGCTCGGCACAACAGGATATCTGCGTCAGGGATGCTCAGGTGTAAGCGCCGAGATGGCAGCCGAACATGTCAGGCGGCGAGATCACCTGCTCCCCGGGCACGATCCCGACCACGTCGTAAAAGTCATCCGGGTTCTGCATCGCCGACGGCGCCCTGCCGACCACCACCGGCACCGGGCGGACGAGCTGGTGATCCTCGGCGCGGTACCAGATCTTGCCGAGCGTGCTGTCGAACGGCTGCGACTTCGATGCCTCCAGCGTCTTGATCACATCCACCGGATAAAAGCTGCCCGCCCGCTGGACCGCCATTGCCCAGGTATAGGTCTGGGCGTAGCCGATATGGGCGCCCCAGCGCGGGTGATACTTGTTCTTCGCCAAAAACGCCTGCACGAACGCCTTGGCTAGCGGATATGTGTCCTGCATCGTCCACCAGAAATCGAACGTGCCATAGACGCCCTGCATCAGCTCCGCGCCGTCCTCTTTCGCCTGGAACGAGGAGATGTTTGGCACAATCATCTTCATCTTTTTCATTACGCCGAACTGCTGCGCCTGCTTGGTGGACGCCACCGCATCGGCGCCGAACGCCACGTTCACAAACACCTGGGCGCCGCTGTTGACGATGTTCAGCAATGCCGAGCTGAAATCGGCCGTTCCCAGCGGCACGACCTGCTGGGTCGCCACGGTCCAGCCGGCCTTGCCGACTGACTCCGTAAAGCTATCGAACACCGAATGGCCATAGGTGTAGTCGGGCACCAGATAGGCGGCCTTGATCCCCTGCCCGAACGCCTTGATCACCACCGGCGCCAGCGCCTTGCACGCCATGTAGGCGGACGGCTGCGAGCGGAACGCATAGCGCTGGCAGTCCTTTCCCGTGGTGTCGTTAGAGCCGCTCGCCCCGACCATGTTCAGCACCTTCTCGCGCTGCGCCAACTGCTCCAGCGCGACGGCGGTGGCGCTGCTGACGCAGCCGGTGATCATGATCGCCTTGTCGTTCTGGATGAACTGCGTCTGCGCCTGCACCGCCACGTTCGGCTTGGTTTCCGAATCCGCTAACTTGTACCGGAGCTGCTTGCCCAGCACGCCTTTGCCCTTCAGGCCCCATTGCTGCGCCGTCGGACCGCCGGCATTGATCTCCGCGATCGCCAGCTCGTAGCCGAGCTGCTCATCCTTGCCGTCCGCCGAGTACGGACCGGTCAGCGGCGTGGTGATGCCGATCATGACCGAATCGCCCTCGGTCCCCGCCGGCCAGGTGCCGAGCGGCGGCTGGTTCGGCGCCGCGAACGTCGGGACCGACGGCACTGCCAGCCCGCCGGCCAGGCCCAGCCCGAGTTCGAGCACCCGTCGCCGGCGCATCGCTTCCTTCATGATCATTTCTCCCGTTCGCTCCGCACGCGATGCTGCGTCGCAGCAACAACCCGCCCTTACATTGCACCGCCGCTTCAGGACACCACGCTGGTTGGAAATAGAGCAGAAATATCGCTCGCTCAAGGTGAGTGCGTAGATACAACCGCACGCGTTCTCTTCGGATTCAGCGCATGGCTTGCAACAGTGCCAAACTCTTTGCCAAACTGAAGCTATCCGCAGGCCGGCCGACCATGCATCATGGCCTGTCAACGAACAGGAGGAAACCGATGGCGATCGAACGGCCGCATCATATCGCGCTCTCGCGGCGCGACGCCCTGACACTCGGCGGAGCGGGTTTGATTGGCGGCGCTGTCGGTGGGGGCTGGCCACGGCTGGCATGGGCGGACGAGAATCACCCCCGATCGGCACCTGGCCCGCCGGCGTGTCCGGCGACACCGCCTTCATCGGCCTTGATCCTCCCGCCACCGGCCCCTATGCGGCGGCGGGACAGGATGAGCTCAAAGGCTACGAACTGGCGATCGAGCACATCAACGACGGCCACGAGCTGATCCGTGCCATGGCGCCCAAGATTACCAAGGGCGTGCTCGGCAAGAAGGTGATCTATGGCGTTGCCGATTCGGAATCGAAACCGAACGTCGCCGTTCAGAACCTTTCGAAGTTCATCTCCGACAACAAGGCCATCCTGCTCAGCGGTTCATGCTCCAGCGCCGTTGCTGTGGCCAGCAACAAGCTGGGCCAGCGGGAGAAGGTGATCTATCTGCCCGGCGTCAGCGGGTCCAACGACACCACCGGCAAGGACTGCGTGCGCTATTCCTTCCGGACCTGCTTCTACGGCCAGACCTCGTCCGCCGCGCTCTGCCCCGTGCTGATCAAGAACATGGGGCAGAACAAGAAGGTCGCCTACATGACGCCCGACTATACCTACGGGCACACCGTGCAGCAGTCGATGGAGGAGTACCTCAAGAAAGGCGGCTGGACCACCGCGACCAACCAGGTATCCCCGCTGGGCACCAGCGATTTCAGTTCGTATCTGCTGAATATCGCCAATAGCGGCGCCGACGTGGTAGTGAACATCAACTGGGGCAACGATGCCGTGGCCTCCACCAAGCAGGCCAACCAGTTCGGGATCCTGAAGAAGATGACGCTGGTGGTGGCGTACTCGGTCCCGTTCCTCGCCAAGGAAGTGGGACCCGAGCTGACCCAGGGCGTGTTCACCGCCACCGACTGGTGGTGGACGCTGGAGGATCAATTCCCGTTATCCAAGATGTTCGTCGAAGCCTTCCGGCAGAAATACAACTACATGCCGGACTGGACCGCGCAGACCGGCTACCTGCAGCTCGCGTGCTGGGCGCGGATGGTCAGCGAAGCCGGCACCTTCTACCCGCCCGATGTCATCAAGACATATGAAAAGGGCGAGCATTTCAACTCGCTGGTCGGCGATGTCTGGTTCCGTCCAGAGGACCACCAGCTCGTGCGGCCGGTTACCGTTCAACGCGGCAAGAAGCCATCCGAAATGAAAAATCCCGATGACTACTGGGAAACCGTGGCGGTTGTGCCCGGTGAGGGTCTGATGCAGGCGCCCGATGCATTTGGTTGCAAGCTCGGCCCCTATACCTGAACTGCACGGTCAGCGGGCTGGCGACTGAAATCGCCGGCCCGCTTCCCCAGTCCCGACACGTCGCCAGCCTCTCGCGTCATGCGCGGGCCTGGCCCGGGCACCCACGACTTTCGAGCCGGACCAGCAACGGTCGTCATTACCGGCGCTTGGTCGTATCTATTCGTACCGCCATTCCCGCCGCCGCAACACCGGTGCGCGTTGTTCTTCCATCCGCTCCGCCGGCGTCATCGCCAGCCACGCGTGCACCCGCTCGATCACCTTGCGCGTCGGCATTGCGAGGTCGAGCGCCAGCGCCTCCCCGAGTGTATAGAACCGCAACTCCTCCAGCTCCCCGGATCCGGCGAGGCTGCCGCTGACCCGCTCGGCATCCACCAGCAGGAAGCGTGCATTGAACCGGATCGGCCCGCCCGGCGGGGTGATCAGGCGGCACAGATACTCCAGCCCGCCGAGCGCCGGCGGGCCCCCGAGCGTCAGCCCGGTTTCCTCTTCCAGCTCGCGCGCCGCCGCGATGCCCAGCCCGTGCGCCAGCAGCGGATTGGCCGCCTTCTCCAGCCGCGCCGCGGGTGTGCGCGGACAACGGCGAGGCCGTCGTCGCACGCAGGTCGGCGCGATCGACCGCCCCGCCCGGAAACACCAGCCGGTTCGGCATGAACCGATGCCGCGCGCCGCGCACCCCCATCAGCATCTCCGGCCCGCCGCGCCCACCGCGCAGCACAACCAGGCTGGCGGCGTGTCGTGCCCGGACGGTGCGTGGCTTCACCTGCATCGCGAGCGCCGTGTCGTCAGGCAAGATCAAACCCTCGCGTGCGCAAATAGGCGGCGAAGCCGAACCGCTCCGGCACTGAAAGCTGCCGCGCGCTGTTCTCGCTCCAGGTCGCTCCGTCCTTCGGCCCGTACACCTCGTTGTTCTTCAGGCTGCCCGCGGCGAGCGGTTCGCGTACGCGGCGGCGCTGGTCGTAGGCGGCGATCTGATCCGCCAGCGTGGAGTCATCATATCGCTCCCGATGCACCACCACGGACGCAGGCAACCGCATGGACACCGGCCGGCGGAACTCCGGCCAGCCGACGGTCAGGCCCGCCACCGGATAGACGCCAGCCGGCAACGCGAGCAGCGGCACCAGCTTCTCGATGTGGTTGCGAACGTAGCTGATCGGGCAGCTACCCAACCCTGCCGCATCGGCCGCCGCCATGAACGCCGCCAGCGCCAGGGTGCAGTCCACCGCCGTGTTCAGAAACGTATCGAGGTTATTGTTGGCGTGCGGCATGCCGTGCGCCTCGCACATGCGTTGGCCGCGCCGCATATCGCCGCACCACACCAGGAACACCGGTGCCGACGCGATCCAGTCCATCGTGCCGATCCAGTCCGCGATCTTTTTGATCTTCGCCGGATCCCGCACGACAACAACGGAATATTGTTGCAGATCGGACTTGCTGGGTGCCGACTGCGCAGCAGCCAGCAATACATCCAGCAGCGCATCCGCGACCGGCTCCGCCCGGTAGCGCCGCGCGACGCGTCGGTCCAGCAGCGCCGCCAACGCTTCCGGAACGACCGGCCCGGCCGCATCCGTCCCAAATCGCGCGCGCAGCAATTCCGTGCTGTCAAGTTCCGCCATGCCATCCTCGTCCTGCTCCGACCACCCTTGCCGGAACCCGTGTCACGCGCAAGGCTGCGCGCGCCCCACGGGAGAAAACCATGTCCGCGCCGTACGCCACCCACCGTGCCCAGATCAAAGCCATTCTGCTGGGCTGGGGCATGCCCGAGGACAACGCAGAGACGACGTCGGACATCCTTGCCTGGGCCGATCTGCACGGCGTGGACAGCCACGGCATCTCGATGCTGCCGGGCTACGACCAGAGGCGGCGCGAGGGCAAGGTGAAGCTGGACGCGCGGCCACGCACCGTTCGCGAAACGCCGGTCTCGGCGCTGGTCGACGGCGATGGTGGGCTGGGCCATGTCGCCGGCCGGTTCGCGATGAACCTGGCGATCGAGAAGGCGAGGAAGTCCGGCCTGGCGGCGGTGGCGGTGCGCAATTCCGCCCATTTCGGCGCCACCGGCTACTACACGCTGATGGCCGCCGAGGCCGGCCTGATCGGCATGGCCTGCACCTCGGCCGCGGGCATTCAGGTGGCACCCACGTTCGGCAAGCAGGCGCGGCTCGGCACCGATCCGTGGTCCTTTGCCGCCCCCAGCGCCGACGGCAAACCGTTCCTGCTGGACATGGCGACCACCACCGTCGCGGCGGGCAAGCTGCGCAACAAGCAGAACGAGGGGCTCGCCGGCGCCGGCCGGCTGGGTGCTGACCAAGGACGGCGTGCCCAGCACCGATCCTGCCGAAGCCCGCGTGAAAGGCGGCTTCATGACCTCGCTCGGCGGCTCGCCTGAAAACAGCAGTTACAAAGGATACGGGCTGGCGGTGATGGTGAACATCCTGGCGTCCTGCCTGTCGGGCGCGACGCTGGTCACCGACCCGATGCACACGAAGAAGCCGCAGGGGCAGGATATCGGGCATTTCTTCATGACGATCGATCCCGCGCTGTTCCGCGAGACGGGTGAGTTCCAGGCCGACGTGGCGCAACTGTGCGGCGACCTGCGCGCCACCACGCCGATCGATCCGGCGCAACCGGTCATGATTGCCGGCGATCCGCAACGCAACTTCGCGGCCGAGCGCATGCGCCACGGCATCCCGGTGGGCGCCGGGCTGCTGCGGCAGGTCCGCCAACTGGCACAGGCGAGCGCCGCGCCCTGGCTGCTTGATTAAGGGGTTTTCACGCCAACTCGTCGCCGCCAAAGTTTAATGTTGCGCCCGCACCGAGCTAACCTGCCGTGACCCTTTCGGCATTCAGAAAGGCCGGAGATGTCCGATACCGCCAAAAGTGCCTGGATCGTTCGCGTCCTCGGCTTTGATCGGCCCCGACCCGGTTCTGTCCAGCGGCGCGACGCCAAGGCCCAGGCCGCGGTCACGGAAATCTCGGTGCAAGCGGGGGTCCGCAATCGGCTCGGCGATACTGTGTCCGGAGCGGCCCTCGCCGGGGTGCATGCAACGGAACAGGCCAATCTGGGACTGGCGCAGGGCCTTGGAGACACCAAGGCGGGTTACAGCGCGCTGGGAACGGTCAAGAAAGACGCGCGCGACGCCCTTCCGAAGGCGGTGGTCGCGAAGCAAGGTGAAGGGGTGCGGAAAGCGATTCCAAGTTTCATCGCGAGCGCACAGCAAGCAGTGGATGAGGCGCTCGCCGACAGGAACAAGTCGGTGCAAAAGAAAGGTGCCGACTTCCAGAAGCGGCTCGACAAGCTGAACGCCGAGTTCCAGGCCACCACCGCGACAACGCCGAAGAAAAAGTTGGACCAGCTTCAATCGAGCATCGAGAGCCTGCTTAGGGATGCGCTGAAGGCAGGCTACGGTTCAGGATTCGACGATACCATCAAGGACCGGCGCGCGAAGGCGTACAAGGATGCGCTGAAGGCGCGCTATGGGATCAAGACCAACGCATCACTGGAATCCTGTCAGCGGTTGGCTAAAGTGCTGGAGATACTGCCCGACGAGCATATGACACATGACAGCCTGACCGACGTGGAGATATCGGATAGCGCCACGGGCGCGGTCGGCGATTACAACAAGTCAGGAAAGAAGATCCGCCTGGACACAGCGAAGATCAAGACGCATCCGAACTTCGAGTACATCGTCGACGGCAAAAAGACCAAGGTCGACACTTTCACCGTCGCTACACTGCACGAAGTAGGCCATTCAGTGGACGACAAGGCCGGTATCATGACTCAGCCAGCGTGGAGTGCCGCAAATTACGGCGGCTGGGACGACAAGACAGTCGATCAGGTGGCGGACGATTTCTGGGGCGTACTGGAGAACGACATCGGTGCAACCCATAAGAACGATATTCTGCCCGAGCTCAAGAAGGCGATAGACAACCAGACATATGGCAAGCCGGCGACCGTTTCGGATCAGGACTGGGCTATCGCCGAGAAGACCCTCGCCATGCTGAAGACAGTGGCAGCCGACCCAACGCCTTGGAAGACAGTCCGCGCCGTGATTGGCGACCGCGTGTATCATAAACACGGTTCATGGATCACGTACAGCCAGGCCGCGCGCAACGGCCAATTAGTCCGTGATTACCAATGGAACGCCCCTGGCGAATGGTTCGCCGAGCTATATGCCATCAGTTGGCTGACCAGGAAGAAGCCCTCTGGCAACATCGCTCCGGCGGCGGCGGAGTACATGTATCGCGGGAAACCGTGACATGTCGATCATCGATGCCGCCGAAGTGGTCTGTCCGCACTGCGGCGCTACTGCTGAGGTGAAACTCGTCGTCAGCGTCAACGCGGTGCGACGACCTGACCTGCGTGTGCAAATACTGGACGGTTCGTTTCAGGCCGTCGCCTGTCCCGACTGCGCCACCGAGATGCGCCTGCCGCCAGAATTCATCTATCTCGACCTGCAACGGGGTCAGTGGATCGGCGTGCATCCAAGCGACCGCCTGCCGGACTGGCCGCAGCTTGAAACCGCTGCCCGTGCCATATTCGACAGCAGTTTAGGCGCGGGTGCCGCGGAAGCGACACGCGGCCTGTTCGACAATGTCGTGCCGCGGATTGCCTTCGGCTGGCCAGCGCTGCGGGAAAAGCTGCTGTGCGCCGATCTCGGTCTGAACGATACCATTCTGGAGCTGCTCAAGCTCGAGCTGATGCGCAACGCGGACGGGGCGCCGTACCAGGACGACATCGATATCCGGCTGGTCGGCGGCGACGCCGATACCCTTGCCTTCGCCTGGGTCTCCACCCGCGATGAGTTTATCGCAACCAGCGCCGCCGTACCGCGCCAGGCTTACAACGATATCGCCGCCGACCCCGCTCCCTATTCCGCGCTGACCACACCGCTGGAGGGGCAGCTTTTCATCGATCTTCGGCGCCTGTTGCTGTCGCAGGAAATTGCCGAGACCGACTGATTCGGCTAGCCGAATTCGGCCCCGGCGCGAGTGAGCCAGTGGCTGACTGCTGAAACCAAGGAAGTGACGTGGGTAACTTACGGCACGATTCCGTTTGATATCGATGCTTGGTAAGTCACTGATTACCTTACAAACTGCCGGCTTCACCGAAACGTGATGCTGGCTGTGTAACCTGCATGATACACTCAGTTACATTAACTTACGGCCAGCACCGCGCTACCTGCGGATCGAAACCAACCCAAGGGAGGGAAGAGTGCGCTCCATCCTTACCATGAGCTCCATGGCCACAACGCTGAGCGTCGTGTTGGCGATGCCGGCCACCGCCTCGCCCTTCTTCTTCAGCACGGGAAACCCAGACGGCAGGATGGCCACCGCGTCGCGACCAGACGTGGGAGCTCCATTCGAAATCGAATCGGCGGATGACTTTGACCTGACAAACCCAACCACGCTCAAGGGCGCCACTTTCACCGGACTGATCCCCACCGGCAGCTCGGTGAAAAACGTCGTCGTCGAGATATACCGCGTATTCCCACAAGATTCGAATACCGGTCGGACACCCCAGGTTCCGACCCGTGTCAACTCACCGTCCGACGTGGCGTTCGCCTCGCGCGACAGTGCCGGCAGCCACTCTGACCTTCTCCACCACCGAACTGGCCGGCTCCTTCACCGCCGCGAACAGCGTGCTGCCCGGCGGCATCCACCCGCTTCCGAACCAGACGACCAATGGCAACGGACCCTTCACCGGCGAGGAAGTCATGTTCAGCGTGAACTTCACGACGAACCTCCTTTTGCCGGCAAATCACTACTTTTTTGTCCCGCAGGTTGAACTCAGCGGTGGGGATTTCCTTTGGCTGTCGGCGCCCAGGCCAATTATTCCCCCGGGCACTCCCTTCCCCAATGGAGTAACCGATCTGCAAAGCTGGACCCGGGACGCAATGCTTGATCCGGACTGGCTGCGCGTCGGCACCGATATAGTAGGAGGCACAACACCCCCGACCTTCAACGCGGCATTCTCGCTGACCGGAACTATTCCGGAGCCCACCAGCCTCGCTCTGCTGGGTACCGCGCTCGTCGGCCTCGGCGTGTGCCGCCGCCGACGCGGGAATCGGTCCGGGGCTGGGCCGGAAGACTGACCACTCAGGGCTCGTCATGAAATAACGGAATCAACCGTCATTCCCGCCCCCTCCCGTCATTCCCGCGAAAGCGGGAATCACCAGCGGCGCCCTGATTCGCTTGCGCGGGATTGACGAGATGACGCGGTTGTTTTGGAACGACTCCTAAGCTCAGAACGGCAGCAGGATATCCGCCGCCTGCTGACCCCAGCGCGGCGCTTGCAACTGCGTCAACACGCCCCGCCCGCCATAGGAAATCCGCGCCTCCGCCATGCGGTCATGCTGGATCGTATTGTCGCTGGCGATGTCCTCCGGCCGTACGATCCCGCTCACCTGCAGCACGCGCAGCTCGCTGTTGACGCGGAACTCCTGGCTCGCTGAAACCACCAGGTTCCCGTTCGGCAGCACCTGCGTCACCACGCCCGCCAGCCGCAGCGTCACCGTCTCGTTGCGCTGGATCTGCCCGGTGCCGGTGTTGGCGTTGTCGCTGTTGATCGTCACCAGCTTGCTCGGGTTCATCGGCACGCGGGCCATCAGGTTCTCCAGGCCGAACAGGTTCGGCATGCCGAAATCCTCGTTGCTGTTGCGTGCCGCGCCGGTCACGTTCTTGAACGTCGCCGCGTCGTTCATCGCCACCACCACGGTGATCAGGTCGCCGACCCGCGCCGCCCGCTGATCCTTGAAGAACGCGCGGGAGCCCGGACGCCACAGCGAATCCCCCTCCAGCGGCGGCGACTCGGGCGGCGGCATCGGCATGCTCACCGGGCGCCAGCCGGGTGCCTGGGTGGGATTGGAGGTCGGCGTCATCGCCGGCGGGCTGCCGATTTCCGAAAGTGACCGCAGCGTGCCGCAGCCCGACAGGCTCAACGCGATCAACACAGGCACCACTCGGCGCGCCCGCCGTCTCATTGCCCGACCACCGTGATGGAGCGCCGGGCGCCGGCGGGTACCAGCGGAATGGCGTCGGGCTCGACCCGCACGCGGCCGTCGGCCAGCACCTGGGCTTCCACCACCGCGTGCGACATCGGATTGCGCACCTGGATACGGTCGCCTTCGCCCCCGGCTTCCAGCGCCAGCCCCTCCGCCGTCACCGCCAGACCGGGGCTGTCCAGCAACATGAGCACGTGGCCGCCCTTCCTGACCAGCTCCGGCCGCATCAGCTCCGCGCGTGGCACCGGCTGACCGGCGGCGATCTGCTCGCGCAGTTGCAGCCCGATCGCCTGCTCCGGCCGGCGCGCGACCTCGCCGGCAATCTGCGAGACCCGAACCCGCGCCATCCGCAGGTCACCGACCCCGACCACGGTGCCGGCCGGCAGCCGCGTGACTGCGACGGGCACCTCCATCGTCGCCTCGGCGCGTCCGGATACCGCCGTCGAGATCGGCTCGATGGTGGGTCCGGTCACCGTCAGCAGGGCAGTGAAATGCCCGGAGGCGGCATCGTATTGCAGGCTGGTCGCCACGGCCGAGAAACCGCCTTCCAGAGGCACCAGCGGCGGCGTGAAATCCGCCAGCCCGATCTCTGCATCGGCACCCACGCCGGAGGCCGCCAGCGCCGCCCGCAGCGGCACCAGCACCTCGGCCCGGCTCAGCGGCCGGCCCGGGCGGTCCAGGACCGCCCGATCCGCCATGGACGCCGGCTCCCAGTCCACGCCGAAACGGTGCGCGATATAGGCAAGCTGCGAGGACCCCACCACGATCTGGCCGCCTGGGCCGGGGCCGGGTCCCAGCACCCGGTCGGAATCCGGTCCGGCATCGGCAAACAGATCCTTCAGCCGGACCACCGGCGCGTGGAGCGTCGCCATCGGTTTCAGTGTGGCCGCCTGCGCTGGCGCGACAAATAGAGCCACGGCAGCAAGAAGAATTGTTCGCATCGGTTCACCGCAGGTTGGTCAGGGTGGACAGCATGTCGTCGCTCGCGGTGATCACCCGGCTGTTCATCTCGTAGGCGCGCTGGGCGGTGATCAGGTTGGTGATCTCGGTCACCACGTTCACGTTCGACGTCTCGATGAACCCCTGCTGCACGGTGCCGAACCCGGTGGTGGCCGGGTTGCCGGTGACCGGGTTGCCGGACGCGGAGGTCTGCAGCATCAGGTTGTCGCCTTGTCCGTCCAGCCCGGCGTCATTGGGAAACACCGCAAGCTGGATCTGCCCCACCGTCTGCGGCGCCGTCTGCCCGGCAATCGTGGCCTGCACCTGGCCCGACGTATTGATCGTGACGTTGGTTGCATTTGTCGGCACCTGGATGCCGGGCTGCACGACATACCCGTCGGCGGTCACGATGGTGCCGTCCGGCGCCAGCCCGAACGTGCCGTCCCGCGTGTAGGCGGTATCCCCGGACGGCAGCGTGACCTGGAAATAGCCGTTGCCCTGAATGGCCAGGTCGAGCGTGTTGGACGTCTGCTGCAAATTGCCCTGCTCGTTGATGCGATAGATGGCCGCCGTTTTCACCCCCAGCCCGACCTGCGCGCCCGACGGCACGATGCTGCCGGAATCGGAGCTGTTCGATCCCACCCGCCGCAGATTCTGGTAGATCAGGTCCTGGAACTCGGCGCGCTGGCGCTTGAAGCCGGTGGTCGTCATGTTGGCGATGTTGTTCGACACCACCTCCACGTTGGTCTGCTGCGCCTGCATTCCGGTGCTGGCGATATCGAGTGAGCGCATGCGCTCGGACTCCTTATGGCTGGGGCGAAACGAAGGCGAACGCGATATTGGTCAGCCAGGCGGCGATCACCGCTCCGGCAAGCAGCGCCGGCACCACGACCAGCATCGGCAGCAGCAGCTTCGGCCGCGGCATCACGAAGTCCCCGACGGCAGCAGCTTGTCCACGGCGTCCTTCTGCCGGTCCGATTCCGCCTGCACGAACTGCGCGATGAACTGGAACTGCCGCTCGTCGTCGATCAGCCGCGTCACTTCGACGACGGCCTGCACGTTGGACCCCTCGGTCGCGCCCTGCACAATCTTCGGCGTGGTCACCGGCGCGGTGGGTGCATCGGAGCGGAACAGCGTGCCCCCCTCGGCGACCAGCCGCATCGGATCCTGCGGCTGCACGATGCCGATCTTGGCGATCTGCCCGTTCTCGCTCGACAGCGTGCCGTCGCCGGCGACAGTCAGTTTGGTGTCGGTGGAAGCGATCTTGATCGGCCGGCCGCCGGTATCGAGCAGTGCATCCCCTTCGGTGTTGGCGATGCTGCCATCCGCTTGCAACTGAAAGCGCCCGTCGCGGGTCAGCCGAGGACCGCGCGCCGTGGATACGGTGAACCAGCCGGCGGTACTGATTGCCAGGTCGAGCGGATTGCCCGTGTGACGGATCGGGCCCGGCGACGTATCCCGCCAGCTCGCTCGGTCCTGCGTGAAGGCCACGGTCTCGCCGCCCGGCGGCGCGTCGGTGCCGTCCTGCCGGCTCAGCCAGTCGTTGAACAGCATCCGCGCGGCCTTGTAGCCAGGCGTGTCCGCGTTGGCGATGTTGGTGGCGGTCAGGTCGGTCGCTCGTTCCTGTGCGGCCAGCCGTGAGGCGGCAATACTGCTGTTGAGGTCCATGGTCCGGCGTCTCGTTGCTGCGCCGAGCCAACGCAAGCCGGATGCCAGCCGGTTCGGTCCGCTCTTCTCCCCTCCCCTTGCGGGGGGGCCGGGGGAGGGGTTGTGCCGCAGGGTCATGACGTGCGGCGTCAGGCATAATGGCCGTCATTGCGCCGAATACGCCCTGTTTCACCGGCCGTACGGCGGCGGGAATCTTCCATACGAATGCCGCGCAGCCGACCCTGCTGGCCCGCGCCAACCCAACACGTCGCGCATATCCCCGTATTCGCCCGCTGCATTTTTTGCCTGGCACGCCGTTGCAGGGGGGCGTCAGTTGCCGGGTCCCATCACCCTCCAAACCTCTAGTTAACCATCCGCTGCCAGCTTGTGCCGTCGCGGGTCCGTCGACGTGCCGGACCACCGCGAGAGGGGAACCTTCACCCAATGAGCGGAGCCGAAGCTGCGGCCAACCAGTTAACCGAGGAGCTGTCGGCAAAGCCGGCCGCGGGCCGCCGTCGGCTGTTATTGTTGCTGGCGGTTCCCGCCGCGCTGGCCGCCGCCGGCGCCGGTGGCTGGTTCAGCGGCATCCTGCCGAAGCTGCTCGGTATGAACCAGCATGCCGACAAGCCACAGCCGGTCTTCGTCGATCTGCCGGAGATGGTCGCCAACCTGAACAGCGACCCGAGGCGCCCACGCTATGTGAAACTGAAAGCGCAAATCCAGATCCCCAACCGGCAGGACCTCCAGGCAGTGACCGCCGGCATCAGCCGGCTGCAGGACCTGTTCCAGACCTACCTGCGGGAGATGCGACCCGAGGACCTGCAGGGCTCCGCCGGCACCTATCGTCTGCGCCAGGAGCTGATCGCCCGGGCCAACGTCGCGCTGGCACCCGTCAAAGTGCAGGACGTGCTGTTCGTTGAAGTCCTGATACAATGAGTGATCCCGGCAGCCCGGAACAGGAAAATCCGGGCGCCACGCCGGCGGTGCCGTCCGATGCGCAGCCCGCCGATGCCGCGGCGTCGGCGCGGGTGCTCAATCAGGCGGAGATCGACAGCCTGCTCGGCTTCGACAGCGGGCCGGCGCCGAGCGAGAATATCAGCGGCATCCAGAAGATCATCAACTCGGGCCTCGTATCCTACGAGCGCCTGCCGATGCTCGAGATCGTGTTCGACCGGCTGGTGCGCCTGCTGTCCACCACGATGCGGAACTTCACCAACGACAATGTCGAGGTGGGGATCGACAATATCCTCAGTCTGCGCTTCGGCGACTACCTCAACTCGATCCCGCTTCCGGCAATGCTCGCGGTGTTCAAGGCGGAGGAATGGGACAATCACGGGCTCATGGTGGTGGACAGCGCCATGATCTACGCGATCGTGGATGTCCTGCTCGGCGGCCGCCGCGGCACCGCGCCGATGCGGATCGAAGGCCGCCCCTACACCACGATCGAGCGCACGCTGGTGGAACGGCTGATCCACCTGGTGCTGGCCGATCTGTCGGCCGCGTTCGATCCACTCTGCCCCGTGACGTTCCGGTTTGAACGGCTGGAGGTCAACCCGCGCTTTGCCACCATCAGCCGGCTGTCGAACGCCGCGGTGCTGGTGCGGCTCCGCATCGAAATGGAAGATCGCGGTGGCCGGCTGGAGCTGCTGCTGCCGTACGCGACCCTGGAACCGGTGCGTGAGCTGCTGCTGCAGCAGTTCATGGGCGAGAAGTTCGGCCGCGATTCGATCTGGGAAACCCATCTCGCCGAGGAACTTTGGCACACCGACGTGGAGCTCGACGCGGTCCTGGACGAGCAGATGATCCCGTTATCGGAGGTCCTGGCGATGCAGCCGGGAAGCTGCATCGTGCTAAATGCCGCGCCCGGCACCCTGATCCGGTTGCGCTGCGGCTCGGTGGATCTGTTCGATGCCAAGGTTGGGCGCCGCAAGAACCGGATCGCGGTGCGGATCGAGCACGAATTGTCGCGCTCCCACCCCGGTGAACGGTAACCGATGGGAGCGCCACAATGGCGGATGCGGAATGGCTGCTGGAGCTGGTGCTGGTCGCGCTGCTGGCCATCACCTTGTTCCATGCGGTGCGTCTGGAACGGGCGCTCGGCGTGCTGAAGCGTGACCGCGCCGCGCTGGAACAGTTGGTGGCGGGCTTCAACGCCAGCACCCGCCAGGCGGAGACCGGTATCGAGCGGCTGCGCGCCGCCGCCGATGGTGCCGGCGCCCAGGTGGCGCGCCAGATCGACCAGGCCCGCACGGTGCAAGGAGACCTGGTGTTCCTGATCGAGCGCGGGGAGCGGGTCGCCGATCGGCTGGATGGGCTGGTGCGCAGCGCCAGGCCACTGGCCACCGAACGCGAGCGCGACCCCGAGCCATCCGATGCGCCGCGGCTGCGCAGCCAGGCGGAGCGTGATCTTCTGAAAGCACTCAGGTTCGCGAAATGACCATCTCGGCGCCGCGGTTGCTGCCGGCAACCATCATTACCATCGCCACGCTGCTTGGCATGAAAGGGATGGAGCTCGTGCGCGCCGCAACGCCGCCAGAAGCACTCGGGCAGCCTCCCGCACCGCATGCCGTCGCCACGTCGCCAACACCTGCTACTCCAGCCGCCGCCCCGTCCGTCCCGCCGATGAGCGACAGCGAGCGGACGTTGCTGCTGGACCTGCGCAAGCGCCGGCAGGAGCTTGACGCCCGCGATCAGGCGCTCACGGCACGCGAATCGGTGCTCGCCGCGGCCGAACACAAGCTGGACCAGCGCGTCGCCGAGTTGCAGGCGCTGCAGCAACGGCTGGAGGCGCTGGAGACCGCACGGACGCAACGCCAGGACGCCAACTGGGCCGGCCTGGTGAAGCTGTATGCCAACATGAAGCCGCGCGACGCGGCGAAAATCTGGGACGATCTGGAAACCCAGGTGCTGCTCCAACTGCTGGACCGGATGAACGAGCGCAAGGCCGCCCCCATCCTCGCCGCGATGCAGCCCGACCGCGCGCGGGAAATCACCGAGAAGCTCGCGGCGATGCGTCTCAAGCGAGACAATCCCGGCAGTTAGCGGGCAGGAGGCTGACGTGCCGATCGACCGGTCGATGAACGTGCTGATTGTCGATGACTACAAAACCATGCTGCGGATCATTCGCAACCTGTTGAAGCAGATCGATTTCCACAATGTCGAGGAAGCCGCCGAAGGTGCCGAGGCGCTGGCCAGGCTGCGCGCCGGCAATTTCGGGCTGGTGATCAGCGACTGGAACATGCTGCCGATGACCGGGATGCAACTGCTGCAGGAGGTCAGGGCCGACACCAGGCTGAAATCCACACCTTTCATCATGATCACGGCCGAGAGCAGCGCCGAAAACGTGGTGGCGGCCAAGCGGGCCGGAGTGAGCAACTACATCGTCAAGCCGTTCAACGCAGAAACCTTGCGCGATAAGATCGAAAGGGTGCTTCCGCATGGGTGACCGGTTCGCTGGGTTACGGGTGGAACCGCTGGCACGGCATATCGCGGCAATCCGGGCGCGCTACCCGAACGCCAGACCCGAATGGATCGCCGACGTGGTGCACATCGTCGCGATGTCGCTCGACCGCAAGCCGTCGGTCCGACAGCAGCGGCTGCTGCGCGAAATCGCCGGGCTGGAGCGCACGATCGTCGATGCCAAATGCGAGCTTGCCGCATTGCGCGGGTACGACATCCCCGCCAACCAGCTTCCGACGGCCACCAACGAGCTGGACGACATCGTCGCCCATACCGCTTCGGCAACCCACGCCATCCTGGAAAATTGCGAGATGCTCGACAATCTCGCCGCGGAGCTGCCGACCGAGCAGGCGATCGGCCTGCACGAGGCGACCACCCACATATACGAGGCGTGCAGCTTCCAGGACATTACCGGCCAGCGGATCGCCAAGGTCGTCGGCACGCTGAAAACGATCGAAACCAAGGTGGCGTACATCCTGGCCACGTTCGGCGATGCTCCGCTGGAACCCTACGCAATGGATCTGCACGGGTCGCATGAGCTGCTGGCCGGTCCGCAACGGCCCCCGACCGCGATGGTGCAATCGGAGATCGACCAGTTGCTCGCCAGTTTCGATTGATGCGTATCGCCGGACTGCTGTTGCTGATGGTGCTGATCGGTTTCGGTGGCGCCCGCGCCGAATCGCCGGTACCCGTCCGCGTCGGCGAACACCCCGGCTTCGGACGCATCGTGTTCGATTTCGGCGCGCCGGTGCAGGTGCAGATGGAGCGCGATGGGACGCAGATTACGCTGCACCTCGCGACCACGCGCCCGATCGGACCGGTGCCCGGACACCCGCGCAACGTGCAGGAGATCACCGCGGCCGATGGCGAGGTGCGGCTCTCGGTCGTTCCCGGCGCCCGGATCAGGACCATCCGCTTGCACGACCGGCTGGTGGTGGACGTGCTCGATCCGGTCCGCGCCGCAGCGCCGCCAAGCAGACTGGTGCGGGCCTCCCTGCCGCTCGATCGGCACGAACCGGTTGCCCCATCGCGGCCCACGCCGCCCGCATCGCAACCCGCCGCGACGCCCCCGGTTCAGCCGGTGGCCAACCAGCCGCCCACCCCACCGAGCCCCGCCGCACCCGACCAGGCTGCACCCGCGACGCCAGTGCACCCACCGCCACCAGCCACGAACAACGCTCCGGCCGCGCTTGCCAGCACCAAGGTTCCGCTGCCTCCGGGCGTTGACGGCTCGGCGATCCTGCTGCCGTTTGATCCCACCGTCGCTGCCGCCGCGTTTCGCCGCGGCAGCCAGGCGGTTCTGGTGTTCGATCAGTCGCAGCCGCTCGATCTTGCGTCGCTGCACGATGACCCGGTGTTCGGCCAGGCCACGGTGCATGTGTTGGCCGATGCCACCGTGGTCGAGCTTCCCTTGCCGGATGGCGGCCAGCTCGGTTTGCAACGGGTACCTGACGGCTGGCGCATCGCCGTGGCGACTGCGGCGTCGCCGCCGCATCCGATGGCGATCGACCAACGGGACGGACGGCTTGAATTCGCTGCCGACACGCCCGGGCGGGCGGTCACCATCATCGATCCGCGGTCGGGCGATGTGCTGCTGGTAGGCACGCAACGGAAGGCCGGTCAGGCGGTCGCCGTCGGCTATGACACGCCGCAATTCGTGCTGGTGCCGACCTGGCAAGGCGTGGTGGTGGAGCCGCTGTCCGACCGCCTGACACTGGAGGCGATTCCGCGTGGGTTCGCGCTCGGCGGGACCGGCGTCGTGCTGGCGACGGGCGCGATCGGCGGCAACGACATGGCCGCCGGACAGGCAGCGAGCCTGACACGCCGGTTCGAATTCCCCGCCATGCCCACGGCCGCGCTGGCGCAGCGGATGCGTGAGCAGATCGTGGCGGCGGCGGACGCACCGCCGCTGGCACGCGGACCGCGCGAGCGTGCGGTCGCGGAGACGATGATCACGCTTGGCCTCGGCGCGGAAGCTGCCGCGGTCCTGCATGTGGCCGCAAGCGAGAACCCCACCGAGGCCGATGTGCCGGACCACGTTGCCCTGGCCGCGATCGCCGCGCTGATTGCCGGCCGTCCGGAAGACGCCGGCAGTATCAACGATCCCGCCCTCGCCGGTACCGACGAAATGACCTTGTGGCGGGCCGTGCGCCGCGCCGAGCTGCGCTCCAGCATGCCGGAAGCGGCGGCGGGTTTCGCCGCGACCTGGCCGTTGATCCTGACCTATGGCCCGGCGCTTCGCGACCGGCTGCTGCCGCTGGCCGCCGAGACCATGATCGCGGCCGGCGAACCCGCGGCCGCCCAGGCGTTGCTCGCCGCCCGTCCCGATGATCCGCTGCTGGCGTTCGCGCGCGGCATGCTCGCGCAATCCAACGGCGAGACCGACGCGGCGCTGAAAATTTACGACGCGCTGACGGTTGGCAAGGATCGCCTCGTCCGGATCCGTGCTGCCCGCCGCGCGGTGGAGCTGCGTCTCGCCACCGCCCGGATCAATACCGGCCAGGCGGCGGACGCCCTGGACGCGCTGCTGTATGCTTGGCGCGGCGACCGGCGGGAGCTCGATTTGCGCGAACGCGTGGCGGGGCTGCGCGCGGACCAGGGGCGGTGGGCTGACGCGCTGACCTTGCTGCGCGCCACGGTTGATGAGTTCCCCGATCAGCAGGATGCAATCCAGGCCCGGATGAAGACGATCTTCGCCGCCTTCCTGGCTGACCCACGTGGCAACACCATGCCGCCGCTCGATTTTGTCTCACTGGTGGATGCCAACACCGATCTGCTGCCGAGCGGCCCCGCCGGCGAGGACCTGCAGTCCCGCCTGGCCGACCGGCTGCTGGCGCTCGATCTGCCTGAACAGGCGGGGCGGTTGCTGGACAAGCTGGTGCATGCCGCGCCCAGCGGTTCCGCTCGAGCAGGCTTCGGCGCGCGGCTTGCCACGCTCCGCCTGCGCCAGGGCGACGCGGCAGGCGCGCTTGCCGCGTTGTCGGCGTCGGCGACCGGCAATCTGCCATCCGGGGTGACAGAAAACCGCACCTTGACGCTGGCCGACGCCGAGGCTCGTACCGGTGATGTGGCCGGAGCCGTGGCCGCCTTGTCGGCACTGGGTACCGCGGGCGCGGACGAAGCCCGCGCATCAATTCTCGAACGTGCGCAGGATTGGGCCGGCGCGGAAGGCGCGCTGAAGGATTACGTCGCCAAGGCCATGCCCGTCTCCGGCGCGCTCGATGACGCGCAACGGCGTACCCTGCTGCGGCTGGCAACCGCCGCTGCCCGGGTCGGGGACGACGGCGTGCTCGCGACCCTGCGGACCCAGGACATGCCGCGCATGGGCACGGGGCCGCTTCTGGACATGTTCCGGTTGCTGACCGCCGATCCGGTCCATGGGCCGGCTGATCTTCGCCGCTCCGGCCAGGAGGCGGTCCTGGCCCACGCCCTGCCGGAAGACCTGAAGGCGATACGCTGATCGGCATTGCGATTTTTGCCCCGCTCAGCCCTGAATAACCCTTGCAATCCTGGCCGATTTGCCCAATTTGCGCGGCCTTGGCCGAATCGGGCGCCAGCCGCCCAACAGGCCGTCTACTGGTAGGGATAGGGCGCGATGAACGCACTCACTCCGCTGGGGATGGTCTCGGAGCTTCCGAGCAGCAACCAGGACTTTGATGGCGCGGAAGCGCAAAAGGATTACTTCGTCGTCAAGGATGGCGTGAAGTTTGCCGGCACTCATCTGCTGGTGGACCTGTGGGGGGCGTGCAACCTGTGCGACCCTGACGCGATCGACGCTGCCCTGCGGGAAGCGGCCGAGGCGGCGGGTGCCACGATCCTGCACAGCCATTTCCACCATTTCTCGCCGAATGGTGGAGTATCCGGCGTGATCGTGCTGGCGGAGAGCCACATCTCCATCCACACGTGGCCGGAGCGGGACTTTGCCGCCATCGATATCTTCATGTGCGGCGCCTGCGACCCGTACCGCTCGCTGCCGGTGCTGAAGGCGGCGTTCCGGCCGACCTCCATCCATCTCGGCGAGCAGCGGCGCGGGCTGATCGCCTAGATCGGATCCTTGCACCATTCCGCGAGGACGACGCTAAGCCCATCATTCCCGCGAAAGCGGGAATCCAGACGAAAGCCCACGAAATTCCGAGGGTTTGGCTGGATTCCCGCCTGCGCGGGAATGACGAATCTCGGACACCCTCAATGCGGTCCGGTATCATACAACGAAACGCTATCCGGCCCTGATCGTCTGCAGAACCTCGAACCCCTCGAACTCGGGATGCCCCAGATACAGCGGACGATTCGCGCCGGCCCGGCTGTGCGCGGCCCGGAACGCCTCGGATCGCGTCCAGGCCTCGAAATCCTCGCCGGATCGCCAGATCGTGTGCGAGGAGTACAACACGTGATCGTCACGCACCGGTCCACGCAACAGGTGGAACTCCACGAACCCCGGCACGCCGTGCAGATACGTATCCCGCCCGGTCCAGACCTTCTCGAACTCGGGTCCTGCATCCGGCAGCACCTTGAACCGGTTCATCGCAATGAACATCAGATTTTCCCTCCACGCCGGGTCCGACTAAACTGACCGCGACCCGCTGACAATCGACTGCTGGATCATGGCCGGACATTCCCAGTTCAAGAACATCATGCACCGCAAAGGCGCGCAGGATGCGCGCCGAGGCCGCCAGTTCGCCCGCCTGATACGGGAAATCACTGTCGCCGCCCGCCATGGACTGCCCGACGCGGCGTCCAACCCGCGGCTGCGCGCGGCCGTGGCAGCGGCACGCCAGGCCAACATGCCGAAGGACACGGTCGATCGCGCCATCAAGAAGGCGGCTGGCACCGCCGGCGGCGAGGACTACGCCGAGGTCCGCTATGAAGGTTATGGACCGGCCGGCGTCGCCGTGATCGTCGAGGCGCTGACCGACAACCGAAACCGCACCGCCTCCGACATTCGTTCAGCCTTCGCCAGGCAAGGCGGCACGCTAGGCGAGACGAACTCCGTGAGTTTCCTGTTCCAGCGGTTCGGTGCGATCCGCTACCCAGCCGACGTGGCGAGCACGGACGAGATGCTGGAAGCTGCCATCGAAGCCGGCGCCGAAAACGTGGAGAGCAACGCTGACGGCCACGAGATCACCTGTGCGGCGGACGATTTCTTTGCCACCCGCGATGCGCTGGAAGCTCGCTTCAAGGACCCCGAATCCGCCCGCCTGGAATGGCGTCCAACGACCTCGGTAACGCTGGATGAAGATGGGATGACGGCACTGATGAAGCTGCTGACCGCCCTAGACGAGTACGACGACGTGCAGAACGTCTATGCCAATTACGAGATACCCGAATCGGTCATGCGGAAGCTGTCAGCCTGAAACCGGCCTGGATGTCCGCGCCGTCCTGATCGCTACCGACTGCCGTTCGCCGCAGCCAGGGTGACACACAGGTCCAGCTCCCGCTGCAGCAGCATCGCCTCGTCAACCGTCAGTTCGACGAACATCCGCCGCACGGTCCCATCATTCCGTTCCCGTCGAAACCGCAGGAACACTGCACCCGGCACAGCTTGAACCGAGACGTGACTGGCTTCCGTATCGAGATCGATAACCGGCACTGGATCGGACATGAACGGCCTGCGGCTCGCGATCCCGTGATCATGCCATAATCAGCCGTGACACACAACACGAAAGCGTGAGCTCAGGTGCGGGTTTTGCGAACCGCCTCCGCGATCGTTATCAGTCTGTCGCCGGAACAGACCCGGTCGCCTCGCCCGACTTGCGCCGCCGTTCCTGCCACGCTTCCCGGAGTTGCAGCACGGTGGCCGCCGTCTCCTCGATGGAACGGCGGGTGACGTTGATCACCGGCCAGCCGTGCCGCGTGCACAACCGGCGCGCCCAGATCAGCTCGTTCTTCACGGCGTCTTCGTCCACGTAGTCGCTGCTGTTCTGCCGCACCAACGCAGCCCCGTCGCGCGACGCAATCAGCCGCAGCCGGTGCCGTCTGATCTCGATCAGCGCCGACGGCTCCAGCGTCAGGCCCACCACGGGAATGCCGATCCGCTCCAGCCCCTCCGGCTCCGGCAAGCCGGGGACCAGCGGCACATTGGCTGCCTTGATGCCCCGGTTCGCCAGGTAGAAGCAGGTCGGCGTCTTGGAACTGCGCGACACCCCCACCAGCACCACATCCGCCTCGGCCAGGCCTTCCTGCGATTGCCCGTCGTCATGCGCCAGCACGTAATGCATGGCGTCGATCCGCTGGAAGTAATCGGCGTTGAGCACGTATTGCCGTCCCGGCCGCGCCCCCGCCTGTTCGCCGATGGATTCCTGCAACAGGTTCATCACCGGATCGAGCACATTCACCACCGGGACATTCAGCCGCTGGCACGTGCTGTCCAGGTCCGCCCGCAGCCCCTTGTCGACCAGCGTGGACAGCACCGGCCCCGGGTCCACCTCGATCCCGTCCAGCACACGGTGAAGCTGGAACCGTGTGCGGATCAGGCTCCAGCGGTGATAGGTGATCTGCACATGATCGAACTGCGCGGTCGTCGCCCGGGTAATCGCGTTCAGCGTCTCCCCGGTCGCGTCGGAGACCAAGTGCAGGTTCAGCTTCTCGATCGCCATATCCCAGGATAGCCGGCTTTCCCAATTTCGGCATCCGCTATCTTGCGACTTGCTCACAGGCCTGTGAGTAGCGGGAGTAACCCGCCCGGCCATCCACCGACCCGGCCGGGCGAAAAATCCTGGGGACAATCGGTACACCGGCCGACTCCGAGGACAAAACCCCGGCCCGTTCGGGCGGCATCGGGACAACCCGGATTGATCCCGCAGTTCCAGGCGACTGCACCGCGAACCTGCTGTGGGCGAGTCGTCGCATCATTGCCGGATTACGGGGTACCCCAGAATCCACCGCACATCTTCCACCACATCGACTTTCCTTTATCTCTTAATCTGATTAAGCGAAGCGCATGTCTGATGGGACTATGAAGCCTGTCCTCCGGGCGCTGCGCGGGGAGCCGTTATGGCCGCCTCCCGTTTGGCTGATGCGCCAGGCGGGCCGCTATCTGCCGGAGTACCGCGCCATACGGGCCAAGGCTGGCGACTTCATCACCCTTTGCACCACGCCGACATGGGCCACCGAGATCACGTTGCAGCCGATCCGTCGGTTCGGCTTCGATGCGGCGATCCTGTTCAGCGACATATTGCTGCTGCCGTTTGTGCTCGGCCAGCATGTCGAGTACCGCGACGGCGAAGGGCCCGTGCTGACGCCGCTGCGCGATGCCGCCGCACTGCACGCGCTCGATCCCGCGCGACTGGCCGGCGGCATCGAGCCGGTCCTGGAGACCATCCGCCGCGTCAGCGCCAAGCTAGCCGCCGAGCACCCCGACGTCACGCTCATCGGTTTTGCCGGCGCGCCCTTCACGGTGGCGAGCTACATGGTCGAAGGCGGCGGCTCGAAAGATTTTGCCGCTGCACGTCTGCTGGCCCGTCAGGACCCCTCGCTGTTTGATCGGCTGATCGATCTGCTGACGGCGACGACCATCGATTACCTCCGTGCGCAGATCGAGGCCGGCGCCGACGTGGTGATGCTGTTCGATTCCTGGGCTGGGATCCTGCCGCCCGCTTTGTTCCGGCAGTATGTGATCGCGCCCAGCCATCAGGATCGTCGCCGGGCTGAAGCAGCATTTCCCGCGGCTTCCCGTCATCGCGTTTCCACGCCTCGCCGGCCTGATGCTGGGGGAGTATGCGGCGAATGTCGTGCCGGATGGGATCGGCATCGACACCAGCACGGATCCGGCGCTCGCCGCCTGCATGGTGCCGACGCAGATGGCCGTGCAAGGCAATCTCGACCCTGTGGCACTGCTTGCCGGAGGTGACGGGATGCGGCGCGATACGACCACCATCCTGGAAGCCATGCGCGGGCGTCCGTTCATCTTCAATCTCGGGCACGGTGTCATGCAGCATACCCCGCTCGAGCATGTGCATGGGCTGCTGAGCCAGATACGTGCCGCATAGCGCCCGGCCTCGCGTCGCCATCGTGCTGTTCAATCTCGGCGGCCCGGACCGGCCGGAGGCGATCCGTCCTTTCCTGCGCAACCTGTTCACCGATCCGGCTGTCCTGCGCGTGCCGTTCTTCATTCGCCCATTCCTGGCCCGCCGGATCGCCGCCGCCCGGGTTGCTCCGGCGACTGCCAACTACGCGCTGCTGGGCGGTCGTTCGCCGCTGCTGGAGCTGACCCAGGCGCAGGCGGCGGCGTTGCAGGCGACATTGCCGGAACTGGACGCCAGGTGCTTCGTCGCGATGCGCTACTGGCACCCGTTCAGCATCGAGACGGCGCGTGAGGTCAAGCAGTGGAATCCCGATGAGATAATCCTGCTGCCGCTGTATCCGCAGTTCTCCACCACCACCACCGGCAGTTCGCTTACGGCGTGGCGCAACGCCGCCGTGAGCGTCGGCCTGGTTGCATCGGTAACCTCGTTATGCTGCTATCCGAACGCGTCAGCCTACGCCGCGTCGATCGCCGCATTGGTGCAAACGACATATGAAACCGCGGCCCGCCAGCACGGCGGACAGGTGCGGCTGCTGTTCTCCGCCCATGGGCTGCCGGAAATCATCGTCCAGTCCGGCGATCCCTATCAGTGGCAGGTGGAGCAAACTGTCCGCGCCGTGCTGCATGCATGGGGCGATGATCACCCGTCCGACTGGGTCATCTGCTACCAGTCCCGCGCCACCCCGCAAAAATGGCTGGAGCCATCCACCGAGCAGGAACTGGAACGCGCCGCCCATGACGGCGTCGCGGTCGTGGTCGTGCCGATCGCCTTCGTATCCGAACACTCAGAGACGCTGGTCGAACTCGACGTCGAGTACCGCCAGCTTGCTGACCGGCTCGGTATCATCGGCTACTTCCGGGTCCCGGCCTCGAACGATGACGCCGCGTTCATCGCCGCACTGGCAACGCTGGTGCGGCAAGCCCGCGCCCGCGGTCCCGGTCTTTGCAGCCACTCTGGCGACCGTATCTGTCCCGCCGCCTTCACCGGCTGTCCGATGGCAACCCGCCCGCATGCCTGACGCCCGCATGTCTGACACCGAGCGCCTCCGGCTCGTCATCTTCGATTGCGATGGCGTGCTGATCGACAGCGAACCGGTCGTGAACGAACTGGTTGCCGCGGAACTCACCCGGCTCGGTTGGCCGACGACCGCCGAGGAATGTTACGCTCGCTTTCTCGGCCTCAACCTGGACGACATGGTGCCCCTGATCGAGGCGGGGCTGGGCCGCAGCCTAGCCCCCGGCTGGTCCGAGACAATGGCGGCACGCATCGTCACCCGACTGCAACGTGATGTGCCCATGGTCGCGGGTGCGCGGGAAGCGCTGGCGGCGGTAACCGCGCTGGGCCTGCCGTGGCGCGTCGCCTCCAACTCCTCGCATCCCGAGATGGCAGCGAAGTTCGGATGCAACGGTCTGCTGCCGCTGGTGGCCGGCCGTCTGCACAGCTTCACCGATGTCCCGCGCGGCAAGCCCTCCCCGGACTTGTTTCTCGCCGCCGCCGCCGCGGAACAGGTACCGCCCGCCGCGTGCCTGGTCATCGAGGATTCAGTCCCCGGCGTCCGAGGCGCGATCGCCGCCGGCATGCGCTGCCTGGGCTATGCGCCGCATGGCGACGGAGCCGCCCTGGTTGCCGCCGGCGCGGTCCCGTTCCACAGTCTGTTCGCGCTGCCGGACATACTGCGCAGCCTCATCGAGGCCCGCTCGTGACGATCGGCTTTCTGGCCACCTGCTACCCGTGGACCAAGGCGCTGCACATCATCAGCATGGTCGCCTGGATGGCCGGCATGTTCTACCTGCCAAGGCTCTATGTGTACCATTGCGAAACCCGTCCGGGCTCGGCCGAGAGCGAGCGTTTCAAGGTCATGGAACGCCGGCTCCTGAGGCAGATCGTCAACCCCGCCATGATCGCCACCTGGACGTTCGGGATCCTGCTGGTCCTCACACCCGGCGTGCTGGACTGGTCGGCGGGCTGGTGGCACGTGAAGCTTGCCGCGGTCATCGTCATGTCCGCCCTGCACGGCGAGTACTCGCGGTGGCGGAAGGACTTCCTGCACGACCGCAATCGCCGCTCTGCCCGGTTCTACCGGATCGCCAACGAAATCCCCACCTTGCTGTTGGCACTGATCGTCATCATGGTGGTGGTCCGCCCGTTCTGATCCACCCGCACCCCTTGATCCGTCGCCGCACCCGACTATATCGGGCGCTGGAGACCATTGACCAAGACCGGGCCCCCGCTATAGCCTTCGGTTCCCTCCTCCCTCCCGCGGCAATCAAATGCCGCACCCACCCTCCAAGACGGGACAGACACCAATCCTGGTGACGGCATGGATCCAACGCGGATCGTAGCCTCTGGACTGTTGCATCAACCAAAGAATGCCGAGGCGTCCCAGATGCATCTTGCCGAACTGAAGGCGAAAACCCCCGCCGATCTGCTGAGCTATGCCGAATCGCTCCAGATCGAAAACGCATCGTCCCTGCGCAAGCAGGACATGATGTTCGCAATCCTCAAGAATCTTGCCGAGAACGATCAGGCGATCAGCGGCGACGGCACGCTGGAAATCCTGCCGGACGGATTCGGCTTCCTGCGCAGTCCGGAGGCCAACTACCTGCCGGGTCCCGACGACATCTATGTCAGCCCCACCCAGGTGCGTCGCTTTGGCCTGCGTACCGGCGACACGGTCGAAGGCCAGATCCGTGCCCCCCGCGACGGCGAGCGCTACTTCGCGCTGCTAAAGATCAACACCATCAATTACGAGCCGCCGGAGGCGGTGCGTCACCGCATCAACTTCGACAACCTCACGCCGCTCTACCCGGACGAAAAACTGAAAATGGAAGTGGAAAACTTCCAGTCGGTGGCGAAAGGGCCCGGCAAGGACTACACGCCGCGGGTGATCGACCTGATCAGCCCGATCGGCAAGGGCCAGCGCGCACTGATCGTGGCACCACCGCGCACCGGTAAAACCGTGATGCTGCAGAACATCGCTACCGCGATCGCCGCCAACCACCCCGAAGTGTTCCTGATCGTGCTGCTGATCGACGAGCGCCCGGAAGAAGTCACCGACATGGCGCGCAGCGTGAAGGGCGAGGTGATCAGCTCCACCTTCGACGAACCCGCCACCCGCCACGTGCAGGTCACCGAGATGGTGCTGGAGAAGGCCAAGCGCCTGGTCGAGCACAAGCGCGACGTAGTCATCCTGCTCGACAGCATCACCCGCCTGGCGCGCGCCTACAACACCGTCGTGCCGTCATCCGGCAAGGTGCTGACCGGCGGCGTGGACGCCAACGCGCTGCAGCGGCCGAAGCGCTTCTTCGGCGCCGCCCGCAATATCGAGGAGGGTGGCAGCCTCACCATCATCGCCACCGCACTCGTCGATACCGGCAGCCGCATGGACGAAGTGATCTTCGAGGAGTTCAAAGGCACCGGCAATTCCGAGATAATCCTCGACCGCAAGCTGTCCGACAAACGCAGCTTCCCGGCCATCGACATCACCAAGTCGGGCACCCGTAAGGAAGAGCTGCTGGTCGAAAAGAGCACGCTGTCCAAGATGTGGGTCCTGCGCCGCATCCTGAACCCGATGGGCACCGTGGATGCGATGGAGTTCCTGCTCGAGAAGCTGAAATACAGCAAGACCAACAACGACTTCTTCGACGCGATGAACACCTGACCGCCGACTTCACCTCTCCCGCTTTGCGGGAGAGGTCGGAGCGCGCAGCGCTCCGGGTGAGGGCCGCTTACTTTCACACGTCACCGCCGGTTGCCACCCCACCCCGAACCTGCGATCCTGTACCCAACAGGAGCGCAACGGTGCCGGCCGGACTCAGCTTTGTCGAATTCCGCAACGTCGATAAGTCCTACGACGGCCGCACCCTTGCGGTCCGCGACCTGAATCTGGACGTAGCTCGCGGCGAGTTCCTCACGCTTCTTGGCCCCTCCGGCTCCGGCAAGACCACCACGCTGAACATGCTGGCTGGGTTTGAACGCCCGACACGCGGCCACATCACGCTTGATGGCCGGCCGGTGGATCGGCTGCCGCCGTACGAACGGAACATCGGCATGGTGTTCCAGAACTATGCGCTGTTCCCGCATATGTCGGTGGCCGAGAACGTTGCCTTCCCGCTCTCTGTCCGCCGTATCTCGCGCGCCGAACAGCGTGACCGCGTGCACCGCGCCCTGGCGATGATCCGGCTGGAGGATTTCGCCAACCGCCGCCCCACCCAGCTCTCCGGCGGCCAGCAGCAGCGCGTCGCGCTCGCCCGTGCCCTGGTGTTCGAACCCAGTCTGGTGCTGATGGACGAACCGCTCGGCGCGCTCGACCGCAAGCTGCGCGAACACATGCAGATCGAGCTCAAGCAACTGCACGACATGCTCGGCGTCACCATCATCTACGTCACCCACGACCAGGGTGAGGCGCTGACCATGTCGGACCGCGTCGCCGTGTTCCGCGACGGCGCCATCGTCCAGCTCGGCACCCCGGACGCGCTGTACAACACACCGTCCGACGCGTTCGTCGCCGGGTTTATCGGCGAGAACAACCTGTTCGATGGGGTGCTGGAACAGATCGACGGCGACACCTGCCGCGTGCGCCTGGAAGGCGGACTGCCGGTCGCTGCCTGCCCTCGTTGCGCCGATGGCACGCGATCCGTCCGCCTTGCCGTGCGTCCCGAACGCGTCCGCCTCGGCGAGCATGACGTAGAAAACAGGTTCACCGCCCAGATCGAGGGCCGCATTTATCTCGGCGATCATCAGCAGCTTCTGGTCCGCTTGCCGAACGGCCAGTCGCTGACCGTCAAGACCGAGGCGGCCCTTTCCGCCACGCCGGGCGACCAGGTGACGCTGAGCTGGTCGGCATCGGATTGCTGGGCGTTTCCGATCACCGGCGAAACCAGCGACGCCATTCACCAACCAAGGGGGGAATCATGAAACGACGGATTCTGTTGCAGTCACTGGCCGCCGGCGCGGCGGTCGCCTCCGGATTGCGGCGGACGGCCTGGGGCGCCGAAGGCAAGGTGCTGACTATCATGTCTGCCGGCGGCGCCTGGCAGGCAGCCCAGCACAACGCCTGGTACCAGCCCTTCGCCAAGAAGATGGGCCTCACCTTCAACGAGGAAGTCACCGACCAGGGCCTGGCCAAGGTTCAGGCCATGGTGCAGGCCGGCAACGTGCCGATCGATCTGGTAACGGTGGAAACCGCCGAAGTGCTGCAGGGTGGCGACACCGGCGTGCTGCAGAAGCTCGACTATTCACGCATCGCCCCGCGCGACGGATTCCTGCCCGGTGCTGCGCTGGATGCCGGCATGGGGCTCGACGTGTATGGCGACGTGCTGGCCTTCGATACCACCGTGCTGAAGGACGGCCCCACCTCTGTCCTGGCGCTGTTCGACACCCAGAAATACCCCGGCAAGCGCTCGCTGCGGAAAGTGGTGCAGAACAACGTGGAATGGGCGCTGATGGCCGACGGCGTCCCGCTCGACCAGATCTACAAGGTGCTGGCCACCCCGAAAGGCGTGGACCAGGCGTTCCGCAAGCTCGACACCATCAAGAAAGACGTCGTCTGGTGGACGGCGGGGGCACAGCCGCCGCAGCTTCTCGCCTCCAAGGAAGTGATCATGGCCACCGCCTGGAACGGCCGCATACAGAACCCGATCGACCAGGATCATGCGTCGTTCAAGATCGCCTGGGACCATCAGATCCTGGAATACGACATGGTTTCCATCCCCAAGGGAGCGCAGCACGAGGATCTGGCGTACCAGTACCTCGCCTACATCGCGCAGCCCGACGTGAACGGAAAGCTGGCCGAATTCATCCCCTACGGCCCGGTGATACAGGCCGCGGTCAGCCACGTCCCCGAAAACGTCGTTCCCAAGCTGCCAAATGCACCGGATCACATGAAACTGCATCTGGTCGCCGACCCGGAATTCTGGGGCGACTACGGCGATGACCTCAACCGCCGCTTCAACACCTGGCTCGCCACCTGACCTCCCCAACCCCCCACCCTCCCACCTCTCCCGCTTGCGGGAGAGGTCGGTTCGCGCAGCGAACCGGGTGAGGGTCGTCACGGCCAACACCAACAGTAATCACCCATGCCCTCCACCTCCGTCACCCTCGATTCCCCAACCCGCCCAGCCCGGACGCGCAGCCTGTCCGCCTCGGTCCGCCGCGCCGCCCGCCCCGAACAGCTCCGCTCCCTAGGCCTGACCGCGCCGCTTCTGCTGCTCATCCTCGTCAGCTTCCTCATTCCCATCGTCCTCCTGCTCGGCCGCGCGGTGTACGACCCCACCATCGCCGACAACCTGCCGCGCACCGCCGCCGCGCTGCACGACTGGGACGGGCAGGGCCTGCCCGACGACGCAGCCTTCGGCGCCCTAAGTGCCGATCTCGTGCAGGACCTCGCCGGCGAACGCATCTACGAGTTCGCCAAGAGCCTGAACTTCCGCCTGCCCGGCGCGCGCAGCCACGTGTTGCGCACCGCCCGTCAGGCGCGCGCGGCCGCCCCCCTGTCGCGCCAGGCTCTCGTCGCCATCGATCCGATCTGGGGAGAGTCCGGCCACCTGGCAGGCGATCCGCAACGGGCTCAACCCGCTCACCGCCTACTATCTGCTGAACGCGCTGGACCTGCGCCCGACCGCCCACGGCATCGCTTTCGTTCCGCCCAACGAAGCGCTCTATCTGCGCGTGTTCGGCCGCACCTTCCTGGTCGCCACGATCGTCACCCTGGCCACGCTGATCGGGGCATTCCCGCTCGCCTGGCTCGCCGCGCACTTGCCCCCGCGCGTCGCCGCGGTGCTGATCATCCTGATACTGCTGCCGTTCTGGACCTCCATCCTCGTCCGCACCGCCGCCTGGACCGTGGTGCTGCAGAAATTCGGCCTGCTGAACGATCTGCTGCTGTTTCTGCATCTCACGCATCACCGGCTGGACATGATGTACACGCGCGCCGGGCTGATCCTGACCATGACCGACATCCAGCTTCCGTTCACGCTGCTGCCGATCTACAGCGTGCTGCGTGGCATCCAGCCGGTGCAGATGCGCGCCGCCTATTCGCTCGGCGCCCGTCCCTTCACGGCGTTCCGCCGCGTCTATCTGCCGCAGGCTTTGCCTGGAATCCTGGCCGGCTCGCTGCTGACCTTCATTCTCTGTCTCGGCTATTTCATCACCCCGGCCCTGGTCGGCGGCCCCAATGACCAACTGGTCAGCAACTTCATCGCCAACTTCATCAATGTGGACCTGAACTGGCACATGGCGGCGGCGCTGAGCTTCATCCTGCTGGCGCTTACCCTCACGCTGTTCGCGGTGTTCGGCCGGCTGGTCGGGTCCGGACGCCTGCGCCTGATGTAGCCATGCTGCTGTCGCCCTATCCCACCCTCGGAGAACGCGTCCGCATCAGCCTGCTCTGGGCCTGGTGCATCCTGATCCTGCTGTTCCTGCTGGCGCCGATCCTGGTTCCGGTGCCGCTGTCGTTCAACAGCGAGCCGTTCTTCACCTTCCCGCTCGCCGGCCTGTCTACGCGCTGGTACCACACCGTGCTCGGGCCCGGCGATTGGCGCTCCGGACTGCAGCACAGCATGATAATCGCGTCTGCAACCACTGTTCTTGCGACCACGCTCGGCACGCTCGCCGCGGTCGGCCTCTCTAACCCGCGCTGCCCGGCGCGCCGCCTGATCACCGTGATGCTGGTCTCGCCGCTCGCCGTGCCGGTCATCATCACCGCCGTCGGGGCGTACCTGTTCTACGCCCGGCTCGGCCTCGCCAGCACGTTCCAGGGCGTCATCCTGGCGCACACCGTGCTCGCCTCGCCCTTCGTCGTGGTCACGGTCGGAGCCAGCCTCGCCGGGTTCGACCGCACGATGATGCGTGCCGCGTCGATCTGCGGCGCCCGCCCGCTATTGGCGTTTCGTCGCGTCGTGCTGCCGCTGATCCTGCCCGGCGTTCTGTCCGGCGCCGCTTTCGCTTTCGTGACCTCGTTCGATGAAGTTGTGGTGGCGTTCTTTCTTGCCAGTGCCCCGCAGCGTACTCTGCCGATCGTCATGTTCACCGGCCTGCGCGAGCAAATAAGCCCGGCGATCACTGCTGCCGCCACCCTGATGATGTCGATCTCCATCCTGCTGCTGATCGCGGCGGAGGCGCTGCGGCGCCAGGCCGTGCGACGCACCCGCGCGCTATAGGAAACCCGCTGATGAAAGCCAACAACCTGCTCCACCCCGACTTCAAGGCAATGCCCTACTGGTGGGAAGCCTATCGCCCGCGCGCGGAAGATCCTGTCGATGTCCCGCCGAAGGCGCGCGTGGCGATCGTCGGCGCCGGCTATGCCGGCCTGTCCACCGCGCTGGAACTGGCGAAGAACGGCATCGACTGCGTCGTGCTGGAAGCGCAAGGAGCTTGGGTTTGGCGCCAGCACGCGCAACGGCGGCGCGGTCAGTGGCGGCGTCAATATCGGCAAGAGCTTCAGCGGGCGCCGCATCGATCCCGAACCTGCCCGCGCTGAGGCGCTGCTGTCCGACGCCGCCGATGCGTTCAGCGTGATCGAGCGCATCATTCAGGAGGAAAACATCGACTGCTACTGGCGCAAGGCGGGCCGCTTCGCCGGCGCCTGGACACCGAAGCATTATGCGAAGCAGGCCGCGACCGTCGCGCGCCTGAACGACGCGGCGCAGTCCGGCTGCTACATGGTCCCGCGCGAGCGTCAGCGCGAGGAAATCGCCAGCGACTTCTATTGCGGCGGCATGGTCGTGGAGCGTTCCGCCAGCCTGCATCCCGCGCTCTACTACAAGGGCCTGCTCGATGCCTGCCGTCGCCGCAACATCCCGGTCTGCGCCGTCGCCCCGGTGTCGCGCATCACCCAGGTCGGCAACGGATGGCGCGTGGAAACCGCCCGCGGCCCGGTCGAAGCCGCCGAAGTCGTCATCGCCACCAACGGCTACACCGGCGATCTTACGCCGCAACTGAAGCGCCGTATCGTGCCGATCGCCAGCCACATCATCGCCACCGAGGAACTGTCACCCGACCTCGCCGCGTCATTGATCCCGAAGCACCGCACGCTGTCCGACACGCCGCGCGTGCTGTGCTATTACCGCATGTCGCCGGACGGCAAGCGCGTGGTGTTCGGCGGCCGCGCGCGCTTCACTCAGGTTACGCCTGAAATCAGCGTGCCGGCGCTGCATCGCTTCATGACGCGGCGGTTCCCGCAACTGGCCGGCGTGAAAGTGACGCACGCCTGGACCGGCAATACCGGCTTCACGCTCGATGCGCTGCCGCACATGGGGCAGCAGGACGGGATGCACTACCTGATGGGCTGCAACGGCAGCGGCGTGGCGATGATGACCTATCTCGGACATCAGACCGGGCGAAAAATCGCCGGGGTGGCGAATCGTCCATGCAGTTACGAAGGCGACGACTTCCCGACACATCCGCTCTACAACGGCAACCCCTGGTTCCTGCCGGCGGTCGGCGTCTGGTTCCGGCTGCGCGATCAGGTGGACCGGATCGCGGCCGGGCGGGGTTAGGGTCTGTTTGCTAACCCGTTCCGTCATGGCCGGGCTTGTCCCACGACTGTCCGGTTCAATTTGGTGGACACGGCGCACGGCGTCGAATTCTTCTCGCTCCGACGCGTTTCGCGACGAATCGGACATGAGAGGGGCCAGCGCCGTGCCGCACCAGAATACGGTGTTTCGTCAGATCACCAAGCTGATCCCGTGGGGACTGCGCCGGGTGCATCGCTCGACGCTGGCGGATGCCAACGCCAAGCGCCCGGCCGAGGTGTTCACCGGGCTGTTCGCCGCCATGGTTGGCGGACTGCAACGCGGGCTGCGCCGCAGCATCGGCGAGTGCGTGCATTTGATCGATTCCACCAGCATCCGGCTGAACTGGCTGAGCGCGGAGTGGTCGCAGTTTTCCGCCGCGGTGTGCGGCGTGAAGGCGCACGTGATCTACGATGCCGCGGCCGAGCGGGCGGTATATTTGGCGGTAACCCCGACGCGGGTGAACGACATCATCGCGGCCAAGGAGATGCCGATCGAGCCCGGCGCCACCTACGTGTTCGATCTTGGCTACTATGACTACGCCTGGTGGGACTACGCCTGGTGGGCGAGGCTGCACGAGGCCGGCTGCCGCATTGTCACCCGCCTGAAGACCAACACGCCGCTGCGCGTCCGTGAGACGCGCCCGGTTGCCGAGGGCGGCCCGATCCTGTCCGACCGCATCGGATTGCTTCCCGAACGGCTGGCCAAGAGCCGGCGAGCGCCAGGCCAATATCGGTGATCGCCATTCTTGTTCCCGCAAGTAACTGGCGGGCAACTTCGAATCGCGCTTGATTGAGCAGTTGACGGAAGCTTGTACCTTCCGATTGCAGTCGACGGTTCAGGGTACGGGGATGCATCGACAGGTGCGAGGCAACGCCCTCCAGTGAGGTGTCGGGAAATATGACCCGCGCGCGCAGGATGCAAATGACCTGATCGACAATACTTGGTTGCGCCACAGCCCAATAGGCAGCGACGGTTTTTCCAGTACCCGCCGAAGCTCCTGGGTCCGCGCCACGAACGGGGCAGCCGAGCAGGCTGGCCGGAAAAACCAATGCGTGCTGCTCCGCGTTGAACCGCGGCGTCACGCCGAAGAAGCGGCGATAAGGGCTAATATCATCGGGGGTGGGGCGGCAGGTCAGAACTTCATCGGGCGACGTGTCCGTGAGTTCTCTCATCATGTTGAACCCTACGGCGACCGCGCCGTCACTGAGCTGCTCGATTGCCTGCATGCCGGGGTGATGAACGGCGTACCCCAAAAAGCGGTTTCATCCTGGATCACCAGATACACAACAGAGCCGCGCACATAGCGTCGCTGATTGACGCAAAGGTCCAGGATCGCATCCTTGAGCGTCGGCGCGTTCTGCATCAACCGCCCCACCAGGCCCAGACTGGTGGTCGCTGATCGCTGTCCTATCAGGAGCCCGATGTGCTGGCAGCCTGTCGCAACCACGCAGGCCCGAAGAAGCTTGTCGACCTCGGTGAATGAAAGCGCATTCTCGGGATCGCGCAGGATGTTGGCATCAATACCAGCAGCAGCGATTACCTGAGCCGGATTCGCATCCAGTTGCCGGAGGACTGCGGGGATCTCGGCTAAAGCGCCTACGCGCTGTTGTCCTTCCATGTTGAACACCCCTCGCGCGAGCTGCCAGCCCAGGCGATTCTCCGCCGCATCAGAGCGCCGGTGGAACTCCCTAATCTGTTTCTTGGCTGGCTGTCGTAAAATAGCAAGCGAAATTGAACCGTCGGCTGCAATAGAAGCGACGCTTCTGCGGAAGCCCATTGTTCGGTTGTCCGGACATAGCGCCGTACGAAGTGGCGATCTCGCCGGGGACCAAATCGCATAACGATGGAGGAAGAACATGAAGCGCACAGCAACGTTTGTGACAGTTTTGAGCCTGCTTGCCGCGGGCTCCGTGGTTACGAAATCGGCAACGGCGGCCGCACCGCGCGTGGCCGGCTATGCAGGGGAACACGCGTCAAGCGTTGCCGGTTGCCCATATATCATATGGCGGCTAGCTCGTCACGATAACGGCGAGATCACTGGTATTGTGTATTACTCTGACATGACCGGGGTCAGCACGGCGAACGGAACTATTGATCAAGCCGGCAAATTCCATCTTAGCATGGTGTCCTCCATGGGCAGCGGCCCGGTGGGAACGGTTGATGGCACAAGGTCGTCCGAAGGAAAGGTTTCCGCCGTAATGAAGGGCGCGGGCTGCGCCAATATGCAACTGAGCATCACGCCGGTGCGTGACCTGAACGTGCCGATGGCGTCAAAGGAGGGCTGACGCGAGCCAGCGCAGTGGGCGGTTGCACCCGCGGCGTCGGGTGGGCCGCGCGCTGGCCGCTGTGTCGGGTTCGTTAATCTAGCTGAGCCGCCCGGTTCGCGACCCCTAAAAGCATCAATGAGGGATTTAGGGCTCGTCATGAAATAACAGAATCAACCGTCATTCCCGCGAAAGCGGGAATCCAGCAGCGGCGGCCTGGATTCCCGCTTTCGCGGGAATGACAAGATGACGCGGTTGTTTCCGAACGACCCCTTAGTCGAACTGACAGAGGAACTGTGCTTATGTACCTACACTCAGGATTCGCTGCTCCCCGAAAACATGCAGCCGCTGATCATCACGGCCGCACCCTTCGGACCGCAATGGATGCCGAGCGACTTCCCCGAGGACATCGCCGTCTCCTGGAAGGCGCAGGTGCAGAAGGCGGTTGATTGCTACAATGCCGGCGCCACGCTCCTGCACGTCCATGTCCGCGATCCCAAAACCGGCCACGTATCGAAGAACTTCAAGCAATATGGCGACTTCATCGGGATGCTGCGGCAGGCTGTGCCGAAAATGGTGCTGCAGATCGGCGGCTCGATATCGTTCGCGCCGGAGCCAGGGAAAGAGGCGCATTGGCAGGGCTACGACACGCGACACATGCTGGCCGAAATCGATCCCAAGCCGGATCAGATAACCATCGTCATCGGCTCGACCCAGATGAACATTCTGCCCCTCACGACCCCAGACGACGCCAAGGGAACGCAGTTAGAGAATCCCGCCGTGCAGCAAGCCTATCACAATATGGTGGCCGACGCGACGCCGCAATTCTATGTCGAGCATCTGAAGCGCCTCCGACAACATCAAATCCAACCTTACTTCCAGCTTGCTCACATCCACCAACTCGAGGAGATCGAACACCTCATCCGCCATGGGATCTATATGGGACCGTTGAACCATAACCTGGTGGCGATTGGCGGCGGCGGCTCCGCCGGCCGCAATCCTTACGACTTCATGGAATACGTACGACGGTCTCCACACGGCTCTGTTCCATCGATCGAGTCACTATGGCGAACGGTGCCGATCTTTGGTGCCTTGGGAACAGCTCTCGGGATCCACGTCCGCGTCGGCATTGAGGACAACCTGTGGCGCAGGAAAGGCGTACGCATGACCTCGGTGGAGCAGGTCGAGCAGGTCGCGCAGATGGCGAGGCTGCTCGAACGCAAAGTGGCGACGGGCGACGAGGCCAAGCAGATACTCAAGATCGGCGTCTGGTACGACAGCGTGGAAGAGACGCTCTACAGTCTTGGCCTGCCGCCCAACCGCAAGGACGGTCAACTGGGATTCATCGTCAAGGATACTGACGGAAGACTTATGGAACCCCAGTTCTCATCCTGCATGCACCCCGTGTTGCATGTACCCGCGGTGGCAGCCGAGTAGCAACGGCCCCATAGCGTTAGCTGCTCGGTTACGCCACGCGCCTGAATGCCACGGTTATGGCGGTAAACACTGCGAATAGCAGCACGAACAACCCAAACAAGCCCTGCGGATTCCACAAATCGATCGCCGCTCCGCCGATCGCTGGACCGACCAGTGCGCCCAGCCCATAGGCCATGATGATCGCCGCATTCGCCGCCACCATGTCACTGCCTGAAAAGCGGTCGCCCGCGATCCCAAGCGCAACCGGGTAAATTCCTGACACGATCCCGCCCCACAGGAACAGGATCGCGAACAGCAGGGGCAGCGGCGAAGCACTCGTTATGGCCATCGCTATTGCGCCCACCAGCCCCACCACCCCGCACAGGCGCAGAACCGTCATCCGTCGCACCCGGTCGGACAGCCAGCCGATGGGCACCTGCAGCGCGATTGCCCCGGCATAGACCAGCGACAGCGTCGCGGCTGCGGCGCTGGTGCCCATACCGGCCCGCTCCGCCCAGATCGGCAGCAGCGCCATCAATGCGGTTTCATACAGCCCGAACAGTGCGACCGCAGCCAGGATCAGCGGCGCCTTCGCAAACATCCGCAACGGCGTTGCCGGCCGCTCCGACCCACGTTCCGGTCTCGTGTTGGCAATCAGCAGCAAGGGAACCGCGGCCACCGCAACGATAATCGCATTGGCCACGAACGGCGCCCAACCGGTAAGCCCGGTGAACGCCAGGATCAGAGGTCCCAGCGCAAATCCCGCCGACAAGGCCGCGGCATAGATGCCGATAACACGGCCTCGCGTCGCGTCTCCCGCCAACAGGCTGATCCACGCCTCGCTGGTGGTGAACAGCGTCGATCCGATGAACCCGAGCGCGGCGCGCAGCACGAACCAGACAATGATGCCGTCAAACGGTTTCATTGCCAAAAACACCACGACATCGCCGGCGAAACACGTGAGCAGCACGGTGCGGATGCCGAACCGGCGCACAAGCTGCGGTGTCAGCAACGGCCCGACGATCACGCCGATGAACGCTGCCCCGGCATTCAGTCCGGTGATCGCCGCGTTGGTGCCACGCTGCTCCAGCAACAGAGACAGCAGCGGTACCGCCTCGCCGATGCTGAGGCCGAACACCGCGACCGCCACGATCGCCGCGACCAGACTGCCGCGCCGCCCGCTGGACCCCGCGCCCCGCTGTTCCGGATCAGAGCTGGGAAAAGCCCCCTGCCCGCTCAGTTCCGCGATTTGTCCACCAATGCGTTCTTGGCGATCCACGGCATCATGGCGCGCAGCTTGGTGCCGATCTGCTCGATCGGGTGCTCGCTCATCCGCGCGCGCATTGCCTTGAAGCTGGTCTGGTTGACCTTGTTCTCCAGCATCCAGTCGCGCGCGAACTTGCCGGACTGGATGTCGGTCAGCACGCGCTTCATCTCCTGCCGCGTCGCGTCGTTGACGATGCGCGGACCGGACACGTACTCGCCGTACTCCGCGGTGTTGCTGACCGAGTAGTTCATGTTGGCGATGCCGCCTTCATAGATCAGATCGACGATCAGCTTCACTTCGTGCACGCATTCGAAATACGCCATCTCCGGCGCGTAGCCGGCTTCCACCAGGGTCTCGTAGCCGGCCTTCATCAGCTCCACCAGGCCGCCGCACAGCACAGTCTGCTCGCCGAACAGGTCGGTCTCGCATTCCTCCTTGAAGGTGGTCTCGATGATGCCGGCCCGGCCACCGCCGATCGCGGATGCGTAAGAAAGCGCGATCTCCTGCGCATTGCCGGACGGGTTCTGTGCCACCGCCACCAGGCAGGGCACGCCGGCGCCGCGCTGGTACTCGCTGCGCACGGTATGCCCGGGTCCCTTCGGCGCGATCATGAACACGTCGATGTCGGCGCGCGGCTCGATCAGGTTGAAATGGATGTTCAGCCCGTGCGCGAAGGCCAGCGCCGCGCCCGGCTTCATGTTGGGGCTGAGCTTGTCGCGATAGAGATCGCCCTGTCCCTCGTCGGGCGTCAGCACCATCACCACGTCGGCCCATTTGGCGCACTCGGCGGGGTCCATGACGCGCAGCCCGGCGGCTTCGGCCTTCTTCACCCCGCCGGAGCCCGGCCGCAGGCCGATGGCCAGCTCCGCCACCCCGCTATCCTTCAGGTTGTTGGCGTGGGCGTGGCCCTGGCTGCCGTAGCCGATGATGGCGACCCGCTTCCCCTTGATCAGGTTCACGTCGGCATCCCGGTCGTAATAAACCCGCATCACACTCTGCCCCTTGTGTCCGGCCGTCCCTTGGCCCGGCTTGGGGCCGCCGTCAACCTTGGCTCAGCTATGCACCAGCCGGCAGCTGCTTCGGACGCGCGGGGCGGATGCACGACCGCCGGGTTGCCACGCGCACAGCCGCGCCGAATAGTTCCGTCCCTCAGAACGACGGATGCCGCCCCCCAATGCCCCATATGTTCGGAAAAACCGCGCTGCTGGAACTGCTGAAGCAGGAGGGCGTGCGGGTGATGTTCGGCAACCCGGGCACCACCGAGCTGCCGCTGATGGACGCATTGGCCGCGGAAACCGAACTCCGCTACGTCCTGGCCTTACAGGAAGCTCCGGCGATGGCGATGACCGACGGCTACGCCCAGGCCTCGGGTTCCCTGGGGGTGGTGAACCTGCATGTCGCGCGCCTGGCCTGGGGAACGCGCTTGGCATGCTGTACGACGCGCAGAAGGCCGGCGCGCCGATCCTGGTCACCGCCGGCCAGCACGAGCAGACATTCAATATCACCGAACCGCTGCTGTGGGCCGATCTGCCGACCATCGCGCGGCCGTTCGTGAAATGGTCGTACGAGGTGCGCCGGCTGGCGGACCTGCCGCGCGCGGTGCATCGCGCCGTGAAGACCGCGCTGGCGCCGCCGACCGGCCCGGTGTTCCTGTCGCTGCCCTCCGACGTGATGACCGCCAGCGGCGAGATCGAGCTGGGTGCGCCGACCCGTATCGCCGGGGGTGTGCGTGGTGATGCGGCGGCGGTGACGCGTGCGGCGGAGCTGCTGGCGCGTGCCCGCCATCCGGTGATCATTGCCGGGGACGCGGTGCCGCAGAGCGGTGCCTTGGAGGAATTGGTGCGGCTCGCCGAAGCGCTGGGCGCCCCGGTCTACGACGAGGGGATGGCCAGCCGGGCGATGTTTCCTTCGTCCCATCCGCTCTATCGCGGCGGCTTCGCGCGGCTGCCGGCGGTGATCCGCGGCATCATGCAGCACCATGACCTGCTGCTGTCGGTCGGCGCCGACCTGTTCACCCTGTCGCTGCCGGGCGAGGTGGAAGCGTTGCCAGACGACATGCCGGTGATCCATCTCGATATTGATTCGTGGGAGTTGGGCAAGAATTACCCGGCCAAGGTCGCCATCCTGGGCGACCCGCGCGCGACGCTGCCGGACCTGTCGCGGGCGCTGGAACGGGCGATGTCGGTGCCGGACCGGCAGCATGCGGGGGCGCGGCTGGACAAGGCGCGGGCTGACGGCGCCACGGCCCTGGCCAGGCTGCGGGCCAGCGCGGAGGCGACCGCGGATCGGCTGCCGATCCAACCGCTGAGCCTGCTGCACGCGATTGCCGGGCTGCTGCCGAAGGACGCGGTGGTGGTGGACGAAACCGTCTCGTCGGGCGCCGGGCTGCGCCGGCTGCTGCGGAGCGACGATGCGCAGAGCTTCTTCGGGCTGCGCGGCGGCGGCATCGGCTGGGGATTGCCGGCGGCTGTGGGCATCAAGCTGGCACTGCCGGATCGGCCGGTGGTGGCGCTGATCGGCGACGGCAGCGCGCTCTATTCGATCCAGGCGCTGTGGACCGCGGCGCACGAGAAGCTGGCGGTGGTGTTCGTTATCCTCAACAACAGCTCGTATCGGATACTGAAGCAGCGCACCAACGCCATGCAGGCACTGGCGGCGCAGACCGACCGGTATGTCGGGATGGACCTCGACAACCCGCGCGTCGATTTCGTAAGTGTGGCGCGCGGATTGGGGATCGCGGCGCATCGCGCGACAACGTTGGAAGATGTACGGGGGCTTGTCGCCGATGCGTTGAGGGCGGATGGATCGACGCTGATCGACGTGGAGGTGGAGCGGAACTGGAAACCGGTGTGACCATTGGCGTATTGCTGGTTTGCTGACGCGGGGAGCCTGACGCATGGCGGACGAACTGGTTTTCTATACGAATCCGATGTCGCGTGGGCGGATCGCCCGCTGGATGCTGGAAGAGATTGGCCAGCCATACCGTACCGAACTGGTCGACTACGGCGCGGCGATGAAGGCGCCGGCCTATCTGGCGATCAACCCGATGGGAAAGGTACCGGCGCTTCGTCACGGCGACGTGGTGGTGACCGAGACCGCCGCTATCTGCGCGTATCTCGCCGACGCCTTCCCGCAGGCCGGACTGGCGCCGCCGCCGGGCGACCGCCGTCGCGGCGCCTATTACCGCTGGCTGTTCTTCGGGGCCGGCCCGATCGAGGCGGCGGTCAGCAACCAGGCGCTTGGCGTCGTAGTGCCGGAAGACCGCGAGCGGATGATGGGGTACGGCCGCTACGAGACGGTGTTGCGGACGCTAGAGGACGCGTTATTACACGGCCCACACTTGGCGGGCGACGGTTTCACCGCTGCCGACCTCTATGTCGGCTCGCATATCGGGTTCGGGTTGATGTTCGGTACGATCGAGAAGCGGCCGGCTTTCGTGCAGTACTGGGAGCGAGCTGAGCGCCCGTCCGGCGGCGCGGCGGGCAAAGGAGATCGACGACGCCTTGATGCCGCCGCGATAACCGGCGGATTGCCGGGCGAATTGCGGCGCGGCGCCGGGGATTGAAAGAGGATGCCCGCGCCCGCCATACTCGCGCCATCAGTCCGGGGACGATCGTCGATGAAAACCCAGCTTCTCGTGCTACTGCTGTTGCTCATGGCGTTTCCGGCGGCGGCGCAGGTCAATCCGTTCTGGAGCAACAGAACTGGACCCAGACTGTCCCAGAGCGATCAGGCCAAGCTGCTATCGAGCATCGACCAACTCAACCACGCGCCGAATCTGCACGTCGGGTCGAAGCAGAGCTGGAATGACCCGACCAGCGGCAATCACGGCACCAATTCGGTCACCCGGATTTTTCAGAGCGGCGGTATGGATTGTCATCTTCTGCGCCACGAACTCAGCCTGAAAGGGCGCGCTCAACCGCGGATATATAACCTGACATGGTGCCTGACGCCTGACGGTGAATGGAAGATCAAACAATAGCGTTGCCGCATGCGGACAAAGAGGCGGCGGGTGGTGGTGGAGCGCGGAACCCTGCCGCTGGATGATTTGTACCAGCCGCTGCGAGCGTGATTCACGCATCCCGACGATTTATACCAACCCGCGTTGATGCTGACCCTTTCCGTCATGGCCGCCTCCCCACGCTTCGCACCCGTCATGCGCGGGCTTGGCCCGCGCACCCACGTCTTTCCGCTGTCATGCCAACCGCCTTGAAGCCAGAACCATTCCAATTCCCCGTCATTCCCGCGAAAGCGCGTCTCCATGACCAGGACGAGCAAAGTCGACACGTCTCCCGCGCTTGGTGTGACTCGCTCCGAGCACCACGCGCCAAACCTTGACGCCCTGGCCGCCCTCGCTGCCCGATCAAAACGGGCCCCCTGACCTCGGATTGTTCCAGGATGGGATCGCCGAACGCAAGCGGGAGGGACGCCATAAGGCGCTTGATCGGTCGACCCCAGCCCCAGGTAGAACCAGCATCTTGAGCGTCCTATGAGTCCTCCCCGCCGCAAGATGGAAAACCCGCCGCAGGAGCAGCAAACAATATGAAAGAGAGCGCAACGACGAAGGGCGAATCCCCGTCTCGGCTGATCGACGCCAGGATCAAGGAACTGGGCGACTGGAGGGGCAAGACGCTCTCCCATGTCCGCACCCTCATCAAGCAGGCTGACCCCGAAGTGGTCGAGGCGTGGAAATGGAGGGGCGTTCCGGTATGGTATCACGATGGAATGATCTGTACCGGCGAGACGTATAAAAGCGTCGTGAAGCTGACCTTCGCCAAGGGCGCCTCGCTCGAGGATCCTTCAGGTCTGTTCAACGCTAGCCTCGAAGGCAATGTCAGGCGCGCGATCGATATCCACGACGGCGATGAAGTAGATGGGGATGCCTTCAAGACGCTCATACGCGCTGCTGTGGCCTTGAACAGGTCTTCAGCCCGATAATCGAATACAGCTCCTCAAGGTTCGACGTCTACCATAACCTCGGCGCCCCGACCACCGTTGCCGTCTGACCAACTGACACGGTGCGCCATGAACCCATGCCGCCAGCGACGCCTCTTGACCGAAGGGTGACTGCAAATCGGATGCGAAGGGACCGATCTGTTCAGGCCGCTGGTATAATATGAGCCTCAAGCAACCACGCCCTAACTCCCCATCGCCACGATCGAGCCGAAATTGACCGACATCGCCCCCAGCTCGAGCTGAACGCCGTTGGTTCCCGTGTTCTCGATACCCGTTGCAGTGCCGGTCACGGTGAACGGCACGGCGGTCATTCCACCGCTTCCGTCGGGTGTGACCACCGAGATATTGTAGGCACCATCCGCAACCGAATTGCCAGCATTGTTGGTGCCGTCCCAGGTCCAGCTATTCTGTCCGGTGGTGGCGTTCATCGTGGCGCTGCGCACAAGCTGGCCGTTGGCATTGGTGATCGCGATTCCCACCGGCTCCGCCGTCGTCGTCGTGAATTCCACCTGGCCGGAGCCGTTCTGCAACGGAATCTGATTGGAGCTTACCGTCACCTGCTTGCCGGTCATCGACGATCCCTGCATCACCTCGCCGGACTGGGTGAGCTGGATAAGCTGAGAGAGACTGTTGTTGGTGTTGATCTGCTGTTCGACGCCGGAAAACTCGACCAGCTCGCTGGTGAATTCATTGGTGTCCATCGGACTGGTCGGGTCCTGGTTCTGCAACTGCGTCATCAGCATGTTCAGAAAATCGGAAAAGTTCCCCGACAGCGCATCCAGCGCGTTCTGCCCCGTGGTCGCGCTGCTGCCGCTCGCCGACGTGGAGGAACTGGCAGCGGCCTGCGCGGTGTTCTGCTGGGCGGTGACGGATGCCATGCTCATGACAGGGGCTGCTCCAGTTACGGGGTCAGGCAGTGATGTCGAGGCCGGCGCGCGTCCAGCGCGGCGGGGCCTGAGCGGCGGGTGCCAATTCATCGTGCTCGTCCTCCGGTTCGCCGGTGGTGGAAGCACTTGCCGTGCCACGACCGTGGCCGCCGGTATTGGCACCCCCATCGGGCTGGCCCTGCGGGTCGAGCTGGAACACCAGGTGCCGCCCCTCGACGGGCACCCCCGCCTGGTCGAGCGTGTGCTGCAAACTCGGCTGGTCGCGCAGCATAAGGTCGAGTGTCTCTGGCCGCTGCACGCTTATTTCAATCCGCGCCGGTGCGTCCGCAGACTGCTGCATGCGGATCTGCACGACGCCGAGTTCCGGCGGATCGAGCCGGATGGTCAGATGCTGTGTGCCGCCCGATGAACGGGCCAACGACAGCAGCACGGGAGCAACCTGGGCGACGGGTGCGCGAGCGCTCGCCGGGCTGTCCTGAGCTGGCGACGCCCGCGTTGTTGGTGCCGTGGCGGGAAGCGCCGGCGGCACCAGCAACGGCGCCATTGAGACGGGCTGCGCTGCTAGCGGGACTGAGGGCTGCGGAGCCGGATCCGCGACAGTGACCGGAGCGGGATCGGGCATCGTCGGATGCACGGCACCGGACGGCATCGCTTCGAGCGTGACGGCCTGGCCCGGAGCCACCGCTGCCGTTGCGGCGTCCGTAGTCCGGGCCGGCGGCTGATGGTCGGGAACAACCGGCGCGCCCGCTAATGAGGGAAGTGGCGGCGGATCGGCGAGTGGTGCCTGGATGGATGGTGATGCCAGGGCCGCCGTATCCGCACTCGGGCTGGTGGTTTTCGATTTCGTGGTCTTGCGCGACGGGCTTGTCGGCGATGATTGCGCCGATGATTGCGCCGATGATTGCCCTGGGCGTGCCGGCACCGTGGCCAACGCCGCCTTCGCGCGAACCGACGCTGTCGGGGCAGGCGCCGCCGCAGGCGCGGTTTGCACCGGCACCAGACCGTTTCCCGCCATCGTTCCTGCCGTCGTTCCGCCAGCGGCGAGCGCGGCGATCAACTGGCCGAATGGCATCGGCGTCGGCGTAACCGCGGCCCCCTGCGGTACAGTGTCGCCGCCAGACGGCAGCACGGGGGCCTGCCCGGGCGGCGACACGGCGGCGGCGATCTGGCCAGGCATGCGCGCGTTCTCCTCGGCGTCGGAGTAATACCAGCGGCCTGAGAGGCTGAGCTTCCCTCGTCATGCCCGAGGTCGCGGGTTGCGCGGGCGGTCGCTGGATTTCCGCCTGCGCGGGAATGACGGTGGGTCGATCGGTCTCCTGAGCGCCTGGTATGAGAGCAAGAGGCTTGCCAGCCGGAGAGCCGCCTTGCGCCGATACGCTGGCGGTGGCCGCACGGGCTGACCCGGCAGCTTGTGCCGGGCCGCTTCTGCCGGCTGGTTGCAGGACACCAATTTTGCCGGGCGGCACAGGCGTCCGGCCCGCGAAAACAATGCCGCCGCGGCTGGCACGCTTCATGCTGAACACGATGCCGCATCGACTTCGGAGAGCGGCATGTCACTGTTCGGCGCCCTTACGACCGCGGTAAGCGGGCTGTCGGCTCAGTCCACCGCGTTCGGCAACATCAGCGACAATGTCGCCAACAGCCAGACGGTCGGTTTCAAGGCGGTGGATACCGACTTCATCGACTACCTCACGACCAGCACCAGCGCGCAGAACGAGCCCGGCGCCGTCGCCACCCGGCCCGACTACACCAACGACACCCAGGGCACGATCACCTCCAGCACCGACCCGCTTGCCCTGGCCATCGCCGGCCAGGGGTTCTTTGCGGTGTCGGAGCCGAACGGGGTGGTTTCAGGCAGCACCGACCCGACCTTCAGCAACCAGACCTATTACACCCGCGCCGGCGATTTCAGCATGGACCAGAATGGCTACCTGGTGAATAGCGCCGGCGAGTATCTGCAAGGTTGGCAGGTTGATCCCACCACCGGTGTCGCCAACCAATCGCAGCTTTCCACCATCCAGATCACGCAGAGCCAGTTCAATCCGGTGCCGACCTCCACGGTCGATTTTTCCGCCAACCTGCCCACCACCACCGATCCTGCCGCCAGCAATTCGTCGCAGGTGGATGTATACGATTCGCTCGGCAATCAGCACGCGGTCACGCTGAACTGGACGCAGAACGGGGCCAATGACTGGACAGTGACGATCAGCTCCCCCGACAATACACCGAATACCACCATCGGCACCGCCGAGGTTCAGTTCGGTACCAACGGCGCCGCCGCCGGCACGATCGGCAGTTTCGGCACGGTGACCGGGAACGTCACAGCGTCGGCGGCTACGGCCGGCGCGCCGGCCACCTTGGCGCTGACAACCAATTTCGGCAGCGGCACGCAACCTATTTCGCTGAGCCTCGGCAATTTCGGCCAGGCCAACGGCGTGACGCAGTTCGCCGCCAGCGAATACAGCCTGCGCAACCTGAGCCAGAACGGAGTTGCTCCCGGCTCCTTCACCGGCATCACCATGACGGATAGCGGCGATATCGTCGCCAATTACAACAACGGCCAGTCACAAACCATCGCGCAGGTGCCGGTCGTCACCTTCGCCGATTCGGACGCACTGCAACGGCAGAATGGCCAGGCCTTCACCGCCACCGCCGCGTCGGGTGATCCGATCGCGCAGGCCGCCGACACAAACGGAGCGGGGAATCTGGTGACCGGATCGGTGGAAAGCTCGAACGTCGATATCGCCACCGAATTCAGCAAGCTGATCGTGGCGCAGCAAGCCTATAGCGCGAATGCCAAGATGGTGACGACCGCCGACGACATGCTGCAAACCACCATCAACATGAAGACCTGAGGGGCGCGGTCTCGGTGCGATCATGTTGAACCTGGACGCTTCACTGTGGATTGCCGGCAGCGGGGTGGCCAATATCAACACCCAGCTCGCCCTGGTGTCGCACAATGTCGCCAATGCCGGAACCGCCAATTATTCGGTGGAAACCGCGACCCAGCAGGAACTGACAGTCGATGGCAGCGGCATGGGCGTGGTGACCGGACCCGCCACCCGCATCACCGACGCCGCGCTGCAGGCAGACCTGCTGCAGCAGAACGCGACCGTTGCCGGACTGCAGACGACGCAAACCGCGCTGGCGGCGATCGACACGGTGAACGGCACACCGGGGCAGGGCAACGATCTCGGCAGTCTTCTGAACAATCTGCAGAACCAGTTCTCGACCCTGTTGAACAACCCGGGCAGCGCCACCCAGCAGGCACAAGTGGTTGCCACGGCGTCGACCCTGGCGCAGGGCATCAACACGCTGAGCAACACCTACACGGCGCAGCGGCAGCAGGCCCAGGACTCGATCGTGAGCGAGGTGGGGCAGGTCAACACCACGCTCGGCAACATCGGTTCGCTATCCAACCAGATCATGGCGGCGCAGGCGGCGGGGCAGAGCACGGCCGATCTGCAAAACCAACGCGACGCACAGATCAGCTCACTGTCGCAGCTCGTGAACATCAACGTGCTATCGCAACCGAGCGGAGATGTTCTGATCACGACCACGTCCGGAACCGAACTGCCGATCCATGGGCCGGCGAATCCGCTTTCGACCGGCGACGTCAATATCCAGCCGGGTGACTATTATCCCGGCGGCGGCATCCCGGCGATCACGCTGGATGGTGCCGACGTCACCGGTTCCCTGCAAGGCGGACAGCTCGGGGCCAATATCGCGCTGCGCGACGCCACTCTGCCATCCTACCAGGCGCAGCTCGACGAATTCTCGGAAACGCTGGCCGGGCGCTTCGCCGCCCAAGGGCTCAGCCTGTTCACTGATGCGTCGGGGAACGTCCCGACAGGCGGCGGAACACCGGCGCAGGCCGGCTATGTCGGGTTCTCCGCCGACATCCAGGTGAACCCGGCGGTGCTGAGCAATCCGGCACTGGTGCGCGACGGCACGACGGCGATACCGGGCGGTCCAACGGGACCGACTGCATTCACGCCTAATCCCACGGACGGCCCGGCCGGGTTCACCACGCTGATCACGCGCGTGCTGGACAATACATTCGGAGCGGACGTGCAGCCAGGGGTTGCCCAACCGTCACCGAACGTCACCGGCCTCGGACCTTCGGGCACACTGAGCGCGCCCTATGTGACACCGGCAACGCTCTCCAGCTTCGCCACCTCCCTGGTCGCGGCGGAGGCAACGGACAGCGCCAATGCCACGACCCAGCTCAACACCGAACAGACGGTGCAGACCGGGCTGTCCACCAGGCTGAGCAGCGAAACGGGCGTGAATATGGACAGCGAGATGACGCAGATGATCACCCTGCAGAACGCCTACGGCGCCAACGCCAGGGTGATGTCGGTGGTGCAGAGCATGTTCTCGCAACTATTGCAGGCGGTTGCAGTGTGATGGACGCCATCAGCACAGCTTCACTGTCGAATTACGGGCTGCTCGGAAGCCTGATGGGCGACAGCAACACGATACAGCAGCGGCTCGACACCCTGACGCAGCAGGCCAGCACCGGGTCGGTCGCCACCACCTATGCCGGGCTTGGGTCCGGCGCGTCGGTTTCGCTCGATCTCAACCCGGAGATCGCGAACCTTCAGACCTGGCAGGCCAACATCAACGCCGCGACCGGCACGATGGGCGTCGCGCAAACCGCGATGACACAGATCCAGCAGATCGCGTCCAACCTATTTTCGCAGTTGGACGGCCTGCAGGGCAGCGACGGGTCGGAAGTGGACTCGATCGCCGCTTCGGCGCGTGATGCGCTCAGCCAGGTAGCCAGTCTGCTGGATACGACCGACGAGACCACGTACGTATTCGGCGGAGCGGATTCCAGCAACCCGCCGGTTCCGGATCCGGGTGATATCACCAGCTCGGGATTTTACACGCAGATCGCCGCAGCGGTGGGAAACCTGAGCGTTGCGGGGGCGGACGCGACCGCCGCCGCAACGCTCAACATCGCCAGTTCCGATGCCGCCGGTACGAGCCCGTTTTCCGCCTACATGTCGCAGCCGGCCGCGACGCTGCAAGCGGAGCAGCCCGCGGTGCAGACCGGGCAGGGACAGACCACTCCCATCGCGCTGCTCGCCAGTGCGAACAGCGCCGTCCCGTCGATCGGCAGCTCGACCACCGGGTCTTACATGAGAGATCTGATGCGCGCGCTGGCCACGGTCGGATCGCTGACAAGCGCCCAGCAGAGCGATCCCGGGTTTGACGACCTGGTGCAGGACACCCGGACCAGCCTGAATGGTGCGATCGCGGCGATGGCGTCGGATGCGGGGGTACTCGGCAACCGGCAATCGGCACTGACGGCGACGCAGACCGAGCTGTCGGACACGCAGACCGCACTGACCACGCAATTGTCCGGTGTGCAGGATGTCGACATGGCAGCGACCATGTCGAACATATCACTGGTACAGACGCAGCTTCAGGCGTCGTACCAGATGATCGAAACGGTCAGCGCCTTGTCGCTGGCGAAATTCCTGCCGGCCTGAGGCGTCGATGATCCGTTTCACTATGCGTTAACTCGACGCGGTCCAGGATGGAACCGTGCCCGCAAAAGGCGGGGCTAGTCCGTAACCTTTGTGGGCAAGGGAAATACCATGTCCGGAACACTCAACTCGATCAACACCAATGTGGGCGCGATGATCGCGCTCGAATCGCTCAACCAGACCAGCACGCAATTGAATGCGGCGCAGAAGCAGATTTCGACCGGTTATCGCGTCGCGGATGCCACCGATGACGGCGCCGCGTATGCGGTGGCGCAGTCGGTCCGGTCTGACGTAGGCGCGCTGACCGCCGCTAATCAGCAGCTCGGCGGCATTCAGGGCTTGCTGTCAACGACAACGACAAGCCTGAACAGCGTGTCGAACCTCATGGGCAGCATGCGGGACGTGCTGGTGGCGCTGGCCAATGGCGACGTCAACGGCAATCAGCGCTCGCAGTACGCGCAGCAATATAATTCGCTGCTTTCCAACCTGAAAAGCTTCCTGCAGGACTCGAACTATGCCGGCAAGTCGCTGATCGGGGATATCGGCGGTGCCACGATCTCCGGAGTGGCGGTGGTCCGCAACGAGGTCGGCTCCACGTACGGCATTGCCACCTACAGCGGTTCGGGTCTGTACACGTCGCTGGCGTTCACCACCACGCAGCTAGCCGGCGCCTCCACCGTGGCGGCGCTGATCACGTCGAGCGGCACCTTCATCAATGCGTTCGATGAAGTGGGGACGCAGCTCAACTACTACGGTGCGGCGACCAACTATGTCGGCAACCAGATCACCTATAACAGCGACAAGATCAGCGCGCTGAACACCGGTCTCGGCGCATTGATCGATGCCGACCTGGCCAGTGAATCGGCGCAGTTGCAGGCGTTGCAGATACGCCAGCAGCTTGGCACCCAGGCGCTTACGTTGGCGGACCAGGCGCCGACCACGCTGCTGTCGCTGGTCAAGAACGCCTGATGCGGTGGCGCCGGGGCCGGATTGGCCGGCCCTGGCGTCGGTCCGCCGCGCTGGCGATCGACTCCGGCGCTGCTGATCACAGGAGACAGGATGTCAACCCTGGTTCTCGAACTGCGTCAGGGCGAGCTGATGATCGTCAATGGGGCGCCGATCCGCTTCCGCACGAAATCACGGATCGAGCTGACCGCGCGCGCCCGCTTCCTGTTCGGCAAGCAGATCATGGCGCCAGACCAGGCGGACACGCCGGCGCGGCGCATCTATTTCGCCCTGCAATCCGCTTACATCGGCACACCGGAGGAGCGGGCGCGCGGCCTGGTCAGCGCGCGCGAACTGATCGCCGACTTCCAGCAGGCCACCACCTCGGCGCTGGCCTGCGACATGCTGAATTCCGCCTTGGCCGCGGCAGAGGCCGATGATTGCTACCGCTCCTTGAAGCTCGTGCGGCGCATCATCCGCCATGAAGACGCGGTGATGGGCCGAACCGACACCGCCGGGATCGCACATTCAGGGACCAGATGACATGAACACTCACACGCAGGCCACCCACGCCTATCGAACCGCAGCCTCCCACCGCAGCATGCGGGAGCAGCAGGCCGACGTGTTCCGCCATGTCAGCGGCGCGTTGCGGACAGCGCTCAGCAGCACCGCGATCGCACGCGCGCGCGCACTGGCAGACAATCGTCGCCTCTGGGCAACCGTGGTCGGCCTAGTATCGGATCCAACCAATCCGCTGCCCACCCCACTGCGCGCCGCTATCATATCCGTTGGCCTGGCCGTGCAGCGGGAGATGGACCGCGACAGCCCGGATTTCAATTTCCTGCTCGCCACCAACGAGAATATGGCCGCCGGCCTGTCCGGAGATGCCTGAGGGCGGATGCCATGAGCGGTTCCATCTCGTTTCTGCCCGGCCTGATCTCCGGTCTGTTTCCCAGCAGCTCGACGAGCGCCACCGGCAGTATCCTGGGCGTGCTCTATGGGACCGGAACGGCGGCAACCAACAGCCTTGGCCAGAACCCGGTGACCGCCCTGGACAACGCGGAGCAGAACGAAACCCAGGAAGTCAAAGCGACCGCCGAGCAGCCCGCCGTCGCCCGCGATATCGCCGCCTTCACCCAGGCAGTACAGACCGCCACCAGCCCGCAACAGCTTCTCAACAACCCGACCGCCATGAAAGTGCTGCTGACGGCGAACGGGCTTGGGGATCAGTTGAGCTACACCGCGCTCGCCCAGAAAGCGCTGCTCTCCGACGTCAACGATCCCAAGTCGCTGGCCAACACACTGTCCAACACGCAGTGGAAATCGGCGGCGCAGACCTATGATTTCGCCAACCAGGGTCTTTCGATCATTCAGAACCCGAAGGTGATCAGCACGATCACCAATGCCTACGCCGAGATCACCTGGCGCCAGTCGCTGGATGCCCGCACGCCCGGACTGTCGAATGCGCTGACGTTCCGGTCCGAGGCCGGCTCGGTCACCTCGGTCGATCAGATCCTGGGCGATCCGATCCTGCGCACCGTCGTGACTACCGCGCTCGGCATCCCCGAACAGATCGCGTTCCAGCCTCTGGAGGCGCAGGAAAAGGCGATCACCAACCGGCTTGATATCAGCAAGCTCCAGAATCCGCAGTTCGTCGAAACCTTCGCGCAGCGCTACCTGATCACGATGGCCGGCAGCTCCAGCTCCAGCTCGACCAGCAGCCCGGGTCTCACGTCGCTCGCGGTGCAGAGTCGATCCCTCGTCGTCTGATCGAACTGGCTCAAAAGGAGCTCCGCATGGAAACGGTACTCGCCTCTCCCGATCCTGACGCACTGACCCGGCGGCTGGCGGAGCTGATCGCGGCCGGGCGGATCGGCGTCGCGCGCCCGATGCTGGCTGCATTGCAACGATTGGGTCCGCCATCGCCTCGCTTGGCGGAACTTGCAGCCCTGCTGGCGATGCGGGAGGGGCGGCTGGACGACGCGCACGCCGAGCTCGACACCGCGCTGACCGCGCATCCGGACCATGCGGCCTTGCATCGCCGCCGCGCGGAGGTGCGGCACCGTATTGGCGATCTTGCCGGCGCCGCACTGGATGCGGCGGATTCCGTGGTGCTCGATCCGTCGGACACCAGCGGCAAGGCGATCCTCGGCGTGCTAATGACTGAACTGGGACGTGCCGCCGACGGGGTGCGCTGCCTGCGCGAGGCGGTCGCGGCTGCCCCACGCGATCCCGCCTATCGTCAGGGACTCGCGGACGCGCAGGTCGCCAATGGTGAGCTGGACGCCGCCGCCGCTACCCTCGCGGCGGGCATCGCGCTCGCGCCGGAATCGCCGGAATTGCGTAATGCCGCGGTGCTGCTGGCGGTACGCCGTCATCGGTTTGATGACGCACTGGTGATCGCGGAGGCAGCGCGGCGCGACGGCATTGCGGACGCCTGCCTGTTCGGCCTGAAAGGTCATGCGCTGTCGAAGCTCGGCCGCGACAAGGATGCGGGCGAGGCATACATGGAAGCGTTGAAGCTCGGGCCGGATGATCCCTATGTGCGGCACCTGGTGGCATCCTCCGGTTGGCTGCCGGAGGCCAGCGCCGCGCCGCCGGATTATGTCCGTGCCGTATTCGACAGCTATGCCGATCGCTTCGATGCGCACCTGATCTCGCTCGGCTACCGCATTCCGGGCGTGGTCCGCGGCGCTCTGCTGCGCCATGCAGCATTGCCTGAGCACGGTAGCCTGGGACCGGTCCTGGACCTCGGCTGCGGCACCGGTCTGGTCGCTGTGGCGATCGCCGACCTGCCGGTCGGTCCGATCATCGGGGTGGACATTTCCCCGCGGATGCTGGCGCGCGCCGAGGCGAAGCAGCTCTATGCCGCCCTGCACGAGGCGGAGATCACCGCGTTCCTCGATACCGATGAAACCGAATATGCGCTGATCATCGCGGCGGACGTGTTCTGCTATTTCGGCGCGATCGATGCGCTGATGGCAGCGGTGTCGCGCCGGCTGCAACCGGGCGGGCTGTTCATCGCCTCGTTCGAGGAACTGGCGGCCGAACAGGATACGGCCCGCGGCTGGGCGCTTGGCGGCCGGGGACGCTACGCCCACACGGACGGGCACGTGGCGGCAATCGCGGCGGCGTCCGGCCTGACGGTGCTGGCGATGGACAACGAGCCGATCCGCAACGAGGCCGCAACACCGGTCCCGGGACGGCTCGCGATACTGAGACGGCCCCTCGATGCTCATTGAGCCGGACAATCTCGATCATGCAGAAGCCTTGGCGACCCTGCGGGCGGCCTGTGCCCGCGGGGATCGGTCGCCGGCCACGCTGCTGAACCTGGCGATCGCCCAGGACCGCAATGGCGAGGGCGAGCGTGCCCGCCGGCTGATGACCGAACTTGCCACACTGCTGCCGGATTGGGATGAGCCGAAGCTGCGGCTGGCCGAAAGTCTGCGCCGCGAGGGTCGCGCGCGCGAGGCCGAACGTGCCTACGACGAAGTGCTGGAACTCAACCCGCGGCGCGAGGAAGCGCTGGTTGCTCGCGCCGCGCTGCTGATCCAGCTCGGCGACAGTGAGACCGCGCAAAAGCTGCTGCTACGTTGCATCGGCATCAATCCCCAGCGGGCGGAGGCGTGGGACGCGCTCGGACTCGCGCTGATGCTGACCGCGGATCCAGGCACGGCCGAATCCGCATTCGCTGAAGCGCAGCGCTGGGCGCCCGCGATTCTCACTTACGCGCTGCACCGGGTGGAGGCGGCGCACGCAGCCGGCCAGCTACCCGGCGAAACCGCGCGGCTGGAGCTGGCGGCCGATGCCGACCCGCTCGACCCGGTGCTGTTCACCGCACTCGGCCTTGCACGAGAGCGTCTGGGTCACCGCGTCGAAGCAATCGATGCACTTGAAACCGCCTGCGCGCTGGCCCCCGCCGCCGCCGTTCCGGCGATGATGCTGGCCCGGTTGCTGGCGCATGCCAGCCGTCTGCGGGAGGCGGATGCCGCCTTGCGGCGCGCCTGCGAACTCAACCCAGGCAATGCCGGACTTTGCAATGATCGCGCGGCCGTGCTGATGCGGCTGCACCGGCACGCGGCGGCAAGGGAATTGTTGGACGCTCTCCCGCCGGAGGCGCAGTCCACCACCGGCGTGCTTTGCAACCTGGCGACAGTGCTTGTCTCGCTCGGGGAACAGCAGCACGGGGAGGCAACGGCCCGCCGTGCCATCGCGCTCGATCCAGCCTCGCTGTTGGCGCGCCGGGCGCTCGCCAACGCCCTGCCGTACCGCAGCGACGTCAGCGGGGCAGAGATGCTCGCCGCGGTGAATGACTGCGTAGCCCGCCTGCCCCTCCGGCAGCAGCCGGTATTCACCAATTCTCGCGACCCCGCGCGAAAGCTGCGGATCGGGCTGCTATCCGGCTCGCTGCGCGCACACCCGGTGGGATGGTTGACCGTGGCCGGGTTCGAGGCGCTCGACCCCACGCAGTTCGACCTGATCTGCCTGGCCCAGGCCACCGGCAGCGATGCGATCGCGCGTCGCTACCGCGCCCGTGCCGCCGAATGGCATGAGGTGGACCGGCTCAACGACGCGGCGCTGGCCGCGCTGGCCCGGGAGCGTTCGGTCGATGTGTTGATCGATCTCGGCGGGTACGGCGACCTGGGGCGGCTTGTGGCCTGCGCCCAGCGGCTGGCGCCGGTGCAGGTGAAATGGGTCGGCATGCAGACCCATTCGACCGGACTGCCCGAGATCGACTGGTTCCTGTCCGACCGGTGGGAGACCCCGCCTGGGCTGGAACAGTTCTATTCCGAGCGGATCCTGCGGCTGCCACATGGCTACGTTTGTTACAGCCCCCCCGCCTACGCCCCTGACGTGGGCGGACTGCCGGCGGCGGAAAACGGCTTCGTCAGTTTCGGCTGCTTCAATAATCTGGCCAAGATCACACCGCAGGTAATGGCCGCCTGGGCGGAGATATTGCGGCGCGTCCCGGCCAGTATCCTGGTGCTGAAGACACACCAGTTCTCGGAGCCGGAACCCGTGGCGCGCGTCCGCGACGCGTTCGCCCGCCTGGGCATCCCCGGCGAGCGGATCGAGCTGCGCGGCGCGTCGTCTCACCGCCAGTTCATGGCGGAGTACAACCAGATCGACCTGGTGTTGGACCCGTTCCCCTATTCCGGTGGGCTGACCACCTGCGAGGCGCTCTGGATGGGCGTGCCGACCGTGACCCTGCCCGGAGAAACCTTCGCCTCCCGCCATTCGGCCAGCCATCTCAGCAATGTCGGGCTGGCCGATTGGGTCGCCCCTGACCTGCCCGGTTATATCGAGCTGGCGGTGGCCGGGAGTACCGACCTGGTCGCGCTGGCGACGCTGCGGTCCGGGCTGCGGGAACGGGTGAAAGCCAGCCCACTCTGCGATGCCCCACGGTTCGGACGCGACCTCGGTCTCGCGTTGCGGCACGCCTGGGCGGACTGGTGCGGCAAGGCCGCCGAAACCTCGCCCCTACTCCCCTGAAAGTTCCCGCCGGCGCCGGTCCAGCTCCTCGCTGTAGCGGCGCAGCGCATATTGCTCGGTGACCAGCCCGATTACGTGCCGGGTCTCCGGCCCATCGATCACCGCGAGCGCATCGCTCTCCGCATTCTCGAACATCGCCACCGCCTCCTTGATGGTCATCTGCGGCAGCAGCATCGAATCCTGGTAGTGCAGCACATCTCCGACCGTGGCCGTTTCCTCGTCGTTGACGGCATGCGCTTCCGCCACCAGGACAACGCCGGCATAGCTGTCGTCAGCGTTCAGGGCCACCACGCGCTGTGTCGAGCCCAGCGGAAAGTCCCGGCGGAACGCCGACAGCGGCGTGTCCGCGCGCACCGTGCGTACCGCGCGCCGCATCATCCGTCCCACCGTCAGGTTGCGCATCCAGCCAATATCCACCGCACTGCGGATCGCCTCCCCGCGCAGATGAAAGCGCCAGGTCGCGAAGGAATAGCCGAACGTGCGCCGCACGGTCAGCGCTGACAGCACGCAGGCGCCCAGCACAGCGATGGTCAGCGGCAGATTGCCGGTGGACTCCAGCGCCAGAAACCCCATCGTCAGCGGGCCGCCGATAATCGCCACCGCGGTCGAGCTCATGCCCACCACCGCCATGGTGGCCGGCGGCACGATGTGCGTGGTGCTGATCAGCGCCAGCGCGCTGCCGAAGAACTTCCCGATCAGCGCACCGAGAAACAAGGACGCGAAGAACAGGCCGCCGCGAAACCCGGAGCCGATCGAAATCGCCGACGCGCACGCCTTCATCAGGTACCAAAAGCCCGAGCCACCACACTGCGAGCGGCGCGGTGATCACCAACCCGATCGCGCCATGGCCCGACGACAGCACCATCGGCGTCGCCAACGACAACAGACCGACGATCACGCCGCCGGCGGCCGGTCGCAGCCAGGGGGGGATGCGGCTCTTGCGGAACAGCTCCTCGGTCAGCGTCACGCCGCGCATGATGGCAATGGAAATCAGTGCACAGAACACGCCGAGCGCCAGGATCGGCACGTAGTCCTGCGCTTGCAGCGGCGGCATCACCAGCGTCAGGTCGAAGGGCGGCGGCCCCAGCGAATGCTGCACCGACACGGCCACGATGGCGGCTACCGCCACCGGCGCGAACGTGCCCAGCGTATAGGTGCCGATGATCAGCTCGAACCCATAGAAGGCACCGGTCAGCGGGGCGTTGAAGGCGGCGGCGATCGCCGCCCCGGCACCGCACCCGACCAGTACGCGCATATCGCTGCGGCGCAGCCGGAAACTGCGGCCCAGGCGAGAGGCAAGGCCGGCACCCATCTGGGTGTAGCCGGCCTCCAGCCCGATGGAGGCGCCCACGCCGTTGGAAACGATTGTCTGCAGCATGACAGTGAGGCTGTCGTTCAGCGACATGCGACCGCCATAGAGTGCGTTGGCCTCGATCGGGTCCACCGCGCGGCGCGGCCAGATGCGCGCGATGCCGAGCCCTAGCAGGCCCAGCACCAGGCCGCCGAGCGGCACCACGATGACCGAGCGCCAGGCGGGTTCCACCCGGGTGGCAGCGCTGAGGTGCTGGTCCATGTCGATGCCGAACAGGAACACATGCGCCATCTGCGCCGCGGCGGTCATCAGGAACACCAATACGCCGGCGCCCGCGCCGGCAAAGGCGGCCAACACCACCAGCCAGATTTCGTCGGTACGGACAAGTGCGCGCAGCGTCTGCGGCGCGTGCAGAACCGCCGAGCCGAGTGGGCGATGCCGGCGCTGGGCCGCGTCGCGGCGAGCTTTCGTGGAAGATCGGTCTCGCTCGGGCGCGGCTCTGTCCATGGGCGGGCGCCGGGATGCGCCCGCGAGGCTGGAATCGCCAGGGACAGAGGACATGCGCGGACGTCCAGACACCGAAAGGAACGGCACGAATCGCCACCGGCCTGCCGGATCGGGTTACCGGCAGTTCGTCGGCTGCGATGCAGCATTCATGGAACCAGCAGCCGCCCCGATCAACCGCTGTTGCGTAAATTGAGCCAGCGGAGCGATAAAAAAATCGTTCAGTGGTCGGAAAGTTGCGGCTAGCTATTCTCGCGGCAATCCCCGCTCTGCGCGGGTCGCCGCCAGATCGTCCTCGACAAAGGCGCGCACGACATCGACCAGCGGCTCATGCGGCGCGAAGCCGAGCGTGCGGGCGCGCATCGGTTCGAACGCGGCCGGCCAGGTCTCCACGATCGCGGCGATGGCGGGATCCGGCGCATGGCGCACCAGCGCCGAAGCGCCCGGCCGCACCTCGTCCAACGCTCGCAGCATGTGCGCGACGGTGGTGCTGACCCCCGGCATATTGACGCTGCGATCGATGCCCATCGGTTCGGTGTCCATTATCGCAGCGTGCAACAGCCAATCGACCGCACGGCGCGGGCTCGCCACCCAGGCGGCAAACGCATCCGGGACAGGCAGCTCGGTTTCCAGCCCCAGCAGCGGTTCGCGCACGATCGCGGACAGGAAGCTGCTGGCGGCGCGGTTGGGGCGACCGCCGCGGACCACGATCGTGGGCAGGCGAAGACAGACGGCATCCAGGAAGCCCCGTCGCGAGGCGTCGTTCAGCAGCAACTCGGCGGCCGCCTTCTCCGCGCCGTAACTGTTGGCCGGCACCTGTCGCGCGTCATCCTGCAGCTTCGCGTCCTGACCGCCGCCGAACGTTGCGACCGACGAGGTGAATACCACCCGCGGCGGCCGACGGCCCGCCGAAGTGATCCGGCGGCACGCGTTGATGACCGCCTCCGCCCCGTGCAGGTTCACGCGCATGCCAAGCTCGTAATCCGCTTCCGCCTGGGCGCTGACGACCGCTGCCAGGTGGAAGATTATGTCGGTATCGGGCGCGATCGCTTCGTTCGGCAGATCGGCAATGTCACCGCGCAGCCGGCGAACCGGAAAGTCGGCGTCTGGCTCACCGGGGACGTCGACGAAGTCGAACGACACCAGGCCGGTGACTTCGTTCCCACCAAGCCGACCGTGGTGGGCCAGATGGGCAGCGAGCTTGCGGCCCAGGAAGCCGGCGCCGCCCAGAATGGTTATCTTCATGGACACCCTTTCGAGTAATGAGCGATGGTGGGTCGCCGCTGGGCTAGACCTGATCGGCCTTGCCGGTCCAGCCTGCATTGATGATCGGCCCTGGTTCGTTCCGCCGTCTCCGCAATTCGCGGCCCGTGGCGAGCCGCCGAGATCCCTCCGACAGCGGCGCCCGAGCGCATGGAAGCGGAGATCATGGTCTGGAACGGGCAAAGACCCACACCGTTGCACCCGCTTCCAGCAATCGCCGGGGACGTCGGAGCGGGCGGCGGGCTGCAATTGCGTGATCTTCGGCCCGGCGGCGGCCAGTGTGCCTGCCCGCCAGGTGCCTGCCTGCTGGCAGCGCGGAAGCCGGCCGGTTAACCGCTCTTTCAGGGGAGCGGGATACGCTGATGGCCGGACTTGCCGGCGGTGAACCAAGCCTGCTCGCCTCGCAGGAGCCGGAGCGGGCCGCGGTCGCGTTCATGGCGATCCCTGATAGGGCTGCGGTGAACGCAATGCGGTGGTTCGCCTCGTACGGCATTCGTGTTCGGTATATCCGCCGGCGCCGCCGCCGCGCGAAGACGCTGCGAATTGGCCCCGACAGCCGCATCCCGCTTTCAACGAGCGGGTGAGCGCCGGGTTGAGCCGGCGGCTCACAGGCTTGTCCGGTAAAGCGGCGATCTCGCGATAATGTCAGCGGGATCAATCTGTTGGGGCATCTTCGGGCCTTTTATCGCCGCACGTTGTGATATGATGCGTGAGTTCGTCGAGGAACCCGTATGACAGTCAAAGTGCCGATCTTTGCCGCGTTGACGCTGATGATCGGCGGGTATGTCGCCTATCCCTGGGTTGCGCTGTACCGGCTGGACCGCGCGGTGCGCGCCGGCGATTCCGCCACGCTCGCACGGTTGGTGGACTGGCCGGCGGTGCGCGAAGGCGTCGCCGAAGACATTGCCGACACGGTCACCGACGCGCCGGAAACCGCGGTCAACCAGCTTACACCGTTCGGTCACGGGTTCATGCGCGGTATTGCAGCCCATGCGGTGCAGCAGAGGCTGACGCCGCGGGCCGTCATTGCCAGGCTGTGCGGCCAGGAAAATGGGAGCGCCAGTCTGCGTTCGGCGTATTTCGCCAACTGGTCCCGCTTCATAGTAACATTTGCAACGCCATCCGTCAGTACTCTGCGGCTGCAACTCGACCTGCAGGATGGCAGTTGGCGCGTGACGCGCATCGAGTTTCCGGCCGCGCTCTTGCACGAGGCCGTGGCGGAACCCTCTGCTCAGACCGTCTCGGCCCAATTTCATCCCGGCTAATGTCTTTTCAGAGCAAAATATTTCCCGCGTTCCGAATCAAGTTGCCCCAGGCAGAATTTCTTTCCCGGCCGACGATGGATCGGCTATAACCAGCGGGATGCCGCAGGACACAAGACCCGACCAGGGCTGTTCCTGACCATAAAGTTGTAGTTGACGACTGGCTTTTGGCACTGCCTCGGTAGGGGCGGCAACAGCGTGGACAACATTTCTGAGGGAACCATCCCGATGCATGACCTCATGCACCAGGGCGCAGGTGGATTATATCCGGTTGCCGGGCTGCTCGTCGGGCTTCTGGTGGGGCTGACCGGTGTCGGCGGCGGCGCTTTGATGACGCCGCTGCTGATCCTGATGTTTGGCGTGCATCCGATCACTGCCGTGGGCACCGATCTGTTGCAGGCTGCGGCCACCAAGGCAGCCGGTACCTCCGTGCACGGAATAAACGGCACGATCGAATGGCGGATCACCGGCCGGCTGGCCTGCGGCAGCGTGCCGGCCGCGGCGCTGACGATCCTTGCTCTTTCCCTCGGCCTGAGCGGCGCCGGCGCGCCCCACGTCATCTCCGTGCTTCTCGGGGTGGCGGTGATCGTCACTGCCGCCACCCTGCTGTTCCGCGGGCCGCTGCTGCGCGCCACCGCGGCGCGCTCCGTGGCCACGCCCGACTACGTGGTGGCCCGGCTGACCGTGGGGGCGGGCGTGATCCTCGGCGTCCTGGTGACGATCACGTCCGTCGGCGCCGGGGCCCTCGGCGTGGTGGCGCTCGCCTTCCTGTATCCAAGATTGCCGACGCCGCGGATCGTGGCAGCCGACCTCGCCCATGCCGTGCCTTTGACGCTGCTGGCCGGGCTCGGTCATTGGTGGTTGGGCACCATCGATTGGCCGCTGCTCGGCAGCCTGTTGCTGGGTTCGCTGCCCGGTGTGGTCATCGGCAGCCTGTTGGCCACGCGCGTGCCGGATAGCGTGCTGCGACCGGTGCTGGCGGTAGTGCTGGTTCTGGTGGGTGGCCAACTGCTGCGGTGAGGTGGTTTCATCCTCCACTCAAGGTGCGCCAGCCCCCAGCAACGCCGCCACACCAGAACGTACAACCAACTCCGCGTAATCGATGTCAATGAAACCATCGGCCGGCGGCACCGCGTGCCGCCCAGGTCAGCTCTTCGCCCGCTTTCGCCATACCGGCAGAAGCGCGGACGCTGCGGCCAGCAGCAGGATGCACCGAGGCAGCGCCAGATCGCGCTCGTGCCGGCTCATTTCCGCGGTCAGCATGGCGGTCGAAGACCCGATCAGCACACACCCGCCGAGATGCCGCAGGGTATCGGAGGCCACCATCACGCCGCCGACGAACTCGCCGGCCCCGATGAGCTGACGGGCGCATTCCGACCAACCCCATTTCGCGAATAACTGATCATAGGCCCGCGTGCCCAACAGCTTGTCAGCGCCGGCTGCCGCGAAGCCCAGCCCCAGAAGGGGGAACCACTTGCCCATCAAACCCATTCTCCTTTGCCGTTGGGAATGAACGCGCGATGCGCCGGAAGGTAGCGGCCCGCGCCGCTCACAGAGCGACGGATGGGCCGGAGGGGGCCAGCGCCGCGCGCCTGCGGCCGCGCCATTCGGTGGCCAGCGCCATCGCCACCGTCAGCAGCATGAACAGCACCGACGTGTAGAACACAAACCGCGGGGCGCCCCGGTCCATGAGCCAACCGCCCAGCATGGGGCTGATCGTGCCGCCGATACTGAAGCCAGTGGTGACGATGCCGAACACGCGACCAGCGGCGCCGGGCGGGGCGGCGGCACGTACCATCATGTCGCGCGACGGCGCGATCATGCCGGACAGGAAGCCGGCCGCGGCCATCGCCACGATCAGCAGGATGGGCCCAAGATTTCGTCGTGCCGATCAGGAGTGTGATCACCGCAGTCGCACCGAACGCAACGGCAGCGACATCCCCGTGCCGGTGCGTCTTGTCGGCTATGACGCCGCCGGCCAGCACGCCGATCGCGGTCGCACACAGAAAAGCGGAAAGAGCAAGATTGGCGACGGTGAGCTTGACGCCGTACAGCGCCTGCAGGGCGACCACCGAGAAATTGGTGATCCCACCCGTGGAAAGGTTCAGCAGCGCGAAAAACACGGTCAGGCTGAGAATTGTCGGCGTGAGCAGAACGCCGACCGGCAGACGGGCCGCCGGCGCCGCGCCGGCGATGGCGGCCCGGGGTGCCACCGCGACATCGTCGAGTCCCCCGGCAAAGCCGAGCGCCACGGCGACGGCGGGCCCCATCAGGCCGGCAAAATACAGCGCGGCACTCATCCCCGCATGGCTACTGACAAGAAGAATGATCGGCGGCGCGATGGCACCCCCCAAATAGCCGGCGAATGTATGGAAGGAGAACGCGCGGCCAACGCGCGAAGGCTCGATCGCCGCGCCGAGGATCGCATAATCGGACGGGTGGTAGACCGCGTTGGCAATCCCGGCGAGCGCGCTGGCCGGCAACAGCCAGCCGGCATACGGGAACAGGCCGAACGAGCCGTACGCCACGCCGGACAGGCAAAGCCCGGCCATCAGCACACGCCGAGGGCCGACATTGGTCCACCACCCAGCCCATCGGTGCCTGCACCAGCGCGGACACGACGTTGGACACGGTGATGGCGAGGCCAAGTTCCACGAAATCCAGCCCGAGCTGCCGGTGCAGCAGCGGAAACAGCATCACCAGCACCAGGTAGTGAAAATGGCTGACCAGGTGCGCGGCGCAGATCAGCCCGAGGGTCTTGGCCTCACCGCGTCCTGATGCTCGCTGAATCACGCCGGTCCGCAGCGAAACCCATCGCCCCAACGCGTGAAACGGGTGCTGGACGGCGAGGGGAAATGCGCGGTGCAACACAACGTGCCGCGTTCGCAGACACCTTCCAGGAAGCTGCGGCGGGTGAGCGCGGCCTGTTTCGGGTCGTAATCAGCGCGCATCGACAACTCCGGATACCGCGCCTGCAGCGGCGAATGGATGAGATCGCCGGTGACGATGGCATCGGTGCTGCCGCGGCCGAGCCGGACGGAGAAATGGTCCGGCGTGTGACCGGGAGTGGGCATCAGCCGGACATGATCATCGAGCGCGTGCTCGCTGGTGACGAAGTCGGCACGCTTTGCCTCCACGACCGGCAGGACACTGTCCGCGATGCACGGAATTGGCGTGCTGGCATGCTGGTCCACCCAATAGGCGTATTCGCGCTGAGAAAACAGGTAGCGTGCGTTGGGGAATGTCGGCACCCAGCGTCCGTTCTCCAGCCGTGTGTTCCAGCCGACATGATCGACGTGCAGATGGGTGCACATGACGAAGTCGATATCGCCCGGCTTTAGGCCCGTGGCGGTGAGACCGCGCATGAAACTATCGTCCGTCTTCTGGTGCCAGGGCGGACGCGTGGATCGATCCTTGTCGTTGCCTATGCAACTGTCGATCAGGATGGTGTGCCAAGGTGTGCGCACGACATAGGATTGGAAGCAGAGCACAAGCTTGCCGCTGGCGGGATCCACCGCCTTGGGTTCCAGCCAGGAGCGATTCTCTTCCAGTACGTCGCGGCTAAGGGTGGGGAAGAACTCGAGCGGATCAGTAAACGGTATTTCCTGCTCGATGATGCGATGGACCGTCACCTCGCCGACGGCAAACGTCGTGCTCATATCCGAATTCTCCCTTGAACCGTTCCCGCCACCGATACTAGCCCGCAAAGGGGTACCGGACAATCAGATGGACCGAGACCGGAATCGGGTGAGCGCCATCTGAAGAGCGCCGCGGCCGACCGTCAGATTCCGCCTTCCTGGCAAGCCGGCGGCGGGACGCGACGCACAGAACAACACGCCCGATCAGCGCCAGCGGAAACGCCACCGGAAAAATGAAGGAAAGCATGAGATCCCCTTCAGGCGCCGACCTGAAGCTCCGTCAGCCCGGCAGCCCAGCAGGTGCCGCAGATCATCGATCTCCAGCGCAATACATCCTTCGGTCGGGGCAAAATCCGCACGGGCGACATGCAGGAAGATCGCCGAGCCGCGTTGGCGCTGCACTGGGTTGTCGTTCCAGCCCAGCACGCCGACGATGTCGTACAGACTGTCGCCGCGCCACAACTCCTCGTGCCGGGCCTCGTGCGGCAGGCGGACCTTCCGGTTGTAATCGGCGTGCGTCGGGTCGTCGCACCAGCCGTCATCGGGCGCGACCGGCTCCAGCGGCACGGCGCAATTGGGCGGCGGCCCGCGATCGGCGCGGTACAGCACGCGCCGCAGCGGCAGCAGGCCCGCCGGGGTGGCGCCATCCCCCTCCTGCTTGTCGGCCTGAACGCCACCGCGCCCCAGCGCAGCGCGAAAAACCCTGCCGGCAAACACCAGGCGGCCATCGGCATGAACCAGGGCGCGCATCATCCGCTACTCCAGCAGATGGCCGAAGCGGCGGGCCTTGGTGGCAAGATAATGGTCGTTGATCCCGTTGGGCGGAAAGGCGTGCGGCTCCCGCGCCAGCACCTCGATTCCACAGGCCGACAAGGCCGCCACCTTGTCCGGATTGTTGGTCAGCAAACGGATCCGCCCGATCCCTAGCTCCTGCAGCATCGTCGCGGCAACCAGGAAGTTCCGCTCGTCGGCACCCCAGCCGAGCGCCCGATTGGCGTCCAGCGTATCCAGTCCACGGTCCTGCAGCGCATAGGCACGCAGCTTGTTCACCAGCCCGATGCTGCGTCCTTCCTGCGCCAGATACAGCACGATCCCTGCGCCTTCCTCGCCCATTCGGCGGATCGCCCCCTTCAACTGGGCACCGCAGTCGCAGCGTAGGCTGCCCAGCAGGTCGCCGGTGAAGCATTCGGAATGCAGGCGGACCAGCGGCGCCTCGCGTTGCTCCGGCGTTCCGACGATGATGGCCAGATGTTCGGCGCCGCCGTCTTCGGTACGAAATGCAACGATGCGGGTGTCTGCCGCTGAGTCGAGCGGCACCTCCGCTTCCGCCACTTTGCGCAATCCAGCCGCGGCGGCAGCGCGGTATCGCAGGATATCGGCCGCATCGACCCGCAGCACGCCGGCGCGCTCCGCGGCCTCTGCGGCGCCCGGGCCACCGGGTGCCGCGAGGATTGCCGGCAGCAGCCGGGCGAGCTTGACCAGCGACAAAGCCTCCGCGGCGTATGGCGGCGTCGGCGCGGTCTCCTGCGGACCGGCGAGTGCCTGTGCTTCGACAGGATCAGCCAGGCTGCGCAATGACTCCGGGTCAAGCATGGCCGGCGGCAGTCGCAACGCGATTGCCGGGCCCGCTTGTTCAACCGGCCGCTGCAATACTGCGGCCGCCCGCACCGGTGCCAACAGCAGCAACGGCGGGTCGGACGAGAGTGCGGCCAGCTCTTCCAGCCCACGTGGACCGACCGTTTCGGCTGCCAGTATTGCCAGCGGCGCCGATCCCTCCAGCAGCACGGGCGCGCCGCGGCGTAATTCCGCCGTCGCACGGTGGACCGCGCGCAGGCGGCCCACCGGCAGAGTGGGTGGTGTTGGCGGCCGAGCCGGGCCGAGGGCAGCCAGTCTGCGGGTCATGGGCCGATCACGAGAAAGCGAAATGGATTTGGCCTAATTTAGTCATTATTCACCCCGAGGTTTGCCGCCAGTCACCCGCGCGGGACCAGCATGTCCGGCACGTCTGTGGAGGCATTCCTTTCCAGCGCACTATGGTCACAATATATAGCGGGCCGAACGACCTGTCGCGGACCGCCGCATGGCGAAATGTCGTTGCTGCCCCCGCCCCGGCGCAGAGGGCTGGAAGCGGGGCATTTGGCGGCTTGCTCCGGCTCGCCGGGGTGGGTCACATTCGGTGTGAACGGTTGCGCACCCAATAGATAGAGAAGGATAGAAGAGAATGTCGAGCGAACGACCCATCCTGATTGTCGATGACGACCCTGACCTGCGTCTGACCCTGGCCGAGCAATTGGCCGTCGATGGTGAATTCTCCTCCATTCAAACCGGAACGCTGAGCGAAGCCGAGGAGCGTCTGGCCGCCAAGGACGTGCGGTTCGACGCGGTGATCCTGGATGTCAGGCTGCCGGACGGCGACGGGCGCGATTTCTGCCTCCGGTTGCGTCGGCAAGGACATAAGATGCCGGTCATCATGCTGACCGGGTCGGATGATGAGACCGACGTGGTGCGGGGCCTTGATTCCGGCGCCAACGATTACATTGCCAAGCCGTTCCGACTGAACGAGCTGCTGGCTCGGTTGCGCGCCCAGCTCCGCATTTTCGAGAACAGCGAGGATGCGGTCTTTACGATCGGTCCCTACACCTTCCGCCCGTCGGCCAAGCTGCTGCAGGACCCGATCAAGAACCGGCGGATCCGGCTGACCGAGAAGGAAGCCGCCATTCTCAAATTCCTTTATCGGGCGGGCGACCGAGCGGTGGCGCGGCAGGTGCTGCTGAACGAGGTCTGGGGGTACAACGCGGCAGTCACCACACATACGCTGGAAACGCATATCTACCGGCTGCGCCAGAAGATCGAGCCAGACCCGACCAACGCCCGCCTGCTGGTCACCGAGGGTGGTGGTTATCGTCTGGATCCGGAAGGTGTGCCGGCGGCAGTTCCGGCCTGAGGATGGTGTGACGAGGAGCTATCCTGGCAGGACGTCCTGCTCGGGTCGGAACAGCAGGCAGAGTTACTGCGCCGCGTTGCCCGCGGCGAGCGCGTGAACGGACTGGATTGGGATCACGTCATCGAGGAAATCGAGGACGCGGGGGCGTCTTAGTTCAAAGCCTGCTCAGGCAGGCGATGGTCCATTTGCTGAAATCCGCAGCCTGGCCTGCTGCCGAGCCGCGTGAACGTTGGCGTTCTGAAATTCCCGGCTTTCTTGCCGATGCCGACGCGCGCTTCGCTCCTTCGATGCGGCACAAGGTCGATCTGGAACTATTACCGTGCCGCGCTCAAGCAGGTTCAAGGAGTTACAGTCGGAGGACAGCCTCCGGCCTCGGTCCCGGAGCACTGCCCCTTCACGCTGGATGCTCTGCTCGCTGCCGACCGCGAGATGCTGGAACAGCAGTTGGCGGCTTCCGTGGCAACCCAACTCCACGAAGATCAGCAGCCGGGCTGAACCCAGGATAGCGCAGCGGCTCCATGCAATTTGGCCTACGCAGTCGTGGTTTCGCGAAGGCCTAATTCCGCGGCCATGCGTTCGCGCATGATGAATTTCTGAACTTTCCCAGTCACGGTGAGCGGGAATTCATCGACGAAGCGGATGTGGCGCGGCACCTTGTAATGGGCAATCTGGTCGCGGCAAAACTCGCGGATGTCCTCCGCGGTCAGCGCCTCGCCGCTACGGATCCTCACCCAGGCGGCGATTTCTTCGCCATATTTCGGGTCGGGCACACCGAACACCTGCACATCCTGTATTTTCGGATGCCGATACAGGAATTCCTCGACTTCGCGCGGATAGACGTTTTCGCCGCCGCGGATGATCATGTCCTTGATGCGGCCGACAATGTTGCAATAACCGTCGGCGTCGAGGGTGGCGAGATCGCCAGTGTGCATCCAGCGGGCGGGGTCGATGGCTTCGTCGGTGCGTTCCTCGTCATCCCAGTAGCCGAGCATGACGCAATAGCCGCGGGTGCAAAGCTCGCCCGGCATGCCACGCGGGACGATGCGGCCTTCGGCGTCGATCACCTTCGCCTCGACATGGGGGAAAATGCGGCCGACGGTGGAAACACGCCGTTCCAGCGGATCGTCGGTGGTGGTCTGGAAGCTGACCGGGCTGGTTTCCGTCATGCCATAGGCAATGGTGATCTGCGAGAGATGCATCCGCGAGACGGCCTGGCGCATCACCTCGATCGGGCATGGGCTGCCGGCCATGATGCCGGTACGCAGCGAAGACAGGTCGAAGTGGGAAAACTCCGGGTGATCGAGTTGGGCGATGAACATGGTGGGCACGCCGTACAGCGCGGTGCAGCGTTCCTCGGCCACGGCCTGCAAGGTGGCAAGCGGATCGAACCCCTCACCGGGGAAGACCATGGCAGCGCCGTGGGTGATGCAGGCGAGATTGCCGAGCACCATGCCGAAGCAATGATACAGCGGCACGGGAATGCAGACCTTGTCGCGCGCCGTCAGGTGCATCGCCGCGCCGACGAAGAACCCGTTGTTGAGGATGTTGTGGTGCGTGAGCGTGGCGCCTTTCGGTGTCCCCGTCGTGCCGGAAGTGAACTGGATGTTGATCGCGTCGTCGAACTGCAGCCGGTTCGCCAGGTCTGACAGGCGGCCGCGGCTGGTGGCGTCACCGCCACGGGCGATCTCGGCGAACGGGATGGTACCGGGCGCCGGCGTGGGACCGATCTGGATTATGGTCTCCAGGCGGGGCAATTTCGCTGCGGAGAGCCGACCCGGAGCGGCGGTGTGCAGCTCCGGTGCCAGCCGGTGCAGCATGCCGATATAATCGCTGGATTTGAAACCGGTCGCGCTGACCAGGGCGCGGCAGCCGACCTTGTTCAGTGCGTATTCCAGTTCCGCCAGGCGATAGGCAGGATTGATGTTGACCAGGATCAGCCCGGCCCTGGCGGTGGCGAACTGGGTCAGCACCCATTCAGCATTGTTGGGTGACCAGATGCCGATGCGATCGCCCGGCTCCAGGCCTAGTCCCAGCAATCCGCTGGCGAGTGCATCCACCCGCTCGCCCAGCTCGGTGTAGGTCCAGCGTATGTCCTGCTGGCGGACAACAAGGGCCGGACTGTCGCCCCACTGCGCGACAGTCCGGTCGAATGCTGCCCCGATCGTCTCGCCTATCAGCGGCGTGTCAGCAGCGCCGTGAACGTAGCTAGGCGCACCGTCAGACATCGAAGACGTCCCCCTTGGTTCTGGGCGCGGCCAAGCGCGCCCGGCGAGCCTATATCAGGGGCGTGTCGTAACGGAAGTGGTCAGTTCGGGTTCAGCCAGAGGAACCACTGGGTTTCGACGTGTGATGCGAGGGCGTCGCGCCGTGGTGCGCACGCGTGGCACGGCCGCGGAACACCTCATCCGCCGTCTGCTTCTGCTCATCCGACATCGAGGTATAGAGGGTCTGGAAAGCGCTCGCCAGCTTCTGCATGTCCTGCGCGTGCTGGGCCGAAAGGTCGGCGTAGGACTGCATGTCCTGGGCGGCAGTCATGGTTGCCAGTTGCGTGCCGCGCTCATTCAGCTTCTGGTCCATCGCGGTGGCGTTGTCACGCATCACCTGGGCGAACTGATTCCATTGCACCTCTTCCGCCGACGTGATGCCCAGCTCGGAATGCAGTTGCTTGATGCGTTGTTCCACCCTGGCGGCGGTGTCGGGGGCGTGTGATCGATGCTTGGCCGACGGCGCGGCCGGGCTTGCTTCCGCGGCTGCTGCCGGCGGCGACGCGGCGGCCGGCGGAGCCGCCGCTGGTGGAGTGGAGCCGGCTGGTGGCGTGGATTGAGCAAACGCCAGGCCGGGGACCAGCACGGTTGCCAGCAGCGTTATGCGAACGGACGTTTTGAGGCTCATGGAGTATCTCCGGCGAAGCTCATGGAGGGGCGGATCAATAGCCGTAGTAGACGGGTGGTGGCGCGGCATAATAGGCCGGCGGTGGCGCCCCATAATAGGCCGGCGGCGGTGCGTAATAGGCAGGCGGCGGTGCCGCCAGGGCGCCTATCGCCGCGCCCAGGCCAAGCCCCAGAAGGGCGCCTCCGACGATCGCGCCGGTATTCGGGCCACTATTGTGGTAACCGCCGTGATAGCCGCCACGCCAATGCGGCGGCGGGTGACCACGGCCGTTCCATTGGGCGGCGGCCGGAAGCACAAACGAGACTGCCAGGGCGGCGCTCAACGCCATAGTGCGGGCCGAACGTGGCAGGATGAAGCGTTTCACAGGCTTTCTCCTTCTCAAGCAGCCGCTGTTGCGCGCCGCCTTTTCATCGGAAATATGGTGGGCACGGCCACATTCGCGCCTTGTCGGTCGCACCGCCTTGGTGACCGCGCGGAAATCAGCCATTCTGGCGCTTACCTCAAGCAATCCTGAACAACGGAGGCCCCAGTGCCGGCGATCTCCAATCGGCTACCAGGGCTGAATTTCGACCTTGGTGAGACCGCGGACATGCTGCGCGCGCAGGTCGAATCCTTCGCCGCGACGGAGATCGCCCCGCGTGCCGCGGCGATCGACCGGGACAATAATTTCCCCATGGATCTCTGGCGGAAGTTCGGTGCCCTCGGCCTGCTCGGCATCACCGCCGAGGAGGAATATGGCGGCGCCGGCATGGGCTACCTGGAACATGCGGTCGCGATGGAGGAAATCTCCCGCGCCTCGGCCTCGGTCGGCCTGTCCTATGGCGCGCACTCCCAGCTCTGCGTCAACCAGACCCAGCACCACGGGACACCGGCGCAGAAACAGCGCTATCTGCCGCGCCTGATCTCCGGCGAGTTCGTCGGCGCGCTGGCCATGTCCGAGCCAGGCGCCGGATCGGATGTGGTTGGCATGCGGACACGGGCCGAAAAACGTGGCGATCGTTACATCCTGAACGGCAGCAAGATGTGGATCACCAACGGGCCGGACGCCGACCTGGTGGTGGTTTACGCGAAAACCGACCCACCGGCGGGACCGCGCGGCATCACGGCATTCCTGGTAGAGAAGGCGTTCAGAGGTTTCTCCACCGCCCAGAAGCTCGACAAGCTCGGCATGCGTGGGTCCAACACCTGCGAGCTGGTGTTCACGGATTGCGAGGTGCCCGAAGAGAATGTGCTCGGGCAGGTGAACAAAGGCGTGCGGGTGCTGATGAGCGGACTGGACTACGAGCGCGCGGTGCTGGCCGCCGGGCCAGTCGGCATCATGCAGGCCTGCATGGACGTGGTGATCCCGTACGTGCACGAACGCAAGCAGTTCGGCCAGCCGATTGGCGAATTCCAGCTCATGCAGGGCAAGCTGGCCGACATGTACACCACGATGAACGCGACGAAAGCGTACGTGTATGCGGTGGCGAAGGCGTGTGACCGCGGCGAGACGGCGCGCAAGGATGCCGCCGGAGCAATCCTGTACGCAGCGGAGAAGGCGACCTGGATGGCGCTGGAGGCAATCCAGTGCCTAGGCGGCAACGGCTATATCAACGACTACCCGACCGGGCGGCTGCTGCGCGATGCAAAGCTGTATGAGATCGGTGCCGGGACCAGCGAAATCCGGCGCATGCTGATCGGCCGCGAGCTGTTCAGTGAGACGGCATGAGCGTTCTTCGCTCCGACGCCAATCCGCGGAGCGAGGCGTTTGCCGCCAATGCGGTCGCGATGCACGCGCTGGTCGATGATCTGCGGACGCAGGTGGCGACGGTCGAGCTGGGCGGCGGCGTGGCGGCGCGACAACGCCACCTAGGGCGGGGCAAGCTGCTCCCACGCGAGCGGGTGGCAGGACTGATCGATCCAGGATCGCGCTTCCTGGAGCTCTCGCAGCTTGCCGCACATGGAATGTACCGCGATGAGGTGCCAGGAGCCGGCATCGTCACCGGCATCGGGCGTGTGTCCGGCCGGGAGTGCATTATCATTGCCAATGATGCGACGGTGAAGGGTGGCACCTATTTCCCGATCACCGTGAAGAAGCACCTGCGGGCGCAGGAGATCGCTCGCGCCAACCGGCTGCCCTGTATCTATCTGGTGGATTCCGGGGGCGCGTTCCTGCCGTTGCAGGACGAGATCTTCCCTGACCGCGAGCATTTCGGGCGGATCTTCTTCAACCAGGCGAACCTGTCCGCCGCCGGGATTCCGCAGATCGCCGCGGTCATGGGCTCCTGCACCGCCGGCGGCGCCTATGTTCCGGCAATGAGCGACGAGACGGTGATCGTTCGTCGCCAGGGCACCATTTTCCTGGCCGGGCCGCCACTGGTGAAGGCCGCGACGGGCGAGGACGTCAGCGCCGAGGAACTGGGCGGCGCGGATGTTCATGCCCGCACCTCCGGCGTGGTAGATCATTACGCGCATGACGATCGACACGCGCTGGCGATCTGCCGCGGGATCGTCGCCGGGCTGAACCGCAGCAAGCGACCGGATGTCGTGCTGCGGGCCCCGGCGGAGCCACGTTATGATCCGTCGGAGATCGGCGGTGTGGTGCCGACCGACCTGCGTGCACCGTACGATGTGCGCGAAGTCATCGCCCGTATCGTCGATGGCAGCGAGCTGGATGAGTTCAAGCGACTGTACGGAACGACCCTGGTGTGCGGGTTCGCGCATATCTTCGGCTACCCGGTCGGTATCCTGGCCAACAACGGAATCCTGTTTTCGGAATCGGCGCTGAAGGGCGCGCATTTCGTGGAACTGTGCAGCCAGCGCGGGATTCCGATCCTGTTCCTGCAGAACATCACCGGGTTCATGGTGGGCCGGAAATACGAGGCGGGCGGCATTGCCAAGGACGGCGCCAAGCTGGTCACCGCGGTGGCAACCACCGCGGTGCCGAAGCTGACGGTGATCATCGGCGGGTCGTATGGGGCGGGAAATTACGGGATGTCCGGGCGTGCGTACGATCCGCGTTTCCTGTGGATGTGGCCGAACGCGCGCATCTCGGTGATGGGGGGTGAGCAGGCGGCCAGCGTGCTGGCCACCGTGCGCGGGGGGTTCGATAGCGAAGCGCGGGAGGACGCGTTCAAGGCGCCGATCCGGGCGCAATACGAGGCGAAGGGTCACCCATATTACGCCACCGCGCGGCTGTGGGACGACGGCATCATCGACCCGGCGGAGACGCGGCTGGTTCTCGGCCTGTCGCTGTCTGCCGCGATGAACGCGCCGATCGGTGATACGCGGTTCGGCGTGTTCCGGATGTGACGCGCCCGCACGCGGCCGGCTGGATGTCTGACCTGTCAGCCGCGGACCATATATTTCTCGATGATCTCCTGGTTCGGCTCGACCCCAAGCCCGGGTTCCTGGGGCAAGTGGGCGTACCCCTCCTTGATGGTGACGGGGCGCTTCGCCAGGCGCTGCGAAATCTCGCTTGGCTCGACGCAATACTCCATCACCAGCGCATTCTCGATGGCACACAGGAAGTGCAGTGAGGCAGCAGTATTGATATCGGTGGTGAAGTTGTGGTTGCAGACCTTCCGCCCGCGCCGCTGCGCAATCGCCGCAATGCGCATGGCCTGGGTAAAGCCGCAGCGGGTCAGATCGATCTGCACGATATCGATTCCGCCCTCATTGATCAGCCGCTCGAACCCGACGACACTGCATTCCTGCTCACCGGCGGCAATATGCTGCAAGCAGCCGCGGGAGACCTTGGCATAGCCGGTGTAGTCGTCCGGATGCAGCGGTTCCTCGATCCAGAACAAGCGGTAGGGCTCGAACAGCCGGGCGCGCTGAAGCGTGGTTTTGGCGTCCCAGGCCAGCCCGACATCCAGCATGAAGTCGTTGTTGTCGCCAATGGCTTTGCGAATGGCCTCGACATAACGAAGGTCGGTCGCGGCGTCCCGCCCGAACGGCTCCCAGCCAAACTTCACGCCGGTGTGCCCGGTGTCGATGGCCCGCTTCGCACGTTCGACCGTTGCCTCCACAGTGAACTGGAACATGTTCGATGAGTAGACGCGCATTTTATCGCGCAACGCACCACCGAGCAGCTTCACGATCGGCTGCCCGAGTGCCTTGCCCTTGATGTCCCACAGCGCAATATCCACCCCAGCCATGGCCTGGATGGTTGCACCACTGCGACCGAAATAGAGCGTCTGCTGGTACATCTTGTCCCACAGGCGAGTCGTGTCCAGCGGGTCCTCGCCGAGCAGGATGGCGCGCAGCCCGTTGACCTGGGTGTGGGAGTAGCCGGCCTCGATCACCGCCTTGGCCACGGCAGGACAGCCGTCTACCTCGCCCCAGCCGACCAGCCCCGCATCGGTCGTGATCTTGACCAGCAGGGCGTCCTGCGAACTGTCCGTTCGCTGTTGAATGTCTGGCAACCGCAGGTAGATGGCTTGGACATCGGTTATTTTCATTCGTCGCTCCTTCGGATCCGCCCATCCTAATCCGATCCACCTTCTCCACCAGCATGGGTGTTGCGGTAATCACGCGCTGTGCTAGCGTGGCCTCGGAGCCGGCCTAGAATCGGTGCCAGAACGGGGGAAGCCTGAATGTTCCACTGGATGCGGACTTTCGTTGTCGTCGGGATTGCCTTGGTATTGGGTCCATGGCCGGCGCTGGCACAAGGGCAGAGCTTCTACGTCGAAATGAAGCCGGATGTCGCGAATTGCGGCGATCCATCCTACGAAAACGCGGTGAAAAACGGCATTTCCCTCGGCTTCAACGTCAACCCTCCCGAAGTTTTTCAGGACGCCAACAAGCAACCCACCGGCATCGACTGGGATATCAACAAGGCTGTCCTTGACGTGCTCGGCGTCCAGAAGATCAACGTGGTATGGATGCCCTGGGAATCCGTCATCCCGTCGTTGCTGTCGCGCCGCATCGACGTGATCGGTGCGGATATCCACGTGACGACTGAGCGGATGAAGGTGATCAGCTTCTCCGGCCCCGCCTGGTGGTACGGCCCGGTTTTGATCGTGCAGAAGGGCAACCCGCTGAACGTTACCGATTACGAGCAGTTGAAGGGAAAGCGGGTCGGCAGCATCACCGGCAGCGCCGCGGATTTGTATTTGCGCCGGATTGGCGTGCAACCGACCGAGTTCAAGCAGGAGGTTGACGAGCTGCAGAGCCTTAATCAGGGTCGCCTTGATGCGGTCCTGGAAGATGACGTCGTGTACAAGGAATTCGACAAGCAAAACCCGAATAACAGCCTTGATCCTCTGTGGAACATTCCTGTCCCCACGGCCATGGTTCAGGGCGGTGGCTACGGCATGGCGCGTTTCGGCATCCGCAAGGAAGATTGTTCGCTGCGGGCCGCTTATACCGCGGCACTGGGCGAGCTGCGCGCCAGCGGTGCGGTTAGCTCTATCTTGAGGAAGTACGGACTTACCGACCGTAACCTCGTGATGTTCACGCTGCATCCCTGAAATCCGCGCCGGCGGGTAGCAATAACTGACCCCCCGGCTTACTGAAAGCCAGTGTTCGAGCTATTCAACCCGCAAGTCGCGGTTGAGAATATTGGTCCCCTGCTCGGCGGACTGCTGATAACGGTCGAGCTGACGCTGGTTACCATTTTCCTCAGCCTGATCTGCGGACTTTTCGTTGCCTTGGCGGGAATGTCGCACATCGCGCCGCTCCGCTGGGTGACCAAGAGCTATATCGAGGTGATCAGAGGAACGCCGCTTCTGCTGCAGCTTATCTATGTTTACTACGTGTTGCCTTCGATCGGGATTCGCCTCGATGCCTTTCTCGCCGGGGTGCTTGCTCTGACGCTGAACTATTCCGCCTACATCTCCGAGGTCTATCGCGGCGGCATCCTGGCGATTCAGCGGGGGCAACATGATGCGGCCGCGGCACTCGGCATGACGCATGCGCTGGCCATGCGGCGGATCGTACTGCCCAGGCAATCCGCATCATCATTCCCACGCTGGGCAACTACTTCATCGGTCTGTTCAAGGATACCGCGCTCGCCTCGGCGGTCAGCATCCAGGAACTGGTGTACACGGCGCAGGTCCGCGCCGCGCTCAGCTACCAGTATTTCACGCTCTATACGGTTGTCGGCGTCATGTACTTCGCCGTGAGCTTCCCGGCCGCCCGGCTTGTTGGCTATCTGGAACGTGTCACCCGGGCGGGTTATCGACCGCGGCGGCGGCCATGACGGAACCTGGCCGGCCAATGATCGAAATCGAGGATCTTCATAAGCATTTCGGCACTCTGCACGTGCTGAGGGGCATCGATCTCTCGGTCGCGGCCGGCGAGGTCGTCTGCATAATCGGTCCCTCCGGCAGCGGGAAATCGACCCTGCTGCGTTGCATAAACCACCTGGAGGTTCCGGAGTCCGGCCGCATCCGGATCGATGGTCGCCTGGCTTATCGCGACGAAGCCGGGGGCATCTTCAAGCCACATTCCAACCGTGCCGTGTCCGCCGTGCGTGCCCAGGTCGGAATGGTGTTTCAGCAGTTCAACCTGTTCCCCCATTTGACCGTCACCGGGAATATCATCGAGGCGCCTGTGCATGTTCTGCGACGCCCGAAATCGGTCGCCCGCCAGCGTGCCACGGAATTGCTCGATATTGTCGGACTGTCGGACAAGGCGGATTATTATCCCGAGGAACTGTCCGGCGGTCAGCAGCAGCGGGCCGCGATCGCCCGCGCGCTGGCGATGGACCCCAAGGCGATGCTGTTCGACGAGGCCACCAGCGCGCTGGATCCCGAGCTGGTCGCGGAAGTGCTCGCCGTCATGCGCCGGCTTGCCAGCCAGGGCATGACCATGGTGGTGGTCACCCATGAGATGAATTTCGCGCGCCAGGTCGCTTCACGGGTCATCTTCATGGATTTCGGGAAAATCGTGGAACAAGACACGCCGGACCGTATCTTCGGCAGCCCGAGGGAGGCCCGGACGAAGGATTTTCTGAGGACCGTGCTTGACCGCTAGAGCGTAATCGCTTGAGGCTGGCGGTCGGAAAGCGTGAATCGCGCTCTCGAATAAAGAGTTAGAGCGCGATCGGCTGCCAACTCCCGTCAACCTGAACCGATCGCGATCGCGCTCTAAGAGGCTGACCCGAAACGACACCAGAACGGGTCTGGATAGCCGGGCGGCGGGGCGTTGTCGCCGAACAGGCGGGTTGCGTGATCCCGGCGGCTGCGATTCTGTCGCGGTTGCGAAGCACACGAGGAATCACGCAATGGCCTGGACCGAGATCACGCGCCCGCAGTATCGGCGTGAGGGTTTGCGCTATGCAAGCGACACCACCGATGAAGAGTGGGCGATCATCGCGCCGCACTTGCCACCGCCCGCGTTGTCCGGCCGGCCGCGCAGGAACCGGCTGCGCGATATCGTCAACGCCATCTTCTATATAGCCCAGACCGGATGCCAGTGGCGGATGTTGCCCAAGGACCTGCCGCCGTTCACCTCGGTGCAGCGGTATTTCTATGCTTGGCGCGACGATGGCCGGTGGCAGGCCATCAACCACGCCCTGCTGATGGCCGCGCGTGAAGCGGACGGCCGGGACGCCAGCCCCACCGCCGGCGTCATCGACAGCCAGTCGGTCAAGACCACCGAGGCGGGCGGTCCGCGCGGCTACGCCGCCGAGAAGATGGTGAACGGCCGCAAGCGGCACATCCTTACCGACACAATCGGATTGCTGGTCGGTGCGATCGTGCATCCGGCCGATGTGCAGGATCGGGATGGCGCGCCGTACTTGCTGGCCAGTATTCGCAGTGCGTTTCCCTGGCTGCGTCATGTCTTCGCCGACAGTGCCTACGCCGGCGGCAAGCTGAAAGGCGCTTTGCAGAAGCTCGGTCAGTGGACCATCGAGGTCATCAAACGATCGGATGCCGCCAAGGGGTTTGTGCTGCTGCCACGGCGTTGGGTGGTCGAGCGCACCCTGGCCTGGCTCAACCGCAACCGCCGCCTGGCCAAGGACTTCGAGGCAACCCTCGAGAGCGCCATGACCTGGCTCTATATTGCCAGCGTCAAGCTCTTGTCGCGGCGACTGGCCAGGGCATGAACCCGATACTCATTCCGACGCAGGCTCTACGCTTAGGGCGTTACCTGAGCCGATCGCGAGTCACGCTCTAAGCGACCGAGTATCGCCAGGGAACCGCGCGCCCGGTGACCAGGATGTGCTGCCCCTGCTGAACCGGTGCCGCCCAGGCCTGCGCGATGACGATCCCATCTACGCCGGCGCGAACCGGCCAGGGATCAAGATCGAGCCGCTCGAAATCATGCAACAAGCCGACAACGGTGCCCCGCGTGACGCGTGCGCCGCAGTCCATCAGCGCCTCGTAGTGGCCGCTGAACGGAGCTACCGCGAAGCACGCACGCTCGATCATCTCCACCAGAACCTGTGTGCCGTCCGCGTGATGACCGGTCGGCTCGATCCGCCCGCGCAATTGGCCATGACGGATCGCAGCGGCCAGCACCCCGTGCCGAGCGTATCGTACTCCCGCGGGCTGAATGGCCCCGCCCCACCCGAACTCTCCACCGATGCTGATCTTGCCGAGCCGCTCGGCCTCGCTCGGCAACAGCCCGGGAGTTTCGTTCTGATAGGCAATCACCACCGGCGTCCCGAACCACCGTGCGGTTTCCTCGATCACCCTCCCCTGCTCCGGATCGTCGATCGGGTGGAAGCTGGTCCCGAGCGCGAAGCGCGCGACCTGACCGCCCGCATGCAGGTCGATCACCACGTGCACATGGGGCCAGATGAACCCGCGCACGAAGTCTGCTATGCGGTACGTGATACTCGATATCGCCGGGGTGCGGCCCGCGCCGTCGATAAATGCCCGGTTGAGGTTCACGCCGTCATCAAGAGAGCTGTCGCGCGTGCCGGCGCGGAAGGCCGCGACATTCAGCAACGGCACCAGAACGATTCGGCCCGCCACATCCGCTGCGTCGATGTCCCGCAGCAAGTGCCGGATGGTCGCCGGTCCTTCGTATTCGTTTCCATGGTTCGAGCCAAAGCAGACCAGGCCCTGGCCAGACTTCGCCTGCGGCCCAACCATGACCGTCAACGGAATAAGGTGATCACCCCAGATCGAGTCATGTTCCAACGCAACGTAATAGTCGCGGCGGCCTGGCGTTTCCAGATCCAGGCCGAAGGGACGCACGATCTGCCGCTGCATGATCAATTCACCCGATGTTTGGCGACGAAGTCGAGATCAACTTCGACCCCGATGCCAGGCACGTCCGGAATCGGCACCGTGCCGTCTGCGGCGAGGTCAAAACTGGCCCGGGCGATCCCGCGTGTCAGCGGAGTTTGGCTGACGTTGAATTCGACAAAACGAGCTCTTGGCAAGGTCGCAATCAGTTGCAGGCTGTATCCGGTGAGCAGGTGCGTGAGCCAGGAATGGGGCACCAGATCGATGCCGGCTTCCTCCGCCATTGCCGCGACTTTCGTGGCGACGGAAATCCCGCCGCAGCGCGATAAGTCCGGCTGGACGACGTCAACGCAGCGCTCCCCAATGAACCGCGCAAAATCCCAGACCGTCGCCACTTGCTCCCCGGCGGCGATCGGCACGGGGCTGCCGGCGCGAACCGCGGCATATTCGTCGAAACGCTCCGGATGAATGAAGTCTTCCACCCACCCGACGTTGTATTCCGCCAGCCATTGACACAGAGCTTCCGCGTCGCGCCGGCTACGCATCTGACCAGGCGCTTTCCAGCCGGCCGGATACCATCCCGGATCGACCAGAAGATGCCGATCGGGACCGAGAGCCTCTCTTGCGGCTGCAACCAGCTCGCGGTCCCGGCCGGGGTCTTCTCCAAAAACGCCCCAGCCGAACTTGACCGCACGAAACCCCCGCGCGACGTAGCCGCGTGCCGCGTTCGCCATGGCCTCCGGCGTTTCACGAAACAAAGTTGAGGCATAGGCGACGATGGCATCACGCCGGCGCCCGCCCAGCATCCGCGCAAGCGACATGCCCGCGGCCTGCGCACGGATCGACCACAGACAATTGTCGATGGCGGAAATGCACTGCATCGCAATCCCGCGCCGGCCGTAATATGTGCTGCCGACGTACAGCTTGTCCCATAGCCGCTCGACATCCAGCGGGTTTTCGCCTTGCAGAAGCTCCCCGAGCGTGTGGAAACCCAGCATTGTCATGCCGTCGCCGGCAATGATCGCGACCGCCGCTGGCGCAAGGGTCTCCACATCGGACCAGCCGGTCAGCCCGTCATCGGTGCTGACCCGGACCAGAAGCTGCCAGTCCCCGTTATCGGTGGCTTCGTCCGCTCCGGCCGCGGCGTGGTACTTGGTTTCGCCCCGCAGCAGGATGGGCTCGACCGCAGTGATTTTCATGGCTCTCTCCGACATGCGACGATCATGGATTCCGCATTATCGGCCCGCTATCGCGGCAGCGGAAGCGATTGACCGCCGTGCGGTTTGCCTTAGCATCAGCCGGACGCTGGAGTTTCCTGTGACTGGCAGGACTTTCCCAACGATAATGCAAAAGGGGGCGTATAATGAACGGAGTAACGAGACGCGGCGTTCTCGCTGGTACGGCGGGTCTGACGGCATCGCTCGCGACCAAGGTTGGTCCGGCGGCGGCCCAGACACCGAAGCGAGGGGGCACCGTAACGGTTGCGCTGACCCAGGCTCCGCCCTCCCTGGACGCACAGCTTACTTCGGCCCAGGTCGCCCGCGACATCAATTTGCACATGTACGAAACGCTCTACGCCCGGGACGAACATGCGGGAGTGGTCCCTGATCTTGCGCAAGGGGCAGAGATATCGAAGGACGGGCTGACCTACGTTTTCACGCTGCGTCCGGGCGTCAAGTTCCATAACGGGAAGACCATGGGGTCCGAGGACGTGGTGGCGTCGCTGGAACGCTACCGAAAAATCGGGCTCGCGTCGGTGCTGCTGAACGGCGTCGACACGATCGAGGCCTCCGGCCCGCTCGAAGTCACCGCCAAGTTGAAGAAAGTGCAGTCGAATTTCCTGGATACCTTGTCGTCGCCCGGCACGCCTCTGGCGATCTATCCAGCCGAGGAGGCCCGGAAGGATCCGAAGGATTTCAAGTTCATCGGAACCGGACCGATGAAGTTCGTGGACTACGTGCCGGCCAGTCACGCAACGCTGGAGCGCTTCGCCGACTACACCCCCAACCCTAACTATACGAAGCGAGATGGATTCGCCGGCCGCAAGGAGATGTTCATCGATCGGGCGATATTCCGTTTCATGCCGGAGTCGGGCGCCCGCACGGCTGCCATGGACACGGGCGAAGCGCAGATCAACGAAACCACGGATGGCCCGACGGCGAAGCGGCAATCGAAGGATAGCAAGCTTCAGGTTCTCAAGCTGCTTCCCTTCGGCATCCAGCTTGCCAAGTTCAACCATGCCCAGTCGCCCTGCAACGACGTCAATTTCCGCCGTGCGGTCGCTGCCTGCCTCAACATGGAAGAAACGCTGGCGATCGCCTATCCAGACATCTACAAGCTGGATGGCGGGCTGCTGTACAGCTATTCGCCGTACTACAGCACGGCAGGGACCGAGCTATACAACCTGAACGATCAGGAAAAAGCGAAGGCCCTCCTGCAGAAAAGCTCGTATAAGGGAGAAACCCTTACCTTCATCACCGACAACACGCGGCCGGACGTCGACACGGCAACCGATATCAGAGATCAGCTCAGCCAGATCGGTGTCAAGGTCGTCCTTAAAGTCGCCGATTGGCCAACCGTTTCGACAATGGGCTTCAAGCCGGAAGGTTGGCACTTCTGGACCCACGGCCTTGGTATCGAGCCGTACGAAGGGCCGGCGAAGCTCATGAGCATCTGGACGAACGGAATCTCGCAGCTCAAGGACGACCCTGTCATCGATCAGCTCTATGCGGACCTCCTCGCGGAGCTGGACATGAACAAACGGAAGGAGATATTCGCTAAGTTCCAGGCCCATATGTACGAGAACGCAGTGACGATCGCGGTCGGAAACTACGGGATGTTCCAGGTGCTTTCGTCGCGGATCCAGAACTTCGCACCGTACCGGATACCCCGCCTGTGGGGAATCTGGCTCGAATAGGGAAGACTCGGCTCTTTGCTTCGGTTCACGATTCGGCGCCTGCTGATCTTCATCCCGGTACTGGCGTTGGTCTCGTTGATGTCGTTCGCGGTGATCTGGCTGGTTCCAGGTGACCCGGCAGCCGTGTTTCTGGACCCTGGTGCGACGCCGGCACAGTTGGCGCAAGTGCGTCATCGTCTGGGCCTGGACGCGCCGTTCTATATTCAGGTTTTGGCCTGGTACGGGCGCATCCTGCACGGCGATCTTGGCCGATCCATCCTGCTGAACCGCGGCGTCGCCCAGGCAATTCTGGAGCGGCTGCCTGTCACTCTCTCGCTGACCGGTCTGGCCTTGTTCTTCGCCACACTGATGGGCATCGCGGCAGGAATATTGGCGGCGATGCGTCACAACACGTGGGCGGACCAGTCCGTCATGATCCTGGCTCTGCTCGGGCTGTCGGTGCCGGATTTCTGGCTGGGACTGATGCTGATCTTTGGGCTCGCGGTCTATCTGGGATGGTTCCCTGCCGGCGGCTTCGTTCCGATCACCACCAACTTCTCCGGATGGTGGCACAGCATGGCGATGCCGGCGTTCACGCTGGCCGCGGTGCAGGTCGGCTTCATCGCCCGCATGACCCGGTCCGCCATGCTGGAGGTGCTGAACCAGGATTTTATACGAACGGCTGAATCGAAGGGCCTTCCCTGGAGCTTCATCGTCGTCCGACATGGGCTGCCGAATGCACTTGTGCCGATCCTGACCGTAATTGGCATCGTCACCGGTGGCTTGCTCGGTGGCGCGGTCGTGGTGGAGCAGGTATTTTCGCTGCCGGGGGTCGGGCGGCTGATCGTGGATGCGGTGCTGAGCCGGGATTTCCCCGTGATACAGGGCGCCTTGCTTTTTGTTGCCGTCATCTACCTTCTGGTCAATCTCATCGTGGACCTGCTCTACGCATTTGCCGACCCGCGGGTGCGACTTGAATAGCGTGCATCAAGCAACTGCTGACAACATCGGCTGGCGCAGCGGGGCAGCGCGCCGGACGGGTCCCTTCATACGGCGCTTGTTGAGCAACCGCTCATTCGTCCTGGGCGCAACGCTGGTTCTGTTCATCGCGCTGGTTGCTGTCCTTGCCCCCGTTCTGGCTCCGTACGATCCGCTGCGCAGCAATTTCCGGACCCGCTTGCTGCCGCCGAGCGATGCCCATTGGTTCGGCACGGATCATTTCGGGCGCGACCTTCTGTCGCGGGTCATCTATGGCGGCCGGGTATCGCTGGCGATCGGGATTCTTGTCGTCATCGTGACAGGAATCACCGGCACCTTCATCGGGGCTGTCGCCGGCTACTTCAGGCGGCTCGACAATCCGGTGATGCGCGTCATGGATGCGCTGATGGCATTTCCCGCCATCCTGCTGGCGATTGTTATCAGTGCCATCCTCGGCGCCTCGATTATCAATGTGGTGATCGCACTCAGTATCGCGACGATGCCGCACACGGCACGGATTGTCCGCGGATCGGTGCTGGTGGTCCGGGAGATGGAATATGTCGAAGCCGCCCGGGCGCTCGGGGCCGGCGATTTTCGCCTGCTGTTCGGCCACGTGCTGATCAACGCTCTCGCCCCCTTGATCGTCCGTCTGACCTACGTCTTCGCGATTGCGATCCTGGCGGAGGCGGTGCTGTCCTATATCGGTGTCGGGCCGCCGCCGCCCACCCCCACCTTCGGCAATATCATCGCCAGCGAGCGCGATTTCATGCAGGCGGCACCGTGGGCCATGATCTTCCCCGGGCTCGCGATCGTCATATCTGTCCTGGGACTCAACTTGCTGGGTGACGGCCTTCGCGACGTGCTGGATCCGCGAATGAAAGTCTGACCATGCCCCAGGTGCTGTCCGTTGAAGGGCTGAGTGTGCGGCTCGCGGCAAGGCCGGACACTTCCAGCATTCTGGATGACGTGACTTTCTCGGTTGAGCCGGGCGAGGTGCTCGGAATTGTGGGCGAGTCCGGCAGCGGCAAAAGCATGATCGCGCTGTCCGTCATGGGACTGCTGCCTCCCGCGGTTCGATTGGTGGCGCGGCGGCTCTCCCTGGTCGGAGACGACCTTGCCGGGAAGCCGCGCGAAGCCTGGCGGCCGCATCGAGGCCGAGACGTGGCGATGATTTTCCAGGAGCCGATGACGTCGCTCAACCCCGTCATGCGGGTCGGTCGGCAGATTGCGGAAGTACTGCGCTGGCGCCGAGGCATGACAGGCGCGCGAGCCCGCCAGCGGACGCTGGAACTGCTGGAGCAGGTGGAGATACCCTCACCGGGGAACCGGTTGCATGCCTATCCGCATGAGCTGTCGGGGGGCATGCGCCAGCGCGTGATGATTGCGATTGCTTTGGCCGCGGAACCAAAACTGTTGATTTCAGACGAACCGACCACCGCGCTGGACGTGACCGTGCAAGCCCAGGTGCTGGATCTGCTACGCTCGCTGCAGCGGCAGACCGGAATGGCGATGCTTCTTATTACCCACGACCTCGGCGTGATCGCCGAGATCACCGATAGGGTTCTGGTGCTTTACGCCGGACGAGTTGCGGAAGTGGCACCGGTACGCACGATCTTTGATCGTCCGGCGCATCCTTATACCGAGGCCTTGTTGGCTTCGATGCCGGAGATCACCGGTCGTAGTCATCGGCTGGTGACAATTCCCGGTTCCGTCCCCGAAGCGACAAACATGCCGCCAGGCTGCCGCTTCGCCCCACGCTGCCAGTACCGGCGGGACGCGTGCACAAGCGTGGTGCCCGCGGTCCGTCCAATGGGCGACCGGCACGAAGTCGGCTGCATTCGTCCATTCGGCTACGCCCAGGCAGCCAACGCAGCGGCGGAAGTCGCCGCATGAGCGGTGGCGCAGCCGGTGAAATCCTGATAGAGGCGCGCGGCGTACATAAACGGTTTCGCGCCCGTGGTGCGCTTCCCGCCCAATCGGTCGTGCGTGCGGTGGATGGCGTCGATCTCGCCGTTCGCAAAGGCGAGACTTTCGGTCTCGTCGGTGAATCCGGCTGCGGCAAATCGACATTGGGGCGGCTCTTTCTTCGCCTGATCGAGCCGTCCGATGGCGCCATCTTTCACAAGGGAACCGACCTGACCCGTCTCACCCATCGGGACCTCAGGCGCCGCCGGCGCGATTTGCAGATCATCTTCCAGGACCCGTTCGGGTCTCTCAATCCCCGCAAGACCGTCGGCGCGATCATCGCCGAGGCGTATGCCATACATGCCCTGGGTAATCGCGCCGAGCGCTGGCGCTGGGTTGCCGAGATGCTGGACCTGGTGGCGCTGCCGCGGCAAGCGGTCCATCGCTATCCGCACGAGTTCTCCGGCGGCCAGCGCCAGCGCATCGGCATCGCCCGCGCGCTTGCATTGAAACCGGAATTCGTTGTTTGCGATGAGGCTGTCTCCGCGCTCGATGTTTCGGTGCAGTCGCAGATCATTAATCTGATGCGCGACCTGCAGCAGGAACTCGGGCTCACCTACCTGTTTATTTCGCACAATCTCGCTGTCGTCCGGCACATCTCCACACGCATCGCCGTCATGTATCTCGGCCGGATCGTCGAGATCGCAGCTCCGGACGCGCTGTTTACCCGGCCGATGCACCCCTACACGCGGGCGCTTCTGTCGGCCATTCCGGTTTCGCATCCAGATCAACCGCGGCATCGCCACGTGCTGCCGGGCGATGTGCCGAGCGCGATGGGAATGCACATCGGCTGCCGCTTCGCCCCGCGATGCCGCTATGCAGAGCAACGCTGTCGCGAAATCGACCCCGCACTGACCGCCTTGTCGAACGAGAGTGCCGTCGCCTGCCTCCGTGTCGCGGATGGCACGTTGCCGGATGATCCATAGGAGAGAAAAATGCCCCGTATTCTCATCGCCGAATGCATGCAGGAGATCTCTTCCTTTAACCCCGTGGCGTCGGATTACGACTATTTCAAAATAGAGCGCGGGGAAGAGGTGTTACAACAACGCGGTCTGAATACCGCGATCGGCGGCGCCTTGGGCGTATTCGACACGAACCCCGACGTTATGATCGTTCCGACCTGCGGCGCCCGATCCGGCAGCGCCGGCCTGCTCTCGGCTTCCGGGTGGCGCCGTTTATCCGCGGAATTGCTGGACGCAGTGGCGGCGCAAATCAAGCATGTGGACGCGGTATTCTTTTCATTGCACGGCGCTATGGGTGCGGATGGGGAGCTGGACCCCGAGGGGTTTCTTCTCCAAAGCGTTCGCGAGATGGCGGGGCCGGGGATGCCCATCGTTATCTCGCTTGACCTGCACGGCATTCTGACCGATCGGATGCTCCGGCAAGTCGATGGGCTGGCGATCTATCACACCTATCCCCACGTCGATTTTGCCGACACCGGCGCACGTGCCGCGCGGGTTCTGCTCGATATCATCGGGCGCCGCCTCCATCCCATTATCGCAAGAGTGACCATCCCTGCCCTGGTTCGCGGGGATGAGCTGATTACGCGGACCGGCTGTTACGGTGATCTGATTCGCGAAACCCAAAGGCTGGAGAAAGAAGGCAAGGCAATGGCGGCAGGCATCATGATCGGCAACCCATTCACCGATGTGCCCGAATTGTGCAGCCAGGTCATCATCACCGCCGAGCAGGACGGTGACTGGGCGGAAGCCGAAGCAATCCGTCTGGCGAATGAATTCTGGCCGCTGAGGTATCGCATGCAAGGCAAGCTGATCGCCTTGGATCGAGCAATCGCCCAGGCAAAGTGGATGCACGGACCAGTCGTGTTTACTGATGCCGCGGATGCCACGTCCTCGGGTGCTACGGGAGACTCCAACATTATCATCAAAGCCCTGCGCGAGGCGGGCACGACAAAACGTGTGCTGGCACAGATCGTGGACCCGGAGGCAGCTCGGGTCGCCCATGCGGCAGGTGTGGGAGCCACCATCAATGTCCGCCTGGGTGGCGCGCTGGATCCGCAAAGATTCACGCCAATGGAGGTAACAGCGACGGTTGAGGCCCTGACGCGCGGGCTCGGCAGGTTTGAAACCATGCGAGCGGGTTTCGATGCGGGGCCGACCGCGGTACTGGCGTTCGGCAACTTCACCGTCGTGGTCATCAGCCGCACGGTCGGGCTGATCGATCGTTCGCTCTATTATGTAAACGGATTGAACCCGCGCGATTTCGACCTGATCATCGTGAAATGCCCGCACACGGAGTATCAGATGTACGACGCGTGGGTCGAAAAGAACTTCAATATCGACGCGCCGGGGGCGACTTCGGCCGATCTCATCAGCCTGGGACACACAATCTGCGGCCGCCCTGTATTTCCGCTGGATCCAAGCACGAATTTTAGCCCAAAAGCTGACCGGTATCAGAGAAAGTCGTTCTGACAGTCAATCGCCATGCAGAACCTGGCTCTGACTCTTGGCGCTTGTTCGGTGACACCGCGGATGTTGCAGCCGTCGCGTCCGCTCAGGCAGTCGTCTCGCGGGCGCAGAAGCAGGACACCGCGACGGGCAGGTCAGCTCGGGCCGCGGCAAAGTCGACACGCTGGCGGATCAACACCCCCTCGGCGGTCTCGCCGCGCCGTTCGAGGCAGTCGTGCAGCCCGCGCAGCGCCCACAGGTTGTCCGGGTGGACCTGCGCGCGGGGCAGTGCGCCGCCGAGGCCGAGATCCTCGCGATAGACCGCCTCTGCCTCTGCCGCGTGGCCCTGCTCCAGCAGCAGCGCGCCGAGCGCGTGGCGGACCGGCTGCATCCAGCCCCACGGCTCATCATAGGGCAGATCGTCCTCCAGTGAGATGGCGGTGCGGAGATGGGCGAAGGCCGCTTCGTGCTCGCCGCGACGGTAGGCGATCTCGCCCTCTAGCATCTCCTCGGCCACGGCCAGCAGTTGCACGCACGACACGTTGTGCAGTTGCCGGGACTTGGGCACCCGTTTTGCCGCCTCACGGAACAGCGTCTGTTCGGCCTCCGCCGCCGGCACGTCGCCGAGCGCGGCGTGCGCGACGCCGCGGGCGTAGTGCATCATCGCGACGGTGTTGCAATAGAGATCGCGATCCCCAGGCAGATCCTGCGCGATGATCTCGTTCCATTTGCCGAAGCGGATGAGGACGTGCTGCCTGACGGAAACGTAGCTCTCGAAGAAATCCGCCATGGGCGGCGAGGGGATACGCAGCAACTCCTCCGGCATGGTGGCGATCATCTCGTCGACGGCGGCAATCGCCGGTACGTACTGGCCGAGGAACATGGCACCGTAGGCGGCGAAGTGATAATTGTGCACCCGGTAGCCCGAATAGAAGTTCAGCGGCCCAGCGCGGTCGTAGAACTTGCGATCCGCCGCGATCGCTTTCTGGTTCCAGTGCATCGCATCGCGGTAGTGGCCGCATTGCACGTCGATGTGGGTGGGCATGTGCACCAGGTGGCCCATGTCGGGGGACAGCTCGCGCAGCCGGTCGCCGGTACCCAACGCCGTCTCCGGACGCGGCGACATCTCCATCAGGTGCACGTGGAGGTGCAGAAGGCCGGGATGGTTCATCGCGCCCGGCAGATCGCGGAAGGCGGACTCGAGCACCTCGCGCGCCTCGAGCGTTCCGGCGCCGGGCGCGGGCTCGCCGGTACGCAGGTCCCACATGCGCCAGGGCGTGCGGTTGAGGATCGCTTCCGCGAAGATGGTGCGTAGATCGAGGTCGTCGGGACGCGCCCGATGCGCCATGCGCATGGCGTCGGCAAAGGCGTCGTTCCAGGGACGCTGGTCCTCGATCGGGTCGCGCTGCGGATAGCGGGCGGGCAACGCCTCGATCAGCGCGCGTTCCGGCGCGCTGACGCCGCCGGCCAGCGCCAGCGCCGCGCGTGTGGAATCATACGCGCGGGCAAGCGCCGCGGTCTTGCCGACGGGATCCATCAGGTCCCAGGGGAAGTTATAGTTCGGCCCGACCGCGTAGCCGATGCCCCAATGGGCCATGGCACAGTTCGGGTCCGCCTCCAGCGCCTTCTCGAAGCAGGCGATGGCCTCCTCGTGGTGATAGCCGAAGCACCAGTTGAGGCCACGGTCGAACCAGCGCTGGGCGTCCGCCGAACGGGTGGTCACCGTCCGGGAGTAGGGGCCGAGGTCATAGGGATAGTCCACGTCGCCTCCTCCACCATTGTTGGCGCAGCCGCTCCCCGCACCCGTCGCGGCGGTTTCGGGTTCCCACCGAACAATACACATCGTCCGGCGGCGTTCGCCAGCAATGTTATCGTGTCGAGTGCCGCGGTTATTATTATCGCGCGTTACGAACCCGATGACGGCGCTGCGGATAGCCATGCACGCGGATCTTGCTCGCCCAGCAAAAAGGGCACCCACCGGGTGCCCTTCTCGCTATCGAGGCCGGATCGAGATGGATCAGAAATCCATCCCACCCCCGCCCATGCCGCCCGGCATCGCACCGCCGGCGGCCGGCTTCTCCGGCCGCTCCGCCACCATTGCCTCTGTTGTGATCATCAGCGCGGCGATCGAAGCCGCGTGTTGCAGCGCGGACCGTACCACCTTGGTGGGATCGATGATGCCGGCCTTCACCAGGTCCTTGAATTCGCCAGTCTGCGCATCGAACCCCCAGTTGTACTCGTGCTTATCGAGCACTTTTCCGGAGATCACCGCACCGTCCTGGCCGGAATTCTCGGCGATCTGACGGAGCGGCGATTGCAGCGCCTTGCGCACCACTTCGATGCCCAATCGCTGGTCGTCGTTGTCGCCCGTCAGCTTGGCAAGAATAAGCGACGCGCGCACCAAAGCGACTCCGCCACCCGGAACAATGCCCTCCTCCACCGCGGCGCGCGTCGCGTGGAGTCCGTCATCGACGCGATCCTTGCGCTCCTTCACCTCGACCTCGCTCCCGCCACCAACGCGGATCACCGCCACGCCACCGGCGAGTTTCGCCAGCCGCTCCTGCAGCTTCTCGCGATCGTAGTCCGATGTGGTCTCCTCGATCTGCGCACGGATCTGGTTGCAGCGGCCTTTGATGTCCTCCTTCTTGCCAGAGCCCTCCACGATCGTGGTGTTCTCTTTTTCGATGAGCACCCGCTTCGCCTTGCCGAGCATGTCCAGCGTGACGTTCTCCAGCTTGATGCCGACATCCTCGCTGATCACCTGACCGCCGGTGAGCATGGCGATGTCTTCCAGCATGGCCTTGCGGCGATCGCCGAAGCCAGGCGCCTTGACCGCGGCAACCTTCAGTCCACCACGCAACTTGTTCACCACCAGCGTGGCCAGCGCCTCGCCCTCAACATCCTCGGCGACGATCAGCAGCGGACGGCCCGACTGCACCACCGCTTCGAGCAGCGGCAGAAGCGGCTGCAGGCCGGACAGCTTCTTCTCATGGATCAGGATGTACGGCTGATCGAGCTCGGCCGTCATCTTCTCGGCGTTGGTAATGAAATAGGGCGACATGTAGCCGCGGTCGAACTGCATGCCCTCGACCACGTCGAGCTCGGTCTCGATACCCTTGGCTTCCTCGACCGTGATGACACCCTCGTTGCCGACCTTCTGCATCGCCTCGGAAATCATTTTGCCGATTTCAGAGTCGCCGTTCGCGGCAATCGTGCCGACCTGTGCGGTTTCGGCCGGAGTGGTGATCTTGCGCGAGTGTTTTTTCAGCTCCTCGACGACCGCGTTCACGGCCTTGTCCATGCCCCGCTTGATGTCCATCGGGTTGATGCCCGCGGAGACCGCTTTCCCGCCTTCGCGGATCATGGAATGGGCAAGCACGATCGCTGTGGTGGTACCGTCACCGGCGATGTCGTTGGTTTTGGAAGCAACCTCGCGCACCATCTGCGCGCCCATGTTCTCGAACTTGTCGGAGAGCTCGATCTCCTTGGCGACAGTGACCCCATCCTTGGTGATCCGCGGGGCGCCGTAGCTCTTGTCGAGCACGACATTGCGGCCCTTCGGGCCGAGCGTCACCATCACCGCGTCGGCAAGAATTTCCACGCCACGCAGCATCCGCTGCCGTGCGTCATTACCAAAACGAACGTCCTTGCTGGCCATATGAATGTCTTTCCTTGATTCTTGTTGTTGGGTGCTTGGATCAGGCGGCCTTCTTCTTGGCTGCCGGGGCGCCTTCGATAACACCCATGATGTCTGATTCCTTCATGATGACGAGTTCCTCGCCCTCGAGCTTTACCTCGCTGCCCGACCATTTTCCGAACAGGATGCGGTCACCGGCCTTCACGTCCAGAGCCACGAGTTGGCCCTCCTCATTGCGCACGCCCGGCCCGACTGCGATCACCTCGCCCTCCATCGGCTTCTCCTGGGCGGTATCGGGGATGATGATGCCGGCCTTGGTCTTTTCCTCGGCGTTCAGCCGGCGGACCACGACCCGGTCGTGCAAGGGGCGGAATTTCATTGATTGGCTCCTGAGATGGGTGAACGAGCCTCCTGAGGCTCTGACGCAACGTCCGAATGCACCAAATTGCATCCTGGGCGGACGGCTTAGCACTCTATAGGCGAGAGTGCCAGCCTCATATGGGGCGGCATTGTGAGTGTTTCCACAACAATGGCGGCTAGGGGGAGAATCGGGCGCCGCGCTACCCCCAACCCCTACGCAACCCCGGCCGGAAGCGGAGCGGCCTCCAGCTCGAGGCGCTTTCCATCGGCGAACAGGTGCAGTGTCTCGTTCGGGAAGCGAAGTGCGATCTTATCGCCGACAGCGACCGTCCGTCCGTGGCGTTCGAGGACCCTGATCGCATTCCCGCCCAGGTCCGCATAGATCAGTGTGTCGTCACCGGTATCGTCGGTCTCCAGGACATTGGCCGGCAGCCAAGGCCACTGCGGGGCGCCGGAGGCGGGTTGCCATTCGACATGCTTGGCCCGAATGCCCAGCGTGCCATTGCCGCCGGCAACCGGCAGCCGGGGTTGCACATTTGCTGCCACCAGGCCCCTGTCCAGCACACATTGCACACCGCTTGCGGACGAAACCAATGCGACCGGCAGCAGGTTCATCGCCGGGGAACCGACGAAGCCGGCCACAAAGATGTCAGCCGGGCGCAGATAGATGCCATCCGGGCTGTCCAACTGGGCGACCGCGCCCTGGTTCATCACCACGACACGGTCGGACAGCGCCATGGCCTCGCTCTGGTCGTGGGTCACGTAAACCGTCGTCACCGGCACTTCCCGATGCAGCCGCTTGATCTCCGTGCGCATTTGTAGCCGCAGCTTCGCGTCAAGATTGGAGAGCGGCTCGTCCATCAGGAACAGCTTCGGGCGGCGGATGAGCGCGCGCCCAAGTGCAACGCGCTGCTGCTGTCCGCCGGAGAGCTGGCGCGGATAATTGTCGAGCAATGCAGAGAGGCCGAGCAGCTCTGCCATCTCGTTGACCCGCGGGGTGCGGCTCGCTGACGCAATGCCGCGCATGCGCAGCGGGAATTCCAAATTCCCCCGCACGGTCTTCGACGGATAGAGCGCGTAATTCTGAAACACCATCGCCATGTCGCGCTCGCGCGGATCGGCATAGGTTACGTCCGTGCCATCCACCAGGATACGTCCGCCGGAGGGAGGAATCGCTCCGACGATCAGGCTGAGCAGCGTCGTCTTGCCGCAACCGCTGGGGCCGAGGATGGTGACGAACTCTCCATCGGCGATCGAAAGATCCAGCGGCAAAAGGGCCCGGACCTCGCCCCGCCGGGAGGAGTAGGTTTTTCGGACGCCTTCAAGTCTTATCTCCGCCATTCCCCACCTGTCCCAACCATCAGTATTTCAGGGCTCCCTTGGTCAGGGCAGCGATGAAGTATTTCTGCAATACCAGGAACACCACGATCACCGGGATGCTCATCGCGATCGCCGTTGCGGTCAGCCCGCTCCAGTTCGGCACGCCTTCGGAGAAGTAGGCGAAGATGCCGAGCGGAAGTGTGCGCATCGACGCGGAGGAAATCATCGTCAGCGCGTAGAGATATTCGTCCCAGGAGAGGATGAAGGTGAAGATCGCGGTGGCGACGATTCCAGGCATCGCCGGGGGAATGGCGATCTCGATAAACGCCCGCCATGCGCTGGCGCCGTCCAGCCGGGCGGACATTTCCATGTCTGTGGGTATGCCGTCGAAGAAGCTTTTCAGGATCCAGATATTCAGCGGCAGGCTGAATGTGAGATAGGCGATGACCAGCGACGCATAGGTGTCGATAAGGTCAAGATCCTGCATCAGAATGTACAGCGGGATCAGGAAATTGACGAGCGGGAAGATGCTCTGCAGCAGGATGCCATACAGGATCACGTTCTTCCCAAGGAACCGGTAGCGGGAGAAGCCATAAGCGGCCGGCACCGCGACCAGCAGAGCAAGCACGACCGTGCAGCACACGACAATCAGGCTGTTCACGAAATACCGCGGGAAATCGGTACCGGCGACCGGATCGGCGGTGAGCAGCGCGGTGTAATTCGACAGCGTGATGGGGTCCGGCAGCAGACTGAGGTGCTCGCGGTAGAGCGACGTCTGCGGCTCCAGCGATGCGGTCAGCAGCCACCCGAACGGGACCAGCGCAAACAGCAGGTAGCAGATCAGCGCGATCTTCGCCGGTACCTGACGCACCCATCGCGGCGCGGTCACGTCAGGCGACTCCCGTCTGGCGGCGTGTCAATGATCCGACATAGACGATGGCGAAGACCATGAGAATGATCATCACCACGACCGACGCGGCGGCCGCTCCGCCGAAGTTCAAATTGGTGAATGCCGAGTTATAGATGTAATTGGACACGATCTCCGTATGGTTCAGCGGCCCGCCGCTGGTCATGATGTAGGGGATGGTGAATGTGTTGAAGTTCTGCAGCGTCATGACGACGCCGGTGATAATGATCACCCGGCGCAGATACGGAAGCTTGATTTCGAAGAACGTCCGCATTTTCGACGCGCCGTCCAGTTCCGCGGCCATCACGGTGTGCTCGGGAACGCCTTGAAGCCCGGCGAGGAACATGATCATGGCAAACGGCGCGGTTTTCCAGATATTCACCAGAATAACCGCCGGCAGCGCCCAGCTCAGCGAGCTGAGCAGCGACACCGGCTGGGCGATGACGTGCCAGCTCGTCAGGAGCTGGTTGAGCAGGCCGTACTCGCCCTGGTATAGCCAGAGCCAAGCATAACTCGCGATCACGTAGCCGACGATATAGGGAAGCATCAGCGCGGCCCGGATCGGACCGCGGAACCAGGTAAGCTGGTTAATGAGGATCGCCGCCCCCATGCCCAGCAGGATGTCTGCCACGGTGCTGCCGACCGTCCATATCACCGTTATGCCGAGCGAGTTGAGAAACACGCTGTCATGCAACACCGCGCCGTAGTTCGTCAGTCCGGCGAAGTGCGTTTCCGTGGTGTAGGAAGGCGTCGCGCGAAAGCTGAGATAGATGCAGTAGACGAACGGATAGCTCATCACCGCGATGATAATGAGCGCGGCCGGCAGCACGTATGGCAAGCCGGCTAGACGCTCGCGCCACGCAGCGCGGGCGCTTCCGGCGGCAGCTAGCTCACGCGTGGCCGGGTGGGCGAGAACGGCCACAAGCCCCTACGCCATTATCTGGCGGACCTGGTTCGCCGCCGCGCTGGCGGCGTCCTTCGGGGTCGATTTTCCGCTCAGTACCTGCTGGATCATGGCGGGAACGATCGTGTTCCAGATCTGCGCGCCTTGCGTCACCAGCGGCACGTTGACCCCGTAAGGCAGCATCTGGAACACCAGATCATTGAACGGCAGACCTTTCCCGAGCTCAGCCGATTCCGGCGACGCGCGGGCGATCTCGGTGGAAGCTTCCGATCCAGCCCCGGTACCCAGGCGCGAGTTCCAGTAAGGGGACAGGTAGGCTTTCATCATCGCCAGAGCGGCCTTCTTGTTCTTGCTCGTCGCGCGAATATGGAAATTGGACCCGCCGAGCACGACGGCACGCCGCACCGGGCCCATCGGCAGCAATGCGCCGCCCATGTCCAGCTCCGGCTTGAGCTGCTTCACCTGTTGCGGGAACGACGGATGGTCGATGACCATCGCCATCTTGCCGTCCAGGAACAGCGTTTCGCAGTCCGACTCGTTATCGCTGAGCGCGGATGGCTGAACGCTTTTGTCCACATTGAACATCTGGTGGTACATCGACAGCGCCTGAACGACGCCGTCATCGCCGATGCCGATATTGCGCCATGTCGGTTGCTTGCTGAGTTCGTCGAAGATCTGGCCGCCGCAGGCCCACGCCATCGGCATGAACCGGTACGACGTGTTGCCGTTAGTCTGCTGCGCGCACAATCCGAAACCGTAAGCGCCGGTCTTGTCGTGGATCGTTTTCGAATAGGCGACCAGGTCCGCCCATGTTGCCGGCGGTTTCTCGGGGTCGAGTCCGGCGTTCTTGAACAGCGTTTTGTTATACAGCAGGAACATGACTTCATTGTTGCTCGGAATGCCGTAGAGTGGCCCTTCCGACGCGCCGTTCTTGCGGTCGCTCAACAGAGCGCCGGGCAGGAACTGGCTGAACGGGATGCCGAGCTCTTCCTCGTTGATTTCGGCGGCTTGCCCGGACCCGACAAATTGCTGCGACCACTGGATCGCGGTCCGGGCAACGTCCGGAACGCGCCCGGCACGCCACGCGACCGTCAGTTTCGGCAGCAGGTCGGTGTAGCCGAAGATCGTCGATCTGAAGTGAAGGTCCTTATACAGCGACGGAAAATACTTCGTGTAGAACTCCGCCTGCGCCTGCACCCCCGGTACCGAGGGCGCCGCGGACCAATCCCATGCCTCCAGATTGCCGGAGATCGATGGATCGGGCGTGATGGGGTCCGGCCCCGCGGCGAAGCTTCGCAACGGCAGCCCGGTTGCCAGGGCAAGGCCGGCGGCGCCTGCGCCAGCCGTTTTCAGAACCTGCCTTCGAGAGTACTCGTTTCGCGGCATCTGGACTTCCCCGCTATTGTTGTGTCGGGGCGCGTTCTTACGCCATGCCGCGTGCCTTCGCCACCCTGGCTCCCTTCAGCCAGCAGGCCGGTGATGCCGGCCTTCGCGTTGCCGGCGATTTCTACGGAACGCGGGAAATAGCCCTGCCGGTCCGGTCGTCGAACAGATGCACCGCTGCGACATCCAACGCCACATCCCTCCATTCGCCGATCCTGAACGAAGTCTCGCGCCCGACACGGGCCACCAGATCATGGTTCCGCTCGCCGGCCGTAAGCAACAGGATCGTCTCCGCACCGAGCGGCTCGATCGCACGCACATGAACGCGCAGGCGCGGCAACGGTGCGGTTGATTGTTCGTAGATATCTTCGGGGCGTATCCCGAGCGTGACCTCCCGGTTGAGGTGCATTTGCAGCACGTCGATAGGCCAGTGAGGCAGGTCAAAGGTCATCCCGGCAACTTGCACCCTGGTAAGACTGCCAGCCGACGTGAGAACCGCCGGCAGAAGGTTCATCGGCGGATTGCCAAGAAAGCGTGCCACGAAGGCACTTGCCGGGTTCCGGTATACCTCCATCGGAGCGCCGATCTGGACCACTTCCCCCGCATTCATGATGCAGATGCGATGCCCAAGCGTCATCGCCTCCGCCTGATCGTGGGTGACGTAGATCGTGGTGGTCCCGATTTCCCGCTGCTGTCGGCTGATCTCGGCGCGCGTGCCAACCCGCAGAGCGGCGTCCAGATTGGACAGCGGCTCGTCGAACAGAAACACCTTCGGCTGGCGGATGATCGCCCGTCCAAGGGCCACGCGCTGGCGCTGTCCACCGGAAAGCGCGTGCGGTTTGCGGCCGAGCAGCGACGACAGCCCAAGCCGTCCCGCCACGTCATGCACGCGCCGCTCGATCTCATCAGATGACACGTTGCGCCGGCGCAGGCCAAATGCGAGGTTCCCGCGCACGCTCATGTGGGGATAGAGCGCGTACGATTGGAACACCATCGCGATGTCGCGATCCCTGGCCGGTACCTGGTTCACGACACGACCGTCGATCGAAACCGTGCCGGAGGTGATCGGCTCAAGCCCGGCAATCATGCGCAGGACGGATGTCTTGCCGCAACCGGATGGTCCAAGCAGCACCATGAATTCGCCGTCCGCGACCGCCAGGCTGACGTCACGTACAGCAAAATCCCCGCCGGCCACATACTGTTTGCTCAAATCATTGATCGAGACCACCGCCATCTGCGCCCCCGATCTTAACGGATCGCGCCGGCGGTCATGCCTCGAATCATCGTCTCCGAGAAGCAGGCGTAAATCAGCGCGACCGGTATGATGGCAATCATCAGCCCGGTTGCGAGCATGGCTACATCGAGTTGATGGTCGCCCATGAAGTGCATGATCCCGAGTGGCAATGTGCGCTTGTCGTCGCTCGTCATCAGCACCACGGCATAGAGGAATTCGTTCCACAGAATGACGAAATTCAGGATCACCGTGGTGAAGATCGCCGGTACCCCGATGGGCAAGGTGATACGCCAGAATATCTCGAAATCTGAATAACCATCCATCCGCGCGGCATCATAGAGATCTTGCGGGATCTGCGAGAAAAAACCCTCCAGGAGATAGACCGTCATGCCTAGCTGCGTCGCCACGTAGACGAACGCGAGTCCTGGCAGGGTGTCATAAAGCTGGTAATCGAGCAGGATCTGAAACAACGACAGGATCAGCATTTGCGGAGGCAAAACGAGCCCCGATAGAATCACGAAGCGGATCATCCGACGCGAGCGGAAGCGATAGCGCGCCAGACAGTGCGCCGCCATGGCCCCGATCACGGTCACGCCGGCGACCGCGCTCACCACCGCGAGCGTGCTGTTCCAAAAATAGGTGCTGTAATTCGAGCCTATCCAGGCATCGGCGAAATTCGTCCAATGCGGGTGACGGGGAAAGCCGTAGGGATTGGCGAAGATCTCCGAAGTGGTGCGCAGCGACATGGAGGCGACCCAGAGGAACGGGCCCCCGGTCAGTACGGTGTAGGCGAGCAGGAACAACAGGAGCGGGGTGCGACGCACGTAAGCGAGCCAAAGTCGCGTCGATGTCCCCATGGTCCGGCTAGAACTCAAGCCGGTCGCGCTGGCGCAGCAGCCAACTGATGACAACGACAAAGGCGATGATGATCATGAACCAGAGCACCGCGATCGCCGAAGGGTAGCCAAGGTCGAATGTGTTCCAATCGAACGCGCGCTTGTAAACATAGGTCGATACCGTCTCGGTGGACCACAGCGGGCCGCCCTGCGTCATGATCCAGACCAGGTCGAAGATCATCATCTTGCCGATGAACGAGAGCACCAGCAGATTGACCAGCGTCGGCCGCAGCATCGGAATGATGACGTAGACGGTCTTGGCCATCCAGCCGCAATTGTCGAGCTCGGCGGCGCCGAGCACGTCGCCCGGCAACGCATGCAGCGCGGCGAGAAAGACGATCATGTTGAAGCCGAGCCATTTCCACAAATGGGCGCCCATCACGGCCCACAGCGCCGTGGCCGGATCACCGAGCCAGGAATGTTCCAGGCGGCCAAGGCCGACAGCGCGCAGTAGCAGATTCAGCGCACCCCAGTCGTAGTCGTAGATCCACACCCAGATGATGCCGACCACGACATAAGACATCAGGACCGGCAGGAACCAGATGACGCGAAGGGAGCGGGCGAACGGCACGCCGGCAAACAGACAGAGCGCCAGCAGCAGGCCGCCGAAAACGTCGAGGGGCGTCCCGACCAGGGTGAAAATTGCGGTGTTGCGGACCGCCGTCCAGAACACCGGATCGGCCACGAAGCACCTGGGAAAAATTGTGCAGCCCGACAAACTCCGCCGCTCCCTTGGGACCGACGAAGTAGACGCTGTTGTAGAACGTGCGCAGCACCGGATAGGCGGTGAATCCGGCGAAGACCAGAATTGCCGGGCCCAGAAAAAGCGCGAGCGTTGCCGGCGAGGGCAGCCATACATCCACCGACGATACCGCCGCCGCGGGACTGCCCGTGGCAGCCTCACCCCGGTGGCCGGTTGCTGCATCGCGTCGTCCTACGAGCGCCGGACGGTGTTCGCCTAATGCTGATAGCATGCGGCATTCATCATCTGCGCCGCCTTGTCGACCGTGAGCAGCCCGCCGGGGAAAGCCGAGTTCAACACCTGACCAAAGGCGTCCTTGCAGCCCCCATTGGTGATCAGGTCGAGCGGCATGCCGATGAAGGGATCGACGCCGTCCTGACTTTCCATCAACTCGCTGAGATAGGCCCCGTGCGGACCACCGAACTGCGTCACGTCCGCCTTCATGGCTCCCGGCTCATAGACCTGGCCGATCCATATCGCCGCACTCGCCGGCGTGGACATGGCATCCAGGAATTCGGCGGCTTCTTTCGGGTGCTTGGTGGCGGCATTTATGACAAAGCTGGAACCGATGCCGGCGGTCTGACAGTTATTGCAGGCGCCACCATCCATCGCTGGAAACTGCATGATCCCAAGTGGAAAATCGGCAGGTTGGCCACCTTTGTCAGGGGGCGCAAAAGCCCGGCCGCTATAGAAGCTGCCCATCGGAAGCATCAGCGCGCCCGGCTTGCTGTAGAAGTAATAGAAGGATTCGCCGAGCTTGATCGTCATGAAGTCTTTCGGATAGGCGCCGGCATCGACCAGTTGCTTTACCCACGTGAGCACGTCAACAACGCGCGGGTCGGAAAACGAAAGCTTGCCGGCCCATAGTTTCGCGTAATCGTCTTTCCCGAGCTTGTGCAACAGCGCCTCGCCGACGATGTAAGCGCCGGGATAGGGGCGGTCACCGACTCCCTGGGCGATCGGCACCATGCCCGCAGCGCGGGCCTTCTTCACCAGATCGAGGAATGCGCTCTGGCTAAGCTGGCCGCCAACCGGCAGTTCGACGCCAAGCTTCTTTGCCCAATCCTTATTGTAATAAATGACGTTATCGTTGACCTCCTGGGGAATGCCCCAGGTCTTTCCATTCTCCTGCCAGACGGCACGCGCCCACGGATAGATCTGGTTCCAGTTGACCAGGTCATCGAGCGGCATGAGGTATCCAGCGGTGACGTACTGATGCAACTGGTCCGGTTCCAGATAAAACACATCCGGCCCACGCCCCGCCGGCAGTGCGGTGCGCAGCGCCGTGTAAAGCCCATCCTTCTCGAACCAGGTGATCTTGATGTGCAGGCCGGGGTGCTGTTTTTCGAGGTCGCTGGCGACCTGGTCGCGGAATGCCACTTTAGCCGGTTCGTCCGCCTCATGGCTCCACACAGTGAGCGTGACGTCTTCGGCGCTCGCCCGGGGGATCAAGCCGCCGCCAACAATCGTCAGCAGCGCAGCGAAGGTTGCAGCCCTAATCGTCGTGGACCATTTCATTTTGTGTAGCCCCCCATTTCGCCGCATCCCTGGACTTGGCTATTTCCAGCAAGCTAGCAGGCGTCCTGGGCAGGTTCAAGTTGGAAACCGCCCCATTGCCGGCGCGCGAGCAGTCGATCCAGTTGTAAACCAAACCATGGGCGATCCCGAACGTGACAGGCAGCTTGGCATCACGCCTTCAAACTTGTGTTGTCGGGGTCCCAAGCGGCACCCGGCAGCACGATGGCAGGGCAGCGCTTGTCCATCATCAGGATCTCGAATTGTGCGCCTGGCTGCGCCAGCGCGGGTTCGACATAGGCAAAGGCAAGCGACTGGTTGACCGCATGGCCATACGCGCCGCCGGTGGTCAGGCCGACGATCCGGTCGCCGTGGTACACCGGCTCGTTGCCATAGCAATCGTGGTCAGTGGCAGCCACTGACAGATAGACCAACTTGCTCGGTGGTCCATCCTGTTTGTCGCGCAGCGTCCCCGGCTTGCCGATGAAGTCCTTGCCGAAATCGACGAAGCGTTCCATATCCGCGGCGATCAGTGTGACCTCGTTGGTCAGTTCCGCACCCCAGGCATGATAAGCCTTCTCCATCCGCAGGCTGTTCATGGCATAGGTGCCGAACAAACGCAGGCCATGCGGTTCGCCGGCGCGCTGCAGCGCTTCGTATACCATCGGCATCTCTGCCATCGGCGTGTGCAGCTCCCAACCCAGTTCGCCGACGTAGTTAACGCGCAGGGCACGCAGTGTCACGCCGGCGACTGTGATCTGTTTGCCGGTCAACCAGCGAAACCCCGAGTTTGAAAGATCGGCGTCGGTGCAGCACGCAAGTACCTCGCGCGCGCGTGGCCCAGCCAGGACCAAGACGCCATAAGCATCGGTGACGTCGGCCACCATCACCTGTTCCCCCGGTGCAACGCGGCCGCTCAACTGGTCGAAGTCATGTAGCTGTGCCGCGGCGGATGACACCACATAAAACCGGTCGGAGGCCAGGCGCGTGACGGTGATCTCGCTGTCGATGAAGCCATTGGTGTTGAGCAAGTGGCTGAGCATCAGCCGGCCATCGACACGCGGCACCCGGTTGGGGCAGATGCGCTCAAGGAACCGCGAAGGCGTCGGGCCCGGTGATCTCGAACTTCGCGAAGCTGGACAGGTCCATCAGCCCCACGCGCTCGCGCACCGCCAGGCACTCGTTGCGAACGTGGTCCCACCAGTTGGAGCGCTTGAAGGAAAACTGCTCGCCTGTCCCGGTGGGATCGTACCAGCGCGCGCGCTCCCAACCGAACACCTGGCTGAATTGGGCGCCGCGGGCCTTTAGTGCGTCGTGCAGCGAGGAGCGGCGCAGGTCGCGGCCGACATCGTGCTGCTCGGCAGGCTTGTAGCAGTAATACATGTGTTGGTAATCGGCGATGCCGACGGCGCGCGTGAACTCCGGCGTCACCCAGTCGCCGAAGCGGCGGGGATCGAATTCGCGCACGTTGATCTCCGGCTGGCCATGCACCATCCATTGCGCCAGGAACCGGCTGATGCCGGCTCCCTGGCAGATGCCCAGGGACGCTCCGCAATGCATCCAGTAGTTGCGGGCACCGGGTGCCGGGCCGGACAGCGCTGCACCATCCGGCGTGTGCGGGATTGCCCCCGAAATAACCCGCTTGATGCCCGACTGCGCGAACAACGGGAAGCGCTCCCCCGCCCGTTCCAGATGCGGCAGAATACGGTCCGGCTCCGGCGCGACCAGCTCGCTTTCGAAATCCCAGGCCGGTGGACCATCCCAACATTCGTGCGCGCCGGAGGTCTCGTACGATCCGACCAGGATGCCGTCGCCCTCCTCGCGGAAATAGCAATGCGCCCAGGGATCGCGCACCACCGGCAGCTCCGGCTTGTGCGCGATCAGTTGCGCCACCGGTTCAGTGATAAGGTAGTGATGCAGCATATTGGCGATCGGCGCGCGATGGCCGGTCCAGGAGGCGATCTCGTTGCAATACGATCCGCCGGCGTTCACCACGTGCGCGCAACGCAGCTCGCCCTGATCGGTGGTCACCAGCCATTCGCCGGTACCGAGCCGGCGGATGTCCATGACGCGCGTGCGGCGGTAAATCTCGGCGCCGAGCGCGCGTGCCCCGGCGGCCATCGCCATCGTGGCATCAGCGGGCGCGACATGGCCGTCGGTCACGGTCAGGAACGCCGCCTTCACACCTTGCGACATCAAGGAACGGATGATGGCGGGGAATCTCGTTCGGGCCGATGATATGCGCCTCATAGCCGGCGAGTTTCGCTACGCCGAGCACCTGCTTGAACCAGTCCACCTCTTCCTCGCTGCAGGCCAGACGCAGGCCGCCGGTGGCATGCCAGCTAACCGCCTGCCCGGTCTTCGCTTCGAGCGACGAATAGAGCTGCGTGCCGTAGACATGCAGCTTCGCGGCATTGAGGGAGCTGATGAAATGCGGGCACTGTCCAGCGGCATGCCAGGTGGAGCCGGAGGTGAGCTCGCTTTTCTCCAGCAGCACGAGCTCGGTCCAGCCCTCCAGCGCCAGATGGTAGAGCAGCCCGACGCCCATGATGCCGCCGCCGACGATCGCCACGCGTGCATGTGATTTCATCGCCGTTCCTCACCCCGGGCCCCGCGCCGCAGGCTAAAGCGGACTGAGGTTGGTGGGAATGGTGACAGCGTTATTGCTGTCCCGCCCCGAGAAAAGCCTCCATCCGGGCCACCTCCGCATCGAAGCCGCGGCGGAAGTCCGCGCCCGGCTTCCGGCCGATGAAACCAGCTTTCACATCCAGCCGGCCGGCAACCTGGTTGCAATTGACCCAACCGATCACGTCCGATCCCCATAATAGCGGCATGGCGTAATAGCCGAGGCGGCGTTTGGCAGGGGGCGTGTACGCTTCGAAGCGGTATGGCCAGCCCCAGAGATGCTCGAAACGGCGACGGTCCCAGACCAGCGGATCGAATGGTGCCAGGAATCGGACCCCACTGGGGACGCGCCCGCTCAAGCCCGCTCCGGCAGGCCAGACGTAGCGGACGCCATCGACGACTGCCGTCTCCAGTGCACCGGCTCGGGTCAGCGCCGCCATCGCATCATGTCGCGCCCGTGGCCCGGTAACCGACTGCCTCAGATGGGCAGTTGCCGATACCAGTGTCGCGGCAGCGACCGGCGCGAGTATGGCGGCAACGGACAGCATCAGCCGTTCCAGGCGCGCTTCCGGCGCCAACTCGGCCTGCGGCTCTGGCCGAGCCTCGTAAACCCGGACACCCCTGTCCCGACGGGCCACCCGCACCAGGCCGTGATGAAGCAGCAACTGCAGCGAGCGTGTGGTCGCTTTGGACAGCCCACCCCAGCCATTGACCTCTTGGGCGGCACCGAAATGGGCCTCCAGGGATGCGGGGTGCGTGGGGCCTTGATCGCGCACAAACGCCAGCACTTCCGCCGTGAGACCAGCCGGGACAAAACGTCCGTCTGGCCCGTCGGGATCATGACGCGGCAGCAGCAAGGACTGCACACCGCTCGGCATGAAACCGTAGGCGTAAAGATAGCCCTCCTCCAATGCGAGCCGCGCGTAACGGCGTTCGAGATCGCCGGCCCGGTAACCGATGACGCGATGGCGGAGGATGAGATCCTGGGCGCGGGCCGGTGCGCGGATGGGGTCGGCCTGAACAAACCCGGCGAGCTCCACGGCCCGCCCGAGCGGGAGCGGCGACGGAAAAGCTCGGAGCAAAGTGAGCCGCCGCAGCGCCGCGATATTCATCCGCTTGTCACCCGAGCCGCCTGGTCGCGTCACCTACCATCCGCATGACCGCAAGTGCCAGACCTATGCTCGCCCCGGGCAGCCTTGAGGCCAATTGCCCCAGGCTTCGGACGCCCGCATGGCGCAGAAATAGTGTTCCCGCTCAGCGTTGGCTGGCTACAGTGTCGCCGACAACGAGACGGCAATTCGGAGGACTGATCATGAAGCAACGTTCGACACGGTACGCTCGGACCTCGGCCAGCGTGGGCTTTGCCCTGGGGTTGACTGGAATGCTCGCCGGGCCGGCGCGCGCGGAACTTCTGGTTCATCGTGACTTGCCATATGCGGTGGCGTTGATCATCGCCCAGGGTGCAGTGGAGAGCTGTGCGACGAAGGGCTACGCGGAATCCGCTGTGGTAGTGGACCGCGACGGGGAAACAATCGTTGCGATCCGCGGCGACAATGCGGGGCCTCACACGATGGAGAACGCCCGGCGCAAGGCCTACACGGCCATGAGTTTCCGCGTCTCCACGACAGATTATGCGAAGCGCTTCGCAGACAACAACCCGGTGGTGCGTCAACAAGTGACGCTTCCAAATGTGATCGCCATCCCCGGCGGACTGCCGATCAAGGCGGGCGGTGAGATTATTGGCGGAGTCGGTGCCTCGGGATCCCCTGGTGTGGACGAGCCGTGCGTGCAAACCGGTCTGGACAAGGTATTGGATCAGCTCAAATAAACCAGCGGGATCGCCACTGTCCGGAACAAATGCCACATGCTTTGCCCGCCAACAAAAACGTTCTAGCGTGCCCTGGCTCAAAGTAGCCGGCGGGGGGACGACACCGAATGAGTTGGCCGGCACGATGACTCGAACCAGCCCACCTGCGCATGGCGGCGTTGTCGGGGGGCGTCATGTCGCGCCGTGACGTGCTTGCTGTCAGCGTGCCCCCGCTGGCCGAGCGGCTACGACGCATCGAAAGCGAACCGTTACCGAGCAACGTGGCCGCCCTGCTCGATGACGCGGCCGCCGAGGTGCCCGACGCCACGGCACTCGATTTCTTCGAGTCCGGTGAACGACTGACCTACGGCGAGCTGCGTCGTCGCGTCAATCGTCTCGCCAACGGCTTGGCACGGCGCGGCATCGGCCAGCGCAGCCATGTCGCGGTGATGTTGCCGAACGTCCCGGCGCTCCCGATCACCTGGCTCGCACTGGCCCGGCTCGGCGCCGTCATGGTGCCCATGAACGGTGCCTATACCTCACGCGAGATGGACTACGTCATTGTCGACGGCGACGTCGACTGGTTGGTGCTCGACGAAGCCTGTCTCGCGCGGCTTGCCGGAATGTCGCAACGGCCTGAGAGGCTGACCGATCGCCATGTGATCATTGTCGGCGGCGTCGCTCCTGGCTGCCTGGCCTGGGAGGACCTTTTGACGGGCGAACGCGATGATTTCGCGGCACCAGTCACTCCCGGCCTCGATGAGCTTCTCAATATCCAGTACACCTCGGGAACGACTGGCTTCCCCAAGGGCTGCATGCTCTCGCACCGCTACTGGCTGACCGTTTCGAAGATCAATGCCCGGCGCGACGGCCGCGTCTATGGTCGGATCCTGTCGGCGACCCCATTCTTCTACATGGATCCGCAATGGTTGCTGCTGATGGCGTTCTATCAGCGGGCGACGCTGGTGGTCGCGCGCCGGCAAAGTGCGAGCCATTTCATGGAGTGGGTGCGCAGCCAGCGGATCAATTTCTGCCTGTTCCCCGAGCTCGCATTCAAGCAGCCGCCGTCGCCGCACGACGGCGACAACGCGATCATCCGCGTCAACGTCTATGGCCTCCACAAGGAGAACCACGCGGCGCTCGAGGAACGATTTGACTTCATCGCCCGCGAGGCCTTCGGCATGACCGAGATCGGCTCCGGCCTGTTCATGCCGATCGAGGCGACCGACATGGTGGGGTCCGGCTCATGCGGGATACCGTCACCGTTTCGCGAGGCGCGCATTGCCGATCCCCACGGTAACGCCGTGCCGGTCGGGGAGACTGGCGAACTGCTGGTGCGCGGGCCTGGCCTGCTGCAGGGCTACTACAACAAGCCCGAAGCGACCGCCGCCGCCTTCCATGGCGACTGGTTTCGTACCGGCGATCTGTTCCGCCGAGACGAGCGCGGCTATTTCTACATCGTCGGCCGTGTCAAGGAGATGATCCGCCGTGCCGGCGAGAATATCTCCGCGCGCGAGGTCGAAGCCGTCCTGTGCGCTCTGCCCGACATTATCGAAGCGGCGGCGGTGCCGGTGCCCGACGAGACGCGCGGTGAGGAGGTCAAGGCCTGTATCGTGCTGCAGCCTGGCATGACCCGCGAAACACTGCCGCCCGAGCGCATCATCGCACACTGCGAAGCCAACCTCGCGCGCTTCAAAGTGCCCCGCTATATCGAGTACCGGCATGATTTGCCGAAGACCGCATCGGGCAAGATTGCCAAACACCTGCTGCAGGGCGCGGCGAACCCGCGCGCTGGCTGCTTCGATCGCATCGAGGGCTGCTGGTGGTGAGCAGCGTGGCGATGAGCCGATCGGATGGACGGGATAGTCGGGAAACCGGTGCCGCGTCCGGTGTTGCCGCGGTGCGCCTGTCGCAGATCACCCATCGTTTTGGCAGCTTCACGGCACTGGACCACGTGTCGCTCGACGTCGGGCAGGGCGAATTCGTGACGTTGCTCGGCCAGAGCGGCTCGGGCAAGTCGACGCTGCTGCGCATCATCGCCGGGCTGACGGCGCCGACCGAGGGACAGGTGTTCATCAATGGTGCCGATATGTCGTCCGTTCCGGCGCAGCGCCGTGGCGTCGGCTTCGTCTTTCAGAACTACGCACTCTTCCCGCACCTCACGGTGTTCGAAAACATCGCCTACCCGCTCCGCATCCGCTCCATGAAGACCGCAGAGATCAGGCAACGCGTCGATCAGGCCCTCGCGCGGGTCAATCTGCACGACCTCGGTAACCGCTATGCGACGCAGCTCTCGGGCGGCCAGCAACAGCGCGTTGCCGTCGCCCGTGCGCTGGTCTACGAACCGGCGGTTCTGCTGATGGACGAGCCGCTCGGTGCGCTCGATCGCAAGCTGCGCGAGCACATGCAGATCGAACTGCGCCAGCTCCAGCAGGACCTGCGGATTTCCTGTGTCTACGTCACGCACGACCAGGAGGAGGCGCTGACCATGTCGGACCGAATTGCCGTCATGCAGGCCGGACGCATCCACCAGATCGGCGACCCGGTCACGGTCTATCGCCATCCTGTCAGCAGCTTCGTCGCCGACTTTGTCGGCTCGACGAACCTTTTCGAATGTCGCGTGCGCATGGTGTGCGGCGACGGCACGGTGCTGCTGGTGACCGAGGCCGGTACCGAATTCCGCATCGCCGGCTTTCCCGGGGCGGCGCCGGCACACGCATGTCACGTCACAATTCGCCCCGAGTTCATCCGCTTGGGCGATGCGACCGCCGGCCGAAATCAGCTTTGTTGTGTCGGTCGCAAAGGTCACGTTTGTCGGCAATGTCATCGACGTTACCTGCGAACTCGACAGCGGTGAGATGATCAGCGCCGAGATTTCCGGCAACACCAGGGACCTCGTCGCGGTCGGCGACCGCGTCCGCATCGGTTGGAAATTCGCCGATATGGGGATCTTCCCCGGCGGCGGAACACGGCAGCACGGTCAATAAGGGAGGAAGCCAGAATGGCAAAAAGGATCACTGGGCCGGCAATGCTCGCCGCGAGCGGCGTGACAACGCTGGTCGCCGCAATCGGCGTCGCGGCGCTGATGGCCGCGACGCCGGCGAATGCGCAGGACAAGGTCGTCTACATCAATTCCTCGGGCGGCGTGCTTGACGACATCAACCGGAAGATTCAATGGGATCCATTCGCGCAGGCGACCGGGATCAAGGTCATCTCCAGCGCGCCGGTTGACGACGCCAAGCTGAAGGCAATGGTCACCAGCGGCAATGTCGAGTGGGACGTCACCGAGATCGACGATGGCGACTTCCTGCGTGCCGAAAAGGCCGGTCTGCTGGCGAAGCTCGATCTTTCCAAGCTGCCGATGGACGACCTGCCGAAAACCGCGGTGACCGAGTACGGCGTCTGGGACGGTCCGTATGCGACGGTCCTGACCTGGAACACCAATGTCTTTCCGCTCTCCGGCAAGCACCCGACCTCGCTGATGGATTTGTGGAACCAGAAGGACTTTCCGGGGCCGCGCTGCCTGTGGAAGGATGCGTACGACAACCTCGAGCTTGGCGTCATGCATGCCGGCGTGCCGCGCGACAAGGTCTATCCGATCGACCAGGACCTGGCCTACAAGGAACTCGACAAGCTGAAGCCGAATGTCGGCGTGTGGTGGACCACCGGGGCGCAATCCGTTCAGGCCATCGTCGACCGGGATTGCGTGATGGGCACGGCCTGGAACGGCCGACCCTATCAGCTTATCGTCAAGGACAAGGCACCGCTCGGCGTGGCCTGGGACGACGCCATCCTGCGCACCTCGTGGTGGTCGATCCCGAAGGGCGCGAAGCACTACGATAACGCAATGAAGCTGATCGCCTGGATGCAGGATCCCCATCGTCAGGCCGCCCAGGCGACGCTCAGCGGATATGCCGGCGGCAACAAGGGCACGGCGGCGCTGCTGGCGGAGAATGTGCAGCAGTACCTCGCAACCTCGCCGGCACACCTCGCGACGACGGTCATCTCCGATGACGATTGGTGGGGGACGAACGGGCTGGCGGCGGAAAAGCGCTTCACCGCGTGGGTGATCAGCAAGTAGCGGCGGCCGTCGGCGATAGCGGGTGGGGGCCAGGATTCAGCCAGTGGCGCGGCCAGGCGACGGGCGATGGATGCGGCTGCTGCCGTTCATCCTTGTTGCGCCGAGCCTGGCCTTGGTTCTGCTCCTGTTTCTTTACCCGCTGCTGCGCCTCGTCGCCGAAAGCTTTCTCGACCCGACGCCCGGGATCGACAACTACATTGCGGTGGTGACCGATCCGACGCTATGGCAGATCATCGAGACGACGCTCATCATCGCCGCACAGTGCACCGTTGCCACGCTGCTGCTGTCCTACCCCGTCAGTTATCTGCTGAGCCGACAGCCACGGGCGCGCGCCACTCGGCTGATGATGTTCGTCCTGTTGCCGTTCTGGACCAGCCTTCTGGTCCGCATGTACGCCTGGATGGTGCTGCTGGGTCGCCACGGCGTGATCAATGAAGCGGTGATCGATCTGGGACTGTCTGACCGGCCCTACCCTCTGCTCTACAACCGCTTCGCCGTCATCGTCGGCATGACCCATTTCCTGCTGCCGTTCATGGTGCTCTCGCTCTACTCGACCATGCTCGGCATCGACCGCAGCCTGATCGAGGCCGCAAGCAGCATGGGCTCGTCATTCCGCCAGACGTTCATGCGCGTCTACCTGCCGCTGTCGCTGCCTGGCGTCTACGCCGGCTGCCTGCTGGTCTTCATCCTGGCGATGGGCTTCTACATCACACCCGCGCTGCTCGGCAGCCCGCGTGAGACGACCATCTCGGTTTACATCCAACAGCAGATCCAGTTGCTGAACTGGGGCGAGGGCACGGCGATGGCGGTGGTGCTGGTCGCCATCGTGGTCGGTCTTTTCGTCGTCTACGATCGCCTGCTCGGCTTTGACCGGCTGTTCCGCGACGTGGGGGCAAGATGAGCCTCGCGCGTCTTCTCCGCCGCCTGCCGAACGTCCTTCTGTGGGCCTACTCGATTGCCGTCTTCGCGTTCCTTGTGGTGCCCCTGCTCGTTGTCGTGCCGGTATCGTTCAGCTCGGGACTTTATCTGCAGTTCCCGCCGCCCGGCCTCTCACTCCAGTGGTACCGCGACTATTTCAGCGATCCGCAGTGGATCGACGCCACCGTGCTCAGTTTCGAGATCGCACTCTGCGTCGTCGTGCTTGCCGTCGGGATCGGCTCGCTCGCGGCCCTCGTCATCGTCCGCATGCCGTTCCCGGGTATCGGCCTCGTTCGCATGGTGCTGATGACGCCGCTGATCGTGCCCTCGGTGGTGGTCGCCATCGCGGTCTACAGCGTCTATGTGACGTTTCACCTGATCGGTAGCTTTCAGGGCATCGTGCTGGCGCACACCATCCTGGCGCTGCCCTTTACCGTCGTCCTCATGGTGGCGGGATTCCAGCGGGTCGACCGCCGCCTGGAGGAGGCCTCCTACACGATGGGCGCGGGAGTCGCCTGGACCTTCCGCCACGTTACCCTGCCGATCCTGCGTCCGAGCTTCTTCGCCGCCGCGATCTTCGCCTTCATCACGTCATGGGACGAGATCATCATGGTGATCTTCATCGGCGGTGGCGCGGGGACCACGCTGCCGTTACGAATGTTTAACTACCTGCGGACCGAGATCAACCCGACCATCGCCGCGGTTTCCACGCTGCTTCTTGGCTTCGCGATCGTGATCTTCGCCGCCGCCGAGGGCGTTCGGTTGCGCGGGACCGCGCGCCGGGCTGCCCGAGGACGCGCTGTGCTGGAACGCGCTGCCGAGATGACGCACCCATGACCGCCATTCCGTCCGGTGTCGCCGTGATCGGGGTCCATGTCGGGGTCAATCTTTCGACCAACCGTGCGATCCGCCACGGCCACCCGCCGAGACACCGCTCGGCCACGTTCTGGGCCAGATCACGATGGAGGAAGCCATGCCAGGCGACGACGCGAAGCAACCCGAGGGCTTTCTGCGCGTGCGGCTCGGGATGCACGATACGCACTACCCGAACGGTCTCATTCCGGCCGCGACGATCTTGCGCCTGTTCGCCGATTGCAGCGCGGAGCTGGGCATTCGCACCGAAGGCTCCGACGCCTACCTCGCCGCTTACGAAAAGGCGGAATTCTTCAAGCCCGTCTATGCAGGCGACTACATCGAGATCCGCGCCAGACGACTGAGCAAGGGAAATCGCTCGCGCCGTACCGCCGTCGAGGCACGGCGCGCGATCGAATTCGAAAGAGCTGGGCGGCGGCCTGTCCGGCGGAATCTTCCACGACCCGCCCGAGCTCGTCGCGCAGGCCATCATGATCGGCGTGCGGCCGCGCGAAATGCCGCGGTCATAGCGCTGACAATGCGTGACAGCGTGCTGAGTTCAGGACTTCAAGGACACACCCTACTGGTGGCAGGCGGCGCCGCCGGAGGACGCGTCCGCGCAACCTTTGCCCGACGAGGTCGACGTCGCCATCGTCGGATCCGGCTACACCGGCCTGTGCAGCGCGCTGGAACTGGCCGATGGCGGCGCGACGTGCGTTGTTCTCGACGCCGGACCGCTCGGTGCGGGCGCCAGCACGCGCAGTGGCGGCATGGTCACCGGCGGGCAGAAATTCGTCGTCTCGGGTGCCGTCCGCGGCGTCGATGCCGGCCGGCAGGCGCGCATCCTGGAAGATGCCGGTAAATCGCTGCGGATGATGCAGGAGCGGGTCGACAAGTACCAGCTTGATGCGGACTATGTGCGTTACGGACGCGTCATCCTCGCCCATGTCCCGCAACACGTTGCGCGTCTTGCGCACTGGGCGGCATTGTTGCGCGATCACGCCGGCTCGGCCGTCTCAATGCTTTCCGGAGTTGAACTGGCCGGTGAAGTGGGCGGACACCGTTATCACGGAGGGCTGCTGATAGAAGACTACGGCGGCCTGCACCCGGCGAAATATCATCGGGCACTGCGCGATGCGGCCCGCCGGAGGGGCGCGATCCTTGCCTCGCATGCCCGGGTGCTTGGTATTGCGCGCGAAGGCGGCGCGCATGAGGGAACGCGCTTCCTGGTGCAGACCGCGCGCGGACTGATCCGTGCCAGGAACGTGATCATGGGGACCAACGGTTACACCGACCGCGCCGTTCCCTATCTGCAACGCCGCATGATCCCGGTCACAGCGTATGTCGTCGCGACGGAACCGATGCCGGCAGGCATGGCCACGGCGCTGATCCCTCGCCAGCGCATGCTGTCCGACACGCAGCGCGACCTGTACTGGATCCGCCTGTCTCCTGACGGCACGCGGATGATCTTCGGTGCCCGCCCGCGCATCTTCGAGACCGATGCACGTACCGCCGCCGGCGACCTGCACCGCATGCTGTACGGCGTCTGGCCGGAGTTGCGGCAAGTGCGCATCGCCTTCTGTTGGACCGGGTTCATCGGCATGACCACCGATCGCCTGCCACATATGGGTGAGCATGCCGGCATCCATTATGCCGTCGGCTGCAATGGCAGCGGCGTCGCAATGATGAGCTATCTCGGCCTTCAGTTGGCGCGGAAGATTCTGGGCAAACAGAACCGCGCCTGTGCGTTTGACAGCGACGCATTCCCCACGCCGCCGTTCTACCGCGGCAAGCCGTGGTTCATCCCGGTCGTCGCCGGGTGGTATCGTCTGCGTGATGGTGTCGACAGGGCGCTCGCGGCACTTTGAGCCCACGCACCCGAGCGTGCGGTGCGGCACTCCCGGGTCCAGGGATGAGATCCGTACGCGCGGGTGGTATACCCAAGTTCCGCAGGAAGTTGGGTATACCGCGCGCCGGGTTGGCGGGCGGCGGCGCGCAAACCAAAGACGATACCCAGCTTCCCCGGGAAGCTGGGTATATAAGGTGCGACTGATGCGATCGCTCCTCTCATTTGTACCGCTCTGGTCGCTTGTGTTGGGGAGCCTCCCCGCCACGGCGCAGGTCCGCGGCGTGGCACTTGCGCCTCCGTCCAGCCAGATCGACTTTCGGAGCTATGGGCTCGGGCTCCTGGCGATCGATTCGAATTTCACCGCGTTCGAGGGCACGCTTTCCTATGATCCGACGGATCGAGCCCGTTGCGAGGCATCCCTCACCGCCACTGTAGCGAGCCTCGTCGCGTCGAAGGCAACTATCCGCGATATTATCGTCGGATCCGACTTTCTTGATGCAGCGCGGTTCCCGACATTGCACTTCGCCGGTCGGTGCGACGCCAATGGGCTCGCCGGAATGCTCACCATGCGCGGCATCACGCGTCCGCTCAGGCTGACCCTCGACTGGGAGCCGCACCGCTTGACCGCCCAAGGTGTTCTGCGTCGCGCTGATTGGGGCATGACGGCGAAACCCTTCCTCGTGGGCCGCACGGTGCGCATCCGCGTCACCGCTGCGCTTCCGTGACCGGTTGCCGTCGGCGCGCCGGCGCCCGTCTCGCGTTGTGCAGGAGCGAACTCTCTCCTAGATTTTGTGAGAAGAGGCCGGATTTAAGGACGCACGCCGATGAGCTGGGGTAGTGTCGGTGCACGGAGCAGGGAGCGACAATCGAAACAGCCCACTGCGCGGAACCACAAGGCGGGTTGTGGTTCGGCTGGTGTTGGACCGGATTGGCCCGACCGTACTGGCCCGACCGGCGATGCGCGGGCCCGCGTGGTGACGGGACAGATGATATGACCGCGATGATCGATCCCGGGACATTCGAGCAAGATTCGGCCCGGCGGCCGGCGTCGATCAACCCGGCTGAGTGCGGGTGACCCGGTTCCTCTTACGCTCCCTGCTGCTGGCCGTTCTGGTCTGTCTGACCGTCCTGGCGATCAGCTTCGCCCTGTCCCGCCTGTCGGGCAATCTGGCAATCTATATTGCCGGGCCGGATGCCTCGCCCGAAGCGATCGCGAAGATCCAGCATGAGCTGGGACTGGACCGACCGTTGCCAGTTCAGTTCGCGGCGTGGGCGGGCCGGGCGCTGCACGGCGATCTCGGCAGTTCTTATTTCTATCATCAGTCGGTCTCGTCGCTGATTGCCTCACATCTGCCGGTGACGCTGCGCCTCGGGGCGATCGCGATCGCGATCGCCGTCGTGATCGCGGTGCCGCTGGGGATCGTCGCGGCGACGAATGAAGGTACTTCGATCGACACGGCGGCCGGGTTGGTGGCGCTGATCGGGCAAGCGGTGCCGAGCTTCTGGCTGGGGCTGATGCTGATCATCTGGTTCGGGATCGATCTGCGCTGGCTGCCAATCGCCGGACTCTCGACCTGGAAAGGCTATATCCTGCCATCATTCGTGCTGTCCTTTGTGGCGATCCCGGTGATGCTGCGGCTGACGCGCGGCGCCATGGTGGATGCGCTGCGGGCCGACTACGTGCGGACGGCACGGGCGAAGGGGCTGTCCCGCGCTTCAATCATCCTGAAGCACGCATTGCGGAACGCAGCCATGCCGGTGGTCGCGGTGTCCGCCGTGCAGCTCGGTTTCATCCTCGGCGGGTCGGTGGTGATCGAGGTCGTGTTCAATGTGCGGGGCGTGGGCTACCTGGCATGGGAATCCATTGGTAAGGGCGATTTTCCGGTCGTGCAGGCGGTGGTACTCCTGTTTGCGGTGATCTTCGTCGGACTGACGCTGTTGTCCGACCTTGCCGGCGCGTTTCTGGACCCGAGGCTGCGCGGCTGATGCGGCGGGTGGCGCTGTATGCCGGCGTGGCCATCGTGACGTTCGCGGCAATCGTCGCGATCTTCGCCCCATGGCTGATGCCGCACGATCCGTTCGCGCAGGACCTCGGTCATCGCTACACGCCGCCGACCTGGCTGCCGGGCGGCTCTCCGGCGCACTTGCTCGGGACGGACGGGTTGGGTCGTGACTATCTGTCACGGCTGATCCTGGGGGCGCGGATTTCCATGCTGATCGGGGCCTCCACCGTGATCCTGTCGGGGCTGATCGGTACTACGCTGGGCGTGCTGGGTGGGTATTTCGGTGGCAAGACGGATGCGGTGGTGATGTTCATCGTGTCCTGCCGGCTGGCGATTCCACTGATCCTGGTGGCGCTGACCGTGGTTTTCATGGTCGGCAGCTCACTCTGGGTGGTGGTGCTCACGATCGGGCTGCTGCTATGGGAGCGGTTCGCGATCGTCTCCCGCGCAACCACTCGGCAAATATGCGGGCTGGATTACCTGGCCGCGGCGTGGTCGGCGGGATGTTCGCATGTGCGGGTGATCCTGGGCGAGGTGTTGCCGAACATCATGCACCACCTGGTGGTGATCGCGACGGTCGATATGGCGATCGCGATCCTGCTGGAAGCGGCGCTGTCGTTCCTGGGTCTCGGTGTTCCGCCGCCGCTGCCGTCCTGGGGGCTGATGATCGCGGAAGCCAAGGACTACATGTTCTTCAAGCCGTGGGTGATCGAAATTCCCGGCATCGCACTGCTGATCCTGGTGCTGGGCATCAACCTGCTGGGTGACGGATTGCGCGACCGGCTCGGGGCACGCACCGAGCAATGAGCGCGGTGCTGGAGGTCGAGGATCTGCGCGTCGGGTTCGGCGAGCTAGAGGCGGTACGCGGCATCGACCTGCGCGTGGAGCGTGGACGGACGCATTGCCTGGTGGGCGAGTTGGGCTGCGGCAAGTCCGTCTCGGCGCTTTCGGTCATGCGGCTGCTGCCCCGGCGGGCACGCCTGAGTGCACAGCGCATCGCGTTCGGCGGCAACGAGATCGGCAGGCTGAATGAGCGCGGCATGGCGCGGCTGCGCGGCGACCGCATGGCGATGATCTTCCAGGAGCCGATGACCAGCCTGAACCCGGCCTACACGATCGGCTCGCAGATGACGGAGGTGCTTCGTCGGCACCGCGGGGTGTCGCGCGCCAACGCCGCCGAACAGAGCGTGGCGATGCTGGAGCGGGTCGGCGTGACGGCACCTTCGATGCGGCTGGGCCAATTTCCGCACCAGCTCTCGGGCGGGCTGCGGCAACGGGTGATGATCGCGACGGCGCTGTTGTGCGAACCGGAACTGCTGATCGCGGATGAGCCGACGACGGCGCTGGATGTGACGGTACAAGCGCAGATCCTGCGGCTGCTGAAGGACATTCAGCGGCAGATGGGATTGGCGGTGCTGCTGATCACGCACGATCTGGGCGTGGTGGCGCGCGTGGCCGACCGGGTGAGCGTGATGTACGCCGGCCGGATCGTGGAACATGGGTCCGCGCGATCGGTGTTCGCGGCGCCGCATCATCCCTATACGCGCGGGCTGCTGGCCTGCATCCCAGTGCCCGGGCGGGTGCGGCGGGGCGAGAAGCTGGGAAGCATTCCCGGCATCGTGCCTCGGATCGGCACGGGGTTTTCCGGTTGCGCGTTCCGCGACCGCTGCGCGCAGGCAATTCCCGCCTGCGCCGATAGCGTGCCGGAGCGTGCGGTGGACAGCGATCACCGCTACGCGTGCCGGCTGCAGCCGGGGTGGGCGCGCACGTGACGTGGGCCATCGAGGCGACCGGGCTGTCGCGCGTGTTCGAGCAGCGGCAGGGGCTGCTCGGCGCGCCGCGGCGGGTGGTGGCGGTGGACGATGTGTCGCTGCGGGTGGCGGAAGGGCAAGCGATCGGCATCGTCGGCGAGTCCGGCTGCGGCAAGTCCACCCTGGCACGCATGCTGCTGGGGTTGCTGCCGGCAAGCGATGGGATGGTGCGGATTGCCGGGCAGGATCTGCGGGCGATGGGCCGCCTGGCCCGCGCAAGACTGATCCAGCCGGTGTTTCAGGACCCGATGAGTTCGCTCAACCCACGGCGGCGAGTGGGCGACATCGTCGGCCTGCCGCTACGCGCGCAGGGCGTGACGCGATCGGATTACCGCCAGCGCGTGGCGCGGATGCTGGCGCAGGTGGGGCTGGCGGCGGACATGGTGGGTCGGTTCCCGTCGCAACTTTCCGGTGGGCAGCGCCAGCGCGTGGCGATCGCGCGAGCGCTGGTCGTGGAGCCGCGGATTCTGATCTGCGATGAGCCGACCAGCGCGCTGGACGTGTCGGTGCAGGCGCAGATCCTGAACCTGCTGATGGATCTGCGGGCCGCGTTCGATCTGACCCTGGTGTTCATCAGCCACAATCTGGCGGTCGTGGAGCACATCGCCGACGAGGTCGCGGTGATGTATCTCGGACGGATCGTGGAGCATGGCGCAAACGAGCGCGTATTCGCGGCGCCGGGACATCCCTATACCCGGGCTTTGCTGGCTTCCGTGCTGACGCCGGAGCCGGGGTTGGGGTTGCCGGACGTGCCGATGGGCGAGGGCTATCCGGATCCGGCGAATATCCCGTGCGGCTGCCGGTTCCACCCGCGCTGCCCGATAGCGATTGATATCTGCCGAACGCAGGCGCCGGCACGTGGGTCGGTGGAATGCCATCTTGCACCGGAAGCTGCGGTCTCTTAGCGTTTTATCATCGGGGAGGCGAAGCCAATGAAGCGACGGGCATTTCTGGGTGCAACGGCGGCTGTTGCCGCGGCATCATCATTTAGCGGCGTGGCGCGGGCGGACAAGGACAGCGACACGCTGACCATCACCTGGCGCGACGCTATTCCCGATGTCGATCCGTATCGCAACAGCCTGCGCACCGGGCTGATCGTGGCGCACGAGGCGTGGGATACGCTGGTATATCGCGATCCGCAGACCTTCAAGATCGTGCCGGCACTGGCGACGGAATGGAAGTGGCAGGACCCGAAGACGCTGGATTTCACGCTGCGGGACGGCGTCAAGTTTCACAATGGGGATGCCTTCGGCGCGGACGACGTTGTCTATACGTTCGACACGATCCTGCACGATCCGAAGGTGATGGTGCCGAGCAACTTCGCCTTTATCGACCGTGCGGAGAAGCTGGGCCCGTTGCAGGTGCGGATCCATCTGAAAAGCGTGTTTCCGGCGGCGCTGGAATATTTTGCGATGGTGCTGCCGATCTATCCCAAGGCATACCGGGAGAAGGTGGGCGGGGAAGCGTATTCCAAGCAGCCGGTCGGCACCGGGCCGTACAAGATCACGCGCGTGGACGGCACCAGCGAGATCGATATGGAACGGTTCGAGGGATATTATGCGGGCAGCCCAAAGGGCAAACCGGCGATCCGACATCTGACGATCATCGAGGTGCTGGACGCCGCGGGCGAGCTGACATCGCTGATCAGCGGGCAGGCCGACTGGATCTGGCAATACAATCCTGACCAGTACCAGAGCCTGCACGACCTGCCGGGCAAAACGGCGCTGCGCGCGGGCTCGATGCGGATCGGCTATTTCCAGGTCGATGCGGCGGGACGTGCCGGCGGCGACGCGCCGCTGCAGAACCAGAAGGTGCGACAAGCGATGTTCTATGCGATCGATCGCGCCTCCATGGCCCACAACCTCGTGCAGGGCGATAGCCATCCGATCGCGGCGCCGTGCTACCCGACGCAGTTTGGATGCGAAGACAAGGCCGCGGTGTCTTATTCGTACGATCCTGAAAAGGCAAAGGCGCTGCTGAAAGAAGCTGGTTACGCGACTGGTTTCTCGACGACGTTGGTGAGCTATTTGCTTCCATCCTGGAACGCGGCAATCCAGACCTATCTGAAGGCGGTGGGAATCAACGCGGATATCCAGCAGCTTCAGGTCGGCGCGGTGGTTCAGAGGGTGATGGCGGGGCAGACACCGCTCAACACCGGAAGCTGGGGCAGCTACTCGATCAACGACGTCTCCGCCATCCTGCCGTATTTCTTCGGCGGTGGCTCGAACGATTATGCGCGCGATCCGGCCGTGGAGAAGGCAGTCGCCGCCGGTGGGCTGGCGACCGACCCGGCCGAGCGGGAGAAGGCTTATACGGCAGCAATTCAGCGGATAACCGAGCAGGCTTACTGGCTGCCGCTGTTCACCTTCGTGACGTATTACGCGTTCGCGTCGAACCTCAATTTCCAGCCGTTCCCGGACGAGCTGCCGCGGTTCTATCTGGCAAGCTGGAAATAGGGGATAGTCGAGCAGGTTCCACGGTTTACGGCCACGGCGTCATCTCATGGCGTCGAGCGATTATCGCCGTGCTCGCGCCGAGGCTTTCCGGATCTGGCGCGAGGATGACGGTATGGATAAGTCTGCGCGCCTGCTGGTATAACAGCTTGCTGATCGGAGGTCCTGCATGCGTCGCCTTATCCTGCCGTCAATCCTGGTCGTGGCTGGCCTGCTGAGCGTTGTCGCATCACAAGAGGCGACGGCTGGTCCCGTCGTCACCGCCGCGCCGCAAGTGGCGCCCGCGTTTACCAACGGCCTTTTGAGCGAGGTCTATTATTACCACAATCGCTATTACCCGTATCACTACAAGGGCCACTACTACCGTCACCGCAATTATCGGCATGGGCGCTACTATTATTACTGATTAAAGGCAAACCCGACATTCGGGTCTGTGCAACCCGCTTTCAGGGATTTCGGGTGTTGCGAGACCTCCAGCGCGCGGACACATCCACATCCGCACGGGCTTTTCTGCGAGAACCTGCGGAAGTTCGGGGGTGCGGCTGGATTCGCGCTTTCGCGGGAATGATGAACGCGAGACAGCGCGTCCGACGTTTGGTATCAGTTGATCCAGGGCGATGTCGTTTCGGGTGGTCCTGCGATCGTTCCTCGCCGGGCGCGACCAAATGAGCATCGGGGCGCACTGGCGATCTTGCCCACCAGCGCGCACCGCACGACCGTGGGGGCGAGACAGAGCGGTGATTAGCCCGCGCTTGCTCGTCATGCCCGGCCTTGCTCGTCGTGCTCGGCGCGTCCGTCATGCCCGGGCTTGTCCTGGCTTGTCCCGGGCACCCACGTCTTTCCGTCGCGATATCCCCGATGGCGCGCCATGACCGGCCTCGCGATACGGCTCAGTGCCTGACCGCGCAGCGCTCGAGTTAGCCGGGGCCCTGCGTCAGGCGTTCGTACCGCCGTCAACGGTCAGGTTCGAACCGGTAATATACGACGACTCCGGTCCGGCGACGAACGCCACCAGCGCCGCGACATCGTCCACACTGCCGTAGCGATTAAGCGCGGTGGCAGCCTTCTGGGGAACCGCCCATTCGCCGGCTGCGGGATTTAGTTCCGTATCGATCGGGCCCGGCTGGATGTTGTTCACCGTGATGCCGCGGTCCCCGACCTCTCTGGCCAAGCCCTGCGCAAACATCTTGATGGCTCCTTTGGTGGCCGCGTAGGGCACCAGGCCGGGGGTCATCATGCGCTCACCCACGCATGAGCCGATCATGATGATGCGGCCGCCATTGTTCATGTGCTTCAGCGCCGCCTGCGTCGTGAGGAACGTGCCGCGGATGTTGATATCGATCACGCGGTTCAGTTCCTCCAGCGTGGCGTCCTCGAATCTCTTCGGAATGGCGGTGCCGGCATTGTTCACGAGCACATCGAGGCCGCCAAAGGTGGCGACGGTCTTTTCGATCGCGGCCTTGACGGCGGCGGCGTCGGCGGCGTCCGCCTGGATCGCGATTGCTTTCCCGCCGGCACGTTCGATGGCACTCACGATCGATGCCGCGGCGTCTGCGCCCTTCGTGTAGGTGATGGCGATCGAGGCTCCATCGGCGGCCAGGCGTTTGGTGATCGCGGCGCCGATGCCACGCGAGCCGCCGGTGACGAGCGCAATCTTGCCTTCGAGTTTCTTCGGCATGGTGATTGTCCTTCCAGGTTGTCAGCAGGGTGGCATCATTCCGTTCATCGCGATACCGTATGCGAGCCGATGGCGCGGTAACGTCCGAGGGGCCGATCGGTGGGGCGGCCGGTAGTATGCCAGGGGACAGACGCTATTCGTCGTGCTCCTGGAGGCAGGTATCCACCCGGTGAGACGTGGATGCGCGCTTTCGTGGGAATGACGGTGTGCTGGTAGACACGCATGTCGGAACGAGCGGTAGGATCGATGGCACTGATACGAATTAGCGATGCGCCAAGCGACGGGCTGCCTCTGCGAGCCATCCCGGTCAGGCGAAGGGGGGCGACGGGCCGCGTCGGCAGGTGGTGGATTGCCGCGTGGCTGGTGGCGCTCAGCCTGGTGTCGATGGCGGGTGGCGCTCGTGCCGCGGCACCATCGGTGAGCGGGACGTGGCTCATCCGCGATCTCGTGCTGCGCATCTTCGACTGCGAGAGTCGGGTTTGCGGGCGGATCGTGTGGCTGCGGGACCCGGCCCGACGGCCAACGCAGTGCGGCATGACGATCGTCTGGGGCCTGACCGCGAAAGCTCCGAATGAATGGGACGACGGTTCGATTCTCGATCCCGACAAGCAGACGGTGTATCGGCTGTCGGCCGTGTTCGAGCCAGATGGGACACTCCATGCACGCATATTCAGGGGTGTGCCGCTCTTGGGAAAGACGGAGATTCTGCGGCGGGTCGATCTGCGGTCCTATAGCGGGCAGTGCGGATCGCCGGGATGAGGCGCTCAGCGCACCGGGGTCAGCATGCGAAACCATAGCAGGCGACGCACCACCAGGAACGCCAGCAGCGGCGCCAGCGCGTAGACTCCGAACAGCCGGGCCGCGGCCAGGGCGGCGCCGGCAGTGCCGCCGGGGACGGTCATTCCGGCCAGGTTCGTCATCATGCCACCCAGCGCGGTGCCGAGCGCATTGGCAATCATGATCACCATGGTCATGGAGGTGGCGGCGAGGTCCTTCTCGGTATCGGGGGCAAAGGCGAAAACCTTGGCGCACAGATGCGGCCAGGCGAGGCCGATGCCCAGGCCCTGGGCGAACAGGCAGGCGCCGATCGCCCAAAGCTGGGCCTCGTCCGCCAGGATGCCGGGTTGCGGCACCAGGAAGCGCATTCCGGCAATAGCTCCGGCGCCGAGCAGCGGGCCGGCGGTGAGCAGGGTGCGGGCACCGCCTTCACCCCGGCTGGAGCCGCCGACGGAACCCGTGGTCCAGCCGGCGGACATCAGCGCGGAGAGGTAGCCGGCGTGCAGCGGCGTCACGCCGTGCAGCATCTGCAGGAAATAGGGGACGAAGATTTCGGTGGTGACGCTGATGATGAGCAACAACATCGTCGCGTAGGCGGCTCCGAGTGGAGTCGCCGGGTTGCAGGCGCCGTACGGCAGCAGACGGCGGCCGTGCGATTCCAGCCAGACGAAATATGCAAGCCCGCTCAGGGCGACCGCCAGCCAGGCGGCGTTGGCGGTGACCTCGGTTGCGCTGCCGCCGATGGAGATAGCGAGCGCGCTGCCCACCAGGATGCAGATGTTCAGCAATGCGAGACGTGTGCGCGGCGGGGCGGGCGGCGCGAGGTCACGCGGGAGGAATCGTTCGACGAGCAGCAGGAGCAGCGGCGCGAGGGCGAGCACCGACCAGAATGCCGCACGCCAGGCGTCGAGTTGGGCGAAGACGCCGCCAACCGCAGGCCCTGCCAGGGTGGCGATGCCCCAGGCCGCCGAGGTCAGCGACAGGGCGCGCGACCACAGCGATTCGTCGAACAGCGTACGCACCATGGTGAAGGACAGGGCGGAGAGCGTGCCGGCGCCGACGCCCTGGATCAGCCGCCCTGCCAGCAGCACGGGCATGGACGGCGCCAGTGCGCAGAGCAGCGTGCCGAGTGCGAAGCAGGACAGGGCCGCGCGGTAGCTGCCGCGCGCTCCCACGCGCGCCAGCAGCCGCGCGCACAACGCGCCGCCGAGGACGGAGGCGGCGACGTAGAGCGTTGTGCTCCAGGCGAAGTAATCCAGGCCGCCGATCTCGTGGACGACGGTCGGCAGGATGGTGACGACGATGAAGGTGCTGATGGCATGGATGATCATGCCACCACCGACCACGGCGCTACGGGCGGCGTTGTCCCCGCGCAGCAGTTCCAGCCATCCGCCCTGGCGCATCAGGGCAGATCGCGCGTGACTGGGATCTTGGCGATGCGTGGAGCGCGCGAATCTGCTCGCGCGCAAGCGGCTTCGGCAGATTCCGTTACGCTGAAGCGGCGGTCGTAGGCGGGCTGTCGCGTCATGGCGGCAAGGTCGTCCAGTTCGCCGGCGGGCGCCAGCAGCGTATCGACATGGCGGTGCTGACGGTTTGGGGGTGGGTCGGCGGGCTGGTGCACAGACGGAGGCGTCCCTCCATGACACTGGCGATCCAGAACCATTCCGGTATGATCTCGCCGGCGAGCGTGGGGAAGCAGCCGTGAGTACGGAGACCATCACCCAGACGCAGACCGTGGCGGATTCGGCCACGGACTGGAACACCACGCTCGGCTTCCAGCAGTTCGATCCCAACCTTGGCTCGCTCCAGGCCGTTGGCCTGTCGCTGACAAGCGATGTCGGCGGTACCGTCTCGATCGAGAACCTGCAGCCCGACGCCGTCACCAGCTCCGTTGCGATCTACGGTGTCGTCGAAGCGACCACCCCGAGCTACGAGGTCTCGATCGCCGCGGAGCCGACCACGGCATCAGGGCCCGAAGAGCTTGGCGCCTATAGTGGCACGATCGATTTCGCCGGTACCTCGGGCACGGTCGTCAGCGGTCTGACGCAGGTCGCCACCGCCTCCACGCTGCAGACCGTCTCCGCCGATCCCGGCCCGTTCGTCGGAACCGGCACGGTGCCGGTCACCGTCTCCGGCCAGGCCTCCGTCGAGGAAATCGGGCCGGCCAACCTGGAGATGCTGAGCCAGACCACCGCCGGCGCCCAGGTTACGCTGGAATACCAGTATGGCACGGCCGCCCCTGGCGGAGGTGGCGGATTCGGCGGGAAGCGGCGTCCAGTGCATACAATCCGCCCCCGTTCGCATTCGTGCCGGACCAGTCGGTCGCCACCGCGCCGCAGACATTCGTCGTGCCGGATACCATTACCGATTGGTCGGCAATGCTTCCGGCGCTTCAGTTCGATCCCTCTCTCGGCACGCTGGAAGCGGTAGCGATCCAAGTCACCGGGGACCTCAACAGCAGCATCGCCCTCGAAAACCTGGGCAGCGCCATCGCCAGCTACAGCCTCGACCAGGTCGGCTCGATCACCCTGGAGCTGCCCGGCGCCATCGAAGAGATCACCCCTGGCCTCACTGCGGACATGTCGGGCTCCCTGGCGGCGTTCGACGGGACGGTCGATTTCGCCGGAACGTCCGGCATGTCTGCCTCCGGCCTCATCTCGACCAACTCCCTCACTGACACGCTGACTGATACGGCCGATCTCACCGCCTTGACCGGCAGTGGCACATTTGACCTCGCCCTCTCGTCTTCGGGCACCGCCGACGTCTTGGTGCCGGGAAACTCGCTGTTCCAACTTGGCGGATCGACCGGCGCCACCATCGAACTCAGCTACATTTACCTCCCGGCCGGCACCGTGCCGGACGGTGGGTCGGTCGGCTCCGACGCGTTCCCAACCGACTATTTCCCCGTGGTCGGCATCGGCACCTCGCAGGACATCGTCCCCGATGTCGCCTGCTTCGCCCGCGGCACTCGCATCGCCACCGAATACGGCGACCGCCCGATCGAAGCCCTTTCGGTCGGCGAGCATGTCCTTCTGGCCGAGGGCGGCTCGGCCCCCGTCACGTGGATCGGCCGGCGCCGCGTGGACTGCTGGCGCCACCCCAGGCCGGCCACGGTCTGGCCGATCCGCATCGAGGCGCATGCCTTCGGCCCCAACACCCCGGCACGGAACCTCCTGCTCTCCCCCGATCACGCCATCTACGCGGAACGGGTGCTGATCCCGGTGAAGTACCTTCAAAACGGAGGCTCGGTCCGACAGCAGCAGGTCGACCGGGTGGAATACTGGCACCTGGAACTGCCACGCCACGCCGTGATCCTCGCCGAACGCCTTCCCGCCGAGAGCCTGCTCGACACCGGCGCCAAAGACCGCCTTCGAGGGTGGGGCATGCGCACTCCAGCTTCACCCCGACTTCAGCATCCGGCTGTGGGAAGCCGCGGGCTTCGCACCGTTGATGATCGTCGGACCGGAGGTGGAACGGGTCCGCCGTAGGCTGGAGCGGAACGGCGCGGGGCGAAAGCGGAGGCGCGCCTGAAGCGCGCCACTGCGGCCAATCTTCGTTTTCGGCAAGTATAATTATAATACCAACCCGCAAGGACGAAGACTCTAGATCCGTCATGCCCGAGATCCATCATGCTCGCCCGAGATCCGTCATGCCCGCGAAAGCGTCGCGAAAGCGGGCATCCAGGCGAGAGCCGACGAAATTCCGAGGGTTTGCCTGGAGTCCCGCTTTCCGCGGGAATGACGAGATGACGCGGTTGTTTCCGAACAACTCCTAAGCCCGCGCATGATGGGTGCGAAGCGCGGGTGCCAAGCGCCGGCATTCGTGCATATGCGTCCGACATCCGGGCGTCCCCAATCTCCGCTTCAGCCTCCGCCCAGCCGCCGTTCGGCCATCGGCCGCCAAGGCGCATTCCCCGGACCCGCGGCCAGCGCGCGCTGGAACAGAGCGCGGGCCTCATCGGTGACGTGGCCGCTTGCTTCGGTCATTGCCTCGGCGGTTTCGACCGCCAGGGTCGGGTCGAAGCGGGCCTTCAATGCGGTCTGCCAGGCCGATGCCGCGCCATTCATGTGGCCCAGGCGGGCCTCGGCATTGCCCAGCAGGATGTAGCCTTCGCGCGCCTTGTCGGAGGTGGGATCGAGCTCCGCCAGCACCTGCTTCAATTGCGCCACCAGGGCCGCTTCCTGGCGGACCCGCTGCTGCGCCTCCGCGATCCGCTGTTTAAGCGGCATGGCCGGCATCCCTGGCGAGCCGCCCACCAGGTAGAGCAGCACCGCCGCGGCCGGCACCAGCGCCAGCGCGGTCCACACCCCGGAGCGGGAGTCGCCGTGTGCCGTGGGGTCGGCCAGCCCATCGGCGGCGAGCAGCCGACGCTGGACCTCCAGCACGGCCGTGGCGTGCTCCGTGGTTCCGATCCGTGCTTCTGCAAGATCTCGGTCCAGCTCCGCGAGCTGGGCCCGGTGCAGGGCCAGGGCCGCCTCCCGCCGACCGCGGGCGAGGCCGGCGCGGCGCAGCGACAGCGCCAGCGGGGCGAGCGCAATCGCCAGCAACACGGCGACTCCGAGCCAGAGCGAGATCATGCGGCCCGGCTCACTCCAGCAGATTGGCGAGGTGCTGGCGTTCGGCGGCGGACAGCGGCTCCGGCATGCGGGCACGGCGGCGCCAGCCGATCAGCACGGCGCCGGCGGCGACCAGCAGCGCAATCAGCGGCGCGGCCCACAGCAGCAGGGTCTGGCCATCCACCGGGGGGCGCAACCGGATGAAATCGCCGTAGCGCGCCACCATCCAGGCGATCACCTGCTGGTTGGTGTCGCCGGCGACGACGCGCTGGCGGATGATGCGGCGGAAATCTTTGGCAAGGTCGGCGTCCGACTGCTCGACGCTTTCGTTCTGGCACACCAGGCAACGAAGCTGGTCGCCGATCGCTTCGGCGCGGCGCTCCTGGAGCGGATTGGGGAGCATTTCTGCCGGATCGCTGACGGCGTGGGCGGAGCCGGCCAGGATAGACAGGGCCAAAAGCAGCAGGACCAGCAGGAGCGGCCGCTTCACGCCAGCGACTTCAGCATCGGCAGCAGCGTGCCGCGCACGATATCGTCGGACAGGCCGCCGGCCCAGCGCAGCCGGACCACGCCGTCCTTGTCCACGACGTAGGTCTCCGGCACGCCATACACGCCGAAATCGATCGCCACCTGGCCGCCATCGTCACGGGCCACGCGGACATACGGGTCGCCGTTCTGTTGCAGGAAGCCGGCGGTGGCGGAGACGGTGTCCTTGTAGGCGATGCCCCAGATCGGCACCTGCTGCTCGCGGAGCTGCGCCAGTGTCGGTGCTTCCTGGATGCAGGGGATGCACCAGGAGGCGAAGAAATTCACCAGCGCCGGGCGGCCGCCGGCGGTGATGTCGGTGCTGGAAAACCCGGTCGAGGGTGGTTGGCCCGGCAGCGAAAATTCCGGCAATTTCTTGCCGACGAGCATGCTGGGCAGGGTGTGCGGATCGTAGGTGCCCCGCTGCATGCGCATCAGCAGGCCCCAGAAGCCGCCGCCGGCCGCCGCGGCCAGCCCGAGGGGCGCCAGCATCAGCATGCGGCGACGGGTCAGCGCGTCCATGAGGAAACTCGCGCGGGCAGCAGGGCGCGTCGCCGGGCTGGGGCGCCGACGCGCAGACGGCGATCGGCCAGGGACAGGGCGCCGCCGATGGCCATGACCAGCGCACCAAGCCAGATCCAGGGCGCCAGGATATTCACGTGCAGCCGGAGCACCACCTGGCCGTCACGCTCGTCGCCCATCACGGTATACAGGTCGCGGATAAGATTGGTCTGGATGGCGGTGTCGCTGATCGTCTGCTGCTCGCGGGCGAAGTTGCGGCGGGACGGGTGGAACAGGGCGACCTGCTTGCCGTTCCGCGTCACCAGAAGGTCGGCGACGCGCGCCGTGTAGTTGGATCCCGGCTGCGTATGGAGGCCGGTGAGCGCCCAGTCATAGCCGCCGAATGCAATGGTCTGGCCTGGGTGCACCGAGACGATCGTGCTGGCGGACAGCGCCATCCCCGCGATGCCCGCCACGGTGACGCCCATGCCGGCATGGGCGATGGCGGCGCCCCACACGGCGAGCGGCTGGGCGGTGACGCGTCCCCAGGTGGCGGCAAGCGGAATGCGGAACAGGCGGACCCGCTCCGCCAGCTCGGCGAAGGCGCCGAAGATGAGCCAGGTCGCCGCGGCGAAGCCGGCAGCGGCGAAGGCATTGCGCAGGCCGGCCTCGGCCGCGATGCCGACCAGCGCCGCCAGTGCCGCCGCCCACCACAGCCGCAGCACGCCGGGCAGCAGATCGGCCCGTTTCCAGGGCAGCACCGGCCCGACGCTCATGGCCAGGAACAATGGGACCAGCAGGGGGACAACGGTGAGATGGAAATAGGGTGGCCCCACGCTGAGGGTGGCGCCGAACACCAGGGCGACGAATGGCGGATAGAGCGTGCCGGTGAACACCACCGCGGCGATCGAGCACAGCAACACATTGTTCAGCACCAGCGCGCCTTCGCGCGAGATCGGGGCAAACACGCCGGAGGGCGCGAGTTGCGGCGCGCGCAGACCGAACAGCAGCAGGCTGCCGCCGATGACCAGCGCCAGCAAGACCAGGATGAAGACGCCGCGAGTCGGGTCCGAGGCGAAGGCGTGCACCGAGTTCAACAGCCCCGACCGCACCATGAAGGTGCCGCACAGGCTGAGCGAGAAGGTGCCGATCGCCAGCAGGACGGTCCAGGTCTTCAGCGCATCACGCTTCTCCACCACGATGGCCGAGTGCAGCAGGGCGGTGCCGGTGAGCCAGGGCAGCAGCGAGGCGTTCTCCACCGGGTCCCAGAACCAGAACCCGCCCCAGCCCAGTTCGTAGTAGGCCCACCAGGAGCCCAGCGCGATGCCGCTGGTCAGCAGGCACCAAGCCCCGAGAGCCCAGGGACGCACCCAGCGGCCCCAGGCGGCATCGACGCGGCCCTCGATGAGCGCGGCGACCGCGAAGGCGAACGGGATCGCGAACCCGACATAGCCGGCGTAGAGCACTGGCGGGTGCATCGCCAGGCCGGGGTCCTGCAGCAGCGGGTTGATGTTCCGGCCGTCGAGCGGCGGTGGCCAGACGCGCAGAAACGGATTGGAGACGGTCAGCGCGTAGAGCAGGAACCCCGCCGAGACCAGGCCCAGCACCCCGATCACGCGCGCCCGCAATGCCGACGGCAGGTTGCGGCCACCTGCCGCCACCGCCGCCCCGCAGCAGGCGAGGATCAGGCACCAGAGCAGGATCGACCCCTCATGGTTTCCCCAGGTGCCGGTGATCTTGTAGATCAGCGGTTCGTTGGTGCTGGAATTCTCGGCTACGTCGAAGACCGAGAAATCGTCAATCACCGCGCTCCAGATAAGGCAGCCGAACGAGGTCGCTAACGCCAGAAGCTGGCCGATGGCCAGCGCCGGAGCCGCCTCCATCAGGCGCGCGTCGCGATGGTGCGCGCCGACCAGGGGCAGTACCGCCTGAGCCGCGGCGATCGCCACGGCGAGGGCGAGGGCAAAATGACCTAGTTCGGGGCTCATCCGCCCGCCTGCGTGCTGGCGGCGGTGCTGCGAAGCTGCATCGTATCCCAGGTGGCGGCGGGGGGCGGGCCGCCCGTGGCCGGATTCCAGTGCCCGCTTTTCTTCAGCGCTTCGACCACTTCCTTGGGCATGTAGTTCTCGTCGTGTTTTGCCAGCACCTCGTCGGCGCGGAATGTGCCGTCCCGCTGCACGGAGCCGATCGCCACGATCCCCTGGCCTTCGCGGAACAGGTCCGGCAGCGCGCCGGTGTAGGTGACTTCGACGGTCGAGCGCCCGTCGCCGACCCGGAATCGTGCCAGCGGATGGCCGGCGATGGCGCTGTGCTGCACGCTGCCGGCCTCCACCAGGCCGCCGAGCCGCAGGGTGCGGCCGGGGGGCATCTGGTGCGAAACGATCTGCGACGGCGAGACGAAGAATTGCAGGCTGCTCTGGAACGCGGTCAGCGCCAGCGCGGTGGCGGAGCCGAGGCCGATGCCGCCGGCAAGCAGAGCATAAAGACGACGGCGCTTGCGGGTCATGTGGGCCGCGAACCGCGGGACCGGGCCCGCCTGGTGTCGATGCCGGCGAGCCGGCGGGTGGCGCGGCGCGTGCGCTGGAAGGCGGCGACCGCGTAGATGACCGGCAGCAGCACTCCCAGCGCGTAAGCGGCGGCGACAAACGGCAGATGCGTCATGCGGCTTCCTGCACCCGGGCCATCAGCAGGGCGCGGATCCGCCGCTCCATGACCGCGGCGCGCAGGCGGGCGACGATGATGGCGGCGAACCCCAGAGTATAGCCGAGGGTACAGAACAGCAGCGGCCACAGCATGGAGATATACATGGTGGGTGCGCCGGTGAGTGTGATGGTGTCGGGCTGGTGCAGCGTGTTCCACCAATCGACGCTGAACTTGATGATGGGCAGGTCGACCGCCCCGACCAGTGCCAGGATGGCGCCCGCGCGGTAGCCGCGTTCCGGGCTGTCGAACGCGCGCACCAGGGCGATATGCCCGAGATAGAGGAAGAACAGGATCAGCACGGAGGTGAGGCGGGCGTCCCACACCCACCAGGCGCCCCACATCGGCTTGCCCCACAGGCTGCCGGTGGCGAGGCAGAGCGCGGTGACTCCGGCGCCGACCGGCCCGATTTCCACCGCCGCCAGATCGGCCAGCGGATGGCGCCAGATCAGGGCGACGGCCGAGCATGCGGCGAGGGCGAAATACCCGGCGGAGGCCAGCCATGCCGCGGGGACGTGGATGTACATGATCCGGACCGCGTCGCCCTGTTGCCAGTCCGGCGGCGAGAAGAACAGGCCCCAGACCAGCCCGATCACGGTCAGGATAATCCCCGGGATCGCCAGCCATGGAAGGACCGCCCCGGAGAGACGCAAAAAGCGCCCCGGATTGGCGAAGCGGTGCAGACTGCGCCGTTGCGGCGGAAAGCTGGTGGTGGCATCCACGCGACTGGTTCCCGCGACGGTCTGTAAAGCAAACAGGGCCGATATTGAAGCAACTGGTGGATTTTATCGCCGTAACACCGGAGAGGCAGGAAGGAGATGAGCGAGGCAGGGCTGCATCGGTGGACGCTGGAGGCGTTCCTCCCCTGGGAGGCAGAGCAGCCGGCGAAATACGAACTGGTGGATGGGCAGCCGCGGCTGATGACCGGGGGAACTCAGGCGCATCACCTGATCGGCCTGAATATCGTCGCGACGTTGCGTGACCGGTTGCGCGGATCGCCATGCCGGCCCTTTGGGTCTGATCTGCGGGTGATCACCGGGACCGGCAACACACGGTACCCCGATGCGCTGATCGACTGCGGTCGGTTCGATCCGCAGTCGCACAATGCATCCGAGCCCGCCGTGGTGTTCGAGGTGCTGTCGCGCAGCACGGCCTGGCTCGATCTGCAAATCAAGCTGCGCGATTACGACGCCACGCCGTCGATCCGGTTCTATGTGGTCGTTTCACAGGAGGAGCCGAACGTGGTGATCTGGGCGCGCAGCGAGAACGGACGGCTGACGCTGGGCGCGAACCTGACCCGCGCGGAGGAGACGATGACGCTGTATCCCGATGAGACGAGGCTTGCGCTGGCGGAGATCTATGAGGGGTTGGGGTTCGGGGACTCGTCGGTGCCGTGACCGCGTACTGGCTGGTGAAGTCCGAACCGGATGCGTTCAGTTGGGACCAGCAGGTTGCCAATGGCGTGGAGCCGTGGACCGGCGTGCGCAACCACATGGCGAAGAACAATTTGAAGGCAATGAAGAAGGGGGATCGGGCGTTCTTCTATCATTCCAATGTCGGCAAGGAGATCGTCGGCGTGGTGGAGGTGGCGCGGGAAGCCTATCCCGACCCGACCGCCGAAAGCGGCGACTGGGTGAGTGTGGATATGCGTGCGGTGGCGCCGATGCCGCGGCCGGTGACGCTGGTGGAGATCAAGGCGGATCCGGCGCTGGCGGACATGGCGCTGGTGCGGCAGTCCCGGTTGTCGGTGATGCCGGTGTCCAAGGCGCAGTGGGAGCATATCTGCCGGTTGGGGGGATGGAAGCTGCCGTGAACGTAGTTTACGATACGATACTGCGATGATCTCCGACGGGGTAGGGTCAAGGCATGGTAGTGACCCAGCTACCTCCAAATGTATCTCTTGAGGTAGGCCACCGAAATTTTCGCAGGCGGGTGCGCGGAATCGGGAACGAACATTCCGGTTGGAACGAGGCCAACACACGATTTCGAATTGTCAACGGGATGCTCACGGAATGTCTAGGATGGCCTAAAGAACAAAAAGTTTGATCAGGAGGTATATTTAGATGGGGAATATAGGGATTACGTTTTGGGAGTGCTGTCTCAAGTAGTATGGGAAGCCAGGCGGTCCAGGGTACATTTCGACTTTCGCCGCCGATTCTGCTCGGTCATCAGTTGTATCAATTAGATCAATATTCGCGGTTAGTGGAACTGCAGAAGCGGGTATCCGACAGGTGGAAGGTTATTGCGTCCTGTTGACAAACGCTAGAAAATTGCTCTAAAGTTTAATCCAATGAATTAATATCATTTCGGGGGGTTCTCTTGGCGCAGTATCCGCTCGCAATCTGGTCGCCGTTACCCGGCATTGGCCCATTCACCCAGGGACCGTTTAAAGTCATCCATCATACGACGGAAGGAAGTTCTGCGGCCGGGGCGATAGCCACCTACAAGAAGACACGAAACTATCCGCATTTTACCGTCGAAGAGGACGTTGTCTATCAGCACGTCGACACTAATTCGGCGGTCACGGCGCTCAAACATCCAAACGGCACCATCGAGACGAACCGCAGCCACGCTATTCAGATTGAATTAGTCGGCTTTGCGGGGCGACCCAAGAGCCGAACCGCGCTGAGAACGATGGCGGCGCTCTGCCGCTGGCTGGAGCAGGTGCACGGCATTCCATCGGTTTGGCCGAACGGCTTTCCCTACCCGCCGGTCAATGGGCAGGAACCGAACGTGCCCTTCAATCGAAGCGCAACGAACTGGCAAACCAAGGGCGGCCACTACGGCCATTGCCACGTCCCGAACAACAGCCACTGGGACCCCGTTATACCTCCGACGAGGTGGCTCAGGTGATGAGCGGCGCCGCCGTGGCGGCAGCGCCGGAGGCCGAGCCGGCGACCCTGGTTGAAATGGGCGCCGAGCCGGCCGCGGCTGCGGCGCCGCAATCGACGGATTACGTGGCGAAGCTCATCGCGGTCGTAACAGGCGAATACGACGCCTATCACACGATCAGCGAATTGGACGAACCCCTTCGGTCGCGCATCGACACTTATTGCCGCGGCATCGGCATCGCGCCACCGGAGGACATAGGGGAATTCGCGTGGTCGGCAACCTTCGTGTCCTGGTGCATCAAGACCGCCGGCGCCACGCGGCAGGAATTCACCTTCAGCGCCGCGCATGCGGTTTTTGTCCGCGCCGCAATCGCCAACGCCGACCAGCATATCGGGACGTTCCGCGCCCGGCCGATCGACAGCTACGCGCCGCGCCTCGGCGACCTCATTCACCGCAACCGCTCCGGCGGCGCCGTAACCTATGCGGAGGCGAGGACCCATTCCGATTATCCCTCGCACAGCGCGATAGTCGTCGAGGTCGGCGAGGATCGGGTCGGCCGCTCGCCATGACCGATCGGGGGCAACGAGAGCGACTCGATCCGCAAGACGCGCGTCGAGCTCGACGCTTCGGGGACTGGTCCGCCAGCACAAGGCCGATCCGTTCATCTGCGTTGTCCAGGACCTCAAGATCGGCGTGGCCGCCCAGGCGGCGGAGGAGGCGATCGCCGCCGCGCGGCGCCGTCTGCAGCGCCTTGCGATGGCGAAGATCATTGTTGGCTTCGAGGCGCGTACGGGATAGCCAGGGCCGCCTCATGGTCTACAACCTGCCTCCAGGTGACGGTGGCGGGCGCTATGAGGTGGCAGGTATCAATGAGCGCTACAACAAGGTGGTCTGCGACGAGCTGGTCGCGCTGATCCGAAGCGGCCGGCAGGGTGAGGCCGAGGAACGCGCGACGGCGTTCATCGCCGAACACCGACATCGCCTCGCAGTGGACATCCAATCAGCGGTCGAATTCTATCTCCGGGACTGCGTCTTCAATCGTGGCGCAGGAGGTGCAGCCTGGATCCTGCAGAAGGCGGTCGGGGTCGACACTGATCAGGTCGATCGGATCTCACACGCTGGCGGCTGTCGCGCGGGACGAGACGCGCCCGCTCGACCTGCTCGACGATTTGCGCCAGTCGCGTGAGGCCTATGAGCGGCTGCGCCGCGACGAATTCAGCCCCTTCTGGAAGGGTCTCGTAAACCGCTGGAACAACGCGCTCGCCGCCGCCAAGACGTTCCTTGCACAGCAAGTCGCCGCCCCGAGCGCGGGGCCGTCGGCTAAGCCGGCCGGCCCAGCGCCCAGGAGCCCGCCTCGCCCGATGACCAGGCCTTTGAGCCGCCGGACCTGGGTGGCCCGGGCGGCCCGCAGCCGCGCGGCGGGGCCGCTCATGCTCGACCTTCCCTCCGGAGCGTCAGACGTTGCAGGCGCTGCGTACGAGATTCGAGCCGCCAGACGCCCAAGCCGGAGCCCCCGCGCAGATGCCGGCCCAGGATGCGTACTCGGCGGCCGCTCCGCGTCGCCGAGGCTGGTCGGACCTGATCTCCTGGCAATTGCGCAAGGACCTCGAGGGGCGTCTGTTCGCGCGCCGGAGCGCGAGCGCGTTCGCGGCCAACGCGGCCGGTCCGCCGAGCGTCCGAGGACACGATCGTTGGCGTCGGCATCGGAGCGGCGCATCGCGATTTCGAATTGGTGGGTGCCGGCGGGCCCGGCGCTCCGGTCCTCAACGTCTACGTCGCCCAGGCGATGAGCATGGACGCGGTGAAACGCGTCCTTGGTGGACCACTATCAGGATGACCGATCTCGCGCCGGACTCCATGCCCGTCAACGTCCACTACACGGGACATATCTCCGTGCTCGTCGCCGATGCAAAGCGTTCGACCGTCGCCATGCGGGATTTCGATCGGCCACTTCAAGATCACGGCCGGCACCCAGGGAGTCCTGGCGCGCGGCTTGTCTCCCGAGCGGCAGAGGCGCCTCCTCGTGCTGAGCAACAATCATATCCTGGCCAACTGCAACGACTGCCAGACGGGAGACGCGATCCATCACCCGCCCCGCTGGATCTGTTGCCAAATGTCACCCCATCGCCGGCGAACCAGATCGGCGTGCTTGAACAAGTGGGTCCCGCTCAATTTTGCCGGCCAGCCAAACTATGTCGATTGTGCAACTGCATGGTGCTGGCCGGACCGTGTGAGAAAAGAGTTCTTCGTCCTGCAGATGGCTCCTGGTCTTATTTCAGTGTCGGTTCCCAACCACTTGACGCAGTGCACGACATGCAGGTCGGGAAGTCGGGGCGCACCACCCAACTGACCACCGGCGGCATTGTCGACGTCAATGCCTCGATCAGCGTGTCCTATGGCAACGGAAGAGTCGCGAATTTCAGCGACCAGATTACGATTACCGAATCTGGGACGTGCCTTCTCGGATGGTGGCGACTTTGGGCTCGCTCATCTGGACCTGGGACGAAACCCGCGTCCCGTCGGGCTATTGTTTGCAGGTGGGCGTGACTATACATTCGCGAACAAGATCGGCCATGTTCTGCAGGCGCTTCAATTGAGCTATTCACCTGAATGCGACGCCGCAGCCATGGCGCAGATCAGGGATGTCGTCATGGTAGACTATCGTCGATGCCCGAGAGCGGGCCGATGAGCTACTCGCCGAAAGAAAGCATCCCCCCAACGTCAGCAGGCGGAGTCGGCGCTGAAACGGATCGCAGGCGTGGAGGGCGTGGGCGAGGGACGAGACGATATCGGAGCCCCAGCTGGATCGCTTGTCTCGGGATCCTTCTGTGCTTCTCGGCTGCCAATCAGCATAGCGGAACGAGCTGTCGTCCCCTATGTGACGGGAGAGATCACCGCGCGTCCCGCCTGATCAAAGCACTGGCGGTCCCGCGCTCGTTCGCAACGAACTTACGATGGGGACCGGAGTCATGAACGGCGATGCTTTGGGCGCGCTGAGCTTCGCGGCCGTTCTCGGCTGGTTAGGGGCGCTGACTTGCTCACACCCACACTGCGCGCGCCGGCGCATTCTCTTGGCGGTCTCTTGCATTTGCGGCCGCGCTCGGGGTCGGTGGCGCGGTCTCGAATGGCCCCAGTTGGGCGTGGAGGGCCTTCGGATGCTTACACTCGGTGTTGCTGCAGGCGCCGTCAGTGCCTTACTGCTAACTCGCCACAGGGCAAGCCAAGGATGACCTTGCAGGAGTGGGGTGCCGCCGGCTTCGGCGCGGTGATCGGCTGGTATCTCTATTTCATTAACCGGTACCGCGAAGGGGACGTGCAGATCGGCGATATTACCACGGTGATCGGCGCGATCGGCGGCGGCGCCGTTACGGCACTATTCGATCCGGTGAAAGGCGAACTGTTCGCCGCCTATGGTCTCGGGCTTGCAGTCGGCTTTTTCGCCTATTTCCTCGTCCTCGTTTCCCTGGTCAAACATTCGAAGGGTGGCTTTACAACCGATTGGTTCCTCGACGGTCGCCGCCCCAACCCGCCAGACACATGGGGATATGGGTCAGACGCGCAACAGCCGGTGCGCTCCCTGGAGGCTTCGCAGGGCGGCGACGTGCTTCCCGTGGGAACTCAGAAATTCTATATTTCGCCGATCCCGGCGGGAGATCCGCTCGTGGCCGGTGTGCAGGCGGCCGCCAGCCGGCCCGGCGAAAAAGTCGAAAGGCAGACCATTGGAAGCTGACACGCCGATCCGTCTCGAATCGGGACATGGCGTGCGGCCAGGCGCTTCAGCGTTTACCTGACGCACCAGCATTTTCGGCGTCGCAGCATGAAGACGGGTGTGGCTTAGCCGGTGTCGGGCGGGGGTTCGCCGGGGATGGGGGTGCCGCCGAGGGAGACTCATGAGATGCGCGACCTGCTCGATCGCAGCGTGCAGGCGAGCCGGGTTGGTTCCCTTGGCAACGATCGCGACGCCGTTGCCGGAGGCGCGGTAGAACGGATAGCTGCCGATGTCGAGGTCGGGGTAGCGCGCCTGGATCTCACCCAGGCCGAGGGCCAGGACGCCCTCCCCCAGCCGCACCACGTGCACGGCTTCCGCCCGGATCGGCGGGCCGGCCTTCAGCAGCGGGCGCCACATTCTCGAACATCGCCCGCATGATCGCGCGGCACGCCCGCCATGACATGCACGTTGCCGATGGAAAAGCCGGGCGCCGTGGAGATCGGGTTGTCGATCAGCGCGGCGCCGCGCGGCATGGTGGCCATGCGCTGGCGGGCGGTGTTGAACTCGCCCGGCTTGTAGGCGCGCTCCATGCGGGCCCAGGCCTCGGGGTGCGGTTCCCAGGGGACGCCGAAGGCGGCGGCGACGCATTCGCTGGTGATGTCGTCGTGGGTCGGGCCGATGCCGCCGGTGGTGAATACGTAGTCGTAGCGCGCGCGCACCTCATTCACGGTGGCGACGATCGTGTCGGCGATGTCGGGGATGATGCGCACCTCGCGCAGCGCGATACCGAGTTCCGTCAGCCGGCCGGCGATGTACCTGATATTGGCGTCCTGGGTGCGGCCCGACAGCACCTCGTTGCCGATGACCAGCAGGCAGGCGGTGGGATTTGCGTCCGGCATCGGCATGAGGTTCCTTTCACAGGAAATCGCGCAGCAGCGGGATCAGCGGCTTGTCGGCGGGCGGCATCGGGTAGTCGGCGAGCTTGTGCGGCCGCACCCAGGCGAGCGCCTGGCCCTCATGCGCGCGGGGGATGCCCTTCCAGCGGCGGCAGAGATAGAGCGGCATGAGCAGGTGGAAGCGCTCGTAGTCGTGCGAGGCGAAGGCGAAGGGCGCGAGGCAGGCGGCCGAGACATCGATGCCGAGTTCTTCCTTCAGCTCGCGGATCAGCGCGACTTCCGGGGTTTCGTTGCCCTGCAACTTGCCGCCGGGAAATTCCCACAGGCCGGCAAGCCATTTGCCTTCCGGGCGGCGGGTGAGCAGCACGCGGCCGTCGGCGTCGATCAGCGCGCAGGCGGCGACCAGCAGCAGCGGCCTTGTGGCCTGGTCCTGGTCGGTCGGCGGGATTGAAGCGGCGAACAGGTGCTCGCGCGTGGCCTCGAACCGCAGCACGGGATGCTCGCCGCCGCGGGAGACGAATTTCTCCGTGCCGCGGCCGGTTTCGCGGAAGCCGATATGCCGCAGCACGGCGACGGAGGCGGGGTTGTCGGTGGCGACGTTGGCCTCCAGCCGGTCGAGGTCGAGATTGGCGAGGGCCCAGCGCGCGAGCCGGCCGGCGGCCTCGGTGGCGACGCCGTGGCCCCAGAAGCGGCGGCCGACCCAGTAGCCGAGCCGGCCGCGGCGGGCCCTGAGATCGAGGCGCAGCCCGACCACGCCGACCAGCAGCTCGTCGGCGCCGTCCTGGCCGGTGATGGCGAGATGGTACGCGGAGCCGGATTCGAGTTCGCGGGCGGTGGAGGCGATCCAGTCGTCGGCGAGCGCGCGCGGATAAGGGAACGGGACCACGGCGAGCGTGCGGGAAACGTCCCAATCGTTGATGAGGCGATGGAGCGATTCCGCGTCGTCGGCGCGGAGCGGCCGAAGGATGAGACGCTCGGTGGTGAGGGGGGTGAACACGCCGTCCTGGGGGATAGCCGTGGGGTCGACCAGGGGCATGACCGGGGGCGTTGCCGTTTTGCGCGGGGCGCGCCTGCGACGGGGCCGGATTGGGGGGGCTTCGTTGGCGGACGTCATCGCCGGAGATTTGCCCGATTTCAGCAGGGCGGGGATAGTCGGTTGTGAGCGCGCCGTCGGCTGGGGCGACTGCGTGCATCAAAATGAAATCGCGCGGCCGCGATTTACCGGCGGAATGCCGGGGTGAGGTGTGATGTAGCTCACAGCGCCTCGATCGCCAGGATTTCTAACGTGGTGGGTCGGTTGCTTGCCGATCGCGGAAAGGCTCTGCCGACAATCGCGAAGGAAAAGGGGCGATGGACAAGATATTGGCCAGGGCACAGGGGGGCTCGCCCGGCAGGACGGCGCGCCTCGACCGGGTGCACGACGCGCTGATGATTGTCGGGCTGTTGGCTGTGGGACAGGTGGCGGGTGTCACGATATTCGCGCGCGGGGGTGTTCAAACGCTGACATGCGCAAGCGTGATCCTGGCGTTCGCCGGAAGCGTGGCGATCCTGGGGGTATTCGCGGAACGGCTGGTCAGCGAACAGCGCATGCTGGCGCGGCGATTCGACCAGTCGTTATCCTGGGTGGGCACGCAAGCCTCTGACGAGCGGAGGTAGGCGATGTCGGACCGAAGCCCAGGAGCAATCCGGCCCGAAGGCCGCTCGATGGACGCGGCGATGCGCGAGATTTGGATGGCGCTGGAAACACTCGCCCTGGAGCTTGCGGTGCGGCGGGAACTTCCGCATGCGGCGGCCCTGGCAGAGACCGCGCGGGCGCTGGCGAGCGAGGCCGTCCGGCCGGCGCCCGATCAGCGACGCATCGACCGGCTGCTGGCGTGGCTTGCCGACGGCACGCAGGCGGCGGGCGACCTGGCGGTGAGCGTGGCGATGCTGAAGGTAGCGCTGTTCGGGATGCTGGAACTGGTGTGATGGCAGCGGGCCCGCTGCGCTGACCCGTTCAGCGAGGCGTGACGGGTGAGACGGCAATCCCCCGGCCGGGTGGACGATCGGCCCAGCCGCCACCGCCGCGCCTTCATGTCTCGCCGGCGAAGACACTGGAACGGGTCTGCCCTCGGGTCAGGCGCCCAGCATCTGGCCTCCATCGACGACGATGGTCTGGCCGGTGACCCAGGCGGCAAGCGGCGAGGCGAGGAACAGCACGACGTTGGCGACTTCCTCCGGGGAGCCCATGCGGCCGAACGGGATGGTGCGGAAGACGCGGTGATACAGGTCGGGGTTGTCTGTCTTGCGCCGGTCCCAGACGCCACCGGGAAACTCGATGGAGCCGGGGGCGACGCCGTTCACGCGGATGCCGTCGCGCGCGTACATGGCCGCCTGGGTGCTGGTGTAGTGGATCACCGCGGCCTTGATGGCGCCGTACGGGGGCTGGCGTGCTGCCGGGCGCAGGGCGGAGATCGAGCTGGTGTTGACGATGCTGCCCTTTGATTGTTTCAGCCGCGGCAGGGCGGCCTGACTGGCGTGAACGATCGCCATCATGTCGATGGCCATACTGGCGTTCCAGCCGGCCTCGTCGTCGGCGTTGCCGAAGCCGGAGGCGTTGTTGACCAGCACGTCGAGGCCACCGAGGGCGCCGGTGGCATCGGCGATGTAGCGGCGGATGGCGGCGGGGTCGCCTAGATCGCAGGCGCCGGCATGAGCGGTGTGGCCGGAGCGGGCGAGCTCGCCACGGGTGGCCTCCAGCGTGTCGGCGCCGCGCGCGCAGATCGAGACGTGGGCGCCTGCCTCGGCGAAGCCGAGCGCGATGGAGCGGCCGATGCCGCGGCTGCCGCCGCAAACGATCACGCGCTTGCCGGTGAAGTCGAACGCCATGCGGGGGCCTCCCGGTGGTGGATGTGTGGCGGCGAGAGTGCTTGGATAGGCGGGCGAGCGCAATGACGGTGTGGACGCGGAAATGCGGGAGCTGCTGACGATCGGGTATGAGGGCTGCCGGATCGACGATGTGCTGGCGGCGCTGAAGGAGGCGCGGGTGGGGTTGCTGGTGGATGTGCGGGCGGTGCCGCAGTCACGCAAGCCGGGGTTTTCCAAGCGGCAGCTTGCGGCGGGGCTGGATGAGGTAGGGGTCCGGTATCTGCACCTGCAGGCGCTGGGGACGCCGAAGGCCGGGCGGGACGCGGTGCGGGCAGGGCACCCGGAGCGCATGGTGCCGATCTTCCGCGAGCATATGCGAGGGGACCAGGCGCTGGCGGAGCTAGCGCAGGCGACCGAACTGGCACGGACCGAGCGCGTGTGCCTGCTGTGCTTCGAGCGCGATCCGGGGCACTGCCATCGGCGGATCGTGGCGGAGATGATTACGGCGGAAACCAGGCAGGTGGTGAGCGACCTGTTTGCGGCGCCGTAGTGTTCGCGGTGGGTGACGGATGATCAGGACGGAACGGTTGAAACTGGTTCCCTGGCGCGCAGACCATCGCATTCCATTCGCCGGGTTGCACGCGGATCCGGAGGTGATGCGCGATCTGGGCGGACCGATCAGCCGGGCTGAAAGCGACGCGAAATTCAACCGTTACGGCGCGGCGTACGTGGAGCACGGTGTTTCCCGCTGGGCGGTGGAGGACGCCGACGGAGCCTTCCTCGGGTACGCCGGGGTAATGCCCCGCCTTCTCCCGGATCATCCCCTCGGACCACATTTCGAGGTCGGCTGGCGGTTCATGCGGGGTGCCTGGGGGAACGGCTACGCCACCGAAAGCGCCAGGGCCGCACTCGACGACGCGTTCCGACGCACAGGACTGGAGGAAATCCTGTCCTATACAGGCGCCGACAATGTGCGGTCGCAAGCCGTGATGGCTCGGCTCGGTCTGCGGAGGGTCCCATCGCGCGACTTCACCGCCGCGTATGAGCGCGTCGGCTTGTGGCGAGGGCTGGTGTGGGTCGCCTGCCGGACTTGAAGCGGGAGGCTGCTGAGTGTGAATCTGCATCGAATTGAGACCCCACCTGGATCCGCTTGAATCCTCTGATTTTGAGTAAATGCCGTTCGGGGTGGGGCCCCAATTCCACGCCGATTCATATTTGCGCGGTTTTGCAGTGTCCACCAAACCAGCAGCAGCGCCGTCTAAATTGCCAAGATCGGGCTAAGTGGTGGAGATCTGAATCCAATTTTGAGCGCTCTTCTCGCCCGCCAGCTCAAATGTTTGCAGCCGGATTACGCCCTTGGGAACGACTTTAGCAGCGTACTGAAGCTTCACGTCTACCTCTCGCCCGACAATATAACCGCGGACGGGATGGTTTTGTTGAGACTGTTCGGTCCTGATACAACCGATATATCGACAGATTTGCCCGAAGACCTTGTCAGAAGCACGACCTTTCTTTAATTCGACGACAACTAAGTCGCCGTTATCGGCCACTGCATAGAGATCAATAGGCCCCACGGAGGTCGGGTGTTGGCGACCTATTAGCTTAAGTCCAACCTCAATGTCATTAAGATGCTTCTGCAGGTAATCTTCGAGGTCTTTCTCCAAAAACTGAGCTCGTTCGAACTCCTCCGGCGTCATGTCACCACGAACTTCCTTCGGCAATTTGCGGAAAGTCTTTACTGCGTTTTTTACGTCAGAGACGTCAACGTAGTATTCGAGAGCGTCTATTTGCGTTCCGTGGTGCTCCGTATCCCCGTAAAATGAAATACAATCTGGCTCGTTTTCAAATTCGATTATTTCGGAGACGCCTTTGTGCTTCGTGAGTTGGCTCCGAAGAGCGGCAGCATCTGTCGCTCCAACAAAAAGTCCATCCTGCCCGCGCCGCAGGAGTAGATCACAATGATGAAATGCCATGGAATACGAGTGGTCGTTCTTTATCTTTCTAAATAGAGGCCCCTCCAGGTTAGATAGAATTTCGTCCTGCCGTGCCTTTGCAAGGGCGCGCCATGATTTTATACGATTTACCGTGTTTCCAAGGTCGGACTGTATCCTAGCGCGAGAGACAAAAATAACATACTCCTGTCCCGTGACGTATGCGTCTGAAGAAAGTAGGGTTTCAACGAAGAATGAGTGTGGATGCAACTTGATACCGGCCGTTACCTCGGACGCATTCAAGGGGTTTGGGAGTTGGTAGCGCCAAACCTGCTGATCTAGTATAGCGCTTCGGCCTTTAGGCTCCTGGAGATATGCTCGTCCAGCCGGTGTCACTCGGATCGGCTGACCGTCAGCAATCCAGCAAAGCCCCATATTTTCAAAAACGCGTTTGATTTGACGCGGGAGTGCTGTGCCGCCCTTTGAAAGCTTATCAGAACGCAGTTCCACCAAAATCTGACGCTGGAGATCCGGCGTCCATTCTTCGCCCTCAAAGAGGTCATATACTCTGAATTTCTCGCGGAATTCATCAGTGTCACATGTGCTACCCTTCGGAAAATACCAGTATGCATCGTAGGATCTGTATTCCCGAAGGAATTTCTGCCACTCCACGCTGATCGCCATGGGCCCCTCCAATCGCCCTATACGGAAACAGCGGCAATGTTCGTAGAAAACTCGCTTACATGGACGTTGGTCTCATGTATGTCACGCTCCACTCGTAAGTCGTTGGCGATCTTAAGAGTGACCGCCTCGTTTTCGTCGACCCAGGCAAAACCCAGAAGTGCCTAACACCTGCCCGAGCATTCGGCGACATCGGGGTCCCGGACGGTCCCCGTCTGTCGCCTTGGCTTGAGATAAGCGTGCCTTGGACAGGCTTGCCATGTAGCGTCGTTGGGTTTCTCGCCATGGCCTGCCCTCGAACGGCACCAACAACCTGAGCCACTTCTGTATCGCGGGAATGTCGCTGATACTTTTGCCTTTCGGGACGTACCAATATCCACCGTCACTCCTATAAAGCTGAACCCAGTCCTTCCAAAAGCGGCTCAGGGCAGCCATTCGTCGACCAGTTCCCGCTATTCGCTAGACGAGCTTGAACTGGTCGTCGTCCTCTCGGTTTATCCCTCGACCGTAGGTCTTGCGTTTGTGCTTGCTCTCAGCACCTTTTCCTGAAGTGTTTGCAATCATCTCCCGCAGTTCGTCACCCGTTGGATATTTCGCACGACCGACGAGCAGGAGTGGTTGGAACTCGTCTGCGTAGCGCACACGGTCACGACCAAGCTCGACGTAACGCGGCACAATGTCGATGCCGATCCAGCGTCGTCCCATGCGCTTCGCGACAGCACAAGTAGTGCCCGTACCAGCGAAAGGATCAAGCACAACTCCTCCGGGGAATGAGCCAAAGGCACTGAAGGTATAGAGCCGCATGAGACGCGCGGGAAGCTTCTCAGGAAATGGCGCAGGATGATCTTTGTCCCGCTTCACATCCTCTGGATACATAAACCAGATTTGCTGAGTTAGATCGAGCCACTCTTCACGAGAAAGGCGACTTGCCTCCTTAACGTCGGGGGCAAATTTTGGAGGTTTTCCCGGCTTGACGTAGACGTTGATCATCTCGATCGTGTTATTTTCGATGATGTTGCCGGGGAAGGGATAGGAACCGAACATCATCTTTGATGTCTGCTTCTGCCAGATGAATAGGCCGTAACGTTCCAGGTCTGTGCGCGCCAAAATCATCTGGCCGATATCACCGGCGATATCTTTCAAATGTCTGGTGTGCTGTTGGATAATGTCTTTGGGGATCGGCATTAGCGGAGCATTGATGCATAGCTTGCCGTTCGGGCGCAGCACCCTTGCGCTTTGCGCCCACACTCTATGCACGTCTTCGAGGTAGGCTTCGTAAGTTGCCCAGCTGCCAGGTACCGCGTCACCACCCTCGACCTGGCCATCGTCGTATTTGACGGCAGTCCAATAGGGGATAACGTAATGATTAGATCGACGGAGCCAGAAGGCAGGCGTGCCATCACCGCAGCCGCGTCGCCTTGATGGATCTTGTTGACAAAGGATTTGACGCCCGCCGCCTGGCGCTCGGGCTGCGTTATCAAGTTCACCATCGCCTCTGCGCTGCTGGAGTGGCCATTCAGGCCCCCGGAAGCGACGTCATCAGAGGACATAGACGAGCGGTCGAATTGCTCAACTCCGCGGCCAACAGGTGCTGCGTCAGTGGGCAAATCTAGCCTCCGGTTGCAATTCTAGTCGAGGATACAGACGGTGGATTGCCGATGACATAATGGACCGCAAACTCCGGCCTAGCAAGGGATTGTGGTCTCATTAGCCGTTTTAGCCCAATATGTCGTGATCAACGGCATAGAACATAGTCGGGGGCCATGCTAGCCGAGCTTGAGTTTATTCCCGCCCCAGACGAATGCATCGGGCGGCTGTAAATCGGGATGGAATTGGACCCGACCTAAATCTGCTTGATCCTTTGATTTATCCAAGTGAGTATCGTTCGGAGTGGGGTCCTGGTCGGCGCCGATCGGGACCCCAGGCAACCGCCTTTTTCATCCGTGAATCGGCCTGAGTATAGGGTGGGGTTTCAATTCCGCGCCGATTCACCGTTTTAGAAGCGTGATTCACGCTTTCTTTCGATCCCGCCTCAAGCAATCATGCTCTACTCCGCAGCGACGGTCTTGCGCGGCGGGGTCTGGACCACCGGCGCGAGGTCGGGGGCACCGAACGCCGCGGCCCGCCGGCCGCCTTCGACCGGCCGATACAGCGTGTCGCGTTGCTGCGGAATGCGGCCGAGGGAGCGGATCAGCTCCTCCATCGCCTCGGGCGGAAATTCCTGGCCATGCTGGGTGCCGGCGGCGCGCGAGATGCTCTCGTTCATCAGCGTCCCGCCGAGATCGTTGGCGCCGGCGTTCAGGCACAGCGCCGCCCCCTCCGGGCCCATCTTCACCCAGCTCGTCTGGATGTTAGTGATCTGCGGATGCAACACGAGCCGCGCCACCGCGTGCATCAGCACCGCCTCGCGCAATGTCGGCCCGTTGCGGGCGCGGCCGCGCAGATACATCGGCGCTTCCATGTGCACGAACGGCAGCGGCACGAATTCGGTAAAGCCGCCCGTCTCCGCCTGCAGGTCGCGCAACGCCAGCAGATGCCGCGCCCAGGAAACCGGCCGCTCGATATGGCCGTACATGATCGTCGAGGTCGTGCGCAGGCCGAGCCCGTGCGCGGCCCGCACCACGTTCAGCCACTGCGCGTGTTCACCTTGTCGGGGCAGATGACCGCGCGCACTTCGTCGTCGAGAATTTCCGCGGCCGTGCCGGGCAGCGTGCCGAGGCCGGCCTGCTTCAGCTCGGCGAGGAATTCGGCAACCGACCGTCCCAGCGTCGCCGCACCCTGCGTCACCTCCAGCGGCGAGAAGGCGTGCACGTGCATCTCCGGCAGCGCCGCCTTGATGGCGCGGCAGATGCCGAGATAGGTCGCGCCGGTGTAGTCGGGATGGATGCCGCCTTGCAGGCATACCTCGGTGGCGCCGCGCTCCCAGGCCTCGATGGAGCGGCGCACGATCTCGTCGAGGTCGAGATCGTACGGCGTGCCGCGCAGCGCCTCGTGCGTCTTGCCCTTGGAAAAAGCGCAGAACTTGCAACGATAATAGCAGATGTTGGTGTAGTTGATGTTGCGGTTGACGACGTAGCGAACGACCTCGCCGCTGACCTGCGCGGCGCAGTGCGTCGGCGGCGGCACATGACGTGGTCGTAATCGGCGTCACGGGCGGCGAACAGGCGCACGATCTCCGCTTCGGCCAGGCGTGCCCTCGGCTGCCTTTGCGACCGCCTCGGCGATCGCGGGGTCGACGCGATCCGAACACGCGCGGGTGCGGCGCGGCGAATCGCCGTCAGCCCGGGCGCCCAGGCATCGCCGCGCGCCCAGCCTTCGCTGTCCATCGCGCGGCGCACGGGCGTGGCGACCGCCGGCGCGAGCCAGCGATCGGCGGCGTGCGCGAACCGCGGATAGACCGGCAGTCGGGCCACCAGCATCTTGCCCGCCTCGGCGCTACGCTCGGCGAGGTCGTCGAGATGCGGCCACGGCGCTTCGGGATTGACGTGGTCGGGCGTCACCGGCGAGACGCCGCCCCAATCGTCGATGCCGGCGTCGATCAGTCGCCGATAGACGCCGGGCGACAGGTTGGGCGGCGCCTGCAAATGCATGTCCGCGCGGCAGGATCAGCCGCGCCGCCGCCATCGTCCACAGCATATCGTCGAGATCGGGTTCGGGCGCCTTGGCGAGTTTGGTGCCCGGCTTGGCGCGGAAATTCTGCACGATGACTTCCTGGATGTGGCCGTGCGCGCGTGCAGGGCGCGGATCGCCGCAGCGCTTCCAGCCGTTCCGCGCGCGTTTCGCCGATGCCGATCAGGATGCCGGTCGTGAAGGGCACCGCCAATTCGCCGGCGAGGCGGATGGTTTCCAGCCGCACTTCGGGAGCTTGTCGGGCGAGCCGAAATGCACGCCGCCGGGTTCGCACAGGCGTTCGACTGGTGCTTTCCAGCATGATGCCCTGGCTGGCGGAGACATGCGCGCAGGGCGGCGATTTCCTCGCGCGTCATCACGCCGGGATTGGCGTGCGGCAGCAGTCCGGTTTCGCTCAGCACCAGCGCGCACATGTCGCGCAGATATCTCGATGGTGGTGGCGTGCGCCCAGCGCGGCGAGCGCCTCGCGCGCGGCGCGATAGCGCAGTTCCGGCTTGTCGCCGAGGGTGAACAGCGCCTCCGTGCAGCCGGCGGCGGCGCCGGCGCGGGCGATCGCCAGCACTTCGTCCGGCGAAAGATAGGCGGCGTGGCCGGCGCGCGGGCGTTCGGCGAAGGTGCAGTAATGGCACACGTCGCGGCAGAGCTTCGTCAGCGGGATGAATACCTTGCGGGAGTAGGACACGATGCGCCCGTGCGTCGCGTCGCGAATCGCAGCGGCGCTGCGCGGTCAGCTCGGCCAGCGGCGTGTGCTCGATCCAGGCGATCAGGTCGCGGTCGGTCATATCGGCTTCTTCGTCAGTTGCTTATGGCGGGCATGACGTCTTCGGCGAAGTGTTGCATTCGGTCCAGTGTTTCTTCGCGTGTCGGCGCGGTGAGCAGCACGATCAGATGCCGCACGCCGGCCCGCGCCAGGCCGGCGGCATCGTCGATCATCTGCGCCGTGCCGCCGGTGAAGGGAATACGGGCGCCGTGGGGGCTGCTCTGCGCCTGCCAGGACACCGGCTTGAACCAGAGATAGGCGATATCGATGGAGGCAGGGTCGCGCTGTTCCTTCTCCGCCGCGCGGTGCAGGCGCTGGATGCCGGCGCGCATCCGGTCTGGCGTGTCCAGGGGGATCTGCTGGTTGTTGGAGACCGGGTACCAGGCGTCGCCGAACCGGGCGGTGCGCCGCAGTGCCGGCCCGCTTTCGCCGCCGACCCAGACGGGCAGCGGCGATTGCAGCGGGCGGGGGCGGAAGATCACGTTCTCGAAGCTGACGTGCTTGCCCTGGAAGCGCGGATCGTCGTCGGTCCACAGGGCACGGCAGGCGGTGAGATATTCGTCGGTGACCGCGCCGCGGTCGTCGAACGGGGGCGCGCCCAGAGCCTCGAACTCCTCCCGCATCCAGCCGGCGCCGATGCCGGCAACGACACGGCCGCCGGAGAGCATGTCGGCGGTCGCCAGCATCTTCGCGGCAATGACGGCGGGGCGGTGGGGGACGACCATGACCGAGGTGAGCAGGCGGATACGCTCGGTGCAGGCGGCGAGGAAGCACAGCATGCCGAGCGCGTCGAAGCATTCGCCGGTGGGGGTGCCGGGCCAGATGCCGTCCTCGGTGTAGGGATAGCGGGTGGCGACGTCGCGCGGCAGGACGAGGTGGTCGACCACGCCGATGAAGTCGTAGCCGAGCGCCTCTGCCCGTTGCGCGACGGCGATCAGGCTGGCCCGCTCGGTCAGCCAGCCCTGCGCGCGGATGTGGATGCCGAAATCCATTCGTTGGCCCCTGCCCTTTGGCCCTTGGCCTTCGGCGCGGCATCCTGTGGTAGGATGCGGGCGCACGCAAATAGCGGCCGGAGGAACATATGCAGATCGGATGCAGCGCGCCGACCAGCGGCCCCCTGACGCACACCGACAACCTGACGCGCATCGCGACGGAAGCGGAGATGCTGGGGTTCGATTATGTGACGGTCAGCGATCACATCATGATCCCGACCGATGTGGCGTCGCGCTATCCCTATACGGAAAGCGGCGAATTCCCGTCCGGGGCACGGGTGGACCGGCACGAGCAGCTAACCACCGCGACGTGGGTTGCGGCGAAGACATCGAAGCTGCGGATCGTTACATCGGTGATGGTGGTGCCGCACCGACCGGCGGTGCTGACGGCGAAGATTCTGGCGACGATCGACGTGCTGTCGAAGGGGCGGCTGACGCTGGGCATCGGCGCCGGATGGATGCGCGAGGAGTTCGAGGCGATCGGCACGCCGCCGTTCGAGGAGCGCGGTGCGGTGACCGACGAATACATGATGGCGTGCAAGGAATTGTGGGAGAAGGACGATCCCCGGTTCCAGGGCAAATACGCCGGGTTCAGCAACGTGGTGTTTCAGCCGAAACCGGTGCAGCGGCCGATCCCGATCTGGGTGGGCGGCGAAAGCGGTCCGGCGCTGCGGCGGACGGCGCAATATGGCGATGCGTGGTATCCGATCGGCACCAATCCGCAGTTTCCGATGGACACGCTGACCCGGTACAAGGCGGGCGTGGCGAAGCTGCGTGGACTGGTAGAGAAAGCTGGGCGCGATCCGGCCAAGATGGGGCTTGCGTATCGCGTGTCGGCCAATGTGGAGGCGCAGCCGAAGGGTACCGTGGATGGCGAGCGCAAGCTGTTCACCGGCGGGCCGGCGGATTTCGCCGGCGATATAAAGGCGCTGGCGGAGCTGGGGGTCGGTTATTTCGATTTCGGGTTGTTCGGCCCGACGCTGCAGGCGACGCTGGACAATATGCAGCGGTTCAAGGACGCGGTGATCGCGAAGGCGCGCGGGTAATGGGGGCGGTGTGATCAGGCGACCGCGGGTGTGTCCTCGTACCATTGAGGCCCGTGCGGGTTGGCCCGGACAAGTCCAGTCATGACGGGTGGGAGGAGTGTGCATGCAGCTTGGCATTACGGCGGATATGTCCGGACGCACAGCCGAAGCTGGATATGGAGCGCGTGCTGGAAGCCGAGCGGCTCGGCTTCGCCGAGGTATGGACAGGCGAGGCGTACGGCACCGATGCGGTGACCTCGGTCGCATGGATCCTGGCGCGCACGACGCGCATCAAGGCGGGCACCGGCATCATGCAGATACACGCACGGACGCCGGCGATGGCGGCGATGACGGCGATTTCGTTGCAGCATCTGTCGGGCGATCGGTTCCTGTGCGGCGTCGGCGTGTCGGGGCCGCAGGTGGTGGAGGGATGGCACGGCGTGCCGTACGGGAAGCCGATGCTGCGCACCAAGGAATATATTGCGATCATGCGCGCGATCCTGGAGCGCAAGGCGCCGCTCGAGTTTCACGGCGAGCACTATCGACATTCCGTATCTCGGGGCCGGCGCGACCGGGCTGGGCAAGCCGCTGCGCAGCATCGCGCATGGGCGGGCGGGACTGAAATTCTACACTGCGTCGATTACGCCGGCCGGGTTGCGTACCGCCGGGGAGGTGGCGGACGGGGTGCTGCCCATTTTCTATTCGCCGGAACAGCCGGGGATTGTGACGGAGCCGCTTCTGGAGGGGATGCGCGCGGCCGGGCGGCCGGCGACGCTGCAAGGGTTCGACGTGGCACCGTATGTGCGGGCGAAGATGGGCGCCGATGTGGCGGCGTGCCGCGATGCGATCCGGCCGGAACTGGCGCTGTATATCGGCGGGATGGGCGCGCGGACGAAGAATTTCTACAACGATGTGGCGCGCAAGCTGGGATACGAGGCGGCGGCGAAAACGGTTCAGGATTTGTACCTGGACGGCCGGAAGCATGAGGCGGCGGCAGCGGTGCCGGATGCGCTGATCGATGAGATTTCGCTGGTGGGACCGGCGGAGCGGATCAAGGACCGGCTGGCGGCGTGGAAGGATGCCGCACGCGACGGGCACGTCGGCACGATGGTGCTGAAGGGCGCGAGCGTGGAGGTGATGCGCGTGGTGGCCGCGGCGCTGTTGTAGGGTGTTTGCCGCGATAGCGAAGACGTTGATGGCCGGGCCAGCTTGCCGGGACAAGCCCGGCCATGAGTGCGTCCGTGAGGACGCTTTGTCTGCACGGTGCAAGTCCGTGCCTGGGCTGGTCGCAGGTCCAGAAATTGAAGGTAACTGCGTCGCCGCGAGGCGGGGTGGAGAGCAACCGGAGGTGAATCGGCAGTCCGTAGGATGACGAACCTGTTTCGGCGGGATACCGCGGCGAGCCCCTCGTGGACAGCGAAGCCTGGAACAACCCGTGGCGCTGAGGCGACTGACAAAGCGACCAGGGGGCGGATCACGTGGTTGAGGACGGAATGTCGGGACGGCAAGGCGGAGCAAACGGAGAGACCCGCCGGCCTGGGTGAGGCCGGGGGGAGTCAGAGCCTCATGGTCCCGCGGCCGCTTCGAGCGGTGGAAAGGGACGGGCAACACAAACCGCCCCGAGGGAAGGGAGGCAGCAAGCTGGATGCGAGATGAGTGGATCGAGCCAAGAGAGTCCCGAGAGTGCCCAATCGGCTAGGCAAGGGACAGACGCAGCCCGGGTGCGAACCCATGATCTATGGTGGGCGGAAGGCTCGATCTGGACGGATCGCGTGGTGTCGGCGCTGGGCAACGGGGGCGTCAAAGGAGGCAAATGGTTCAGCCTGATCGATAAAATCACTCGTCCGCATACCCTGGACCTGGCGTGGCATCGTGTCGCGCGCAACAAAGGGACGGCGGGCGTGGATGGTCAGAGCATCGAGAAGTTCAGCCATCACGCGGAGCGCTGTCTCGCCGAACTCCGGGCCAGCCTGGCGGACGGCAGCTACCGGCCGCACCCGGTCAAGCGGGTGGAGATCCCCAAGGGCGACGGCAAGACCCGTCCGCTTGGGATCCCCGTGGTGAAGGACCGCATCGTGCAGACCGCCTTGAAGATGGCAATCGAACCCATTTTCGAGGTTCAGTTCCGCCCCGGAAGCTACGGCTTCCGACCCGGGCGGGGCTGCAAGGACGCGTTGCGGGAGGTCGATCGGCTGCTGAAGGAAGGCTTCACCCATGTGGTGGACGCCGACCTGAAGAGCTACTTCGACACCATCCCGCATAAGCGGCTGCTGAGCTTGGTGGAAGGTTCGATCAGCGACGGCCGCGTGCTGGCGCTGATTGAGGCGTTCCTGCACCAGGAGATCATGTCGCAGGCGGCACACTGGCACCCCACGGCGGGCACGCCGCAGGGAGCGGTGCTGTCGCCATTGCTGGCCAACCTCTACCTGCATCCGTTGGATGTGCTGATGGAGCAGGGCGGCTGGCGGATGGTGCGCTATGCCGACGACTTCGTGATCCTGTGTGCAACGGCGGCCGAGGCCCGCGAGGCGCTGGCCCAGGTCACCGCCTGGGTCGAGGCCAATGGGCTGACCCTCCACCCGGACAAGACACGGATCGGCGACTGCCGCCAACCGGGCCAGGGGTTCGACTTCCTGGGTTACCGGTTCGAGGTCGGTCGCCGATACGTCCGCGACAAGAGCTTGCGGGCGTTGAAGGACAAGGTGCGAGAGAGGACGGGCCGCAGCCGGGGCGACAGCCTCGAGCGGATCATTGCCGATCTCAATCCGATGCTGCGCGGCTGGTTTGGGTATTTCAAACATGCCAGGCCAGCCTTGTTCCGAAGACTTGACCAGCTCATCCGACGACGGCTGCGCGCCATCCTGCGCAAGCAGGACAAGCGGCCGTCGATGGGGCGGAACTGGTCCGATCATGCACAATGGCCGAATGCCTTCTTCGCGGACCTCGGGCTGTTCACCCTGGAGACAGCCTGGGTAGCCGCGAGACACTCCCGATGAGGAAACCAGCGACTGGAGAGCCGTATGCGGGAGAACCGCCCGTACAGTTCGGAGGGCGGGGAGGGGAACCTTCCCGACCCCTATCGCGTTGGTGACGGCTTGACGGGTTGGTAACAGTCGAGACGGGCCGGTCAGGAGACTTTGCCCACGTACTGCTCCAGCAGCGTCCAGGCCTGGTTGCCGACTTTCTTCTGCCATTCAGCGTAGAAGCCGGCTACCTTTAGTTGCGCGCGGAAGCTGTCAGGCGTCGTATCGTTGAACACCATGCCCTTGGACAACAGAAGCGTCTTGTCGGAATCATTAAGCTTTTCGATGTCGGTACGCTGCAGCAGCGCGACGTCGTTGAAGCTTTTTGCCGCGATCGCCTGCAGGTCGGGGGGCAGACGCTTCCAGGCAGCGGCGTTGCAGCAGATCCAATAGCCGTCCCAGACATGATTGGTCATAGAGACATATTTCTGCACCTCGTACAGCTTGCCCGCCTCGATCTGCGATAGCGGGTTTTCCTGCCCGTCCACGATACGCGTTTGCAGGGCCGAATAGACCTCCCCGTACTGCATGCCGACCGGAGCAGCCTTGAGCGCGCGGAACAGGTCGATCAGGCTCGGCGCGATCGGGGTGCGCAGCTTCAGGCCGACCAGATCCGCCGCTGTCTTCACCGGATGGTTGCTGGTGGTGACCTGGCGGAACCCCAGGTCCCACACCCGATCCATCGGCACCAGGCCGGTTTTCGCGGCAATCTGATCATGCAGATACTTGCCGAGGTCGCCATCCATGGCCGCCCAGACCTTGTCGTAATTGGCGAACACGAACCCCATGGCGGGGGTCGCCGCGACCGGCAGGATGGTCGAGAGTATCTGGCCGGTGGGTTGGCAGAATTCGATGGCGCCGCTGCGGGCCTGCGACAGAATGTCGTTGTCGCCGCCGAGTTGGCTGTCGGGGAAGACATGGAATTCCATGCGCCCGTGGCTGTCGCGCTTGATCCGCTCGCCGACTTCCATCAGCCGCGTGTTGAACGGGTGCCCGGACGGCGTGCTGGTGCCGATCTTGTACGAAAATTCGGGGGCGGCGCGGCCCCGCCGGGGACGCATGGCGAACGCGGCGGCGCCGGCGGCGGCACCGAAGGTGAGTGTGCGGCGCGTGACGGTCATGATCTGTTTCGCTCCCATTGACAGTTTCGTTTGCAGCTTACAGCACCGCCGTGGTCAACCAGGGCACCGCGGTGACGATCAGAAGCCCGGCGATCAGTGCCAGGATGTAGCGCCCGATATGCGGCAATCCGTCATCGGGATTGCAGTTGCCGATCAGGCAGGCGACATAATAACCCACGCCGAACGGCGGCGAGAACAGGCCGATCCCCATGCTGAGCACTGCAACGATGGCGTAATGCACCTCGTTCAGGCCGAGCTGACGGGCGATGGGGAACAGCAGCGGACCCATCAGCACGATGGCGGGAATGCCTTCCAGCACGCTGCCCAGCACGATGAAGATCAGCGCCGAGACGGCAAGGAAGGAAACCGCGCCGCCTGGCAGGCCGGTGACGGAATGCGCCACCGCCGCCGAGACCCCGGATTGCGTGATCGCCCAAGCCATCGCGGTGGCGGCGCCGACGATCAGCAGGATGGCACCGGACAGCGTAGCGGTCTGCACCAGCATCGCCGGCAGGCGGCGCCAGTCGAACTGGCGATAGACCGCGAGCCCGATCAGTGCGGCATAGACGATGCCGATGGTGGACACCTCCGTGGCGGTGGCGACTCCATCCACGATGGCGGCACGGATGACGAACGGCAGCGCCAATGCCGGCAGCGCGATGACGAAGGTGCGGACCAGCAGACCACGCGGCACGCGCGGCGCGACCACGCCGTGGCCCCGGTGCGCGCGGAACCACACGACGCCGCCCAGGATAAGGCCGCCCACCACGCCCGGCACGACGCCGCCGGCAAACAGCGCGGCGATGGAAATGCCGGTGACGGAGCCGATGGTGATCAGGATCAGGCTGGGCGGAATCGTCTCGGTCTGCGCGCCGGTGGCGGCCAGCAGAGCCACCAGGTCGCCGCGCGGCACACCGCGCTTGATCATCTCCGGGAACAATGCGGGGGCGATCGCCGCCATGTCCGCCGCCTTGGAGCCGGAAATGCCGGAGACAAGGTACATCGCGACGATCAGGACGTAGGACAGGCCGCCACGCACATGGCCGAGCAGGTCCGACAGGAAGCCGACGATGGCCGCCGCCATCCCGGTCATTTCGATCAGCAGGCCCAGGAAGACGAACAGCGGAATGGCCAGCAGTTCCGGATGCGACATGCCGGCATCCATCCGCGACACCAGAACCGAAAGCGGGATGTAGGTGCAGAGCGCCAGATAGCCGAGCGTCGCCAGACCGAACGAGAATGCGATCGGGATGCCGGCGAAGACAGTCGCGGCGGCGATCCCGACGAAGAAGATGAGGAGGTCGAGCTGACCCAACTGGCGGAATGTCGGGCCGAGCAGCAGCAATGCCCCGGTCACGAGTAGGGCGGCGACCGCGCCCGCCAGTTCCGGCAGGCCATGACGCAGACGCATCCGTAGCAGCAGCGACAGCAGCATCAATGCGATGCCCACTGGCATCGCCGCCGCACTCCAGCCGAGCGAGACCGGAATGGTGGTGAGCATGACGATCTGCTCGTTCTGGACGTAGGCGATGGCCGGCATCAGCGTGCAGCCGAGGAACAGCAGGACGGCGATGCCGGAGAATGCGGCCAGCGCGCGCCGCACCGCGTCGCTAGTGCGGCTGACGATCGCGGACATGCGCATATGCGATTGCCCGCGCAGCGCCAGCACCGCGCCCAGCATGGAAAGCCACATGAACAGCACGCCGGTCAGCTCGTCGATCCAGACCTGCGGGTCTCCGAAGGCATAGCGGGCAATCACGCCAATCAGCAGGAGCCCGATCTCGACGGCGAGCAGCGCCGCGCTGGTGAAGGCCACAAGATGACCGAGCCCACCGTCGATCCGACGCAGCAGCGTGACGGTGAAGGGGGGCGAAACCCTGGTCGCGGCCTCTGCCCGCACGCTAGCTGGCCACAGGCTGCTGACGCGTACTGGTATGGGCACGCACCCACGACGGCATGCTCATTCGGCTGCCGTGGCGACGGCGAACGCAATGCGGTGGCCCATGGAGCCTCTCTCCCGTCCGGCGTTCCAGCGCCTTGACACCAGTACTCTCGGCGTCGCTGCCAAAACGCACAATTCCCTTTTTCTCGGCGTTCGATTACTTCTGGTGATCAATGGAGATACGCGACCTACGCTACTTCCTTGCCGCGGCCGAGCTTGGCCAGTTGCACAAGGCGGCCGAGCGGATCGGCCGCAGCCAGCCGGCGCTGAGCAAGTGCATCCGCCGACTGGAAGCCGAACTCGGCGCCAAGCTGTTCGAGCCGGCCGGGCGCGGCATACGCCTTACCACGGTCGGGCAATCGCTGGCCGCACGCGCGCGCATCCTGGTGCAGGACATGGATCGCGTGCTGCACGAGATCACCGGTGTGGCCAGCGGCATGGCAGGACATGTGCGGATCGGCAGCAGCCCTACGGCGGCGGAATGGCTGCTTCCGCCGCTATTTCAGCGGATGCTGACGCAATCTCCCAGCGTCAGCTTCACCGTGACGACCGGGCTCGGCGACATGCTGCGAGAGAGGCTGCGGAACGGCGCGCTGGATATCGTCGTGACGCCTCTGATGCCGGCGGACAAGCGCGAGTTTGCCTCGTTTCCGGTGGTTGCGGATGTCATGGTCGTGGCAGCGCGGCACGATCATCCACTGATCCGCCCTGGTGTGCAGATGCGCGACCTGACGGGGTCCGGGTGGCTGCTGCCATCCAACTCGCTGGCCTCGACGCAGTGGCTGAAGCGGGCGTTCGAATCGCGCGGCCTGCCGGTGCCGCAGGTGCAGGTGGAGACCAACTCGGTGCTGCTGCTTCGCCGGGTGGTCGGCAGCACGAATCTGCTCACCTTCATGTCCCGCAAGGATCTCGCGGTGCACGATCGGGCGATGCTGGCGGAACTGCCGGTGGCGGGATTGTCGCTGCGGCGGCATTTTGGCGTGCTGACTCTGTCCGGCCGCTATATTTCTCCCGCGCCACAGGCGGTACTGCCGGTGCTGCGGGAGGTCGGGCGGATAACGTCTTCCGCCGATCACGCGGCATGAACGCACTGGTCGAGCGGGTTGGGAGGCGTAACAGGGAGATGCGAACATGGTGACGGCGCAACTGCACGAACCGGTTGCCGGACGCGAGGAGATTGTCGTCGCGGCCGACGGCGTCGCGCTGTCGGTGCGCGAATGGGGCAACCCTGATGGCGCGGAGATCCTGTTCATTCATGGCGCGGCACAATGCCATCTGGCGTTCCAGCGGCAGACCGCCGGCGATCTGGCGACGCGGCATCGCATCGTGGCGTTCGATCTGCGTGGCCACGGCGGCTCGGCGAAACCGTTGGAGCCGCATTTCTATCAGAACGGCCCGGCATGGGCGGATGACGTTGCCGCGGTGATCGAGGCGAAGCGGCTGGCACGCCCGGTCCTGGTGGGCTGGTCGCTGGGCGGCAGGGTGTTGCGCCAGTATCTCATGCATCACGGTGACGAGCGGCTGAGCGGGATAAATTTTCTGGCCGCCCGCCCAATCGAGCATCCGAGCGTCACCGGCCCGGGATCGCACGCGATCCATGACAGCGGGCAGCTCGATTTCGCTCCACGGCTGCTGGCGGAAATCGAGTTCCTGCGCGCCTGCTATGCGAAGCAGCCGGAGGAGCCGGACCTGCTGCTGGCGGTCGCGTACAACATGATCGTTCCGCGCGCCGTGCGGGACGCCATCGCCGGCTGGTCGACGGATGCGGAGGCGACGATCGCGGCACTTAACAAGGTGCGCGTGCCGACGCTGATCACGCATGGCCGGCTCGACCGGCTGATCCTGCCACGGGCCGCCGAGATGACCGCGGCGGCCGTGCGAGGCGCCCGCATTTCCTGGTTCGACGATTGCGGGCATTCGCCGTTTTACGAGGATGCGCCTCGGTATAACCGGGAACTCGAAGGTTTTGTTACTGAGGCGTGGCGCGCCGCCGGCCGGGGATGAAAGGACGAAGACTCTACATTCGTCATTCCCGCGAAAGTGGGAATCCAGCCGAAACCCCACGCAATTCCGAGGGTCCGCCTGGATTCTCACCTTCGCGGGAATGACCAACATAGGCCGCCCTCAGTGCGGTCTGGTATGACACGACCACGAACCGACAGCGGGAGCCAACGGCATGCCTGAAACACCACCCGTCCGCCTTGACCGTGCGGATGAGATCGGCGTCATCACCGTGGACTATCCACCGGTGAATGCGCTCGGGCCGGGCGTGCCGGAGGGGATTATCGCGGCGATCCGACAGGGCAACGCGGATCCGGCGATCCGCGCGATGGTGCTGATCGGGGCAGGGCGCAGCTTCATTGCCGGGGCCGACATACGGCAGTTCGGGAAGCCGCGTGCGCGTCCGCCGTTGGGCCAGCGTGTCTATGACATACTGGATTCCAGCGAGAAGCCGGTGGTGGCGGCGATCCACGGCTATGCGCTGGGCGGCGGGCTGGAGATCGCGCTGGCGTGCCATTATCGCATCGCCGTGGCGAGCGCGAAGGTGGGGCTGCCGGAGGTGCTGATCGGCATCCTACCCGGCGGTGGCGGTACGCAACGGCTGCCCAGGCTTGCCGGCCCGAAGGTTGCATTGGAGATGATCACGTCCGGCCGCCATGTGCCGGCGCCGGAGGCGGCCGCGTCCGGCATACTCGATGAAGTGCTTCCGGAGGGCGCCGATTTGCGCGCCGAAGCCATTTCGTTTGCGCGGCGCGTCGCCGATCGGCGCCCGCTGCCGCGGGTGCGGGACCGGAACGAGCGCTTGCAGGAAGCGCGCGACGATCCGGGCATGTTTGATGCGATCCGCAAGTCGATCGCCCGTCGCGCACGCAACCAGAAGGCGCCGTACAACTGCATCGCGGCGGTGGAAGCGGCGTGCACGCTGCCGATCGACGCGGGGTTGCAGCGCGAGCGGGAATTGTTCGCCGAACTGGAGAACTCCGACGAAGCACGCGCGCTGCGCTACGCTTTTTTCGCCGAGCGTGAGGTTGCGAAGCTGCCGGGCATCGACCCGGGCGTGAAGCCGCGCGACTTCACCACGGTCGCGGTGATCGGCGCGGGGACGATGGGCGGCGGTATCGCGATGAGCTTCGCCGATGCCGGGTACAACGTGCGCATCATGGATTCGACGCCGCCGGCGCTGGAACGCGGGCTGGAGCGCGTGCGGGCCAATTACGCCACGTCGGTCCGCCGCGGCAGCCTGGCGGAGGCGGAAAGCCAGCGCCGCTTTGCCCGCATCCAGCCGGTCGGCGGCTATGACGATATCGCCGACTGCGACATCGTGATCGAAGCGGTGTTCGAGGAAATGGACGTGAAGAAGCCGGTGTTCGCCCGGCTCGACCAGGTGATGAAACCGGGCGCGCTGCTGTTTTCCAACACCTCGGCGCTGGATATCGACCAGCTTGCGGCCCAGACCCGGCGCCCGCAGGACGTGGCGGGGACGCATTTCTTCAGTCCGGCCAACGTGATGAAACTGCTGGAGGTGGTGCGCGGGGCGCAATCGTCACCCGAAACACTGCTGACCGCGATGCAGATGGGCCGCAAGATCGGCAAGATCTCGGCGATGGCGGGGAACACGGACGGATTTGTCGCCAACCGGTCGCGGGCGCCGTTCAGTACGGAGATGGTGATCCTGCTGGAGGAAGGCTGTCTGCCGGAGCAGGTCGATAAGGTGATGGTCGATTTCGGCTATCCGATGGGGCCGTTCGCGGTGGGTGATCTGGCGGGGCTGGACGTGGGCGCGGCAGCCCGGCGACGCCGCGCCGCGGCGGACCCGAATTATCGCACGCTGCCGATCGCCGACCGGCTGGTGGAGCTTGGGCGCTACGGGCAGAAGACTGGGGCGGGATGGTACCGTTACGACAAGGGCGACCGGACACCGCATCCGGACCCGGAGGTAGCTGGCATCATCAAAGCGGTTGCGGTGGAAACCGGCGTGCCGCAGCGCAGCTTTTCCGATCAGGAGATTCTGCACCGGCTGCTGCTGGCTTCAGTGAATGAAGCGTGCCGCATCCTGGAGGACGGCAAGGCCTACCGGGCCAGCGATATCGACGTGATGTGGCTGCACGGGTTCGGCTTTCCGCGCTATCGCGGCGGGCTGATGTTCTGGGCCGATTCCCTCGGTGCGGCGGCGGTGTACAATCAGGTCGCCGCCTGGCACCAGCAGTATGGCAATCGATGGGCGCCGTCGCGTCTGTTGCGGGAACTCGCCGAGACCGGTACACCGCTGCGCGAGGCGAAGCCACCGAGCCGTTCGTGACACGGAGGGAATGCGATGCGTTGGGCGCGATACGATAATTCCGGAACCCCCACCTACGCAGTGGTTGAAGACGACGTTCTGATCCCGGTGCGCGGCTCTCCGTTCGCGACGTGGGAGCGTACGGGAACGCGGCAGAAGCTGGCCGGCACGAAACTGCTGCCGCCGGTGATCCCGCCGACCTTCTACGCGTGCGGCATGAACTATGCGGGGCATGTGCGCGAGGTGGCGGCGAAGATCGGGCAGGCGCCGAACCTGCCGCCGCGGCCCGACATCGGCTATCGCGCGAACAATGCGCTGATCGGGCCGGACGATCCGATCGTGATCCCCGCCGACGCCACCGACAAGGTGCAGTACCAGGGCGAGCTGGCGGTGATCATCGGGCAGCAATGCAAGCACCTGACGCGCGAGAACGCGCTGTCCGCGGTGCTGGGCTACACGATCGGCAACGACGTGTCGGAACGGAACTGGCAACGCTCCGACCGCACGCTGTGGCGGGCCAAGAACACCGACACGTTCAAGCCGATGGGGCCGTGGATCGAAACCGACGTGCGCCTGGAAGAGCTGGTGACGAAAATACGGCTCAATGGCAAGCAACTGATCGAATTCCCCACCAACGAGATGGTATTCGGCGTGGTGGATTTCCTCGTGGCCATGACGCGTTACCTGACCCTGTATCCTGGCGACATGGTGTGGATGGGCACCGAAGGCGCGACCGCAGACATGAAGCACGGCGATATCTGCGAAGTGGAGATCAGCGGCATCGGCACGCTGCGCAACCCGGTGGTGCGGGAAGGCGCGTAATACCAAACACCTTCGTCCTCCGCGAAAGCGGGAATCCAGCCAAACCCTCGGAACCTCGCGGGCTCTCGCCTGGATGCCCGCCTTCGCGCGCGTGACGGATCTCGAGTCTTCGTCCCCGCGGGTTGGTATAATACGTGCCAGCGGAATGTTTGGCGTTCCCGTCACATCGTCATGGGCGGCCTGATCGCCGCCACCGCATCTGCCAGTCGAACGGGTTTCGTCGCAAGCTGGTCAGGATCGATCCCCAGCGGGTCTGGAAGAAGCCGCTGAAGGCGGTGTAAGCAAGATCGCATTCATGCTGACCGATGCCGTTTTTGTCCTGATCGGCGCCGTCACGCTCGGTGCGCTGCTTGCCGTGGTGCAGCTTCAGGCGACCGGCAAGCCGCCCGTCCCGTGGCCGGTCGCCATGCTGCATGGAGTGATCGGCGCGGTGGGCCTGGCCATGGTGCTGGCCGCGCCGGCGGGTGCGCGCGGTGTGGAAACCGGCACCACGGGTTTTCGTGCGATCGCTGTCGTGCTGCTGGTGATCGCGTTGCTGCTTGGCGCGCTCATCCTGCGAGCGCGCGTTGCACGTCGGCGATTATCGTTCGCGCTGGTGGGCGTGCACGCATTGTTTGCGATCAGCGGCGTGGTGCTGCTGGGGGCGTATCTCGCGGCGGGTTAGTATCCGCATCGGTTTCAGACGCTGCATGACTGGCGGCGTCGCGGGCACGCTGCTGTTCCTTCCGTCGTTTCAGATTTTCCCGCAACGCCGCGGCTTCCCTCGCACGCCGGGATTCCTTCACGGACGCCGGAGCTTGGCTGTCCGATACCGCCGGCCGCTTGGGGTGCTCCTGCTGCATTGCCGTCCCTTGCTCCTGTGTCCCGCGTCGGCGACGATGCCGGATCGTGTTTCCGTCGAGGCCCGCTATGCAAGGACTACCCGAATCCCGGATCACCGAATGGCTGGCCAGCCAGCAGGATGCCATGACCGCGCTGCTGCGCGAGATGGTGGATATCGATAGCGGCAGCTACAACAAGCCGGGCATCGACGCGGTCGGCGGCGTGGTGCGGCGGTTTCTGACGGATCACGGGGTTGCGATCGAAACCATGCCGCAGCAGGCCCATGGCGACTGTCTGCGTGCCGTGGTGCCGTGGGACGGCCCGCAGGGCAATGCCGGCGGCAATGTGATGCTGATGGGTCATCGCGACACCGTGTTTCCGGACGGCGAGGTGGCGCGCCGCCCGTTCACCATCCGCGACGGCGTGGCGTACGGGCCGGGTGTGGCCGACATGAAGGCCGGGCTGGTGATGAACTGCTTCGTGCTGGCGGCATTCGCGATGTACGGGGGATCGCCCGCCCCGGTGGTCGGACTGTTTACCGGGGATGAGGAGATCGGCAGCCCGGAAGGGCGGGCGGTGATCGAGGCCGAGGCGCGCCGCGCCCGTGCGGTGTTCAACAGCGAGCCAGGCCGGGTTTCCGGCAACGTGGTCACCGGCCGCAAGGGCGGCGTCTTCATGCAGATGCGGGTCACCGGGAAAGCCGCGCATTCGGGGGGCAATTTTACCGACGGCATCAGCGCGATCGAGGAACTGGCGCGGAAAATCCAGGCCATCCACGCGCTGACGGACCTGGAGCGGGGCGTGACGCTGAATGTCGGACTGGTGCGCGGCGGGCAGAGCGTCAACACGGTGGCGCCGTGGGCGGAGGGCGACATTGATCTCCGTTATGTGCGGCCGGAGGACCGTGACGAGACGATGGCGGCGATCGGCGGAATTATTGGGCAGAGCTTCGTTCCTGGCACGCGGGCGGAATTGACCGTCAAAGGCGAGTTCCTGCCGCTGGTGCAAACCGGAGCGGCCCGGAAATTGTTCGAGCTTTACGTGCAAGCCGCCGCGGATACCGGGTTCGCGACCGAAGGGGAATTCACCGGCGGGTGCGCCGATTCCGGATTCACCGCGGGAGTTGGGACGCCGACGCTGTGCGCGGTCGGCCCCGTCGGCGGAAAGGCGCACACGCCGGACGAATTCCTGCGGCTGGATAGCCTGGTACCGCGCGCGCAGGCGTGCGCCCGGGCGATCCTGCGCCTGGAGGCCACCGGCTTGTGATCAGCGATACCATCCGTGCCCGCCACGCCAGCCGCCCACGCTGACCCCGACGCTGGGTCCGACGTAGTAGCCGCCGTAATTGGCGGCGTAGGGGTAACCGTACGGATAGCCGTAACCATAGCCGTACGGATAGACGCAGCCGCCGAGCGCCGCGGCAAGCCCGATCGCCGCTAGCGGCAGCAGGAGTTGTGGTCGTAAGCGCTTGAACATCGGAACCTCGCGTCGAATGAACCAGCATCCTGTATGGCGTGCCATCGCGACCTTTTAATGACGGCGCGGGTCGCGATTTCGCCACCTTGACGGCGCAGGAGCCCCGTGGACCTGAACGGACTCGTGCCGTCGAGGTTCGCAGCCGGAGGCTCTCATGCGCGCGCACAACAAGCTGTTCCGTTTCGCCACCTGGGTCGCAACCACGGGCATGATTCTGGGGCCTGTCGTGCCGGCGGTGCAGGCCCAGACCCCGCAGGTGCAGCCCCCGCAGGTGCAGCCCCCGCAGGTGCAGACCCCGCCGGCCGCCGCGGATCAGGCGCAAGGGCCGGAGGTCACGCCGCCGTTGCGGGTGGGGCGCCTCGGCTGGATGCAGGGGGCGGTTTCCTTCCACACCGCGGACCAGGATGACTGGAGCCCGGCGGTGGTGAATTATCCGGTCACCTCGGGCGACGCTTTCTGGACCCAGCCGGGCGCGGAGGCAGGCATTCAGGTCTCCGATGCGCTGGTGGCGATGAGCCCGACCACCGAGCTGGACGTCGACAACCTGGACGAGACAAGTTTCGCAGCGACCGAACCGCAGGGCGAGATCTATCTGCGGGTGGGAACGCTGACGCCGGGCGAAACCTACAGCGTGCAGACGCCGCGCGGCATGGTGACGATTGCAACGTCCGGGCGCTACGAGATTGCCGCCGGTGACACGCAGTCGCCCACGCTGGTCACGGTGCTGGAAGGCGCCGCGCAGATCACCGGATCGCAGACCATCGATGTGCCGGCGGGCAACACGGCCGAGCTCACCGGCGATCAGGCATTCCAGTCTCAGCTTGTACCGGCGATGCACGACGCGTTCCTGACCGCGATGCTGGCACGCGAGCAGCGGCGGCCCGCGGCGGTGGCCGCTACCGCCGCGCCGCCGATCGTGGCGCAGATGCCCGGCGGGCAGGAGCTGTCGGAATACGGGTCATGGTCGCAGGCGCCGGATTACGGCCAGGTCTGGTATCCGCAGGTGCAGGCTGGCTGGCAGCCATACCGTGAAGGCCACTGGGCCTATGTCGCGCCGTGGGGCTGGACCTGGGTCGATGACGATCCCTGGGGATTTGCCCCGTTCCATTATGGCCGCTGGGTGGAGATCGGTGGCCGCTGGGCCTGGGTGCCGGGAGCCGAAGTGGTTGCCGAGGCGCCGCCCCAGCCGGTCTATGCGCCGGCCCTGGTGGCGTTCTTCGGGGTTGGCGCGGCGCTGGCGGTGGGGGCGGCGTTTGGCGGCTCCATCGGGTGGTGCCCGCTGGGACCGGGTGAAGCCTGGCACCCCTGGTTCCATGCCAGCCCGGCCTATTTCCGCGACGTGAACATTCGCCATGTGACGAATTTCAACACGGTTAACGTCAACAACATTACGATCAACAATTTCCGCAATGCCCGGGCGGCGACTGTGGTGCCGGCGTCGGCCATGCTGACCTCGGCACAGGTGCGGCCGCTGGCCCGCTCGGTGCCGGCCGGGCAACTGGCGCGGATGCGCCCAGTGATCGGCCGCGTACCCGTGCAGCCGACCACGGCGACGCTGGGCGTGACGCCAGCAGTCGCGCGTCAATACCATATCGGGGCGCCGCCGGCCGGCATCGCGGCGTCGGCACGCCCAGTGGCGCCGGGGCCGGCAATTCGTCGCCCGGCGGGGGTGGCTGCCGCCGGCCAACGTCCGGCGACTCCGGCGTTGCGGGCACCGGGAGAAGTGGGTCGGGTGAGTGCGGAGCGCGAAGCGGTGCCGCCGGCGACGGGTGCGATCCGACCGGCGCCTGGCATCGCGCACGAGACGCCCGCGCTGCGGCCGCCGGGGGCCGCTCAGGCCGGGCCTCCGGCTGTCGGGCGTGAGCCCGGCCGTACCGCCGCCGTGGGCACGCCAGGAGCAGCCGCGCCGCCGGCGACCGGTGCGATCCGCCCGGCGCCTGGTGTCGCGCGCGAGACACCCGCGCTGCGGCCGCCGGGGGCCGGTCAGGCTGGGCCGCCGCCCGTCGCGCATGAGCCCGGCCGTACCGCCGTGGTGGGCACGCCAGGAGCAGCCGCGCCGCGGGAGGCAAGGCCGGGCGCGGTGGCGCTACCGCCGGGGGCTCGCGCGGGCTTGCCGGGACGCGCGCCGGAGGCCGTGCAGCGCGGGCCGGTTGCAGGCGTGCCCGCGCCGCGCCCAGCGGAACCGATAGCACCCGGCGCCCGTGCCGCCGCCGTGCCACATGCGGCACCCGAGGCACGGGCACCGGTACCGGCGATGCGCGCCGAAGCACCGCGGCCTGCGCCAGCACCACGGCCGGCGCCGGAGATGCGCGCCGCGGCACCGCGGCCGCCCATGGAAGCACGTGCCGCCCCACCACCGCCGCGTCCGGCACCGGAAATGCCGCGTGCGGCACCACCACCGCGACCGCCCATGGAAGCGCGTGCCGCCCCGCCGCCGCCGCGTCCGGCACCAGCGGCGCGGCCGCCCGCACCGCAGCAACACGCCGAGCATCAGGAGAAGCGCCCAGGACAGCAGCCGTAAGCACCCGCGCACAGGGTTGACGGCGGGTCGGCGTGATCGCTGAATTGCCGGGGCAAAAGGCGGGAGGGACCGAGATGCGCGTCGTGGTGATGGGCGGTGGCGTGGTCGGGGTGACCACGGCCTATCAGCTTCTGCACGACGGGCACGAGGTGGTGTTATTGGAAAAGAACCCGGACGTTGCGCTGGAAACGAGCTGGGGGAATGCCGGTATGATCGCGCCCGGCCACTCGTTCGTGTGGTCGTCGCCGCGCGCGCCGATGATTCTGCTGAGATCGCTGGTGCTGAAAAACCAGGCGCTGCGCTTCCGCCCTTCGCTGGATCCGCGGCTGTGGAGCTGGTCGCTGAAATTCCTGGCCGAATGTACCGAGGCCAAGGCACGCCGGAATACGCTGCGCAAGCATGAAATCGCGGTCTATTCGCAGCGCATGCTGCACGAGACGCTGGCGGCGGAACACATCGATTACGACCGGAACGATCGCGGCATCCTGTATTTCTATCGTGATCAGCGCTCGCTGGAGGCGGGCGTCGCGCACATGCAGATACTGGCGGATGACGGGCAGGCGATGCGCGTGCTCGACCGGCGCCAGATGCTGGAGATCGAGCCGTCGCTGGCGGGTGTGGCGGACCGGATCGCCGGGGCGATTTATTGCCCGACCGATGAAAGTGGGAGCTGCAACAAGTTCACCGCCGGGCTGGCGGCGATCTGCCGCGCGCGCGGCGGCGATATACGCACCGGAAGGGAGATTGCCGGCATCGAGGTGTCCGGCGATACCGTGACCGGCGTGCGGACCGACCAGGGCACGGTCACCGGCGATGCGTATGTGATGGCGCTGGGGTGCCAGAGTCCTATGCTGGCGCGTGGCATCGGTGTCGATCTGCCGATCTATCCGATCAAGGGATATTCGATGACGATCCCGGTCGGCAACCATCGCGCGCCGCCGACGCTGAGCACGATCGACGAGAACAATCTGGTGGCGATCTCGCGCATGGGCGAGCGGGTGCGGGTAACCGCCACGGCGGAATTCGCCGGGTGGGACAAGAGCCACAAGCCGGCGGATTTCACGTTCATGAAGGGCGTCGTGCAGGAGCTTTATCCGGACGGGGCGGATTACGAGCGGGCGGAGATGTGGGCCGGGCTGCGCCCGATGACGCCGGATAATCTGCCGATCGTCGGGCGCAAGAAGCACCGCAATCTGTGGTACAATACCGGGCACGGGCATATCGGCTGGACCATGTCGCACGGCACGGCGCGGATGGTTGCGGACCTGATCGGCGGGCAATCGCCGGCGATTCCGGTTGAGGGGCTCGCCTGAAAGCGGGAGGGGAACATGAGTGATGTCGCGGCGGCCGGCATGGTGGATCTCGGCGTTCTGCCGTGCACGCTGGATGAGGGGATCGGGCGGCGGGCTTCGATCGGGCTGCTCGTGCTGGCGACGGACCAGACGATGGAGTACGAATTCCGGTCGCTGATCCGCCAGTCAGGAGTGGCGCTGTATGAGAGTCGGCTGTTGAACGATGCGGACATCACGCCGGCGACGCTGCGTGCCATGCGTGAGCGCATCGCGCCCGCGGCCGAGTTGATCCTGCCGGGCTGCAAGCTGGATGTAGTGGCGTTCGGCTGCACCTCCGCGAGCATGGAGTTGGGCGAGGAGGAGGTGTTCCGGCAGATCCATTCGGTGCGGCCGGAGGTGGCGTGCACGACGCCGATCACCGCTGCGTTTGCGGCCTTCAAGGCGCTGGGTGCGCGGCGGATCGGCGTGCTGACGCCCTACTCGGCGGAGGTCAATGCCGGTGTGCGCCGGTACCTGGACGGCAACGGGGTGGATGTCGCGGCGTTCGCGACGTTCGACAAGCGTGACGACCGTGATGCGGCACGCATCTCACCGGAGTCGATCGCGGCGGGGATCAAGGCGCTCGCGCGCGGCGCCCGGCTAGATTGCGTGTTCGTGTCCTGCACGAGCCTGCGCCTGGCGGAGATCGTCGAGCAGGTGGAGGCGGAGACCGGGATTCCGGTCACGTCGAGCGATCATGCCCTGGCGTGGCACTGTCTGCGGCTTGCCGGCGTGCGCGACGTGGTGGCGGGGGCTGGCAGGTTGTTTCAGATCTGACGATGACCGCGGACCTGCTGTACGAATGCCGTGACGGCATCGCCCGGATTACCTTCAACCGCCCGGCGGCGCGCAATGCGCTGACCTTCGCGATGTATGACGGGCTGGCGCGGATTTGCGAGCAGGCCGCCGAGGATCGCTCGGTGCGCGCGCTGGTGCTGACCGGCAGCGGCGAGAAGGCGTTCGCTGCGGGGACGGATATTGGCCAGTTCCGGGCGTTCAGCCGGCCGGAGGATGCGATCGAGTACGAAGCCAGGCTTGATCGGGTGCTGGACACGCTTGAACGCTGCCCCAAGCCAACCATCGCGGCCATTGCCGGTGCCTGCACCGGGGGTGGCGCGGGGATCGCCGCGGCGTGCGACATCAGGATCGCCGCCCGCACGATCCGATTTGGATTCCCGATCGCCCGTACGCTCGGCAATTGCCTGTCGAGCGCGAATTACGCGCGCCTCGCCGCGCTGATCGGGCCGGCGCGCGTGACCGAGATGATCTTTACTGCCCGGCTGATCGAGGCGGACGAGGCCAAGGCGATCGGGCTGGTGTCGGAGCTGCTGGACGATGCCGGTGCCCTGGCGGCGCGGGCGGATGTGCTCGCCCGGCAGGTCGCGGGCCACGCGCCGCTGACATTGCGGGCCACGAAGGAGGCACTGCGCCGACTGCGGGAAGGCGGCCGGCAGGAGGGCGACCGGGACCTGATACTGATGTGCTATATGAGCCGGGATTTCCGGGAAGGAATGGAGGCGTTCCTGGCGAAACGAGCGCCGTTTTGGACGGGTGAGTAGAGACGTTATAGCAGCCGCCGTGGAACTGGCTCGTCGGCCGTCCGTCTCGTCATGCCCGCGAAAGATCCGTCATGGCCGGCGAAGCATGCCCTTGGGCTCGTCCCGGGGAGCCGGCTATCCATGACTTTGTCGCCCACCGCGCCGCTCGTTCGCTTCACGTTACTCCGGGCAACACCGGCAGGATGGGTCATTCTCAATGCGGTCCGGCATTACCCAATTACCCGCCGAAACAGTGCGAGCTGCCCGGCAGTGGTTTCATCCCAACTGAACCCCTCCGCATACGCACGGGTCGCGGCGCGGGGAGGCGGGGCAGCGGCGAGGCGACGAACCCCCTCGGCGATAGCCGGGGCGGTGCGCTCGACGATCAGCCCGGCGTCCCTGGTCTGCACGACCTCCGGATTGCCCCAGATGTTGGTGGCCACCACGGGCGTGCCGCAGGCCATGGATTCCAGCAGCACGTTGGCCCATCCTTCGCGCGACGACGCCAGCACGAGCACATCCGCCGCACCGTAAAGAGCCGGCAGGTCGGCGTGCGGCCGGGGCCCCAGAAGACGGGCGCGGCCGTGCAGCCCCAGCCGATCGATGAGCGCCAGCAGTCTCGGCCGCTCCGGGCCTTCGCCGACGATGAGCAGCGTCCAGTCGGGCAAGACGCGGAGCGCCTCGATCGCCAGATGATGTCCCTTGCGTTCGACCAGCCCACCCACGGAGATGATGGTTGGCCCCGTCAGTCCGAGCGCGGCGCGTGCCGCGTGGCGATCCGCGGGCGGGTGGAACAGGGTGACATCGACGCCGTTGCGGAGGACCGTAACCTTTTCGGCGGGAACTCCCAGATCGGTCAGGGCTGTCTTCAACGCGGCGCTGACCGCGACGAGCGCGGCTGCGCCGGCTGTCGCACGCTGGATCAGCCGGCGCGGCACCGCGTAGGTGGGGATCAGGTTCACGTCGGTGCCGCGCGCGGTTACCACCACCGGCAAGCCAAGCTTCTGCCCGAGCCAGACCGCCGCCACACCGTCCGGATAGAGGTAGTGCGCGTCGATCGCATCCACGCGCACGCCGCGATCCAGCAGGCGACGCAGAACCGGCAGCGTGGCGGCATAGAGCAGGGCCGGGGCGAGCGACATTCCTACGCGGGGAATTACCGGATAGCGCGGATGATGGACCGTTAACCCGTGGCTTTCGTCTCGTCGCGCGACGCGGGCCAGCCTTCCCCAGTGGCCGAACATCGGCGCGCCGCTGGGAAAGTAGGGCACCGGCGCGACCACCTCGGCGAGCGCCGCGCCGCTGGCCAGCAGATGGCGCAAGCGGTTGCGGACGAAAACGCCGTGGTTCGGCTGCTCGCTGTTCGGGAACAGGGTCGTGAAGGTCAGCAGGTGAACAGGCGGCACGGAGGAACGATCAGGGCGACTTGTGTTCAGGACCCTTTCGATATCTCGTTCAGCAGGTGCTGGGCGTCCGATTTTTCGGAGAACTGGGCCTGATTGGCGACCACCTGGCGGAGCAGCTTCACCGCTTCATCCTTCTGGCCGGTATCCTTCAGGGCCACGGCGAAATGATACTGGATGCGTGGATCGGACGTGCCGGCGCTGGCCTGGCGCAACAGGATCGCGCCGGTCGCCGGGTCGCCGCCGGTGGTCAGGATCCAGCCCAGCGTGTCCGCGGTCGCCGGGCTCGGGCCCAGCGCATAGGCCTGTTGGGCAATCGCCTTCGCGTCAGGTGCGCCGAGCTTCTGATCCACCCAGGCAAGGTTGTTCAGCGCCGCCGCATCGTTCGGCTGTTTCGCCAGGACCGCCTGCAGGGTCACCTTGGCGGCGGCATATTCGTCGGCATTGATCTGCAGGCTGGAGAGCAGCGCGGCAACCGCAACGTCATCCGGGTGCTTGGCGAACCAGTCTTTCAGGACATTCTCGGCTTCGGCCGGCTTTTTTGCCTGCGCCCACGCGCCGGCGGTGCGGACCGCGACCATTGCGGAAGGCTGGGTGGCGGCAACAGCCTCATAAGCCTTCGCAGCCTGCTCCGGCTGCTTGTCGGCCATATAGAGGTCGCCTTTCAACATCAGTGCCGGGGCGAAGGTCTGATTCTGGGAATAGAGCGCATCGGCGGTGCTGAGGGCGGCCGAAATGCCGCCGTTCTTGAGATCGATCAGGGCATAATCGAGATAAAGTTGATAGTTGTTCGGCAAAGCCGCCATTCCGGCCTTGATGGTGTTCCGCGCGCCTTCGAAGTCGCCCGCATCGACCAGAAGTGCCACGAGCTGCCGACGGGCGGCGAGGTTGCGCGGCTGGTCGGCAACGATCCGCGTCAGGGTCGCCCGCGCCTGGTCGTTCTGTTTCAAGGCAATCTGGGCCGCGGCCTGGAGGCCAAGGAGCGCCGGGTCCACGGTGCCGTTCGAGCCGGATGCCGCCGCGAGATCGAGCGCCTTCTGAGCCTTTCCGGCGCGAATGTACAAGTCGCCCAGCGATTCGGTCAGCCTGATGTCTTTCGGGGTGGCCGCGTGCGCACGTTCGACCACCGCCAGGGCATCGTCCATCCGGTTGGAACTCGCCAGCATGTCGGTCAGCATGGTGAGCGTTGGTTCTGACGCCGGGGTCTTCTCCAGAATGGCAGTCAGCATCTTCTCGGACCCGGCGCTGTCGCCCTGCATGGCGAGAACCCGCGCGAGGTTCACCTTGGCGGTCACGAAGTCCGGGTCTTTTTGCAGGATATTCTCGAACTCGGTACGGGCGCCGGGCAGATCGAAGCGGGAGATCTTCAACAGACCGTCCAGGTTCTGCACCAGCGGCGTATCACCCTGGGCCGCCTGGATCTTGGTGAGCGCGGCCGCGGCCTTGGCGTTATCACCTGTACGGAGGGAGGCGCTGAATAACGCCTCGGCGACGGCCGGCTGCTTCGGCGCCAGGGTGAAAGCGTGCTCAAGCTCCGCTACCGCCTGGTCCGGTTGGTTCAGTTGCAGCAGAAGCGATGCCATGAAGGTACGGATGCCGACGTCGTCCGGTGTCTTTGCCTCCGCCTTGCGGAGCGCGGCGACCGCCGCCTCCGGCTGACCGGTCGCCGCGTAAGCGCGCGCCAGGATCACGTCGGCCTGTGCGTCGGCGGTTCCGTTGGCAGCGAAGCGGCTGAGTGCGTCTATGGCGAGATCGGGCCGGTTGCGCTCGAACTGGAGGCGAGCGAGCAGCTTTCCCCCATTCAGATCACCGGGCACGTGGGCGAGGTATTTACGGGCGGCATCGTCGGCGAGATCGAACTGGCCAAGCTTTTCCTTGACGATCGCCTCCAGATAGTAGCCGCGAGGCATACGATCGAATAACGACGCCAGGCCCATCAGGCTCGCGTCGGCCTCCTTGTCGTTGCCGGCTTCATGCTGCAGCACGGCTTTCAGGTACAGCCCTTCGACATCTTTCGGCAGCACGGCGAGCACGGCGTCGTCGTCGGCCTGGGCCTCCTTGAACTTGCCGGCCGAGATCAGCAGGTTGGCCCGCATCAGGCGTGCCGGGATGGCCGGCGGGCTGTCGGTGACCACCGTGCCGAGCAACGCGAGGGCCCCGGCGGTGTCGTGGTTCATCGCCATGAGCTGCGCTTTCAGCACCCGCGCTTCAACCGACTTGCCGTCGGCGGAGAGTGCATGATCGAGCTGGTCCTGCGCCGTCTTGATGTCGCCGCGGGCGAGGGCGAGCCGGGTACCGGCGATCCACGGCTGCACGTTTGCCGGGTTCAGCCGCTCCGCGTTGGCGAATGACTGGCTCGCGTCATCCGCCTGGCCGAGGGCGAGTTGCGCCGCGCCACGAGCGAACGCGATCTCGGCGTCGAGCTTGGGATCGGTTCCGCTCAACTGAAACTGACGCAGCAGGTCGGCGGGGCGGTTTTCCCTGAGCAGGGCATCGGCGATCAGCGGCGTGGTCTGCAGCTTGTCGTAGCCACGCGCCTCTGCCTCGCGGGCCTGCTGCTCGGCGGCGGTCGCGTCGCCCAACTGAAGCTGGACCTGGGCCAGCATGAAGCGCGCGCCCGCATTCTGTGGATCGGAGCGAACCGCGTTGCGCAGCTCGATCTGAGCGGTTTTGAGATCACCCTTCTGCAGCGCCTGGCGGGCATTGGCCAGGTAGTCGGCGGCGTGCGCCGCGAACGGCGTCAGGCCGAGGCCGCCCACGAGCAGCAACGCGCGCAGGGTCCGATTACGCCTTTGCTTCGATGTCACGTCCAGACAGTCCTCTGGCTAGGAATTGGCGTGCGCACGCGTGCCCCAGCGAGTGGTCCACGGTCCGACCGAGCGGCCATACAGCGGTCGGCACCAACCGCAGGAGGTTCCGGTAACGGGGCTTCTACCATGTCTTCGCGCTCCGGCGCCATCGCGATCGCGAATCCCGCACCGCCGTTAACCCTAAAATAATTCCATTCGCGGAAATTGAGACTCGATAGTCTCAATAACTCGATATTCAGTCGGGAGCGAGACGTGTCCTACCGCGAAGGAACGTAATTGTCATGAGCACTCTCACCGTCGGGCCCGGCCAGCAGTTCTCGACCGTCAGCGCCGCCATTGCCGCCGCTCAGCCCGGCGACACGTTTGACCTCGACACCGACGGTCAGACGCTGTCGTTCGGGTCGGGCACTGGTTACAACGTTGCACTGGATGGCAACGACAACCTGCTCACCATGGCTGGCTACGCCACCGTCACGGTGACCGGTTCGGGCAACGTGGTGGCGACCGGATCGGGGCAAAATGCCATCTACGAGGACAGCGCCGGGGGCAATACGATCGTCACGCGGGCGCCGCAGTCCGGCGCGAACAAGATCTACGGCGATGCACTGCAGAATGGTGACACGCTCAATCTGAGCGCGACCTTCGGTGCGACCAACTGGGACGGCAACCTGTCCGATGCGGCCCAGTATCTCAGCATCAAGCAGACCGGAACGGTGGCGACGCTATCGATCAGCGAGGTTCCCGGCGGCCAGCAATACCTTGTAGCAACATTCGAGAACGCGCCGCTGAACCTGACCGTGAGCCAGGTGCTGGCGCAGTCAGTCATTACACCAGCGGCCGACCAGGCAGTCCCACCGCCGAACGACGCCCCGGCCTATCACGTGCTGAAGGTCGGTGCGGGGGAGACATATTCCACCATCGGCGCCGCCGTCGCCGCCTCGCAGTCCGGTGACACCATCCTGATCGATGCCGGGACCTATACTGCTGATGACGTGTTAATCACTAACGACCTCACGATCGAGGGGGTTGGCGGAGCTGTCGATGTTGTGGCGCCGCCCGCCGGCACCAATCCGAAGGTCAATGTCGGCAAGGGCCTGTTTACTGTGGGTAACGATGTCAGTGCCCCGAACGTCACGATCGAAGGTCTGAGTTTTTCAGGCGCCATGTCCGCGCAGTTCAATGGCGCTGGCATACGGTATCAAAGCGGAAACCTCACGCTCGATAACGATACGTTTGCAAATAACCAGGATGGCATCCTGGCGACGCCATTCGTTGACGGGACCGGCAATATCATCGTGCAGGGAAGCACGTTTGATCACAACGGAGCCGGTGACGGGCAGAGCCACAACATCTATATCGGTTACCTGAACTCGTTTACCATGACCGACAGCGTGTCGGAGGATGCGAATGTCGGCCATGAAGTGAAAAGCCGGGCCTTGAGCAACACGATCGAGAATAACCAGATCATCGATGGCCCGACCGGCACGGCCAGCTACTCGATCGATCTGCCGAATGGTGGTAACGACATCATTCAAGGCAATACGATCGAGAAGGGACCAGACGCGAGTTCAGGCGTGATCATTCATGTCGGCGGGCCGATGCTGATGGCCCCGCAGGATACCGTGACGATTACGGACAACACGGTCATCAATGACTACGGGGTCGCGGCCACATTCCTCTATAACCAGATGCAGACTCCTGTAACCGCCAGCGGCAACACGCTGGAGGGCTTCACATCTACCAACGAAATTAAGGGATACGGCACTGTTTCCGACAGCAAGAACGCCAGTGGCGCGGCCGTTGCCAATGTGACGTCGAACGATTTCGGGCCGGCGAAGACCACATTGGACTATCGCAGCAACCCAGCAGATGAGACGGTGACGCTGACCAAAGCGAGCGAGACGGTTCAAGGCGGCTCGGGCCACCTGACGATATCGACCAGCAAGGGGGAGGAAACGGTCATCGGAGGATCGGGTGGCATTACATTGACCGATACGGTGGGCGCATTCGTCTCGACGGTGGCTGGCAGTACCAATCAGATTACTCTGGGCGGCGGCGGCTCGATCAACAGTGCGGGCACCGATACCATCATCATGCCGGCCAAAGGTGAAGTGTATGTCGCCGTCACCGGGACAGCCACGATCACCGGATCGTCCGGGCCTACCGAGGAACAGGTACTTCATAGGCAACGGCGGGGTTGCCACGCTCAATGATCAGGGCGGCAACAACCTCATCTTTGTCCGCCAGGGCGGCAGTCTCACGCTCGACGGCAGCAACACAATGCTGACCCTCGATGAAACCGACGGCACGGCGAACTTCGACTTTGTCAACAGCAGCGGTGTCGAGCAGAGCGGCTCACTGGTGAATGGCAGCGTGGAGATGGGTGGAAAAGGTGCCCTCTCCATGTTTAGCGGAGCCGATACGCAGGCCGTTCTGCACCTCGATAAAGGCGCCTACACGGTTACTGACGTCGGCGGTGGCACTATCTACGCCGGCGCAGCGTCGGTGACGTTGAGCAGCGTGGGAAGTCCGGCGCTGAGCTTCATCGGCGGCTCGGGGACCGCGAAAATCTATACCGGCCCCGGGTCGGCGCAGATCGTTGCCGGCAGTGGCAGCATGACCGTGACCGACCAGAGCAAGGTCGGGGTGACGTTCGATTTCAATGCGGCGGTCAGCGGCGGCACAACGGACATCACCGGCTACAACGCTGCACACGACAAGCTGGTATTCCAGGGCTTCGACGGTAACGCGATCACCAACCAGTCCGTCAGCGGAGGCGCGCTGCATCTGACGTTGCAGAACAACGCGACCGTCATCCTGGAGCATACCGCACACTTGTAAGGGCTGAATATTCGAAGCGTCGCGGGCTTATCATGGTGATGGCTGGGCCTGGCTCGGCCATCACCATTTTTGCGCAGATTTCCTACCAGTCGTATCATTTGCCGATCGATCCGTACTGCGCCCCCTCCCTAGCGCGGCGACTTAACCGACAGGCCGGCGGTATCAGCCTTCCGGTTCTGCCAAATCCCGGGCCACCGCAGACGAATGCAGCAGGCGCTCGATATGCATCGCGTGATCGAGCGCATGATCGGGCTGGAACGACAGACCCGGGGCGAATCTCAGGCGCAGCGCCTGCGCCACCTGGGCGCGCAGGAACGGCGCCGCCCGTTTGAGCACCGGCAGCAGCGTATCCACATCCGAACGCCCGAGCCGCGAAACAAACACCATTGCGTGCTTCAGGTCGGGGGTGATCCGAACCTCGGTGACGGTGATATCCGCCTCCGCCAGCTCCGGGTCGCGGAACTCGCGGCGGGCGAACAGGCCAGCCAGGACGTGGCGGATCTCTTCCGCCACGCGCAACTGCCGCTGCGACGGCACACCTGGATCCGGCTTTCTCAAGCTGGCACCAACTCCGTCTCGTAGCACTCGATAACGTCGCCTTCCTGAAGTTCGTGGAAGTTGGCGAAGGACAGCCCGCATTCGTATCCACGCGCCACTTCGCGGACGTCGTCCTTGAAGCGCTTGAGCTGGCTCAATTCGCCCGTGTGGATCACCACGTTGTCGCGCAGGACCCGTACCCCGGCGCCGCGCCGGACCACGCCGTCGGTCACCATGCAGCCGGCCACCTTGCCGACCTTGGTGATGCTGAACACCTTGCGAACCTCGGCATAGCCCAGGAAGCGCTCGCGTGCCTTGGGTGCGATCTTGCCCTTGACCAGCTTCTCGATGTCGTCCGCCACCTCGTAGATGATCGAGTAGTAGCGGATGTCCACGCCCTCGCGATGCGCCAGGTCGCGCGCCTGCGCGGTGGCGCGCACGTTGAAGGCAATGATCACCGCGTCCGACGCCTTGGCGAGCTGCACGTCGCTTTCGGTGATCTGGCCGACCGCCGCATGCAGCACGCGCACCTTCACCTCGTCGCCGCTCTGCTTGAGCACGGTGGCCTGGATCGCCTCGGCGCTGCCCTGCACGTCGGCCTTGACGACGACCGCAACCTCTTTCTGTTCGCCGGCCTGGATGCGGGCGAGCATCTGATCGAGCGTGCCACGCGCGGCGACCGACCCGGCTGAGGCCTTGTCGCGCAGGCGGCGGCCACGGAACTCGGTGATTTCGCGGGCGCGGCTTTCATTCTCGACCACCACGAAGGGCTCGCCGGCGGAGGGCACGCCGGCCAAGCCGAGAATCTCGACCGGCATGGACGGCGCGGCCGATTTCAGCGCGCGGGCCTTGTCGTCGAGCATGGCCCGGACGCGCCCCCACTCGGCGCCGGCAACGACGATATCGCCCTGGTGCAGCGTGCCCTTCTGGACCAGCACGGTAGCGACCGGACCGCGCCCGCGATCGAGCCGGCTTTCGATCACCGATCCTTCCGCCGCGCGGGTCGGATTGGCTTTGAGGTCGAGGATTTCGGCCTGTAGCACGATGGCCTCTTCCAGCCGGTCCAGCCCGGTCTTCTTGGTGGCGGACACTTCCACGTCCTGCGTTTCGCCACCCATCTCCTCAACCACGACCTCGTAGCTGAGCAGTTCCTGGCGGACGCGGCCCGGATTGGCGTCCGGCTTGTCCATCTTGTTGATGGCCACGATGATCGGCGCGTTGGCGGCCTTGGCGTGACGGATCGCCTCGATGGTCTGCGGCATGACGCCGTCATCGGCGGCCACCACCAGCACGACGATGTCGGTGACCTGGGCACCGCGGGCGCGCATGGCGGTGAATGCCTCGTGGCCCGGCGTATCCAGAAAGGTGATCCGCTGGCCGCTCGGCATTTCCACCTGGTAGGCACCGATGTGCTGGGTGATGCCGCCGGCCTCTCCGGCGGCTACGTCGGTGGACCGGAGCGCATCGAGCAGCGAGGTCTTGCCGTGATCGACATGGCCCATCACGGTGACCACCGGCGGGCGGGAGATCAGCTCGGACTCGGTATCCAGGGCGCCTTCCAGGCCGATCTCCACGTCGGATTCGGACACGCGCCGGGCGCGATGGCCGAATTCCTGCACCACCAGCTCGGCGGTGTCGGCATCCAGGGTTTGCGTGACCGTGGCCATGACGCCGAGCTTCATCAGGGCCTTGATGACTTCGGGCGTCCGGGCGGCCATGCGGTTGGCCAGTTCCTGTACGGTAATCTGCTCGGGCAGCACTACGTCGCGCACAACTTTCACCTGATCGGAGCGTAGCCGTTCCAGCTCGGCCTGACGGCGTTCGCGTTCGCGCTGGCGGCGCACGGAGGCGAGGCTGCGAACCCGTTCGTCCTCACCTTCGATAGCGGCCTGCACATCGATGCGACCGGCGCGGCGGCGGTCGTCGAGCCCCTTCTTTGGCGCGACGACCGGCGGTTTGCGCGGCGGAAGGCCGGGGCCAGGACGCCGCACCGGACGGGTCTCGTCGTCGTCCTCGGCAGCGCGACCAGTCCGCAGTCGAAGCGTCTCAGTGGGCGCCGCGGGGCCGGATGGAGCGGCGGCCGGACGGCGGCGCTGCTCCTCCGCCGGGCGGGCCGCCGGCGCATGGGCCGCGGCGGCGGAGGAGGCGGGCGAGGCAGCGGCTGCTTCAGCGGCTTGCCGGGCGGCTTCCGCCGCCTCTCGCTGGGCGGCCTCTTCGGCTTCGCGGCGGGCTTCCTCCTCGGCAGCCTTGCGGGCTTCCTCCTCGCGCCGGCGAGCTTCTTCGGCCGCCGACAGAATTGATATCTTTTCCTGCTCGCGCCGTTCGGCTTCGCGCTTGGCGGTTTCCTTCTGCTGCTCGACAAGCGCGCGTTGCCGTGCGGCGAGCTCGGTCGCGGTCAGCGCCCGGGCCGGACCGCCGGCTGGCGCGCGTGCCGATCCCGCGCCGGCGCGGGCGGTGGGCGCGGCAGGTCCAGACACTCCCGGCGCGCTGGGCGGCGTGGGGCCGGGGGCGCGCTTCTTGCGCACTTCGACCTGGACCACCTTGGAGCGTCCATGGCTGAAGCTCTGGCGGACGGAGCCGGCATCGACGGTACGTCCTATCTCCAGACGCCCGGCAGGCCGCAGCGAAAGCCGGCCCTTACTCGCATCCTGATCGTTGTTCTCGCTCATTGACCTGCCTGATCTTCACCCAAATGTCGGGCTGAGCCCGATCGTTCAACCCGTATATCCGGCGGGACAGATGCCCCGCTCAGCCCTCCAGCGGCTTCACCCGGAGTGAAACCGCTCCAGCTCATATTTCGCGAGCAATTTCATCAGCCTGAGATCGCTCCGCGATTTCAGTGGGCTGATATTGCTCTAGTCCAGTCAGCCGGCCAACTTCCAGCGTCAGCAACTCGGCCAGTCTGCCTGGGGCGACCGCCACGTGCACCGCACGATCCCGGCCGAACAGCCCACCCAGCGTGGCTGCCGGCAAAGGCGTCAGCACCGGCATCCTGGTCTGAATGGCCTCTTTCCCTCCGAGGAACCGCCGCCGTTCCTCGGCACTACCATCGGACGCCTGCAAGATCAGCGCGGCCCGGCCGCCCCGCATCCATTCGCGCGCCCTGTCGAACCCGGCGACGGCCTGGCCGGCCCGGCGGGCAAGACCCAACAACTCCTCGATCCGCCGAACGATGCCGGCGCGGACGCGATCCGCGAGATCCTCCGGCGCCCGCACCGGGCTTCGTGCGGCACGCGCAAACGCACCGCGTGTACGGGCCGCTTCTAGCACATCGCCCCGGGCGCTCAACCACATTCCCCGGCCGGGCAGCCTTGCCGCCAAGTCGGGGACCAGCGTCTGGTCTGGGCCGATCACGAACCGGATCATCCGCTCCTTCGGCAGACGCTCGCGCGTGACGATGCAGCGCCGATAAGGACCGGTCTCCTCCGCTCCAGCATCGTCCGCGTCGGACAGATCGGCGTCAGTCGTGGCTCGCCTCCTGCGCCGCCGGCTCGCTTCCCGCCGCCAGCTCGCTTCCGGTCCCCGGCTCGCTTCCGGCCCCCGGCTCGCTTTCATTCTCGAACCAGTGGGCCCGCGCATCCATGATGATCGCGTTGGCGGTGGCCTCGTCCATATGGTCGGCGCCGACGATCTCGATCAGCTCGTCCGACGCGAGATCGGCAAGGTCATCGAGTGTCTTCACCCCTTTCTCGCCCAGCGCGACCAGCATGCCCGGGGTGAGCGCTTCGATCGTGGCGATATCCTCGGTGACGCCCAGCTCGACCCGACGCTCGTTCAGCTCGGTGTCGCGTCGGGTAAGATAGGCTTCGGCGCGACGGATCAGCTCGGCGGCGACGTTCTCGTCGAACCCTTCGATGGAGGCGAGCTCCTCCTGCGGGGTGAAGGCCAGCTCCTCCAGCGAGGTGAAGCCTTCGGTGACCAGCAACCCGGCGATCACGTCATCCACGTCGAGGGCTTCGACGAACAGCGCGCTGCGCCGGCGGAACTCGTCCTGCCGCCGCTCGCTTTCCTCGGCCTCGGTCAGGATGTCGATGTCCCAGCGAGTGAGCTGCGAGGCCAGCCGTACGTTCTGGCCGCGGCGGCCGATCGCCAGAGAGAGCTGATCGTCGGGGACGACCACTTCGACGCGGCCGGCTTCCTCGTCCATCACCACCTTGGTGACCTCGGCGGGTGCGAGCGCGTTCACCACGAACGTAGCGGCCTGCGGCGACCAGGGGATGATGTCGATCTTCTCGCCCTGCAGCTCCTGCACGACCGCCTGCACGCGCGAGCCGCGCATGCCGACGCAGGCACCGACCGGGTCGATGGAGGAATCCCGGCTGATGACAGCCATCTTGGCGCGCGAGCCGGGATCGCGGGAGACCGCCTTGATCTCGATGATGCCGTCGTAAATCTCGGGCACTTCCTGGGCGAACAGCTTGGCCAGAAAGCCGGGATGGGTGCGGCTGAGGAAGATCTGTGGTCCACGTGGTTCCTCGCGCACGTCGTAGATATAGGCACGCACGCGGTCGCCGTTGCGGAAACTTTCGCGCGGTATCAGCTCGTCGCGGCGCAGCAACGCCTCGGCGCGGCCCAGCTCGACCATCAGGTTGCCGTACTCGGTGCGCTTGACGATGCCGTTGACGATCTCGCCGACGCGGTCCTTGAATTCCCCGAATTGCTTCTTGCGTTCGTACTCGCGGACCCGCTGCACGATGACCTGCTTGGCGGTTTGCGCGGCGATGCGGCCGAAATCGATCGGCGGCAGAGGATCGACCAGATGCTGGCCGATCTGGATGTCCGCCTGGAATTTGCGGGCGATGTGGACGGGGATCTGGGTTTCCTCGTTCTCCACGGTTTCGACCGCTTCGGTCCAGCGCGACAGGCGGACATCGCCGGTCTTGCGGTCGATGGTGGCGCGGATGTCCTTCTCGTGCCCGTACTTGGCGCGGCCGGCCTTCTGGATGGCCTGCTCCATCGCCTCGATCACCTCTTCGCGGTCGATATTCTTCTCCCGCGCGACGGCGTCGGCGACCAGCAGCAGTTCCGGGCGGGCGATAGCGGTTTCCATGATGGCCCTCTTGGCTAATCTTTGGTCAGTTGGTTGAAGCAGGGGGCGAGGCAGTCGCAGCGATCAGCGCATCCGTGAGCAGCAGCTTGGCTCGGCGGATGTCGCGCAGGGGAAGTGCAACCTCCGACCCGTCGTCAAGGCGCAGGCGTGCGGCGTTGTCGTCGGCGCCGAGCACGGTGCCGTGGAACCGCTTGCGGCCTTCCACCGGCGCGGTCGTTTCAGCGCGGGCGAGGTGGCCGGCGAAGCGGTTCCAGTCCTTTACGCGTAGCAGTGGCCGGTCGATACCGGGCGAACTGACCTCCAGGGTCCAGGCACGTTGCATCAGATCGGCGACGTCAAGCACGGCGCCGAGCGCGTGGCTGATGGTTTCACAATCTCCCACCGACATGGCGGCGTCATCGGCGCGATCCGCCATGACCTGCACGATCGGGCGATGGTCCTGCCCCATCAGGACGACGCGCACCAGCTCGTACCCCATGTCTTCGAGCGTGGGGGTGATGGCGGCCGCGAGGCGGGCTTCCAGAGTGTCGGTCGGCAGATGGGCGTCCAATACAAAAAAGGCGGCCCGTGAAGGCCACCCCCCGTAACAGAGCGGAGAATGATTATGGTGCTCAAATAGCCTCTCCTGCCGATCCCCGCAAGGGCGGGTTGCCGCGACTTTGGGACGCATCGGCCGGCTTTTCGCCAAACCTTAATCATCGCGCGGCCATCGTTCGCCCAGGAGGCTTGGCGTGCGACGCTTGGAATGCCTGGATGGGCTGCGCGGCGTGCTGGCGATGTACGTGCTGCTGTCGCACATGGCACCGTTCGCGGCCGTGCCGGCCTGGGTCGCCCGTCCGCTGTCGCATGGCGAGGCAGCGGTTGATATTTTTTTTATTCTGAGCGGGATGGTGATTGTACGCTCGCTGGAGGGGTTTCAGTACGCTGCGTCGCCGTTCCTGATCGCCCGGGTCGGGCGCATTTTTCCGGTTTTTCTGGCGGTGTTTCCGTTAGCCGCGGCGATTCAGGTGATCCCGACAGGCTTCGCGCTGATGCCGTGGATCGGACCCGACGGCCCGGCGTGCTCGATCTGGTCCGCGGGCTGGCGGCCGCACTGGGCAGCGGAGATTGCCGCTCATCTGACCATGACGCACGGCTTGTTCCCCGATGCCGTGCTGCCAAACGTGTGGGTGAGCTTTCTCGGCGCGGCCTGGAGCCTGAGCACCGAGTGGCAGTTCTATATGGTCGTGGCGCTTCTGGCGGGGCCGCTGGGACGTGGGCGGATCAGCACGAGGCACCTGATCCTGATTTTCCTTGCGCTGGCGGCGGCCGGCATCGCCTGGCAGGGGACGGCACCATCCGGCTGGGGCTTCAGCCGCGCGTTCCTGCCGAACAAGGCGCAGTATTTCGCGCTCGGCATTGCCGCCGCGATGCTGCAACGCCGACCGGACGCCGCCAGCTCGCGAGGGTACGCGATAACCTTGGGTGCGGTGCTGCTTGCATGCGGCGTTCAGGGCGGGGTGGAGAAGCTGGCGCCGCCGCTGGCCTGGACCGCGTGCCTGGCAGCGGAGATGGGGCTCGGCGGACGCGGGATGGCGATACTGGCGACGCTGCTGCGGCGACGGGAATTGCTCTGGCTGGGGGCGGCTTCGTATTGCATCTACCTGGTGAACGGACCGGCGCAGAAGCTGCTGGGGGTAGTACTGGCGCGGCTGAGCCGGGGCGATGCAGCGATGTTCACGGTCATCTGGATTCCCGCTGCGATCCTGCTGCCTCTGGTGCTGGCGTGGATGCTGCATATGACGGTCGAGCAGGCCGGCCAGCGCTGGGGAAAGGCGGCAAGCCTGCGGGTGAAGCTGGCGTCCGGCGCGTAGCGCCTAGCGGCCGAATGGTTCATCTTCGTTCTGTGATCCGACAAGGGGAATGGAACGATGGAGGGACCGCGACGGGTCGCCGGCCTGAGCCGGCGCGCGGTGTTGCCTGTCGTGGCGCTGGGCGCGTTCGCTCCGCGCGCGGTACAGGCACAGCCGATCGCCGTGACGAATTCGCCGCGCAACGTCGACGATCTGTTGCCGGCGCTCGACGGGGTTGCCCGCGAGGCGATGCAGCGCAGCGGTGTGCCTGGGATGGCGATCGCGGTCGTGCACCAGGATCGGGCGATCTTCCTGCGCGGCTTCGGCGTACGTCAGGCCGGGATGCCGGAGCCGGTCAATGCGGACACCGTGTTTCCCCTCGCCTCATTGTCGAAACCGATCGCGACGACGGTGGTCGCGGCCCTGGTCGGTGATGGTGTGGTCGCGTGGGACGACCCGATCATCCGGCACATGCCGGAGTTCGAGATGTACGACCCCTGGGTCACACGCGAGGTGACACTGCGCGACATGTTCGCCCACCGCAGCGGGCTGCCGGACCATGCCGGCGATCCGCTGGAAGACATGGGCTATGGGCGCGACGCGGTGCTGTTCCGGCTGCGCTATCAACGCCCGGCGAGCAGCTTCCGCTCCCATTACGCCTACACCAATTTTGGTTTTACCGCGGCGGCGGTGGCGGCGGCGCGCGCGACCGGGAAGGACGCGATCGGGAAAGACTGGGGCGAGATCTCTGCGGGACGCCTGTATCAGCGGCTTGGAATGCAGCGAACCAGCTCGCGTTTTGCCGATTTCGCCAGCGCGGCAAACCGCGTGCGAAGCCACGTGCGATCCGGCAACAACTGGGTTGCCCGTTATACGCGCGAGCCTGATGCACAATCGCCGGCCGGCGGGGTGACATCCTCGGTGCGGGACCTGGCAAACTGGATGCGGCTGCAACTGAACCGCGGCAAGCTGAACGGGGAGCAGATCGTCGGCATGGATGCGCTCGACGAGACGCATCGGCCGCAGATACTCCGCTCGCCGCCGCAGAATCCAGCGCTGGATCGGGCAGGGTTCTATGGCCTGGGCTGGAACATCGATTACACCGATCAGGGCGGGGTTGCCTGGGGCCATTCGGGCGCGTTCGGTATGGGGGCGGCGACGTGCGTCAGCCTATTGCCTGCAGCGGAGCTGGGCATTGTGGTGCTGACCAACGCGCAGCCGATCGGCGTGCCGGAAGCGATCTGCCGCAGCTTTCTCGATCTGGCGCTGACGGGAAAGGTGGAGAAGGAGGACTGGCTGACTCTGTACGGGCAACTGTTCGCCACCGCAATGGTGCCGAACTATGGAACGTCGATCGATTATGCCGTGCCGCCCGAGCCGTTACTGCCCGCATTACCGGCGGCGGCGGGTACGTCGGTATCTACGACAATGAGCTGTACTCCTACTGAGTTGCAAAACTGCGATGTGATCTGGCATTTTCCGCTTGGTGCGACGCGAGAGTGATTGGTTAGAGGTGGAGATTCAAGCCGTCCAGGGAGGGTGGGATGGGTCTCGACGATGCAACCGGCACGCAAGCGCGGTTCGAGGATTACACAGCAAGTTTGGCATCGGTGCTCGGCCATGCCGACCGGGTCAGGCCATTCGCGGACTACTGTATCGGACTGCTGTCGGCGGAGGGTCGCAAGAGTGTCGAGCCGCTGGCGGCGGTGACCGCGCCGGAGCGCACCGCGGCGCAACACCAGTCGCTGCTGCACTTTGTGGCGCAGGCGCCGTGGTCGGATCGGGCGATGCTGCGCCGTGTGCGCGACTGTGTGCTGCCATCCATCACGCGGGACGAACCGGTCCAGGCGTGGATCATCGACGACACCGGGTTCCCCAAGAAGGGCAGCCATTCGGTCGGGGTGGCGCGGCAGTATTGCGGTCAGTTGGGCAAGCGGGACAACTGCCAGGTGGCAGTGAGTTTGTCAGTGGCGACCCATCAGGGAAGCTTGCCGGTTGCCTACCGGCTGTATCTACCGAAGGAGTGGGCCGACGATGCGGCCCGCCGAAAGATCGCCGGCGTGCCGGACGACGTTGGTTTCCAGACCAAGCCGGAGATCGCGTTGCAGCAGCTGCGCGAGGCGCTGGCGGATGGTGTGCCATCGGCGCCGGTGCTGATGGACCCGGCCTATGGCAACGACAGCAAACTGCGAGCCGGGATCAGCGAACTTGGGCTGACCTATGTGGCCGGCATCCTGCCCGCCACGATGGTGTGGCGGCCCGGCGAGGCAGCGTTGCCACTGGCGTCCCACTCAGGCCGCGGCCGGCCCGGCAAGCGGCTGCGCCGTGACGCGACGCATCGTCCCGTGTCGGCCAAGACGCTGGCTCTGGAGCTCGACGCCGCTGCCTGGCAACAGATCAAATGGCGGGACGGCAGCAACACGCCGCTGAGCTCGCGGTTCGCCCGATGGCGGGTGCGTCCGGCGCATGACGACGCCAGGCGGAATGAACCGGCGCCAGAGGAGTGGCTGCTGATCGAGTGGCCGGAGGGCGAGGCCGAACCGGATCACTACTGGCTCTGCACGCTGGCGGCCGACATCTCGCTCGAGCGCATGGTCGATCAGGCCAAGATGCGCTGGCGCATCGAGCGCGACTATCTCGAACTCAAACAGGAAGTCGGCCTCGGTCACTACGAAGGCCGTGGTTGGCGTGGCTTCCATCATCACGCAACTCTCTGTGTCGCTGCCTACGGTTTCCTGATTTCCGAGAAGGAGACGATTCCCCCCTCAGGACCAGCCCGCTCCTGGCGAGGCGCGCAATCTTGCCTTCCCGATGGTTATCGACCCAGAGGATCTGCCACTGCGTTCGCAACGCCACATGCCGCACTCAATCGCCACGTTGCGTATCCGCCTCGCGCGAGCTTTGGCCCACGCACTGCCGCGATGTCCCTGTTGCGGACAGATGCGTCAGAAGGCCGTCGTGCGGAATGAGTGACGCAGTA
>CAVZRO010000007.1:0-14914 GCA_963777625.1 uncultured Pseudomonadota bacterium | reverse complement strand
AGGGGAATACGGGCGGTAGGGGTTGTGTACGTAACTTTATTAGGGGCGGTCCTGGGCGCCATGCGAGACGCGCAGTATGGTCACCGCCTCGGTGTCTACGACTCGGTAAACGAGGATGTAAGGCCCAATCGTAACCAACTCGCCGGTGCCGGCCTGACGGCCGGGGCGGCGATCTAGCGGGTGATCCGGGCGATATCGGCAGCGCCCGCGCCCCGCCAGCGGACAGGCATCCGTTAGCGTGGCTCAGGCGGCGGGGCCTGGAATTCACCATTGGCGAGCCGCAGCAGCCAAGCGCGGACCTCCTCGTGCGGGATCGTGCGCGGGTCGGCGTCCGATTTAGCGAGCGCCGCCGCGAGAGCGCGAGCCTCGGCCGCGGCTTCGTCGTCGACACGGGGGAGCGGTTGCGTCATGAGCAGGCTATCGCACGGGCGGCCGCCGGTTTGCAGTAAGCGTCCGGCCTGATCGAGCGTTGCGCCGTGCTCGTGGCCGTCAAGACCGCTACGCGCCGCCTGCGGTGGTGGCCTACGGCCAGTCTTGACCGCCGCTCCGCGCGGCGCAGTGTGGTGGTGCAGGCCGGGACGGAGAAACGGCGCTTCAGCCGAACAGAGAAACTGGTCGGGTGGAATGTGCCCATTTTGGCCAATGGAGGTACACTGTAGATCGGGATGCGACGGCATTGACCTATAGTCGAGCCGAAGCAGGTAGGGCCGGTAACTGCAATTATCCTGCAGTAGCTTCCGGCTAGGCCAGAAGGACGCGCGTCACGTCCTCGTTGGTTTCCACGTCCAGGACCGTAAATACGATTCCCTGCGCCGCCCAGGCGCGGAGCAAGTCGAGGGAGACGTATCGCTGCCCAGCCGCATCGTAGAGCCTGCTGCGGGCGTAGCGTCGGATGACGATAGGATCGGGCGTTGTGGGACCTCCTGGGTCTCGATCAGCATAGCGGAAGGTGGATTGCGGTGTAACCGCCCCGGCGGGAGGCGATGTTTGTGATGTTGCAGGGGAAAGGCGTGGATGGCCGGGACAAGCCCGGCTACAAGTGGCCGGTCATGACGGAGGAGGCGCCGGCAATGACGAATCTGACACTGAGTCGGGATGACGCCGTTCTGCGTTGTTTCGCGGCTCTGGCTTAGCCGGCCTCGGGCGGGGGTTCGCCGGGAATGGGGTTACCGCCGAGGGAACTCATGAGGTGGCTGACCTGCTCGATCGCTGCGTGCAGGCGAGCCGGGTTGGTTCCCTTGGCAACGATCGCGACGCCGTTGCCGGAGGCGCGGTAGAACGGGTAGCTGCCGATGTCGAGGTCGGGGTAACGGGACTGAATCTCGCCCAGGCCGAGGGCCAGAACGCCCTCTCCCAGCCGCACCACGTGCACCGCTTCCGCCCGGATCGGCGGGCCGGCTTTCAGCAGCGGCGCCACATTCTCGAACATCGCCCGCATGATGGCCGGCACGCCCGCCATGACATGCACGTTGCCGATGGAAAAACCCGGCGCGGTGGAGATCGGGTTGTCGATCAGCGCGGCGCCGCGCGGCATGGTGGCCATGCGCTGGCGGGCGGTGTTGAACTCGCCCGGCTTGTAGGCGCGCTCCATGCGGGCCCAGGCCTCGGGGTGCGGTTCCCAGGGGACGCCAAACGCGGCGGCGACGCATTCGCTGGTGATGTCGTCGTGGGTCGGGCCGATGCCGCCGGTGGTGAAGACGTAATCGTAGCGCGCGCGCACCTCGTTCACGGTGGCGACGATCGTGTCGGCGATGTCGGGGATGACGCGCACCTCGCGCAGCGCGATACCGAGTTCCGTCAGCCGGCCGGCGACGTACCTGATATTGGCGTCCTGGGTGCGGCCGGACAGCACCTCGTTGCCGATGACGAGCAGGCAGGCGGTGGGATTTGCGTCCGGCATCGGCATGAGGTTTCCTTTCACAGGAAATCGCGCAGCAGCGGGATCAGCGGCTTGTCAGCGGGCGGCATCGGGTAGTCGGCGAGCTTGTGCGGCCGCACCCAGGCGAGCGCCTGGCCCTCATGCGCGCGGGGGATGCCCTTCCAGCGGCGGCAGAGATAGAGCGGCATGAGCAGGTGGAAGCGCTCGTAGTCGTGCGAGGCGAAGGCGAAGGGCGCGAGGCAGGCGGCCGAGACATCGATGCCGAGTTCTTCCTTCAGCTCGCGGATCAGCGCGACTTCCGGGGTTTCGTTGCCCTGCAATTTGCCGCCGGGAAATTCCCACAGGCCGGCAAGCCATTTGCCTTCCGGGCGGCGGGTGAGCAGCACACGGCCGTCGGCGTCGATCAGCGCGCAGGCGGCGACCAGCAGCAGCGGCCTTGTGGCCTGGTCCTGATCGGTCGGCGGGATTGAAGCGGCGAACAGGTGCTCACGCGTGGCCTCGAACCGCAGCACGGGATGCTCGCCGCCGCGGGAGACGAATTTCTCCGTACCGCGGCCGGTTTCGCGAAAGCCGATATGCTGCAGCACGGCGACGGAGGCGGGGTTGTCGGTGGCGACGTTGGCCTCCAGCCGGTCGAGGTCGAGATTGGCGAGGGCCCAGCGAGCGAGCCGGCCGGCTGCCTCGGTGGCGACGCCGTGGCCCCAGAAGCGGCGGCCGACCCAGTAGCCGAGCCGGCCGCGGCGGACCCTGAGATCGAGGCGCAGCCCGACCACGCCGACCAGCAGCTCGTCGGCGCCGTCCTGGCCAGTGATGGCGAGATGGTACGCGGAGCCGGATTCGAGTTCGCGGGCGGTCAAGGCGATCCAGTCGTCGGCGAGCGCCCGCGGATACGGGAACGGGACCACGGCGAGCGTGCGGGAAACGTCCCAATCGTTGATGAGGCGATGGAGCGATTCCGCATCGTCGGCGCGGAGCGGGCGAAGGATAAGACGCTCGGTGGTGAGGGGGATGAACACGCCGTCCTGGGGGATAGCCGGGGGGGTGGCCGAGGGGTTGACCGGGGGCGTTGCCATTTTGCGTGGGGCGCGCCTGCGACGGGGGCCGGATTGGGGGGGCTTCGTTGGCGGACGTCATTGCCGGAGATTTGCCCGATTCAGACGCGCGGGGATAGTCGGTTGTGAGCGCGCCGCCGGCTGGGGCGACTGCGTGCATCAAAATGAAATCGCGCGGCCGCGATTTACCGGCGGAATGCCGGGGTCAGGTGTGATGTAGCTCACAGCGCCTCGATCGCCAGGATTTCTAACGTGGTGGATCGGTTGCTTGCCGATCGCGGAAAGGCTCTGCCGACAATCGCGAAGGAAAAGGGGCGATGGACAAGATATTGGCCAGGGCGCAGGGGGGCTCGCCCGGCAGAACGGCGCGCCTCGACCGCGTGCACGACGCGCTGATGATTGTCGGGCTGTTGGCTGTGGGACAGGTGGCGGGTGTCACGATGTTCGCGCGCGGGGGTGTTCAAACGCTGACATGCGCAAGCGTGATCCTGGCGTTCGCCGGAAGCGTGGCGATCCTGGGGGTGTTTGCGGAACGGCTGGTCAGCGAACAGCGCATGCTGGCGCAACGATTCAACCAGTCGTTATCCTGGGTGGGCACGCAAGCCTCTGACGAGCGGAGGTAGGCGATGTCGGACCAAAGCCCAGGAGCAATCCTGCACGAAGGCCAGGCGACGGACCCGGCGATGCGCGAGATACAGACGGCGCTGGAAACACTCGCGTTGGAACTGGCGGTGCGGCGGGAGCTTCCGCATGCGGCGGCCCTGGCCGAGGCCGCGCGGGCGCTGGCGAGCGAAGCCGTCCGGACGGCGCCCGATCAGCGACGCATCGACCAGTTGCTGGCGTGGCTTGCCGACGGCACGCAGGCGGCGGGCGACCTGGCGGTGAGCGTGGCGATGCTGAAGGTAGCGCTGTTCGGGATGCTGGAACTGGTGTGATGGCAGCGGGCCCGCTGCGCTGACCCGTTCAGCGAGGCGTGACGGGTGAGACGGCAATCCCCCGGCCGGGTGGACGATCGGCCCAGCCGCCACCGCCGCGCCTTCATGTCTCGCCGGCGAAGACACTGGAACGGGTCTGCCCTCGGGTCAGGCGCCCAGCATCTGGCCTCCATCGACGACGATGGTCTGGCCGGTGACCCAGGCGGCGAGCGGCGAGGCGAGGAACAGCACGACGTTGGCGACTTCCTCCGGGGAGCCCATGCGGCCGAACGGGATGGCGCGGAAGACGCGGTTATACAGGTCGGGGTTGTCTGTCTTGCGCCGGTCCCAGACGCCACCGGGAAACTCGATGGAGCCGGGGGCGACGCCGTTCACGCGGATGCCGTCGCGCGCATACATGGCCGCCTGCGTGCCGGTGTAGTGGATCACTGCGGCCTTGATGGCGCCGTACGGGGGCTGGCGTGCTGCCGGGCGCAGGGCGGAGATCGAGCTGGTGTTGACGATGGTGCCCTTTGATTGTTTCAGCCACGGCAGGGCGGCCTGACTGGCGTGAACGATCGCCATCATGTCGATGGCCATGCTGGCGTTCCAGCCGGCCTCGTCGTCGGCGTTGCCGAAGCCGGAGGCGTTGTTGACCAGCACGTCGAGGCCACCGAGGGCGCCCGTGGCATCGGCGATGTAGCGGCGGATGGCGGCGGGGTCGCCCAGATCGCAGGCGCCGGCATGGGCGGTGTGGCCGCAGCGGGCGAGCTCGCCACGGGTCGCCTCCAGCGTGTCGGCGCCGCGCGCGCAGATCGAGACGTGGGCGCCTGCCTCGGCGAAGCCGAGCGCGATGGAGCGGCCGATGCCGCGGCTGCCGCCGCAGACGATCACGCGCTTGCCGGTGAAGTCGAACGCCATGCAGGGGCTCCCGGTGGTGGATGCGTGCGGGCGAGAGTGCTTGGATAGGCGGGCGAGCGCAATGACGGTGTGGGCGCGGGTATGCGGGAGCTGCTGACGATCGGGTATGAGGGCTGCCGGATCGACGATGTGCTGGTGGCGCTGAAGGAGGCGCGGGTCGGCCTGCTGGTGGATGTGCGGGCGGTGCCGCAGTCACGCAAGCCGGGGTTCTCCAAGCGGCAGCTAGCGGCTGGGCTGGATGCGGTGGGGGTGCGGTATCTGCACCTGCAGGCGCTGGGGACGCCGAAGGCCGGGCGGGACGCGGTGCGGGCGGGGCACCCGGAGCGCATGGTGCCGATCTTCCGCGAGCATATGCGGGGCGACCAGGCGCTGGTCGAGCTGGCGTGGGCGACCGAGCTGGCACGGACCGAGCGCGTGTGCCTGCTGTGCTTCGAGCGCGATCCGGGGCACTGCCATCGGCGGATCGTGGCGGAGATGATTACGGCGGAAACCGGCCAGATGGTGAGCGATTTGTTCGCGTCGCCGTAGTGCTCGCGGTGGGAGCGGCGGATGATCAGGACGGAGCGGTTGAAACTGGTTCCCTGGCGCGCGGACCATCGCATTCCATTCGCCGAGTTGCACGCCGATCCGGAGGTGATGCGCGATCTGGGTGGACCGATCAGCCGGGCTGAAAGCGACGCGAAATTCGACCGTTACAGGGCGGCGTACGCGGATACGGGGTTTCCCGCTGGGCGGTCGAGGATACCGACGGAGGCTTCCTCGGGTACGCGGGGGTGATGCCCCGTCTTCTCCCGGATCATCCCCTCGGACCACATTTCGAGGTCGGCTGGCGGTTCATGCGCGGTGCCTGGGGGAACGGCTACGCCACCGAAAGCGCCAGGGCCGCACTCGACGATGCGTTCCGACGCACAGGACTGGAGGAAATCCTGTCCTATACAAGCGCCGACAATGTGCGGTCGCAAGCCGTGATGGCCCGACTTGGTTTGCGGAGGGACCCATCGCGCGACTTCACCGCCGCGTATGAGCGCGTCGGCCTGTGGCGGGGGTTGGTCTGGGTCGCCTGCCGAACTTGAAGCCGCTGTCCGCCGTAGGGGCAGGGCGGCTGGCGTAGCGGCCGCCCCGTTCAGCATCACGTCGTCCGTCCGCAGCGCCACGAGGTCGCAGCCCCGCTGCTTGCTATCGATGGCGAGGTTGAACACGGCGAGATCGCTCGACCGCGCCTAATCCGCAGGCGGATGCGAATGGCCCAAACCCCGCAACTTCAGCGCCGCTTCTGGCCGATCAGCTTTCCGAGGTTCCGAGGGTTGGAGTATGCGGGCCGGGCTCAATCGGTGAAATCGAGGGTATCGTGCCCGGTTCTGCCTCGCACTCGCTGCGGGCAGGGCTTCAAGGGCAGGACGGCAGGCATTGCCGGTTCATGCGACATCCTGATGATTGGATGCTATAAGGGCGGCCGGTGGTCTGTATGGGAGCGATTCAGCTACCCGACGAGCTTCAGCGGTTGATCGAGCGGCAGGTGGCCGAGGGCCGCGCCGCCACTCCGACAGCGTTCCTGGAGGAGGCCGTCATGCGTCTGGTTGACGAGATCCGTGCCGAGGAGGACGCGGTTCGGCAGGCGGTCGAGGCAGGTTTGGCCGACATCGAAGCAGGCCGCCACACGACGGTGGCAATCCGGGAGGATGGGCAGCGCCTGCAGCAGCGTCTGATAGCCAGATTGCAGGCTCGGCTGGCCGCTGACGAGTAGTTGGCCTACCGGCTCACCAGGGCGGCGGAAGATCAGATCGACGCCCTTCTGCTGGAGAGTGCCCGGAACCATGGCCTCGAGGCGGATACGGGCAACTGATCCTGGTGGTTATGGCCGCGCTCGGCGATGAGCCGGATATGCCTGGCTCCGTCGAGGTACCCCGGCTAGCCGGGGTCCGGGCCTACCCTACCCGGCTGGGCCGCCGCCGAGTTCGAGCCGGCCCGCCGCGTTGCCGCGCCTCGCCACCTTATCGTCTCTCGCTTGGCTTCCGACGAGCCCTGGCCGCCCCAAGCAGTCCGCGAGGTGATCGAGGTCAGCCGGAGCCGCCACCTCGAACGGGGCCTTGAGCTGGGGCGTCTACAACCGCCGCGGTGTAATGGTCCGCTTGCCCCATGACGGCGGCGCGCAGGAGCGCGACCTCGCCCGACGCTATCGCCGCGACGCCGAGGCCATGCGGTTCGACTGGCCTCGCACGGCGGCCACCCTCGATCGCATTGCCGAGTCCTTCGCGATGGACGCGGAGCGCGAAGACCAGAGCGCCGACCAACGAGACTGGCAGTGAGCGCACGGTACGTTCCAGGCGCGGAGGCGCGCGCTGTTGTCTCGGCCACCGAGGTCGCCCATATTCGGGGCCATGACAGCCCGCGTCAAATCATCTGCGCCGAAACCGAAAACCGGCCGCGGGGCTGCCAAGGTCGGATCGACGTATCGCGGCGTGCGCGTTCAGGCGACGGAAGGGCGGTCACGCTTCACGCCCGACCAGATCAAACAGGCCGTCGAAGCCGCGCTCGTGAAGAACGCCAATGCCCTCGCCCGTAGGATCAAAGCCTAACCGCGCGCGGTCGGTCTTCATCAACTGCCCGTTTGATCCGGACCACAAGCCGTTGCTGCGGGCGACCTGTTTCGCCGTCATGGCATGCGGGTACGCCCCCTCGTTGCGCGCTGGACTATAGCGACAGCGGCGTCGTGCGTTTCACGGAGCTCGTCAGCATGATCACCGAATGCGACCGGTCGATCCATGATATCTCTCGGGTGGAACTGGATCGTACGTCGCGCCTGCCACGGTTAAACATGCCCTTAGAGCTGGGTGCCGACCTAGGATTGCGTTTGGCAGGCCCGCTGTTGCAGCGGCGGCGCAGGAGCCTGATTCTCGATGCCGAAGCGCATCGCTACGACAAGACCCTCTCAGATATCTCGGGCATGGATATCGAAGCGCATGCCAACGATGTGCGCGAGATCATCCGCTTGGTGCGGGACTGGCTGAACGCCAATCGTGGGGCTGACGCGCCGCCGTTGCCCGGCGCGGCCGCCATCAACGATGACCATGACGCCTACTTGGGAATTGCGCATGACATCGTCGCCAATCTGCGCCTGGATCCCCACGACGACCTGCCGCACGCTGATTATTTGCATGTCGTTGCCGTCGCTCTGCCAAGAATAGAAGCCGCCCGCGTCGGTGCGTTCACCGCCCGTCCGATCTGCTAGGTCGGCCATCGTCGGACCAACCACCGCGATTTCGCCTCAAACGACTACGCTCTACTCCGCGGCGACGGTCTTGCGCGGCGCGGTCTGCACGACCGGCGTGAGGGCGGGTGCGTTGAAGGAAGCGTCCCTCCGGCCGCCTTCGACCGGCCGGTACAGCGTGTCGCGCTGCTCCGGGATGCGGCCGATGGAGCGGATCAGGGCTTCCATATCCTCGGGCGGGAGTTCCTGCCCGTGCTGGGTGCCGGCCGCGCGCGAGATGCTTTCGTTCATCAAGGTTCCGCCCATATCGTTGGCGCCGGCGTTCAGGCACGCCGCCGCACCCTGCGGGCCCATCTTCACCCACGACGTCTGGATGTTGGTGATCAGTGGGTGCAGCGAAAGACGGGCGATTGCGTGCATCAGGACGGCTTCGCGGAAAGTCGGTCCCTTGCGCGCCATGCCGCGCAAATACATCGGCGCTTCCATGTGCACGAAGGGCAGCGGCACGAATTCGGTGAAACCACCAGTTTCGAGCTGAGCATCGCGCAGGGCCAGCAGATGGCGGGCCCAGGAGACCGGGCGCTCGATATGGCCGTACATGATCGTGGACGTTGTTCGCAGGCCGAGTCCGTGCGCGGCGCGCACCACCTCCAGCCACTGACGCGTGTTGACCTTGTCGGGGGCAATGATTGCGCGGACTTCGTCGTCCAGTATCTCGGCGGCAGTGCCGGGCAGCGTGCCGAGGCCGGCCTGCTTCAGCTCGGCGAGGAAATCGGGAATTGACCGTCCCAGCGTGGCAGCACCCTGCGTGACCTCCAGCGGCGAGAAAGCGTGGATGTGCATGTCGGGTAGCGCCGCCTTGATGGCGCGGCAGATGCCAAGATAGGTGCGGCCGGTATAGTCGGGATGAATACCGCCTTGCAGGCAAACCTCGGTGGCGCCGCGGTCCCAGGCTTCGATCGAGCGGCGGACGATCTCATCCAGGTCGAGATCGTAGGCGGGACCGCGCAGGGCCTCATGCGTCTTGCCCTTGGAGAAAGCGCAGAACTTGCAGCGATAGGCGCAGATGTTGGTGTAGTTGATGTTGCGGTTGACGACGTAGCGGACAACATCGCCGGACATGCGGCGACGGAGCGAGTTGGCGGCGGACATGACGTGGTCGGCGTCGATGTCGCGGGCGGCGAACAGGCGGACGATGTCCGGTTCGGACAGACGGTTGCCTTCGGTTGCCTTTGTAACGGTCTCGGCGATGGCGGGATCGACGCGATCGAGCCGCGCGGGTGTTGGGCGGGGAATGGTGGTGAGGCCGGGGGCCCAGGAATCGACGCGGGCCCAACCCTCGGAGTCCATGGCGCGGCGAAGCGGCGTGGCGACCGCCGGGGCGAGCCAGCGTTCGGCGGCGTGCGCGAACTCGGGATAGACCGGCAGGCGGGCGACCAGGATCTTGCCGGCGGCGGCGGTACGCTCGGCAAGGGCGTCGAGGGCTGGCCACGGGGCTTCCGGATTGACGTGGTCCGGGGTGACCGGAGAGACGCCGCCCCAATCGTCGATGCCGGCTTCGATCAATCGGCCATAGACGCCGGGCGACAGGTTGGGCGGCGCCTGCACGTGGATGTCGGGCGGCAGGATCAGGCGCGCGGCGGCGATGGTCCACAGCAGATCGTCGAGATCGGGTTCCGGCGCCTGGGCGCTTTTCGTCCCCGGCTTGGCGCGGAAGTTCTGCACGATGACTTCCTGGATGTGGCCGTGCGCACGGTGCAGGTCGCGCATCGCGATCAGCGAGTCCAGCCGTTCCGTGCGGGTTTCGCCGATGCCGATCAGGATGCCGGTCGTGAACGGCACCGCCAATTCGCCGGCGAGGCGGATGGTTTCAAGGCGAACTTCAGGGCGCTTGTCGGGGGAACCAAAATGCACGCCGCCGGGTTCGCACAGGCGCGAACTGGCGGATTCCAGCATGATGCCCTGGCTGGCGGAGACAAGGCGCAGGGCAGAGATTTCGTCCCGGTCCATCACGCCGGGATTGGCGTGCGGCAACAGGCCGGTTTCGCTCAGCACCAGCGCGCACACGTCACGCAGATACTCGATGGTGGTGGATACGCCCAACGCGGCGAGCGCCTCCCGCGCGGCGCGATAGCGCAGCTCCGGCTTGTCGCCGAGGGTGAACAGCGCCTCCGTGCAGCCGGCGGCGGCACCCGCCCGCGCGATCGCCAGCACTTCGTCCGGCGAAAGATAGGCGGCGTGGCCGGCGCGTGGACGTTCCGCGAAGGTACAGTAATGGCACACATCGCGGCAGAGTTTCGTCAGCGGGATGAATACCTTGCGGGAGTAGGACACGATGCGCCCATGCGTCGCGTCGCGAACCGCAGCGGCGTTCGCGGTCAACTCGCTCAGCGGCATGCGCTCGATCCAGGCGATCAGGTCGCGGTCGGTCATATCGGCTTCTTCGTCAGTTGCTTATGGCGGGCATGACGTCTTCGGCGAAGTGTTGCATTCGGTCCAGCGTTTCTTCGCGTGTCGGCGCGGTGAGCAGCACGATCAGATGGCGCACGCCGGCCCGCGCCAGGCCGGATGCGTCGTCGATCATCTGCGCCGTGCCGCCGGTGAAGGGAATACGGGCGCTGTGGGGGCTGCTCTGCGCCTGCCAGGACACCGGCTTGAACCAGAGATAGGCGATATCGATGGAGGCAGGGTCGCGCTGTTCCTTCTCCGCCGCGCGGTGCAGGCGCTGGATGCCGGCGCGCATCCGGTCCGGCGTGTCCAGTGGGATCTGCTGGTTGTTGGAGACCGGATACCAGGCGTCGCCGAACCGGGCGGTGCGCCGCAGTGCCGGCCCGCTTTCGCCGCCGACCCAGACGGGCAGCGGCGATTGCAGCGGGCGGGGGCGGAAGATCACGTTCTGGAAGCTGACGTGCTTGCCCTGGAAGCGCGGATCGTCGTCGGTCCACAGGGTACGGCAGGCGGTGAGATATTCGTCGGTGACCGCGCCACGGTCGTCGAACGAGGGGGCGCCAAGAGCCTCGAACTCCTCCCGCATCCAGCCGGCGCCGATGCCGGCAACGACACGGCCGCCGGAGAGCACGTCGGCGGTCGCCAGCATCTTTGCCGCGATGACAGCGGGGCGGTGGGGGACGACCATGACCGAGGTGAGCAGGCGGATACGCTCGGTGCAGGCGGCGAGGAAGCACAGCATGCCGAGCGCGTCGAAGCATTCGCCGGTGGGGGTGCCGGGCCAGATGCCGTCCTCGGTGTAGGGATAGCGGGTGGCAACGTCGCGCGGCAGGACGAGGTGGTTGACCACGCCGATGAAGCCGTAGCCGAGCGCCTCTGCCCGTTGCGCGACGGCGATCAGGCTGGCCCGCTCGGCCAGCCAGCCCTGTGCGCGGATGTGGATGCCGACATCCATGTCCTGGCCCCTCTCCTGGCCCTTGGCCTTTGGCGCGGCATCCTGTGGTAGGATGCGAGCGCACGCAAATAGCGGCCGGAGGAACAGATGCAGATCGGATGCAGCGCGCCGACCAGTGGCCCGTTGACGCACACGGACAACCTGACGCGCATCGCGACGGAAGCCGAGATGCTGGGGTTCGATTATGTGACGGTCAGCGATCACATAATGATCCCGACCGATGTGGCGTCGCGGTATCCCTATACGGAAAGCGGCGAATTCCCGTCCGGGGCACGGGTGGACCGGCACGAGCAGCTAACCGCCGCGACATGGGTTGCGGCCAAGACATCGAAGCTGCGGATCGTTACATCGGTGATGGTGGTGCCGCACCGACCTGCGGTGCTGACGGCGAAGATTCTGGCGACGATCGACGTGCTGTCGAAGGGGCGGCTGACCCTGGGCATCGGCGCCGGATGGATGCGCGAGGAGTTCGAGGCGATCGGCACGCCGCCGTTCGAGGCGCGCGGCGCGGTGACCGACGAATACATGATGGCGTGCAAGGAATTGTGGGAGAAGGAGGATCCCCGGTTCCAGGGCAAATACGCCGGGTTCAGCAACGTGGTGTTTCAGCCGAAACCGGTGCAGCGGCCGATCCCGATCTGGGTGGGCGGCGAAAGCGGTCCGGCGCTGCGGCGGACGGCTCGATATGGGGATGCGTGGTACCCGATCGGTACCAATCCCCAGTTTCCGATGGACACGTTGACCCGATACAAGGCGGGCGTGGCGAAGCTGCGTGGGCTGGTAGAGAAAGCTGGGCGGGATCCGGCGAAGATGGGGCTGGCGTATCGCGTGTCGGCCAATGTGGAAGCGCAGCCGAAGGGTACCGTGGATGGCGAGCGCAAGCTGTTCACCGGCGGGCCGGCCGATTTCGCCGGCGATATAAGGGCGCTGGCGGAGTTGGGGGTCGGTTATTTCGATTTCGGCTTGTTCGGCCGACGCTGCAGGCGACGCTGGACAATATGCAGCGGTTCAAGGACGCGGTGATCGCGAAGGCGCGCGGATAATGGGGTCGGTGTGATCAGGCGACCGCGTGGGGGTCCTCGTACCATTGAGGCCCGTGCGGGTTGGACCGGACAAGTCCAGTCATGACGGGTGGGAGGAGTGTGCATGCAGCTTGGCATTACGGCGGATATGTCCGGACCACAGCCGAAGCTGGATATGGAGCGCGTGCTGGAAGCGGAGCGGCTCGGCTTCGCCGAAGTATGGACAGGCGAGGCGTACGGCACCGACGCGGTGACCTCGGTCGCATGGATCCTGGCGTGCACGACGCGCATCAAGGCGGGCACCGGCATCATGCAGATACATGCGCGGACGCCAGCGATGGCGGCGATGACGGCGATTTCATTGCAGCATCTGTCGGGCGATCGGTTTCTGTGCGGCGTCGGCGTGTCGGGGCCGCAGGTGGTGGAGGGATGGCACGGCGTGCCGTACGGGAAGCCGATGCTGCGCACCAAGGAATATATTGCGATCATGCGCGCGATCCTGGAGCGCAAGGCGCCGCTCGAGTTTCACGGTGAGCACTTCGACATTCCGTATCTCGGGGCCGGCGCGACCGGGCTGGGCAAGCCGCTGCGCAGCATCGCGCATGGGCGGGCGGGACTGAAATTCTACACCGCGTCGATTACGCCGGCCGGATTGTGTACCGCCGGGGAGGTCGCGAACGGGGTGCTGCCCATTTTCTATTCGCCGGAACAGCCGGGGATTGTGACGGAGCCGCTTCTGGATGGGATGCGCGCGGCCGGGCGGCCGGCGACGCTGCAAGGGTTCGACGTGGCACCGTATGTGCGGGCGAAGATGGGTGCGGATGTGGCGGCGTGCCGCGATGCGATCCGGCCGGAGCTGGCGCTGTATATCGGCGGGATGGGCGCCCGGACGAAGAATTTCTACAACGACGTGGCGCGCAAGCTGGGATACGAGGCGGCGGCGAAAATGGTGCAGGATTTGTACCTGGACGGCCGGAAGCATGAGGCGGCGGCAGCAGTGCCGGATGCACTGATCGATGAGATTTCGCTGGTGGGACCGGCGGAGCGGATCAAGGACCGGCTGGCGGCGTGGAAGGATGCCGCACGCGACGGGCACGTCGGCACAATGGTGCTGAAGGGCGCGAGCGTGGAGGTGATGCGCGTGGTGGCCGCGGCGCTGTTGTAGGGTGTTTGCCGCGATAGCGAAGACGTGGGTGGCCGGGCTTGTCCCACGGCTGTCCGGCACGGAATTCGCTTGTACGAGCGCACGACATTGATTCTACTCGCATCCGACGTTTGGCGACGCCACCGGACGCGAGGAGGTCAACGCCGTGCCGCACCAGAATAGCGTGTTCCATGCGATGCTGAAGCTGCTTCCGTGGGGCGAGTTCGATCAGGCGGTCGAACGGCATGGCGCAACGACGGATGTGCGCGGCTTCAGCTTCAAAAGCCAACTCGCTGCCATGCTGTATGCCCAGCTCTCGGGCGCAGCCAGCCTGCGCGAGATCGAGACCGGGCTGCGCAGCCATGCCGACCGGCTCTATCATCTGGGGGTCAGCCTGCCGCATCGCTCCACCCTGGCCGATGCCAACCGCCAGCGGCCGGTCGGCGTCTTCACGGCGCTGCTCGGCGGCATGATCCAAAGCGCGCACCGGCGGCTGCGGCGCACCATGGATGGCGTCAGCTACCTGATCGACAGCACCGGTCTGGCGCTGAATGAGCGCAGCGCCGACTGGGCGCGGTTCTCGGCCTCGGTGTGCGGCGCCAAGCTGCACATCATCTATGATCCGGACGCTGATTGCCCGATATATGCCAGCTTCAGCGCGGCCAACGTCAACGACATCACCGCGGCCCAGGCGATGCCGATCGTGAAGGGCGCCACCTACGTCTTCGACCTCGGATACTATGACTACGCCTGGTGGGCAAAGCTGCACCAGGCGGGGTGCCGGATCGTGACGCGGCTCAAGCGCAACACCCCGCTCGCGGTGAGCGAATCGCGCGACGTGCGGCCGGGCGGCCCGATCCTGTCGGATCGCATCGGCAAGCTGCCGCAGCGGCAAGCGAACAACCGCCACAACCCGTTCTCCGACGCGGTGCGGGAGGTTCAGGTGCGCATCGATAGCGGCAAGGTTCTGCGCATCGTCACCAACGATCTCAGCTCGCCGGCCGAGGTCATTGCCGAGCTTTACAAGCGCCGATGGGCCATCGAGCTGTTCTTCCGCTGGGTCAAACAAACCCTGCGCATCCGCAAGTTCATCGGTAGCTCCGAAAATGCGGTTCGCATCCAGATCGCCATCGCCTTGATCGCCTTCCTGCTGCTTCGCCTGGCTCAGAAGACGCAGCATGCCGTCCACAGTCCCCTGGCGTTCGCCCGGCTCGTCCGGGTGAACCTCATGCACCGACGCAGCCTCACTCAACTGCATCGGCCCGCCGAACGGCCCCCGCCAATCGCTGGCCAAGGGCAGCTCATATGACACAAGCGACACAAGCAAGAACCCTGCCGGACAGTCGTGGGACAAGCCCGGACATGACGCGT
>CAVZRO010000006.1:0-322633 GCA_963777625.1 uncultured Pseudomonadota bacterium | reverse complement strand
CTGACCTATGTTCGTCATTCCCGCGCAGGCGGGAATCCAGGCAAACTCTGGGAATTTCGTGGGCTCTCGCCTGGATGCCCGCTTTCCCGTCATGACGCGGGCGAGGGTGTCCCAGCTCTCCGACGCAAGATGGCGCTCATGGAAAGTTTCCCCGCGCTCAGCTCGGTGCCAGGCGTTCGCGAACCGACGCGAAGCTTCCTCCATCATCCCACCGACCGTGATCTTTACATCGCTCATTTCGTACCTCGCAAGGTCCGCACATCGGATCAAACGTCACACGGCAGCCCAGCATGATCGGGTTTATGGCAGCCTTGGGATATCGCGGATGGTTCTTGCTCGGGGACGAAGGGCAACCCAGGATGAAACGGCGTCTTCGCTATAGCCCTATGATCCGCGATGCGGTGAACGCCAAGCCCAGCTGAATGGCAACGTCGAGCAGTCGCTTGTCATGCGTCCAAAGTTCCGCTCCCGCAGTCAGCCGCGCCCCCGCAAGCAAATGAACATCGACATACCCTATGCCGCGCCCGAACAAGGCTTGGCGCCCGATGAAATGCAGGACTTCCGCTTCGGTGGCGACACTGGCGCTGGGCAGATCCGATAACGCGTCCGACACCATTTCGCGCTGACGCAGATTGCCCAGGGCAAGTCCCCCGACCACCAAAGGATGCGTCAGAACCATTCCCGTATCGAGCAGGTCGGCAAGCCTTTTGTTGCCCGTTCGAAAATGGTCGACCCAGACCGAGGTATCGACCAGGATCATGTCGCGCGCGACCGTCGCCGCGGTGGCACGTCCAGATCAGGTTCGCTGTTGCCCAGGCGTGCCAGTCGCCGCGCACTTTCGCGCTCTATGAGGGCCTTCAGCGCCTCGCGGATCAGGCTCGACTTCTCCTTCAGGCCGGTGAAGGCCTGCGCCTTGGCCACAAGCTCATCATCGAGCGCGAGAGTCGTGCGCATCTTCAAATCTCCCGCACGGCACAATATTATCGTCATTTGACGCCATTTCCAGTGCCATATCGCACGAGTATCCGACGCTGACTATGCAACCCAGCGTGTACCCGCGACTTCCTTCATGAGCAGCCGATGAAGCCCTGAGTACAGCAATGGCATTCCGGCCCCCTGCGTGCCCCCGCCCGCGGCCGCCACCATCGGACGCGAAGATCACTCGGCCGTCGTCTCCATCATCAGAATGTCGAGCAGGAACGAACCATCCGCCTCGATCGCGAAATGCGCCCTTGTCTCCGCGGCGGCGGCCGCCTGCAGCGCCCGGATCGCCCGCACATTGTCGTCCGGCGTGCGCATGCGCGCCGTCCAGACGGGAAAATCCATGCGCAGCCGCCACGTCCGGCAGCCTGCAAGCGCGAAACCGGACCGCGCCAGTGCGGCGATCCATTCCGCCGCCGTGTAGTTGCGCACGTGCGAGGTGTCGCGCAGCAGTTCGACGGATTGCAGATGCGTATCGAAAAGCGCCGGACCAGGCGAATAAGGGTCGATGAATATGGCCCGGCTGCCGCGCCTCAGCACCCGGCGCGCCTCGCGCAGGCCGCCCTCCCAATCGCGCCAGTGATGCGCGGAATAGCGGCATCCCAGAAAATCGAAACGGCCGTCTTCAAACGGCAGACGCTCAGCCGGCGCCTGGGCCGTATCGATATTGGCGATGCCTTTGTCACGTGCCGTCGCCGCCACCACCGCCAGCATCTCCTGCGACAGATCAGCGGCGGTCACGGAACCGGCGTGGCGTGCCATCAGATAGGAGACGTGGCCGCCCCCTGCCCCAAGATCGAGGGCGCGCGCCGGGCAAATCTCGCGAATGATCGCCTCCAGTGCCTCCAACTCCGCACCCTGCGCATGGACCGCGCTATCGACATAGGCTTTCGCGCGCGGCCCGAACTGCGCTTCCACGACATTCTCATGTGCTCTTTCCATCGCTTCACTCCGCTTTCCGAAAGAGCAGCATGCCGCAAACTTAAACTGTTAAAAGTTCGATCGTTATCCTATTATAGTCGCTTCCATGCTGGATACAGACCAAAGGCGCCTTCTAGGAGAGTTCATCCGCGCCCACCGAGAGCGGGCACAGCCCGGTGATCCTCGCGCACGCCGGCGCACGCCCGGCTTGCGGCGAGAGGAACTCGCGGCCCGCGCCGGCATCAGCGTGACATGGTGCGCCTGGCTGGAGCAGGGCCGCCCCGTGCAGGCTTCGCCCGACGCGCTGGCCCGCCTCGCCCATGCGCTGTCGCTCACGCCGGCCGAACGCGCCTATCTGTTCGAGCTGGCCGGTCGTCTCGATCCCGAAATGCCAGCCGAGCCGGAGAAGGATGCACCCCCGTCACTGCTGGCCGCGGTCAACGCAATCGAGCATCCAGCCTATGGCCTCGACCGTCTCTGGACCGCATGCTGCTGGAATCAGGCCGCCGCGCGGCTCTTTTGCGGCTGGCTGGATGCTGATCATCAGCGCAATCTGCTGCGATTCGTCTTCCTGGAGAAGGCCGCACGTACCCTCATTCCGGAGTGGGAGGACAGGGCCAGGAGACTGCTGGCGGAGTTCCGGGCAGATTATGGCCATACATTTCGCGACGTGCGGGTCAAAAGCTTCGTCGATACGCTGCGCAAAGACAGTGCGCTCTTTGCCAGGGCGTGGAATGAGCAAGGGGTCCAGCATCGCGCCGGCGGAATCAGAACATTCAACCATCCGCAGGATGGTGCGCTCTGCTTCATACAGCACAGTTTCACCCTGTCGGAACGGCCCGACTACAAGCTGGTGATCCTGGTTCCGGCGCCGCTCGTCGCACCCGTCCGTCGCCCTTCGCGCGCACGGCATATTCAGCCAGGCTGAAGGTGCCGCTCCTCGCGCTTCCTCGCACCAGCATCAGACGTCGCAGACGAAGTTTCATTGCTCCGGATCCTCCATTCGCCGGCCGTCATTGGCGACATCGAGAACCACCGGGTCGCCCGCTTCTCGGGCGAGCCCCATCGAAATGGACGCCAACATGAGGCCGCCAAGCCGACCGGTCCGACAACGCTAGTAAGGCTGGCGGGCCACGACCGACAATGATGAGCACTATGTCTACGCTATAGCCCTATGATGGGCTACCCTGGGTTCTGGTGTTCGGTGGCGGCTTCGTCAATGTGAGGCGGCCAGTTCATAGAGCGCTTGGGAGACTAACCGTGTGCCGCAGCGACTTGCCCAGAATCTGCGAAATCCGGGATTGCGTGCTGAATCGCGGATGTTCGGGGACTTACTTTGATAATTTCGATCAATCCGTGGCGGATAACCCGGTCAAGCGGAAGCACTTCGTTCATCTTGAGGCTGAGTTGGCCGGATTGGACACGGCCGCATGGATGTTTCTCAAGGATCAGGTTCTCCCCCTGTTCGAAAGAAGGCATGAGGTCCGCGGTTGGCAAGCGGCCTTCGATAAACTGAACGAGGCCAAAGGCTACAACTACCTGACGACACTCGAGTGTACAGATGTGGCCTTCATCCCCGTGTCGTCCACTCCCGGACAGAAGACTCCTGACCTGGAAGGGAAGCTGGGAGCCAAGTGCGTCTTTTGCGAGGTCAAGACCATCAATCCATCTGATATCGAAGCCGCGTCGCGTAGCGCAGTAGCACGCGGACAGATAGTTTCGGCCAGTACACAAGGCACTTTGCCTGACGGCTTCTTTGACAAATTAATCGCCACGCTGAGAACTGCCGAGACGCAGATGAGATCGTATTGTTCTGATGAGAGCGCGCGGACGAATTGTCTACGTGGTTCTCAATTTCGACGATTTGCTAAATGAATATGCAGAGGATTATTTCGGACAAATCCAAGGTTTCGTGACAACGAATACTCTTCCGGCAATTGAGATCATATTCGACGCTAAACCCAAATTTTATTCCGCTACGTCCGAGTCGCCCTCTCGTCGATTATTCATATGCACACCGGATGGCTCTTGAATAGTGCAGCGAGCATCGTCGAAGCTGATTTCTACCGTCACACAGCGCGCAAAAGGCTTTCGGGGTCAGGCTCGCCCGTCTTTGCTTCTCGCTGCGAAAATGTTTGCGGCTGATTGCGTACGTCGTTCCAGGTATCCTCGGCCTCCTTTAGTTCCCGTTCCGCATCGGACACGGCGGAGTCGCGCGCGCGGACGGTCTCGTGCTCCATGCGCCGCCCATTGAGGTACCCCACCAGTACGCCCCCCAGGGCACCGATTAGCCCGAAGAAGTGAAATCCTAGCGCGAGCAGCGCGATGCCCCACGCGGACGCCCAGACCCACCAATGTTTCTGCGTCGAGCGTGCTGTATTGAGCTTGGCGGCTGCATCAGACAGCTCCTGCTGCCAGTAGCGTAGCGCAAGGGTTCCTTCTTCGCGGTCCTTCGCGATCAATTCTTTACGGAGCTCGGCATCTTGGACCGCGAAATACAGGTCACGAATACGGCGAGTGGTGCGCTGCTGATGAAATGTCTCCTCCGCTTGCTCTGCCTCTCGCTGGGCGTCGCTGTAAGGTTCCGCCGCATCATAGACGAGATGGTAGTGCGGCGGCTCTGTTCTTAGTTTTTCCGCCGCTTCGGCGATGCCGGCACGGATTTCCAACTCGACAAGTTCCTGATGGCAGGCCTTAGTCAGGTCCCTGGCTTCATTCAGTTTCGTGCTATCAGGCATCGATCCCCCGAAGCAAAGTGCGCTGCCAACCAGAAATGAAGCTATCACAAATCGCCGGGCAGCACCTCAGGCGCGATACCGGCGTTCACCTCCTTGGTCTGCAAATCGGCGCGGCTATTTGGACGGCAAGGGAAAAGCGAGGCCATCCGGCGCGCGCAGTGGATTGGAATGATTGAGCTTTTTGGCCATCCGTCGGAAGGCCCTTGCCATACGTTTTGACCAAAACGTCAATCATATCAACGTGGAAACCGCCATCCGCCGACGCCGCGGGACGGCCGGGAGGAGGAAGGATGCTGCGGGATAGAGATCGGCCATTCATCCCGGAGGTGCGCGGCGCGATCCTGTCGGGATGTCTCGACCGCGCGCCAGCCTGGGCATCTTGCCCGATGACCTTTACATTCCGATCGAGCCTTGGCCTCGTATCGGTCGGCCGGCGAAGCACGACCTGTCGGCGTGGACCGTCACGGACGATTGGCCCGACCCTGTGCCGATCACCGATGCCGAGCTCGACGTGTTCGAGGCATGGTTCGGCGATCTGTTCGATGAACTGTTCGGGCCGTGCCGATGATCTGAGAGGACAATCGCGATGACCGTGCCGTTGCGCGCCGCCCTTTACCTGCGCGTCTCGACGGCGCGGCAAGCCGAGCACGATGTCTCGATTCCCGATCAGAAGCGTCAGGGCGAAGCCTATTGCGCCTCGCGCGGCTACCAGCTTGTCGAGACCTATGTCGAGCCCGGCGCATCCGCCACGAATGACCGCCGGCCCGAATTCCAGCGCATGATCGAGGCGGGCACGAGCAAGCCCGCGCCGTTCGATATCGTCATCGTCCACAGCTTCTCGCGCTTCTTCCGCGACCACTTCGAGCTGGAGTTCTACGTCCGCAAGCTGGCGAAGAACGGCGTCCGGCTCGTCTCGATCACCCAGGAGATGGGCGACGATCCGATGCACGTCATGATGCGGCAGATCATGGCGCTGTTCGACGAGTACCAATCGAAGGAGAACGCCAAGCACGTCCTGCGCGCCTTGAAGGAGAACGCGCGGCAAGGCTTCTGGAACGGCTCGCTGCCGCCGATCGGCTACCGCGTCGTCGCGGCCGAGCAGCGCGGCGCCAAGGTCAAGAAGAAGCTGGAGATCGATCCGCTGCACGCCGACACGATTCGGCTGATCTATCGGCTCGCCCTGGAGGGCGACGGCACAGCGGCCCGATGGGCGTCAAGAACATCGCGGCCTATCTCAACCAGCGCCGCATCTTCACCCGCGACGGCGGGCGCTGGGGCATCGGCCAGGTTCACCGCATCCTGACGCGGACGACCTATATCGGCCGCCACGAGTTCAACAAGCGCGCCAAGAACAAGACGCTGAAGCCCACCAGCGAGATCGTCACCGTCGAAGTGCCGCCGCTGATCGATCAGGCGACGTTCGATGCGGTGCAGGCGCATCTGCGCGCCCGCAATCCGAAGGTCACGCCGGCGCGCGTCGTGAGCGGCCCGACCCTCCTTACCGGCATCTGCTTCTGCGCCGACTGCGGCGGCGCCATGACGCTCAGGACCGGGAAGGGAGGGCGGTATCGCTACTACACCTGCTCGATCAAGGCGCGGCAGGGCGAGACCGGCTGCAAAGGCCGGTCGATCCCGATGGAGAAGCTGGACAACCTCGTCGCGGAGCACATTGCCGACCGGCTGCTCCAGCCGGAGCGGCTCGAGGAAGTTCTGGCGTCCGTCCTCGACCGCCGGCAGGAACGCGCCGAGCGCCGCCGCGAGCACATCGCCGAGCTGAACAAGCGCGCCGCCGAGACCGACCTGCGCCTGAAGCGGCTCTATGACGCCATCGAGGCCGGCGTCGCCGATCTCGACGACCCGGCGCTGAAGGAGCGCGTCGCAAGCCTCAAGGCGATCCGCGACCAGGCGCAAGCCGACGCCGCACGCGCCGCCGCGATGCTGGAGTCGTCAGGACAGCAGGCGATCACGCCGCAAATGGTCCAGAAGTTCGCCAGGACGGCACGCGAGCGGATCAGGATCGACGGCGGCGGCTATCGCCGCGACCATCTCCGCGCGCTCGCCCAGCGCGTCGAGGTCGCCGACCGCGAGGTCCGCATCATCGGCTCGAAAAGCAATCTGCTTCAGACGCTGACCGCCGCGGCCGGCGTAAAGCCGGCTACGCCCGGCGTTCGCAGTTCTGTTCTGAAGTGGCGGAGGGAGGGTCCGTCGAACTAGCGTCCGTGATCATCCCAAGGCGTCCAATTTTCCCCAGCTTCCCCAGGGCCTAGGCATTTCTATCGTCCCGCATCGTTTCGCCTTGACCCAGGAAATCCCAGCCGATAACGTGGGCTGAATTGGTGGCTGGTGAATGTGGGCTAAATGGCTGCGGGCAAATTGAGCGCACTGAAGGTCAAAGCACTCACCGCTCCAGGGCGGTATGGAGATGGCGCCGGCCTGTGGCTCCAGGTGCGTGACGCTCAGCACCGCTCCTGGCTGCTGCGATACGCCGTTGGCGGCAAGGCTCGGCAGATGGGACTGGGCCCGTTTCCGCAAGTGTCGCTTGCTGAAGCCCGCGAGGCCGCGCAGCGTGCCCGGGCGAATGTTCGCAAGGGGATCGATCCGATCGACGCGCGCCGGCAGGCCGTGGTGAAGTCCGCGCCGCGATTGGTGGTCTGACATTCAGGCAGGTTGCTGACAAATACCTCGCCGCGCATGAAGCGGGCTGGCGGAACGAGAAGCACCGTTGGCAGTGGGGGCAGACCCTGGATGTTGCCTGTGAGACGATCGGCACGCTGAAGGTCAAGGCCATCCAAACCGCCGACGTGATGCGCGTGCTGGAGCCGATCTGGCAGAGGAAGCCCGAAACCGCGTCCCGACTACGGGGGCGCATCGAGAGCGTGATCGATTACGCCACTGCTCACGGCTGGCGTGCCGGCGAGAACCCGGCCCGCTGGCGCGGGCATTTGGCCAAGCTCCTTCCTGCGCCCAGCAAACTGGCGCGGGTAAAGCACCATGCCGCGCTGCCATGGGAAGAGGTCGGCGCCTTCATGGCTGAGCTGCGCGATCAGGACGGCATTGCTGCCCGGGCGCTCGAATTTGCAATCCTGACCGCGGCGCGCACGCGAGAGGCGATCGGTGCTTGCTGGTCCGAAATCAACCTGGATTCTGCGGTTTGGGTGGTTCCTGGCCAGCGAATGAAGGGAGGTCTGGAACACCGCGTGCCTCTTTCAGAAGCTGCGCTTGCAATGCTGAGGGCGATGAAGCCGCTCGCGGGCGTGAATGGTCTTGTGTTCCCTGGCGCGAGCAAGGAAGGCGGATTGTCCGGCATGGCGATGCTCATGCTGCTGCGGCGCATGGAGCGCGGCGAGCCTGACGGTCCACGGGTTCCGCTCCACGTTCCGGGACTGGTGCGCCGAGACGACGAACTATCCGCGCGAGGTGGCCGAGCAGGCGCTCGCCCACGTGCTTACGGACAAAGTTGAGGCGGCCTATCGGCGCGGCGACCTCTTTGAGAAGCGACGCCGGCTGATGGCTGATTGGGCAGGTTTCTGCGCTGGCCGACCTATGACCGGGGAGGTTGTGCCGATCCGGGCGTGAAAACCGCGCCGGGCGGTTCCCGGCATGAGGGGGTTGGCGAGCGAGTGTTAGAGCACCCGCCCGCCGCGCGGCCCCGCCTGAGGGAGGATCAGTCCATGAACGGAGCCGACGACCGGGCTTCTACCACAAACACGCCGGCCGTGCAGTGCCGTGGCCTATTGGCTGGAGCCGCAGCGCTTAGTGATGCAGGAGATGACGCCGAGCTGATCCGACTCGGGCGCGACTTCGCATCAAGGCATCAGGCCATGCTGGAGTTGGCTGCCCGCCACGACGATGCGGTTGTGCCAATTCCCACGGATTTGGCCACCGCTGCCGGCGCAATGCACGCTGTGGCAGAGGCCATGGCGGAGGTTCCGGGGCGCACACTCAGCGGCCTTCGCGCCAAGGCTGGCGTGCTGCTCTGCTATGCAGAGTATGACAGCGATGGCAGTCTGATGTGGACCAGCCGCGATGAACTCCTGGGCTGGTCTATCGCACGCGACCTGTTGGGCGACGCAGCACCGCCTGCGACTGATTGGGGGGCCCGGCCATGAACGCCGCGACCCGCCGGACCACATTACGCGGCCTGTTGGCCGGAGCCGCCGCTGCGGCGCTCGCACCGGCTACGATGGCTGCGCCGGCCGGTGGCGATGATGCCGTAGCGCCCGACGCGGAACTGATCCGGAACTGCGCGGCACTCGTGGCCATGGAGCGCGAATGGCAGAGTACGGGTCCCAACGCGAATGGAAACTATCCGGATCATCCCGAGGGTTATTGCGACCTGATCGAAAAGGTGACCGAGACGGAACCGTTCACAGAAACGGGTCACCGAGCAAAACTGTCTGTGGCGGTCGCCTTCTATGAGCCGGACGGCCCTGACAATCGCAGCATCGTGGACAGCATGCTGTGGGACGCAGTGGAGGCGCTGGCGATGCCGCCTGACAAATTGGCGCAGCTCGCGACTCAGGGCGGGGAGGCGCAGACATGAGCAAGCGCAACGCCCTGCCCCACGTAGAACCGGTGATCGCCGACTTCACCCAAGGTCCCGTGAAGGATTTGCTGGGCGCGTGCGATCAATGCGCCGACCTACTCCTCACGGTGCGTGCGCTGGAGTTCGCCGTCATTGGGTTCTGTTGGTTCTGCGACCAGTTTACGGCAGCGGAAGATGATTTCGATGCGATGAGGCATGCCGCTCGCCTTGCGACCGACGCCACCGAGGATTTTTACGAGGCGTTGAAAGCAGGAAACAAAAGCTCGGCGGACGATCCCCCAACTCCGAAACCAACAGGAGGCGTGGCATGACCGCGCATCCGTTCCGCTGGCCACCGTTGCCATTCTCGCGCCGGGATCGATCCAGGTCGCCGATTTACGGCAAGCCCGGCGCTTACGAGGTGCTCGTTGTCCCAACCCAGGTGAGGCTGCCCCGTCCAAAGCCCGGCCAGAACCCCCCATCCTCAAAGCCGACAGGGGGCTCACAATGAACTGCCTTCAGCCTCTGTCGCTGGTCGGGATCGGCCGGCATCTCAGCGCGGCATTCGCACGGCACGCGGCGCACGACGATGCGGCGACGGCTGCTGCTTCGGATAGTGCGGATAAGCATGCAGCCGAGATCAGTATGCGTTGGAGCCTGAATGAAATCGTGGCATGGCAAAGTCTGGCGCTGGCGCACCGCCCCCGAACTCTCGCCGACGCCGCGACGCAGTTGGGCATCCTGTTCGACTTCATCGGGGATATCAGCGCCTCCGATTTGGCCGAGCAGTTGAAAGAGGGCACGCTGGAAACGGACCTGGAAACCGTCAAACGCGTCGTCGCAGGCCTTACGGTGATGGTTGCCAGAGTGGCCGAGTTCGACCTGGCGACCACCAGCGATCCCGATCTGCTGGAGCGCCTCAGCGCCTACGCCTGATCCGCTGACACGCGGCAAGAACAAGAAACGTCTGATCAACTGACCCGGCGGCAAGGGGCGTTGCCGGGCTTCATGCGAGTGCCCCGATGGACGCTTTCGCCGATGCGTGTCTGGTGGAGCAGCGCGGGATGGCCGCCCTGCTCCCTTTTCTCGAATCGCGTGCCTGGCGCGGCCAGCTCATCCACGTCGCCAAGGGCCCGCTCGCCCGCACCTTCCAGCGCAGTTTCGGCGACCTTCTCATCGCCACCGGCCCGGGCGGCGTGGCGAGCATCGAGATCAAGGTGCAGCGCCGGTGGACTGGCCGGTTGTTTCTGGAAGTATGGTCGAACAAGAACCTGGACAGTCAGGCATCTCACGTGGAGCGCGGATCAACGCCGGGATGGCTGATCACCTGCCGGGCCGACGTGGTGGGCTTTCACTTCCTGGACGCGGATACGGCGCTGTTCCTGCCGCTGTTCCGATTGCAGCAATGGGCGTTCGGCACTGGTGATCAGGGCGGCCGGATTTACGACTTCCCCGAACGGCGGCAACGGCGCTATGTGCAGCGCAATGATTCGTGGGGCCGTATCGTGCCGGTGGAGGTGCTCGCACGGGAAGTAGGGATCAAGCGCGCGATGTTGCGGCAGCCGACATTGCCGGGGCTGCGATGAGGCGGGGTGCTGACCGATCAATCGTAGGCCTTGATGAGATTCCAGATGTATCCTCTGAGGATATCGTTGATGTCGTCCGTCGCGATGCCCTCGGCAAGAAGGTGGTCTCTATACTCGAAATACCCGGGTAGATCGGCTGCCAGTAAGTCTGCCTTGGCCGTACGATCCAATTCTTCCAGAACTGATACGTTCTTCTGCCCACGTTTCGGCGGCACCTCGGCAGCTCCTCATTGTTCAGTGCGCCTCGGGGGAGATATGGAGCGCTTTTCGTTGGTGGTCATGCAGGTCGTGGAAACCTTAGGACTGCCTATCCAAGCACGCTGCCCTACTCTATTCCAAGGTTAGGTGACGCGATGTCCTGGGCCGACCTCGCCCAAGCCATCATTGGGGATGCAGGCTCGGGCTGACACATAATACCGCGTCGAGATGGCCCGTCAGCCGCCCCGGCGCCCCGTCGCACCAACTCCCGGCATAGCCGATCGGCAGCTCACCGGAGCGGCCCTTCCTTGCAAAGCGACCGATATGGCTGTTACCACAAATACCAAACCCAGAGTCCGATGATGGCCCACAGCAGCGTCGAGCCCGCAGTTCCCGTCGCTAGGCCACGCGCTGCTGCGAGCGGATCGTCTTCATCATCCGGATCGATGAGCAATGGCATGTCGCGGGTTTCCGGCTGAATGTGCAACACAGGCCCGGTTCACCGTCTTTTGAGAGAACGCAGCAGTCTGGCCCTCGGCTTCAACTGTACCTCGGCGCCAATCGGCACGCCTGCCGGGTTGCCTCACGCCCGGTCCGCTTTCGCCTAAAGCGTCAGATCGGGGACGAGGATGCGGCAATACCATTTCGAGCCCTGACCGGAATGGCACGAGGCAAACGCTCCTTTCAATAACAGTTAAACCATCCGGTGCCAAATCATTCCGTGCGGATTCATCCCCCAAAGTCACCGAACCGCGGACTGCGTTTTCGCCGGGCGCCCGGCAGCCGCGTTTCGCGATGACGGCTCGTCCCGGCCGCAGACGATGACATTTGCGCGGGAAAGGAACCGGCTTCACCGGGCGCAGTTGGACACCCACGCCGGTCACTCTGCCTCTTGAGCAGATGCGCCGGGCGCCAACAGTGGAGAAACCTATGGCAGACCTCAACAATCCGTCTGACACCCGAGGCCAGCTGATTGCGGCCAGCAAAGTGAACGGGACCGCAGTGTACAATACAGCCGGCGAAAAGCTCGGTAGCATCTATGATGTAATGCTCGACAAGGTATCCGGAAAAGCCGACTACGCGATCATGAGTTTTGGCGGCTTTCTCGGCATCGGGGATAGATACCACCCGCTGCCTTGGCGGGCATTGAAGTATGACCCGCGCCAGGGTGGATACGTGGTCGATATAAACCGTTCGCGTCTTGAGGGCGCTCCGTCTTACGCCACCGATGACGCTGCCACGTGGGATGATCCCGCCTATGGTCGGGAGGTTGACGATTACTACGGGGTGCCGTTGAGGGTACTGACGATCTGCCGGTGGGGGAGCATCCCTAAGCCCCCTCACGTCGGCGTCGTCGTCCCAGCTGCTATGCCAGCCTGGGTCGGAAGTAACCAGACGGGTGCTTCTTTCCTGCCGTCCGCACGCGCCACGCTGCTGCTTGGTTGCTCCCTATATTCTGGCTGGCCAAGTGGGCGCCATCCCGGTTCCCCAGAAAATGAGAAGGCACTCCATGATCAATCTGCCGTGCAACACGGTCGAGGAATACAAAGTGCCCGCCGGCGTAACGCAGGTTCAAATACATGCGGACAGCAGGAGCGCTGGCCACCAATCTGACTCGATGGTCACGCTGGAAGTGCAGCCTGGAGGCACTGTGCGTGTGGTCCTCGGATGCAATGGCAGCCCCGATCCCAGACGATCGCCATGATGTGTGGGCGCTACGCCAGTTTCCTGCCTGCCGAGGCGCTGGCCCGTATCTTCCGCACGCGTAACCCACTCCCGGACTTCGCGCCGTCATGGAACCTGGCACCGACGCAACTGGCGCCTGTCGTGCGCCGCCATCCCGACAGCGGGGAGCGCCACCTCGATCTGCTGCAATGGGGGATCGTGCGGTGGTGGCAGCGGGATACGAATCGACCGCCAACGATCAACGCTCGTGCGGAGACGGTGGCCAAAGCACCTCTGTTCCGCGATGCGTTCGTCCGGCGCCGCTGCATGGTGCCGGCGAACGCGTTCTATGAGTGGCACATCGTGGAGAGTGGCAAGCAGCCCCTACGCGATCGCCCGGCAGGACGGGCAGCCGATGGCGTTTGCCGGCCTGTGGGAAAGCTTCCGATGGCCGGACGGCACTGTGCTGCGCACGTTCGCGATCATCACCACGGGCGCCGGCCCAGACGTAGCCGAGCTGCATGACCGCATGCCGGTGATCCTGGAGCCGGCGGACTGGCCGGCGTGGCTCGGCGAGGTTGAAAGTGATCCTGCCACGCTGCTGCGCCCGTCGGCGGAAGGGACGCTTCGGGTGTGGCCGGTGGACCGGAAGGTTGGCAGTCGGAAGAACAACGGGCTGGAGCTGATTGAGCCGGCGGAGTTGACGGAGCGTTGAGCGGCAAATGCGTTCGGCAATCGGTCGCGCGACTGCTACGTTTTTTCATTTCCGGAACATCATCCCGTCATCCCGAATGAGCAACAAGCCCGCGCTTGTGCACACCCCCGCGATAGGGGTTCGGGAAGAAAAGGGGCGCGGCCGGGTGTGCCAGCCGCGCCCCAAGGTTCGGGTCACCGGGTCCGACAAACGATTGCACGCGGCTTTATGAATCGCAACCGCAAAGATGCGTGTCCGCAGGATGATTGCGCTACCGTCATTCCTCGCTCGGCACCCGCGGGGTGGACGCCGGCAGTTTCTTCATCACCATGAACCCCAACTGCTCCGAGCGCACGGCGGCAATGCGCGGGAGCCTCGTGAGCTCAATCATATCTTAACCATTATCATATAACCGTGAATGCGATCCCGAGCAAAAGGCACGGTCACCGCCCGCAACCTGCCTGCTGGAGGTCATTTCCCGTGCTCGATACAACTATCCGCAAAGCTCCTGGCAACTGCGGCTTAACCGCGCTTGAGCAGCGACGTGTCAGGATGGCCGAGGCGTCGTTGCCCGCCGGTTGGCGCATCGTCCCAGATGAAAACGACGTGCACGAAGTTTATGCGCGCGTGGTTCCTCCTTGGAACACCGACCTATCAGCGTTTCTCATCGACCGTGAGGGTCACGGTATCATTCTGACTGACAATATCAGCGTGGAAACGCATCCCGTCATCAGCGTCGTGTGGAATATTCAGGACGCGATCGATCATATTGCTGCTGTCCTTTTCGGGCATGGAGGTCGGACAGGGCCCGCTAAAGCGGCGGCATAACATATGGTGCCCGCCGGTAAGCGTCAGTGCTGGCGCACCTTCTCCGGTGCAAGAGCCTGTCGCCCCTCCAGCCAGGCCGGTCTGAACGCCTGGAACTGCGTGGGTGGCCACGCGCGGCATTACCCTGTGCGCGCGCCGCTACGTGGTCGCGGTGCAAAATGCCCACCACAAGGTCAAGCTGGGCGGTGATACTGATTTTGGGACAATCTGAGCGATTTAGCTTTCGCGAGTGCGCACGATGAGTTATGTACACCGGAATGGTGCGGTTGCAGGTACAATGCCCGTGTCGCGCGGCTCGTGGGATCGAGCACAAGTAGGTTTTTCGTCGTGCGGCTTCGGGCGTCCGACCATCCACAGGGCGAGGTGCCCCAGGAGACGGTCCGGATCGTGCTTCGGGTGGACCAGGATACGAACTCTCGCCAGGTGGCGGAAAAAGCGCGGGCCCTTCTCGCCGCGGTAGCCGACGCAGAATGGTCGGTCAGCAACGACGGCTGACGCAGCGGACGAACGGCATTCGGGCAGTCCCTACTGTATCGTTGCGGAGGAACGCGGCACGGCCCCGGCGTTCATGGCTATGACAGTGTCGACCTGCGACACCCACGTCGCGATCGCGCTGGCGAACGCCTGGAACTCGGCGACGTTCGGGAATACATGCGGCATGCCAAATGAATCAAGCCACGGATACGAAGTCGCGCCGCCATAGAACGTGCCGTTGATCGCGATGTACTGCGAGGTCGCCATGATCTTGGCCTGGGCTGTCGGATCGCAAGCGTACGTGCCGTCCAAACTTGGCGTACTGGTAGAATGAATGACCACGCCAGCCGATAGCGCCGTCTCTGCCTGCTGGGCTGGAGTGGGCGCGGAAATATAGACGGTTTGGCCGCTATAAGGGACGACGACAGTTCCAGCCGGCGGCGCGTAAGGTGTGACGCCATCCCAAGCGAATTGTCGAACGAACGTGCCCGTCCGGCTGCGTTGTCCCGTCCGGCGCTGTGCAACTCGCCGGGCTGCATTCGAGCACGTAAGGTGCTGGTGCAGCAGCATGAGCAGCCGCAACACCGAGAAGCAGCGCAATGGCTGCCAGAAGCTTTACCATTGGCATATCTCCGCGAATGTAGCGCCACCGTTTCCGCCAGTGCCGGGCGTGCATGCGGAGCCGCCGTTGTAGCAGGCGCCCCCGCCCGATCCGCCAGCAAACCAGCCGCTGTTTCCGGCATTGCCGCCGGTTCCTGACGCATTGGCCGCACCGCTGCCGCCCGCGCCGCCAGGAAGATAGGGGCTGTATTCCAATTAGTTGCATTGCCGCCGTTACCGCCGGCGCCAGCACCGTTACTGCCTCCGGCGGAGAACTGGCTACCGCGCCCGGCAGCGCCGTTCGTATTGCCGTCCGATGATGTGATGCCGCCACCGCTGCTGCCGCTGGCGGCCCCGTACGGCCCGATAGACGCATTCCCTTCGACGCCCGCCGCCCCAGTCCCACTGGAGGGCGCGCCGCCCGGACCAAGGCCCCAATAGCCGCTGGCGGCGTTGTTGTTGCCAACGCCACCGGCATTTCCGGCAGTGCTGCCTGAGGCGCTTCCACCAGTTACAGCGATACCCGCACTTCCGCCCCCGGATGCAGCGGCGCTCACAGGTACCGACGCCGCCAAAGCCCCCGCCATTAGCAGTCAGCGGACCGAATGTAGATGCGCCACCATTTGAGCCGCTTGCAGGCGCACTCGCGAGCGTCAGCGTCTGGCTGCTGCCCAGCGTCGCAAGATCAGGGCCGACAAACCAATGCGTGAGGAACTGACCTGGGCCACCGCCGCCCCCACCCGAACCGATGGTAGAAGCTACAAGCTGCTCATATCCGGTGCCGCCGCTCCCACCAGCACCCCCGAATGCGATGTAAAGCGCCTTGGTCGCCGTGATCTGCACGGTGGCGGAGCTGGTGTAGACGACGCAGGCACCAAGCTCGGTCTGCCGCCACCAATGGTTTGCGGCATCGGTGCCGACCAGCATCCCTTGCCCAGCGTAAAACGTCGTGCCGACGCCGGCCGTGCCGCTGCCGAGCGAGTCCGAGCCGTTCACCGCGAGCGTAACCGCCGTCGTGCCGGTGTTCGCCGTGGCGTTCTTGATGCCGATCTGGCATGCGGTCGTTTGCGAGGTCGTGAGCGGAAGCGTCAACGTGAGCGAGGCGGAGGCGATGTAATAGTTGCCGCATGAGGCTGTGGTGTTGCTGCTGATGCCGACTTCGGTCAGGCCGCTGCCGCCAGATGGAGGGGCAACCCATGACGTGTGCCCCGAGCCGTCCGTTTGCAGCAGATAGGTATTGGTGCCATTGCCGCTGGGAAGCTGGAATGTGGTAGTCCCGGCTGCGGCAGGAACCTGGATCGTCGCCGTACCACTGGTGCTACCACCTAGAACAACCGATCCGGCGGACGTGCCGGGAGTGCCGATTGTGAGAGATGACTGCGCGAATGCTGGTCCGGCTAATAGGACCGCCGTAACCGCAAATAGAATGCGTTTCAACATAGTTTCACCGTTCCGATTATCTTTGCTGAGTTGACCAAGACCGCTTTGCATCCGCTGCCAGATGGCGAAATAACGACCGACAACTGCGCGATGCCGGCCGGGAGTCCCATCTGCGCAACAGCGGCGCTGGGTAAAAGCACAAGGAAAAGCGCGAGCCACTTCATTGCCGCGTCTCGCTCACGTCCGCCGCCGAGGTTAGGCGGCAGGGCAGCTCCGCGACCACCCGCCGGATCGCGACCAGCCGCTCAACCAGCAGCGCGCATGGCATGGCCCTGATCGCGCCCTTCTTCCCGCTCCAGCAAATCCCGCCGGCGCGATCTGATCCGCGATCAGCAGATCAGACGACAGCACGCCGCATCCGACAAGCGCAGACAGCACGCCGGTGAGGGCATCGAGGGTGCCCAAGGCGAACTGCGTCGCAGCGTCCGGCGTAGGCGGAACAAGCCAGGCGTTGGCAGCCGGCTTCCAGGGCGCAGCCAGAGACTCGCGGGGGATGGGAGCACTTGAAGCACCACCGGAATCGTCCAAGCCGTCCTGCGCCACTGTAGGCCCGTTATCGTGGCGATCGCTCACGTCAGCGGCGCCGCATCGTTACCGAGTGAACCGGTCGTCTGAAATTGCTGCCACCGCGACGCGAGACTTCCCGCACTCGACGCAAACGAACCCACCGCCCCGATGTCAGCCCCGATGCGGCGCCTGCGCGGCGGTCGCCTGTTCCACGCCAGCTTCGGCGGTGGCGTTCGTAGCCGCTGACCGGTAGCCATACGCCGTAAGCGCCGCGTTACCGACCGTCGTCGCTACGTCCATATTGCCCAGCGCCCGATCCGTCGCCTGTACGTCCACCGCAGACCCCGAGGTCACATCGATATTGTTCGCGGCCTGCTCCTGCAACAGCAGCCCCGAGCTGCGCCCGGTTCTCCAGGCTTTGCGTCGCGGCCTTCGCTGTCCCAGCCTGCGTCGCATACTCCGCGTTCTGGTTGGCGATGATCGCGTTGTTGCGCGCGACTTGTGCCTGATAGGATGCCGCCTGCGACGCGGCCTGTCCCTGCTCGACCGAGCCGACAGCAGAAATAGCGGTGCCCAGACCACCAATAACGAGCGCAGCCACGGGAAGACCCACTGATCAGCCCCAGCCCAAACGGAAAAGCTGGCCGGTACGCCGTCACTTCGTCGGGTGCCGCGCGATAGCAGCGGCCAACTCGCCGCGATGCCGGTCCGCCAGTGCCTGGGCTTCGGCGCGATGACGGCGCAACAGTGTATCACGCTCGGCGCGCTCTTTGAGCAGCCACTCTGGCAGCGGCGTTGCACCATTTGAAATCCCGCGATCCTTCGCGCGGCGCTGTTCCTGCTGGAGCCTCAGCTTCGAGGATGCCGCGCGATGCTCCTCCCCCAGCGCCTGCCGTTCGTCAAGATGCTCCACCTTCAGCTGCCCAACTGGGTCGCTCGTCCGTCACTCTGAGCTTCTGCACGGGCCCCCTTGGAGCGCGGATTGTCGTACAGTCGATGTCGAGTATCTTCGGCAATCAAGCTCACGCCGTTAATCCTTGCAATATGAAACTAGCCTTGATCGTCATCGCTGCCGTGGGTAGGCGGCGCCGGCTCGCGAAAGGACGCCTCGACCAGCGAAGCCAGCGAAAAGCTGCCGCTATGTTCGATCGCGGTCTTGTCGCCAAACACTTTCGGCAACATCTTGGAAAGCAGCCATTTTCTGGCATCGACACGCAAGCGGCTGCGTTGAACCACATCATTGTCAGTCCGGCGAAAGCCATTTTCATCGACGTAGGTGTCGTTCGCGCCGTCATCGGAAATCGCCATGATTTCCTCAGCAATTACGTGCCATCCGGCCTCGCGTGCGGCAGCGTAGCGGGCGCCAAAACCGTCTGGATCATCTGTGGCCCAGCGACGCACGGCGCGATCGCTCGGGAAGCCCTCGGTGCGGCAGATGGCACGCAAGATTTCACCATCGGCCAAGCGGTCGCAGATCGTCTGTGCGATTTCCGCCGTGAAGATTGTCGGGCGTCCGGCCTCCGCCATCACCGGGCCGCCGCCGCGGGATGGCAGCTCTCCTCGACGCCCGCGCGCGGTGGGGCCTCCTCGCTCTCCGCCAACGCTCGCCGCAGAATGCGGCACAGCGCCGCGCTGCGGCTTCGCTCGTCGGCAGCAGCCGCCGCGTCGAGGCGTTCACGAACATCAGTCGGCAGAGAAACGGTCACACGGGACAGGCTCATACGAACGAATATACGCCGTAATACTGGCGCTTTCAAGCATAGCGCGTAAACTGTATTACCACCGCTCCCCTACGCTACTTCACGCTAGGCCGCTATATGCAAAATTCTGCTGCAAATTTTTTTCGGGTGCGAGAGTGACGGAAGGGTTGCGAAGTAGCCCCCGGGTCATCTCCAGGCGAAACCCCGAACTCGATTTGGCGGCTGGCAAAGGGTGGTAACCCGACGCACGATAAAATCGCGATCGCGTCTTGCCGTTCTGGTGCTCGACCGCAGTCATCGCGAGCGGAGCCCAAATCCGGCCCGCTAAGCCTTGTTCCTCGCCACCCACCCGCCAATACGTCTTTGCGTCATCCGAGCCGCTGGCGGTGCCCCATTGGGCGTTTGTGGCGCCATCCGCACGAGCAGCGCCATGCGCACTTCGGCCTGGCGCCGTGGGGGCGGATTTCGGCCTTCTGATGTCTGATCTTAAGGTCGCGCTAAGGAATGCCGGCAACCGCGCGGGTTTCAGGTGCGGCAACGATTGCTGACAGGACATTGACTGGACATACGGGCCGATTTGGCTTGTGCCATCGGTGCGGACGCGTTGCACCAGCAAGGCTCGACCTTGCGGCGTCAGGCGCGCATTCTTGTGCAGGTTCATCCGGGGCTCCCTGGGCGTGCGGTTGAAGGTCTGGCAACCACAGCTTCACCCCTTCACCCCGGGTGAACAACCTTCATAGCTTCGACAACTAGCGCGCTCCTGCATCAGTCTGCTCGGACCTGCTCTCAGAACTGTTCGTTGGTCGCGTCACCACTCACCTCACCACCTTCCCATCAGCCTGCTCCGGCCTGATAGCAGACAACCGCGCGCGCGTAATACGGCGGTATTGCTGCTGGAGATCGGAAACCTGAGATTACGAGATTACTCCCCTGGCAGCTTCAGCCCAGCCTTGCGGTAAACCTCGATCAGCGATCGCAGATCGGACGACGGGAGGCATTCGAATCGCTTTTGATAGAAAGTGAGCTCCTCCTCGTTTACGACGTTGAGCGTCCCGTCGATTTGTGTGGATTGCAGTGGTTTGCCAAATCCTCGATCCAATAGGGCGTTGGCCGCTGCGATGCGGGCGGCGGGTGGGGCGTTTGGATCATCGCGGATGATTGCCAACACGCGAATGCTCTCAAGTCCCTCGATCCGCGCGGCTTCTACGACCATCCCAATGCCCTTGGGCGCCCACCAGGATTGCCCGACTGGCCAGGATGGAACGGCCGCCCTTGGCCGCGGCGCCTTGGCTCACGGTCAGTGTTCTCAGCCACTGTCACTCGCTTCAGTTGGGTTGAAGGCCATGCGCGAACAAGGGTGTTGTGCTCGCCATCTGCACCCGCAATGGCACAGAAATGGTCTTTGCAGGGATGTTCACCCTTTCCCGCTATATCGGCGTTACGCGCGCGAGACGGCGATAATGGGGAAAGGGTGAACATCCCTGCAAAGGCTCCCTTTCATGGGTTGCTGCCCTGGGTGTCCGACCAATGTGGAACAGTGTCATCGAGCGCGATCCCTACGAATGTTGCATGTCTCGCCTTCGGGTCTTTGGCATACCCCTTCGCTTCGAGGGCCTGGCTGAACCGCTTCTGCGATCCTGGCTCCTCGCCGGCGAGGATCGCCCATTTCCGCCAGTCGGAATACAGACGCGAGGATTCGGTCCCGCCGTAACCGATCTCCTTGCATCGCTCGCTGATCCAGGCCCCCAAAGCGTCCTCTGCCTCAAGGTAGTGCTCCGTTGCGTCCAATACGGCCGCCGGCGGCTTGAGGCCGATCCGCTGCCAGTGGCGACAGCCCTCGATCGCCCAGGCGAGGATGCCGGGCCATTCAGCTTTGAGCTTTTCGGCGAGCTCTGGGTCCCGCTCGGAGGCGGGAATGGTGACGGTGAACGGGATGAGATGCAGCCGCCGTCGCATCGCCTCATCGACGCCACGAAGGGCGGGCTTATGGTTGCCGGCGATGAAGAGCTTGAACTTCGGGGTGAACGTGAAGAAATCCTGGCGCATGAACCGCGCGGTGATCGGATCGCCGCCGGTCAGTGCCTTGATCCGACTTTCGGCCCAAGGTGCGGCCCTCCTCTGTCTCCTGCGCGTTACCAGCCGCGCCCCGCGAAGCATGGCGAGATCAGCCGGATGTCGGTCCGAATGCGAGGCCGTGAACGTCTCCATCGGAGAAACGGCGGCATAATCGCCCAGAATGCCTGTCAGGGTGTTGAGGAACGTCCCCTTGCCATTTGCGCCGGTGCCATAGGCGAAGAACAGCGCATGTTCCCGCGTGGAGCCGGTAAGCGCATATCCCGCCACCCGTTGCAGGAAATCATGCAACTCGCCATTGCCGCCGGTGATCCGGCCGAGGAAGGAGTGCCAGAGCGGACAATCGCCGCCGGGCGCGACCGCGATGATTTTCGTCATGTGGTCGTCTGGGCAGTGCGCGCGCATATCGCCCGACCGCAGGTCGATGACCCCGCCAGGGGTGTTCAAGGCCCAAGCATCGTCATCCCACTGATCCACAGTGGCGGCATGCCGACGATCGGCCTTGGCGAGCCGTTCGACCGCCGCGACCGTCTTTGCGCTGGCGATAGGCACCGACACGCGCGGATCATTGCATTCGGCGCTCGCCGCCCGGCAGATGGCACGCGATAGGTCGAACGCCTTCATGGTTTCGTCGAAGCGCCAGACCGTTCCGTCCCAGATCAGCCATCGTCCCCACGCTGCGACATAGCGTAGTTCATGTGCATGTCGGTCCGAGAACCGTAGGGCCAGCGCTTCATCAGTGAACTCCGGCGGCCGCGCAGCATCATCATTCGCCGTTGTGTGCTGTCGAACTGCGTCGAAACCGATTCACCTCAGCGTCGAGTGTGCCGACGCGACAGCCGAGCCGCTGCGCTTCGGCTTCGCGGCATCGGTCGTATTCCATGGAGCCCATGGCCGCGAGTCGCGCGAGTATCGAATCAATGTCATCCGGCAAATCGTCCGCGATCGTGAACCCGGCTGCATCAGGCATGGGTGCGCACCCGGATTAGATCGTTGAAGTCGGAGCCCGCCCGGTCAGGCACGGCGATCCGGACGCGGCGACCCTCGCGTCGCCAGCGGTCAGCCGCAGCTTGAGCTGCCTCGCGGCCGGCGCGATCGGAATCGGCGGCAATAACCACCGCCGTTACCTCCGATGGTAGCATGAGGCCCTTGGCGAGATTGCCAGCGGAGATTGCTGCCCAGGCCGGCAGGCCAAGCAATCGCCCGGCGCTCGCGCTGGACTCGACGCCCTCGCCGATCGCCAGCTCCTCGGCAACCGGATCAAGCCGGATCGCGCTTCCCCAGCAAGGGCCTAACGTGGCTTTTGGTGGTTCGACTGTCGCTTTCCCAGAGCCGTCAGCTCGTAGATATGTCCGGTGGACCGCGACGGGCTGGTCTACCGCATTGGTCACCAGTGCTACCATCGCCGGTAAGCGACCGCCCTCGGGGTGATGACAATCGCCACGGAACCGCAGCGCCGCAGACCCGGCCAGGTCGGGCAGGCCACGACCTCGGAGATAGCGCTCTACAACTGTTCCGGGCGCCGGCTCTGAGCCTCGCCAGAGCCGCAGCGCGGCGTCCTGCTTACGCGCGCGCACGGCGGCGTCATGCTCCGCCCCCGGGCGCTCTGGAGGGCTCCAGGAGCCCCCCATGACACGGGTCATGGCGTCATTGAGCGCGTCGTGGTTGCACCCGTTGGCGCAGAACAGGCGCGGCCCTTCTCGAACCGACAGGCTGCGGGGATAAGCGCATGCGGGACAATCACCGCGCCATGAGCGAGGATATCTCCGAAGGCCCAGGCGACCGGCGATATCGTGTGCGGTGACGCTCATGCTGACGCTCGCGGTCGGGATAGTTGCCTACGGTCCCAGCGCGCCGAGAAATTCCAGCGCCTCTTTGGCGACATAGCGAACCGCGGCGATGTGGCCAAGATTGACCCAACCGCGATCGACTTCGACGAAGTTTGCTGACATTTTGGCGTCCTCAGATGGACGCGGCACTTGCAGAGACGCCCAGGACCGGCTAAATCATCGATGCCGCCGATAATTCAGCCGATCGCAGAGCCCCGCCGCGAAGTACCGCGTGCGGGGTTCTTTTATGCGGCTTCGTTCGCGTGACCGCCGCGAATGCTGGCGGCCGCCAGCAGTTTCTCGAACCCGTATTCGACGAATTCGCGGGCGGCAAAGCATGCCCGGCCATTCAATCTGCGTGTCGGCAGAGGCGCTGCTTCAAGCGTCCGGTAACTCAACTGATTTACGTTACTGGTTCACACATTTGCCGCTGTCTTTCGGTCGGGGAAGGCCGGCAATTCCTGCATCACCCGTTCGAACAACGGCGCTAATTCTGGCGGTACCCAGTCCGGAGCCTGGACGGTCTCGGCAGGCGCAATCAGCGGATTGGAATGAAAGTTAGGGCGAGGCATCTGTAAGCTCCGTTTTCCTCAGTTACGGGATGAAGTGGAGCTAAGCGATGCCAGACCCAATTGCTACTTGGGATATACTTGGGAAGGTGGGATGTTTCCCAGGTCGGAACCGCGATACCGTTTGTGCATTGGCGCTCCTCCCCATATCTCAGCTTTGGATGCAATCGCCTTGCGAACATCCCGCATTGTTTTCTCGTTGATGCCTTTGATGGTTCCGAAGTCTTCCCGGTGGGCTTCCAGTAGGCCATCACGGTTCGGTGTCACCCCGTCCGGCCAGCACTGTTCTTTATTCCATGCAATGAAGGCATTCAGCCGTCTCTCCTGGGGGTTCGCTCCCTTGGCCTGTTGCACCCGGCTTCGCCATGCGTCCCGTTTTGCAGCCGCAGTTAAATCCAGGAGGGGCGGATGAAGACTCGCCGTATCAGAAGCGGCTGCTGTAGTCGTGCATGCTGTGCCAGACCTTGCTGCAACGCTCGCCTCAATGACAGGCAACCACGGCGGCGGAGCTATGCGCCTCGCTCCAAACCAGCGACGGCACAACTCCTGTGGAATCCAGCATGACTTGAGATAGAAAGCGTCCCGCGAGCCGCTGGGGATTCCCTCAAAGCGCGCCTGGGTCATTTTGAACCAAGTTACCGAAGCATCGAGGAAAATCACTCGCGTTCGCCCGTCGGTTTCAAATTCGCCCTTCGCCAACGCATCGCCCAATTGTTTGAATGTGCTCGCCATGAGGGCGGGATCGGGATTAATGCTTCCGGGTTCTCTCGCGCAGTAATCAGCGATATCAGCAAAGTTGATCCACCGCCAGACGTGGAGCTGTCTATTGATGAAGCGTGCGATCATCTTTCCCCGGAAACTTTTAGAATTCGTTGATCTCCTTTTTGTGGACCAAGTAGCTAACGTCACAGACACGTAGGAGAAGATTATCCAGGCGCGCGCGCCCGCGTCGGCCTCGCAGTTTGTTCGCCAACCAAAATTCGGGAGGTGTTGCGTTCCCCGCTTCATCGAAAGTCTTTATCTCGCCGTCGCGCAGCGCGGATTGCACAGTAGCCGCTGCTTCGGCCCATCTTCTTCGATCGTCCGCTTCCCATGCCGTTATTGCTGCGCTCAGTGCGACCTCGTCTCTCAAACCGGAGAAACCAGAGGTGCCGGGTAGTTTTGCGTGTGTCGGATAATTCTCGTTCCGTTCGCGGAGGGCGCGAGCGTCAGCTTCCGTCCAGAGACGGTCGCCTGGTCCATTATAGCGGCCGTCGTAATCCGACCCATATGCGAGCCGGGCAATTGCATCCGTCAATGTGTGGCAGCATGCGTTCAGTTTTGCGAGCTGGACTACTAGTGAATGTTCGTCGTCCATGTTCGAAAGTCTCCGCAGATCGACCCCGCCAGGCGATGGCGGGGCAACCCGGTGCGGAGAACCCGGGCTTTCGGGGGCCGGCCTAGCCCCGCCAGACCCGCAGATAGGCAGTCCGGGCAGGAAAAAAAGCCCCAAGACATTGAGGAAAGCTCCGAAGCCACCCGCCGAGGGACCGGACCGAGCTGGCGCTGGAGAGGACAAAGGGCAGCCCAAGGCGAAATTTGCCGGGAACGATCGCACTCCGCGCGGCGGCCGCGGAATAGAGGCGGTCGCGATTTCCCGCTGTCAGCTCGAAACGATTGCTGCTTGCCAGTTCGCCCCCACCGATATAGCGTCTGCGCAACGACAAAGGGAGGGCTCAATGAAGTGCGTATTAGGAGTTGTTGCTGCTATCGCGATAGGATTGCCGCGAGCCGGAGCAACCGTTCTTACCTTTGGGCCCGGGTATAGTCCACTTCTAATTGATCCGGGCAACACCCAACGATGGGGTGACGTAATCACGGTTCCAGTCTGGAGCGTCCACGTTGAGTGCCGTAACTCTTTATTGGGCGTCGTCAGGTGTTGTGGACCCGGCGACGTATCTACAACTAGACATATGGGACTGGTCTACAGCGGCCAGCCAGCCTATAGGTTCGATCCTCTTTGGTAGCGCCCCCGTAAGCCCGCCCGCTGTCACGGCGTTACGGGAACAGATTTATTCCTACACCGGAAGCCATAACCTCGTTGAGCCAGGCCTGCAAGAGTTGATCATTGAAGTCGATCTTCCTGTAACCGCGGGGGCGGCTTACCTCCTCCAGGTCAATGCGAACGGTTCGATCGCCCTCGACACCGCCCCAATGATTGACACAACCGACCGACTTTGGACAGGCCTTCAGAACGGGCAATGGTTACCTTTTACTCCCGGCAACTGCTCCTATGGCGCCGCAATCCGGTCGGATATCTCGTTTGATGAGGCGGCCCTACCTCCTCCGAACACGCATCTGAAGCTCCCACCACCGAGCGCCCCATTCCCCCCTCCGCCTTGTCGCAATATCTACGTTGCGGAGCCGGATTCCGCCTCGATGATGTTCGTGGGCCTGCTTGCTGCCATATTTGCCAGCGTGGGGTGGTGCCGCCGCTTACGGCGATTTAAAGAGGGAACTATAGGCCCGTTTGTGCAGCCTCCCAATACGCAGGATCAGGCTCCGAATTTTGGCGGACCTACGCCTGTGTGCGTGCACGTGTACCAGCTCGCCAAATCCGCTTGCTCGGTTCGCAAGACGATTAGCCGGTCGTTTTCACCTTAGGCTAGGAGGGGGTCGGCTCCCGCTGCTCGAAATCGTCGGAGCCGCCCTACGAGCACGCGCGTCATCCTGTAGGTGCACCGGTCCGGCATGCGGTATCCGTCATGGCCAGCGCACGGGCCGCAATCACCCGGAGCGGCAGCGGGCATGCAATCTTACGCATCACCAGAAATACCACACGCAGAAGCCAATGACTGTCCAGAGGACTGCCCCGACGAGCACGCTCACAATGATCCCTTTGGCTGCCGCGAGATTGTCATCATCGTCATCTGGCTCGACGAGCGGCTTCGGGCGAGGTGCGATTCGATCAGCAGCTTCGGCTTCAGGCGTCGGTTCGATCGAATGTGGACGGCGGAATAACGCGATCAGGTGCGGATTGCTGATTCTCAGGCGCCCGGGTCTGCGGTGATCGACTTTGGTCGGAGTGCTCGGCGCAGCCTCGTCGCGTTTGTCGGGCATATCGGACCTCCAGAACGACAGGCTAAGATGGCGCACTTAACTGGCCGTTAATCAGATACTCCGCTTCCGTGAAACCCGTCCTGGCCTCTTGCCAACGGGCTGTTGTCCGACTGAATCCTTGTCCACGCTGCCGAACTCGCGCGGTCGCGGCCTGATAGTTCGATCCTGTTGCCGCCCTGCGCTGTATGATTAAGCCGTAGCTGGTCACCGCGTGCGCCACAACCGCCACCGGTCCATTATCACCCGCTTGTTGCGGATGTCACCGGCGATTCGGTCACGGAAATCATAGAACCCCATGGCCGCCGCCGTGTGTCAGCCGCCGATGCGCTCTGCTTGGGACGGGACGGTGAACGCCGGTTTCGGCGCGGGTGGCAGCACGCGTTCGTGCCTGACCCGGTGGCGGGTGCCGCGCCGATCCTGAACGGCCACGCCAGACCGGCCGGATCGGCAGCGGCTCGCCGCCCTCTTCCGCGCCAAGGCCAGCCCCCCAACGGCACAATGACCGCTCCGGGGAGCGTTCGGCTTACTTGTCGGTAACTTTCTGCTTGGTAAAATGCCGGCGTTCGTGCACCGTGGCGCAAAACCAAGGGCGGCGCGACGGCTGTGGCTTTATGACTTGTCCTACCGTCGCGGCGGCATCAGATTTCCTAACCAGAGGTAGGAGCAAGGGAATGCCAGAGCGCCATCCTGAGCTGAAGTCAGGTCGCGCTGTTACAGCCGATAGACTCGAAAGACGGTCTCCTGCCGGCGGGCGCCACCGGCACGGTGGTACACGTTTATGCCGACTATCGTGCCTATGAGGTCGAGTTCGAGCGCCCGTTCCATACCGTCGCCACGGTTGAAGCGTCGATGCTCCGTGGATGAGCGGAGCTGCGCTGCCAGGTGCCGCAATTGCCACTGTGTCCGATGCGAAGGTGCGGGATTACTTGCTCGATCCATCGCACCCCGGGAATAGCGGAAAGGCCCACTTCTTTCAGAGGTTCGGCTTTTCCCAGCAACAGTGGATGGTGCTGAGAGACGCGCTCCGCCAGCATCCAATCGTGAACCCCATCGCTCGCGTCACGCCGAACCCTTTTGGGGCGCGGTATCGTGTGCGGTGCAATCTTCCCACACCGGATGGACGGCACCCGTGTATCACCACCGTGTGGGTCATCGATCCGGTCAGCAGCGCCCCGCAATTCGTTACCGCCTTTCCGGCTTCCCCCTAGGGGCGATGGAGAGCCATCATGGCCGTCGCTGAACGGTCGAAACCCGACCGTCAAAACGGGACCTTTATTGTCCTCAAGTCCTGTTAATGTCCGGTTCGCGCCTGACCGATCGACACCAAGGAGAGGCATGATGCATAGAAACGCCTAGTGATTTCAACATGATATACCGGCGCGCCCAAGAAGGCTTGAGCTCCTAACCGCTACATTCATAGTCGCGCTGGCTGAAGCTGAAACAAAACGGCGGGGAGGCCGGGTGGACGTCCTGATCGAAAACGTGCTGAACGCGGTCGCCGCCGGGCTGATCATCGGCTGCCTGTACGGACTGATGTGTGTCGGCCTGGGGTTGATCTTCGGCATCATGAAGGTGGTGAACTTCGCCCAGGGCGAACTGCTGATGCTCGGGATGTATGTCAGCTTGTACCTGGTCGGCGTATGGCGGGTATTGGCGTTTCTGGGACCTGCCGCCCCGTTCGTCGGCGCCCTGCTCGCGGCTCCTGTCCTGTTTGCCGGAGGCGCGCTGCTGCACCGCGCGGTGCTCGGCCGCGTTTCCGGCCTGCGCACATCCGCGCGGCTGGACGAAGGTGCGTTCGGACAGCTTATCATCACGCTGGGCCTGTCGCTGATCCTGCAGAATGCCGGTCTGATCATATTCGGATCGTCGCCGCGCAGCGTCCTCACCCCACTGGCGGCACGCGCCTTCATGATCGGCCCCATCGTCGGTGACGCGACGCTGTTCCTCAACAAAGCCCGGCTGATCGCCTGCGGCGTGGCGATCCTGGTGGCTTTGGCACTGTGGCTGGTGATGGAGCGCACCACTCTGGGCAAGGCTCTGCGCGCCGCGGCCGACAACCCCATCGCCGCGACCTACATGGGGATCGATGTCGAGCGCGCTCACCGCATCGCCTTCGGATTGGGCGCGGCGATCACCGGCGTCGCCGGGGGATTGATGGCGACCTATCTGTCATTCACGCCGTTCGTCGGGTTTGATTACGTCATCATCATGTATTCCGGCGTGGTACTCGGCGGAATGGGCAGCATCCTGGGCGCGTTCTGGGGCGGACTGACGGTCGGGTTCGTGCAGCAGTGCTCCGGGCTGGTCCTGCCGCCGCAATTGCAGAATGCCGCGATCTTCGTGGTGTTCCTGCTGATCGTTTCGTTGCGTCCGCAGGGGTTGTTCGGCCGGTCGGCGGAACGCGCGTGAGAGCGGGCGCGAGCCACCGCTTGCGGCGCGACGGAGTGGTACTGGCGGTTTGCGCCATCACTTATCTCGCGCTCAGTGCCGCCGTTACCAACAGCTACTATCAGCTCATGCTGACGCTGGTGCCGATCTGGGCGGTCATGGGCCTGTCCTGGAACCTGATCTCCGGCTATAGCGGGCTGGTTTCATTCGGCCATGCCGCGTTCTTCGGCATCGGCGCATATACCGTCACGCTCGCGCTGGTTTATCTGCAGTTGACACCGTGGATCGGCATTCCACTGGGGATGCTGGTGGGCGCCGTCGCCGCGGCGCTGATCGGAATGCCGACCTTCAGGCTGCGCGGCCACTATTTCGCCCTGGCGATGCTCGCCTATCCGCTGGCGATTCTCTACGTGCTGGAGTTTCTCGGCTTTCAGGAAGTCCCATTGCCGATGCATCGGCAACGGCCGGCGCTGTTCATGCAGTTCGGCGATCCGCGGCTTTACACCATAGTGGCGCTCGGCATGCTGGTTGTCGCCATGGTCGCGTCGATGCTGGTCGAGAATTCCCGTTTCGGTCTGGCGTTGACGGCCATCCGGGAGAACGAGCTGGCGAGCGAAGCAGCCGGCCTCGACACCTGGCGATGGAAGATGCGCGCGCTCGTGGCCAGCGGGGCCATGGCGGCGGCGGCCGGCGGATTCTATGCCTGTGTGTTGCTGGTGGTGACGCCAAACTCCGTGTTCGGCGTGCTGGTCTCCGCGCAGGCACTGGTGGTGGCACTGTTCGGTGGTGTCGCGACCGTGTGGGGACCGGTGATCGGCGCGGCTGTCCTGATCCCGCTCGCGGAAACCCTGAACGCGCGGCTCGGAGATGTGCTGCCCGGCATCCAGGGCGTCGTGTACGGCGTCGCGATCATCGCTATCATGTTGGCCGCGCCGGAAGGGCTGTTCTGGGCGATCCGCGACCGTTTCGGTCGCCGGTACGGGGGAATGGAGTTACCTTCGGCCGCCGGTTTCGCGTCCGTTCCGTTGGTCAGCCGACCGCGCACCGAGGGGATCCTGCTTCAGGTCCAAGGATTGTCGCGCCACTTCGGTGGGCTGCGGGCGGTGGACGATGTCACGTTCTCGGTCGAACATGGGGAAATACTCGGCATCATAGGCCCGAATGGGGCAGGCAAGACGACATTGTTCAACCTGTTGAGCGGCATCGTCGACAAGCGATTCAGGCACGGCGTCTCTTGCCGGCATCGCGCTGACCGGCAAGACCATTCACAGCATCGCCCGCATGGGGGTGGGGCGGACGTTTCAGGTCGTTCGCAGTTTCCCGCGCTTGCCGCTGCTGGACAATGTGGTGGTGGGCGGCTACGGCGCGGCGTCGGATGACCGGCACGCGATTGCGGCTGCCAATACGGCACTGGAGGCGGTCGGCCTGCATCGTCTTGCCGCACGCCTCGCCGGTCAGCTCACCAATAAGGAACTCCGGCTGATGGAGCTGGCGCGTGCCCTTGCCGGGGGACCGAAATTGCTGTTGCTGGACGAAACTTTGGCCGGACTCGGGCAGGATGAGTGTGGCGAGCTGCTTGGGATCCTGGGGCGATTGCGCGCGGCCGGCATGACCATCGTCATTATCGAGCACACGATGCACGCGATGCTGCGCTTGGCCGATCGCTTCCTGGTCCTCGATCACGGGCGGGTTCTGGCCGAAGGCGTGCCACGCGAGGTGCTGCGGGATCGAGCGGTCATCGAAGCATATCTCGGGCAAAAATGGCTACAGCGGCAATGCTAAGCGTAACCCGCCTGTCGGTATCGTACGGCGGCTTGCGCGCGCTGACGGACGTGTCGCTGAGCGTCGGCGCTGGCGAGTTCGTTGCGGTTGTCGGACCGAATGGCGCTGGCAAAACGACATTGTTCAAGACAATCGCCGGCATCGTGCGTCCCACGGCCGGCGATATACGATTCCGCGACCAGGACATCCTGCGTCGTCCCGCGGCTTTACGCTCGCATCTCGGGATCGCGCATGTGCCCGAGGGCCGGCAGATGTTCAAGACGTTGACGGTCCGGGAAAATCTCGAAATGGGCGCGTATCCGAAAGCGGGCCGGATCGCCTGGCACCGCAATCTGGAACGGATACACGCATTGTTCCCCATCCTGGCGGATCGCGCCGGGCAGCTTGCCGGCACGTTGTCCGGTGGCGAGCAGCAGATGCTGGCGATCGGGCGTGCTCTGGCCAGCGCGCCGCGTCTACTGATGCTGGATGAGCCCTCCATGGGTCTCGCCCCGGCTGTGACCGACATGATTTTTGAGCGCATCGCTCAGATTCACCGTGAGGATGGTCTGGCAATCCTGCTTGTCGAACAGCGGGTCGCCGAAGCACTGGAACTGGCTGACCGGGGCTACGTGCTGGAAACCGGACGCATCGTGATGGATGGCAGCTACCAGGCGCTGCTTGCGGACGATCGCATCCAGCGCTCCTATCTCGGACTGAACGCTATTTGATAACAGGGAGGAGGGCACCCGCAATGACACAACAAATCGCACGGCGAACGGCACTGACGTTGAGCGGCGCCGCGGCGCTGGCTGGAACGGCGCGCGCACAGGCGCCAAAGGACGTCGAAATCGCGTTGCTTGTGCCGATGACCGGGCCATGGGCGCGCCAGGGAATCCTGGAGCGCATGGGCGCCGAGATGGCCGTCGATGACGTAAACGCGGCGGGGGGAATAAAGGCTCTCGGCGGCGCCAAGCTGAAACTGCTGGTGTTCGACACCCAGGACACGGCGGAGAAGGCGAAGGATGCGGCACAACGCATGCTGGCGGAGAATCCGGGGCTGGTCGGCGGGATCGGCTGCTGGCTGAGCACGTTTACCCTGGCCGTTACCGAGGTAACCGAACGCGCACAGCTCCCCTGGCTGACCCTGTCCTATTCCGACGCGATCACCGGCCGCGGCTTTCATTATGTGTTTCAGACCTCGCCGACGGCGGACAAGCAGGCCACCGATATCGTGCCGATCATCATGAAGCTGGCGCAGGGAACCACGGGCAAGCGCCCCACCAAGGTAGCCATTATCGGTGACAACACCGCCGCGAGCGTGAGTTTTCTCAAGCCGATCCGCGACCATATTCTGAAGGATTCCGGGTTGACCGCGGTGGTGGACAAGATCTACACGCCACCCCTCGCAGACGCAACGACGTTGGTGCAGCCAGTGCGCAGTGCGCGGCCGGATTTCGTGTTGCTGCTCTCGACCAACGTGCCCGATGACAAGCTGCTGGCCGACGCGTTCACTCAGTACGGAATGGGCGGCGGCAAGCTGCCGCTGATCGGCAACGGTGGCCACTGGGCCACGCCGGAGCTGCTGAAGACCACCGGTCCCGATATCGTGCAGGGCATCATCGTCGGGCTGGCGAACTGGCCGGGCAACGAGCAGGCGGAACTCGGCAAGCGGTTCGTGCAACGTACCGGCGAGCCGTGGTTCGGGCATGACTCGATCTTCCCATACGCCCATGTCATGATTCTGAAGCAGGCACTGGAGATGGCCGGCGCCCCCGACCGGGCGAAGGTAGCCGACGCAATCCGCAAGATGGACATGACCGACGGCCCGGCGCTGTTCTTCCCCGGGCATCACCTGAAGTTCGACGACAAGGGCCGCCGCGTGGACGCCGAGCTGGTCATCGTCCAATGGCAGAATGGCCGGCCGCTAACAATTTTCCCGCAAACCATGGCGGTCGCCAAGCCGATCTGGGGCGCGTGATCACATGTCGGAAACACCGGTCCATGAGCTTTACGCCGTGCGCTACGCGCATAATGCCCTGGCGCGCCGCGCCGGCAATTTTCTCGGCGGCGATCCGCACGACGCGCCGATGCCGCTTGATTACTTCGTGTGGGCGATCAAGGGGCCGCAGCGGACATTCATCCTGGACACCGGCTTCGACGCCGCAATGGGACAGAAACGCGGCAGGGAATTCCTGCGCTCACCCGCTGTCGGGCTGAAGGCGATCGGAGTGGAGCCGGACCAGGTCGAGGATGTGCTGATCTCTCATATGCACTACGATCACTGCGGCAACTACGACCTGTTTCCTCGCGCACGCTACCATCTGCAAGACACGGAGATGGCGTTCTGCACCGGCCGTTGCATGTGCCATGCCGGGCTGCGCATCGCGTTCGAGGAGGACGACGTCATCGCGATGCTACGCAAGCTGTTTGCCGGGCGCGTGCAATTCCACGACGGCGCGGAGGAGATTTCGCCCGGCCTTTCCGTCCATCATGTCGGCGGCCACAGCAAGGGATTGCAGGTGGTGCGCGTCTGGACCCGGCGCGGCTGGATGGTGCTGGCCGCCGACGCCAGCCACTTCTATGCCAACATGGAACAGGGCCGGGCTTTCCCCATCATCCACAACCTTGAAGATACTCTGGAGGGCTATGCGACGCTTCGGCGGCTGGCGAGCCGGCCGGAGAATGTCATCCCCGGTCACGACCCGCTGGTGCTGGCGCGCTACCCCGCCGCGGCGAAGGGCCTGGAAGGCGTGGTGGTCCGGCTGGACGCTGATCCCAGCGGCGGCTGACCGCGACGCAGGAGCAGCCGCCCTCCTGGCATCTTATTGATTTCGCGCGCAGCCGCCACACCAACCCTGCGCGCATACCAGTCGGCCCTTCGGGCCGCTGGTATCAGATGTAATGTTCCGTCAACGGCGCGAACCCGTTGAACCGCTGGCTGGCATAAGTGGTCACATAGGCCCCGGTGGCCAGCAGCTCCACGCGGTCGCCGCAGGTCAGTTCCAGCGGCAGCCGGTAGTTCGCCCGCTCGTACATGATGTCCGCGCCGTCGCAGGTCGGGCCGGCAATCGCCACCGGCCCCATCGGGCCGCCGTCATGCGGGGTGACGATCCGGTACCGGATCGACTCTCCCTCGGTCTCCGCCAGACCGCCGAAACGCCCGATGTCCAGATACACCCAGCGCACCGCATCGTCGCCGCGCCGGCTCACCAGCACGACCTCGGCGCTCACCACCCCCGCATCGCCGACGATGAACCGTCCTGGCTCGATCACCATCTCGGGGAGCGCGTTGCCGAAATGCTGCGTCATCGCGCCCATGATCGCCTGGCCGAACGCGTCGATCTCCGGCACGTCGTCGCGATAACGCGTCGGAAACCCGCCGCCCAGGTTCATCATGCGCAGATTCACGCCGGCTTCGGTCAGGTCGGTGAACAGCATGGCCACGCGGCTGATCGCCAGCTCGTAGGCTTCGGTCCGGGTCTGCTGGCTGCCGACATGGAACGACAAGCCGTACGGGTCCAGCCCCATCTGTTCGGCCTGCAGCATCAGGGACCGGGCGTGCTCCACCGTGGTGCCGAACTTGCGCGACAGCGGCCAGTCAGCGCCGTCATTCTCCACCCGGATGCGGCAATAGACCCGCGCGCCGGGGGCGTGGCGTGCCAGCTTGGCAAGCTCCTCAGCCGAATCGAAGGCGAACAGCGACACGCCGGCGGCATGCGCGCGCCGGATCGCCGAGGCTTTCTTGATCGTGTTGCCGAAGCTGATCGATACCGCTGAGGCGCCGGCTGCCAGGCACGCCTCGACCTCCTCGATCGAGGCAGCGTCGAACGAGCTGTCGAGCCTTGCGAGCCGCTCCAGCACCGGCGCCGCCGGGTTGGCCTTCACCGCGTAATAGATTTTTGCCAGCGGCAGGACGTGCCGCAGCGCGCGGAAATTCTCTTCGACGCGATCAACGTCGAACACCAGGCATGGCGTAGCAGGCTGTTGCGCAGCCAGGAATCCGGCGATTTTCGTGCTCATCGCACCGGGCCTCCCTCGACAGGACGCCCGCCTGTAGAAGGCGACGGGCGCAGTTGACGAAACGGTCGAACGAACCAGCGACCTAAGCGAGTTGCCAGAACGCTTGACGTCGTTGCGTAACCACTGAGGGCCAGAGGCACGTGCGTTGCTGCGTAGGGGCCGCACATAGGGGCCCTGCCCCCGGGGCGCAAGAAAAAATCCGCGACAGAGAGAAAAAACTTGCGGGCGCCTGCCCGGTTGACGCCCGGTGCGACAAAGTGTGGCTTCCTACAGCGCGGAGGCCGCTCGATATCGCGACCTGCCATGACAGGACGAAAAGGCATCAGCACATTGGACTTCGGGCCCGAGCACCCGCACGGATTAGCAAACCAGGCCAGAGCCGGCGGGCATCGCCGCTCCTGGCGCGAGTGGTGCCGGATCCTGACCACCACCGTGCAGGCGCTTATTTCCGATCGCGGTTCGATCGCGGCAGCCGGCTCGGCATTCTACGCCACGCTGGCGTTATTTCCTGCAATCACCACCCTGCTGTCGATCTATGGCCTGGTTTTCAACCTGGCAAATGTCGAACCGCAACTTCGCTATCTGAGCGGATTGTTGCCGGCTCCCGCATACGCGCTGATCGCCGGCCGCGTCCACGACCTCGTCACGCAAACCCCCAAACAGCTTGGCCTGCATTTGGTGATCGGTTCGCTGGTTACCTTCTGGAGCGCGGCGACCGGCACCAAATCCGTCCTCGCCGCGCTCAACGTCGCCTACAACGTAGAGGAGCAGCGCAGCTTCCTGCGCTTCCAGGCGGTGGCGCTCAGCATGACCCTCGCGGCCATGCTGGTCGCCGTCCTCGGCATCGCGGTGCTGGTCTTCGTGCCCGTCGTGATCGACTTCATCGGGCTGGAGGCGCACGCCAGCGCCCTGATCCACGCGACCGGCCTGGGGATGCTGGTCTGCTTCGTCGCCCTGTCGATTTCGGTGCTCTACCTGGTCGGCCCATCGCGCAGCCGCAAAAGCGGCCAGCGGATTGTGCCGGGAACCGCTGTCGCCACCATCCTGTGGCTGACCGCCTCGGCCTTGCTGACCTTCTATGTCTCCCATCTGTCCAGCTTCGGCTCCACCTATGGCCCGATAGCGGCTGTCGTCGGCGTAATGCTCTGGTTTTGGCTGACCATCTACGCTGTCTTGCTTGGCGCCGAGCTGAACGCCCAGCTCGAGCCGCAGGAGGTGGCGCCTGACGCTGGGGCGCCTGATCCTGGGGCGCCTGATCCGGGCCCACCAAAAGTTCCCTAATTGTTCTTGACGGCTTCCGAGCCAAGCTGCAAAAATCGTCGGAACGGAAGAGGAACTCTGACTCATGCGGGCAGAGACTGCGCCAGAACGGCAGGGCATCGATGCGACCGAGCTTGCGGCGCTCGACCGTGCCGGTCAGCCGGACGGGGCTCCGGTTGGAGCCATGCCGAGCATGGCCCGTCGTGGGCGGGGTGCCACCACCAACCCCCCGGTGCGGTTCGATCCGCGGGCCGCCAGTCCATTCGACGATGGGTGGGACACGCTCAGCACCGAATTTGGTGAGTTGCCGCCGTTACCGACGACATTGATCCGCGATTCGACGCGGTCGGCGATTGCCTGGAACAGCTCCCCCGATATCGGCTTCGATCGTGCCGTTAACCCGTACCGTGGGTGCGAGCACGGCTGCATCTATTGCTATGCGCGCCCGAGCCACGCCTGGCTTGGCTACTCCCCCGGCCTCGATTTCGAGACCAAGCTACTGTTCAAGCCGGAGGTTGCCGAGCTGCTGGAAAAAGAGCTGCGCAAGCCCGGCTACGTGCCGCGTTCGCTCGCGCTAGGGTCCAATACGGATCCCTACCAACCGGTCGAGCGCACTCTGAAGCTTACCCGCGCGGTGCTTGGTGTGCTCGACCGGTTCAACCATCCTGTCAGCATCGTCACCAAGTCGGCCGGCGTGCTGCGCGACCTCGATATACTCACCTCGATGGCGGCCCGTAAGCTGGCTCGCGTCTATGTCTCGGTCACCACGCTGGATGCCGCTCTGGCCCGCTGCATGGAGCCGCGCGCCGCAACCCCCGCCCGGCGATTGCATGCCATCGCCGAGCTATCGCGCGCGGGTGTCCCCGCCGGGGTCATGGTCGCGCCCATGATCCCGGGCCTGAACGACGCGGAGATGGAGCGCATCATGGAATCCGCCGCGCGTGCCGGTGCCCGTCACGCCGGCTACGTGCTGCTGCGCCTGCCGCATGAGTTGCGCCAGATGTTCGAGGATTGGCTGCAGACCCACTTCCCCGACCGCGCGCGGCATGTGCTGAACCTGATCCGCGAAACCCGCTCGGGCGCCCTATCCGATCCCCGCTTCCATCACCGCATGGCCGGCCACGGCGTTTATGCGGACCTTCTGCTCCGCCGGTTTGCCCGCGCCGCGCGTCAGTGGGGGCTCGACGAAGCACGCGAAGGTCTCGACTGCACGCGCTTTGCGGTTCCTGGTGTGGCGGCCGGCAGCTCCGAGCAGCAGCTCACCTTGTTTTAGACCGCGATAGATCGGGAAAGCACCGCCGGAAAGGCATGCCGGTCACTGGAGTTGCCGATGATACCCGGTATGCTCCCACGCTTCCGGAAGCATCCAGCACCCTGATCGGGACTACCTGTGACTCCCACTCCACGCCTCGCCACGGATTTCCGCCTCGAACCGCACTGGTGGGATGCCGCGCCGCGTCCCACCGCGCTGCCCAACCCGCTTCCCGCCGAAGCCGACGTGGCGATCATCGGTTCCGGCATCACTGGCCTGAACGCTGCGCTGTATCTGGCGCGCGGCGGCCGTCATGTCGTGGTGCTCGATCGAGGTGTCCCCGGCGTCGGCGCCTCTTCGCGCAATGCCGGCTATGTCGGCCGCACATTCAAGCACAGCTTCGGCAAGTTGCTCCGCAAACGCGGACCGGATTTCGCCATCACCGTCTATCGCGAGCTCCAGGCGGCCTTCGATGCCGTTGCCGAAACCGTGCACACCGAACAGATAGAGTGTCATTTCTCCATCTGCGGCCGCTTCATCATGGCTGTCTCACCGGCCCAGTACGACAGCATCGCCGCCGAATACGAACTGCGCCGCCGCCACCTGGGCCAGCCCTTCGAGATGGTCCCGCGCGCCCGCCAGCACACCGAAATCGGCTCGGACGCCTATCACGGCGGCGCGGTCATTCCGGATCTCGCCTCCATTCATCCCGGCCTCTATCACCAGGGTCTGCTGGAGCGGGCTTCCAATGCCGGTGCGGAACTCCACCCTCTCACGGAAGTTACCCGCATTGTTCCCAACGAACCCGGATTCACCCTCACTACCAGCCGCGGCAAGCTGATTGCCCGGAACGTTGTCGTCGCCACCAACGGCTATACCAGCCGGGTCACGCCCTGGTTAGCCCGCCGGGTCGTTCCGTTCGATGCCTTCATGGTTGCTACCGAAACTTTATCGCCGGATATCCTGGATCGCGTGCTGCCCGCTGGCCGCACTGGTCTCGATGACAACCACAACATCGACTTCATCCGCCGCTCGCCCGACGGCGATCGCATCCTGTTCGGCGGCCGCACCGGCAACGGGGAAACCGACCCGCTGATCATGGCGGGCATCCTTCAGCAAAGACTTGACCGGCTGGTCCCGGACCTCGCCGGTACATCCCTCAGCCGAGCCTGGACCGGGCGCTGCGCTGGCACCTTCGATCTCTGGCCGCATCTCGGCAGCCATGACGGCATGATCTATGCGATGGGCTATTGTTTTGCTGGCGTCCCGATGGGGACTTATTTCGGCATCAAGGCGGCTCGCCGGATCCTCGGTGCGCGGGACGCCGACACCATCTTCGCCGACCGGCCGTTCCCGACTGTCCCGCTCTATTCCGGCAACCCCTGGTTCGTCCCGTGGGTGATGCGTGCCTGGGACTGGCAGGACGCCCGGGCTAACCGATCGAAACAAAGCCTCGGCACGGCATGACAACTTTCAGCTTTGGCAGCTTGTCGTTGATGGCAATCTCCCGGTTGGCGGTCCGCACGCGCCGAGCTTACCGGGGTTCGCCTCGTGGCAATTTGTGCCGGATCGCCGCCATTGCCGTCTCGAACACGCTATCCGGATCCTGCCCTGTGGTATCCACCAGCACGGCGTCTTTGGCCGGTGTCATCGGGGCGATGTCCCGTCCGGCATCTCTCCGGTCCCGTGCTGCCATGTCCGCCGATACCTGAGCCGGCGTGACGTTGGTTCCTTTTGCCTGCAGCTCCAGGTAGCGACGTCGCGCCCGCTCAGCGGGATCGGCTGTCACGAAAAGCTTCACGGTCGCGTTCGGCAACACGACCGTCCCGATATCGCGGCCATCGATCACCGCTCCCGCGGACCGGACGAACCCGCGCTGGAAAGCCAGCAGCGCCGCGCGGACATCGGGAACCGCCGCCACCGCGCTTGAAGCAGCATCGGCCTCCGGGCCGCGCAGGTCCGGCCGCTCCAGGTCCGCCGGCTCGAGTGCGCGCGCGGCTGCTACCGCCGCGACCCGATCCGTCGGATCGAGGCCCGCATCCAACACCCGCCGCCCCACCGCGCGATAGAGCAGCCCGGATTCGAGGTACGGCAACCCGAGCGCCGCCGCGATCCGCCGCGCCAGCGTGCCCTTGCCCGCTGCCGCCGGGCCGTCAATTGCGATGACCAGCGGCGGCATCGCGGTTACGCCATCGCCGCGCCGAGCTCGTTCATCAGCCTGATGAATCCCGGAAAACTAGTATCGATGAACGCCACATCATCCACCGGCACCGGCCGCTCGGCCGCGGTTCCCAGCACCAGCGCGCTCATCGCGATCCGATGGTCCATGTGCGTCCGTACCAGCGCCCCGCCCGGTGGTGGCCGCCCGGTGCCATGCACCACCAGGTCGTCTCCGTCGATCTCCACACGCACGCCGTTATCCGCCAGCATCGCGGCCGTCGCCGAGAGGCGGTCGCTCTCCTTCACCCGGAGCTCCTTCAGGCCGCGCATCCGGGTCGTCCCTTCCGCGCTTGCGGCGACCACGGCCAGGACCGGGTACTCGTCGATCATGCTGGGAGCTCGTTCCCAAGGCACGTCCACGCCGCGCAGCGTGCCGTTCCGGATCACCAGGTCGCCGACCGGCTCGCCGCCTTCCACGCGCGCATTCTCCACGGCGATGTCGGCGCCCATCTCGCGCAGCGTGGCCAACATCCCGGTGCGCAGCGGATTGAGGCAGAGCCCCTCGATCGTGACCTGCGAACCCGGCACCAGCAATGCCGCCGCCACCGGAAACGCGGCCGAGGACGGATCGGCCGGCACCAGGACGTCCGCGCCATGCAGCTCCGGCTGGCCGACAAGCGTGATCACCCGGCCCGCTCCGGCCGGCTCGACGCTGACCTGGGCCCCGAAATGCCGCAGCATGTTCTCGGTGTGGTCGCGCGTCGCCTCCGGCTCTTCGACCCGGGTGATGCCCGGCGCATTCAGCCCGGCCAGCAGCACGGCGGACTTCACCTGCGCCGACGGTACAGGTACGCGGTACTCCAGCGGCAGCGCGTGCCGCGCGCCTTCGATCGCCAGCGGCATCCGGCCGCCGTCCCGCGAGGCAAAGCGGGCGCCGCACGCCGACAGGGGCTCGATCACACGGCGCATTGGCCGTCCGCGAAGGCTGGCGTCGCCGGTCATGACGGAAAATAATGGGTGGCTGGCGAGAATGCCGCACAGCAGCCGGGCCGCGGTTCCGGAATTGCCCATGTCCAACACATCCGCCGGCTCTGTCAGGCCGCCGATTCCGCGGCCGGCCACGCGCCACACGCCGTCCGTGCCGTGTTCTGCCTCGGCGCCGAGCGCCCGCATCGCTGCGGCCGTGCGCAGCACGTCTTCGCCCTCCAGTAGCCCGGTGATCCGCGTCTCTCCGACCGCGAGCGCTCCGAACATCAACGCGCGATGGCTGATCGACTTATCGCCGGGGACGGAGATGCTCCCGCGCAGGCCGGCTGCGGGTCGGCGGGATACCACCTGCACTGCTTCAATCGTGCTCATGCCTGGCGATTAACATGCAAATGCCGGGCTGACGATGGCGTACCGGGTTGTCACGATCGCGAACCCGCCCGCCCGGACGGGCGTTCCTGGATTTCCTAAAAGTCCGGGCGGCGGTACGGCGGGGTTGTGGACCCGGCGGCAACGAAACATCTTACGATTCTGGCCGCGCTGGACATTCCGCATTTGACAGCCTCGCTCACCGATGGCACAGGCGCCCGCTTTCCTGAACCCCTTCGAGGCCCGGCATGCTGAAGCCCGAACTCGGCACCAAGCGCGTCTGCGTCGCTTGCAACACTCGCTTTTATGATCTCGCCAAAGTGCCGGCCATCTGTCCCAAATGCGGCACCGAGCAGCCGATCGAACAGCCGCGGGTGCGCCGTCCCAGCGGTAATGTCGTCGAAGAGAAGCGCCCCAAGAAGCCGGTGCCCGCGCCTGGCCTGGAAGACGCCGAGATCGAGGTCGAGGGCGTCCCTGACGAGGCCGAAGAGGATGTCATTGAAGACACAGGCGATCTGGAAGACGATGCCGATGCGATCGGTCCGGATATCGAGGTCGAGCCTGACAACGACGAAACCGAACGCTGATTGACGGTCCCTGGCGGCTGATCCAGCCTCCTGCTCCGAAGTGGTGGGAGCGGACAAGCAGCATGGCCAGCGCATATACAGTCGGCGACCTGGTGGCGGAGTTTTTGGCCGCCTGTGGCGTGACAACGGCATTCGGCATTGCCTCGGTGCATAATATCCCGATGCTGGACGCGATCGGCCGGCGCAACACCATCCGTTTCATGATGGCGCGTGGCGAGCTGGGCGGCGCCCACATGGCGGACGGTTATGCGCGAGTGTCCGGCGGTTTGGGCGTGATCTTCTCGTCCACCGGCCCCGGTGCCGGGAATGCAGTCGGCGGCTTGGTGGAGGCGCGCTTTGCTGGCTCCCCGGTGCTCCACATTACCGGCCAGACCATGACCAAATTTGCCGACCGCGAGTTGGGCACCGTCCATGATGCATATGACCAGCTCGGCATGCTGCGCTCGGTGTCCAAGTCGGCCTACCGCATCCGCTCGGCCCAGCAGGCGCTTGGTGTACTCACCCGCGCTGCGACCGAGGCGCTGACCCCGCCAACCGGACCGGTCAGCGTGGAAGTGCCGATCGATCTGCAACGCGTGGAGATCGAGCGCCCTGCTTTGCTGGACGGCTTCACCCTGCCGATCCCGCCCCCGCGTGCCCCGGCCGCAGCCGAACTGGATGAGCTTGCCGCCCGCGTGCTGCGCGCCCGGCGCCCGATGCTGTGGGTCGGCGCCGGGGCGCGCCAGGCCGGCGCTGAGATACGGCGCCTGCTGGACCTTGGCTTCACGATGGTCAACAGCCTGCAAGGCCGCGGCCTGGTGCCGGAGGACGACCCGCGCACCCTCGGCGGTCTGCACGGCAACGGCATGCCGGCGATCCAGGATTTCTACCAGACCGTCGATCTGATGCTGGTCGTCGGCGCCCGCCTGCGCGGCCACGAGACCGGCGATTTCTCGGTCAGGCTGCCGCCCAATCTGATCCAGATCGACATCGATCCGATAGCCAATGGCCGCACCTATCCCAACCAGTATTTCGTCTGCGGCGATGCAAAGCTGGCACTCGCCGGTCTGCTGCAGCGGATCGAAGGCCGGTTCCAGCCCGATCCCGCGTTCCAGAAAGATTTCGCCGAGCTGAAACAGGGGGCACGCGCAGAGTACCTGGCAACGCTCGGCCCCTATGGCAGCTTCCCCGACCAGCTTCGGCCGATGCTGCCGAAGGACGCGATTTGGGTCCGCGACATCACCCAGAGCAACACGACCTGGGGCAACCGCGTCTTCCCGCTCTACGACCCGCACCAGAACGTCTATCCGGTGGGCGCGGGCATCGGTCAGGGCCTGGCGCTGGGCATTGGCGCGGCCGCGGCCGCAAACGGCCACAAGACCATCATCATGACCGGGGACGGCGGCTTTTTCCTGAATGTCGGGGAGTTGTGGACCGCGGTACAGGAAAACCTCGATCTCACCATCGTTGTCATGAACGACCGCGGTTACGGCGTGATCAAGCGCATCCAGGACGCCACCCAGAATGGGCGGCGCTTCTTCGCCGACCTGCAGAACCCGGATCTGCGCGGCCTCGCGGAACTGGCCGGCATTCCGTACCGCCGGGTGGAGCGCGGCGACGCGTTCGGAACCGCGGTTGCGCAGGGGCTGGCGCACACGGGTGTCAGCCTGGTGGAAGTGGATATGGGGAAAGTCGGGGAATTCCCGGCGTATTTCCCGTTCAACCAGCGTCGATAGGACAATGCTCGTCTCGGGGCCGTTGCCGGAGCGACGGGCGGTCGCCGATCGGCAGAAAGAGTTTCACACGGAGCGCACGGAGATTCCACGGAGAGCCACGGAGGGTGGTTGCTCCTCCGTGGCTCTCCGTGGGACCTCCGTGTTCTCCGTGTCGACTCTTCCTTGATATGCTCCGAGCTGCACTGGCGGAACTTGTCCTGCTTTTCCTGGCCTGGCTTATCTCCGAGGCGCGTAGCCGTATTCCGTGGCGCACCGTGGTCGCCGGCGTGGTGCTCCAGCTCGTTCTTGCGCTTCTGCTGATCCACTTCCGCCCGGCCATCGCGGCGATCATGCTGCTGAACCGTGCGGCGAATGCATTGCAAACGGCCACCGATGCCGGCACCGGCTTTGTGTTCGGCTACCTGGGCGGTGGTCCGCTGCCGTTCGTGGAGAGCCACCCGGGCGCCAGCTTCATTCTGGCGTTCCGCGCCATGCCGCTGGTGATCGTGATCAGCGCGCTGGCGTCGCTGCTGTTTTACTGGGGGATATTGCAGCGGGTCACGGCCCTGTTCGCCTGGGTGCTGCGGCGCGTGATGGGCATCGGCGGGGCCCTGGCGCTGGGGGCGGCGGTGCACGTGTTCGTCGGCATGATCGAGGCACCACTGCTGGTGCGCCCTTATCTCGCGCGGATGCAGCGTGGCGAGTTGTTCGCGCTGATGACCTGCGGGATGGCGGGCGTGGCGGGTACGGTGATGGTGATCTATGCCGGGTTCCTGGCGCCGATTCTGCCGAATGCGCTCGGCAATATCCTGATCGCCTCCGTCATCAGCACGCCGGCCGGACTGGCGGTGGCGGCACTGATGGTGCCGTTCGGCCCGGCACCTGACGAACCGGTGAGACTGGAGCTGCATGATCCGCCGGTGAGTGCACTGGACGCGCTGGTGCGCGGCACACTGGCCGGAATCCCAATCCTGGCCGCCATTCTCGCCACCTTGCTGGTGGCAGTCTCTTTCGTAGCACTGGTAAACATGGCGCTGGGGTTGCTGCCGTATTGGGGCAGTGCGCCGATAACGCTGCAGAGCCTGTTTGCGATCCCGTTCCGGCCGGTGATGTGGCTGATCGGCATTCCCTGGGCGGAGTCCGGCGTGGCGGCGGGGCTGATGGCGACCAAGACCGTGCTGAATGAGTTCGTCGCCTATGCGACCCTGGGGAGCATGGGGCCACAGGTGCTGACGCCGCGATCACGGATCATCCTGACCTATGCGTTGTGCGGGTTTGCGAATTTCGGCAGCCTGGGGATCGTGATCGGAGGGCTGGGCGCGATGGTGCCGGAGCGGCGGCAGGAGATTATCAGCCTCGGGTTGCGTTCGATCCTGTCCGGAACGCTGGCGACCTGCATGAGCGGCGCGCTGGCCGGGATGCTGGCCTGAGGGGAGGCGACGATGGCGGACCCGCACAACACGATCCTGCACCGATGGTTCGACGAGGTGTGGAACCAGGGCAATACCGCGCTGATCGACGAGTTCTTTCCGGCCGAACGGGTGGCGCACGGGCTGCGCGAGCCACAGGGCGATGCGGTGCGTGGTGCCGCCGAGTATCGCGTCTTCCATGACCGGTTCCGCTCCGCGTTCCCCGACATTCATATCGAGATCGAGGACTCGCTGGTCGATGGCGACCGGATTGCGGTGCGCTGCGTGGTGACCGGAACCCATACCGGGCCGGGGCTGCCGGTCGCGCCCACGGGCAAGCCGGTGCGCTTTACCGGCATGTGCATGGTGCGTATCGAGGATGGTCGCGCCGTGGAAGGCTGGAACAATTTCGACTTCCTGGCGATGTATCATCAGCTCGGTATGACGCTGGCATAGGGGAACCGCGATGCATTGGACCGATCGACGCGAGCGCTACCGTGCCGTCCTGGCCGGCGATGCGTGCGTGCATCCGGGGTCGGTGTTCGACCCGATCTCGGCGCGGATCGCCGAGGAGCTGGGCTTCGAGGTCGGCATGTTCGCCGGATCCATCGCCAGCTACACGGTGCTGGGGGCGCCGGACCTGATCGTGCTGACCCTGTCGGAGTTCGCGGCGCAGGCGTACCGGATCAACCGTGCCGGCAAGCTGCCGCTGATGGTGGATGCGGATCATGGCTACGGCAACGCGCTGAACGTGATGCGCACGGTGCAGGAGCTGGAGACCGCCGGCGTGGCTGCGCTGACCATTGAGGATACGCGGCTGCCGCGCGGGTATGGCGAGGCGAAGCCGGTGCTGATTTCGCTGGAGGAGGGCGTGGGGAAGATGCGGGCCGCGGTGGCGGCGCGGGAGGATGCGTCGCTGTGCATCCTTGGCCGCACCAGCGCGCCGAGCCTGACCGGAACGGAGGACGCGATTGCGCGGGCTCGGGCGTATGAGGCGGCGGGGGTGGACGGGCTGTTTTTTGCCGGCGGGATGACGCGCGCGCAACTGGACGCGATTGCGGATGCGGTGCGGGTGCCGTTGCTGCTGGGCGGCGTTTCGGCGGAGCTGTCGGACCGCGACTATCTGGCGAGCCGGCGCGTGCGGATCGCGTTGCAGGGGCATCAGCCGTTCGCGGCTTCGGTGCAGGCGGTGTACGCGACGCTGAAGGCGCTGCGGGAAGGCACGCCGCCGGCGAAACTGACGGGCGTGGCGTCGGCGGAGTTGATGAAGCGGGTGTTGAGGGAAGGGGAGTATGAGGGGTGGATGGGGGCGTTTATGGGCGGTTGAAATGGGCGCGACGTATGGGGGCAGACGGCTTATGTCACGTTGTTTGTGAAGCTGAACGCCGGGCCGGGTGTGGCTCCTAGCCGGCTTCACCCCGCGGTCCGGCTCGCCGGCAATCGCCTCGCAACTCTGCCCAGAGCAATGTATCACCGAACAAGAAGTTGTTTCCGGTCAAGGTTGCCCCTGGCTCCGAACAACTCGATGTCGATTACTGTTCCTGGGTTGGCGGACGATATTGTTAGCCGATTTAGGGCCTCGTTGATTTCCCCTATTGTGCCCGCTAGCATAGTGACCTGTGACCCGCGCGTGAGGGTAGGGAGAGTGTCAGCGCCACTTCTATCCAGATTTCCGCCTCCGGCGATCAGGACGACGGCTGCCCGAGAGCTCGCAAAATAAGCACTCTGCCGACCCGTGATTCTGACCGCAGAGAACGATGCTCTGCTCGAACTTGATCCGATTGATGCGGGAGCGTCAATCTTTGCTGACGCAGTCGCATGGCTCGCCAGGTAACCGCTTCTGTAAAGACGCGCAAGGGAACCGGTACACGGTCGTCAGATTGAGCATCGTACCCGGCTCCGTGGCTGGGCCTACCTTCGAAGGAATTTTAACCCAGGTCTGGATGATTCCATCGTTTACGGTTACGGAAGAATCCCCCTCAACCTCTGCAATTCGCTGTTCGGCAAGATTTGTCCAATCCAGCGAGGTAGATGATCTTTTGTCATTTCCATTGTAGATTATTGCAAGGCGCATCTGGAGGCTACCGATTAGCTTGGAGAGATCCTTTAGTTTCTCCAGCCACATCGTGGAACCGTACTCGGAGTTCCACGCTATGTCGGGGTTGTAGATTTCAAACGGATGATGGGCTTCCTGCGCGAAATCCTGGAGAAACGTACGTAGCTCCGTCAGATCCATGGGAAAGGGTTCGATATCGGCAATCTGTATGCCGGGGAAGGCATTTCGCAATATTTGCGCGCCACGGGCGGCGTTGGCTACGACATCTCGAATATTATGCTTGTAGATTGTATGCGCCCTGAGCAAGGTTTCATCCGACTCGAAGTAGTCTAAGCTGCCGTTCATGCTTCGAAGCCGGGCAATAAGCTGCTCGATTTCCCCCTTGGGGGCCTCTCCTTCCGAGACTTCGGATGGGGAAAAGGCTGAGACTAGATAGCCTTCAGCCGCGAGTTTCAGCCCATTTGCACGACAGAATTCGAGTATACGCCGGACCTCTGCAGGGTTACCATACGCGAGGTCTGTCGCGTACACTTTCAGGACACGTGTGCCAGAGTTCACCAAGGCGGCGCCATAATCCGTCAGCAGGCTGGGATAGCCGTGATCGGGTCCGCTACTGCCGCCCATCCAGATTGTCGGCGATGTCGTGTGTGACAACAGGCTACTCAAGTTGGTCTGATCGTCACCAGCCGTGCGAACTTGAGGTTGCTGCGCGAGAGCCGATGACCCCATAAGTATAATCAAAAGGCCCGCCGCCATTCGACACGGATATGTCCGTGATAAGCGGGGAGTGATGATTTCCAGGATAGCGTAGGGTCCGGGAGTGTGCTGCATGTCGATCTCCACGATGCGGTCGCGCTAGCTACAAGCTTTGGTAGGCAGGAGTTCACATATCTGATATTATCCTGCGACGGGCAGAGAAAGGGTAGGAAAAACTCCACGAAATACTTCCCGATGGAAGCAAGAGTGAGCTATGGACTTCAGGGATGATCCAGGCTAACTCCCGGTGCCGGTATTGCCGCAGCGACGATGTTCATGTTGGGACTGGCTGTTTTCGCGTGACGTGCGTACCATCAAAGGGGCTGGCTATGCTCGATTCGATCGCGACGTTCAACCACACTGCCGAAAACCCTTTGATTGCGAAGGTGAGAGGGGCCTTGCAGCGCGCAATTGCCAACGATGGCAAGTTGCCAATGGAGGTTCTCGCCCTTCAGGGCATGTCGGGTCGCAAATATAGGTTGTTTATCAATAACCTCATCGCATCCATTGAGGACGCGCGATACCTGGAAGTCGGAACCTGGATGGGCTCTACTTTGTGTTCCGCTATTCATGGCAACAAGGTTCGTGCTCTTGCAATTGATAATTGGAGTCAGTTTGGCGGCCCCGTCGCCCAGTTCTTGACGAATTTATCCCGATTTCAAAGCGGCAGATTCGCAGGTGAGTTTTCTTGAGGACGACTACCGGAATGTGAACTTTGGAACCCTCGGTAAATTTAATGTCTATTTGTTCGATGGTCCGCATACGTTACAAGACCATCGCGATGGTCTTGCGCTTGCTTTGCCCGCTCTCGATAATCGATGTGTGCTTATCATAGACGACTGGAACTGGCCTCAGGTCCGACAAGGAACAATGGCCTCTATCAAGGAGGCTGGCGTAACGATCGACTATATGGCCGAGATTCGGACAACTCTGGATGATACGCACGGTCCCCTGGTCGGTGCCGAAAGTGATTGGCACAACGGGTAACTTCATCGCGGCGATTACCAAATCGGATGTTCGGCCGTGAGTGTCTCCTAGCTGGAACCGGCTGCTTCGGGCAGGCAATGTGTATTTGACGCGCCCAGGGGATGGTTCGGGGCTAATGATGAACCGCAACACAATTATCGGTTTAACCGATGACTATATTTGAAGAAACCACGTTAGCTGTGTCGTCTGAGCCGGAGGTGTGCAATCACGACTTACTTGCGCGCATTCCGCTTGATGCAGCGGCGATACTAGATGTGGGATGTGGTACGGGTGCGTTAGGCGCAGCCTATCGAAAACTGAACGCGCGCGCCCGCCTGTTTGGCATAGAGCGGGATGCGAAGGCTGCCATCATCGCGCGGACTCGCATGGATGAAGTGGCGATCGCGGATGTTGAGCTGGAGCCCTGGCCGTTCAGCCCCGGTTGCGATCTGGACTGTATCGTCTATGGCGATGTTCTGCAGCATCTCCAGAATCCGATTGCGACCCTGCGCGCGCACCGGAAATTGCTGCGGCCTGGCGGTGTCGTGCTTATTTGCGTTCCGAACATTGAACACTGGAGCATAATTGCGCGCTTGTTTCGAGGGGCCTGGGGCTATGAAACATCGGGTCTCCTGGATGTAGGACATTTGCGCTGGTTCAATCTTACGTCGGTCATGCGTGCTGTGCGAGAAGTAGGTCTTTCGGTCCGCGAGGCTTATGGGCGCGCCTTCCAATCAGATGCGACAAATGCCTTTCTGAAGGTCGTGACTCCCGCGCTAAAAGCTCTCTCTATCGATCACACAGAATATGGTCGCCGCGCAGGATCCTTCCAATATGTCTTGCACTGCTATCTCGGAGCGCCAAACAGATCGGATATACCTGAAATCGATCGTTTGGCCACCGGTGAAGAGGGGCCGGCAGCTATAGCTTCAACTGATGTCCTCGATCAGACGAATCGTATCGCGTCAAGCGCAGCGCACACAACTGATGTGGCGTCGGGGCGCCCGCTCCAACCCCTGCTTCCGGAAGCCGAGGATGGTGCGGCTGAGCGCGGGATGCTGAAAGTATCGTTCCGTGGAGATTGGTCGCACAGCCCCAGCCAAGCATGCTTGGCTGCCCTTTCGTCGGCGATCTGCATGTCTGACGACACCCAAGCGCCATTCCTGTTAATGCCTGGACTATCTGGCAGATCATTCCGCGTCTTTATGAATCTACTCTTTCAGCACTTCGAGGATCCCCACTATCTTGAGCTGGGCGTTGGCGCTGGATCGGTGATGGCTTCAGCGCTTCACGCCAATCGCATTACGGCCTTGGGCGTCGATAATTATTCCGATCAGAGATACACTCGAACCGGCTTTGAACGGAATATCGCAGCAGTAGATTTGTCGCGAGCTTCGGTTACCCTTGCCGAGCGTCAGTTTAACGAAGTCGATACGACATGGCCGGCGCCATTCGATGTCGTGTTCTACGATGGACCGACGAAGCCGTCTGTCGTTCTTGAGGCGCTGTCCGTGGCACTGCCGGCGATGCGGAATATCGCGATATACATTTTGGATGACTGGAATTCACTAGAGGTGCAGGAAGGGTATCGCCTATTTATGGCTGCCGGATTGGCTCGGGAGGTCGGATCGACTGAAATCAGAACGACTTTAGATGGCAGCCACCCTGCGATTTATGGGGAGAAGATTTCTGGCACAACGGATGCCTTATCGCTGTGTTGGAGCGACTGGAGCCGCGCGAGGTCAAGGTGAGCGTTGGCTCCAATAGCCCGGTGGCAATCTCGGAGTGTGCTACGGCCATCACCGCCGTCCAGGAGAGCGCGCCCTGGAACTCCCCATGCACGGTTGACCTCGGCCCGCATTTTCCCAATGCGGCGTTCTTTTCAAAAGCGCTCACATGCGGCCCGACTCAACACTTATGTGTTGCACGAGGTAACCTGCAATTTCGCAACAATGCTTGTTTACTCGGAAGGACGACCGATCAAAGAGACAGGCTATCTCGTTTCTGATAACGAGTTGTTGGCTTCTGCACCGCCGGCCGATCGTGTCGAAATCTGCGAATTGACCGATCTTGTCGTCCAGCCTCTAAGTCGAGCGTGGCGAAACTATTATCATTGGACTGTGCAGACGCTTCCAGCAATACTAATCGGTACCGAATCTGACGATCCCCAAATCCTGGCGCTTCCGACGTTGACCCCAGCGCAGGAGGAAGCGATCCTTCTGCTTGGACTTCGAGAGTATCCGCGGTTCCCCGTGATGCTCGAAAAGGCTTATCACTTCCATCGTCTGCAAGTGAGCGATTTCATCGCCGGCCGAAGCTCGTTCGAAATCTCGATCACCACGAAGCGTGTATTTCAGAAGATGAAATCTAGAGTTGTACACGAGAAAATCGGGGGGCCACGGCTCTATTTGACCCGGCGAGGTTGGGGGCACCGGGTAGTACATAACGAGGAGGAATTGTCCGCGCTGCTCGAACGCCGGGGCTTCCAAATAGTCGATCCAGGGTCGTACAGCATCTCCGAGCAGATAAACTTGTTCCGTAACGCGGACGTGATTGTCGCTCCTCATGGTGCGGCGCTTACTAACATCGGATTCTGTCAGGAGAGAACCCTCGTCTATGAGCTAATGCCGCGCGATTACGCGAATGCATGCTTCAACCGACTCGCCCAGCTCATGGGGCTTCGATATCATGCAGACGCTTTTACGAACGATGACTCAGGCATGTTGCATATGAGATCATTTGCGGTTGATCTTAAGACCGTAAATAACAGCTTAGACGCGCTAGGGGTGTGAGTTCGACGCCGGCAGCCGGTAATTGCTTCGCAAGGGTTGTAACGTCACGACGGTTCCACCACCCTCGGCCGCCCCACCTCATCCACCGCCACCATCACGAACTCCGCCGCCGTCACCTTGAACCGCTCCTCCTGCCCCTGCCGCAGCACCCACGCCTCCACCCCCAGCGTGATCGAGGTCCGCCCGATCCGCCGCAACTCCGCATAACAGCAAACCACATCCCCCACCTTCACCGGCCGCAGGAACGAAAGGTTCGAAACCGCCGCCGTCGCCACCCGCCCGTTCGCGATGGTCCGCGCGCTGATACCCCCCGCCAGGTCCATCAACGACATGATCCAGCCGCCGAAAATATCCCCGGCCGGGTTGGTGTCGGCCGGCATGGCGATCATCCGCAGCTCCAGCCGTCCCCGCGGTTCGCCGTCGGACTCCACCATCCGTCCTCTCGCGTCTTGGAATGTCCATCGCCTGGGCCAATCATAAGGCCCGTCCGGAGATCATGCCATGAATGCCCCCGCCCTGGCGACCGAGCCCGTGCTGCGCCGCACCGACCGCGACGGCGTCGCCTGGCTCACGCTCAACCGCCCGCGCGCCCGCAACGCCCTCTCGCTCAGCCTGATGGCGGCGCTGGACCAGGAGCTGGCGGCCATCGGCGACGATCCCGCCGTCAGGGTCATCGTGCTGGCAGGCGCCGGCCCCGCTTTCTGTGCCGGCCACGACCTGCGGGAAATGCGCGCCGATCCCAGCCGCGCCGCCTACGAAGAGACGTTCGCCGCCTGCTCGCGCCTGATGCTGCGCATCGTCCGCCTGCCCAAGCCGGTAATCGCCCGCGTGCACGGCGTCGCCACCGCGGCTGGCTGCCAGCTCGTCGCCACCTGCGACCTCGCGGTCGCTGCTGATACAGCCCGCTTCGCCACGCCGGGCGTGAATATCGGCCTGTTCTGCTCCACGCCGATGGTGGCGCTCAGCCGCGCCGTCGGCCGCAAGCCCGCCCTCGAAATGCTGCTCACCGGCGACCTGATCGACGCCGCCCGAGCGCGCGAGCTGGGCCTGGTCAATCGTGTCGTCGCGGAATCCGAGCTGGATAGCGCGGTCGGCGACCTCGCCGCGCAAATCGCCGGAAAAAGCCCGCTGACGGTGGCGATCGGCAAGGAAGCCTTCTACCGGCAGGGCGAGATGGACCTGGAGGCTGCCTATCGCTACACGGCCGACGTGATGACCCGCAACATGCTCGCCCGCGATGCCGCCGAAGGGATCGATGCGTTTCTTGACAAGCGCCAGCCGGTCTGGACCGGCACCTGACCCACGATGGCCGATAACCCGTACGACATCCTGGGCGTAAAGCCCACCGCGACAGAGGCGGAGATCCGCGCCGCCTACCGCAAGCTCGCCAAGCGCCACCATCCCGATCTCAATCCCGGCAAGCCCGAGGCCGCAGAGCGCTTCAAGCAGATCAACGCCGCCAACGATGTGCTGTCGGACCCGGAGAAGCGCGCCCGCTACGACCGCGGGGAAATCGACGCCGCCGGTAACGAGAAACCGCCGGAGCACCCGTTCTATCGGGACTTCGCCGCTGGCGGCGGGCAGCGGAAATACCGCGCCAGCCCCGGCGCGCGCGAAATCGACCCCGAGGACCTGGAAAGCATCCTGTCGCAAGCCTTTGGCGGCAACTTCACCCCGGGTGGCGGCAGTGGAAGGCGTTTCAACTTGCGTGGGCAAGACGCGCAGTACGGCCTGACCATCAGCTTTCTCGATGCGGTCAACGGCACCACGCGCCGCATTACACTGCCGGACGGCCGCACGCTGGATGTCCGTATCCCGCCCGGTGTGCGCGACGGCCACGTGCTGCGGCTCAAGGGCCAGGGCATGCCGGGCATCGGCGAAGGCCCGCCCGGCGACGCGCTCGTGGAGATCACCATCGCCCCGCATCCGCTGTTCCGTCGCGACGGCGACGACATTATCGTCGAGCTTCCGGTCACCATCCAGGAAGCCGTGCTCGGCACCGTGCTGGAAACGCCCACCATCAAGGGCCCTGTGCGGCTTACCATTCCCGCCGGGTCCGGCACGGGCACACGCCTGCGCCTGCGCGGGCGCGGCGTCGGCGGGCACGGTCATCAGTATGTGGAGCTGAAGGTGGTGCTGCCGCCTGGCAGCGAACCCGAGCTGGCGGAATTCCTGAAAACCTGGAAACCGGGCCACCCATTCAATCCGCGTTCCGGGATGGAGAGCGGCTGATGCGGCTGCAGGCGGTGATTTCCCTGATCGGCCATCTCGAAACTATCGAGCTGACGAGCTGGATTGACCGCGGCTGGGTGCAGCCCGATCCAGCCGGCGAGGACTGGGAATTTCACGAGATCGACGTCGCCCGCGTGCGTCTGATCCGCGATCTGCGCTGGGGGATGGATGTCAGCGAGGATGCCATCCCGCTGGTCTTGTCGCTGCTCGACCAGGTCTATGACCTGCGCGACCAGCTTCGGCGGATCTTGGCCGCGGTAGAGGGTCAGCCGCCGGAGGTGAAGGCCGCGGTCATCAAGTCGCTCGGCTTTTAGGGCGGATCACTCCCAGCGCGGCAGGCTCGGCGGTACGATATCCTCGGCCTGCCTGCCGGCCCAGTCGCGCGACGGCGCATCACGCAGCATGCGCTGTTGGCCTTCCACCACCGCCGCCAGCGCGCCGGCATGGTCCATCGTCAGCACGCGGCCGTTTTCCACCACCTTCGCGCCGTGCACATACACCGACTGCACCGCCCGGTCCGCCGCCGTGTAAACCAAAGAGCGCAGTGGATCGCGCGCCGGCATCATCCATCGGTTGGCGAGATCGACCAACACGAGATCGGCCTTCATCCCGGGCGCAAGCCGCCCGATATCCGCCCGGCCCAGCGCATCCGCGCCGCCGGCCGTCGCGGCATGGAACAGCTCCGCGGTGCTGGTGGTGGTGATATCGCGTGCCGCGACCCGCGCCAGGATCGCCGCCAGCCGCATCTCCTCGATCAGGTTATGCGGCGCCACGTCGGTGCCCAGCCCCAGCGTCACGTTGGCACGGCGATAACGCCCGAAATCTTCCAGCGTGTGGCCGTAACGGGCGAACGGTGACGGGCAATGCGCGACGCAGGTGCCGGTCTCGCTCAGGGTATTCAGGTCGGTGCGCGTGTGCCACCGCACCCAGGAATGCTCGTCGATGAAGATCGCGTGGCCCAGGATGGTGCGCGGCGACAATATGCCAAGGTCGCGCGCGAACTGAATCGGCGACTTGCCGTGGCGGCTGACCATCTCGTTGAACTCGTTGACGCTCTGCGCGCAATGTACTGTCAGCGGCAGATCGCGTTCCTCGGCGGCGGCGAAACTGTCACGCAGCAGATCGGGAGCACACGTGTCGATCTGGGCCGGACACACGATTCCGGACAGACGCCCGCTGGCATGCTTGCCGGCTTGCTCGATCAGCCGAAGCGCTGCGTCAAAGCCTCGCCGCCCAGCCGCTTCATCCCAGCGGTATTTGAGTTGCCAGCCGTTATCCATATACCAGCGCGCCGATGCGAAGCCCGGCGCAAGGAACACGCGCAGCCCGCTTTGCCCGGCAAGCTCGATCCAGCCTTCGTCATTGCCGGACAGGTCCGCTACGCTGGTGACGCCGGACAGCAGCATCTCGCAATAGGCAACCTGTTTTCCGGCCTGACGCCCGGCAAGATCCGGCTGGAACGCGATGGAGCGCTCGTACAGCCCGCTCATATACATCTCCGGCCGCCCATGCTCCTCGCGCACACCGCGATAGAACGGCTCGGTGCTTGGATGTGAATGCAGGTCGATCAGACCCGGCATCACCATCAGTGCGCCGCCATCGATGGTCGTATCGGCGGGGCCGCCGTAATGCTTGCCCACGTAGCTGACCGAGTCGCCGGCAAACGCGACGTCGCCGTCCATCAGGTAGGCGTGGCGGCGATTCGCCGCATCCCACGCGATGATGCAAGCGGCGTTGCGGATGCAGGTTGTGCCCGGCATGACGGTCCTCCGACGAAGGCCGCCAGCTTGAGCGGGGCGCCGGCGAATGTCTATATTGCGCAACGCGCACGAACGAGGGGCAAAATGAATCTGTCACGCCGCGCTCTGCTTGCTGCCAGCCTGACGGCACCCGTGCTCGCCGCGTCGCGTCGCGCGCATGCTGCCACGGTGATCCGGTCGGTGCCGATCGGAAACCTCCAGGTGCTGGACCCGATCTGGACCACTGCGTACATCACCCGCAATCATGGCTATATGGTGTGGGACACGCTGTTCGCGCTCGACGCGTCGAACAAGCCGCAGCCGCAGATGGTGGACAGCCACGAGATCAGCTCGGATGGCCTGACCTATACCTTCCGCCTCCGCGACGGACTGGAATGGCACGACGGCACTCCCGTGCGCGCCGCCGACTGCGTTCCCTCGATCCGTCGCTGGGGCGCCAAGGACGGTATGGGCCGTGCGCTGCTGGCCGTCACCGACAATATCGCCGCGCTGGATGATCGTACCTTCCGCCTCACGCTGAAGCAGCGCGTCGGCTTCGTCATCGACGCACTGGGCAAGATCGACAGCAACGTGCCATTCATGATGCCGGAGCGTCTGGCGCAGACCGACCCCAACACGCAGATCAAGGAGATGATCGGTTCCGGACCGTTCCGTTTCGTCGCCAATGAATGGGTTCCGGGCGCCAAGGTGGTCTACGAGAAGTTCGAAGGTTACGTCCCGCGCCGGGAACCGCCGAGCCAGGCAGCCGGCGGCAAGGTGGTGAAGGTCGATCGCGTGGAATCGATGTACACGCCCGACGTCAGCACCGCCGCCAACGGTCTGGCCACCGGCGAGTTCGATCTGCTTGAATCCCCCTCGCCCGATCTAATCCCGCTGCTGCGCAAGTCGGCCGGCGTGGTGGTCGAGCCTGACGATCCACTCGGCTATCAGCTTTTTATTGTGCTGAACCATCTGTTGCCGCCGTTCGACAAGCTGCCGGCGCGCCAGGCATTGCTGATGGCGGTGAAGCAGCCCGCCTTCCTTCAGGCCACGGTGGGTGACCAGGTGCCCTGGAGCGAATGCGCCGCGGCGTTCGGTTGCACCAAACCGAGTGACTCCGAAATGCAGTCGCTCGGCTGGCCGCCTTACGATCTGGCCAAGGCGAAGGCGTTGTTTGCCAGTTCCGGCTACGACGGGCGGCCGGTGGTGGTGATGGATCCGGCCGATAACGCGGTACTGCATGCGCCGGCCCTGGTTGCCGCGGACGCGTTGCGCTCGATCGGCGCCAAGGTGGACGTGCAGTCAATGGATTGGAGCACGCTTGTCCAGCGTCGCGCCTCCAAGGCGCCCGTCGGTCAGGGTGGCTGGAACCTGTTCATTACAAACGCGACCATCACCGGCATCTCCAATCCACTACTCGACACGTTTGCCGGAAATTGCGCAGACGGGTGGTATGGCTGGGCATGCAATGAGAAAGCGGTCCAACTGAGAACCGCCTGGGCCACCGAAACCGATCCGGCAAAGCGTGACCAGATCGCAGGGGCACTGGAGAAACTGATCCTCGAAGACGTCACGCTGATCCCGCTCGGTCAGTATCGCAGTCTGATCGCGTATCGCAATAACCTCAAAGGGATCATACCGGGACCGGCGTTGTTCTACTGGAACGTGGAAAAGACCTGATCACGCCGCGGCTCACCGCGTTCTGATCCGCTACCAGGGCGTGACATGCTGGGCGACCCTCACGCGGCGACGGCTTTCTCGCGTGCCGTATCTTCAACCATCGAAGCCGCGAATCGTTCCGTCAGCACCGGCCCGATAATCGACGTGGCCAACATCAGCACGAGCACCACATTCAGCATCGTGCCATCCAATAGCCGCTGTCCGGCAGCGTTGCGGGTATCATAAGCGACAAGCGTCGCCGCGAGCGTCGCCGCGACCTGAGGCAGGGTCAGCGCCCAAACCGTCTGTCGCGCCGCTCGCCGGTACCCGAACGCACGTCCCACAGTCTCGGCCGCGAGCCACTTCCCCGCCAGAAGCGTGATCACGATGCCGACGGCCATGGGAAAATGACGAACAATGGTGGCAACAAACTCCACGGGATTTATCAGGAACCCCGTCACGATAAAGAAACTCGGGATAAAGAGCGATTGTCCGAAAAATTCCAGCTTGGCCCTTGCTGGTTTATCGTGGACCGCGGCGTTCACCGCGAGACCAGCCAGGAATGCGCCGACGATGTCGGGCAGGTTGATGGCCTGCGCAATCACACCGGCGATTGCCATGATGCCGAGCATCAAAACAAAATAGGCATCTTCTTTGCTCTGAACTTTGCTCAGCAGAAAGGCGCCGAGACGACTGAGCCCGAACAGGACGAACGGGACGAAGATGGCAATCTCCAGAAGCTGGATGGCGAGCCCCGAAAACGAGAAGCCGGCCGTATAGGTCGAAATGCAGACGGCAAACACGATCAACGACAAGGTGTCCGATATGACGGTTGCACCAACCGCCACGATCATCGGTTCGAACCGCATCCCCCCAAACCTGCTTACAATGGAAAGACCCAGCAACGTATGCGACGCGAGCAGGGAACCGATAACGATCGCCGGAATCATGGCGTAGCCACACTCAAGGCCATAGAGGGTGCCAAGCAGCAACGGCAGCATCGTTGTCGTAACGCCAAAGATGATCGACCGATTCTGGACCTTTCGGAACAACAGAACATCGATCTCAAGTCCGGCCGAAAACATCAGCAGCAATTTGCCGAGCTCTGCGAAGAATTCAGCAACGGGCCGGTTCTGACCGAAGAAGCCCAGGACATGTGGCCCGAGGAGGACGCCGAACACCAGCAACCCGACCATCTCCGGAAGGCGAAGCCGCCGCGCGATCGCCGGTACGCCGACGATCACGGCGACCACGACGGCAAACTTCGCCAGGTCCGGAAGTGCCAGGATGTGCGATCTCAGCGCATCCAGCAGATACATCAGCCGATCATCCTATTGGGCTTTGGCCGCCACGGCCGCTTGCCGTGCTTCACCGAAAACTCCCTAGTGATTGGCACTACTGGTCGTTTCCTGAAGCTGACGCAGCACCGCATCGAGATTGAACGCGGCCGGTTTTTGTCGTGGCGGGAATTTCACAAAATTCTGGATCTGCGCGGCCACGATCGCCTGCATCTCGTAGATGATGTAGACGTGGTCTATCAGCCAGTCCCAGTAGGTGTTTGAGTTTTCGTCCGCCCGCTCGAAGGGGTCGCGTCGGAGGTGGAACATCTTCGGAGCACGGAGTTTCACGAACGGCTCGAACCAGCACAAGAGTTGTTTGGCCCGTTGCTCCATGAGTACGACCTTCCAGTCTCCCATACGAATTGCCAGGATGTCTCCATCGTCGCTGATGTAGAAGAAGAACTTCCTGGGACTCTCCTTCGCCTCTCCGGTCAGATAGGGGATCAGGTTGTAGCCATCAATGTGGACCTTGAAGGTCCTGCCGCCGACCTTGTGACCGCCAAGTAGTTTGGCCGAAATATCCTGCTCGCCGGCGGCCGCGAGCAAGGTAGGCAGCCAGTCCTGATGAGAGGCGACATCATTGAAGACTGATCCCGGCTTGATCTTTCCTGGCCAGCGCACAAACACGGGAACGCGCCAGCCGCCTTCCCAGTTGGTGTTCTTTTCGCTGCGGAACGGGGTAATCCCGCCGTCCGGCCAGCTGTTGTAGTGCGGGCCGTTGTCCGTTGAGTACATCACGATCGTATTGTCGGCGATGCCGAGTTCGTCGAGCTTGTCGAGCATCTGGCCGATGTGCTCATCGTGGGCCACCATTACATCGTTGTAGAAACCCTGGCCACTTTTTCCCTTGTGCTTTTCCGCACGGTGGGTCCGAAAGTGCATCGCAGTGGTGTTGTACCACATGAAGAAGGGCTTACCTTCCTTGTGTGCTTTCTCGATGAAGCCGACCGCATGCTCGGTGACTTCGTCGTCGATGGTTTCCATCCGCTTCCTTGTCAGCGGCCCTGTGTCCTCGATGCGCTGACCACCCTTGCCGTCGGCCCAGCAATGCAGGACCCCCCGCGGTCCGAAGTGCTTCTTGAATTCCGGGTTTTTTGGATAGTCTTCGTTTTCCGGCTCTTCCTCGGCATTCAAGTGGTAGAGGTTGCCGAAGAATTCGTCGAAACCGTGCATTGTGGGGAGAAACTCATCCTTGTCCCCCAGATGGTTTTTGCCGAACTGTCCGGTGACATAGCCGAGTGGTCTCAGCAGGTCGGCGATGGTCGGGTCTTCGGCCCGCAGCCCCACATCGGCGCCCGGCATGCCGACCTTGGTCAGGCCGGTGCGGATCGGGTTCTGTCCGGTGATGAACGCGGCGCGGCCGGCAGTGCAGCTTTGCTGGCCGTAATAGTCGGTGAAGGTGCAGCCTTCGTGGCCAATGCGGTCGATATTGGGCGTGCGATACCCCATCTGGCCGCGGTTGTTGTAACTGATGTTCCACCAGCCGATATCGTCGCCCCACAGGATAAGGATATTCGGTTTGCCTGCTTTAGCCATCTTACTCTCCCCTATTTCTAGTTTCAGGATTTTCGTCAGTCACGGTCGGTCGGCCTTGGCGACTAGGCAAGGCGCAGCAACACGCTAAAAAACGCGAACAAGCCGACGAAGATAAGGAGAACGGCAACCGGCAGTACCGGCGATTTCCCTCCCTCCTGTTTCATGCCGGCGATTGCGGCGAACGGTCCGCTCCACAGGTAGTGAAGCGTCCACCAGTACTGCCAGATCGAGATAATCAACGCCACGATACCGCAGGCGATAAGGGCCAACCCCAAAAATTGCGGCGCGTTTGGCAGATAAGCGGGGCGCGCGCCGGGAGTCTGTCCAAAGCGGTCGAGGTATTGGACGATCGCGAAACCAAAGCCGATGAGCGCCGTGGCCGTGCGCAGCCACGACATCATCGTTCGTTCCAGGCTGAGCCGGGTGCGGATCCAGCCAAAATGACTGTCTGCGGTGACCCTGACCTCGAACCTGTCCGTGGCGCCCGTGCGTGTATCCGTCATCGCCGGTCTCTCCCTGGGTGCATGTCGGGTAGATTTACCGGAGCTGGCGCGCCGCGCGATTCCGCCACGCGCGCAAGGCGAGCCCCCGGACAATCAGGTATGGTACGAACGCCAGCAGCAGCGCGATGATCAGCGCTTCGTTCGGATAGAAAGTCTTGAGCACGAGGACCTGATAAATCACGTCCATCGCCAAGCCGAGCAGGATGATTCTGGCGGTCGCATTCAATCCCTCGCGCAGACGGCCGATGCGCTCCTGCCTGCTGCGCAGCACCGTCGCCAAATACGGACCGCGGCCAGCCCGTGCATCCCGGAAACCGTCGTGGATCCCGGCGATCACCGCCATCGTGGGCTGCAGGATGAAGCGGAACTTCATCGGCCCGGTCGGGCGGTCCACCAGATCGTGCCAGAGGCGCTCGAACACCCCGACCGAGATGCCGTGCCACACCACGCCGCCGATGAAGAACACGAGGGCGAACGCAACCACCAACCTGGCCAGAACACCCAATCGCTGCGCACTGATATCGGTCATCGCACTGCTCCATCCACGTCGCGCCGCACGGCTAGGCCCGGATGACGCATCGGAAGCCGACATGGCTCATGCCGGAGTTGATCGGCTGCGCGTGGCGGGCGGCTGGACGGTAGCGGCGGCAGTAGTTCGGGGCGCAGAGATGCGAACCGCCTTTGACCACCTTGCGAGGAATGCGCCTTGAGGCGTCGCACTGGTCGTAACTATCGGTCGCCCGCCCACCACGCGGGTTTTCCGGGATGCAACAAGGTGACGGCGCGCTGTGCCGGGCCGAGTACCAATCCGTGGTCCACTCCCACACATTGCCGATCATATCGAACAGCCCGTAACCATTCGGCGGAAAGGTCTCGACCGGAGAGGTCCGCGTGTAACCGTCAGCGGCGAGGTTTTCGTTCGGAAACGCGCCCTGCCAGGTATTCGCCATATGACGGCCGCCTGGCGTCAGTTCCTCACCCCAGGCGAACTCGGCGCCATCGAGTCTCCCGCGCGCGGCGTATTCCCATTCGGCTTCTGTCGGCAGATCCTTCCCTGCCCACTTGGCATACGCTTCTGCGTCCTGATAGGCGACATGCACGACCGGATGGTTATCAAGGCGATGGTTCGAGCGGCCACGCCCATACGGGCGGCGCCAGTTTGCGCCGAATTCGAAGCGCCACCATTGCGACCAGTCGCGAAGATCAACAGGTTTCCGGGGTGGCGTGAAAACCAGCGAGCCCGGTTTCAACATGTGCGGTAATGCGCCCGGATAATCCTTTGGATCCGGTGCGACTTCGGCGACCGTGACATAGCCTGTCGCCTCGGCAAACTGGCGGAACTGACGGTTCGTAACCGGCGTACGATCGATCCAGAAAGGGGAGACCGTCGCGTGATGGGCCGGTGCTTCTTCCGGGTAGTGCCGATCCGATCCCATCCGGAAAGTGCCGCCCGGAATCCACACCATGTCGCGGTAAGCATGCGCTTCCCCGGCCGGAACATCGGGCGACTGTTCTGTCGACATGCTAGAACTCAAGAAACTTCCTCCCCGGCGACGTATGGTCGCCGTATATTCGCATCGGCTCTGCCCGGCCACGGTTTCTTTCGCCCGGGTGAAGAGCGAGGGTCGGCCGGATCGGTGGCGCCGCCTTGCCGACTACGAGCGCGGTCGCGATCACGCAATCCGCCAGACCTAACCATGCGACGTCACTTGGGCGGACCTGGTTGCGCCGGTGGCGAGGGCTGCTGGCCCATCAGGTTCCGGTAGATCTGGTTCAACTCGCGCTGCTCCGTGCCTTGCTGGGCCGGTGATGAATGAATACCGGCGGCGCGTTCGTCCGCTGACACTTCTCCCTGGGTCGGCTGCAACGCGTCGGAGGCGGTGGCGCTTCCCGGTGGCGCTGCTGCCGTTGTCCAGCCGGCAGCGGAGGACATCAGCACCGATAAGACAGCCACGCTCACGGTCTTGGCTGTGCGGGGATGCGGGTGCGGGCGCCGCATGATCATCTCTCCCTCAGTGGCCTATGTTAGCGCATAGACTCGAATGCAAAGATGCGCCTCCAGTCGTTCTTCATGCTGATCACCGTCCACGACCGGGATTTCGCTTCCTCCATGAGCGGGCGGGAGAATGTGCCAACCGTGGTGTCTGGCAGTCCCCCCGCGGGCCCATAAGCGAATTCGCGGACCGGGTCGTCGTGGTAAACCAGCATCTTCAGCCGCGCGCCGTCTCCGGCGCCGGTCCATTCCAGCATCTCGCGGTCGCCGGTGGAATTGCCGAAGGCGGCATGGGGGCGCTTGCCGATGAACAGGTCAATGCCGCGCGCTTTGCCGTCGTTGTTGTCGTTGAAGAACAGCTTGGGCAGGCGCATCAGCTCCGGCGTGGCGCCCTTGAATTCGTATTTCGTCGCGATGCTGGACCCGATGACTTTCTGTGTCGGGATGCCATAGACGCGTTGGGAATAGGCGCGCACGAAGTCCTGGCCACCACCGGTCACGATGTACGTCTCGAATTCGTTGGCGCGCAGATAGTTTAGAAGCTCGATCATCGGCTGATAGACAAGCTCGGTATAAAGCCGCTGGAACCTCGGATGCTTCGCGGTTGTCAGCCACTGGCTGGCAATTTGCAGGAACGCCTCCTGGCTCATGCCGGCATGGGTGACCACGATGATTTCCGCCCAGTCCCGCTCGGACAAGCGTCCCAGCGCCGCTGGATCGTTGGACAACACCGCCCGGAATGGTTCGTGCGACTTCCACTCCGGATGGTGCGGCGCCAGTGCATGCAAGCGATCGAGCGCGAACATGGCCTGTGTGTAGAGCGGATGCTCCACCCAAAGCGTCCCGTCCTGGTCGAACGTAGCGATGCGGTCTTCCGGCGCCACGAAATCCTTGCTCGACCTGTCGGTGGCGGCGCGGACGAAGTCCAGGACCGCTTGCTTCGCCGGCCCGTCATTCCACGAAGGCAGAGGACTCGATGGGGCCTGTGCCATCGCTGCGACGGGGAGCAAGGGACTCGCCGCAATCCCGAGTGCAGGTACGGCGGATATCAGCGTGCGGCGACCCATCGGTGGTGCGGCAGGGACAGGTTTCATCACGTTCTTCCAGTATACGCCAACTTCGTGGACACCTCAGGCGGGTTTTGCGACTACCTGATAGATCACGCTGCTGCCGCTGTAGAATGGCTGATAGTACGCGCCGCCGAAGGTAAAGTAGGTTGTGCCGTTGATGTTCTGGTTCACCGCGCCGTCCGGCAGTGTTTTCACGGTAGCGCCGACCGGCGGCGGGATCACTTCGTACCCGTTCGGCACCGAGGCATAGAAGGCGCCGCCGCAGTCGAGACTCGTCCCGCTACCGACATAAACCGTCGAGCAAGAGGGTGGCGGGGTTACAACCACCGCGCCCTGTGGTGGCGGTACCACCGCGTACTGGCCGGCTTGGGACGCGTAATAGACCCCGTTTTCGTACCAGTATGGCGTTCCGGCGACGGAGAGTGCGATCGCGGCGGCCGGCAGTGCCGCCATCGTAGCACCGATCGCAAAGCCGGCACCCAGCCCCAAGCCGGAATAGTAACCTCCCCAGCTTCCGTTGTAATTGTTCCATGTGTTCTGCCGATTCACCTGCAGATTGCGTGCGTCGTTGTAGCGGTTCTGCTGCAGCGTGTTGGCCTCGTTGAAGCGGTTCTGCTGCAATTGGGATACGTTCTGCCGATCGTCCGGATGGGCTTGCTGGAACTGACTTGCGTTATGCTGGAACTCGGGATGACTCTGCTGGAAGCCATCGGCGCGGTCCGAGAAGGTACCGGCATTATGGATGCTGCCGAAGCCGCCTTGGCCGAAGCCGGCGTCACCGCTGCGGTCGAACATTCCTCCATCGCCGAAGCGCGAACCACCGCTTCCAAAGCCCCCGCCGAAGTGGAAGCCGCCGCCGCCGCCGTGGAAGCCCCCGAAGCCGCCGCCGCTGAAGCCACCTCCGTGGAAGCCTCCGAAACCACCGCGGAATGCCGCCGCGCGTTCCATCCCGATGGAGACGCAAGCGGCTATCGCCACGCCGCCCAGCAACACACCAATGAGCTTCTTCTGGCCTGTGAAGCGCTCGATCATCGATGCCTCCCTGCTGCTACTTGCTGGCCGCAACTGTCGCGAATGGTATTTTCTGCGTCCCCGGCGGCAGATCCGGTGTAAACAGCGGCTCCGCGATGCGCGGGGCAAAGTTCCAATCACTGAATACCGCGCTGAATTGGGGCTGCGCCGGCTGCGTCTTGTAGGTAATCACCAGCTTGCAAGGGACCAGTTGCGGCCCGTCCTGGATCCAAATCTGCCAGTCGATGTCCTTCTCGACGAAGGCGAGGGTGCGGCAGCTTCTGCCGGCCACGTCGTTGCGACCGAGATCGAACCCGTACTGTAAATTCCCGCGCACACTTTGATAGGGGTCGTGGTAGAGAAAGTCGGCCAGCGGTGGAGCGAAGCCCACCTGCGGCACCAACTTCTCCAACATGCTGTCGATATCCGGCGGGGCTGCTCCGGTCGCATAAAATGGTGTCGCCGGATCATAGAGGGCGATCGATGTGCCGTCGTACCAGAACTGCCTATCGCCGAGATCCCCACTCCATTCGACATAGAGCCGATTTGGGCGTTGCAACGCGACATCCTCGGCTGCGGAGAATTGCAGCTTCTGGCCGGACGGCAGAACATGATCGAAGGTAATCTCGGCATGGAACGTGAACTGGCCGGCGGAGCCGATATAGGCGCCCATCTGCCGGAGCAGTCGGTCCGCCTGCTCCGTCACTGCGGGTGCCGCGGCGGCCGTCGCGGTGGGCCGAGCGTCAGCCGTCGAGGGCGAGCTCTGGGCCAGCACCCGAGACGACAAAGCCGATCCGAAGATTGTCACGCCAACAGCGAAGAAACAGATGACGCGCATTTATCCATGCCTCTCGTTGATTAGGTGCCGCAGCGGGCATTACTGAGACATTCGTACAAAGATCTCGTCACGCCCAAGGGTGAGCATCGCGCCTTGACTGGCGCCTTGCAGGTGCATGATCACGCCAGAGCTGTTCTGCAGCCACAGATCGCTGCCCCCCGCGGTGCTCAGACCGGCGGGGCCGGTGCTTTGCGTGTACCTGCCGGAGAAGTCGGCGACGCTGTTGAGATTATAGACCGGGCCGGTAGCGGTGATCTTGGAAAGACCGCCGCCGGGGCCAACGACAGCACCGAGGACTCTGAATGGATACGCTTGCCCCTGATAATTCAGGGTACCACTGCCGCCGCCCAGACCGGTGACGAAATCCTCCGTGATAGTCACGTCACCCGAGGGTGACAGGCCGGCGATGCTTTGTGCGGTCGGCGCCTTCATGCTGGCGCACCCGCTGGCCGCAAGCAGGCCCGCAGCGGCTATAGCTCTGAGGCACAAAGAGGCCCCATCCAAAAGCGATTTTGTCATGTGCCGCCCCTTCCGTGTGATCGCATGATTTCGTTCTCCAGCTTAGCCTCGGTGCGTCGGTCACAGCATTGCGGTTTGGCCAATGAACGCTGTGCAAAACCGGTAATTCACCTCTCTCGCCGATAACATTCTTAAGGATCAGCGCACTCTGACGCCATGCTCGCCTGCTTGAGCCGACGCAAGCGCAAATACCGGCCGGGCCCCATGCCAAGCAACTGCAAACAGCAGACTCGCAGCGTGCGCTCCGACACGCCGATCACCTCGCAAACCTCGGACACATGTAGCGGCCGGCCCGGGGAAACCGTCAGCGCCTCTTCGAACCGCAGCAACAGCTTGTTGTGGCGGCACGTGGCTGCGGAATAGCCGCGTGGCTCGGCTGTCGTCAGACAGGACACCAGCGCCCAGATCAGGTCCTGCTCCAGCGCACGGGCCACTTCCGGGTGTCCGACATGGCTCAGCCTCGATTCAGCGATCCGCGTCGCTTCGGCGTGTAACCGCAGCAGCCGCCGCCACGCGGCTGGAAGCGGGCGCAGGATTTGCCCGAAAAGTGCAGGCACAACGTCGCACCCCGCAAGCGTCCTCCCATACGCCCGCAGCGAGTCAGAAGTTCAGGGCTATGGACGCCCACGAAGTGGCGCTGGTCGTACGCTGATGAAATCGTTCGCCGGGCCCATGGCAGATCATGTCGCCCAGCAGGAGCGGGACACCGCTGCACAGCAGGGCCGAGGTTCGCTGCGCTGGAAAGACCACCGACACCCATTCGGGTCTCAGGGAGATATACGCGATACGAGGCACTGTCTCCCGCGCACGGAGCAGGTGCAGGTCTGTCAGGTCCATCCAGGTCAGGCGAGCGCAGAACTCGCTGCCCTCCACAACCAACAATCGCGTACTCCCCGGCAGGTTCGCTTCGTACTCGCCGGGATCGCGGAAGAGTGCCGAGCCGCAGCCTCCCATCCGGCGCCCTTGTTGCATTCGCTGACTCGCTTTCGGGCGCCGTACCGACGACGCGCTTCAAAGCGTTGCAGCCTGGGGAAGCGTGACGGTCGCCGCTATGCAGGATCGGAAATCACGATCATCCGAACATCCGGGTCGAGTAGCCAGTGATCCTCACGCGCCGGGCGTCGCGAGGTTCAGTGCCCGAGCTAGAAGCTGAAGCTCGCCATCAGCATCGGGCCGCCCATTGTCGTTTGCCGCACGACAGCATTGCCGCCCTGCACGAACGACAGATAGCGATAGGTGGCCGATAAAGCCGCCCAGCGGAACTGATATCCCAGTCCGGAGGAAATCTGCCAGGTGAGCTGCGACCCCCCCGCACCGATGTCGACGTAATAAGGAATGAAGAACTTGGTATTGCCAAGCAGGATGCGACCGCGGAGGCCGCCGATGCCGTTCCAGACGTCCTGGGTACCGGAAACGCTGCCGATCCCGCCAAAAGTCGCGCCGTTGCCCCGAGGGCCGGTCAATGTCAGTGCCAGGCTGTAGTTGGTTCGTGCGTTCACCGCCAGCAAGCGAAACCCGGCGATCACGTCGAGGTTGCCCCAATCGCCCTGCAACACGGAATAGCCGCCGGCGAGCGTCCAGATCGTCGCCTTGAAGGTCGTTCCGGTGCTGGTCTCCAGCGACCGCGAGATCGGAATGGAGGGCAGGCCGGTGAAGTCCACCGACCTGATATGGCTATTGGTGGCACTGAAGTTCGTGTACATGAAATCCGTCAACAGCGAGAACCGGCCGTTCCGGGCATCCGCCGCAACCGCCGCTGCGAAATTGAGGTGGGTCAGATAAGATCCAGGCCCATTCGAAAACTCAGTCGGCAATCTGCCGCCGAGTTCCGGCGGCAGATTATAGTCCAACGTCGTGTTCACCCTTGGCAGCCAGAGATAGGGCGCGACATTGAATACCCAACCTGTCGGGCTGGTGGCTAGCCCCTGGCTCGCCGGCTGTTGGGCGCGTACCGGCGACCAGGTTCCAGCTATCAGCAGCACGGCAAATGTTGCACCGATAATGGTCCAACTGCGCATCGATTGGCCCCGTCAGATTGGTCGGTTGTGAATCGGTTTCAGGTTCCTGAGCCGGCTAGAGTGATCTCGACACGGCGGTTTTGTGCTCGTCCTTGCGGCGTATCGTTTGACGCAACCGGGCTCGCGTCACCGAGTCCTTGCGCCGACACCAGACTTGGATGGACGCCCTGGGAGATAAGGTAATTTACAACCGTCTGCGCCCGCATCAGCGAGAGCTGCTGATTGCTCTGGACTCCTTGAGCGAGGAGGTCCGGGCCGATCGGCGTGCTATCGGTATACCCAGTGACCACCAGCCTGGTCTGCTGCATCGGGGCGAGCACCGGGGCCATTTTGGCGATCGTCTGCGCGGCCTGCGGCGGCATCTGCCAGCCTCCGGACGGGAATAGCAGCTCGCTGTTCACGGCGATCTTTATCGCGCCCTGCAGGCGGGTAATGTGAACCTGCTGCTGACCGATCTCGGCCGACAGGCGTTGACTCAACTGATTGTAGTCGTTGTCCAGCGCGTCATATGTCTGCGTCGATACGCATCCGGCCGTCAAGCCGGTGAGAAGCAGCGCCGCCATCACACCAGCAGTTCTTCGTCCGATCATCGTCGCTTCCCGCCTTCCTTGGTTTGCAGCCTCAAACTGCCGAGGGACTATGCCCGCGCCTATGCAGAAACGGAAAATGGATGATCGGACAGCGCCGTTCCGCGCAACCGGCCATCCTCGGGCGGACGACGCAGCGTCACGGACGGTGATTTTCCGAACAGCCGCCGATAGCTCACCGCGAACCGTCCGAGTTCACCGAAACCGTGGTCGTTGGCGATCTCGGTCACCGTCTTCGCCGATCCATCAGCCATGGCGAGGGTGCGTCGCGCCAGGTTCATCCGACGCAACCAGAGATAACGGTGAGGGCTCATTCCCAGATGCTCCTGGCAATGCAGGCGGAGGGTTCGGTCGGTAACGCCGATCTCGGCACACACCTCGGTCACGTAAAGCGGCTGATCCTGCCGTGAACCGAGCAGCCGTTCGAACCGCCGCATCACCGGCAGCCGCTGGCGATTGGAACGATAACTCTCCTCCGCCGCCGGATCCGTCAGGCAGGCTATCATCACCCGCACCATCGCCTGCTCCAGAGCTCTGGCAACCTCGGGGTGCGCAAGAGTGTCGGGAGCGGTCGCGGCAAGATCACCGGCCCCTTTATGCAGGTTCAACAGCCGCGACATCAAGGCGGGCTGCGGGCGTATCACCCGCGTCGCGGCAGGTGCCGTCAGCTCGCGTCCGCCCAGTGCGCGGCCGTATGTGGCGAGATCCTCCGGCGTCAGCGACATCGCACCCCAGAGGCAATTCGCGGGAGTGCGGTGATGGTGTTCGGCACCTGAGGAGTTGAACACAATGTCGCCGGGCGATATCTCGATGCCGCTGTGTGACATCGGCATCTGTTGGGCGTCGGCAAGAAAGAGGATCGGCGCGCGGTTCTTGTGCACTGAGGAATGGGTGACGGAAGGCAGTGATATCTCACTGCGCTGCATCCAGAGATGATGCAGATCGATCCGCGTCAGTTGGGCCTTGAATTCACCGCGCGCGGCGACAACGACCGTCAGGTCTGCTGCACGGACTGAGCCCTGGTAATCATAAGGATTGGCGAATGTCTGGATGGTGCTGCCGGGCATCGCTCAGCTTCTCACAAATGACACTTCCGCGACAGCCACCGACTGGCCGAGATTATCTGAGGGACACAGGGATACATCCCGAGCGGTGACTGTATCAGGCTTTCCCGCGTTTCTGGCCAGCAATAAGTGCATCGGAACTCCGAGGCGCCGAGAGATTTCTGTAACAAAACCTTACCACCGAACGGAGGAACTGCCAACGCGATAGAATACAGTCTGGCGGCGGGGCAAGGGCACGCCGCAACGGCTGGAACCGAGCCGCCCGGGCCGACCCGCTATGCCGCGCTGGGGGCCAAAACAGCGGGCGATCGAGCGGCCATCCGCTGCGCAGGTATTATCATTGTTAGTGTTACCTGCCGTGTCAGGTGTTTCGGGGGTACCGATGCCGCGGCGCAACTACGTTGACGCCAGTACCGGCGACGAGGTGGCGCGCAATGCCCGCATGAGCGCGGCGATGCCCTCTGCGCCTCCAGCGACCGCACACCATCCTCGATCGCGTGCAGGTCCGCCGCCGCCAGCCCGCCGCGCTTTCAACTACCCCGCGGCCGCCACCGCGTGCCCACCCGACAACCGCCAGATCCGGTCCAGCCGCTCCACACCGGTCAGCCGGTGCGCGATAAGAATAATGCTCCGCCCCTCCGCCACTTCATTCAGCGTCGTAAGGAACGCTCGCTCTGTTTCGCCATCCAACCCGGCGCAGGGCTCGTCCAGGATCAATACCGGGGCGGGCGACAGCAGCGCGCGCGCTAACGCCAGCCTTCGCCCCTCGCCGCCAGAAAACCGTGCCCCACCTTCGCCAACCCAGGTCTCCAGCCCATCCGGCAAAGACCGCACAAGGTCCCCGACTCGCGCCGACTCCAGGGCCGCCCACAACGCTGCCTCGTCCGCCCCAGGTCGGGCCAGCAGCAGGTTATTGCGGATCGTGTCGTCGAACAGGTGTGTCGCCTGCCCCAGCCAGCCGATACGTTTCCGCACCGCCTCGGCGGTCAGCATCGCCAGGTTGGTGCCACCCAGCATCACCCGCCCCTGCTGTGGAGCGGCCAGCTTCAGCGCCAGAGCCGCCAGCGTCGATTTGCCCGATCCAGATGGTCCCAGCAGCCCGACCCGCGCGCCTTCTGGCACCTCCAGTGTCAGCCCGTCGAACACCAGGGGCGCGTCCGGGCGCCAACGGAAATGCACGGCCTCGAAGTTCAGTCCCCGCCGTACCGGCGCGATGGCCGGCTGCACCGGGTCCGCTACTGGCGCTGGAGCCTCCGCCGCCTCTAACACGCGCCGCGCCGCCGCCGCTGCATGACCTGCCAGCACGCCCGCTCGCGGCAGGCCGCCCGCCATTTCGAACGCCGCCACCACCAGAAACACCCCAGCCGCTGCGGCGACTGGATTCGCTCCAGCAGCGATCAGCACGACCAGGATCGCGGCCTGCCCGCACAGCAGGGCGGCCGCCCCGGCCAGCGCGGTTCGCCGGACCAGCTCGCGCTGCGCAGCCATGAGTGCGCCTTCTCGGCTCTGCACCAGCGCCAGCATGCGGCCCTCGGCGGCGAAGGCGCGCACCTCACGCAGTCCGGTCAGAGAATCTACCGCGGCAATCCGAAGCCGCCCGCTCGCCGCTGCCAGCCGGGCGCCGCTGGCCAGAGCGGCGCGGGCCGCCAGCCATGGCAGGCCGAACGCCGCCAGTGCAAACAGCAGCGCCACCGCTACGGCGGCAGGCCAGCTTTCGAAGTGCACCAGCACGATCAGCCCGATCAGCAGCAACACAGCGCCGACCAGCGGCAGCAGGATGCGCAGATAAAGCCCGTCCAGCGCCTCCACATCCCCCACCAGGCGCGCCAGCACGTCACCGGCCTGGCGGAAACCCAGCCCTCCCGCCGCACTGCGCGACAGGCCGCGGAAGAACCAAACGCGCAGATCGGCCAGCGCACGGAACGTGGCGTTGTGCGTCACCAGCCGCTCGGCGTAACGCAGCACCACCCGGGCCGCGCCCGAGACGTCCAGCGCCAGAGGAGCAACCAGCACACCGAGCGCGACCGCTGCCCCGATCACGTGCCCGGCGAGGCTCATCACCGCTGCCCCGGCCGCCACTGCCGCGAGTGACACCAACAGTCCGCCAATCAGCCATCCGGTCTGACGACGCCATAGCCGCAGGACGCGCAGCAGGTCTTTCATGCCGGCAGCCGCGCCGGTTGCACCGCCCGGCCGTCCCGCAGATCGAGCCGCCGCCCGGAAAACTCATGCGCAGCGGACGAATGGCTGGCCAGGATGACCGTGCGCCCCAGCGCCAGCCGCCGAAGGCTTTCCAGCACATCCGCCTCGGTGGCCGGGTCGAGATGCGCGGTAGGCTCGTCCAGCAGCAGAAGCGGCGCGTTCTTCAGGAAGGCGCGGGCGATCGCCACCCGCTGTGCCTGCCCGCCCGACAGGCCGTAGCCGCCTTCGCCCACGGGTGTATCGAGGCCGTCCGGAAAGCCGGCCGCGAATTCCATCACCCGCGCCGCCCGGGCTGCCTGTTCCACCTGATCATCGGTGGCTTCGGGCTGGGCAAACCGGATGTTGTCACGGATGCTGCCGGCAAACAGCACCGGGCGCTGGCCGATCCAGGCGGTCAGCCGTGACAGCGCCTCTGGTACAAGATCGGTGATATCGGCTCCGTTTACCGTAATGCGCCCGCTATCGGGACGGACAAATCCCAGCAGGATTTCGATCACGCTCGATTTTCCGGCGCCGGAAGGGCCGGCCAGCACCAGCGTTTCACCTGCCGGGATGCGGAAACTGAGCCCATCGAGTGCTGGCAGCCGCGCCGGGTCCCAGGTCAGATGGACATCCTCGAACGCCACCGTCACGCCGCGTGCCGCCACGGTGCGTACGTCACGGAGGGGCGCGGGCGGCGGCAATGGGGGCAGGTTCACCAACTCGTCCGCCGCACCCGTCGCGTGCAGGCGGTCCTGGTAGGCGGCGGCGAAGAGACGCAGCGGGGAAAAGAACTCTGGCACCAGCAGCAGCGCAAACAGGGCTGTCGTCGGGCTGGTCATCTGCTGATCCAGCATCCGCAGCCCGTAACGGAGGGCCAGGATTATCAGCGCCGCCGCGGCGGCGAGGTCGAGCACCGCCGAGGAGAGGAAAGCCATTCGCAGCACCCGCATCGTTCGCCGCCGAAGCTCGTCGGCTGCCCGTGCGAGCGCCCCGGCCTCGTCCGCCGCGCGCCCGTACAAGACGATCGTGGCGATGCCGCGCACCCGATCCAGGAACCGGGCCTGCAGCCGTGCGAGCGCCAGAAACTGCCGCCGCGACGCGGTGGCCGCACCGATTCCGGCGGCCGCCATCCCGACCGGCACCAGTGCGCCGCAGACCACCATTACCAGCGCCGCCACCGGGTCCGCTACCAGGGTGGCCAGGGCGACCACCACAGGGCCGGCGATCGCCATCGCCGAGGCAGGGATCCATCGTCCGTAGAGTCCGTCCAGCGCCTCGACCCGGTCAACGACCGTCGCGGCCAATTCGCCCGAGTGACGCTGCCGCAGCAGGGCCGGTCCGGCATGCAGCAGCCGCGTCATCACCTCACTGCGCAATCGTCGGCGGGCAACGGCTCCGGCGCGCGCGGCCAGGAGTTCCGCTGCCCAGGCCAGCGCTGCCCGAGCCAGCGCCAGCAGAGCAAACGCTGTCAAAGCCAGAATTGGAAGCGAATGACCGGTAAGCGTGGCGGCAAGTGCACGGGCAATACAATAGGTCTGCCCGACGGCAACCAACGTGCCGGCCAAGCCGAGCGCCACAACCGGCCGGGCTGCACGGCTGCCGCGCTGAGTCTCCTGCCGCAGCCAAGCCCGGGTTGCCGCCTTCGGACCGGCATCCCGCTCGCGCCGCGTCGCTCTCCTCATGCGGGCAGACCTAGACCAGCTTCCCCCGCCAGTCACACCGGTCCCGACGTTAAAACTTGGCCATTTGGACTGTCACTGGCCTGTTATTGTTCGATCTTTGTTCGGGAACGATAATGCTCACGGTGTAACTATTCTGGACATCCCAGAAACGTGGCGGGAACATGACGTGAATGTCACGCATACGCTTCGATGCAGCACATACCCGGGCAATTCCCCGGTAGTCGGGAAGTGGCAGACCCTTCCCGCGGGCGTGCTCGTCCACCTGGCGTGATATTGGTTCATTTGTCATCGGGCGGGGCACGGCAATGAACGACATGATCGAGGCCGAGATCTGCGTGGTCGGCGCCGGGCCCGTAGGCGGGACGCTGGCTTGCCGACTGGCGCAGGCGGGCATTTCCACAGCCGTCGTCGATCGTGCCGCATTGCCGCCGATGGAGCATCCGGCATTCGACGGCCGCGCCTATGCGATCGCCGCCGGGTCGCGAGACCTGCTGGATACAGCCGGGCTGTGGCCGATATTGCCGGAGCCACCCTGTCCAATTCTCGACATCAGAGTGAGCGACGGCCGTGTCGGGCAGCCTGCCTCGCGGCTGTTCCTGCATTTCGATCATCATGACGCGGGGGCGGACGCAGGACCATTCGGGTGGATGGTGGAGGCGCGGAGTCTTCGCAGAGCGCTGAACGCCCGCTTGCCGCAATTGTCGGCATTGTCGGTGTTCGCGCCGGCGGAGGCTTCGGTAGAGCGAACGCCCGCCGATGTGCACGTGCGGATTGCCGGGGGGCCGACCCTGCGATGCCGCCTGGTGATTGCCGCCGAGGGGAGAAACTCTCCGCTCCGTGATACGGCCCGTATTCCGCTGACGCGGTTGCCGTACCGGCAGACCAGCATCGTCTCTGCGATCAGCCATGAGGAGCCACATCGCAATACGGCATTGGAGCATTTCCTTCCCACCGGTCCGTTCGCGCAATTGCCGATGAGCGCCAGTCCGGATGCCGAGGCGGGCGGAGCTGCCAACGTGTCGGCGATCGTGTGGACTGAAGATAGCCGCATCGCGGAACGGATGCTGGCGCTTGATGATCGGCGCTTCGGCGATGAGATAGTGCGCCGGCTGGGCACGCATCTCGGCTGGGTACGGCCGATCGGGCGGCGATGGAGCTATGGATTGTCCGCGATGCTGGCGCATCGCTACATCGATACGCGGCTCGCGCTGGTGGGCGATGCGGCGCACGGCATCCATCCGATTGCTGGGCAGGGGCTTAATCTCGGATTCCGGGATGCGATCGCGCTGTCAGACCTGCTGATCGAGGCACATCATGCCGGCGACGATCCAGGCTCGGCCGCTTTGCTGAGCCGATATCAGCGCCGCCGCCGCGCCGACAATCTGGCAATGTTGGCGATGACGCACGGACTCGACCGGTTGTTCAGCAACGATCACGCGGCGCTGCGTGCGGTGCGCGGACTGGGCATTGCGGCGGTGCACCGGCTGCCGCCGGTCAAGCGGCTGTTCATGCGGCAGGCGATGGGCATCGGCGTGCTTCCGGGACTGCGGTGACCCGCCTATCCTGCGGGCTTCGATCATCGGAGAACGTCAATGGCGCCACGAATCCTTGTGCCGGAAAATCCGCTGAATGCAACCGACGTGATGCGAGAGGTGGAACCCGCCGGCTTCGATGTTGTGCTGGCGCGCGCGGGCAGCGCCGAGTGGAACGTAGCGTTGCCCGAGACCGACTACCTGGTCGGTCTGGGCGAGGTAAAAATGGACGATGCGTTCTACAAGTCGGCGCGGAAGCTGAGGCTGGTGCAGTTACTCAGTGCCGGGTACGACCGGGTCGATATCGAGGCGGCGCGCCGCGCTGGTATTCCCGTCTGCAACAATGGCGGTGCGAACGCGGTAGCGGTCGCAGAGCATGCGCTGATGCTCATGCTCGCGGTGTCTCGCCGGCTGGTGTGGCAGCATTCGATGGTGGCGTCCGGCAGGTGGCGGGGCAATGACATCGCCGGGGTGCGGCTTTATGAGATTTCTGGGCGTACGCTCGGTATCGTCGGACTCGGCACGATCGGCAAGAAGGTAGCGCGGCTGGCAAAGGCGTTCGGGCTGACCGTGCAGTATTATGATCTTGTGCGGCTCACCGAGGACCAGGCGGATTTGCTCGGCGTGCGCTTCCGCTTGCTGAACGAGCTGCTGCGGACGTCGGATATCGTCTCGTTGCACGTGCCGCTGACGCCGATGACGCGGCACATGATCGGTGCGCATGAGCTGAAGCTCATGAAGCCGAGCGCCTATCTGATCAATACCTGCCGCGGGCCAGTCGTGGACGAGCCGGCATTGTGCGAGGCGCTGAGCAACCATGCAATCGCCGGCGCCGGGCTGGACGTGTTCGACCAGGAGCCGCCGCCGGCGAACAATCCCCTGTTCGGGCTGGATAACGTGGTGCTGACACCGCATTTTGCCGGCCCGACCTGGGATAATCAGTACAGCCGCTTCCGCAATGCGTTCGACAACGTGCAGCGGGTGGCGCGTGGTGAAAAGCCGCTTTGGGTGATTCCGGAGTTGCGGGAGTAGCGGAGCGCCGCTCCGCTCGCCCGCAAAGACGGACTGGAAAGTCAGGCGCGCTATGCTCTTTCAACTCGTGCCGCATAGCAGCCGGGTGCAGCGTAATGGATGTGAAGATAAGCGGAGCGGCGATCCGCCAGCAGGCACTCGATCGTGGTTTCCAGCGCTCGACCGTCGATAAGCTCGGCGGCTGTCAGCATGGCCGCCGAATCGAACGCACGGACGGCCAGTGTACGGATCCGTAGCTGTTCCGGTACCAGATCGACGGCGTCGAAGGTCGTTTCACCCCGGCGAACGTAGATTGCAAACCGCATCCGGTATGGCGAAGTGACCGGATGATGTTCGTAGTTCACCAGCAACAACTCGTCTCCTGGCTCCGAATCAGTCAGGCTCACGCGGCAGGGATAGCCTGGCCGCCGATCGTCCGCGATGCGCCGCACTGCGCCATGGTCGGCCAGCTCGCTATCCGACAATGCAAATAGCGGAACGAAAGGCTCGGCCGGGAGGCCGGAGATGCGAAAACTCATGTTTGCTGCTCCAGGATGCTCGATGCCCTGGTCGTAGCAGCGGAACGGGCCCGACGGCCTTCCGATCATTGCGGCGGCTCGCTTGCCGGCCGCGAAGGCACGAAGCCGCTATTCGGCCGCCTGAGCGTAAGACTCTACCGGTGCGCAGGTGCAAACCAGATTGCGGTCGCCATAGACATTGTCCACCCGGGCGACCGGTGGCCAGTATTTTGCGTCGCGCACGAATGGCGCGGGAAACGCCGCCTGTTCGCGCGTGTAGGCGTGTGGCCAGTGATCGGCCATCACCTCACGCGCCGTGTGGGGCGCGTTCTTTAGAGGATTGTCCACGCGGTCCAACTTGCCGGCGGCGATCGCGGCAATCTCCGCCCGGATCGCGATCATCGCCTCGCAGAACCGGTCCAGCTCGGACTTGGGCTCGCTTTCGGTCGGCTCGATCATTAGCGTACCGGCGACCGGGAATGACATGGTCGGCGCATGGAACCCGAAATCAGCCAGTCGCTTGGCAATGTCTTCCACCATCACGCCGGCTTCGGCCTGGAAACCGCGACAGTCAATGATGCATTCATGCGCAACCATCCCGTTCGGCCCGGTATAGAGCACGGGGTAATGCGGGCGCAGGCGTGCGGCCACATAATTGGCGTTCAGGATGGCGACCTCGGTGGCCCGGGTCAGGCCGGCGGCGCCCATCATGCGGATATACGCATACGAAATCGGCAGGATCAGTGCGCTGCCGAACGGCGCCGCGGCGACCGGCCCGATGCCGCTGGCCGGCCCGGCATCGGTGCGCAGGGGGTGATTCGGCAGATGTGGTGCCAGATGGGCGGCCACGCCGATCGGTCCGACACCCGGACCGCCGCCGCCATGCGGTATGCAGAAGGTCTTGTGCAGGTTCAGATGGCACACATCGGCGCCGATGGCGGCCGGGCTGGTCAGGCCCACCTGCGCATTCATATTGGCGCCGTCCATGTAGACCTGCCCGCCGGCGCCGTGCACCGTGGTGCAGATGTCGCGGATCGCGGCTTCAAAGACGCCGTGCGTGCTGGGATAGGTGATCATCAGCGCCGCCAGCCGATCGGCATGCTTCGCGACCTTGGCGCGCAGGTCGGCCAGATCGACATTGCCGTCGCGGTCGCAGCCCACCACCACCACGCGCAGGCCGGCCATCGCCGCGGAGGCCGGATTGGTGCCATGGGCGGACGATGGGATCAGGCAAATGTCGCGCTGCCCCTGGCCCCGCGCCGCGTGCCAGCCACGGATCGCCAGCAGCCCGGCATATTCGCCCTGCGACCCGGCATTCGGCTGCAACGATACCGCCGCGAACCCGGTCACCTCCTGCAGCCATCGAGCCAGTCGGCCGATCACTTCGGCATAGCCCTGGGTCTGCTCCGGCGGTGCGAACGGGTGGATGTTGGCGAAGCCGGGCAGGGTGATGGGGATCATCTCAGCCGAGGCATTCAGCTTCATCGTGCAGGAGCCGAGCGGGATCATGCTTCGGTTGAGCGCCACGTCGCGGTCTTCCAGTCGCTTGAGGTAGCGCAGCATGGCGTGCTCGGAATGCTGCTCGTTGAACACCGGATGTGGCAGCAATGGTGTGTTGCGCAGCAGTGTTGCCGGGATGGAGGGGGCGGCGCCGGACAAGGTGCCACCAAGCACCGTGGCAAGCTGTTCCAGTTCGGCACGGGTGACGGTCTCGTCGAGCGCGATGCCGACGCAACCCGGGTCGATCGGGCGCAGGTTGAAACCGATGTCTCGCGCCCGGGCAATCAGCGCATCGGGTGCGTCCGTCTCAATCGCAATCGTATCGAAAAATGCTTCATGGCGCAGCTTCAGGCCGGCGCGCTGCGCAACCTCGGCCAACAGCCGCGCCTGCAGATTCGCGCGGCGGGCGATGCGGCGCAGCCCGTCTGGCCCGTGCCATACCGCATACAGTCCGGCAAGCACCGCCAGCAGCACCTGCGCGGTGCAGATATTGGAGGTCGCCCTTTCGCGCCGGATATGCTGCTCGCGCGTTTGCAGGGCCAGGCGCATGGCCGGCGCACCTGCGGCATCGATGGAAACGCCGACCAGGCGGCCGGGCATCGCGCGCTTGTGCGCATCGCGGGTGGCAAAAAAGCCGGCATGCGGGCCACCGAACCCCATCGGCACGCCGAACCGCTGGGCCGAGCCCACCACCACGTCGGCGCCCATTTCGCCGGGCGACGTCAGCAGCGCCAACGCCAGCGGATCGGCGGCGACAATCGCCAGGGCGCCGGCCTCGTGGGCGGCGTTAACCTCCTCCGACAGGTCGCGGACCGCTCCGGTGCTGCCCGGATATTGCAGTACCAGCGCGAACGGATTGGCCGCTCCGATCGCCGCCAGATTTCGGGGCGCCACATCGACCAGACGGATACCGAGCGGGTGGGCGCGTGTGGCAAGCACGGCGCGGGTCTGCGGGTGCAGGTCGGCGGCCACCGCCAGCACGTCGGATTTCGCCTTGCTGACGGCGTGCGCCATAGCCATCGCCTCGGCGGCGGCGGTGGCTTCATCCAGCAGTGAGGCATTGGCGATCTGCATGCCGGTCAGCTCGCAGATCATGGTCTGGAAGTTGAGCAGGGCTTCCAGCCGGCCCTGTGCAATCTCCGCCTGATACGGCGTGTAGGCGGTGTACCAGCCGGGGTTCTCCAGCACGTTGCGCAGGATCACCGGCGGCGTATGGGTGCCGTGATAGCCCATGCCGATCAGGGACTTCACCGGCAGGTTCTTCGCCGCCAATTCGCGCAGCTCGGCGATCACGCCCGCCTCGTCGATCGGTGGCGGGAGATCGAGCGGACGATTGCTGCGGATCGTGCCGGGGATTGCCTTCGCCGCGATATCGGACAGGCTCGCCGCGCCAAGCTTGCTCAGCATATCGGCGATTTCGGCTTCCGATGGGCCGATGTGACGGGCGACGAAACTGTCGGCGGCTTCGAGCGCGGTCAGCTCTGTGAGCTGATCCATCACAGGGTCTCCAGATATTCGCGGTAACCGGCTTCGTCCAGCAGCGTGTCGAACATGTCCGGGTCGGACAGTTCCAGCCGGAACATCCAACCCTCGCCTTCCGGGTCGGAATTGACCACGGACGGATCATCGACGATGGCCTGGTTGGTCTCGGTCACCTTGCCGGCCAGCGGCGCGTACACGTCGGAGGCAGCCTTGACACTCTCCACCACGGCGAGGGCGTCCGCTGTCTCTACCTCGCGGCCGATCTCCGGCAGCTCCACGAATACCAGGTCGCCGAGCTGCTCCTGGGCGTGTTCGGTGATGCCGACGGTAACGATGTCGCCGTCGCGGCGCACCCACTCATGGTCGCGGGTGTAACGGGTCTCGTGACCGGTGCGGTCGGGATTTGGCTTGAGGGACATGCGTGCTCCTCCGGACAGCTAACGAATGTAACGATGAGGCACGAAGGGCAGCGAAGCGACCGCGGCCGGCAGCGGCTTGCCGCGGACCATCAGGTGCAGTCGCGTGCCGTTGGCGGCGAGATCACGACGCACGTAACCCATCGCAACCGGCACGTTCAGTGTGGGCGAGAAGCCGCCGGACGTGATGGTGCCGGCCGCGGTGCCGTCATCCGCCACAATCTCGCTGCCGGCGCGGGCCGGAGCGCGACCCTCGGGCCGGATGCCAACCCGCAGCCGCGGAACACCGGTTTCGAGCTGGTCGCGGATGGCGACGGCGCCGGGAAAGTCCCAGGCTGCGCGGCGGCGCTTGCCGACCACCCACATCAGCCCGGCTTCCACGGGCGTGGTGAGCTCGTCGATATCATTGCCGTACAAACACAGGCCGGCTTCCAGCCGCAGAGAATCGCGGGCGCCCAGGCCGGCCGGAGCGACCTCCGGCTGGTCTGTCAGCACGCTGGCAAGTCGTTCGGCCTCGGACGCGGCCACGGAGAGTTCGAATCCGTCCTCGCCGGTGTAGCCGGAACGGGAGATGATGCAGGGCACACCGGACACAGGGGCTTCGACAACGCCCATGAAGGGCAGGTCGGGCGCAGCGGGGCAGAGGCGACCGAGCACGGTCGCCGCCTGCGGCCCTTGCAGTGCGAGCAGGGCGCGATCCTCCAGTGCCGCGAGCTGCACCGAGTCCGGCAGGGCGGCGGCTATGTGCGGCAGATCGACCGATCGGCGAGCGGCGTTCACGACAACGAACAACCGCTCGTCGCCCAGATTGGCGATCATCAGGTCATCGATGATCCCGCCAGCTTCGTTGGTGAGCAGGGTGTAGCGCTGCCGACCGGGCTTGAGGCCGATGATGTCGCCCGGGACCAGCCGTTCCAGGGCGGCGGCGGCGGTGGCGCCGGTGAGCATCGCCTGACCCATGTGGGAGACATCGAACAGCGCCGCCTGCGCGCGACAGTGCTGATGCTCGGCGATGACGCCGCGGTACTGGACCGGCATCGCGTACCCGGCAAATGGCACCATGCGGGCACCGCGGGCACGGTGCCAGGCATCGAGCGGAGTGAGCCGCAGGGCTTCCGGGGTGGGGTCGTCAGGCAGCGCGTTTTCAACCAAGGGGCAACTCCAGCGGTCAGGACCTTTCGTGGGCGGGATTGCCCACCGAACCTGACCCCCCTCTGTCGCGGCTACCTGAAAAATTCAGCCTCCGGCCAGAGTTTGGTCGAACGCCTTACTTCGTCGGTGCGGTCGGGCGTCAGCAGTGCCAGGCCGGCTTTCCAGAGGTCTCGATCCCGGCGCGGTCCCTGGTACCTGAGCGTTTCCGGGGGCCGGTTGCGCCTTCGGCGGCGGCCGCGAAGCCGCACTCTCCCGCGCCGGATGCCCGGGACGGAAAGGACCATGACGCATCCGGAGCCGGGACACAACGCGGGAATGCGAGTCAGTCGGGAATGCGAGTTGGGGCGCCAGACACCGTGTTGGCGAGAAATCCGGCGGTAGAGTGGCCGGGATCGCGGGACCAGTCGGACCGGCCGGCCCAGGGTGCTCCGTCATCACCAGCGACAACAGGCCATCGAACCTTCGGGGCAATGTAACCACGATGGCCCTGCCCCGGGCTAAACCGCGACCGGCGATGTATTGCGGCGCATTCAGCGTTCGCGATCGGGGAAGGGGCATATGAAACCAGCTTTCACCCTCGTCAGTGCTGTGACATTCGCGGTCTCTGCGACACTCGCGCATCGCACGACAGAGGCAGTTTCTGTTTAGTCGAACAACGGAGCTTGCCCCGGCCAGTCCTTCACATCGATCCGCGGCATATCGAAACGGTCGGTGGTACGAGCATACCAGCCGCGCCCGTGCATGCGACCAATCAACTCCAGAGCGGGCGTATCGACGTAGCAGCGCGCAGTGTCCAGCACGAACGCATCGGCGATATGGATGGCGAGCACCTTGCCCAGCACGACCGCACGGTCCACGCCGACCTCGACGATGACCAGCCGCTCGCATTCGATCGATACCGGGCTTTCGGCGATGCGCGGCGGCTTTACCCGGGCGGAGGGAAGGGTGGTGAGCCGGGCCTCGGCCAGCTCATTCACTTGCTTCGGGAAGTCGATGGCCGTGATGTTCATCTGCTCGGCAAGCTGATTGCTGACCAGGTTCACGACAAACTCGCCGGTACGGCGGATGTTGCCGCCGGTATCCTTGATATCGCCCGGCTCGCGGCCACCGATGCCGATGACGACGACGGGCGGATTTCCCGATATGGCGTTGAAGAACGAGAACGGGGCGGCGTTCAGCGTGCCGTCGGTATCCTGGGTGGTGACCCAGGCGATCGGGCGCGGGACCACGGTGGAGACCAGCAGCTTGTAAGCGTTCTCCGCGCTTATGGTGGCGAAGTCGAACAGCATTGGAAGCCTCTTGTCGGGTTCAGCACGGAGGCTGACGGGCACCATCGCTGCTGTCCAGAGGGCATTTTCATCACCGGTTAAGCATCGCCGTGCAGGCTGGTGGTTTCCGTAAAACGGGACAGGTGGTCATGCGGTTCCTGCGCGACCGGTCGATCAGTTTCAAGCTCGCCCTTTCAGCGGGATGCGCGCTGCTGATGCTGGCCGGATTGGCGTGGTGCGCACAACGGAGCATCGACGTCCTGGGCTCGGTGCAGCAGCGTGTCAGCCGAGCGGCGGCAGCCGAGCGGGAGATCAGCCAGGCGCGGCTGGACGCAGAACGGATGCGCCGGATGAGCAGGGAGCTGCAGACCAGCCAAGCGGTCAGTAATATAGGACAAATCCTCGCTCACATCGACGAAGCGGCCACCGCGGCACGGACGGTCCTCCAGGGGGTGAAGGCGGGGGAGACCGAGCGTGCGGCGGATGAGATCGCGGCGGCGCTGGCTGCGTTGGACAGGTTCGCCGACGCACTGCACCGGGAAGCGGATCAGCGCCGGGCGCTGATCACAACAAGACAGAAACGCCTGGTCGAGATGCGCCCGGTATTTGAACAGAGCCTGGCGTCCTTTGCGGACGAACTGGGCAAAGGCGGAATGAGTGCCAGTGGCGTGGATGCGGTGACCGGCGGCGGAAAAGCGACCGTCTCGGATGAGGTTCTGACGGCCGCGGGAGACGCGCTGACATCGTACCGAACTCGCGATGGCCCGCATGCAGAATGCGGTCCTGCTGTTCCTGGCGACCGGAAACCCCAGCGTGGCGAATGATATCGCGGACGCAATCGTGCAGGCGGATGGTCAGTTGTCAGTGCTGGAGAACGCGGGTTTGCCGGCGGCCACAGTCACCGACGCTAAAGTGATGGGCACTCTGGGTGACGGTATCCGAGACGCAGCGCAACAGGTGGTGGCGCAGACGACCAGGCTGGACGAATTTGTGAATGGCCCGGTGGAGAGCGCAAATCAAGCGATGTCGCAGCGACTGGCGGCGACCGCGCAGGTCCTGTCGCAGCGAGTCGATGCGGGCAACGTGCGGGCGGTTCGGACCAAGCTGACCGCCTGGTGGCGGATCGTCGCGATATCCAGCGCGATTGTCCTGGTCCTGCTGGTTTCCAGCGTGATCACCGGTCGCGCCATCGCCCGGCCGATCCGGCAAATGACCGCGATCGTGCAAACGATGGCCGAGGGGGACACGTCGGTTCCGATCGGATATGCAGGACGGCGAGACGAGGTGGGCCGGATGGCGGCGGCGCTGGAAATTCTGCGCGGCGTTGCCGAGGATGCCTTCATCAAGCGTGAGATGATCCGGCAATTTCCATTGGGAATGATGATGGCCGAACCGGCCGGGGACTTCCGGATTGCGTTCGCCAATCCGGAAGCGGCCCGAATGCTGATGCTGGTGCAGGATCAACTTGCGGCCCCGGCTGACCAGCTTGTTGGGCAGAAACTTGCGGATTTCTATCCCGATCCCGAACGGCAGCGATCGATACTGGGAAATCCGGCACGACTGCCCGACCGGGCACGCGTGGTTTTCGGCGCGGAGACGTTCGAGCTGACCGCATCAGCAATTACCGATCGGAACGGCGGATATGTCGGACCGATGGTAACGTGGCATCGGATCACCGGGCAGCTTCGGCTGGTCCAGCAGTTTGAGCGCAGTGTCGGCCAGGTGGCCCAGGTGGTGGGAGTGCAGGCGGGCACGATGCAGGCCACCGCGCGGGTGATGAGCGAGACCGCCGAAGCAACGGGGCACCGGACGGTGGCGGTGGCGAGCGCCTCGACGCAGGCGGCCGCGAACGTGGATTCCGTCGCCGCAAGTGCGGAGGAGCTTGCCTCCTCGGTGGCAGAGATCGCGCGCCAGGTATCGGAGTTGGCCCGGATTGCAGGGCAGGCGGTGGATCAGGCGGCAGCGGCGGATCAGTGCATGGGCGGACTGGGCGATGCCGCCGGGCGGATCGGTGAGGTGGTGCGGCTGATCGGGGATATTGCCGGCCGGACCAACCTGCTGGCGCTGAATGCGACGATCGAAGCGGCGCGGGCGGGTGAGGCTGGTAAGGGATTCGCCGTGGTGGCCGGGGAGGTGAAAACGCTCGCGACGCAGACCGCGCGGGCGACCGAGGAAATCGCGACGCACATTGCGGCAATGCAGGGAGCGACCGGTCACGCGGCGGATGCGCTGCGCTCGATTACGGAAACGATCCGGCGCATGAGCGAAATCGCAACGGCGATTGCCGGCGCGACCGAGGAGCAGGGCGCGGCGACGCGCGAGATCGCCCGTGCGGTCCAGCAGGCCGCGGCCGGCACCGCGGAGGTAACCACTAACATCGCATTGGTCGCCGAGGCGGTGAACGGGACGAGCGGACAGGCGGGCCAGGCATTGGCCGCCGCTAACGAGCTGGCAGGACAGTCGGAGATATTGCGGGCGGAGGCGGAGCGGTTCCTGACCGCGATGCAAGAAGCGGCCTGAGAGCAAGCGTGATTCAGGCGTACCGGTCAGCCGATTTTGCACCAGTAACCTGGGATTCCGTATCGTCTGGAACTGGTTTGCCATGCCCGATGATCTCCACCTTGGCCGCGTCGAGGAAGGCGGCCGCGAAGTCCGGGGTGTCTGAAAGCCGGGCAAGCACCACCGCACCAACCATGCAGGAAAGCGCGGCGAGTGCCTCGCGGCGCGGCTGATCTGGGCGACAGCGGGCAAGAGCATCCACCATGCCGCGAATTCGAAGCGGCGATGGCCTGCCGCGCCTCCGGTCGCCGCGCCATCTCGGCACCGATGGCGGGCAGCATGCAGCCGGACCCGGTCGCTGCGACATGCGTCTGGTCGAGATATGGCTCGACGATTCGAGCCAGCGCCGCCGCCGGATCGGGATCGCGGCTGAGCTGGTCCCATTTGGCCGCAGAGCGGATCAGCGATGCGGCGGCGACCGCGGCAACCAGCGCTTCCTTGGACGGGAAGTGAGCGTAGAACCCACCATGCGTCAGGCCGGCTTCGTGCATGACCGCATCGACTCCGACCCGGTCGATACCATGCTGGCGGAACAGGGAAGCGGCCCCCTGGAGGATTCGCTCCCGTGTTTCCGCCTTCCGATGGCCGGTTTCGCGCATCTGCGTCTCCCGTCGTGCATGACGATCATCATCTTGCTGCTTGACTATCATATGACGCGCGTCATGCTGAAGCGCAATCCGCTCGGGAGTCCGTCGTCATGGGGCCGCAGACCGCTGCCCGCCTTCTGTCAGGCCGGGTACATTACGCCTGGGTGATCGTGGCGGTGATGTTCGTCGTCATCGTCGCCTCGGTCGGCGTGCGGGCCGCGCCCAGCGTGCTGATATTGCCGCTCCAGCGGGACTTCGGCTGGTCCGTGGCGACCATTTCGGGTGCCGTGTCGCTGAATATCGCGTTGTTCGGGCTGGTGGGACCCTTTGCCGCGGCGCTGCTGCGCACGATTGGACTGAAGTGGACGCTGCTGGTTTCGATGTCGCTGCTAGTGCTCGGTGCCGGGTCCAGCGCCTTCATTACCCAAGTGTGGCAACTGTACCTCACCTGGGGCGTGCTGGTCGGAATCGGTTCGGGCGCGGGGATGGTGGGGCTGGCGGCGGCGATCGCGAATCGCTGGTTCGTTGAACGGCGCGGCCTCGTGGTGGGTTTGCTGACCGCCGGGAATGCCAGCGGGCAGCTCGTATTCCTGCCAATTCTGGCGAGCATCGCACAGTCCATCGGCTGGCGCAGCGTGCCCTGGACCGTGGCGCTGGTCATCCTGCTGCTGATGCCAGTGGTGATGCTGTTACTGGCGGAGGAGCCGGCAACGCTCGGCCTGGCGCCCTTCGGCGGGAGCTTCGAACCCGCGCAGCCGCCAGCTCAGGGCAATCCCGGTCCGCATCGCGCTGGAGGGGCTGGGCAGGGGCGTGCGATCAGTCGATTTCTGGCTGCTGTCGGGGACATTCGCGGTGTGCGGGTTCTCGACTTACGGGTTGGTCGCGACGCACCTGATCCCGTATTGCGCCGATCACGGCATCGCGCCGGTGCAGGCAGCCAGCCTGCTGGCGGCGATGGGTATCTTCGACCTGATCGGCACCACGGCCTCCGGCTGGTTGACGGACCGGTACAATCCCCGCGTGCTGCTGTTCTGGTACTACGGACTGCGTGGGCTGTCCCTGCTGGCGCTGCCGTTCAGCGGATTCAACGTGATAAGCCTGTCGATATTCGCGGTGTTCTACGGCCTGGACTGGGTGGCGACGGTGCCGCCGACCGTGGCGTTGACCACACAGGTATTCGGGAAACGGGACACGCCGGTAATGGTGTCGTGGATCGTCGCCGCACACCAGTTGGGCGGCGCGGTCGCGGCGATCGGGGCCGGCGAGGTACGCAGCCTGACCGGCAGCTACATGCTGGCGTTTATCGGTAGCGGCATGGCTTGTATGATCGCCTCTATGCTGGTGCTGCGGATCGCCCGCCGGCCGGCTCTGGCGATGGAAACGGCATGATCAATCTGGGCCTCTATCTCGGTTTCGTCCTGGCGACGGCGGTGCTGATCCTGATCCCGGGGCCAAACGCCGCGCTGATCGTCGCCAACAGCGTCGCCCGCGGGACCCGTTTCGGCTTGATGACGGTTGCCGGAACCAGCGCCGCGGTCGTTGTCCAGCTCTGCCTGACCGCGCTGGGGCTGACCGCGGTCCTGGGCGCACTGGCCGTGTGGTTCGAGTGGATCCGCTGGATCGGCGTGGCCTATCTGCTGTTCCTGGGAATCCGGCAGTGGCGGGCGCCCGTCGTCGATCTGACCCGAGCTGTCCCGCAACCACGTTCCGCGCGGAAGGTCGCGATGCGCGGGTTTCTGGTCGGGCTGACCAATCCCAAAACCTTGCTGTTCTACGGGGCTTTTTTTCCGCAATTCCTTGACCCGGCGAGACCGATCGGTCCGCAGATCGGGTTGCTGTGCGCGACATTCCTGCTGATCGCGGTGGTCCTGGACAGCGGATGGGCGCTGGCCGCCGGACGGGCTCGGCGATTGCTGATGGCCCGCCCGCGCCTGCGTAACCGCTTGTCGGGCGGCTGCCTGATCGGCGCGGGCATGGGACTGGCGCTGGCGCACCGGCGCTAGCGCGCACCTGCCTGGCGGGCCCAGCCGCCGAGGGCCATCCGACCACTCCCTCCCCGGACGCGGCCGCCCTGGCGGGTGCACTCGACGATCACTCCGGGTCGATCACGCGCAGCACGATGGGATGATACCGATCCCCATAGCCGAGCCGTTCGGCCTCCCGCAGCCGCTTCATCGCGAGTTGCGCGCCGGGCACCACCACGCCCGATGCCTCTGCCATTTCCAGTGCGTACGACAGGTCTTTCATCGCGTAGCGGGTCGAAAACGCCCGCTCCGGGAACTCCCCCGGCAGCATCGCTTTCATCCCATGACTGCGGAGCACGAAACTGTCTCCGGAGCCCTTGGCGATAGTCGGCAATAACAGGTCGGGCGATACCCCGTTCCGCCGCCCGATCGCGATCGCCTCCGCCAGCGCCGCGGTATTCTGGAACACCAGCATGTTGTTGAGAATTTTCACTACTTGCCCACAGCCCACCGGGCCACAATGCGTCACGTCCGTTCCCATCGTCTCCAGCACCGGGCGGATGTGTGCGACGATTGGTTCGCTCGCGCCGACCATGATCGACAGCTCTCCGCGCGCCGCCGCCTCGCGCGTGCGCGCCACCGGCGCGTCCGCGAACGCGATTCCCCGCTCAGCCAAACGCGCCCCGATCTCCCGGGTCAACGGTACCGGCGAGGTGCTGGTGTCGACGACGCACTGTCCCGCACTCAACCCGGGTTCCAGACCGGCCATCACCGTCTGTACCGCTCGTCCGTCTGGCAGAGAGAGCAGGATCAGCTCGCAATATCGGGCAATCTCTTCGAGCGACGCCGCCTTCACCCCGAGCGAGGTCAGATGATCCAGCGGCTCAGGCCGCTTGTCACACGCCAGCACCGGCTTGCCGCCACGCCGTGCCAGGTGGCCGCACATCGGCTCGCCCATCACGCCAAGCCCGATGAAGCCGATGGTCGTAATCGGGCGCAGCTTATCCATCCGGCGCATTCCCCATCAGGTTGATCGAGGGAGGTGACTTTGCGGATCCTGGTGACGACCTGTCAAAGTAGGCCTGAGGGCATCATGGAACCCGATGCTCACCTCCGTCCGCGGCACCCGCCACCATTGCTACCTCCAACTTGGCAGCCTGGAACGGCCGGCCATGCACGAGCGGCCGGTTGCGTTGGCGATCCACGGCGGGCCCAGCGGGGACCATAGCCGGCCATTCCGATCTTCGGCCGGAACCGCCGCGCATAATGCCCGCACTCCGTTGGTTGCCGCCCGGCACGAATGAATCAGAGCGTATGCATGACGGAATTGTTGCCTTCGTCGTGTAGAACGCGCAGTGAGTATTCCGTCCGGTGAGGGATCGAATTCCTCCGGCTGCTCGAATAGGGTGCGAGCGGGGGATACCGTCGAGAGCCGGCGCAAAAGAAGGGAGCATCAATGCGGTCCGACATCTGGCGCGCGAAGTGAACAGCGTGACACAATGTCTCGGTTGAACCGCCACACCCGCCGCGCCATCCGAGCTGGAAGTTCCGGTCATAAGCTTCCGTTCGCGATCAAGTCTTCCTTGAGCCAGCCGCTGGCGATCGAAATACCCACCTTGCTGGATCTCTCGCGCCTCGGCGAACGTCAGGAATTGCAGCTTCGAGGGCGCGTCATTGCGCCTGCCGGCATCGACGAGATTGCCGTCATGCAGGACGGTACGGTCGCATTCCGCCTGCGACATCGTGGCACGCACGCGCCTAATCAGGACAGATATGGTTTTTCCTGTGACCTGACCCGCCCCGCCTCTCGCGCCGGCGAGGCCTGGAACGTCGATATCGTCGCCAGCGGTCACGGGATTGCCGCCGGGCGAGTGGCGTTCAGGATTGCCGATCTGGACGCCGCCACGGCGCGGGTGCTCGATGGTCCCAGCGCCGCCGCCATTGCCGCCGACGATCCGCTACCGCCGGTGATCCTTCACGTGGAGCACGCAACGCTCTCGCCGGACATGGAGCTTCGGATCGACGGCTGGGCTCTCGCCCGCGACACGCTCCGCACGATCCGGGTGTTCGACGGAGCCCTTGATCTCGGCGCCGCAATACTTGGTCGGGCGCGTCAGGACGTTGCCGGCTGGCGGCCGGAATATCCCAACGCAGCGGAGTCGGGCTTTGTATTTTCGCGGCATCTGCCGATGGGAGAACCGCCGTCGCTCCTGCGCATCGAGGCGGAAACCGACGGCGCGCACCAGTTGGAGCTCACCGTCCCTCTCGAACGGATCGGGGACTGGTCGGCACCGAAGCCGATAGGCAGACGCGAAATCAATCTGTTCTGTGACCAGGCGTTGCTTACCTCTGACGGCCAGTTGTCCGTGATCGGTTGGGCGATCTCCGTGACCGGGATTTCCGGCATCAGCATCTTCCTGAATGGCAAGCAGATCGGCGAGGCCGAGTTCGGCTTGCCTCGTCACGATGTTGGCGACGAGTACGTTACGATTCCGATGGCGCGGTATTCGGGGTTTCGGCTGGACCGAGCGATTCCCGATATGGCGGACGACGCCAAGCTGTGCATCACCGCTCGCAACGGCATCGGTGATACAAGTGAACTTCAGGTCGCGATACGCCGGACCGACGTGCGGACCGCTGCCAAACCGGTACTCTCGCATCTCACGGCGAAAACGGAATTTCGCCTGGAAATCGACAGTCCCATCATATCGGATGGGTTGGTGCGGGAACCGGTCGGCGGGCGGCTAACCATCAGCGGCTGGGCGCTCTGCCGGGTGGGCGTCGCCGGCATCGAGATCATGCTGGATGGCCAGCAGCTCGGGGGGGTGCATTACGGCCTCGCCCGCCAGGATGTGGCCCATGCGTTTCCTGATTGGCCCAATGCAGTTCGCAGCGGATTTACGTTCCATTGCCCACCTCGCCTGCTGCGCAATGGAGTCCATCAGGCCGAGTTGCGAGTCCGTGCGGTCACGGGGGAAATGTTCAGCCGTGATTTCCGTTTCGAGACTGGACGAACCGACGATACGTCGGACGCAACGGCAATTCGTCGGCGTATCACCAGAAGCGAGGCGGAGTTCTATTGCGACACATTGCAGCGGTTCGGCGCCGGGCCGGTATTCCAGATCGTGCTTCTGGCGTCGGAGCAGCCCGATCGTCAGGCTTTGAGCCGCACGCTGAACTCGCTTGCCGATCAGGTAGCGGCGGATTGGCGGCTTCTGATCGTTACTGCGGACGCGGCAGCGGCGGCGGAGATGGGACAAATGCTCGCCGAATTTCCGATCGATCTGATCCGCCGCACCGATATGCTGCGCGCCGATGCGGCATGGCCGGCGACCGGTCCGATGCCGGCGCTGGTCGGCTGCCTTGGCATCGGTGATGAACTCGGCTGGGATGCGCTGGCCGAGATCGCTGTGGCGTGCGCCCTGTCACCCGGGACCGACCTGATCTACGCCGACGAAAGCCGGATCAGCCCCGTTACCCATGAGCGGGAACCATTCTTCAAGCCAGATTTCTCGCCCGATCTGCTGCTGGGAACCAACTACATCGGGCGTCCCTGGTTCGCCACACCGGCCACGATCGCGAAAACGGGCGTCACGCCCGGGTCGCTGCTGGCGGGTGGCGAGTATGACCTGATCCTGCGTTGTGCCGAACAGGCATCCATCGTTACGCATGTTCCCCGCCTGCTGTGCGAGCGGGCGGCTGACGCATCTGCGTCCGTTGCACTGGAGCGGCAGGCGCTGATATCTGCCGCGCAGCGGCGGGGAATGGAAGCCGAGATCGCGGCTGGCCCGGTTCCGGGAACTTGGCGGCTGCGGCGCACCCCCGTTCCACACGGCCTGGTGTCTGTCATCATCCCCACCTGCGCGTCCGGCGGACATATCGAGACCTGCCTGCGCGGCTTGCGCCAGCAGACCGGTTACCGCGACATCGAAGTCATATGCATCGAGAATATCGGTGACGAGCAATCTGATTGGCGCGAATGGCTGCGCCGTAACGCCGATACCGTGCTGGCCTGTGATCGCCCGTTCAACTGGTCAAGCTTCAACAATCGCGCCGCCACCGTGGCCACCGGCGACTACCTGCTGTTCCTGAACGACGATATCGAGATCGAGCAGCGGGACTGGCTGGACGCGATGCTGGAACATGCCGCCCGGCCAGAGATCGGGGTGGTCGGGCCACGACTGCTCTATCCTGACCGGACCGTCCAGCATGCCGGAATGTTCTTGGCCGGGCTGGGCATCGGTCGGCATGCGTTCCGTTTGGCCAATGAGAATGACCCCGGCTATTTCGGGCTTGCCCGCATGCAGCGGGAGGTCTCGGCGGTAACCGGTGCCTGCATGCTGATGCGGCGCGCTCATTTCATGCAACTGGGCGGCTTTGACGAGGCACACCAGGTCGTCAATAACGACGTCGATTTTTGTTTGCGCACCGCCGAGGCCGGACGACGCATCATCTACACGCCACACGCCACGCTGATCCATCACGAGCAAGCCAGCCGTGGTGATCTGCCTGACCTGTTCGACCACCAGCGGTTTGCCGCCCGCTGGCGAAGGCACTTCGCCGCCGGCGATCCATTCCACAATCCGAACCTGTCGTCCCAGCACGACGATCTGCGCCCGAATGAAGAACCCGCACGCGTGGTGCATGGCGGAAAGAAACTGTTCGCGGCAGCGGATATAGGCCGCATCCTGGTCGTGAAAGTCGATCATATCGGCGACTTCATGACCGCGCTTCCGGCCCTCCGGCGGTTGAAATCGCACTTTCCGGCTGCCGAAATCCACATCCTTTCGAGCCCCGCAACCACCAGTTTCGGAACGCTCGAACCGGCTATCACCTCCATGATCCCATTCGAGTTCTTCCATGCTCGCTCGGCTTTGGGGCAAAAGACGATCGCTCCCGAGCAACTTGAAGATCTGCGGCGCCTGCTGGTGCCCTATCATTTCGACCTTGCTATCGACATGCGCAAGCATCCTGAAACGCGTCCGCTGCTGCGCGCTGCCGGCGCCAGATACCTGGCCGGGTTCGATTATGCGGGGCAGTTTCCCTGGCTCGACCTGGCGCTGGAATGGGAGGGCGACCGCGGGCTTCATCCCAAGCGCTTTCACGTATCCCACGATCTGCTGCATCTGGTCGATGCGGTGGCCAGCGGTTCAGGCCCCGAACAGCTTTCGCTCGATCCGGCGGTCATTGCCGCCGCGCATGAGACATGGCCGTTGCCGAATCAACTGGTCGAACTATTCGCTCGTCCTGTCGTCTGCGTTCACCCTGGTGCCGGCAACGAAATGAAGCAGTGGCCCACGGAGCATTTCGTGGCGCTCATTGATCTGCTGACGCAGGATGCCGCGGTGAACATCGTGCTCATCGGCGGCCCGGATGAAGCGGAAACGGCCGACCGTATCGTCGCGGCGACATGTCGGCCCGACGCCGTCCGTACGGTGGTGAACGAGATCGCGCTCGAATGCCTGCCGGCGCTGTTCTCGCGATGCACCCTGTTTGTCGGCAACGATAGCGGTCCGAAGCACATCGCGGCGTCGGTGGGTATTCCCACGGTCGGCATACATTCCGGAACGGTGGACCCAACGGAATGGGGGCCGCTCGGTGCGCGATCCTTCGCGATTGCCCGGCAGATGTCGTGCAGCCCCTGTTACATAAACCGCGCCGCTGACTGCGTCCGGGACATCGCCTGCATCCGCCAGATCGAACCGCGTACCGTGTTCCGGCTCTGTCGTCTGCTTTTGGCAAAGGATGCCCCGCAATGAAGATCGCGCGCATCGAACCGTTTCTGCTGCACCCCGGAAGCGGGAAAAATCTCTTGCTCTGCCGCGTGGAGACGGATGACGGGTTTTATGGCTGGGGCGAAGCCTACGTGACGCGAGGAAAGGAGAGAGTAATCCAGGAGTGCCTGCGTTGCATGGCGCCATACGTAATCGGCCGCAGCTCGTTCAGCATCCGCCATACTGGCCAGGTTCTGTTCGACGATTTCGCCATCCGCCGTAACTCGATGGAGCTGCTGTCGGCCTGGAGCGCGATCGAGATCGCGTTGTGGGACATTCTTGGCAAGCGCGCCGGCATGCCGGTCTACAATCTGATCGGCGGACGCTCACGCGAGGCTGTCCGCGTATATGCCAACGGATGGTCGCATGGTGCTTCGATCGAAGAGAACATCGATCGCGCACTGGCGCTGAAGCAGGAAGGCTTTACTGCCGCCAAGTTCGACCCGTTTCCCGGCCCCTGGCGCTCGTTTATAGATCCGAAGGACGAAGACTACGCGGTGGATTTCGTCCGCCGTATGCGCGACGCCGTCGGCTCCGAGTTCGAGTTGCTGATCGAGGCGCATCGCCGCTTCGCCCCCTCGCACGCAATCCGCATCGGGCGACGGCTGGTGGAACTCGGTATCACCTGGTACGAAGAACCCTGCCTGTCCGACAATATCGAGCTGCTGGCTGAAGTCCGCCGTGCCCTGCCGATCCCCATCGTGACCGGCGAAGCGATGTACTCGAAGGAATCATTCTTTCACGCCCTGGAACGGCGGGTTGCCGATATTCTCAACCCCGACATCTGTGCGATCGGTGGCATCACCGCTCTGCTGGACATTGCCGCAATGGCACAGCCACAGGCCGTGGTGATGGCGCCCCATAACTACAACAGTGTCCTTGGCGGATTCGCCGCAACGGTGCACGTCTGCGCCGTGATCCCGAATTTCCGCATCGCTGAGTATTTCGTGAACTTTCGCGAGGCATGTGGCGCCATCGCCACGCGTCAGATCAAGGTCGAGAATGGCTGGGCCGAGCTGCCGGACACGCCGGGTCTTGGCATCGACATTGATGTCGAACGCCTGCGCGCGCGGCCATACAAGGAATTCGGTGGCAAAGGCCTGACGGAGTACCGGGATGAATTCCCACGCAGAAACTACATTCCGGGAGTACCAGCCCGCCATTGATGCGATTGTTGCGTCCGATAGTTGCCGGATGCGTGATCTGCCTGCAGGCAGCCGTGACACTGGGGCACGCCGCCGCGTCGCCCGACCTGCGTCCATTTCAGGCCAGTGTTCAGCCGATCCCGCCCGACCTGCGCGCCAGAATGGTCGGGGTTTCCTGGAACCCCGGGTGCCCCGTGGATCCGGCCGACCTGTCGCTTATCCAGATGAGCTACTGGGGCTTCGATAACCAGCCGCACACAGGCACCCTGATTATTCACCGGAACCTGGTCGCTGATATTCTCGACATCTTCGCAGAGCTCTACCGGATTCATTTCCCGATCGAGCGGATGCAACCGTACGAGGAATTCGGCATCGGCAAATATGGGGAGAACAATGTCACCGTTGGGTTTTATTGCCGGCCGGATGACACCGACCCCGGCAAATTCGGCATGCACAGCTACGGGTACGCAGTCGATATCAACCCGATGTTGAATCCCTCCAAGGAGAACAACGGGGCATGGTGGCCTGCTGGCGCCGACAGGTTTGCGCCTCGCGACCCGCCGCGACGAGGTCAGATTTCGGTGCATTCAAGCGTATTCGACGTGTTCACGCGTCACGGTTGGATCTGGGGCGGCCTATGGCGGGAAACCGACTACATGCACTTCGAGAAGGCAACGTTCGGCGCGCACCCCAACCCCGTCACTGCGCCCTACTCGGTCGATCGGCTACAGTACCAGGGTCGGTAGGCCGGACTATACCACCTGCCCGGTGTTTGCCTCCATCAGGTGCATGTTGTTCATGTCAGCCGTCAGGGGCAGCACCTCGCCTGGGGCTGCCGGGGTAGCGGGATCGCACCGGGCACAGAGCGGCGTGCCGTCGATGAAGAAATGGACCAGCGTTTCCATCCCCATCGGTTCCACCACATCCACCAGCGCGTCGATGCGCGCATAGCCAGGGCGTTCCGCGTCGCGATAATCGAACATGTGCTCGGGCCGGATGCCCAGCACCATCTCCTTGCCTTTAAAGGCGCTATACCGTTGCGCCCGGCTCGGCGGTACCGGCAGCACGATCTGGTTGTTCACGCGTACCGACATCCCCGACCCGTCATCCTGCACACGGCAGTTCAGGAAATTCATCGCCGGGCTGCCGATGAATCCGGCAACGAAGCGGGTGGCCGGGCTGTGATACAGCTCTTGAGGCGTACCGATCTGCTCGATGATTCCCTGGTTCATGACCACCACGCGGTCAGCCAGCGTCATCGCTTCCACCTGATCGTGCGTGACGTACACGGTGGTCGTGCGCACTGTCTGGTGGACCTTCTTGATCTCGGTCCGCATCTGCACGCGAAGCTTCGCGTCCAGGTTGGACAGCGGCTCGTCGAACAGGAACACCTTGGGGTTCCGCACGATCGCGCGACCCATCGCCACGCGTTGCCGCTGTCCGCCGGACAGAGCCTTTGGCTTGCGCGCCAGTAGCGGGTGGATGTCGAGGATGCGCGCAGCCTCGTCTACCCGGCGCTTGATTTCCTCGCGGGGGAATTTTCGCAGCTTCAGCCCAAACGCCATGTTGTCGAATACGCTCATGTGCGGGTAGAGCGCGTAGTTCTGAAACACCATCGCAATGTCGCGGTCGCGCGGCGGCACATCATTGACAACGTCGCCGCCGATCCAGATCTCGCCATCGCTGATCTCCTCCAGGCCGGCGATCATGCGCAGCGTCGTGGTCTTGCCGCATCCGGATGGTCCGACAAGAACCACAAACTCCTGGTCGGCGATCTCCAGGTCGATGCCCTTCACCGCCTGCACGCCCCCGTCGTAATTTTTCACCAGCTTGCGGCACGAAACTTCAGCCATGGATGCGCTTCCTCAGCCCTTGGTGGCACCGGCGGTCAGGCCGGCGATGTAGTAGTCCATCAGAAAGGCATAAATCAGGATCGGCGGCAACGAGGCAAGCACGTTCGCCGCCATGATCCGCCCCCACTCGAACACGTCGCCGCGGATCAGGTCACTGATGATCCCGACCGTCAGCACCATCTGATTGGACGTATAAAGATACGCCAGCGGATAGATGAAGTTGCCCCAACTGACGGTGAACGCGAATATCGTCGCCGCAATGATGCCGGGCATTGCCACTGGAATGAAGATGCGCCACAGCATTTGCAGGTAGCCTGCGCCGTCGATCAGTGCGGCCTCATCCAGTTCCCTCGGGATGGAGCTGAAATAGCCGATCATGATCCAGGTGCAGAACGGCACCGCCAGGGTCGGATAGATCAGCACCAGGCACCACACGCTGTTGATCAGTCCGATCCAGCCGACGATCTGGAACAGTGGGATGAACAGCAGCGAAGCCGGCACCAGGTAGGTCAGGAACACGCCGGTCGCCAGGGTCTTGCTGCCCCAGAACCCCATCCGCGCAAGACTGAACGCGGCAAGCACGGAGATCACCATGCTGATCACCACCACCAGCACCGTGACGATGGCCGAGTTCAGGTAATAGAGTTGGAAGTTATGATAGGTGATCAGGTACCAGAAATTGCCCAGCCAGGGATGATGCACGATCCACGGCGTACCCTTCTGCGCCGAAATCTCCGCAGAGGTCTTCAGGCTGGTCATGATGGTGTAGAACGGCGGCACCAGGAACACGATGACAAACACGGTCAGCGCTGAGTAACTGCCCCACAGCGCCCAGCGGCGCTGCGCGTGCAGGCTTTGGTGGCGCCGCGGGTGCAGGCCGGCGCCATCAGCGGTCGTGACGCTCATGCCCCGATCTCCTGAGTGCGGCGGGTGACGCCGCGCAGTACGAAGAACGCGGCCACCGCGAGAATCGGCAACATGAACAGGCTGACCGCCGCGCCCAAGGGGATATCGCCGGACTGAATGCCGACCTGGAAGGCATAGGTGGCGAACACATGCGTCATGTCCTCCGGCCCTCCGTTGGTCAGGATACGCACGATATCGAAATCCGCGAATGTGACGATAAGGCTGAACAACACGGTGATGGCGATTATGTTGCGCATCATAGGCAGCGTGACAAAGAACAGTTTCTGGCCCGCGCTGGCTCCGTCGATCGCGGCGGCCTCATACAACTGGTCGGGCACCGATTTCAGCGCCGCCAGGTACATGATCATGAAGAACGGTGTGCCGTACCAGACATTCACGGTGATGGTACAGAACCGAGCGATCCAGCCAACGCCGAGCCAGGGCACCGACTTGAGGCCAAACTCGTTCAGCACCCAGTTAAACGCCGAGTAGGACGGGTCGAACATCCACCACCAGGTCAGTGTGGACAGCGCCAGCGGGATCACCCAGGGTACCAACAGCAGCCCGCGCCAGATGCGCTGATGCTTGCCGGAGATATTGTGCATCAGATGCGCGCCGATGAAACCGATCAGCGCCTTGAACACCACCGAGGTGATCGCGAACAGGCAGCTTTGGAAAATCACCAGCCGGAACGTCTGACGTTGCAGCAGGAAGGCGAAATCACCAAGCCCAACGAACTTGGTCATCTTCTTGTTCAATAAACTCAGATAAATGGCATAGCAGGCTGGGTACACCACCAAGCACACGACCAGTACGATCAGCGGCAGGCACAATAAGAAACCCATAGTGCTCCGCCGCTGGGTGAACCGCTTCAGGCTGCCGGACCGATGCGTATCCGCGCGTGCGGGGGAGATTGCGCCGATCGGAATGCTTGTCCCGTCTGCCATCATACCCTCCCTGAGACGCCGGTCACGGCCGGACGATATGCACGAGCTTGCGCGGCTTCGCCTCCAGCCGGTGAATTCGGGATAATCCGGTCCGTTGTGCTGGCCGGTGACGGCCAGGCAGGGACAGACGGCATGCAGGAATCGCGGCACCGCGGCTCACCGGCTGCCGTTCCATATGCTAGGTGCCGCGGATCAACTCGCGTCGCCGCTTTCATATGTGCGTACCTCCCGATCCGGTCGGATTAGGCCGCCGAACCGCTCCCATGTGACCGCCGGTCCATCGGCACGCCACACCATCGCGTCTTGATGGCAGTGCCGACAGCCTTGATTCTAGTCTTTTTGCTCTTGCCGCTCGCGCGAAACTACAGACTTGCCCTAGCGAGTGCAATGCCATCCCAAGGCGCACACCGCCAACCGGGCAACCCGCGCGTCAGTAACAGGTCAGTCCGGCCGCCCGAAGGCTAGGCCGGACCACCCTCCGCCAACCTGTCAGCGCGCGAAGCCTTCCACCTCCTGCTGAGCCCAGTCCATCACCTGCTTGATCGACTGGCCGCTTCGCAACTTCGCGAGCATGGTGGGCATCGTGCCGCGGTTATAGATCTGTACCGCGATATCCGGCGGTGCCGGTGACACGGCCATGTGCGATTCCTGGCCGCTGCTCTTGCGGATCGGATAATTGTAAACGGTTCCTTTCGGCGGCTCCACATCCGACCAGATGGCGAAATCCGTCATGCTGATGAACGGGGGAACGTCGTAGCCGATCACCACGTTGTCGCGTTCCTCGACCTGCTCGCGCTGCGACAGGTACTCGATCAGCTCTTTCGCCGCGGTCTTGTTCTTGCTGAACTGCCAAATGCCGAACGAAAAGGCACCCAGCGGCAGGAAACGACCCTTCGGACCCTTGGGCGCCGGAAACGTCCAGCAATCCGCCGCCACTTGCGGCGCGTCGCGTTTCGCGACTGCCCAGGCCGAGGGCGGGTTCCAGATCAGCGCGCTCTGGCCGGAGATCAGCGCCCGGTTATTCGACGCGTCGTCATAGCTGACCGCGTCGGCAGGCAGGAATTTCACAAGCTGCTGCGCGTATTCCAGAACCTGCCGCATATTGTCGGAATCGATCGTGACATCGCCGTTGGCATTCATCATTTCCGCCCCGAAGGCGGCGAACATCGATCCCGCCGTATCCACCAAATCCGCCGTGGTGCCGATGCCGATGCCGAGCGGCATTTTTATCTTTTGGAAGGCCTCGGCGGCCTTCAGCATGGCGTCGTAGGTCCAGTTGTCGGCCTCCGGCGTCGCCATGTCCTGCGCTGGATACATCTTCACGACGTCGATCCCGGCGGCCTGCTTCAGCACCGAAATGCGGCCGCACGGGCCCTTGTTCTGCGTCCCGGAACTGGTGGGCACTGCGACCCAATGCCCCTTCGACTTGAACAGATACTCGCTCGCGCCGTTGACCGGACCATATTTGTCGGTCAGCCGCTTCATCACGTCGTCCATCGGCTCCAGAAGGTCGGCGTGGTTCTGTGTCTCCCACCCGGGTAGTTGCTGGACATCATGCCCTGCCTTGGCCTGCGCCTCGGCGGCGATGGTCATGATGTTCTTGGAACCCATCGAGGTTACGAAGTCCGGCTGCACCTCTACCTTGTTCTGCTTGGCGAATGCTTCGCATTGCTTGCGCATAACGTCGTTTCCGGCTGGCACCCAATGGTCCCAGAATGCGATTGATACGGTTCCCGCGGCGCCGGCCGTGCGGATATGAACCAGCGGCAGCGCCGACGTTGCAGCCGCTAGTTTCAGCGCTCCGCGGCGTGTTATCATCCGTTTCCTCGTCATACAAAACCTCCAGAATGCGTCCGTTTGCAGCGGCTCGCCGGTACTCCGGCACCAGCGCCGGGGCGCGCACGACCTTATCCGACCAGCGCCGGAAAAGCGTACTCGGAAGGTTGCCGGCAGGCAAACCACTTGGAGTCAGGCGATGCGCGCGGCTGCCAGAAGCCGGTCGATGAACATTTCAGCGCTGCCGAGGTAATTGGCCGGGTCGGTGAGCCGCTCGATTGTCGCACGATCGAGCCGTTCCGACACCGACGCGTCGCGCGCGAGGGCATCCGCCAGCGGCACGCTCTTACTCAGCGCGACATCGCAGGCGTGTTGCACGACGTGATGTGCCGCTTCCCGTCCGAGGTGCGGCGCCAGCCCCATCATCACCGCTTCCGCCACGATCAGGCCGCCGGTCAGCGTAAGATTGCGCTGCATTCTCTCTGCGTCGACGACCAGCCCCTCCGCGATTCCGCGCGCATGCAACAGCGCGCCGTGGGTCAGCACGAATGCCTGCGGGCCGGCCAGCAACTCGGTCTGCCACGGGCCGGTGGCGCGTTCGTGATCATGCGCCATGGCGCCCTGCATCAGGGGCACCAGCGCTTGCGCCCCGCGCGTCGCGGCCAACACGTATTCCGAGGCGATCGGGTTGCGCTTTTGCGGCATCGTGGATGACGATCCACGCCCTGGCGCATGCGGTTCCGCCACCTCGCCGATCTCGGTCTGCGCCAGCAAGATCACGTCGGTGGCGATCTTCGCCAGACTGCCGCAAACCAGGCCCAGGAAGCTCACCGTCTCCGCCATCCCGTCGCGGCACACGTGCCAGGGCGCGACCGGTGCATGCAGGCTCAATTCCGCCGCCAGTCCTTCCATCACTGCGATGCCGTGCTCACCGAGCGAGGCCAGTGTGCCGGCCGCACCAAACAGGCTGACTTGCTCCACCCGGAGACGAAGCTGACGAAGGCGCTCCAGATGGGCGATGAAGGGCTGCGCCCAGATCGCGCATTTCAGCCCGAAGCTTATCGGCAGCGCCTGTTGCAGATGAGTGCGCCCTGCCATGACCGTGCGGCGATGGCGATCCGCCAGGCCGGTCAGCGCCGTCAACAACCGGCGAAGCTCGACCTCGATCAGCGACAGTCCTTCGCGCACCTGAAGGACGGTGGCGCTGTCCATGATGTCCTGCGTCGTCGCACCCCAGTGCGTCCAGCGACCGGCCTCCCCGGCCGCGCGCGACAGGCCCTGGACCAGCCCGACGACCGGATAGCCGACATTGCGGGCGCTGGCAGCTAGTTCGGCGCCGTCGAGGTTTTCGAATCGTGCGGCGGCCGTAATTGCCGCCGCCGCGTCGGCGGGAATGATGCCGAGGCGCCCCTGCACGCGGGCCAGCGCGGCCTCCACATCCAGCATGCGCTGGAAGTAGGCGCGTTCGTCGAATACCGCGCGCATGGCGTCACTGCCGTACAGTGTCCCCAGAATGGGGCTGTCGGCCGGATTGGTCGGCATGGGTACATCCTTTCGGCTGAGACGGCAGGGTCTATCCGGCCGGAGTGGATAATCCCGGAGCCGACCATAAGGGAGCGGACATTAAACCCGCCCGCGCCCACCGGATGGCAAGAAGGACCCCCATGGCCTGCTAGGCCCGCTGATCAGGGTGGCGTTCGGAGTTGCCGATCTCACGCCACGCCGACACCAGCCGGCGCGCTTTTCCAGAGACGACGTCGGCCGTGTCGCCGGGCCGATAGATCGACGACCCGATCCCGAAGCCGCCCGCCCCCGCCGAGCGCCAGCCAGCCATGTTGTCCGCATCGATCCCACCGACCGGCAAGACAATCGTGCCGGAGGGCAGCACCGCACGCATCGCCCGCAGCACCGCCGGACTAGCCGCTTCTGCCGGAAACAGCTTGATCGCGTCGGCTCCGGCGGCCAGCAGGGCGAACGCCTCGGTCGGCGTGAAGCAGCCCGGCACGGTCAGCAGGCCGAGCGCCTTCCCCGCTCGCACCACATCAACGGCGGCGTGCGGCGTCACGATCAGCCGGCCGCCGGATTGGGCAATCTCCGCCACCTGGGCTTCGTTCATCACCGTGCCCGCCCCGACCAGCAGTCGCTCGCCGAACGAGTGTGCCAGCCGGGTGATGCTCTCCAGCGGACGGGGCGAATTCAGCGGCACCTCAACGATCGCGAGTCCGGCCTGCTCCAACGCCGCAACGATTGCCTCCACCTCCTCCGGGTGCACGCCGCGGAGGATCGCGATCAACGGGCATCGTTTCAGCCACCCGGTCAGGTCCATGCCGCGTGCTCCCCGAGCAGCGCCAGACCCCGTGCGGCGGCCTCACCGTTCAGGCGCTCCGCCATGCCGCCGCACACTTCGATTGCGCGCGCATAAAGCGCAGTGAGTTCCGGCGCGCCGATCACGTGTACCAGGGTGCGCTTGGGAACATCGGCCACTGCGGATCGTACCTCATGCCCGATCAGCAATCCCGAGAGATACGAGGCCGCGGCGGAGTCTCCCAGGCGGCCGGTCAGCCCCAGTGACCGGACGCCGAACAGATGGTGCAGAATTCCGCCCGCCTGTCCGGACCGCGTGACCCCGGCGTCGAAAGCCGCCGGTTCGGTATCGCCATCCCGCATCATGCGGGCGAGAATCGTGTGGCCGCGCAGCGCCGCGAACGTCTCGCCGGTAAGGTAGGTAAGGAACGTGGTGATCTGCCGGTTTTCCACGCGGGCCCATTTACAATGGGTGCCTGGCAGGCAGGCCCAGCCGTCGGCGCCCATCATGGCCAGCGCGCCGGCAAGCTGGGTCTCCTCGCCGCGCATCAGTTCCGGAACGCCGGCGGTATCCTCGCCCGACAGCCCGGGCACGATCTTCACCTGGCCCCAGTCGAACGGGACGTCCACCAGCGCCGCGGCGATCTTGTCCGGGCCGGCGGGGCAGGGAAGATAGGGCGCCTCCATCCAGCCCTGGCGGCTTCCGACCATCCCGGAGAGCAGCACGTGGCGTTCGCCGGCGGCAAGCCAGGGGCCGATCTCTTCTCGTAGCGTATCGGCGAACCGCCCGTCCGCTACCGCCAAAATTCCCCGCGGACCGGTTTTCCGGTCCCGTATCCCGCCTTCCCGGGTCAGCCGGAAAGCGCGAAAGCTGCTGGTACCCCAATCAACCCCGATCATTCCCCCTGGCTCCTTCGTGCAGCCGGCGGGAATGTGGGAACGTGATGCCGACCCTGCACCGTCTCTCGCGCACGGAATTGCCCGAAGATCCGACCGCGCTCGCGCGCTTCCTGATCGGGAAGCTGGTGGTGCATGACACGTCGGAAGGCCGTGCCGCCGGACGCATCGTGGAGACCGAGGCGTATTTGCCGGGGGACGCCGCCTGCCACGCCTTTCGCGGGCGCACGCTGCGCAACGCCGCGCTGTTCCTGCCGCACGGGCACGCATATGTTTATATTGCCTATGGCACGGCCTTGATGCTGAACGTTTCCGCCGGGCCGGCGGGGATCGGCGCCGGTGTGTTGCTGCGGGCGCTGGAGCCGCTGGAAGGGATCGAGATCATGCAACGGCGGCGGCCGGGTGTGGCTTTGCGCGACCTTGCTCGTGGCCCCGGGCGGTTGGCCGCCGCGCTGGGTGTCGGGCGCGCGTTGGATGGGATCGATCTGAGCGCCGGCGGGCCGCTATTCCTGGCCGACGATGGCACCTCGTCCGGTGATATCGGCCAAAGCACGCGCATCGGCATCACGCGCGACGCGCATCTTCCCCTGCGCTTTTACGCGCGCGGGAGCCGTTGGGTCAGCGGGCCAGGACGGCTGAACCGGTAGAACCGGCCACCAGGCACCGGGTGCGCACGACAGCGGCTCCCGCTACTCCGAACGGAATCGCTGTCGTGCGCACGTATCAGTGCGTCGGCGGATAAAACACCAGCGTCCGGACTTCGATACTCTCCCGCCGTGGCGCATCGGCTGGCGTCGTCGGATCCTGGAACGCGGTATGAAAAGACAGCCGGGCGCGGCCATCGGTGGCGCTGTCGAAGCACTTTATCAGCAGCACCTCATCAGGTTGCATCCGGGGGAAATAGTACCAACGATGACGCGGGCTGTATGCAACCGAGTACGTCTCACCGGTGCGATCCGCATAGACCAGGTCGGTGGCCAGCAGATCCGCCTGATTGAAGCTGTTGGCGTCGCACAACGCGAGCGGCGCATCCAGCACTGGGCCCCGGATGGGACGCCAGACATTCACGATCGCGAACCGGTGGCGCAGCAATTCGTTTGCCTCGTCGCCCAGCAGGTCGCGCACTCGCCGGGGCGCAGAACCGAACGTGTAGTCGTTGTGGACCCGCAGCGCGGGCTCTCGCACAGTCTGGTCGCCCACAGCGTATCGGGTCGCATTCCTGACATTGTGGTCGAACACGTGTACGCGTGCCGCGCCGAGTGCGCGACGCAGAAATTGCTCAACTTCGGGATAATAAACACTGGTGACCTCTGCTGGGCTGTAGAAGTTTCCAACCCAGGTCGGCTCCCGCCATAGGGCGAATCCGTTGCGATCGAGCGACCAACGCTCACTATGGTCACGGGCATCTTCGATCGTGACCTCATGCGGATCGGCAACCCCGTTCCATTGCGGCTGGCCGGCTGGTGGATCGATGATCCAGCGGGTCGGCTTCTCCTGGCTCGGCCGCAGGTAGTTCAGCGTTGCGGTGATCGTTCGCGATGCAAGCGAAGTGAAGGACATATGCGGGGTCTCCTTTGCGGAAATCGTCAGCCGCCAACCTGCGACACGGGCTCGTTCCGGGTCGCCGGTGTTGGCTCGGAGCTGCTGAAGCTGCCGGTCAGGTACAGGTGACGGGCGAGGCGCTCCACATCGGACAGTGTGGGCCATATGGTTTCGTCCAGCTCGTAGAGTCGTGTGTCACACGCGACGAAACGATAGCCGCGATCCAGCCGAATGGCGGCCCCGACGAAATGCCCGTCGATGGTGATGATATGGGACTGCAGCATGCACAAGCGTCCTTCAGTGCAATTCCTATTATAGAAGTATGGATTATGGTCAAGCAATTCCTAGCCTGTCAATCGGAATTTAAGCGGCATCAAGCGGATGCGTGGTGCCAGGCAGATGCACAGGGGCGCGAGATCGGCTCGTGGCCATCCCCGTATTTTGATGTTCGATGAAAGCGTGCGGGATAGATCTGCGCCTGTCCCGAGCCGCTATCGCAGCGCCACCGCGATGTCGTGGAACAGCTTCGCCGGCAGGCTGCCGCCCAGCACGTCCTTCATCGGCGCGCCGTTGTCGTTGCCCAGCCACACGCCGATAATTTCCCCGCCCGTCCAGCCGACGAACCACGCATCACGCGAATCCTGCGTCGTGCCCGTCTTGCCGGCCACGGTGCGTCCCGGCACGGCTGCATCGCGACCCGTCCCGCGCGACACGACCGCAGCCAGCATGCGCGCCATCATCGCCGCCAGATCAGGATCGACCACCTGCTCCGGCGGCGTGATCGGGGCGGCGATGGTGCGCCCCTGCGCGGTGACCGAGGCAACGCCGAACGGCGTCACCCGCCGGCCGCCATTGAAGAACGGTGCATATGCAGTTGCCAGCTCCAGCAGCCCAACCTCCCCGGTCCCCAGCGCCAATGAGGCATTGTCGGGCAGCCGGTCGGTGATCCCGCACAACTCGGCCTGCCGCATCACGGCGCGCGGCCCTCCCGCACGCAACAACAGGCGCACCGAGGCGGTGTTGATCGACTGCGCAAGCGCTTCCTCTACGGTAATCTCGCCCAGGTAGCGCCGCTCGAAGTCGTGCGGGCTCCAGTTGCCGAGCCGGATGGGGGCGTCGAGCACCGTGTCGTCCGGACGAATGCCGGTTTCCAGCGCGGCGAGCCACACGAACGGCTTGAAGGCCGACCCCGGCTGCCGTCGCGCCAAAGTCGCGCGATTATAGGAGCTGTCGCGATAGTCGCGCCCACCGACCATGGCCCGCACGGCACCGCTCGCCGCATCCAGCACGACCACCGCGCCCTCGCTCGCGTTATGGGCTGCCCCTGGCCCAGCCAGCAACGCGGTCAGCCGCTTCTCGGCCACCGCTTGCAGACGCGGATCGAGCGTGGTGCGCAGGGTCGCGTCCTCGTCGGGCGGCAGCATCTGCTCTGCCTGACCGGCCGCCCAGTCAGCGAACCATCCGGCTTCGGTGAGCCCGTTGCCGGCGAATTTCATGCCGGCGGCAGCCTGCTGAGCCTGTGTCGTGGTGATGTCGCCATTGGCAACCATGGCGGCCAGCACTTGGCGCGCACGTGCCGCGGCCGCTTCCGGGTCGACGCGCGGATTGAAGCGCGAGGGCGCCCGCGGCAGCCCGGCAATGACGGCGGTCTGCCATAACGTGAGGCGGCGGGCCGACACGCCGAAATAGATGCGCGCGGCGGCATCGATGCCCCATGCTCCGGCGCCGAAATAAACGCGGTTGAGCCAGATCTCCAGGATCTGCCGCTTGCTGAAATGCGCCTCCAGCCAGAAGGTCAGCAACAACTCCTGCACCTTGCGCCGGAACGTGCGGGCGTTGGTGAGGAACAGGTTCTTGGCGACCTGCTGCGTGATGGTCGAGCCGCCCTGCACGATGCGCCCATGCGTGATATTGGTCAGCACCGCCCGGGCGATCCCGACGGGATCGACGCCCGGCTCATGCCAGAACCGGTGGTCCTCGATCGCGACCGCGGCTTCCGGGACATAGGGCGGCAGGTCGGTAAGGCGCAGCGATTCTCCCACCACGTCCCCGAAACTGGCGAAAATCCGCCCCGACGCGTCCTGCAGCGTCAGGCTCGGCCGGCGCGCCGCGTCGAGCGCGGAATCCGGCCGCGGCAGGTCGCGGGCGAACCACAACAGCACGATCGCCAGCGCCAGCACGCCCCAGATGGCGGCAATGAGGGCAAGCCGCAGCAGACGAAACCGGGACCGGCGCCGGAAAGCGGCCGCCGGGGCCGGCTCCGCGACGCGAACTCGGGCCGAGTGATCAGCGGGGGCGGTCAGCGGGACACGGGCCATCTACCCGCGGTGTAATGGGATCGGCACGTGTCATGGAAGCGAAGGTTGCGCGCGCGGCACCAGTTTCGCACAGTGACGTGGCTCGTTTCGGAGATGGGAAATGAAGGGGCTGTTCCTGGACGCGGTTGACGACCTGGCGGACGTGTTCCGTCGTGTGGTGCGGCCCGACGATCCGCCGGTGGATGTGCGCGAGCAGGCGGAGGTGCGGCCCGATGACCTGCCCGGCCTGTGCGCCGGCTACGACTTCCTGCTGGATGACCACAGCCAGATGCCCACCGACGCGATACGGCGCTGCGCCGGACTGAGGCACATCATCTTTTTGGGCACCGGGGCGCGCAGCTACATGCACCCGGAGGAACTGGCCAAAATCGGCGTCACCGTGCACATCATCAAGGGCTATGGCGACACTGCAGTCGCGGAGCATGCCATTGCGCTGATGTGGGCCGGCGCGCGCGGTCTGGCCCGGATGGACCGCGATATACGCTCGGGCGCCTGGACACGGATGGAAGGACCACAGCTCACCGGCAAGACGATCGGCCTGCTGGGGTTCGGCGGGATCGCGGCGGAGGTGGCGCGGATTGCCGGCGGCGGCGGAATGCGGGTGCTGGCGTGGAACCGCACGCCGAAATCCGCCGCTGGAGTGACATTCGTCGATCTGGACACGTTGCTCGCTGAAAGCCACGTGCTATCGGTGCATTTGCTGCTGACGGACGAGACGCGCGGGTTTCTGTCGGCCGAGCGGTTGGCGAAATTGCGGCCCGGTGTGATCCTGGTGAACACGGCGCGCGGGGCACTGGTGGACGAGGAGGCGCTGGTGACCGCGTTGCGGAGCGGACGGATCGGCCACGCCGCGCTGGACGTGTTCACGACCGAGCCATTGCGCCCGGGGGATGACCTGACCACGCTGGAAAACGTGACGCTTTCAGCGCACAGCGCGTTCCGCACGCCGGAGTTGAGTGAGACGCTGCTGCGGCGTGCGCTGGACATCGCCCGCGGGCTTGCCGCAGCGTGACCATAACGTGACCCTGGGCCCGCCTGGCGGAATGGCAGACGCAGCGGACTTAAAATCCGCAGCCGTACGGCGTGGGGGTTCGAATCCCCCGGCGGGCAGGGCCGGCGAACCCGCCGGATTATCGAGACCTCAATGAACCCCACCGACCTGGTCAACAAAGGCCTGATCTGGAGAGGCTACGATCACGCTGCCGAACAGCCGCGCGAACGGACCATCATCGTCACCGGCCTCGGCCGGTCGGGCACCAGCATGGTGGCAGCCATGCTGGGCGAGCTTGGCATCCTGCCGATCGATAAAGCCTACCAGGCCACGTTCGAGGATCGCGAATTTCTGCATCTGTTCCGGTTCGGTGAAACCGACAGCCTGCCGGCCGCTATCGCGGCACGCAACAATCTTTCCGGCATCTGGGGCTTCAAGATACCCTCGCTGCACGGCTACCTGGAACCGCACCAACTACGCGCGTTCCGCAATCCGCATCTGATCATCGTGTTCCGCGACCTGGTCGCGGTTGCCCAACGGCATGCGATCGCCGAGCTGACCGATCCGCTGGAGGCTTTTTTCGAGGCAAGCAGTGGCATGTCCGATTTGGTCGCATTCCTGCGTGCGAGCGATTGCCCCGCACTGCTGGTCAGCTACGAAAAAGCGGTGTCATTGCACGATCAGTTTGTGACCGAGCTGGCGCGATTCTGCGGCGTTCCGGTCGACGAAGCGCAGCGGCGACGGCTGAATGGCATGATACTACCCAATAACATGTCATACGCGGACACCGCCCGCCGTCGCTACGAGGGGAATGTCGATGGCATCTTCGACGGATGCCTGGTCGGATGGTGCCGCGAGCTCGACGAGCCGGATGCGCTTCATCTCGACCTGCTGATCGATGGTGTCCCCCGTCTGTCGTTCAAGGCTAACAGGTTTCGCACCGACCTCCGGCAGGCGGGAATTGGCCATGGTTCGTATGCATTCGCCGAGAATTTGCACGCGCTCGAAATGTCGCCGGGCGCGGTGCTGAGCGTTCGGGTCAGCGGCCGTTTGTTCGAGCTGCCGGGCAGCGGTAAGCCCGTGTGGCAATACTGGCGCTGAGGATCAGATTGGGGCCAGGCATACGCAGGTCATGCCACGCTCAGAAGATGCATCGAGAACAGACGCGCCGGATCGGTCCATACGTCACGCTGCCGCCACCCGGCAGCCTCGGCCAAGGCGGCAAATCCGTCGATCGTATGCTTATAGCTGTTTTCGGTATGGATCGTCTCGCCGCGCCGGAACCACACCGTCTGCCCGTCGATGTGAACAGCCTGCTCGCGCAGGCTTTCCAGGTGCATCTCGATCCGACTTTCGGCATCGTTCCAGATGATGCGATGTGCGAAGCAGTTCAGGTCGAAATCCGCTCCCGCGTCGATGTTCAGCCGTGCCAGCAGGTTGAGGTTGAACCTCGCGGTAACGCCTGCCGCGTCGTCATATGCTGGAATCAGGATCGACGGATCCTTCCGCAAATCGACGCCCACCAGCATCAGAGCATTCTGGCCGAGTGTGGCGCGTGCCCGGCTCAGGAACTGCCGCGCCGCAGGCGGTTCAAGATTGCCGATGGTCGAGCCTGGAAAGAACCCGAGCCGACGCATCCCATTCACGGCCGCGGGCAGGGCGACCGGATCCGTGAAATCGGCAGCGACGGGAAAGATGGACAGTTGCGTCCGATGCCGCATCCGCTGGCGCATCCGTGACAGCGCCTCGGCGGCGATGTCGATAGGGACATATGCAGAAAATCTTGGCTGGCGCAGCGCGTCTATCTGACCCAACAGTATTTCGGCCTTGGTTTCGTCGCTTGCCCCATATTCCACCAGAACGGCCGGCGGCTCGGCTGCCGCGGTGACCTCCGGCCCGACACGCCGCAGCAGGGCCAACTCCGTTCGGGTCAGGTAATACTCAGGCAATTCGGTGATCTGGTAGAACAACTGGCAGCCGGCTTCGTCATAGAACAGCTTCGGCGGCAGCGTCTTCGGCTGCCGCGACAACCCGGCAAGCGCAACCCCGGCAAGCGTCGCGTCCGCAGTGCGGACCTGACTATCGTTCGGCATCGATTATCCTTTCAGAGGTCGCGCGCGAGCCGCAACCCGGAGAACTGCCAGCGCTTCTCGGGATGGAAGAAGTTGCGATAGGTAGGACGTGTGTGTCCGGGAGGCGTTGCCAGCGACCCACCGCGCAGCACCATCTGACCGATCATGAACTTCCCGTTGTATTCACCCACCGCGCCTTCGGCCGGGCGGTAGCCCGGATAAGAAAGATACGCGCTGTTGGTCCACTGCCAGACATGGCTGGTCAGTTCTTCGATCTGGGGGTGGTCGGAAGCGACTTCCCACTCCGCTTCGGCGGGCAGTCGCGCGCCAGCCCAGCGCGCGAAGGCATCCGCCTCGTACCACGAGATATGCCGCACGGGTGCATCCATTTCGAGCGGAACCAGTCCGCCCAATCCTATCTGCCACCAGGCGCCATCAATATTGCGCCAATGCAGCGGTGCATCCCAGCCGTCGGCCTGCACGCGCGCCCAGCCGTCCGACATCCACAACGTCGCGATGCGATAGCCACCATCGGCGATGAACGCCAGGAAGTCTCGGTTGCGCACCAGCCGCGTGGCGAGGGAGAATGGTTGCAGGAACGTGGCATGGACGGGCGTCTCGTTGTCGAAGCAGAATCCCCGCCCCGCATGACCCAGGCGAGCCATTCCGCCGTCGAACCCGACGAACCGCGTGGGGCCCCGCGCGCCGGCCGGCTCACGCCACCCCGGCAGCACAGCAGGCGCCAGCGGACTCTGTGCGAACGCGTGCAGCATGTCGGTCAGCAGCAATTCCTGATGCTGCTGCTCGTGGTTCAGGCCGAGCTCGACCAAGGGCGCGGCCGCCTCGGGCAGCGTTTCGAGCAGCCGCTCCATTGCCGCATCGACATGCGCACGGTACTCGGTCACGCGCGCGGACGGCGGCCGGGTCAGCAGCCCGCGCATCGGACGCGGATGCCGCGGACCAACCGCCTCGTAATAGGAGTTGAACAGGAAACGGAAGTCGGAATCGAAGACGCGATAGCCAGGCTGGAACGATGCCAGCACGAACTCCTCGAAGAACCAGGTGATGTGGGCGCGATGCCACTTGGCAGGGCTCGCATCCGGCATCGACTGGACACACTGATCTTCCGGAGAAAGCGCCGCGGCCAGCCGTTCCGTATGATGCCGCACGTCGCGATAACGGGTTACAGATGTCGCCGTGCAGTCGGCGACCGATGCTGTGGCCTCGTTCATCGAGTCAGCTCCCGTCCCTTAGGGTAAGGATCATCGACCGAACGCTTGATGCCCCCCTTTCGACGGATCGCCGCGCGAACGTGACGGGGGAGCAAGCCACGCCAGACGGTTCGGGTCAAATAGGCGATCGAGCGGCGATGTCACTATCTTCTTGCTCAAGATATCGTGATCAATCGCATCGGAAGGAGGATGCTCGCCGTCGATACCGAAACGATCGCGAAAGGCAGCGGCGTCGCCCATTCAGATGGCCTGCGACGCCGCCGATGAGATCGAACGGTCGGCAGCGGGATCGGCAGCGGGACCGGCAAACAGCTACAACCGATAGAATTGCGTCGCGGTCCCGCTGAACAGCTCCGCCTTGTCCGCCGCCGATGCCGTGGCGGCGAGCCGCTTGAACGCGTTCCAGCCGACCGCGTAGCCGTACGATCCCTTATCGACTGGAAAATTGCTTTCGAACATGCAGCGCCGCGGACCGAACGCGTCGATGCAGGTCTCGATATAAGGCTTCCACGCGGTCGCAAGCTGCTCCGACGAAGGCGGCTCCGCCTGCGATTCGAAATCGAATCCGTTGATGCGCATACCCAGGCCGCCAAGCTTCACGTGCACATTCTCGCAACCCGCCAGCTCGCGAATTGTCCTCCGCCATCCGGCAAAAATCTCGTCGCGCCGGCCGGCATGAGAGCCGATCGCCAGTGGCCCACCGACATGGTCGAGCACGATTCGCGCCCCCGGAAAGGCGCGCGCCAGAGCGGTGAGTTCAGGAATTTGCGGGTGATACAGCCAGGCATCGAAGGTCAGATCCATCGCAGCGAGCTTCGCAAAACCCTCGCGGAAGGACGCATCGGACATGAGACCCGGCGGCGCGGGATTGCCCGGGTTCAGCGTGACCGGATCGGAATCCCAGGCCGTGATATGGCGGATGCCGCGAAACCGGTCGCCGCCGGCACGGACCAGCGCGCCGAGAACCGTTTCCACGCGGGCGCCGAGCGCCAGGTTCGCGTGACCGACGATCCCGGCGCAGATCCGCGTGGCACCGTAGGCGCCGGACGCACTCATCGCCGCAACCCCGTTGACGAATTCGGTCTCACCGACCGGTTTCATCTCGTCCGGACCGGTGGCGCGGTGAAACGCGCGGCACTGCACGAACACGGTGGCGGTGATCGTATGACCGCTGTTGAGATCCTCCAGCAGATCGGGCAGCAGATAGCGCCAGTCAGCACGATCCCACAGATGATGGTGCGGATCGACGATGGGCAGCTCCGGTTCCAGAATGGCCTCGTTCCGCCGGCCCAGCCAATCCGGACGGACGCGCAGATAATGCGATGGCGAGCTGCTCGCGCTCATTGTGAGCTTCCTCCTGTCGTCGAACTTCGTTCGCGCAGGATATACCGTTGTGCGCCAGAGGCCAGCCGTTCCGGCTAGCCACTTTACGCCGGCGAGCCGTTTCGGCTAAATGCCGGTGCGATGCCGGGTTGGTTCGCGATCCGCGCACAACTAAGGACGACGGGGAACAACATGGGCGACGATCTCATCGGCAATCAGCCCGGCACGCGACCTGTCATGGTCGCGCATATCAACGAGGCATTTTCGCGGCGGAACATCATCAATACCGCGGCTCGTCTCGGCCATCTCGCCACCACCGGCGATTTCCTCGACATCTCCGATGCCATCGGAGCACTCGCACCCATCCATGGCGGCGATCTCGCGCGCTACAAGCAGGAGCTCACGATACCTCCGGTCAATCAGCACATACTGACGGCGGCGTTCCACGCATCGTTGGCGGCGCGGCCGAATCCGATTCCGCTGCACATGATGATCGTGTCTGGCACGCACGATACTGTCCACGTCACCACCACTGCGACCGAAATCGCCGTCGTGATCACGCGCGATGACAGCCGCAAAAAGTCGCGTGCGCGCACCCCCCGCAAGCGGTCCGGTTCGTGACGCGATGGTTTGATCCCGCTATTCCGACCGGCTAAGGGCATCTCGCGCCCTGGATTTATCGCGGAAGTGGCGGGGGTAGGATCGTGGCCGAGGTCGCCGCAGACCTGGAGCTGGTGGGGAATGACGGCGAGCAACGCCTCGTCACCCTGATGTTTGCCGACATCTCGGGGTCCACCGCCCTGGTTCAGCACCTCGAGCCCGAAGAGGCGGCGGACCTGCTCAACCCGCTGGTTCAGGCAATGACCGAGGCGATCGAACGATATCGCGGTACGGTCAGTCCCCGAGGCGACGGCGTGCTCGCCATTTTCGGCGTCCCCGGTTCCGCGGAGGACAACGCCGTTCGGGCCTGTCTGGCCGCGCTGGACATCCTGGCGGCGATGCCCGCCGCGGAGGGCGCCCCGCGTGTCCGTATCGGCATCCATCATGGCGAGGTCGCCCTGCTGCCCGCTGGCGGCAGCCGTCGCAAGGCGAATTGGCCGGTCGGCTATGACGCGTTCGGTCCGGCCGTCCATATTGCCGCCCGCCTGGAGCAGACGGCGGAGCCAGGCAGCGCCTGCCTGAGCACCGATGTCAACGCGCTGGTGAAGGATTTCGTCGAGACCCGGCCACTGCCGGCGATCAATCTCAAGGGCTTCGCCGACGAAGTCGAGCGTGTGCAACTATTGTCGCTACGCTCCAGCGATCGCTGGCAGGCCCGGGTCGCTCGCGGGCTGACCCCATTTGTCGGCCGCCAGGAGGAGCTGTCGGTCATCAGCCGGTGGCTGAATGAAGACGCGGGAAACGCACGGTTGCTGCAGGTGCAGGGACCGGCAGGAATTGGCAAATCGCGCCTGATCCACGAGGCGCTTCGTGCCGAGCCGGCAGGGAGAAGCTGCCGGATAGTACTGAGCGGACCGGTCCATCGCGGCTTCACCGGCTACGATCCGGTCGCGACGTGGCTGCGCGAGCTGGCGCGAACCCTCGGGTCGCAGGCAGACCGCCCCGTCGCGGATAGCACCATCGGCGCGCTACAACACGTCGCGTCATTTTCCGCCGAGCAGGCGGATCAGCTTGCCCGCTACCTCGGTCTCACGGCATCGCAGGGCACCCGCGTCGCGGATCTGAGCTCCGAAAAAAGGTTGCCGGTAGCGCCTCAGATTGGCGCCATCATGGCGGGTCTGGCTGGTGATCGGCGCATCATACTATGTTGCGAGGATGCTGAGACGTTCGATGCAACGACGCTCGCACTGCTGACCGCAATCATCGCGGATCTTTCGCGCCGCTCCGTGCCGCTGCTGGTACTTGTTACCAGCCGCAGACCGCTGCGCTTTGCCGGCGATGTTTTCGCGCAACGCAGAAACATTCAGTTGCGGCCACTATCGTTGGAAGCGGCGCGACAACTGCTTGCACGCATGAACCCGATGTTCCGCCAGCGCGATCACGCCGATCGAATCATCGAGAAGGCGGAAGGCAATCCTCTGTATCTGGAGGAAGTCGCGGCTCTGATACTGAATCGCGGAGCCGATAACGACGGGACCGACGAGCTTGTCATTCCCAATGAGATAGAGGCGTTGATCGCCGATCGCATTGCCCGCCTGCCGCAACAGTTGCAAACGCTGCTGCGTTCCTGCGCGGTGGTAGGAGCCGAATTTTCTCCCGACCTTGTGGCTGCGGTAATGGGTGGTCGCGCCGATATTATCTTGCAGCAGCTCTCGCGTTTGCAGACGGAGCACCTGCTGGGCGGCAGGCGTGACCAAACCGGCGGCACGACCCGCCTGGCGTTCCGGCATGCGCTGCTGCGTGACGTTGCCTACAAGACCCTGCTGCCATCGCGCCGACGCAGACTCCATGCACGGGTCGTCGAGTTGCTGGAGCCATCGATCGAGACTGCTCCGCAGCAGTTGGACGAGATCTGCCATCATGCGGTCAGGGCACAGCTCTGGCGTCCGGCGCTTGGGTTCCTGCAGCGTGCGGCAATCGCCGCGGCCGAGCGGACGGCACACGCCACCGCCGAACGGCATCTGCGCAAGGCGCTGGAGATCGCGCAATCATTGCCGCCCGATCATCAGACGCGCGCCACGGCGGTGGACATCATGATCGGCCTCCGCACTCTGCTGGCGCTTGAATTGCGCTATGAGGAGGCCGACCAGCTACTCGACCAGGCGCAGAAAATCGCCGAGGACCGCGCGGCGGGAGCCTTGGGTCCCGATATCCGGCTATCGATATTGGTCAAGCGCATACACGTGCTCAACAGTCTGGGACGCGTGCGCGAGGCGACCGCCGTTGCAAGCGAAGCTCATCGATCCGCAATCTCGATAGGCAATCTGGGATTGCGTCTGTCGGCGGCGCACTTTCTCGGACAGACGTGCTTCTACACCGGGCGATTCCGGCAGGGCGAGGCGGTATTGTCGGAAACCATCGCGCTGCTGCCAGGCTATGTTGATTCCGGCAGCGTGCGGTCCGGCAGTTGGCCGGTGCTGATCCAGGCGACACGGGCCGGGATACGTGGGCTTCTGGGACGGTTTGACGACGCGGAGAGCGACTGTCGGCAAGCGCTGGCGATCGCGACCGGGGAACATCGCCCCTACGATATCGCCTTCACACACCTCTCGGCCGGCATGGTACGGCTGCAGCGCCGGCAGATCGCCGAGGCCGAAAGCACGTTCCGTTCCGGGCTGGAACCCGCCGAGCGGCATGGGCTGAAAGCGCTGCTGCCGTCGCTGAAGGCCGGCCTGGGCCACTCCCTGCTGCTGGCGGGGTCCACCAATGCCGCGATCGACGCCTTGAGCGACGCGCATGAGACCGCGAAGGGCCGTGGGCGGCTGCTGATCCACATGTGGGCCGCGATCGGTCTTGCGGTCGCCTATGGCTGCACCGGCGGGCTGGTGCCCGCGTTGCGGCACGCGGACGAAGCGGTGCGAATCGGTGCCCATCACACCCTGCGGGGCTATCTGGTCGCTGCGTTACGCTGCAAGGGCGCGCTGCTGGCGATGAATGCCGATACACGTGCCGAGGGGATAGTCACAATTCGAAAGGCATTGGCTTTGGCCCGGAAGCTGGGGACCGAGCCGGATATCGCCGCCTGCCTCGCCGCGCTGCATCTGGCGACGGGCAACGGCCACCCCGACGCGGCACAGGAGGCGCGCAAGCGATTCGCCGCACTCGGCATGAGCGCGTGGGCGGATACCGTGCTGTCTGCCGACCCTCCGGCGGTCGCGGCATTCTGACAGATTGTCCGGGCGCCCGGTGGAGCGATATGAGGGCGAAAGCCGCTCCACCAGGAGCGCATCGGGTGACGGAGACATGCTGATGCCCGCGTTTCGCTTCGAACGGCGCCGCTTTCTGTGGCTTACCGTCATCGGCCTGGTGGCGCTGCCACGCCCGGTGCTCGCCCAGGGCAGCGCGGACGTCGCGGCGCCGATCCGCAGACTCTATGCCGCCCTACTGGCCGTCATGCAGGCCGGCCGTGCCACGCCATTCACCAGCCGTTTCAATTCCCTGGCGCCGGTGCTGGACCAGGCGTTCAACCTGCCAGCCATCCTTCAGGCGGCCGTCGGACTTGGCTGGTCCGGCTTCGCACCGTCGCAGCAATCCGAACTGCAGGTGGCGTTCCAGCGCTACACGGTGGCGAGTTGGGTCTCCAACTTCGACAACTACTCGGGCCAGAAACTGGAGATTGCGGGGCTGCGTAGCCTGGGCTCCGCCCAGGTCGTGCGCACCGAGATCGTCAAGAGCAGCGGGGAGTTCGAGCGTGATCGACTACGTGATGCGCCAGGCGGGCGGCGCCTGGAAAGTCAGCGACGTGCTGCTCGATGGCACGATCAGCCAAGTGGCACTGCTGCGGTCGGATTTCCGGGTGACGTTGACGCGCGGCCCGATGGCGCTGGCCGCGGACCTGGAGCGCAAGGCCACGGAGCTGATGGGCGGCACATCGCCCATGTAGGAGCGGACACCCGCGCTACTGGATTTTGGCGACAGGCTGCGCCGGACCGGTGGCATCGCCGACAGCGGACGGCGAATGGCCGGACTGTCGGCGGATCACTTCGTTGACGCCACCTGCCGCTTCCTGCGCGACGACCGTCGCCACGTCACCCCAATAATGATCGAGCGTGCCGGCTGGAATGTCGTTCAGTTGCACGACCCGGCCGCCTTCCCGTCCCTTGGCATTGGTGATGATCCATTGGATCTCCACCCGTTGCTGCCCGCCGGCGATCGGCACCATCCGTACCTGGCCTTGCACGGTGAAGTCCGCGCCGGTGCTGGCAGGCTGAACATGCGGCCCGAGAGCGGCCAGTTTGGCGCGAATTTGCCGGGTCAACATCAGATCGCCGTCGCCGGGCGCGCCGGTTACATCGGGAACGGCGACCTTGGCGGTCCGGTTGTACAGGCTGTTCGGGTCGGCTTGCATCAGGCCGGTCTCGATGCCGGTCAGCAGCGAATCGATGCCGGGCGCGGCATCGAAAGCCGCCTGCCTCAAGGTGGCGGAATCGGCCACGGCCCAGATATTCGTCGCCACCGGCTTGCCTTGCACCGTGCCCTGCGACTGCCCCTGCGGGTTCAGGACCCGTATAGGTGGGAACGATGTCGGATCCTCGATCCTGTGCGGAGATCACCAGCCGCCAGTCGGTCGCGGTAGCCGGTTGCGCGTAGGCGGGGACCTCCCCTTGCTGCAGGCGTGTGGCCACATCCGCCGCGAGTTCTCGGCTGGCGGTATCCGACAGCAGAGCGGTACCGGGCGCGGGAATCGCCAGCCGCGGATCGGGCGGCTGGCGCAGCCGCATTGCCGCTGCCCCAGGATTGCCGAGGAACGGCTCCGGGTAGTCGCCGCATGCGGCCAGGGACAAAAACAGGCAGACGATCAGGAGCCAGCGCATCAGGTGATCAGCGCAATGATTGAGATCTGGTGGCCGATCGGCCCGCCACCGGCGAGCGTCCGGCGGCGGTGGCTGAAAAAGTGGGCTTCATCGGCGGCGGTATCGGCATGCAGCGTATCTATCCTGCGCACACCGGTTCCCGCTAGCCGCAGCGCGCAATAACCGGCCAGGTCAAATTGCCAGTGACCCGGCCGTCGACCGGCGACAAAATACCCGGACGCCTCGGGCGTGGCGGCCAGCACGCCCTGCCGCAGGTCCTGGCCGACTTCATAGGACGGCTGTCGGATGCATGGCCCGATGGCCGCGTTCACGCGCTCCAGGCGCGCCCCGAGGCAAATCATAGAATTCACCGTCGCTTCTATGATCCCAGCGACCGCACCGCGCCATCCGGCATGCAAGGCTCCGATCACGCCGGCCGCCGGATCGGCCAGCAGGATCGGGGCGCAGTCGGCGGTCACGATGCCGAGCGCCATGCCGGGCCGGTCGGTGACCAACCCGTCCGCGTGCGGGCCGGCGCCGGGCGCCCACGGCTCGGTAACCCGCACCGCGGTCGCGCCATGCACCTGCGTCAGGCCGACGAGGTTGGTCGGATCGGCGCCGATGGATCGGGCGGCCCGGGCGCGGTTCCGCAACACCAACTCTGGCGAGTCTTGGCTGGAGCGGCTGCAATTCAGAGATGCATAGGGCCCGGCGGACACCCCGCCCTGGCGAGTGAAGAAGCCGTGGGCGACCGGAAGCATGGATGAGCGGAGCGGTATCGGCGTCACGATTCGAACCCGGGCAGGATGGGACAGCCTGGGTGGCACAGCGCCAATGCCTTGAACAGCCGCCCCATGCGATCGGGCTCGGTCAGGCGCCGCGCGGCGTCTATCAAGGCCAGCACGCGCCCGGGTGACTGATTGCGCGCCAACCGGTCGGTGCGCTGGAACAGGCCGAGGCGGGTGAGGAACACTCCTTGCGGAACCGGCCCGTGGACAGCGGCTCCAGCACCGCGCGCGGCCTCTGCAAAGCTGGCGAAATCGACATGCGCGGTCAGATCGGCGATGCCCGGATGAGAGAGCGGATCGGCCGGCCGCCCATCGCGAATGGCCTGGAGACTGTCCCCCCACGTGCTGGCGGACGGGCCATAATCCAGGAACAGGGCAGCGCCAGGATGGCTGGTCAGCATGCCACCCAGGGCAGTGGCCAGAGTGATGGCTGGTTCGCGGATCTCGACGATATCTCCCTCGCCATGCGCAAGGGACTCATCGAAGCAGCGCGCACGGATACGGCAGCTCCAGCCATCGGCCCTCGCGGACATGGCGTTCTGCCCAGCCCCCGCCACGGCGCACGAACTGCCGGACCGGCAGCGCGTCGAGGAACTCGTTGGCCAGCAACAATATCGGCTGCTCGGGCAGTGTCGCGATCGAGGCGTGCCAGGTGGCATGCGGGACGGCGGTCTGCTGGATCGCGCGCAGGCGCGGGGAGGTTTCGATCAGATGGACCGACAAGGCCGCTCGAAACCGTGGTGCCGTATGCGCAATGGCTCGTAGCGCGTCCGCCATCAGGCTTCCCCGGCCCGGCCCCGCCTCCACGAGCAGCACCGGGTCCGGGCGGCCGAGCAGCTCCCAGCTCACCGCCGCCCACAGGCCGAGAATTTCACCGAACACCTGGCTGATTTCCGGCGCCGTCGTGAAATCGGCGAACGGGTCACGGTCCGCGTAGTACGCGGCATTGGCGCGCGCCATGAAATGGTCCAGCCGCTCCGGCACGTCCCGACCCACAGATATCAGCCGGTCCGGCATGCGGTGCGGTGGCCGACGAGACTGTAGCAAATCAGGCCAATCCCGATCAGGAGCATCGGCAACGACAGGATCTGCCCCATCGTCAGCACCCCGGCGATGTAGCCCAGGAACGCATCCGGCTGCCGGAAGCACTCGGCGATGATGCGACAGATCGCGTAGCCGACCAGGAAGGCCCCGCACAGACAGCCGAAGCGCGCGCGCAGGCGCTCGGAGCGCCCAAGGGTGAACATGATCACTAGCAGGATTATCCCCTCCAGTACCGCCTCGAACAGCTCGCTGGGATAGCGCGGCTGTGGGCCGGCCTGTGGATAGATCATCGCGAACGGCAGCCAGCACTCGGCCGGCGTGCAGCCCGGGACCACACGGCCCCACAGCTCTCCATTGATGAAATTGGCAACTCGCCCAAGCCCCAGGCCAATCGGCGCGCACACCGCGATCCGGTCGGCAAATCCCAGCAGCGGAATACGATTCTTCCAGCAGAATACCGCCAGCGCGATGATCACGCCCAGCAGCCCGCCATGGAAGCTCATGCCGCCGTTCCAGACCTGCAAGATCATCGCCGGATGGGCGAAATAGAGCGCCGGCTGATAGAAGAGCACGTACCCCAGCCGGCCCCCCAGAACGATCCCCAGCGTCGCCCAGGTGAGAAAATCATCCACCTGCTCGGCGGTGGCCACCAGGGGCGTCCGGCGCACCAGATGGCGGGCCAGCCGCCAGCCGAGGACCAGGCTCACGATATAAGCGAGTGCGTACCAGCGGATGGCGATCGGCCCCAAGGCCACCGCCACCGGGTCGATGCGGGGAAATACCAGGACAGATATCATTCGTAACGGTCTGGCTGCGTGAGATAGTCCTGCACGTAACGGCGGATCCCCTCTTCCAGGGGCGTGAACTGCCCGGCGTAGCCGGCGGCTCGCAGCCGCTCCGTGCGGGCCTGAGTGAAGGACTGGTACTGCCCACCCAGTATCGCCGGCATATCGACGAATTCGACCCGCCTTGCCACGCCGGCGGCATCGCAGACGGCATGCGCCATGTCCAGATAGGTGCGGGCCGTCCCGGTGCCGATGTTGAACAATCCGCTCGCGGACGGGGTGTCCAACAGCCACAGCATCACGTCGACCGCATCGCCGACCCAGATGAAGTCGCGTGCCTGAGCCCCATCGGCGGTTTCGGGCCGGTCGGAGCGGAACAGCCGCGCGGGGAGGCTGGCCGCGAGTTCGTCATATTTCACCTTGACGACCGAGATCATGCCTCCCTTGTGGTACTCATTCGGGCCGAACACGTTGAAAAACTTGAGCCCGGCCCATTGCGGCGGCCGCGGCTGCCCGGTCGCCAGCATGCGGGCGACCGCGAGATCAAACGCGTGCTTGGTCCAGCCATACAGGTTCAGCGGGCGCAGCGCGTTCAGATAATCCAGGCTGGACGTGTCCTCGAAGCCGGCCGATCCGTCACCATAGGTCGCGGCCGAGGAAGCATAGATCATCCGCACCCCCCGCCCGGCACACCAGCGCCACAGCCGTAATGGCAGTTCGACGTTCACGGCCCAGCTCTGGTCACCATCAGCGGCGGTGGTGTCGCTGATCGCGCCGAGATGGAACAGCGTCTCGATCGGTGGATGCAGCGCCAGGAACTCGTCCAGCTCTTCAGGTGGAATCAAGCGGGCGGGGGCGTGCCGGGCCAGGTTGCGCCACTTGCCCTGGTTACCCAACCGGTCCACCACAACGGTTTCCAAGCCCCGGCGCACCAGGGCGGCATGCAGCACGGAGCCGATGAAACCGGCTCCTCCGGTGACCATGATCATAGTGGCGCTTATACGGACAACCGACGGGGGCAACATGGCGGACCGGCCGAAATTCTTTGATGACCTTGCCGGTGTGGCCGGTGGCGCACTGTCGGCCCTGGTCGGGGTCCGGGAAGAGATCGAGGCGATCATTCGCGCCCGCCTGGATGACGCAATCCGGCACCTGGAGCTTGTCCGGCGCGACGAGATCGAGGCACTGGAGCAACTCGCTGCCAATGCACGGGCCGGCCAGGAGGCAGCCGAGTCGCGGCTGTCCGATGCGCTGGCGCGACTGGACGGATTGGAAGCTCGCGTGACCGCACTGGAAGCTGCAAAACCGGACGGCGTATCAGTTAACCGTGGCCCGGGGGGTGGCCCGGGGGGCTGACCGCGGAGCAGTTCCGTTCTACACTGCTCCCCGACCATCCAGGAGAACACATCATGAGCCCGCCTTTTGGCGCCAATTCCGCGGCCGCCCGCGATATCGCCAATGTGCTGCACCCGTATACCGACCTGAAGACCCATCAGGAGACGGGACCCGTGGTGATCACGCGCGGCAAGGGCGTGCGTGTGTGGGACGACACCGGGAAGGAATATATCGAATCCGTTGCCGGGCTGTGGTGCGCCTCGCTGGGATTCGACAATGAGCGGCTGGTGCAGGCGGCGGCGACGCAGATGCGTAAGCTGCCCTTCTATCACGCCTTCACCGCGAAGTCGCACGAGCCCTGCATCGACCTGGCGGAAATGCTGATCCAGCGCGCCCCGGTGCCGATGAGCAAGGTGTTCTTCGCCAACTCGGGTTCAGAGGCGAACGACAGCGCGATCAAGATGATCTGGTACTTCAATAATGCGCTGGGCCGCACCAGGAAGAAGAAGATCATCGGGCGCAACAAGGGATATCACGGCATCACCATCGCCTCGGCGTCGCTGACCGGGATCCCGCATAACCACCGCAGCTTCGACCTGCCGCTGCCGGGCTTCATCCACACAGGCGCGCCGCATTACTACCATTTCGCCCAGCCCGGCGAATCCGAAGAGGCGTTCGCCACGCGCTGCGCCGATGAGCTGGAACAACTGATCCTGGCGGAAGACCCTGAGACGGTGGCCGCGATGTTCGCCGAGCCGGTCATGGGTGCCGGCGGCGTCCTGGTCCCGCCACGCGGCTATTACGAAAAGATCCAGGCGGTCTGCCGCAAATATGACGTCCTGTTCGTGGCGGACGAGGTAATCTGCGGATTCTGGCGCACCGGCAACTACTGGGGCAGCCAGACGATGAACATCAAGCCCGACATACTCACCTGCGCCAAGGCGCTGTCGTCATCCTATCTGCCGATCAGCGCCGTTATGGTGAACGACCGGGTGTTCGAGGCGATCGCCAAGGAAAGCAACGCGATCGGTACATTCGGGCACGGCTTCACCTATTCTGGTCATCCGGTGCCGGCGGCCGTGGCGATCGAGACGCTGAAAATCTACGACGAGACGGACATCGGCAGTCATGTCCGCGAGGTCGGCGCCCACATGCAGAAGGAGTTGCACCGCAGATTTGCCGACCACCCGCTGGTGGGTGAGGTACGCGGTGTGGGGCTGATCGCCGCGGTGGAACTGGTCGCCGACAAAGAGAAGCATCAGAATTTCGATCCCAAAGCGAAGGTCGGTGCCCGCTGGGTGAAGCTGATCGAGCAGAACGGCGTCATCGGCCGTACCGTGCCGGGCGAGATGCTGTGCTTCAGTCCGCCGCTGGTCATCACAACGGCCGAGATCGACGAGATGCTGGACCGGATCGGCAAGGCGCTGGATGAACTGACAGTCCAGCTTCGCAGGGAACGGATCGCGCTGGTCTGAGCGTCCGGCCGGGGTTGCGCAACTTTTTGCCAGCCCCGGCTTCCCCGCTTGAATGGAGCCGGTCATCCTCGCAGGGTGCGAGTTCCGACATGGAGACCGCAACATGCCTGCGCTGACCGAACTCGAACCGGCCGAGGCGCTGATCTGTACCATGGTGCTGGTAGCCGCGGCCGATGGCGGCATGTCGGATCGCGAGATCGGCGTGATGTCCGCGCAGGTGCAGACCTTGCCGGCATTCCGCGACTTTTCCACCGAACAGCTTGCCGAGGCGACGGACGCGGCGGTGAAGCTGCTGAACGAGGAAGACGGCTTGCGTCACGCCGGCCGGCTGATCCGCGCCGCGCTGGATCCCCAACTGCGGGAGACGGCATACGCCCTGGCGTGCGAGGTGGTGGCGGCGGATGACGTGACCGGTCAGGAATCGTTGCAGATGCTGGAGTTCGTGCAGGGAGAGCTGCATCTGGACCCGCTGGTTGCCGCCGCGATCGAACGCGGCGTGCGGGCGCGGCACGCCGCGCTACCATAGCCATTCGTCCTCCGCGATGCTTTGCTCGCGACCGGCGCGTCTGCGCCGCAACCGGAGGACGCCCCGATGACCGAGCCACGCCGAACCCGCATCATTCCCGAGGTCGATTTCGACGCCGACGGAAAACAGCAAGGGTTCCTCCGCCTGTTCCATTCCACGCATGCCTCGGCCTACGGTTTCATTCCGATTCCGATCGTCGTGATCCGCAACGGACCTGGGCCGACCGCGCTGTTCATGTCGGGGAATCACGGCGACGAGTACGAAGGACAGGTGGCGATCTGCAACCTGGCCAAGCACTTGTCGCCGGAGCGGGTCAGCGGTCGGGTGATCCTGCTGCCGGCGGCAAACTTCCCGGCGGCGATGGCCGGGCGGCGGGTGTCCCCGGTCGATGACCTCAATCTCAACCGCGTATTCCCGGGTGATCCGGACGGCACCGTGACGCAGCAGATAGCGTGGTATATCGAGAATGAGCTGATCCCTCGTGCCGACCTGCTGTGCGATCTTCATTCGGGCGGGTCGTCGCTGATGTACCTGCCATCGGCACTGATCGGCCGCAGCCGCGATTCGGAACGACGCGAGCGGCAAATGGCAGCTTTGGGGGCGTTCGGGGCACCCACCGCGTATATGACCGAATCAGGCCCGGGCGGCGCTGCCACGGCCGGCGGCGGGGCCGACCGGCACGGCGTGGTGGCGATGGGGACCGAACTCGGCGGTTCGGGCACGGTGACGCCGGCCGCGCTGCGCATCGCGGAGCGTGGGTTGCGCAATTTACTGGTGCATCTTGAAATCCTGCCGAAAACGGAGCGTCTCGAACCCGAGCAGCCGACGCGGTATTTCGAGGTTGGCGGGCAGGATTATTACACGTACACACCGGAACCAGGCGTGTTCGAGCCGACCGCGGAGCTGGGCGAGAGCGTCCGGGGCGGCCAGATGGCCGGGCGCATCCATTTCCCCGAAACACCGTGGGCGCCCCCCGCTGAGGTGCGATTCCAGCGCGATGGCGTGGTGCTGTGCAAGCGCATTCCCGGGCGCACTGCACGCGGGGATTGCCTGTTCCATCTCGGCACGCCGGTGTGATCTCGTAACGGCTCCATATCGGTCGATTTTCGGCATGTACGACTGCCGCGGGAGGGCATCGGGTTGGGGCTGATGGTCCGTACATTGCTGATCGCCAACCGTGGAGAAATCGCGTGTCGCATCGTGCGGACCGCCCGACGCATGGGCGTTCGCACGGTTGCGGTGTATTCGGAGGCCGATGCCGGTGCGCTGCACGTTCAGATGGCTGACGAAGCGGTGGCAATCGGCGCGGCGCCGGCACGCGACAGCTACCTGAACAGTCCTCGAATTATCGACGCGGCCCGTCGCAGCGGCGCGGATTCGGTGCATCCGGGATACGGGTTTTTGTCGGAAAACCCGGCGTTCGCGGAGGCGTGCGTCGCCGCCGGGCTGATCTTCGTCGGGCCACCGGCCTCCGCGATGCGCGCGCTGGGATCAAAATCCGCAGCCAAGCGCCTTATGGCGGCATCGGGTGTACCGATACTGCCGGGATATCATGGCGACGATCAGGATCCCGAACAACTCGCGGCGGAGGCGCGCCGCATTGGCTTTCCGGTGGTGATCAAGGCGGTCGCCGGGGGCGGCGGGCGCGGAATGCGGGTGGTTTCGGATGCATCGGCGTTTGCCCCGGCACTGGCTGCTGCCCGGCAAGAGGCGGCCTCCGCCTTCGGCGACGACCGCGTGCTGGTCGAGCGTTACCTGCCATGCCCGCGCCATATCGAGGTACAGGTGTTCGCCGACCAGCACGGCAACGCGGTGCATCTGTTCGAGCGCGACTGTTCGACCCAGCGGCGACATCAGAAGGTGATCGAGGAAGCGCCTGCGCCCGGGCTGGATTCGGCGCGTCGCGCCGCCATGGGCTCGGCTGCGGTGACAGCGGCAAAGGCGGCTGGCTACCAGGGAGCCGGCACAGTGGAGTTCGTCGCGGACACAGACGCGTTCTGGTTCCTGGAGATGAATACAAGGTTACAGGTGGAACATCCTGTGACAGAGATGGTCACCGGCTTCGACCTGGTCGAATGGCAGTTGCGCATCGCGGCCGGCGAGCCCATTCCCATTCCGCAGGAGGCGATCGGTCTCAACGGCCACGCCGTGGAGGCGCGCCTCTACGCCGAGGACACAACGCGCGACTTTGCTCCCTCCATCGGCGAGCTGGCCGCGTTGCGCCTGCCGACAGAACAGGACGGCGTGCGTGTTGACACAGGCGTACGGCAAGGTGACCGCGTGTCGATACATTATGACGCGATGATCGCCAAGCTGATCTGCCATGGCGCCACGCGGCAGGAGGCAATCCGCAAGCTGCGGATGGCGCTGCGTGAATCATTCATCGCCGGAGTGGCAAGCAATCTCGATCTGCTCGGGCGAATCGCCGCACATCCCGTGTTCGCGGCAGGAGGGGTCGATACCGGCTTCATCGCTCGGCATGCCCAAGAGCTGCTCGGGCCTGCGGGGGCGCCACCAGCCGAAGTGCTGGCGACCGCGGCACTGAGCGTCCTGCTGGGCGAACAGGACGCCGCCGCCAAGGAAGCCGCCGAGAGTGCGGACCCGCATTCGCCATGGCATGTGCGCGACGGGTGGTGGCTGAACGCTGCCCCAGAGCGGAGCCTTACGTTCGTGGCCGATGCGACAGACTATCCGGTAAGGCTGGGCCGGTCGGGGGCGAGTTGGCGCCTTGTTGTCGGGGATCGTGTGCTGATAGGCGCAGCCTCGCACGGAACCGACGGGCTCCTGGCGGTGGAGCTGGACAGCGTACGACATAACGTGCCCGCGGCGCAGGTCGGCAACGAGGTGGTGATCCGCTGGGGCGACGCAACATGGCGACTGGCTCTGCCGGATACGGTGGCAACGGCGGAATTGGCGGATATAGCGGGCGGCGGACTTCTGGCGCCGATCCCCGGGCAGGTTACCGCGGTGCATACGCTGGCTGGGCAGGCCGTCCGGCGCGGTGAAGTTCTGGTCGTGCTGGAAGCGATGAAAACGGTGTTCCGGCTCAGCGCCCCAGCCGACGCCGTCGTCAGCGAGGTCACCTGCCGTCCTGGCGATGCGGTCGAGGAAGGCCAGGTGCTGATCCGATTCACAGAACCCGACGCCACGCAGACGTGATTGTGGTGGCCAGCAATGGGTGGATTGCAAATCGTAACCGGCGCGCCCGGCACCGAGGTCTGGGCGTCGCTACTACGGCAGTTCCGAACCCGGTAATCGAGGCGCAGCGTAGGCAGCATTGCTATGGCCAGCGTGACGCCACGTAACACTCGTTATCAATCAGGTAACATGTGACCGCAGGCGGAGCATAATGCGCAAGGCAGGCATTCCACGCACGGGTCTGCCAATTTCAGGCGATGTCCCAGATGCATGAGTTGCCGGCGATGAGAGGCATTTCGTTACGACGGCAACGTTTTGTGCATGTAAGGAGGCAAGCCAGATGAGGACGATTCTGTTCGCGCTGCTCGCGGTGCTGGCACTGTCGGTCAGCCAGGGTGCATTTGCCGAGGATGGCGGCGGCGGCAATGGCGGTCACCATAGCTCGGTTACCAGCACGTCCCGCGTAGGCTAAAGCGGGCCAGGAAACGCCCGGCTTTCGGCCGGGCGTTGTTCTGGCCGGGCGTTGTTCTGGCCAGTCTGGGGTCTCCTACGCCGCGCGGGCCATCCCACGCAGCACGTAATGCAGGATGCCGCCGTGGCGATAATAGTTGACCTCGTCCGCGGTATCGATCCGACAGATGACCGGCAGGGTATCCGACTTGCCGTTCGGGCGGTGAACGACCAGTGACAGCTCCATGCGCGGGTGCAGCTCGTCGAGCCCGGTAACGTCAATCAGCTCCTCGCCGGTGATGCCGAGGCGCTTGCGGTCCATACCTTCCTGGAACACCAGTGGCAGCACACCCATGCCGACCAGGTTGGAGCGGTGGATGCGCTCGAAACTTTCTACGATCACGGCCTTGATGCCGAGCAGCAGCGTGCCCTTCGCCGCCCAGTCGCGGGACGAGCCGGTGCCGTATTCCTTGCCGCCAAACACCACCAGCGGCACGCCTTCCTGCTTGTAGCGCATGGCGGCGTCATAGATGGACAACTGCTCCCCGGAGGGGATGTGCTTCGTGTAGCCGCCTTCGACCCCGGAAACCATCTCGTTGCGGATACGGATATTGGCGAATGTGCCGCGCATCATCACATCATGGTTGCCGCGCCGGGAGCCGTAGCTGTTGAAATCCTTCTGCAGCACCTGCCGTTCCAGCAGATATTCACCGGCCGGCGAGGTTTTGCGGATGGAGCCGGCCGGACTGATATGGTCGGTGGTAATTGAATCCCCCAGCACAGCAAGGACACGCGCGCCGGCGATGTCGCCGACCGGCGGCGGCTCCATGGTGATGCCTTCGAAATAGGGCGGGTTTTTCACGTAGGTTGATCCGTCCGACCAGCGGTAGGTCTCGGTCGGCTCGACCTGCACGGCCTGCCACTGTTTCGGGCCTTTGAACACTTCTGCGTAGCGCCTGGCGAACTGATCGCGCGATACGTCGGCGCGGACAATATCGGCAATCTCCTTGTTGCTAGGCCAGACATCGCGCAGATAGACGGGCTTGCCATCCTTGCCGGTGCCAAGCGGTGCCGTGGTGATGTCCTCGGTCATCTTGCCAAGCAGCGCGTAGGCCACCACCAGCGGGGGCGAGGCCAGATAGTTGGCGCGCACGTTCGGGTGCACGCGGCCCTCGAAATTGCGGTTGCCGGACAGCACGGCGACCGCGACCAGGTTGTTGTCCTCGATCGCGTCCGCGATCGGCTCCTCCAGCGGGCCAGAATTGCCGATGCAGGTGGTACAGCCGTAACCGACCAGGTTGAACCCGATCGCATCCAGGTCCTGCTGCAACCCCGACTTTTCCAGATACTCGGTGACCACCTGCGAACCGGGGGCGAGCGAGGTCTTCACCCAGGGCTTCGGGGTCAGCCCTTTCGCACGAGCCTTGCGGGCCACCAGGCCGGCCGCGACCAGCACCGATGGGTTGGACGTATTGGTGCAGGAGGTGATGGCGGCGATCACCACGTCGCCATGGGTCAGCGAATAGTTCTTGCCTTCCACCTTGGCGGAAATACCCACGTCATTAGCAGGTACCCCCAGGCTCTTGGTGAGCTCGGCCTTGAACGCGCTGGCGGCGTCTTTCAGGTTGACGCGGTCCTGCGGGCGTTTCGGCCCTGCCACGCTGGGCTGCACGGTGGAGAGGTCGAGCTCCAACGTGTCGGTGAACACCGGGTCGGGGTTGCCGCTCTCGCGGAACAAACCCTGGGCCTTGGTGTACGCTTCCACCAGCGCGATCCGATGCGGATCGCGCGCCGTCAGACGAAGATAGTCCAGCGACACCTTGTCCACCGGAAAGAACCCGCAGGTGGCGCCATATTCGGGCGCCATGTTGCCGATCGTGGCGCGGTCTGCCACCGGCAGCTCGTCCAGCCCGGGTCCATAGAATTCGACGAACTTGCCGACCACACCCTTGCGCCGCAGCATCTGCGTGACGGTGAGGACCAGGTCGGTGGCGGTGGCGCCTTCAGGCAGCTTGCCGGTCAGCCGGAAGCCGATCACGTCCGGGATCAGCATGGCGATCGGCTGGCCGAGCATGGCCGCCTCTGCCTCGATCCCGCCGACCCCCCAGCCCAGGATGCCGAGCCCGTTCACCATGGTGGTGTGGCTGTCAGTGCCGTAGAGCGTGTCGGGATAGACGAATGTCGTGCCCTTGTCGGTCGCGGTCCACACGCATTGACCGAGATATTCCAGATTGACCTGGTGGCAGATGCCGGTTCCGGGCGGCACCACGCGGAAATCGTTGAACGCCTCCTGCCCCCAGCGCAGGAACCGGTAGCGCTCGCCGTTGCGCTCGAACTCGATATCGACGTTCTTCTGCAGCGCGTCGGGGCGGGCGAACACATCGACCATCACCGAGTGGTCGATCACCAGATCGACCGGGATCAGCGGGTTCACTTTGTCCGGGCTGCCGCCGAGCCGTGTGATGCCGTCGCGCATGGCGGCCAGATCGACCACCGCCGGCACGCCGGTGAAGTCCTGCATCAGGATCCGGGCCGGGCGAAACGGTACCTCTTTCTCCGAATGCGCGTTAGCCAGCCAGCCGGCGATCGCTTTCGCGTCGTCCACCTTGTAGCTGCCGCCATTCTCGAACCGCAGCACGTTTTCCAGCAGCACTTTAAGGCTGACCGGCAGGCGGGCGATGTCGCCGAGCTGCCGTGCAGCCTCCGACAGTGAGAAATACTCGTACTGCTTGCCTTCCACCGTCAGCGTGCGGCGGGTGTTGAGGCTGTCCTGTCCGATCGCTGTCATGCCCGTTTCGTCCCTGCTGCAGGACGCCCCTTGTTGTGCGGCGCGACCCGCCGTGGTTTACGGCAGGGCCGTCACAGAAATGGTATGGCGGCGCGGCTTTAACCACACCGGCCGAGGGGCGTCCACACGAGGCCCGGGCAGAGGCAGGGCGGCGTGCTACAGGCAGACGGGGTCGCGGCGTTCCGAGGTGAGCGGCTAGTGTTCCGCGACCTGTCATTTGCCGTGTCGGCGGGCGGGGCGCTGGTGCTGAGCGGGCCGAACGGATCGGGCAAATCGACGCTGCTGCGCCTCCTGGCCGGATTGCTGCCGATGGCCGCCGGAACGGTGCGGTGGAACGGGCAGGACGCGCTGACCGATCTGCCGTTGCACGCCGGGCGTCTGGTGTATGTCGGCCACAAGGATGCCGTGAAGCCAGGACTGACCGTCACGGAGAACCTCAAGCTTGCCGCGCTGATCGGGGGCGGGTCGATCGCTGCGGCGCTGACCGCGATGGGACTGGCGGAGCTGGCCGACATGCCGGCACGCATGCTGTCGGCGGGGCAGCAGAGACGGTTGGCCCTGGCACGTTTGGCCCTGGGATCGGCGCCGCTCTGGCTGCTGGATGAACCGACCCTGGGCCTGGACGCACGGTCGGTGATGTTGCTGGCGGATTTGGTGGTATCGCATCGCGGACGCGGAGGCCTGGTGGTTGCGGCGACGCATCTGGCGCTGCCGGTGCCTGACGCTGCCACATTGCGCCTCGGATGAGATTGTTCGCCGCCGTGCTGGGACGCGAGCTGCGACTTTCGTTGCGGCATGGCGCCGACACGCTGGCGGCGCTGCTGTTCTTCCTGCTGGTGGCTGCTCTGTTTCCCCTGGGTGTCGGGCCGGAGCCCGAGATGCTGGGCCGGATGGCGCCGGGAATCGTGTGGGTTGCGGCGCTGCTGGCCGCGCTGCTGCCGCTGGACCGGCTGTTCGGGGCGGATTTCGAGGATGGGTCGCTGGACCTGCTGCTGTTGTCGGGGTTGCCGGCGTCGGGAGTGGCGGGCGCAAAGGCGCTGGCGCACTGGCTGGTTACCGGCATACCTCTGCTGGTGACCGCGGCACCGCTGGCGGAGATGCTGCGGATGCCGAGGCAGGCGTTGCCGGCGCTGATGGTCGGACTGCTGCCCGGAACGGCGCTGCTGTCGCTGCTCGGAGCGACTGGCGCGGCCATGGTGGTGGGCGCGAGACGCGGCGGCGTGCTGCTGCCACTGCTGGTGCTGCCGCTCGCCGTGCCGATCCTGGTGTTCGGGGCAGCGGCGGCGGATACGGCGGCGACCGGGCTGAGCCCGCGCCCACACCTTCTGCTGCTGACGGCGATGCTGGCCGGGGCAGTGCCGCTCTGCCCGATAGCGGCCGGCGCGGCGCTGCGGGGGGCGGCTGAATAATGCGAAAGGGTCCGCTTTCAGTTTGCTGTTAACGTCTGGCGCGGCTAATAAGTCTCCGATTTTGAGATAAGGCGATCTCTCCGGCCGATGCGCAGTTTACTGCTGTTTTTCGAGATGTTGGCTTTGCTGCCGATAGCGCTCGTGCATCCGTTTGTCGGCGTGCTGATCTGGGACTGGATCAGCTTCATGAACCCGCAGCAGATTTCCTGGGGCATCGGGAGCAAGTTGCCTTGGGCAGTGATTGCATTCGTATTCACAGTGGTCGGCTGGATGGTGAGCCCGATCGAGCCGAAGAAGATCACCGTCACGCCGCTGATAGTGCTGATGGTGCTGTTCGTCGTCGGCATCACGATGAATTTGCCGTTTGCTCTGTCCCCCGTGGCGGTTGAATACGATGCTTGGCTGCGGACCACGAAGATATTCATCTTCCTGATCATCACGGCGGCGTTGCTGACGGATCGTCACCGCATCGACGCACTGATCTGGATGATCGTTATCAGCATCGGGTACTACATTCTCGATCAGGGCGGCGCATCGGTCGTCACGCTCGGCGGCCATAAGGCATTCGGCCCCACCAAATCGCAGATCGCGGACAACAACGCATTCGCTGCCGCGGTGCTAATCCTGATTCCGTTGATGAATTATCTGCGGTTGCAATCGCGTCATGCGCTGATCCGGTTTGGCTTTGTGCTGGCCATGGCGCTCAGTACCCTTACGGTGCTGGCCAGCTACTCGCGCGGCGCGCTGCTCGGCCTTTTCGCCGTTGCGTTCGTGTTCTGGCTTAAGAGCAAACGGAAGATTGCTTCTCTCTTCGCGGTCAGTGTCGTTCTTGGCAGCGGCTTGGCTTTGATGCCGGAGAAGTGGTGGGAGCGGATGAACAAGCTCCAGAACATTCACGAAGACAAGTCGGCAGAGGGACGGCTGTATATCTGGCGGGTGGCATGGAATCTGTTCAAGAAGCAACCGTTCACCGGCGTTGGTTTCCATGCGACCGACTATCACAACGTGATCGACCTTATCGTGCCGGGTGGCAATGTCCATGAGATCCATAGTATCTGGTTTCAGATGCTGGCCGAGCAGGGGATTTTCGTTTTCTTGATCTGGCTCGGCATGATCGTCTACGGTTTTATTGAATGTCGGCGCCTGGCGAAGGTGGCGCGCGCCCGGCCGGAGTTTTCCTGGGCCGCGGATCTGGCGCGCATGGGCCAGATCTCGATCCTCGCCTACGTGGTCACCGGCACGTTCCTCCCGATCTCGAGTTGGGATGTCTTCTTCACCACGCTGGTGGCGTTCAGTGCCGCACATGCCATCGTGGCTAATGAGATCGCCGGACAGCGCCGGGCCGCAGAGCGGACCCCACGACCCCGCCCGATGCGCCCCATTCCGGCGATGGGTCGTGCGCCGCAGGGGCTCGGTGGCGCTTCATGAGTTCATTCATTTATCTCCTCGCCATGGTTGGTGTCGCATGGCTGGTGCTGTGGACCATCCGTGACCCGAAGGAGCGGACATGGGAGTGGTGGCCGATCGAGTGGTGGCCGTTCGATACGGATGCGGAAGCACAAATTGAGCGGGCGGCCGAGAACGAGCGGCAGGCCGCCCTGGATGCCGGAGGTCGGCGGGACGTTCCCTGGCGGGAACGGCGTGTCCAGCAACGGCGCGGGGGCAGGTCTCACAACCCGCGGTGGCAACGCTGAACGCAGTCAATGCCGCGGCGCCGGTTCGGCTGACTTACCGGCGCAGGAAACCCCAGGCAAACCAAAGCGCGGCATGAAGGACCGGGCCGAAGGGCCGTGGGAGGCCAATGCAATGATCTCGATCGCCGCGCCGCATCTATCACAGGTCCTGCGAATCAAATACGGCCCACCAGAAAACATGGGGCCCGCCCCCCGCTTGCGGCAGCGATTCGGTTATGTGACTCCGGATGATTGGTACGAGGCCACGCTCTTCGAGCTTGTCAAGCCGTCCACCATCTGGCTCGACGTCGGTTGCGGCCACAGCGTGTTTCCATTCAGTCGGCACGTTGCCCAACTCCTCGGGGAGCGCTCTCGCCTCCTGGTCGGCCTCGACCCGAGCGACAATATCGCGACAAACCAGATCATCCACGAGCGTGCCCAGTGCCGGTTGGAGGACTACGAAACCAACCATCGCTTCGATCTGATCACGCTTCGCATGGTTGCCGAGCATATCGGCGACCCCAAAGCCGCCGTCGCGGCACTGGCGCGCCTTGCGGCTCCCGGCGCGGCGGTCGTCATCTATACCGTCGCAAAATGGGCCCCGGTGACAATCGTCTCCGCCGTGACTCCGTTTCGGTTCCACCAGCTTGTCAAACGGGTCCTCTGGAACACCGACGATAAGGATACGTTCCCGACTGTTTACCGCATGAACACGCGAACGGAGCTTCAACGCCTGTTCCATGGCGCCGGCTTCGAGGAGCAGAGCTTTCATTACCTGGATGACTGCCGCTCGTTCGGCCGCTTCATGGCGCTCAGCCGGGTGGAACTCGCGGCATGGAAAGCGCTTCGGTCTATCGGGCTCCGATACCCGGAAGCCTGCATTCTAGCCATTTTCCGCAAGCGGGGATGATCCCAGGCTTGCTGGGCACGAGTAGCTCGGTGTGCCCAATGGGTAGGCGATAGAACGCGCGGTCAGAGCCATCCGGGACGTGCTGAGTGATGGCTCATGCACGCGTGCAGTTGCACCCGTGTCACACGTTGGCTTCCATTTTCGTCTTGGGAGTCAACCAGCGGGCGGCGCCAGTTTCCCTCCCTGCGGCGTCCGTCATCCACGTGGACGGTGTTGGCCAACAACCTTCCCCGGCCGTTTCCACACCTGGCGGGCCTCGCGAGCGCCTACCCCACGGTCAGGTGCATGCGTCGCGCCGATCCGGTGACCGCGATAATCAGCACTTTTGAGACGGAAACACTCAGTTTAACTCTTGCAATCAGCAACGAAAAGGATAGTCTCACATCTCTGTGATCAGCCGTAGCGCAACCGGACATTTGCATGCCCAGTCTGATCCGCCTGGCGACGTCGGCTAATCTGTCCATGTTAAGATGGCTTTTGTCGCGGCTCGCGCCAGGCAATCGTAACTCCCTTGCCCGATCTTTGATGCAGAACCGCTATGATGCCAATGTTTGCGTGCTGGCCGACTTCTTCTCGGCTGCGCGGTATGCGTGGATGAACAAGCAGTATAATATCCAGCTTAACGGCGAAGCTGCTCTGTTGAGGCGGCTGGCCTATTTCAACCCTCAAGTGGTATTTGACGTAGGAGCAAACATTGGTGATTGGTCGCTGACCGCAGGTCAATATCTCCCAAACGCGATGATCCATGCCTTCGAGATCGCGCCGCCAACCGCATCCGAGCTGAGACGACGCACGTGGCCGCTGCAAAACAAAATTAAACTCAACGAGTTTGGGCTGGGTGAACGTGCGGGTGAGGTGAAGGTTTATCTCTCACCCGAAAGCAGTACCGCAACAAGCACCCTGCGTGCAGCCATCGACGCCTCTGCCGTCGAACATAGGATCAGGCAAATCAATGAAATCAATGCCGAGATTACGACCGGTGACGCCTATCTTCACCGTGAAGGCATTCCACGTGTCGACCTTCTGAAAATCGACGTCGAAGGCGCGGAAATGTCAGTGCTCGAAGGCTTCGCCGGGAGCTTCGAAAAACGCGCCGTTGACCTCGTTCAGTTCGAGTACGGTCACCTCAATCTGGCAACACGGTGTTTTCTCGCAGATTTGCACGGCTTTTTCACTGCTCGGGGCTTCGTGGTCGGTAAAATCTTTCCCGAAGGCGTGGCATTCAAGGAGTACGACCTCAGCGATGAAGATTTCGTCGGTCCGAATTATCTCGCTTGCCATCGCGATCGCACCGATATTATCGAGGCACTCCGCTGTCCGCCGTTGCGGCTCGCGGCACCCTTGTCGGTTGCTTAGTCTGGTCTGCCGGTACGCGGTCTTCTTCGGCCGATCCGTCACCAGGGCCACCCCAACTAGAAGCCGCGCTGCTTTGGGTCGGTGCGAGGATACGATACACGCCTAACCCTTTGCCGAGTGCCCCAGGGTCCCCTTCTACGCGGGCTCGCTCGCATCGTAACGAAAGCCGACGGCTCTGCCGACGACCGGAGACATTGCCACAAGTTTCATCGCTGGCGCGCCGTCCGGCCCTCGCGGAACGGCCGCGCCGATCGAATGGTGGCCGTTCGATACCCAGACCGAGGCGGATGCCGAGAAGACGGCCGCATAACAGGCTGCCAAGGTGCCGAGAAGAGGCCGGGCTACCCTGGAGGGAGCGCCGCGCGGCGAACAGGTCGTCCCGGGCGGCTGGTAATCGCCGGCGAGCGACGACGCGTTAGATGTCGAAGCTATGAACGTTGTTCACTCTGGGCGAAGGGGGTCATGTGTTTGATGCCAGACCTGTCGACCGTCACGTCCATGGTGCTTCGTATGGTCTTGCAGCCATGGTTCGAGCGTCTCGATCCGCTCGGCCGAGGTCGGTGTAGGCTTGCGCATAAGCGTCCGCATTCGCGCAGGCTGGTTTGGATGAAGCGCTCGGCCGTTGCCGTTGGTGCGCGCTGTCGTACGAGTCTGGTTCGCTTTGGCGGATGCCCTCCTCGGCCAACAGGTCACGGACAGCAAAGCTTTTGTGGGCCGATCCGTTGCCGGTCCTGATGCCGCTCGACCGGACGCCGACATCTCTTGACGCGATCAGCGCCTTCCGTTGATAGCGACGGCGCTCTCGGCTTTTCCGTTGGCCAGATTCGCTGTGGGCCTGGTCGGCGCGCTCGATCGATGGCGACGTGGTGTTCCAGCCGGTCCACGCTTGGTTGGCTTCAGCCGATCGATCAGGCCGGTGATGCGGTGGCCGATGCGCGTCGATGACCGGCGAGCTTCTTGATATCGAGGTGGAGAAATTCGCCGGGTTTCTACGCGCTCATAGCGAACGCATCTCGGGTTTGGCCGCCAATGCACCAAGCGCGCACCAGGCCGAGCCGGCGCCAGCACCGCGCTCGACGATGCGAGCGCCGGCAGACACGAGTTCATGCGCGATCTGCGGGCCGAGTGCGCCGTCGGCTGACGCCCGGCGCTCGATGGCTGGTTCAAGAGTATCGGCGTCAGCGTGCGATGCGGAGCATCGGGCGGGCGCCGAACTGCGGTCCTAGAGGGCAAGTTCGCCGCCCGCCCGATGCCGCGCCAGCCAACGAAACGCCTGTCGTTGACGAGAGCACCGGCGGCAGCGGCCGCATCTCCCACCCGCCATCCATCGGTGCGGACGCGTTGCACCAGCAAGGCTCGACCTTGCGGCGTCAGGCGCGCATTCTTGTGCAGGTTCATCCGGGGCTCCCTGGGCGTGCGGTTGAAGGTCTGGCAACCACAGCTTCACCCCTTCACCCCGGGTGAACAACCTTCATAGCTTCGACAGTTAGAGCGTGATTCACGCTTTGTGGCGATGCTGCCTCAGGCGATCACGCGCTAGTCCAATTCGAACCGGTCCTTGTAGTCCACTTTCAGGCTCGGATCCTGCTCCTGCTTCCACAGCATGTAGTTGCCGGCGACGAGCAGGTCGATATCCGTTCCCATGAAGCAGTGAAAGGCGTCCTCCGGCGTACAGACGATCGGCTCCCCACGCACATTGAAGCTGGTGTTGACGACGACTGGACATCCGGTGATCTCGTGGAAGCGTGAGATGAGCCGGTGATAGAGCGGGTTGGTTTCCCTGTGCACCGTCTGCACCCGGGCGGAGTAATCCACATGCGTGACGGAGGGAATTTCCGACCGCACCGCATTCAGCTTGTCGATGCCAAATGATGCCGCTTCCTGCTGGGTCATTGCTCGGCGCCGATCCTGGACGACATCCGCAACCAGCAGCATGTACGGGCTATCGGCATCAAGCTCGAACCAGTCTGACACGTGCTCACGCAGCACCGACGGTGCGAAGGGCCTGAACAATTCCCGGAACTTCACTTTCAGGTTCAGCGTCTTCTGCATGGTAGCGGACCGGGCATCGGCCAGGATCGATCGTGCGCCAAGGGCGCGCGGGCCGAATTCCATGCGGCCCTGGAACCATCCGACGGCCTTCCCGTCCGCCAGGGCCTGTGCCGTGTTGTCGATGACCGCGGCTTCGGGAAGCGCCGTGAACCGAGCCTTGGCCGCTTGCAGCCGCTGTTCTATGTCGCTGTCGTCGAATGACGGTCCCAGGTACGAGCCCCTCATGCCATCCAGTTCGTTCGATGGCGCCCGCGCATTGCCCTTGTAAAGATAGTGGACGCAATAGGCTGCGCCGAGCGCGCCGCCGGCGTCTCCCGCCGCCGGCTGGACCCAGATATTGTCGAACTGTCCGTCCTTCAGCACCTTGCCGTTCGCCACGCAGTTGAGCGCCACACCTCCGGCCAGGCACAGGTTTCGCGCGCCCGTCTCACGTGCCAGGCTGCGGGTCATCCGCAGCACGACCTCCTCGGTCACGGCCTGGATCGAGGCCGCGAGATCCATGTGATGCTGCACCAGCAGCTCGCTATCCGGCTTGCGGGGCGGCCCGCCGAACAGCGCGCTGAACTTCTCGCTGGTCATGGTCAGCCCGGTGCAGTAGTTGAAATAGGACTGATCCAGCCGGAACGAGCCGTCGTCTTTCAGGTCGATCAGGTTGTCCAGTATCTTCTGTGCGTATTTCGGTTCGCCGTACGGTGCCAGCCCCATCACCTTGTACTCGCCGGAATTGACCTTAAATCCGGTATAGTAGGTGAAGGCCGAATACAGCAGGCCGAGCGAGTGCGGGAAATGCAGTTCCTTCAGGATCTTCAGGTCGTTGCCTTCGCCCATGGCCACGGAACAGGTGGCCCACTCGCCAACTCCGTCCATCGTAAGCACGACCGCGCTGCCGAAGGGCGACGGGAAGAACGCCGATGCGGCATGGCTCAGATGATGTTCGGTGAACAGCAGGCGGTTCTTCCAGTCGAACTTGCCGTCGAAGGACCTGAGCTCCTTCCGCAGCAGATCCTTCTGGAACAGCTTCTCCCGCAACCAGAGCGGCAGTGCCATCCGGAAGGACTGGAAGCCCGCCGGTGCGAAGGCGGTGTAGGTTTCCAGCAGCCGCTCGAATTTCAGGAACGGCTTGTCGTAGAAGGCCACGTAGTCCACGTCGCGCATCCCGACCCGCGCCTCGGCCAGGCAGTAATCGATGGCGTGGCGCGGGAATCTGGCATCGTGCTTCTTGCGGCTGAAGCGTTCCTCCTGTGCCGCGGCAATAACCACGCCGTCGTCGACCAGCGCGGCGGCGCTGTCGTGATAGAATGCGGAGATGCCGAGAACGCGCATCAGAAGATCGTGTAGATGAACGGGGCCAGGGCCGACCCTTGGGCAAACACGATCAGGGCACCGAACAGAACCATCATCATCAGGATCGGCAGGAGCCAGAATTTCTTCCGCACCCGCAGAAAGTCCCAGAATTCCAAAACGAAGGCCATCGGTCGCTCCTGCGTCAGAATTGTTGCCGCATGGACTGCGGCTCGGGCCCTGGCGGCTGGCGGCTGATCCAGTACGTGCTCGCCTGCCGGTCGAGGCGCAGCCGCAGCGGATCCCGCCCCATGAGGCGCAGGATCAGCGCGGTCGGGGTGACCGCCAGATAGAACAGCAGTCCGAGGATCACCGGCGTGACGACCCGGTGCAGGATCGCGCCGAGCCTGGCCCACAGGCGGTTGGGCATGGCCAGGACCCGCGGCCGGATCAAAGCCGCCAGCAACAGGATGGCGGCAACGACGAGTGCCCACCAACGGATCTCGCCGCCGGAACGCAGCGGCAGCAGAGCCGTCGCCGCGAAGATGAAGGCGAAGACCAGCCCGAAGTTTCGGTCCGACCCGGCCTTGACGTCCTTGGCGCGCTCGAAGCTCTCGTGGAAGGTCGGTTGTTCTGCCAAGCTGCTACCGCTCCTCAGTGCCGCTGCAATCATGGCTGGCGGTCGGGCAGCCGTGGCCGGCGTTGTGCATGGTCTCTACGAGCGTTTCAATCCGCCGGTCGCTCGCCAGCACCTTCACCACCCGATCGCTCATGGCGACCATCCCCGGATCCCTGAAATGGATGGCATCCTCGTAATCGGCAGCTGTGGCAGGGATTGCGAATTCGTCGCCCACCACGATCACGCGCGGATCCGAACCAAGCTGCTCGATCGCCTCGTTGAACGCCTTGTAGCCGGCGAGCAGCAGCGCCGGCGTCATGTAGGGCATCGTCTGGAAGCTGGATTGCACCGCCGCGAGCTGTTCGTCAGGCGTCTGGGTCGGGCGCACGCGTGGCGAGAACTTTACCACGACAGGGATGGCCCCGGTCTGCTCGATCTCAGCGATCAGTTGCCGCAGATGGTCCTTGAACTCGTCAGCAAGCGGGCGGAAATCGAAGCTGCTGGCGAGTTTCCTGGCATGCCCTTCGCCCTGGCTTTCGGATTCCCGGTGACGCAAATTCTTCTCGACCAGGAACACCAGGTAGGAGTGTTTTGCCAGGAAGCCCTCCTCAGGAGACGGTGTCACGAGATGCTGCCTGACCGCGATATCGAGGCTCTCGATCGCCAGGTCGTTGTTGCCATGGTAAACGACGACAATATCGGGGTGGAACGGCACGACCTGGTTCTGGAACCGGATGATCGAGTCCTTGACGACGTAGCCGGACACCGCAGCATTGATCCACTCGAACCGCACGTCCGGAAACCGCTTCTGCAACCCGACATTCACCAGATGCGCCCAGGTCATGTCGTTGCTGCTGGCCTCGGCGCCGAATGTGGTCGATTCACCCAGGAAGGCGATGCGGATCGTATTTGCCGGTTTCGAGAGCGGAAGTTCCGGGCTGCGGAAACCATGGCTGTTGATCTGCACATGGTCACGGCGGGCCAGGATGACGTCCGTGTTGGGATTAGGCATACGGATGTGAAGTTTCGGGTCAATGTGGAAAAGGTCATTGACCGACTGGACCTGGCCGTAATTGACCCATGCACGCACCCGCACCGCTGCTTCCGCCGCGACGAAGAGGATCACGAACGCGCCCAACACGACGCCGCAGAGCACCACCGCCCGCGCCAGCGGCGACAGCCTGTCAAACCTAGTCATGCTTTGCGCATCTCAGTCGATCAGCTTCCCGATAAAGTTCCCACGTTTCGGGCCTGCGGTGCAACAGAGAATCCAGCTTCCGCGCCCGGTCGCCGATCGCAAACGTTGCAGGTGCCCGTTCGTGCATGATACAAAATCGCACGGCTGCATGTAGGCAATCGGCTTGCGCGCGAGATACCGGACGACCCCGGCGATTCGTTGCAATTTTATATTTCGTCTCGATTTACTGATCGTAGAGAGATCACCGCCCAAATGGAAATTGTGATCCGTCCACGCGCCGTAACGTCCGATGACATGGGCGCGTTCCTGTTTAATGACATCATCATTCGTATGCGTCTCCAACGAGAGCGGACGCCCAGGGCAGGGGCAGCAAGCCTTCCTCGGGTCCCCCAGTCCGAGGGCCGAAGTTTGCGCCCTTCACTGCACCCATAGCCGGCGAGCCAGCCGCGCCAGCCGCCAGCTCGCGGCCTTCCGCACCCGCGCCGCCACAACGGCCCCCTGCGTCCTGACCTCTGCACCTCTGTCGGCCGGATAGCCCAACGGCCGCATGACCGGACCGGTCAGCGCCTCTGTCAGCGCAATCTGTGTCGCGGTCAGGTCTTGACGCCAGCTATCTGACTTGCCTCGGCGAAAGAAGTCAGACGGCAGCTTCGGAATGGCCAAATCCTGCCCCTCTCCGCTCCGTGGGCGAACCGCCTCGAACGAGCACTGCGCCACGAATTCCTCACATTGGCTAAGCGAGACAGGGTTTCCGATACATTCGAATACCCGCTGCAGCGCCGCCGGCCCATCGCGCAGCAGGTCTTCGTACTGCACTTCGGCATAGCCGCCCGTCAGCGACGCGATGCGCTGTCCGTTTTGCACCGATCGTACCCAGATCTCGCACGCCTCTGCCACGCCGATACCAGAAATATCCGACGCCCACCCACGCGACGCAGCCAGCAACGACGCCACCACCGCGCGCGGATCACGGATGAGGTGGATGAAAAACGCATCTGGAAACAGCGCCAGGATATCCTCGGCAAACGCCACATGGGCGGGCGTCTTCTCCAGGATGTAGCTGGCTCCCGGCTTGTTCTCCGCCACCTTGGCCAGGACCGAAGCCGCGAATTCACGCAGCAGCCCGAAATAAGCGGCCTCATCGATTAGCCGATGTAACCCCATAACGTGATCTTCGGCTGACCAGCGCCGCCAGCGTTCGAAGTTGGAGCGCATGTAACCAGAAAACAGGTGCGTCTCGAACGCCGAGGCGACCGCCGGCGATCGGGTCAGCAGCATATGCAGCCACGTCGTCCCGCTGCGCGGAGCCCCGACGATCAGCAGCAACCGTTTTTCCGCAGGGGCTTGGCACCCTACCATATGTTAACCTTACAGATGTCAAGCTAAAATGCAATCGTCACGCCAACACTTGCATCAGTTGCGCCTTCAAATACCCTGTTTCCGGCAGATGCGGATGCACCGGATGGTCCGGGCCGGCACCTCCGGTAAACACAATCCGCCCCTCGCGCCGCGCCCGGTGCAGTCCGCGCGCGATCTCCCCGGCCCACGCCTCCGCCGGCGCGTGATGGCTGCACGAGGCAACGAACAGGAACCCGCCCGCGCGCACCAGCTCCGCCCCCAGCCGAGCCATGCGTCCGTATGCCCGCAATCCCACGGCGGCATCCTTCCGGGATTTTGCGAAGGCCGGCGGGTCGCACACGATCAAATCGAACCGCTCCCCTGTCGCGCCGAGCTCCTGCATTACCTCGAACGCGTCGCCACGCCGCACCGTCACCCGCCCAGCCAATCCGTTGGCGGCCGCCGCCGCCTCCGCCTGATGCAGCGCCGCCGCACTGGAATCAACCAGCAGCACCTGCTCTGCCCCCGCCGCGGCACAACGCAACCCGAACGCGCCTGTATGAGCGAACAAGTCCAGCACCCGCCCGCCCGCCGCCAGCGCCGCGACCCGATCCCGGTTCGGCCGCTGATCGAAGAACCAGCCCGTCTTCTGCCCCGCCAACGGATCAACCGGAAAGCGCACGCCGCCTTCCTCGACGATCGTGTCCGCCGCCGTTCCGTGCAGGACAGCGACATTTTCCTCCAGGCCTTCCAGCCGTCGCCCCGCCAAATCATTGCGGGCCACCACGCCGCGCAACGGCAACTCTTCTAGCAGCGCCTCCGTGATGAGCGGCAGCAGCCGGTCCATCCCGGCACTGTTCGCTTCAACCACCACGACATCGTCATAGCGGTCGATGATCAGCCCGGGCAGCCGGTCGGCTTCGGCATGAACCAGGCGGTGAAACGCCGTATCACACACCTGGGTCCGCAACCCGATTGCCTCCCGTAGCCGGCCACGCATCCAGGACAGATCGACCACGGCTGCCGGATCGCGATCCAGCAGTCTGGCGGCAATCAGGCTGTGCGGGTTGAACATGGCGGTGCCGAAACGCACCCCGTCATCACCCTCCAACCGCACCAGCGTCCCGGGTTCCATGTGCCTGTACTCGGGCTTCATCGCGATCTCGTTGCTGAACGCCCAGGGAGCACCGGCCCGCAGCCGCCGCCCCTGGCCCGGCAATAGCCGCAGCAGCGGCCGGTCGGACATCAGGCGGCTTGTTGACTCGCCGGCAGCAGGATGGCGGAGAGCGCCGCGACCAGCCGGTCCATCATGCCATCGGTGTGCAGCGGCGTGGGGGTCAGGCGCAGCCGCTCCGTCCCGCGCGGCACCGTGGGATAGTTGATCGGCGTGGCATACATGCCGAATTCTTCCAGCAACCGTCGGCTGACCTCGCTGCACAACGCCGCATCGCCGACATGCACCGGGACGATGTGGCTGGACGACGGCAGACCGGGCAGTCCCACGGCATGCAGGCGCCGCTTTAATGTCTCGGCCCGCTCGAACAGCGCCGCGCGGCGTGCCGCATTCCGCCGAACCTCACGCACGCTCGCCAATCCCGCGGCGGCGATCATCGGTGGCAGGGAGGTGGTGAAGATGAACCCGGGCGCGGTGGAGCGAATGTAATCGACCACCTTCGCATTCCCGGCGATGTAACCGCCGTGGCAGCCGAACGCCTTCGCGAGCGTCCCTTCGATGATGTCGATCCGGTCAGCCACGCCATCCCGCTCGGCCACGCCGGCGCCATTCGGCCCATACATGCCGACCGCGTGCACCTCGTCTAGATAGGTCATCGCGCCGAACCGCACGGCCAGATCGCAGATATCCGCGATCGGCGCGATATCGGCATCCATCGAATAGACCAACTCGAAGGCAATCAGCTTCGGGGCCTCCGGTGCGGCTTCGGCCAGCAACGCTTCCAGATGCGCGATGTCATTGTGTCGAAAGATGCGGCAGGTAGCCTTTGATCCCTTGATCCCGGCGATCATCGAGGCGTGGTTTCGTTCATCCGAAAACACTACCCAGTCCGGCATCGAATTCAGGATCGTGGCGAGCGCCGCCTGGTTCGCGATGAAGCCGGAGGTGAACAGCAGCGCCGCCTGCTTGCCGTGAAGATCGGCCAGCTCCGCTTCCAGCGCATCATGCAACGGGCTGGTGCCGCCGATATTGCGGGTCCCACCGGCACCCACGCCCATGTCGTGCGCTGCCGTGCATGCGGCCTCTACCACCAACAGGTCACCGCCCATGCCGAGGTAATCGTTGGACGACCACACCAGCACCTCGGATCCGTCCGCGCGGCGATACAGCGGAAAGCCTGCCGTCTGTTTCGCCAGCGGCGTGTACCGGCGATAACGGCCCTGCGCGCGAATGTCATCGAGCGCTCGGCAACAATGGTCATGGAATGCATGCATGGTGTGACCTCGCACGCGACAGGTCGCCCGGCTACTCCGCCAGACGCCGTCGCAGCGTTTCGTTGACCAGCGCCGGGTTCCCTTTCCCGGCCATCGCTTTCATCGTCTGCCCGACAAAGAAGCCGAACAGCTTGTCCTTGCCGGCGCGGTACTCCGCCAGCTTGTCGGCGTTGGCGGCCAGCACCTTGTCCACCGCCCCTTCGATTGCCCCGGAGTCGGTGACCTGGCGAAGACCTTTCGCCTCGATGATGCGGGCTGGGTCGTCCCCGGAATCGACCATCGCCTCGAACACCTCCTTGGCGATGCGGCCGTTGATCGTGCCGTCCGCCATCAGGTCGAGCAGCCGGCCCAGATTGGCCGCGCTGACCGGACTATCGGTGATCGTACAGGCCGGTCCGATTCAGCGCGGCGAAAAAATCGCCCATCACCCAGTTGGCCGCAATTTTCGCGTCACGTCCCTGAGCGACCGTCTCGTAAAAATCAGCGGTCGCCTGCTCGGCAACCAGCACGCCGGCGTCATAGGTGGGCAGACTATAGTCGCGGATGAACCGATCCTTCTTTGCATCCGGCAGCTCCGGCAGTTGCGATTTCAGTGCGGCGATCCAGTCTTCCTCCAGCACCAGCGGCAGCAGGTCCGGATCGGGAAAATAGCGGTAATCATGCGCGTCTTCCTTGCTGCGCATGCTTCGCGTCACGCCACGCGCGGCATCGAACAAGCGGGTTTCCTGCCCCACCGTCCCACCGGATTCCCACACCTCGATCTGGCGCCGTGCTTCCGCCTCGATCGCCTGCATCACGAACCGGACGGAATTGACGTTCTTCACCTCGCAGCGGGTGCGGTACGGCTCGCCGTGCTTGCGCACCGATACATTCACATCGGCGCGCATGGAGCCCTCCTCCATGTTGCCGTCGCAAGTACCGAGATAGCGCAGGATCGTACGCAGCTTGCGCAGATAAGCACCGGCTTCTTCCGGACTGCGCAGGTCAGGCTCGCTGACGATCTCCATCAAGGCAACGCCGGCCCTGTTCAGGTCGATGAAGGATTTGCTCGGGTGCTGGTCGTGCAGCGACTTGCCGGCATCCTGCTCCAGGTGCAGGCGAGTAATGCCGATCTCCCGGGTGCTGCCATCGGCCAGTTCAATCTGGATGGCACCTTCGCCCACGATCGGGTGCTGGTACTGGCTGATCTGATAGCCGGCCGGCAGATCCGCATAGAAATAGTTCTTCCGATCGAACCGGCTGACCGGGTTGATACGGGCATTCAGACCGAGGCCCGTGCGGACAGCCTGGGCGACACACTCGCGGTTGATCACCGGCAGCATGCCGGGGAACGCGGCATCGACGAAGCTGACCTGCGTATTGGGCTCGGCGCCGAAATCAGTTGCCGCGCCCGAGAACAGCTTGGCCTTGCTGATGACCTGGGCGTGCACTTCCAGTCCGATCACCAGCTCCCAGGGGCCGGTGGTGCCTTCGATCGTGTAGCTGGCGCTGTGCATTGTCTCCATGGCGGCTTTGAAGCGTGCGCTTCCCTACACCAACAGCGCAGCGGTCACAATTCCGCCCCGGCGACCCTCGCCGCACGGCCCGGCGTGAGCGGGTTCAGCCTAGCTGAGCTTGCTGCTCTTCTTCTCGATCGCTCCGAGCAGGTCCTGCCAGGACGCAACAAACGATTTGGCGCCATCGACCTGAAGCTGCGCGGCGAGCGCGTCCACGTCGATCCCGGCTCTGATATGCGCGGCGATCACCTGTTCGCAGTCGCCGCCGTCGCGGGGGAGGCCGGCGGCCAACTCACCGTGCTCGCTGAATGCGCGCAAGGTCCCCGCCGGCGTAGTGTTAATCGTGTTGGGCCCAGCCAATGCCGTGACATATAGCGTATCCGGTGCCTTCGGGTCCTTCATGCTCGTGCTGGCGAACAGGAGGCGCTGTGGCCTGGCGCCGGCATTCGCCAAGCGCTGCCAGCGATCCGAGTTCGAGCACGTCGCGATACGCCTTGTAGGCTTGCTGGCCGACTGCCACGCCGAGACGATCGCGCAGCTTCTCCGGCACTTTCTCGACCACGGCGCGATCCCATCGGCTGATGAACACCGACGCGACCGAGTGAATATCGAGCGGCAGTTTGGCTGCCAGTCGACGTTCGAGTCCTGTCATGTAGGCATCCGCGGTGGCGAGATAATGAGCACGCGAAAACAGCAGCGTCACGTTCACCGCGACCCCGGCGAAAATGCTTTCCTCGATTGCCGGCAATCCTTCGACCGTGCCAGGGATTTTTATGAACAGGTTGGGTTTGTTCGCCTTGCCGTGCAGTTGCTTGGCTGCGGCAACCGTCGCTGCCGTGTCGTGAGCGAGCTTCGGCGAGACCTCCAGCGACACCCACCCATCAACACCGCTCGTCCGGCGATGAACCGGCAGGAACAGGTCCGCCGCGCGCGCCAGGTCGGCAAGGGCCAGCTCGAAGAACAGCGCCTCGCCCGACATTCCCTTGCCCAGCAGCTTGCGGATGTCATCATCGTATTTGGGGCTATGCGTGATGGCGTGATCGAAGATGGTCGGGTTGGAGGTCAGCCCGGTCACCGACAACTCGTCGATGTAACCCTGCAACGTGCCGCTATCGAGCATGTCGCGGGTGATATCGTCGAGCCACAGACTCTGTCCCATCGCATGCAGCCGTTCGGTCGCCTTCATGGCCGTATCTCCTGGTTTGCCGTCACGCACTCTTTTCGACGTGACCACCGAATTCGAAACGCAGCGCCGACAGTAGCTTGTTGGAGAACTCGTCTTCCCCGCGAGAGCTGAACCGCGCGTACAGCGCGGCGCTGATGACCGGCGCCGGCACGCCTTCATCGATCGCCGCCTGCAAGGTCCAGCGACCTTCGCCGGAGTCGGAAACGCGGCCGTGGAAACCCTCCAGATCAGGGCTCTTCCGTAACGCGCTGGCGGTGAGATCCAGCAGCCAGGAACCAATAACGCTGCCGCGGCGCCAGACCTCCGCGACCTTATCGATCTCGATCTCGTACTTGTACAGCTCGGGATGGCGCAGCGGCGTGGTTTCGGCGTCCATCTCGCGCTGATGCAAACCGGCGTTGGCATGATGGATGATGTTCAGGCCCTCTGAATAGGCGGCCATGATGCCATACTCGATGCCGTTATGGACCATCTTGACGAAATGGCCCGCGCCATTCGGCCCGCAATGCAAATAGCCCTGCTCGGCCGGGCTCGGTTCGCCGGTCGCGCCGGGAGTACGGGATGCGTCTCCGACTCCCGGTGCCAGCGCCTTGAATACCGGATCGAGCCGCCGGACCACCTCATTCTCGCCGCCGATCATCAGGCAATAACCGCGCTCCAGGCCCCAGACGCCCCCGCTGACGCCGACATCGACGTAATGCAACCCCTTGGCCTTCAGCTCGCCGGCCCGGCGAACGTCGTCGTGATAGTAGGAATTGCCACCATCGATCACGGTATCCCCGGCATCAAGCAGCGGCGTCAATGTCCCGAGTACCGAATCGACCACCCCTGCGGGCACCATCAGCCAGACGGCACGCGGCTTGGACAAGGAGTTGATAAAGGTCTTCAAACTCGTGCTGCCCTTCGCACCTTTGTCCACCAGTTCCTTCACTGCGGTCTCATGCGCGTCATAGACGTGGCACTCGTGACCCGCGCGGATCAGTCGCACCACCATGTTGCCGCCCATCCGGCCCAGACCGATCATGCCAAGTTGCATCGAGCGTTCTCCTTGTGCGCGAGAGCCATTCTCCCCCGCTTATGGTTCAGGTGCGGCGCGCGATCGCCTGCTTTGCCGCCGCAACAACGTGCTCTGTCGTGAAACCGAAATGCTCGGCAACCACCTTGATCGGCGCCGACATGCCGAACGTGTGCATGCCCAGCACCACCCCGCGGCGGCCAGCGTAGCGATGCCATCCGATCGCCGCCGCTTCCTCGACCGTCACGCGCGCGGTCATCGCCGCCGGCAGCACACTCTCCTGGTAGGCTTCGTCCTGCTCCTCGAACAGCTCCCAGGACGGCATGCTGACCACCCGCGCGGCGATATTTTCGGCCGCCAGTTTCTCGCGAGCACCCATGCACAGCGAGACCTCGCTGCCGGTGCCGATCAGTATCACATCGGGCTTTCCATTTGCGGCGTCGGCCAGCACATAAGCACCGCGCACCAGCCCCGACGCCGGCGCGTATTTGCCGCGATCCACTGTCGGCAGCGGTTGGCGCGAGCAGATCAGCGCGGCCGGGCGGCTGGTGAACTGCAGAACGGTTCGATACGCCTCCGCCATCTCGTTCGCATCCGCCGGGCGGATCACCACCATGCCGGGGATCGCGCGCAGCGAAACGATCTGCTCGATCGGCTGGTGCGTCGGGCCATCCTCGCCGACCCCGATCGAGTTGTGTGTCCAGACATGAATCACCGGCAGGTCCATCAACGAAGACAGCCGGATCGCGCCGCGCGCGTAATCGGTGAAGATCAGGAACCCGGAGCCGAACGCGCGCAGTCCGGTCAGCGTCAAGCCGTTTACCATGGCGCACATGGCGTGCTCACGCACACCGAAATGCACGTTGCGGCCGGTCAAGGCGCCTGGGCTGCCCGGCGGCTGGAAATCCCCGGCGCCCTCGAACGTCAGGCGCGTCTTGGTGCTCGGTGACAGGTCAGCGGCGCCGCCCACGAGCCAGGGTATGTGGGCCGCGATTGCGTTCAGCACCTGGCCGGACGCATCGCGCGTGGCAATACCCTTCTCGCTCGCCGCAAAGCTCGGAATCGCGCTATCCCAGCCCTTCGGCAGCTCTCGGCGCATGATGCAGTCCACCTGCCCGGCGAGATCGGGATGTTCGCTACGGTAGCGCGCGAAACGGGCGTTCCACGCCTGGCGCAGCTTCGCTCCCCGGGCGCCCATCCCGGCGGCGAAATGCTCGCGCACGCCGGGCGGAACGACGAAACTTTTGTCGGGATCGAAGCCGAAGAATTGCTTGGTCAGCCGTACTTCCTCCTCACCGAGCGGTTCTCCGTGCGCCTCGGGCGAGTCGTGCTTGTGCGGCGAGCCATAGCCGATATGGCTGTGCACCACGATCAGTGTCGGCCGGTCGGTGACGGCGCCGAATTCCGTGTACGCGCGCCGCAATTGCTCAAGGTCGTTCGGGTCGCTCACCCGGGTCACGTTCCAGCCATACGCGAGAAATCGTGCGGCGGTGTCCTCGGTGAAGGCGATGTCGGTATGGCCCTCGATGGTCACCCGATTGCTGTCATAGATCCAGCACAGGTTCCCCAGCCGCAGATGTCCGGCGAGCGATGCCGCCTCGCTGGTGATCCCCTCCATCATGTCGCCGTCGCCACACAGCGTATAGACATTGAAATCGAACAGATCGAAGCCCGGCCGGTTATACGTGGCGGCGAGCCACCGTCCGGCCGCCGCCATGCCGACGCTGGTCGCGGCGCCCTGCCCCAGCGGACCGGTTGTGGTTTCCACGCCCGAAGTCCAGCCGAATTCGGGATGCCCCGGGCACCGGCTGCCACCCTGACGGAACGTCTCGATATCCTGCAATGTCACCGCGTCACGGCCGACCTGTTCATAGGACGGGTGCACCGCCTTGATGCCGGCCAGATGAATCAGGCTGTAGAGCAGCATCGAGGCATGCCCGCACGATAGCACGAAACGGTCGCGGTTCATCCAATCAGGGTCCGCGGGATCATAGCGCAATACCTGCTGCCACAGCGCATAGGCGGTTGGGGCGGCATCCATCGGCGTGCCCGGATGTCCCGATTTCGCCTTCTGAACCGCATCGACCGCCAGCATGCGAATGGTATTGATCGCCAGTTGATCCATGCCGCTTTGCTGCTGCATCTCGCCCATCCTGCCCACCTGCGGCCCGCAGGTTAGGCGGCGGGCTTGCCTTGTGCAATCAGCCGCGTGCACCAACCGGGCAACTATGCGGCGATCAACCCAGCAGCCGGCCGATCACACGTGCCGTGTAGTCCACGACGGGAATGATCCGTCCGTAATTGATCCGCGTCGGGCCGATCACCCCGATCGCGCCCAGAATACGCCCGGTTTCGTTGCGTGCGGGCGCGACGATCATGGAAATGCCGGTGGTGCCGAAAAGCCCGCTTTCCGAACCGATGAAAATCCGCACCCCGTCTGACTGCTCGGCCAGGTCCAGCAGGCGCAGCATCGTTTCCTGCGTTTCCAATCGCTCGAACAAGGCCTGGATCGCGGCCAGCCGCTCGATCTGGGTGATGTCCGACAGCAGCCGCCCCTGGCCGCGCACAATCAGGCTGCCGCCTCGCCCTTCAGAGCTCCAGGTGGCCAGCCCCGTTTCGACGATCCGCGCCGACAGCTCGTCCAGTTCCGTGCGGTTGGCCGCCATCTCGTCGCTGACGATCCGCCGCAGATCCCCCAGCGGCCGGCCGGCGATGCGCGCATTCAGATAGTTGCCGGCCTGCTGCAGGGCAGACGGGGGAATGCCGGGCGGGGTATCGATCACCCGGTTCTCCACGTGGCCATCCGCGCCGACCAGCACCACCAGCGAACGGCCGGAGCCAAGCGGGACGAACTCGATATGCTTGAGCGGCCCCTCGGTCTTCGGGGCCAGGACCAGTCCGGCCGCGGCGGACAGGCCGGACAGCATGGAACTGGCGTCGGCCAGCGTCTCCTCCAGGCTGCGCCCCGAGGCCGCGAGCGAAGCTGAAATGGCCGCGCGCTCATCCTCGCTCAGCTCGCCGAACTGCAACAGCCCATCGACGAACAGCCGCAGGCCCTGGTCGGTCGGCAGCCGGCCGGCGGAGGTGTGTGGCGCGAACAGCAGGCCGGCCTCGGTCAGGTCGGCCATGACGTTGCGGATCGTCGCCGGCGACACGTTGATGGGCAGGCGGCGGGACAATGTGCGGCTGCCCACCGGCTCGCCGGTTTCGAGGTACTGCTCGACGATTTCCCGCAGCACCGCCGCCGAACGGGCATCAAGTCCTGGCGGCAGGGCCGCAGGACGCGCAGCGCGGAATTGGTTATTGACCGGAACGTCCATGCGAGCCTTCTAGCATGGAAAGCTAGGTAGCGGTACGCCTTTGGTCAAACCGCGACGGGCCTGGCGTGACAGGGCGGCGCGGTTCTGGTCTTGCTGATCGGACTCACACAGGAGCTGCCCAATGCGTCCCTCCGGCCGTGCCGCCGATGAATTGCGTTCCGTCTCGATCACCCCTGGCTTTGCCCGCCATGCCGAGGGTTCGTGCCTGATCCGCATGGGCAACACCGAGGTGCTGTGCGCGGCCAGCGCCGAGGGCCGGGTGCCGCCCTTTCTGCGCGGCTCCGGCCAGGGCTGGGTGACGGCGGAATATGGCATGCTGCCGCGCGCCACCCACACGCGGGGCGAGCGGGAGGCGGCGCGGGGCAAGCAATCCGGCCGCACACAGGAGATCCAACGCCTGATCGGGCGTAGTCTGCGGGCCGTCGTGAACCGGCCGGCAATGGGGGAGATGACCATCACTCTGGACTGCGACGTGCTGAATGCCGACGGTGGCACCCGCTGCGCCGCGATCACCGGCGCCTGGATCGCGCTCAGCCTGGCATTCCGTCACCTGCGCAAGATGAATGTGCTGAAAGCCGATCCACTGGTCGGGCAGGTGGCGGCGGTTTCGTGCGGGATCGCCGGTGGGGAGGCGGTGCTGGATCTGGACTACGACGAGGATTCGTCGGCCGAGGCAGACGCAAATTTTGTGTTGACCGCCGCCGGCGGCATTGTCGAGGTTCAGGCCACGGCGGAGCGGGTGACGTTTTCCGAAGCGCAGCTTCAGGCGTTGCTATCCCTGGCGCGCGCCGGCACCGCGAACTTGTTCGCCAGGCAGTTGGAAGCGGTGGGCGCTCCATAGTGGCGCGGCGGCTGCAACGTGGGGCTCGGTTGGTGCTGGCCAGCCATAATCGGGGCAAGCTGGCGGAAATACGCGTGCTGGTGCACCCGTTTTGCCTGCAGGCGGTGTCCGCGGCCGAGCTCGGACTGGCCGAGCCGGCTGAGGATGCGCCGGATTTTGCCGGCAACGCGCGGATCAAGGCGCTCGCCGCGGCCCGGGCGAGCGGATTGCCGGCGCTGGCAGACGATTCCGGCTTCTCGGTCGCGGCCCTGCATGGGGCGCCGGGCGTGTATTCGGCGCGCTGGGCGGGGCCGGACAAGGATTTCGCGGCTGCCATGACCCGGGTGCACCAGCAACTGGGCGGTACCGGCGACCGGCGCGCCTGGTTCACCGCGGCCCTGTGCCTGGGATGGCCGGACGGGCACACGGATACCTTTCTCGGTCGGGTGGACGGCACGGCGGTCTGGCCGCCGCGCGGTGACAAGGGGTTCGGGTATGATCCGATGTTCGTACCGGCCGGTGCCGACCGATCATTCGGGGAGATGGACGCGGACGAGAAGCACGCGCTTAGCCATCGCGCGCGCGCATTTGCACAGCTCTGTGCGGCGTGCCTCGATTAAGGCTTCGCGAAAGCCAAAGCACGGGGCGGAGTGCGTGCGGTGATGCGGACGCCCAATTCCGATGGCCTACCCGGAAGGAGGGGCGAATGGCCGTGACCGCAAGGACTGTAACGAATATTCCGACTCCTGGCGTTGCCGCGCGTATTACCGGACTGGATTGGCCCACACTGAGCCGGGAGCTGGATGAGTTCGGCTGCGCCAGGACGGGGCCGCTGCTAAGTCCGGCCGAGTGCACCACGTTGGTGGGCCAGTACAGGATCGGACCAGTTGTTTCGTAGCCGCGTCGTGATGGCACGCCACGGATTCGGCCGCGGAGAATATCAATACTATGCGTACCCGCTCCCGGAGCTGATCCAGGCGTTGCGCGAAACGCTGTATGCCCGGCTGACACCGGTCGCCAACCGGTGGAACGCGACCCTCGGGACCACGGGTGGATTCCCGGCCGAGCACAGCGCCTATATCGAGCAGTGCCACGCGGCCGGACAGACGCGTCCCACGCCGCTGCTGCTGCAATATGGTACCGGCGACTATAACTGCCTGCACCAGGATCTGTACGGCGATCTGTTCTTTCCGTTGCAGGTGGCATTTCTGCTCAGCTCGCCAGGGCAGGACTTCACCGGCGGCGAGTTCGTGCTCGTCGAGCAGCGTCCGCGAATGCAATCGCGCGCCGAGGTGGTCTCGCTCACGCAGGGGGAGGGGATCATCTTCGCGGTGAACCATCGGCCGGTACAGGGAACGCGCGGCGCCTATCGTGTCGCCATGCGGCACGGCGTCAGCCGGCTGCGCTCCGGGCAACGACTGACGCTGGGCGTAATCTTCCACGACGCGCGATGAGTGGCGATCTGCTCAGCTCGCTTGCCCCGCCGGCGACGCACGAGAACCTGGATGCCGGCGCGATCCTGCTGCGCGGCTTCGCGCGGGATGTCGCAGCGAGAGCTGGTGCGGGCAGTCGCCGGGGTGGCGCGCACGGCGCCGTTCCGGCACATGGAAACGCCGGGCGGGTATCGCATGTCGGTGGCGATGACCAATTGCGGCGCTGCCGGCTGGGTGACCGATCGCAGCGGCTATCGCTACGATCCGGTTGATCCGGTGACGGGCCTTGCCTGGCCCGCCATGCCGGATGCGTTCCAGGCACTTGCCGGGCGCGCTGCGGCGGCGGCCGGCTACGCTGGGTTCATCCCGGATGCATGTCTGGTCAATCGTTACGAACCGGGGGCGCGGCTGTCGCTGCACCAGGACCGCAACGAGCGCGACATGTCGGCGCCGATCGTGTCGGCGTCGCTGGGATTGCCGGCAACCTTCCTGTGGGGTGGCGCGACACGCACCGCTCGGCCGCGCCGTATCCGCCTGGAGAGCGGCGATGTGGTCGTGTGGGGCGGCCCGACGCGCCTGCAATTCCACGGCGTCGATACGCTGGCCGACGGCGCGCACGAGCTGACCGGTCGGTGCCGCATCAACCTGACCTTCCGTCGCGCTCTTTGAGCGCGCGCTCCGCAGCCTGTATTCTGCGTCAAACGCCAGGAGGAACCCAGGATGCTGTTGCAAATCGACGGCCGCCGCATCGCCTACGATGTCGTCGGGCCGGAGAGCGGGCCCGTGGTCTGCTTCACGCACTCACTGGCGGCCGACGGCGGCATGTGGGCCGAGCAGCTTCCGCCGTTGCTGGCGGCCGGCTTTCGCGTGTTGCGGCTGGATATGCGCGGTCACGGCGGCAGCGACCCGGCGCCGCGGCCCTACAGCATGAAACAACTCGCGGGAGATGTGGCGTCGACGCTCAGCGCGCTGGAAATTTCGCGCATCCATTATATCGGCCTGTCGATCGGCGGCATGATCGGGCAGGCCTTCGCGCTGGAGCACGGCGACCGGCTGCTCTCGGCCATGTGGTGCGACACTCTGCCCGCCAGTCCGCAGGGTGCCAAGGCGGTCTGGGACGAGCGCCTCGCCACGGTGCAACGGGCGAACTCGCTGGAACCGCTGGCCGACGCCACGGTGGAACGGTGGCTGACCGACGGCTTCAGGCAGCGCAATCCACGACGCTGGAAACAGATCCGCGACACCGTGGCGGCAACGGCTCCGACCGGCTATCTCGGCTGCTGCGACGCGATCCTTGATTTCGATTTCACCGGGCGGCTGGCGTCCTTGCGCGTGCCACTGCTGGTGGTCTGCGGCGATCAGGACCCCGGAACACCGCCGGAGCAAAATCGCAAGATCGCGGCTCTGGTGCCCGGAGCGCGGTACGATCCGATCGCCGACGCGAAGCATTTCCCGAATGTCGAGCATCCCGATGCGTTCAACCGGATCATGATGGGATGGCTGGACGCGCAGCGGCATCGCTGACCCGAACGCGGGTCCATTGTCCCCGGCCCGTCGATTCTAGCAACCCACCTCCGCACTCCCCGAACGGGCCTCCGCCGGGCTGTCTGCGGTGATCGCCTCAGGCTGCCCGGCACCGCCCTGTATGCAGCGAGCCGCGGAGTTGGATTCTGCTGGCATTGCGCGCAATTCCGTGCAGAACAGGGGCATGCGCCGCGCATTCCTCGCCCTGATCCTGGTCTTTGCGACAATCCCGGCGATGGCGCGATCATCAGCGCCCCCGGCAACCTGCCAGTCTGCAATCAACGATGCCGAAGCCGGGCGAGGGCTGCCGCCAGGATTGCTGTCCGCGGTCGCACTGGTGGAAAGCGGCCGACCGGATCCGCGATCCGGGGCGATCCAGCCCTGGCCCTGGACCATCAATGTGGAGGGCGCCGGCTTCTTCTTCCCCAGCAAGCCGCTCGCAATCGCCGCGGTTCGGGAATTGCTGGCCAGTGGCTTCCGTTCGATCGACGTCGGTTGCCTGCAAGTCAACCTGATGTACCATCCGGCTGCATTCTCCAGCCTGGAGCAGGCGTTCGATCCCGTGGCGAACGCCCGCTATGCGGCCCGTTTCCTGGACGCGCTGTACGATCACAGCCAGGACTGGATCAAAGCGGTCGCGGATTATCATAGCCAGACACCCGCGCTTGGCGCGGCATACCGCAACCGCGTGCTGGCGCGGTGGCACCCGCCGGGCGGAACCGAGATACACTATGCCGATTTCGCCCCGACGGAGGCGGCGTACGGCGCCTTCCGCTCGGGCGGAGCCGCCTACGCGGATTTCGCCCCGGCTATGGCGCCCGCGGTGCCCCCTCGCGGCAAGAGGCGCTGAAGCGGTACGCCGGGGTCAGCCAGAAGCACCGGATCGACCGGCCGGCCGGATTTGATCAGCGCCGTGCCAGCGCGGATATCGCGCGGGCTGCCGGCGGCGGTCACGCCCACCACGGAATCGTCCGCGGCCAGATGCACGGCGCAAAATGCGGGCGACTGATCGATCCGGACGACAGTTCGGGCCGCGTCGGCGGGAAGACCGGTGATCTGCAGATTGACACCGTGCTGGTCGGTCCAGAACCAGGGAATGTCATCGTACGGCGTTGGGTCGCCAGCCATTGACCGGCCGACGGCAATCCCGTGGTTCTGGGCGTGTCGCCACGATTCCAACCGAAGCCGGCGCCCGTACTGCGGGTGAAGGAACGCCGTGACATCGCCCGCCGCGAATATCTCCGGCGCGCTGGTGCGGCCAAGCTCATCGACCAGGATGCTGCCCTCAACCGCCAGGCCGGCGTCCCGCGCCAGCTCCAGGCTTCGCTCCATGCCGATCCCGGCAACCACAAGATCAGCGTCGATCGTCCCGTCACGGCACATGACACGGGCGCCGCCATGGGGGGCAGCCTCGATCGCTTCGATCACGACGCCGAAGCGAAGTTCCACGCCCGCCGCCCGGTGCAGACCTTCCACGAAACGCGCCCCCTCCGGCGAGACGGAGCGGCCCATTGCCGACGATGCGGCCTCCAGCACCGTGACGGCACAGCCACGCGTGCGGGCCGAGGAGGCGATTTCCAGCCCGATCACCCCGGCGCCGATGCAGACGACATGCCTGGCCGAGGCCAGACGCGAGCGGATCGCCCGCGACTCCTCCAGGGTACGAAGGAGGTGCACCAGCTTACCGCCGGGAACCGTCAGCGCCCGCGCCCGGCCACCGGTGGCAAGCAGCAGCCGGTCATAGCCGAGCAATCGGCCGTCCCGCAGCCGCACCTCTTGGGCCGTGGAGTTCTATTTCCTCCACCCGCGTGCCGAGCATCAATTCGATGTTCAGTTCGGCGTAGAGCGACGCGTCATGAAAAAAGAGCACCGGCGGCTCGGGATCGGCGGCGAGCATCGCTTTGGAAAGAGGCGGGCGCTCGTAAGGACGCCAGGGCTCATCGCCGATCAGCAGAATGCGTCCGGTGAAGCCGGCTCGGCGCATCGAAATGGCAGCCCAGCCGCCGGCTTGTCCGGCGCCGACGACAATATGCGTGGCGGTCATGCCGGGATGGTCGCTTGAGGGCAGCAGGGAGTCCAGAACGAGCGCCTAAGGTCGGGGCTTATTGGGGGTGCTCGCGGTCGAGCGCGAGCCAGCGGAACAGTTCCTCGGTGCGGGCGCGGAGAACCGCCTGATCGTCGCGGCGGGACCAATCGTGAACGCCACGCCGGCTGGTGCCGGCAGCCGCTCCCTTGGCCAGCAGGCCGGCGACCTCCGGCGGCGGGTCCGGCGAGCAGTCCAGGTCGGGCTGCAGCGATCGGGCAAAGTGATACATGGTTTCAATACCGCCGAGATCGGCTGATTCGAGTGGGCCGGTGACGCCAAGCCGGCGCCCGATGGTATTGCGCACGACAGTGTCGATCGCCTCGGCCGAGGCGGCGCCGCTGGCCCACAGCGCCCAGGCCTCGCGCAGCATGGCGAATTGCAAGCGGTTGCCGATGAAGCCTGGTAATTCCCGGTCGATCACCACAGGTTGCTTGCCAGCCTGGCGTATCGCGGCGCAGGTCCAGGCGACGACATCGGGATTGCAGAGCGGCCCACCGCAGACTTCTACCAGCGGCAGCAGTTGCGGCGGGTACCAGAAATGCGTGGCGATGACGCGATCCTTGTGGCTGACACGCTCGATCAGCGCACTCGCCGGCTGCCCGGAGGAAGAAGCAAGTACGGCCGGTGGTGGGCAGAGCCTGTCGAGCTGGGCGAAGATCTCGCGCTTGAGCTCGAGGTCTTCGGTTACCGCTTCGATGACAAGCTCCGCTTCGGCGGCGGCATCGAGAGAGATGCTCGTGGTGATGCGCGAAAGAGCGGCATCGGCCTGACTGGCGGCGAGCAGGTCATGACGAATGAAATCATCCAGGCTCGCACGAATGCGGCTGCGAGCATTGGCGAGGCTCGGTTCTGATCGCCCGATCAGTTGTACATGCACACCGGCAACCGCGAACACCTGGGCGATGCCGTGACCCATAATGCCGTTGCCGATGACTGCAACGGTGGCAAGAGGGGCGCGGTTGGCCGGATCAGGCAGATCAGCTTGCATTGGGTACTCCGCCCCTTGCTTCTCGTCGAAATTAGCACCATGCCGACAATCCGGATTATGCTGGCGGGTCGCATGGTTCGGTGCCCATCGTTGCCGGCACGGATAGTTCCAGAAGTTCGAAGCTGTCGGAAGTACGTGTCTCGTTATGTGGCGTGCCGCCGGGGATCATGACGGAATCACCCCTCTCCAACCGCACCGTGTCCCGGCCGGCGAATTCCAGCTCCAGCCATCCGTCCAGCACGTAGACGAATTGCATGTCGCAGATGTGCCGGTGCCAACCGGTGGGACGCGACATGCCGGCAGTGGCCGAGGTGATCTGCGCTCGCATTCGGCCGGCCGTGCCATCGGTCACGCCCAGGTCGCGATAGGTGAAGAAGGCGCGCCGGCCTGCCACCAGATGCGGGTCGCTGGCACGTGATACTGCCACTGTCATGGCCGGGGTGGCGGTGGGCTGATCGTTCATGGCCGTTCTCCTCTCCTGGGTCAGGGTAGCATGGGGCGGGCGCTCCGCCACACGCTGCTTGACCCTGTGCAGGCGCGACCGTACCACCCGCACCGCCGCACAGAGGGACCCAGCATGAGCGCCGCTTCCACCGACCACGCGATCGCCGCCGAGCAGGCACGCACCCTCGCGCTCGCGCTGCCTTACCTGCGCCGTTACGCCGGCGCTACGGTGGTGGTGAAATACGGCGGCCACGCGATGGGTGAGGAGGAACTCGCGCTGCAGTTCGGCGCCGACATTGCAATCCTGAAACAGGTCGGCATCAACCCGGTGGTGGTGCATGGCGGCGGGCCGCAGATCAACGCGATGCTGAAGCGATTGGGGATCCACTCAACGTTCGTCGACGGGCTGCGGGTGACCGATACCGCCATGGTGGAAGTGGTGGAGATGGTGCTCGCCGGTACCGTAAACAAATATGTCGCCGGACTGATCAACCGGGCGGGTGCGCTGGCGGTTGGTATCTGTGGCAAGGATGGCGGGTTGATCCGCGCCCGCAAGCTCAGGCGCACCAAGCGCGACCCGGGCAGCAATATCGAGAAGGTGCTTGACCTCGGCTTTGTCGGCGAGCCGGAGCAGATGGATGTGCGTGTGATCCATGCACTGACCGGCGCCGGCTTGATTCCGGTGGTTGCTCCGGTGGCGGCGGATGCAGACGGTCAGACCTATAACATCAATGCCGACACCGTGGCGGGCGCGGTAGCCGGCGCGCTGGAGGCGAAGCGGTTGCTGCTGCTGACCGATGTGCCGGGCGTGCTGGACGAGAGCAAGCGGTTGATCCCGGAAATGACGGTAGCCGAGGTCCAGCGCGGCATCGAGCGCGGGATGATCACCGGCGGCATGATCCCGAAGGTGGAGACCTGCATCGAAGCGGTGACGCAGGGCGCGAAGGGCGCGGTGATCCTGGATGGACGAGTACCACACGCCTGTCTGCTGGAGCTGTTCACCGAAGGGGGCGCGGGAACGATCATCCGGCCGTAGCCCGCTCGCAAGGAACTGGCTGGTACGCTGATTGGTCCGGTGGGTGTCAGCTCAGCCGTGCGGCGATCTGGCGCATGTAGTCTTCGCGCGGCATGAAACCGGCCGCGGCGCGGCAGGCGGCCTCGGTTTCATGCAAGATGGTTTCGTCCGGCTTGTCGAGGTCTAGCGCCTCGCCATACGGTTGCGGCACGTGGAATGGCGTATCGAGATAGGCCTCCAGCGTGTTGCCCTCCGGGTCGCGGAAATAGATCGACCAGGCGTTGCCGTGACTGACGCAGCGCATGTCGGTGGCGCCCCGGGTCAGGGCGCGGTCGCGGACTTCGCGCAGCTCGGCGAGCGCGCCGACGGTGAACGAGACCTGGTTGATCGGGTTGAAACCGGCGATGTCCGGGCGGCCGGTCACCAGCACCACCTGGTGATGGCAGCGTGGATCGGCGGTCATGAACACCAGTTCGCTGCCCGGCGAGCGGCCGGGGCCGCGGTCGGCCACCATCAGCCCGAGCACCTCGGAGTAGAAGCCCACCATCCGATCGAGGTCACGAACATGGATGCCCATGTGGGTCAGCTTTGCGTGGATCGGGGACATGGCATGGTCCTTATCTGGCACCGGGAAGATTGCTCGCCGGGGCCGAGAGGAGCAAGCTTGCGGAGGACGGAGGGAGTGCGATCCCATGAACCAGATGCTGCACAACAGCCAGCACCGTTACATTTCGACGCATCGTATTGCCGGGTCGCTCGGGGCGGAGATCGACGGGGCCGACCTGTCGCGCGACCTGCCGGACGAGGTGCTGGCCGAAATACGTGGTGCACTGTTGGACCACCTGGTCGTTTTCTTCCGCAACCAGTCGCTGTCGCCGGAACGGCAGTTGGCGTTCGCGCGCCGGTGGGGAGACATCCACCTGCACCCGTTCATGGAGGGCATGCCGGACCATCCGGAGATACTCGAGATCGTCAAGCGGCCGACGGACAAGCGCAATTTTGGTGGGTCGTGGCACACCGACCAGATGTTTTCACCGCGCCCGGCGATGGGCACCATTCTGTACGCGAAGCAGGTGCCGTCGGCGGGCGGGGATACGATGTTCACCAACCAGTACCTGGCGTACGAGACGCTATCGCCCGGCATGCAGCGGTTGTGCGAATCGTTGCACAGCGTGTGTTATGGGGACAGGCACAGGAAATACGGTTCCTCGCGCAAGGAGGCTTACGCCGGTCAGATCGGCATGAAAGTAAAAGACCCAGGCGACGTGCAGACGACATCGGTGCATCCGCTGGTGCGCACGCATCCGGAAACTGGCCGCAAGGCGCTGTATATCGGCGGCCATGTGCAGCATTTCGAGGACATGACGGAGGACGAAAGCCGGCCGTTGATCGATTTCCTGATGCAGCACTCGCGTCGGCCGGAATTTACCTGCCGGTTCCGGTGGGAGACGGGGTCGCTGGCGTTTTGGGACAATCGCTGCACGCAGCATTTCGCCATCAACGACTATCCGGCGGAGATGCGGGTGATGCACCGGATTACGGTGTGCGGCGACGTGCCGTTCTGAGCATGGGCGGTTGCCGTCGGGCGAGGGCGGGGCGTTCATCTCAGATCGCGGTCGATCATCCAGAGCCAGACAACCCGGCGTGCCAAGGTCGGTCGTATGACCGGGCGCTGACTGTTTCCCTCGGCCTGACCTGACCGCGACCATCGGCCTGACTCCGGCTCGGTGCTCTGCCATGCTGACGACCACAGGCCAGACCAGCAGGAGAAAGCGAGCATGAAAGTCGGGTTCATCGGCGTCGGCAACATGGGCGGCCCCATGTGCCGCAACATCATCCGCAACACCAACCACGAAGTGACGGTGTTCGACCTGAACCCGGCGGCGATGCAGGCGTGTACCGCACTCGGGGCGGCAGCCGGCACCAGTGTGCGCCCAGGTGGCCGGCCATTGCGACGTGGTGTTCACCTCGTTGCCGATGCCGAAGCACGTGGAGGAGGTAACTCTGGGCGAGGGCGGCGTCGCCGCCAGCGCAAGACCGGGCGCCGTACTGATCGATCTCTCCACCAACGCTCCGGCCACCGCGAAGCGCGTGCACGCGGGCATGGCGGCGAAGGGCGTGGCAATGCTGGAGGCGCCGGTCAGCGGCGGCGTGCCGCGGGCGATGGACGGCACAATCGTGATCATGGTGGGCGGCGATGCGGCGGTGTTCGAGGCACAGCTTCCGCTGCTGAAGTCGTTCAGCCGGGAGGTGATCCATGTCGGCGAGGTCGGGATGGGATCGGTGGCGAAGCTGTGCAACAACATGCTGTCGTTCTGCAACGCCGCGGCGGCGAGCGAGGCGCTGATGCTGGGGGCGCTGGCGGGGATCGACCTGCATAAGCTGTACGACGTGATCTGCAATGCCTCGGGAAATTCCGATTCGTTCCGCAACCTGGGCAGGAAAGCGTTCGCACGCGATTTCAAGCCCGGGTTCGCGCTGGACCTGGCCCACAAGGACCTGCGGCTGGCGCTGGAGATGCAGGACGAGCACGGCATGCCGGGAATGATCGCGCCACAGGTGATGAACCTGATGCGCACCGCCCGGGCTAAGGGTTGGGGCGTGGATGATTCCAGCTCGGTGTTGCGGGTTTATGAAGCGCTGCTGGGGCGGGAGTTGACGTGAGCCGGAGCGAGGGCATCCGGCCCGTCGCCTGGCTCGATTGCGCAGGCGGTGGGCAGGTGGTGGTCGACGGGCGGTTCGCGTTCATCGGCCACATGGCGGCGCCGCACGGAACGTCAGTGGTCGATATCGCCGACCCACGCCACCCGCGGATAGTGGCGGAGATCGATATCCCCGCAGGCTTGCATTCCCATAAGGTGCGCGTGGCGAACGAGATCATGGTCACCAACCGCGAGCGGCATGGCAGCGCCGGCGGGCCACAGGGCGATTTCGTCGGGCTGCGCATCTTCGATGCGACGGATCCCCGCCGGCCGCGCGAGATCGCGCACTGGGCGTGCGGTGGAATGGGCGTGCACCGGTTCACCTTCGACGGGCGCTTTGCCTATATCTCGCCCGAGCTGGACGGTTACATCGGCAACATAGTGATGATTCTGGACCTCGCCGACCCGGCGCGGCCGGTCGAGGTGGGTCGGTGGTGGATGCCGGGGCAGCACCTGGCCGGTGGCGAAACGCCGACGTGGCAGGGACGCGCGCATCGGTGCCACCACCCGATCCGGCGAGGCGATCGGCTGTATGTGAGTTACTGGCACGGCGGGGCTGTGATCCTGGATATCGCGGACATGCGCCGGCCACGGATGGTGTCATCGATCTATACCAGCCCGCCGTTCGCGTGGCCGACGCACAGCGTGGTGCCGGTGGAGCCGGATATTGCCGGGCACCGCTGGATGGTGGTGGCGGACGAGCACGTGGCTCCGCTGGCGCCGGAGATGTCGGCGGAGCTGCCCTCGTTCATCTGGATGATGGACATCACCGACGAGACGCGACCGGTTGCGGTGGGCAGCTTCCAGGTGCCGGAGCTGGTGGGACGGAAAAGCCCGCTGATGACCGGGTGCCATCAACCGGTGGAGTTCATCGCCGGGACCGAGGTGGCGGCGGCGTGGTTCGCCAGCGGGCTGCGGATCATCGATATCTCCAATCCGCATGCGCTGCGGCAGGTGGCGTATCACGTGCCGGATGCGCCGCCGGGAGCGGATCGTCCGTCGAGCAACGATTTGTGCATCGATGATCGTGGGTTGATTTATCTGATCGACCGCAATCGAGGGTTGAGCATCCTCGAGCGAACCTAACTTATTCGTGCAACTATCCGCGCTCACACCCTAGGAATACTGTAGTCACCACCCGCGCTGATCGTTTCTCCTAGGAGCGAACGGTCAAATTAATAAGGGCTTTCAAACGACATCAATTCTTGACGACCGGCCTCGGGATGCGTTAAGGTTTTTTCACTAGTTGATTTTGTGTTACAAGAGAGGCGTAAGAACAATGAGAACGCGCAACGTCGTCGTGACTGGAATATCTGCGATCGCCTTATCCGTTATGGCCTATTCGGCTCAGGCGACGAACCTTCCGGTTCAAAATCTGACCTTTACACAGTTCAACTCCCCCAGCGTAGCGCCCAAGTCGCTGTTTACGGACGCCAATCCGGTTGGCTGGACCGGCGGAACCGGCCTCATCGCAATCGATGCTCCCGGCACCGCGGAGGACTTCACGAATGGTGCCTACGGGGTCTGGGGGCCGTTCGCGAACCCGCCACCCGGTGGAAACTTCATCCAGGGGGACGGCAATCCCAACTTCGAGACGTCATTTAACCAGGTGATCACCGGACTGACGGTGGGAGACACCTATTCGCTGAGCTTCTGGCAGGCGGCCGGCCAGCAGAACGGGTTCAGTGGCCCCACGACCGAGCAGTGGAAGGTATTTTTCGGCACGGGCAGCTTCTCCGTCGATTGCTCGACCAACCCCTGCACCACCAACACGACAGGTGATATGACGGAAACCGACACGGCGCTGATGTCAACGCCATCCCAGGGCGTTCACCCTTGGGAGCTGGTGTCGATGAATCTTCTGGCTACAGCGGCGAGCGAAACGCTGAGCTTCCTGGCCTGGGGCGACAACGGCAACACCACGAATTTGCCGCCGACAGTGTTCCTTGCCGGGGTGAATACGCCGGCAGTGCCGGAGCCGGCGACCTGGACGCTGCTCGGTGTCGGCCTGCTGGGCTTGGGCGTGGGCGTTCGCCGGCGCGCCAAGCGCACCGACAAGGTCTGATTACGTTTTCAGTGAACGTGCGCGAGCGAGACGCAATCTCGCTCGCGCACGAGGTCTTGCCGGGCCGGCACTGCGGTCCATCAGGATAGCCGACATACCGTGCTTCTAGACCACCACCATCTTCGGGCGTTCCTGATCGACGCCGGCAGACTGTCGGCGTGGCTGCTACTTCTCGCGGTGATCTTTCTGCCGCTGGAGCGCCTCTCCGCGTTGCATCCGCACAGGATCTTCCGCAAGGCCGTCGCCATCGACCTCGGCTACTACTTTCTTTGCGGCCTGGGGGTCGGCCTCGTCCTCACGGTGCCACTCTCGCTTGTCGCCTGGATCGTGCACGGCTTGGTTCCCTATCGCTTGCATGCCGCGGTTGCGGCATGGCCGCTCTGGCTGCGTGCCCTGGCCGGGCTGGTGGTCGGTGAGATCGGCTTCTACTGGGGTCATCGCTGGACCCACGAAATCCCCTTCTTGTGGCGGTTCCATTCCATCCACCACAGCACCGAGCACCTCTATTTTTTGGCCAGTTCGCGCGCCCATCCGCTCGATATGATCTTTGTCCGGCTGTGCGGCCTGATCCCGGTCTATGTCCTGGGACTGGCCAGCCCGCTCACCCCATCAGGCAATGTGGTGCCGGCACTGGTGATGGTGATCTCCACCATGTGGGGCTTTTTCATCCATGCCAATTTACGCTGGCGGCTAGGACCGCTGGAATGGATAGTCTCCACCCCCGCCTTCCACCATTGGCACCATACGCTGGCGGAACCGCGTGACCGCAACTACGCTTCCATGCTGCCCTGGGTGGACCGGATTTTCGGCACTCATTACCTGCCCGGCGGCCAATGGCCATCGGCCTACGGAATTGATCACAAACTGCCCGATTCTCTTGGTGGGCAATTAGTATATCCGTTGCATCCACAGCGGACCCCAATCAGCTTGCCTGATCCGGTCGCGGCGGACCGTTAGCGGCCGATCGGCTGTTCCCGACCGCACGGGGACGGTTCATTTCTGACGCACGACCTGTTCACCGACCAGCGCTGGCTGATATACCCGATCGACCACAATCGACGTGTCGATACGTGAACGGGTACAGATCAGGCTGACGCGGCATGCCCTCGCTTTCCACCCCCACCGACCCCCTGCTGCAGCCATACCGGCTGAAGCATCTGACGCTGCGCAACCGGATCATGAGCACGGCGCACGAGCCGTTCTATTCCGACGACGGGATGCCGAAGGACCGGTATCGGCTGTACCACGTCGAGAAGGCGAAGGGCGGCGCGGCGCTGACGATGACAGCGGGTTCCGCGGTGGTCTCGCCGGACAGCCCACCGGTGTTCGGCAATCTGCTGGCCTACAAGGACGAGATCGTGCCGTGGCTGCGCCAGCTCGCCGACGAATGCCATGCGCATGGTTGCGCGGTGATGATCCAACTCACCCATCTCGGGCGGCGGACGGCATGGAACAAGGCGGACTGGCTGCCGGTGCTGGCGCCCTCGGCGATCCGGGAACCGGCGCACAGGGCATTCCCCAAGGCTCTGGAGGACTGGGACATCGAGCGGATCGTCGCTGATTACGCGGCGGCGGCGCAGCGGATGCAGGCGGCGGGACTGGACGGGCTGGAGATCAACGCATACGGGCATCTGCCGGACCAGTTCTTTTCGCCAGCAACCAACAAGCGGGACGACGAATGGGGCGGTGTGCTGGCGAACCGCATCCGGTTTGCGCTGCGTGTCCTGCGAGCAATGCGCGATGCGGTGGGACCGACGTTTCTGCTCGGCGTGCGCATGGTGGCCGATGAGGATTGGGAGATCGGGCTGACCCGGGAGGACGGGATTGCGATCGCGACAATGCTGCGCGATTCGGGGCTGATCGACTTCCTGAACATCATTCGTGGACATATCGAGAGTGATGCGGCGATCGTGAAGGTAATTCCGATCCTGGGCATGCGCTCCGCGCCGCACCTGGATTTCGCCGGCGATGTACGGAAGGCGACAGGATTCCCGGTGTTCCATGCGGCGCGGATCAACGACGTGGCGACAGCGCGGCATGCGATCGCCTCCGGCAAGCTGGACATGGTGGGGATGACGCGGGCGTTGATCGCCGACCCGCATCTGGCGCGCAAGGTGGCGGAAGGACGCGAGGCGGAAATACGGCCGTGTGTCGGTGCGAGCTATTGCATCGACCGCATCTACGAGGGGAACGAGGCGCTGTGCATCCATAATGCGGCGACCGGGCGGGAAGCGTCCATGCCGCAGGTGATCGCGCGCACGTCCGGACCGGTGCGGAAAGTGGTGGTAGTGGGGGCCGGGCCGGCCGGCCTGGAGGCGGCCCGTGTGGGCGGCGAGCGCGGCCACGAGGTGATGGTGTTCGAGGCGGCCGGGCGGGCCGGCGGGCAAGTGCTGCTGGCGGTGCGGTCGCCGCGGCGTCGGGAGCTGATCGGGATCGTCGATTGGCGGCTGGCACGGCTGGAGGCGCTGGGGGCGACGGTGCGGTTCGGTACCTATGCGGACGCCGCGATGGTGCTGGCGGAAGCACCCGACGTGGTGTTCGTGGCGACCGGCGGGGTGCCGAACAGCGACGTGCTGGGGACTGGAAACGAGCTGGTGGTATCAAGCTGGGACGTGGTGTCGGGGCAGGTGGCGCCGGCGGAACGCGTCCTGATCTATGACGACAACGGCAACCATCCCGGCATGCAATGCGCGGAGATGCTGGCGGATAGCGGAGCGGCGGTGGAGATCGTGACGCCGGAGCGCTATTTCGCGCCGGAGGTGGGCGGGTTGAACCATGCGGAATATGCGCGGGTGTTCCACGCGAAGGGCGTGCGCGTGACGATCAACAGCCGCCTGACCGCAGTGCGGCGGGAAGGCAACGAGTTGGTTGCAACTCTGGGTAGCGACTACGATTCGCGAACGGAAGAGCGGCGGGTCGATCAGGTGGTGGTGGAACACGGAACGTTGCCGCTGGACGAGGTGTACCACGCGTTGCGGCCGGACTCGGTGAATTTGGGGGAGGTGGATTATCCGGCCTTGCTTGCCGGGCAGGCGCAGCAGGTGGTGCGCAATGCTGACGGGCGGTTCCGGTTGTTTCGGATCGGCGATGCGGTGGCGAGCCGGAATATCCACGCGGCAGTGTTTGACGCGCTACGGTTGGGGCTCAGCGTTTAGCGCGAGCGCAACTTATGCTGCTGGCACTTTGCACCAAAAGTGTCCCTCATGGCCGCGCGCCTCGGTGATACGGATGCCCCGCGGCAATGGACCGCGCCCGAAACAACTGCTCGACCAGCATGACCCGGACCAGCAGATGCGGCCAGGTCAGCGCCCCTAGCGACAGCACGTAATCCGCTCGTTCCAGCACCGCCTTGTCCAGACCCTCCGCGCCGCCGATCAGGAAACATATCGGGCGCCCCAGCGCCAGCCAGCGCTCGACCAGTGCTGCAAATCCTTCGCTATCGGATTCCCGTCCGCCCAGGTCCAGCGCCACCACGAACCCCTTCGCGGGAACCGCCGCGAGCAGCGCTGCTCCCTCTCGCCGTCGTATCTCAGCCGAGGCGCCGCGGGCCTCGGCAACCTCGGTCAGCATCAGCCGGAGCCGCAGACGCGCGACGTAACGTGCGAACAGCTCTGCCTCCGGTCCGCTCTTTGCTCCTCTGGATAACTTCCCGACCGCGATCAGATGCAGCATCGCCGGTCGGCCATTGATGATGACTTTCCACCGCGCGCAAGCCGCGTGATTGCTGCTATACTCCGCGCACCAGAACAGGGGAGGGGCAGCATGCCCGTCGTCACCGCCAGCAACCCGTCCGGGGTGCGCGAGCCAGCCAGCCGATACTCACATGCAATCCTTATTCAAGGAGGAACCCGTCGCCTGGTCATCTCCGGCCAGGTCGGCGTCGATCTGGACGGCACGGTGCCGAATAACGGAGAGGCGCAGGTAGCACTCGTGTTCCGCAATCTCCGCACTATTCTGCGTGCCCACGGCATGGGAATCGAGAACATTGTCAAGACCACCGCGTTTCTGACCGATCGCGCTCTGCTGTCAGCGTATCGTGCGGCGCGAGAGGCAACATTCGCCGAACACGCGCCGGCCTCCACGCTGCTGTTCGTTGCAGGATTGGCCGACCCACGCTACGTGATCGAGATTGAGGCCGAGGCAGCCGCCTGACATCGGTCTGCCGCACGCATGAAGTCAACTCCATCCACCTCCGCCTGAACGAACCAGGCCGGCTTTGGCTCGTTCGGTTCGCCGACACGTCGTTGCAGAACGCAACGACGCTTGACAAGCTCTACCGCCAGCGTCGCGATACGCTGCAGGGCATGAACGCTGTACCGAACACGCAGGCATTCACCCAGATCCAGATGCAACAGGTGCAGAACATGCAGCGTGTGCTGCCGACGTTCCAGCAACTGTACGCAAAGGTCTCGTCGCGGCAGCGTCAGGCTGCGGACGATATGTTCCGCAATTACGCGAACGGCACGCCGGCTCGCGTTTAGCGGCGCCGAGACGACGGCAAGGCCCACCTCCGCCGGCGGCGTGGTGGGCCTCAGCCGTCTTTCGCAATCCGGCGATCGACGCTATATCCCGCTCGTGCGCGGCCGGTCGGGATCGGCAGCGCCAGCAGGAGAGAGCGATGAAGGCCGGAATTCACCCCGAATACCACGACATCACCGTCATCATGACCGACGGCACCCAGTTCAAGACCCGGTCCTGCTATGGCAAGCCTGGCGATTCAATCCGGCTTGATATCGACCCGAAATCCCACCCGGCCTGGACCGGCCAGCACCGGATTATCGACAGCGGCGGCCAGGTGGCGAAGTTCAACAAGAAATTCGCCGGTCTGGGCTTGAAGAAGTAAGGTATTCTAGGCGCTTCTCACCTTGAACGTGGCGGCCACGGCCGCCAGATACCAGCGAGCGGAATGCCCTGCGGGGGTTCCGCGCCGCTGAACCCGGCCGGCCCATTGGGCGGCCTTCACAACGAGCCTTGCTCTTGCAGGAGGTTTGAAAATGACGACGATCGACTTTGCACCATTGTTCCGTACTGCCATCGGCTTCGACCGCATGGCCCGCCTTATGGACAGTGCCGCTTCCGCCACCGAGGCGTCCAGCTACCCGCCCTACAACATCGAGAAAACCGGAGACGACACCTACCGCCTGACCATGGCGGTGGCCGGCTTCCGTCCCGCCGACCTCGAGCTGGTGGTCAAAGAGAATACCCTTGCCATTTCCGGCCGCGTGACCAATGACACCGCGAAGTCCGAGGTGCTCTATCGTGGGATCGCCGGCCGTGCGTTTGAGCGCCGGTTCGTGCTCGCCGACCATATCGTGGTCGAGGGTGCCGAGCTGCAGAACGGCTTGCTCCATGTCGGCCTGAAGCGCGTCGTGCCCGAGGCGCTGAAGCCGCGCAGGATCGAGATCGGCGGTGGCACCCCGGCTACGGAGCCACAGATCGCGAACGATCAGGACACAGCGAAAGCCGCCTGAACAACCACGTCATAACGTAAAGGGCCGGGCAGCCGGCCCTTTACTCGTCCCTGGCTTACGGTCGCCGAAGATTAATTCTGCGGCACGCCTCATGACCGGCGGAACACCGCGTCGGCGGCGCTGCGGTGGCCCTGCTTGCGGCCGATCTCCGCCTCGGCACGGGCGATCTCCGCGCGCAACTCGTCAATATAGAGGTTCAGCTCGGCGACGCCCCAACTGTCCAGCACTGGCCGTTCCAGCCGCGCCCGCTTGCGTGGCATGTCCTCATCCTCGATCATCGCGCACCTCCTTTATCGGCCCGTGGAAACCCTTGACCACCTCCCGCGCGAGCGTCATATCCAGGCCCTGCCTGCGCTCGAGCCGCCCTCTTGCCCGCTCCGTGGCGCGCGGGACCGTTCGCTCCACGTGGGCCTGAAAGTGACATAGTGATGCCCCTGCCGCTCATGCCGAAAGCCACCGCAGTGTGGCTGATCGAAAAGACCGCGCTCACCTTCACGCAGATCGCCGAGTTTTGCGGCATGCACCCGCTGGAAGTCCAGGCCATCGCCGACGGTGAGGTGGCGCAAGGTATCGTCGGCTATGACCCAGTCGCCACCGGCCAGGTCACGGTCGACGAAATTCGCCGTTGCGAAGCGGACCCGAATGCGCGTCTCCGGATGCTGCCCAGCACCTTGCCCGCGCCCAAGCGGCTGCGTGGATCGCGCTACACGCCGGTCGCCAAACGCAACGACCGCCCGAACGCAATTGCCTTCCTGCTGCGCAACTATCCGCAACTATCGGAATCCCAGGTCTCCAAGCTGCTCGGCACCACCAAGGAAACCATTCAGAAGGTGCGCGAGCGGTCGCATTGGAACAGCGCCAACATCAAGCCGAGCGACCCGGTCATTCTCGGCCTTTGCACCCAGGCCGATCTGAATGCCGCCATCGCAGCGGCCAACGACCGGCTGCAGCGCGAAGGCCAGGCAGTCCCGGTTCCCCCGCCGCCTGAAACCGAAGAGGCAGCCTGACCAGCGCTACGGGGGTTGCGAACGGAGGCGCTCAATTTCCTCTTTGACCCGCAATTTCTCGACCTTCAGACGCATCAGGACGTCGGTGTCGGGACGCGGTCGCTGGTCCTCATCGGCAATGCGCATTTCCAGGCTGGCATGCCGCTCCTGGAGCGACTCGAGTCGAAGTCTGCAGCGTCATGTATCCTCCTTTGCCGCCGGCTCCCTTGCGCCGCCTCCGCCCCTTCGGGCGGCCGACGCAACACCGTATCGTACCCGGGTCGCCCGCAATGGCAAGCGCCGGGGTCGAACCTCGCAACGCTGTCATCGGCGGCGCGGTTGCGCAACGCCATGCTGTGCCCGGGCCATGCTGACGGACCGCGACTCCCTGCTTCGCAAGTTGCACGAGTTGCGCAGTGAGCATCGCGACCTCGACACCGTCATCACGCGTCTGGTTAGCCAGGGTCCCCTGGACCAGCTTCATCTTCAGCGGCTCAAGAAGCGCAAGTTGATGCTGAAGGACGAGATCGCCTGGCTGGAAAACCGCCTGATTCCGGACGACATCGCCTGAGCCATGTCCCTGGTCGGCATTATCATGGGCAGCCGCTCCGATTGGCCTATTCTGCGGCATGCGGCGGACCTGTTGGCCCGCCTCGACGTGCCGTACGAGGCATGCGTGGTCTCCGCCCATCGCACCCCCGACCGGCTGCGGGACTACGCGACCTCCGCGCGTGCCCGCGGACTTAGGGTGATCATCGCCGGCGCCGGCGGGGCGGCTCATCTGCCCGGAATGTGCGCCGCCTGGACCAGCCTGCCGGTGCTGGGCGTGCCGGTGGAATCCGCCAGCCTCAAAGGGCTCGACAGCCTGCTCTCGATTGTTCAGATGCCCGCCGGCATCCCGGTCGGCACGCTGGCGATCGGCCGTCCCGGTGCGATCAATGCCGCCCTGTTTGCCGCCGCCATCCTGGCCGGCACCGATCCGGCCTTGGCGACTCGGCTCGATGCCTATCGCGCCGCCCAGACCGACGCGGTCCCCGCAACCCCTGATGACGGGATCCCTCCGGCGGCATGAACTTTCCCCTGCCCCCGAATGCCGTCATTGGCTTGGTGGGTGGCGGCCAGCTCGGCCGCATGTCGGCGCTGGCGGCGGCCCGGCTCGGTTATCGCTGCCACATTCTCACCCGCGAGCCGGACAGCCCGGCCGCCCTGGTTGCCGCCGGGTTCACCCTCAGCGACTATACTGATCCCGCCAGCCTGCGCGCCTTCGCCGCCGCCGTCGACGTGATCAGCTTCGAGTTCGAAAATGTAAGCGCTGAAGGGCTCGAGCTGCTGGCCGCGCTGAAGCCCGTCCGCCCGTCTCCCGAGATCCTGCGTATCAGCCAGGACCGCATCGTGGAGAAGCAGTTCCTCAACCGCGCGGGCGTGGCGACCGCACCCTGGGCTCCCGTCCACAGTCTCGCGGAGCTGACCGAGGCGGCAGCCCGCATCGGCCTGCCGGCGGTTCTGAAAACGACGCGCTACGGCTATGACGGCAAGGGCCAGGCACGGGTCCGCACTTCGGCCGACCTGGCGCCTGCTTTCGCCGCGCTGGACCCGAAGCCGCTGATCCTGGAAGGGCTGGTCGATTTTGCCGCCGAGCTGAGCGTCATCATCGCCTGCGGCGCCGACGGTTCCATGTCGGTGTTCGACCCCACCGAGAATCACCATCACGACGGCATCCTCGATGTCAGCCTGGCTCCAGCACGGGTCCAACAGGAAACCGCGGCGCAGGCTCAGGAAATCGCCCACCGTGTGGCCACCAGCCTCGGTCTCGTCGGGCTGCTGGCGATAGAGCTGTTTCTCGCCAGGGACGGCCGTCTTCTGGCCAATGAAATCGCCCCGCGCCCGCATAATTCGGGCCATTGGACGATCGATGCCTGCCCGGCCAGCCAGTTCGAGCTGCATGTGCGTGCCATCGCCGGCCTGCCGCTGCCGCCGGCCATGCGTCATTCGGATGCCGTCATGAAAAACCTCGTCGGACCGGACGACATCGCGCTCTGGCCGGACATCCTGGCCACCCCAGGCCTGATCCCGCACCTCTACGGAAAGGCAGAGGCGCGTCCCCGCCGCAAAATGGGCCACGTCACCCGCCTGTTTCCCAGGGGCGCTCTGCCCGGCGATTTCGGCATCGACGCCGCGCTCCGCCTTGCGTCCGATCGTCCGGGCTTCGATTCGTCCCGCGGAGGGATCGGGCCGCGGGACGAATAAGGAGACATGCCTACCCGCCCCGACGATCCTTGCACCACCGCCGCCACACTCGCTGCAATTCCACCTGCAACTGCACGGCAAATCGTTTCCCGTCACCCAACGGCGACGCCGCGACTCGCTCGCGCAGTCCGGCCCGCAGTTCCGTCAGCTTCTCCCTCTCTCCAGCGTGCGCAATCGCGGTGGCCACATAGCCCCCGGCGTCCGGCGCAACCCATTCGAGCAACCCGACGGCCCGCAGGTGTGATGCGGCATGCCGCCCGGCAAACGTTTCTCCGGGCCAGGTCACCACCGGCACGCCCATCCACAGCGCCTCCAGCGTCATCACGCCACCGGAGTAAGGCTGCGGGTCCAACATGATGTCTACCCGCCCATGCGCCTCCAGCAGTTCGGCGTGCGACTCGGTCCCCCGGAACTCGATGCGCTCCGTCGGCACTCCGGCCTCGGTCAGCAGCCGCAGAATCTCATCGCGCACCGCTCCTGCACCGAAATTGCCACGCGCCAGCAGCAGGCGGCTGCCCGGCAGACCATTCAAAACCCTCGCCCATAGCCGTGCAATCGGCGGATTGAGCTTGGCCGCACGGTTGAAGCACCCGAATGTCGCATATCCGTTCGCCAGCATCGGAAGCGGTCCCACCACCGGCGCCTCGGCCGGCGGATCGAAGCAGACGTAACAATCGGGCAACCGGAGCACCTGCTCCACGTAATCCGCGCCCTCGTCGGGTGGCACCTGCACCGGATCGGCGATCAGAGCGTCCATCGTCGCCAGTCCGGTGGTGCCGACATACCCCGCCCAAGTCACCTGCACGGGCGCGGCCCGTCGTGCGAACAGGGGCAGGCATCCGTGCCGGGTCGGGCCGGCCAGGTCGAACAGGATGTCGATCTGCTCGCGCTCGATTGCCGCCAGGATCGCCACGTCACCCGCATCAGGCATGTCGTGCCACGCAGCCGAGATCCGGCGAAACCGCTCCGTCACCTCATCGCGACGCTCGCTCAGGCAGAAGCAGGCGATGCTGAATCCAACTGCCGCCAGCGCCTCAAATCCGCGCAGCGTCAAGCTCGCCACCACACCGCGACTGAGCTCCTTTGAAACGATGCCAAGCCGTGGGAGCCGGTCCGGATCGGGATCGTTCGGAAAATCCAGCCGCGCGCGCACGCGCCCGTTGGCAATGCCGCCGCTCCAGGCGCGATGCTCCTCAAGCAGCTCCCGGCGCGTCACGCCTGCCCGGTGCTGCAACGCATACAGCCATTGCTGGCGAGCGTCCGCGTTGTTTGGCCCCAGTTCCAGCGCCCGCTTGAACCGTTGCAGGGCCGCTTCAACGCGGCCGAGCTGCATGTCGGCCACGCCGCGCATCGACCACACCGCCGGATTGTCGGGCTGCACCTCCAGCGCGCGATCAAGGGCACGGATCGCCTCGTCCGGGCGTTCTTGCTTGATCAGGCAGTCGCCCAGGACCCGCAGTGCCGCCGCATCGTTCGGGGCAATGTCGAGCGCCTTGCGCAACCAACGGATCGCCTCCGGCGATTGACCCGCGCGCGCCAGCACCATCCCAATTCCCGCCAGGGACCCGGCGTGGCGCGAATTGATTGCCAGCTCCGCGCGATACGCCGCGATCGCCTCGTCCCAACGCCCGAGGCGTGCCAGGGCCGTTCCAGCCAGGTAATGCAACCCGCCCTGCCGCGGCGCAATCCGGATCGCCGCCCGGAACGCCGCCAGCGCCTCGGTCAGCCGTCCCTCCCGCGCATGCGCCATCCCCAGCGCGTGCAGCCGGCTCAGGGTCGCGCTTGACTCGGATCGACCCGTAGGGCTGATCGCCATCATGATGACGGATGATGATCATAGCCGCGCGGCCGGTGCCAGCGGTCCGGCTCCGCTGCTCCATCCGGACGAGCCGACGCCGTTCCGCGTACTGCGGCCGGAGGGGCGGTCGGATATGGTGCTCACGGCCGATCATGCCGGCCGGGTCATCCCACACCGGCTCGGTACGCTTGGCCTGCCGCAACGCGAGCTCGACCGGCATATTGGCTGGGACATCGGCATCGCCGGGGTCACCGAACGCCTGTCCGAGGCGCTGGACGCCACCGCAATCTTCCAGACCTATTCGCGACTGGTGATTGACTGCAACCGGTCACCGGAGGTGCCAAGCTCCATCCCGGAGCTCAGCGAAGCCACCGAGGTTCCCGGCAACCGCAACCTCTCCCCGGCCGATCGTCTCGCGCGTCGGCGCGAGATATTCGTGCCATATCACGACTGCATCGACCGCATCCTCGACACGCGCGGAGCCCGGCGAACGGTGCTGGTGGCGATGCACAGCTTTACCCCCGTGTTTCGGGGCGAATCGCGGGCCATGCAGGTCGGCGTGCTGTACAACCGGGATGCCCGGCTCGCCCGCATCCTGCTGGACCTGCTGCATGCCGAACCCGGCCTGACGATCGGCGACAACGCCCCGTACAGCGTCAGCGATCTGACCGACTACACCGTGCCTATCCACGCTGAACGGCGCGGCCTGCCGCATGTCGAGATCGAGATCCGCCAGGACCTGATCGCCGACCGGGAAGGCGAGGCGGCCTGGGCCGACCGCTTCGTCCGGCTGCTGACCGAAGCCGATCGCCGGCTGCAGGACAGCACGCCATGAACGCCTCGGGGCTCAGCCGCGAGGTCGATATCGACCCGACGCACGCGGCCCTGTTGTTCGTCGATATTCAGAATTATTGCTCGCGCCCTGATGGCGGCGAATATGCCGGGTTGCCCGAAGCCGAACGGGAGGCGCGCTACGGCTACTTCTTCCATACTCTGCGCCAATCGGCTTTGCCCAACATGCGCCGCCTGCAGATCGCCTGTCGCCGCGCTGGCATCGAGGTGATGTACACAGTGATCGAGAGCCTGACGCACGACGGCCGCGACCGCAGCCTCGATTACAAGATCAGTGGGCTCAACGTGCCACGCGGCTCCTGGGACGCAAAGGTGCTGGAGGAGATCTCGCCCGAAGCCGATGAGATCGTGCTTCCCAAGACCTCGTCATCTGTTTTCATCTCCACCAACATCGATTACGTGCTGCGCAACCTTGGCGTGCGATCGCTGATCATTGCCGGCGGCCTGACCGATCAGTGTGTCGATTTGGCGATTCGCGATGCCTGCGATCTGGGCTATTTGGTAACGGCGGTCACCGATGCCTGCGTCACTTTGAGCCAGGAGCGGCACGACTGGGCATTTCGTAACAATCAGGGCTATTGCCGGCAGCGCACCACCGCGCAAATGGAGGCGGAGATCACGCGGCTTGCCCGCGTGGCGGACCCGCGTCGCAGCTAGGTCAGGCCGCTCGGTTCATTTCTAGCTCCGGCGGTCCCATTTCGCCGGACGTGCCGATTCCCCTTGGCCCGAACAAGCTGTAGGTTGCCGGGCAGATGCGCTTTTTGTTCCTCCTGTTGACGGTTCCGCTGTGCGTCGCCGCGCCGGCGTTCGCGCAGGTCACGGTGAACCTCAACGCCCTGAACGCTCTGCCGACAACCGGCGCGCCCGCGAACCGGGTGACACCGGAGGCGCGGCATTACCGCGCCCGCCCGCGATCCGCGCAGCGTCGGGTAGCCCGCGTGCTTCCGGTCCCGCCGATCCCACCCGGTATCGCCGGTACGGCGACCGTCGCGACCGCCGCGCCGAGCGCTACGCCGGCTGGATCATCGGGGGTGGCGCCGCGTCCGGCGCCTCCGCTCGCTCCCCCAGCCGCGGTGGTCCCGCCTGCCGCGCCGCCACAGGTCGCCTTGGCGCCGCTTCCGCCTCCGACCCCTGCGGCCGCCCCGCCTCCGCCGCCCGTAGTGGCCCAGGCTCCCAGCCATGCGACAGCGAACGCCTCCGGCCTGACTGTCTCCTTCGGACCCGACTCGGCTGATCTCAGCCCCGCCAGCGCGGCGGCGGTCGCATCGCTGGCGCACTCCGTGCCGGCAAGGGACTCGATCAGTTTCAATGTACTGGCCTATGCGCACGGGCAGGCGGATGATCCGTCTTCCGCGCGCCGGCTGTCGTTGTCCCGGGCCTTGGCGATCCGCAGCGCCTTGACCGCCGCCGGCGTGTCATCCACCCGGATCTATCTGCGCGCGCTCGGTGCCGAGGCGGGCAGCGGATCGCCCGACCGGGCCGACATCACCGTCATGGGGGCCAATGCGCCCGCCACAACCGCTGCGGCCACGCCGAATGCGGCACCCGGGGGAAAACAGGAATGACACGCCCCACCGTCTATCTGATCCGGATGCTGCTGTTCCTGGTCGCGGTGGCGGTCGTGGCCGGCCTGCTGTCGCCGGTACTGTTGCGGATTTTCGAGAATAATATCGGACTGAACAGCCTGATCGTGTTCATCCTGCTGGCCGGTATCGCCTGGAACCTCCGTCAGGTGCTGCGACTCTCACCCGAGGTGACCTGGGCAGAGACCTACCAGAGCGGGCGGAAGCGGCTGGCCGCGCTGCCGGCGCCCCGGCTGCTCGCCCCGATGGCAAGCATGCTCGCCGCACGCGATGCAGCCGCCCGGCCCGGCCAGAGTCGTTTCACTCTGTCGGCGACCGCGACGCGCAGCCTGCTCGACAGCATCGCCTCCCGCCTGGATGAGAGCCGCGAGCTGTCGCGCTACATGACCGGATTGCTGATCTTCCTCGGCCTGCTGGGCACGTTCTGGGGCCTCCTGAAGACGGTCACCGCGGTGTCCGACGTGATCGGCGCCATGTCGATCAGCGCGCAGAGCGATCTCAACCAGATGTTCGAGCAGCTCAAGGCCGGCCTGATGGGGCCGCTCACCGGCATGGGCACCGCGTTCTCCGCCAGCTTGTTCGGGCTTTCCGGCGCGCTGGTGCTGGGCTTTCTCGACCTCACCGCCGGGCAGGCGCAAAACCGGTTCTTCAACGAGCTGGAAGAATGGCTGGCCGGCCTGACCCGCCTGTCGTCCGGCGTGCTGGCCGAAGGTGAAGGTTCGATCCCGGTCTATGTCCAGGCTCTGCTGGAGCAGACCGCGGAGAACATGGAGAATTTGCAGAGCATCCTGGGCCGCGGCGAGGAGAGCCGCACCAACTCCAACCAGGCCGTGCTGGCGTTGACCGAACGGATGGGCGCGTTTTCCGACACGATGCGCGCCAACCAGCAACTGATGCTGCGCATCGCCGAGGCGCAGGCGGCACTCGGTCCGGCCTTGCAGCGCATCGCCGACCGGCGATCGGACAGCGGATTCGACGATGCGATCCGCGGTCACCTGCGCAATATCGAACTCTATCTGCAACGCCTGCTCACCGAAACGGAGCAGGGACGGGCGCAGAGCACCGCGGAGTTGCGCAACGATCTGCGCCTGCTGACCCGCACTATCGCGGCCTTGGCCGAGGAGCAGCGGTAAATGGGCCAGCTTTCCCGCCGCCGCGGCGCGGCCACCGCCGGCCTTGAAGCCTGGCCCGGCTATGTCGACGCGCTGTCCACGCTGCTGCTGGTCATCATCTTCGTGCTGCTGGTGTTCGTGCTGGCACAGTTCTTTCTGTCCGCGGCGCTGAACGGGCGCAGCAAGGCGCTCGACAAGGTCACGCAACAGCTTGCCGATGTCAGCCATATGCTGTCGCTGGAGAAAGGTCACGCCGCGGGGCTGGAGCAGTCGGTCGCGCAGTTGACGGCGCAGCTCGCCGCGACGCAGTCGGACCGCGCATCGCTGTCGACCCAGCTCGCTCGGCTGCAGGACCAGGTGACCCAGGTGCTGGCGGAGCGCAATACGTTGCAGACACAACTAAGCGGTGCCACGAAGCTTGCCCAGACCAACGGATCGCGGGCGCAGCAGCTTCAGGGCCAGCTCGGCGACTTGCAGCAACAGCTTGCCGACATGCGGAAAGAGGCGACGGAGCTCAACAAGACCGTTACTGCGGACAAGGACACGATCCAGGCGCGGCTGGGCGACCTCGCCAAGCTGGCCGAACAGGTCCGGGCCTTGCAGGCGCTGCGCGATCAGCTCGAGACGCAGACGGAGAATGCGGCGGCCAAGGCCATGTCGGAGCAGCAGCGTCGCCAGGCGGTCGAGGCGGAGCTTGCCAAGGAACATGACCTGGGCAACAGCGCGGCGGCGCAGATCGCGCTCCTCAACCGGCAGGTCGATAACCTCAGGTCGCAATTGAATGCTGTCGCCCAGGCGCTCGAGCTGGAGCAGGCATCGGGACGCGACAAGGACGTGCAGATCGCCAATCTTGGCCAGCAGCTCAACGTCGCGTTGGCGGCAAAAGTGCAGGAGCTGCAATCCTATCGCAGCGAGTTCTTTGGCGAGCTGCGCAAGATATTGGCCGACAAGCCGGGCATCCACGTAGTCGGCGACCGGTTCGTGATCGAAAGCGACGTGCTGTTTCCGGTCGGTAGCGCGGCCCTGAGTACCGACGGCGTGATCCAGATCAGCAAGCTGGCCGACACGATCAAGCAGATCTCTACGCAGATACCGCCGAAGGTCAATTGGGTGCTCGACGTTGACGGCTATGCCGACCGGCAACCAATCACCGGCGGCCAGTTCACCTCCAACTGGGACCTGTCGGCGGCACGGGCGATCAGCGTGGTGAACCTGCTGATCGCCGATGGCGTTCCGCCGGGGAATTTGGCGGCGACCGCGTTCGGCGACAACCACCCGCTCGATTCCGCCGACACGCCGGACGCTTACTCCCGCAACCGACGGATCGAGTTGCGCCTGACTGATTACGGCAGCGGGAAAACGGGGTAGCGTCATGGCCGTGAACAAGGTTTATCCGGATGCCGCGACAGCCCTAGTGGGGCTTCTGCATGACGGCATGATGATTTATTCCGGCGGTTTCGGCCTGTGCGGTATACCGAGTGCCCTGATCGCCGCGATTCGCGACAGCGGCGTGAAGGATCTGGTCGTGGTGTCCAATAATGCCGGCGTCGATGACGCCGGGCTGGGGCTGCTGCTGCAAGGCCGCCAGGTTCGCAAGATGATCAGCTCCTATGTCGGGGAAAACGCCACGTTCGCCCGCCAGTACCTGGCCGGCGAGTTGGAGATCGAATTCAACCCGCAAGGTACGCTCGCCGAGCGCATCCGGGCGGGCGGAGCCGGGGTGCCGGCGTTCTATACCGCGACCGGCGCCGGCACCCAGGTTGCCGACGGCAAGGAGGCGCGCGTGTTCGACGGCCGCACCTATGTGCTGGAACGCGGACTGCATGCGGACCTGGCCATCATTCATGCCTGGAAGGCAGATCACGAAGGCAACCTGATCTATCGGAAGACGGCGCGGAACTTCAATCCTGTCATGGCCACCGCCGCCAAGGTTACCGTGGTGGAAACCGAGGAATTGGTTGCACCGGGTGAGATCGATCCCGACCACATCATCACGCCAGGAATTTTTGTTGACCGGATCGTACCGCTGGCAACCAGCGAAAAGCGGATCGAACAGCGCACGGTACGCAAGCGATACTGAAGGGGAACGCCGCGATGGCCTGGACACGCGATCAGATGGCGGCCCGCGCCGCGCGGGAATTGCAGGACGGATTCTATGTCAATCTCGGCATCGGCATCCCGACGCTGGTGGCGAACCATATCCCGCCGGGGATGTCGATACAGCTCCATTCCGAGAACGGCATGATGGGCATCGGTCCCTTCCCGTTCGAAGGCGAGGAGGACGCCGATCTGATCAACGCCGGCAAGCAGACCGTCACGGAGCTGCCGACCACCAGCTATTTCGATAGCGCTGCGAGTTTCGCCATGGTGCGCGGTGGGCATATCGATATTTCCATCCTCGGTGCGCTCCAGGTGGCGGAGAACGGCGACCTGGCCAACTGGATGATCCCGGGCAAGATGATAAAGGGGATGGGCGGCGCGATGGACCTGGTGGCCGGGGTCCCGCGCGTGGTGGTGCTGATGGAGCATACCGCCGCCGGCAGACCCAAGTTGCTGAAACGCTGCACTCTGCCGCTGACCGGGGCGGGAGTAGTCGATCTGGTGATCACGGATCTCGGTGTGTTCGAGGTTGGGCAATCAGGGCTGACGCTTGTCGATGTCGCCCCGGAGGTCACGGTGGAAGAACTCCGCGCGAAGACCGAGGCCGATTTCGCGGTGGCGTCCGGTCTGGTGCCAGCGGCCTGAACAGGCCGGGCTGCGCGGGGGGCCGGGCCAGCACCGGTTCCAGCGGGTTGCCCCAGATCGTGTCGCCGGATCTGGCGAGCAGCATCACGTCGGGCTTGATCCAGGTGTAGACCCGAACCCGTTCCTCCGGCGACATCGGCCCGCCGGTCACCAGGATTGCACGCAAAACCGACAGGTTGGGCCGTTCGCGTGGCCGCCGGAACGCGGTCTGGGCAACCAGGGCAGCCGGCGCGATGACGACCGTGACCCGTTCCTCCGCGGCTGTGGACCACAGGTTGGTCGGGGGCGTCAGAATCAGCGTAGTGCCCTGGATCACGGCCGCGAGCCACGGCCAGTGGCTGCCGACAATCAGCACACGGTCGTCCGGCCGCAAATCCGCGTGCAGCAGCGCGTCCGCCAGCGGGCGCAGCAGCAACTCGGGCGGCCAGATGCGCGCGAACGGAGCGGCGATGTCGGGCGGAAGCGTCGCCCCGTGTCCGGCAAGAGCGTCGTCCGTGAGCTCAAGCCGCGCCGGGCCGCGGCGGAAGATCACCCGAGTGCCAACCGCCGCCACAAGCCGGCGGGGCTTGGCCGGCAGGCGGCAGAAGGTAAGGATGGCGCCACCGAATGCGTCCGGATCATTGGCGGATAGAGCTCGCAGCGCGGCCCAGTCCGGCAGGTCGATACCGTGCACGATGCGCAGCCAGTGCAGGAAGGCCCAGGCGTTGCTGGTAAGCACGCGTTCCCGGTCCGGCGTGAAGAGCGGGACGGGTTGCTCGGTCATCGGCACCCCTTGATTGCGCTATCCGGGCAACGCTATATGCCGCCTTCCTCCCAGAGGAACAGCGGAGAGGAATAGTAGGGGCCATAGCTCAGTTGGGAGAGCGCCTGAATGGCATTCAGGAGGCCAGGGGTTCGACTCCCCTTGGCTCCACCATTCAAATGAATAGCTCAGGGCAGTCGCCGGTCCTTTTCCGGGCAATGTGACCCACCGCGGATTTGACCCTGATTGCGCGGGACCCGCTTCCCTATATTCGCCTTGCGCCTGATCCTTCATCGGCCGGCTTGCGGCCGCGCCCCTGCGATTGCAGCTACATGCTCTTCGTAGCCCTGCTTCCGCGGCGCACCCGGATCGGGTAACGCTCGGTGGCGGGAGATGCCGATCCGCTGCATGAGAGTGTAGAAGGCCGGCGTGAAAATCAGGCCGAAGCCGGTGACACCGAGCATGCCGCTGAAGACGGCGGTGCCCAGGGATTGCCGCATCTCGGCACCGGCGCCGGTCGCGACCACCAGCGGCGCCACGCCGAGAATGAAGGCGAGCGACGTCATCAGAATCGGCCGCAGCCGCCGTCGCGCCGCGGTGATCGCCGCCTCCGCGGGCGTGCTGCCGGCGTCTTGCGCCTGGCGCGCGAACTCGACGATCAGGATCGCATTCTTCGCCGCCAGACCGACCAGGACCACGAAACCGATTTGTGCGAGAATGTCGATCGGCATGCCCCGGAACAGCAGCCCCGTCACCGATGCCAGCAAACACATCGGCACGATCAGCACGACCGAGAGCGGCAGCTTCCAGCTCTCGTAATTCGCCGCCAGCACCAGGAAAACGAACAACGCAGCGGCGCCGAACACCAGCATCGTCGGCGTGCCCTTCTGCTCCTGCTGATAAGCGATCTCGGTCCATTCATAGCCGATGCCCGGCGGCAGCACCTGCGCCGCCAGTTCCTCCATCCGGTGCAGCGCCGTGCCGGTGGCCACGCCCGGCGCCGCCACGCCCTGAACTTCGGCCGCCGGATAGAGATTGTAGCGCGGCACACGATAAGGGATGGTGGTATCCCGCAGTTGCGCGACGGTTCCAATTGGTACCATCTCGCCGCTCGCGTTGCGCGCCTTCAGGCCCATCAGGTCCTGCCGGTCGCGCCGGAACCGCCCATCGGCCTGGGCGATCACCTCGTAAGTTCTGCCCAGGAAATTGAAGTCGTTGACGTATTGCGAGCCGAGATAGACCTGCAGCGTGTCGAACACGTCGGTCGGCGTCAGCCCGACCTTTTCGGCCTTCAGGCGGTCGATATCGGCATAGACCGATGGCGACCCCGTGTTGAGAAGCGTGAACACGCCGGCGAAGCTCGGGTCCTTGTTGGCCGCGCCCACCAGTGCGTTCGCGGCCTGCACGAGGGCCTGGGTGCCCAGCCCCGCGCGATCCTCCAGCATCATCTTGAAGCCGCCGGAATTGCCGATCCCCTGCACCGGCGGAGGCGGGATCGTCAGCACATAGGCATCCTGGATAACCGACAGGCGCTTGCGCAGATCCGCCAGCACCGAATTTGCCGTGATCCCGGGGACCGAGTGGTTGTAGAGCGATGGCAGGCCGGAGAATATCGTCCCCGAATTGGACGCCACCGTGAACGTGGTCGCATCCAGGCCGGCGAACGGCGCGACATGCTCGATACCTGGCGTTTTCAGGATGATGTCGATCGCCCGCTTCACCACCTGTTCGGTCCGCTCCAGGCTGGCGCCAGGTGGAAGTTGCAGGACCGTGATGAGGTACCCCTGGTCCTGCTCGGGGATGAATCCGGTCGGCACACGGGAGAACTCGAAACCGGCGGCGCCGATCAGCCCAATGTAAACCACCACGACCACCGCGAGCGCGCGCACCAGGCGCCGCGTCAGCGAGCCGTAGGCGTCCGAGAGTCGCTCGAACCCCCGGTTGAAGCGGCCGAAGGCGGCTCGCAGCAGCCGTGCCGGCGGACTGCCGCGGGTGGCCTGATTCGGGTCGTGGGCTTTTAGCAGCAGCGCGCACAGCGCCGGGCTCAGCGTCAGCGAGACGAAGCACGAAATCACCGTCGATGCCGCGATAGTCACGGCGAACTGCCTGAAGAACTGCCCCGAAATACCTGACAGGAAGGCCGACGGAACGAACACGGCGCACAAGGTCAGCGCGATGGAGACAAGCGCGCCGCCGACCTCGTCCATCGTCCGATGGGCAGCCTCCTTCGCGGTCATGCCCGCGGCGATGTTGCGCTCGACGTTCTCGACAACAACGATTGCGTCATCGACGACAATGCCGACCGCCAGTACCAGGCCGAACAGCGAGAGGTTGTTCAGCGATATTCCGAGCATGAACAGGATCGTGAACGTGCCGACCAGCGAAACCGGAATGGCAATCACCGGGATGATCGACGCCCGCCAGGTTTGCAGGAACAGGAACACCACACCGACGACGAGCAGGATCGCGACAAAGATCGTCGTCACCACCTCGCGCACGGACTTCGCCACGAAGATCGTCGGATCGTAGATGATTATGTCGTCGACGCCCGGCGGAAAATCCTTCTTGAGGCCCTGCATCGTGTCCAGGACCTCATGCTCCACCGCCAGCGAGTTCGCGCCGGGCTGCGCGAAGATCAGCAGCGGCAGCCCCTCGCTGCGGTCCATGAAGGCGGTGGAGCCGTAATCGGCCGCGCCGATCTCGACACGGCCGACGTCGCGGACCCGGGTTGTGCGCCCTTGCGCGTCGGTCTTCAGGATGATGTCGGCGAACTGCTCGGGCGTGGTCAGGCGGCCGAGTGTCTGCACGTTAAGCTGATACGCCGCGTTACCGGAAATCGGCGGTTGGTTCAGGATGCCGGCGGAAACCTGCAGGTTCTGCGCGCGCAGCGCCGCCAGCACCTCGTCGGCATCCAGGTTGTACGCGGCCACCTTGTCCGGATCGAGCCAGATGCGCATCGCGTAGTCACGGGCGCCGAACAACTGCACATCACCGACACCCGGAAGACGCGCCAGCGCGTCCTTCACGTGCAGCGTCGCGTAGTTCGAAAGATAGAGGTTGTCGCGCGATCCGTTCGGCGAGAACAGATGCACCGCGAGCAGAATGTTGGGCGTCGCCTTGCGCACTTGCACGCCCAGACGCTGCACATCCTCCGGCAGCCGCGGCAGTGCGTCCTGCACGCGGTTCTGGGTGAGCATCTGCGCCACATTGAGGTCGGTGCCGATGCGAAAGGTGACCGTGATGGTGAGCTTGCCGTCGCCGGTGGACTGGCTGCTCATGTAGATCATGTTCTCGACGCCGTTGATCTCCTGCTCGAGCGGTGTCGCGACCGTCTGGCTGACCACCTGGGCGGACGCACCGGGGTAGGTGGTCGTCACCTGCACCGTGGGCGGCACGATCTCCGGGTATTGCGCGACCGGCAGCGCCACCAGCGCCCCGAGCCCGATGAGCGTAAGGAAGACGCTGAATACGGTCGCCAGTATGGGGCGGTCGATGAAGCGGTGCGTGAAGCGCATCGCGCCCTCCCTAATCTGTGTCGCCGCCGGGATCGGGCGTGATCGTGCCGTTGACCGGTGTAACCTTGATTCCGGGGCGGGTGCGGACCAGCCCGTCGATGACGACGCGGTCAGTCGCCGCGAGGCCACTGCGGATGACGCGCAGCCCGTGATACAGGTCCCCGGTCTCGACCACCTTCGGAACAACCGTGCCGTCCGCCGCCACGGTCATTACGATCTGCCGTGATTGGTCGGGAACCACCGCGGCGGCCGGAACCAGCAGCACCGGCGCGGGATGACCCAGCGCAACGCGAAGGCGCGCGAACTGGCCGGGCGTAAGACTGAGATCCGGATTGGCCACGGTTGCGCGCGCGTGAATTGTCCCGCTGCTGCGGTTCACCACGTTGTCGATGAAGTCGAGCGTGCCGTGGCGGTCGAAATGCCCGTCGCCGTCGAGGCTGATGGCGACGTCGGCGTGCGGCGCGGCGCCGTGACTGGCCTGCTGGTAAGCAATGTAATCGGACTCGCTCATGTCGAAATCCAGATGGATCGGGTCGAGCGAGACGATCGTCGCCAGGAGCGTCGTTGGCGTCGTGCCACCTCGGCTACCGCTCACCAGGCCGCCGACCGAGACGAGATGGGCCCCCATCTTTCCGGTGAACGGCGCGGTAACGCGCGAGAACTCCAGGTCGAGTTGCGCGTCCATGATCGCCGCCTTGGCAGCGTCGATGGCGGCCTCCGCGCTGCGCTTGTCGGCGGCACGCTCATCGACGGTTTCGGCCGTGCCGAAGTCGGTCCGCTTGAGCTGCTGCGCGCGCCAGAGCTCGGCATCACTCAGCGTCTCTTTCGCCTGCGCGGTTTGAAATTGCGCGACCGCCTGATCGAGCTTGATTTGGAACGGCCGCGGATCGATGACGAAGAGCGGATCGCCCTTGTGCACGATCTGTCCGTCTTGAAAGTCGATCGCGGTCAGGGTGCCACCGACCTGTGCTCGCAGCTCCACGCTATCCACCGCCGAGAACTGTCCGAGGAACCGCCCAGTCGCCTGGACGGTCTGCTGCAGTGGCAGGCTTACGGTCACCTGCGGCGGCGGGGGTGGCGGAGGCAAAGGGTGTTCGCCCGCCCGCCACGCCTGCTCGCCGCCCACCGCGGCCAGTGCCGCCAGGACCCCGACGAGTGCGGCGCCGCGCCACCGTCTCCGGCGATGCACCGGCGTGCTGGCGCCGTCGGCAACGCGGGCCCGTTCGGCAACGTCCTGGTCGGTCAAAGAGAGATTGTCCATGTCCAGGCCCTCAGCCGATGATGCTGCTCATGCGATAACCACCCCGATGCCTGGTCAGTGTTGGAGACGCCGCCGCCGCTAGGCGCTAGGCGATGATGGGGGATCGAGCGGCCCGAGCTCCGCTGTTGCCTCTTGAGGCGCCGGCGGCACGAACTACATAGATGGCGGTAATCGTAGCGACCTCTATCATAGCCCCGATAGATAGAGCTCGCTATCAATAACGCAAGTGGATACCAGGAAGCGATCCGTGAAGGTTTCTGGAAAGCAAGTGGCGGAGCATCGCGCCGCGCTGGTGGCGACGGCGAAGCGATTGCTTCAGGAGCGAGGTTTCGACCGGGCCGGCGTGGCCGAGATCAGTCGTGAGGCCGGTCTTACCCAGGGCGCCCTGTATGGTCAGTTCAAGTCGAAGAACGAACTTGCCAGAGAGGCGGCTTGCAAAGCGCTCACTGAAGGAGCGGCGAGCTGGCGCAAACTTCGTGAAGCCGTGCCCGATGCGCTGTCGGCCTATCTCGATGCCTACCTCTGCGAATCGCACATGCGGGATGCCGGTTCAGGTTGCTTGCTGGCGGCCTGTGTTTCGGATGTCCCGCGACAGGATGCCGCGATCGGCGCTGCCTTTACCGAAGGCTTCCAGGACTTGGTTACGCTGATTGAGGATGCCCTGCCTGAAGGAACGTCGAAGGAGGTAGCGCGCCGGCGTGCGCTCACGCTGGTCGCGGCGATGGTCGGAAGCGTTGCAATGGCGCGCGCTCTGGAGAAAACCGATCCGGACCTGTCCCGGGACATCCTCGCGGCCGCGCGGGAAGAGCTGAAACTTCTCGCGGTCCGGTGATGATGGGGGCCGCCGCCAGACCGCAGTCGCACGAACCGAGACCTCAACCGCGTCCTGGCGCATAGCGAACCGCGGGCGTTGAAACCCCGAACAAACCACCAGCTAGCCACACCGGCGATGCTCAGCCTTGCGGCCAGCGCAGGCGATCCCTAATCTATCCTCGTTCTGCGAATCATTCGCAATAAGGAGCCTGCACCCGATGGGCAACGAGACCAGCGCCATCGCCCGCCGTTGCGAGCGCGCCGTTGTGACTGCCTATCGTGACCTGCGCCAGCTCGGGTCCGACGACCTGGCGGCGTTCCAGGCCTGCACGGTGCTGTATCGCATCCACCACCCCGAGTCCTCGGTGAACGAGGCGCGGCGCCTGGTGGCAGAATGGATCGACCATCACGTGGTCCGCGGTGATCGCGGCCCGACGCGCGGCTGCGACTGCAATTAAGCCGGGGCGTGCGCCCAGGCGATAGCGGCGCGCGCGAGGGCGTCGATGGTATCGACCAGCGTGACGCCGAGCCGGTCGGCCGGACCCGCCTGAAGCCCCAGCGGGATTTCGGTGCACCCCAGCACCACGGCGCGGGCGCCACGGCGAGCCAGCGACCGCGTGACCTCGGCCAGCGGGTCGAACGAAGCCGCGGTGTCGCCCGCTTTGACCTGAGCGATTGCCGGCGTAACCAGCCGCCGCATCTCCTCCGGCGTCGGGGCCAGGCAATCCCAGCCGAGATCGGCCAGCCGGTCCTGATAGAGCCGCATCGCCAGAGTTGCTTCCGTGCCCATCACGCCAATCGCGCCCTGTGGTACCCCGAGACGCCGCAGCTCGACGGCCGCCGCATCGACGATGTGCAGGATCGGGCAGCCAGCGACGGCGGCCATTTCGTCGTACCAGCCATGGGCGGTGTTGCACGGAATGGCGATCGCCCCGCACCCCGCCTGCCGCAATCCGGCGATGCCCCGCAGCAACCAGGGCAACGGGTCGGCGCCGCCGCCCAGCTTGCCGCGCGAGCGGTCGGGCACGCGCGGGTCTGACCATAACACTGTGGGGATATGCTCCTGATCGCGCGAAGCCGGGGTTAGCTGCGTCAGGCGAAGCATGAACTGGGCACTGGCCAGCGGCCCCATGCCGCCGAGCACCCCGAGCCGTTTCTCATCACCGTCCATCGCATAGAGTTGGCCGTAAAGCGGGCCCGGGGACAAGCCGGTTACGGTGACCCGGTGTCGGCCGTTTGGCTGCATCCAAGCTGCCGGATCACCCCGCTGCCCACGCGGCCTCGGGTGCGCACCGTGCCGGCAAGCTGCAGCAGATGCCCGTCAGCGCCGACCCATGCGCTGGCGCTGGAAGCCAAGCTTCCGCTAAGAGCGGGATGGCGTACGACGGTGTTCCAGCGCTGCCATTGTGCGCCGGCGGGTCCGGCGGCGGTGATGGTCAGGTCGGCGGTCTTGTCTCTTTTGAAGCCTGGCAGGAACACCGTGACGGCCTGTCCGCCAGGGAGCAACTGCCGCGTCCAATAGAATGCGAGCGCGAGCGGCGAGCGAAGCCTGGGACCTGCCGCCGCGGCAGCAAGGTCGAGGTCGGCGCGGCGGTCCGGCCGGGCAGACCAATAATCCTGTACCCAGGGCCGACCGAAACTGGCCGGGTCCCAGTGCGCGCTGAAGCCGGGGTGCTGTCGTTGCAGGGAATTGCGCGTCTTGGCTTCCACGCGGAACGCCGTGAGGCCGCCGTTCGGAGCACGTTGAAACAGATCCCAGAGCTGCCGCGCGATGTGGCCATCCACGAGATAGCGCGTGTTCACCGCGAGCAGCCGCAACTGGCCTGATTTCCAGGTGCTGATTTCCTCCATCATGTAGGTGAGGTGGACGAACGGCATCGGCGTATCGCGGAAGCTGCCTGAGATATCCAGCGTGAGAGTACCGTCTGCCCGATTGGTGCTGTCAGTGGCGGTGACGGCAAGTTGCCCGGATTTGTCGGTGGTACCGGCAAACTGGCACGTTTCTCCGGCGCGGGCTGCCGTGACGCAAAGCTGTACAGCGGCGACACAGACCAGCCAAAGCCACGGTCGTCTCGTCATTGCCGGGTTCTGGTGCTACCAGCGGCGTCATGCAACACCCGCAAGTGATCGGCCATCGCGGGGCGCGCGGGCTGTTCCCCGAGAACACGCTGGAAGGTTTCGCGGCTGCGGTGGCGCTTGGGATCGATGGGATCGAGCTGGACGTGGCGATAACCGCGGATGGGACCCCGGTGGTCTGCCATGACCCGGCGCTGAATCCGGACCTTGTCCGGAGTGCTGACGGAACCTGGCTGGCGGGTGCCGGACCGCTGATCCGTGACCTGACGTTGACCGAACTCGCCCGCTACGACGTGGGCCGTGCGCGACCGGGCGGGGCGGTGGCGCAGGCGAATCCACGCCAGCAGCCGCGTGATGGCGCGCGGATACCCACCCTGCGGCAGACGTTGCGCATGATATCATTGCCAATCGTGATCGAGATGAAGACGCTGCCCGATCACCCGCACTGGACCGTTTCGACCGCCGAGATGGCGGAGCGGGTGGCGGCCGTCGTCGATGAGACGGGCGCGACTGGACGGGTGACGCTCGAATCATTCGACTGGCGGGGACCACGGCACTTGCGGCAGACGCGGCCTGATCTGCGGCTCGCCTGGCTGACGCGGGCGGAGACCGTGAGAGCGGCGGAGCTCTGGTGGGGCGGGCCGGTGCCGGGGGATTTCGGCGGCTCGGTGCCGCGAGCGGTGGCCGCCGAGGGCGGCCCAGTGTGGGCGCCGGAGCATATCGACCTGTCGGCGGAGCTGGTTCAGGAGGCGCACGAGCTGGGCCTGACTGTGCTGCCCTGGACGGTGAACCGTACCGAGGACATGGCTCGGCTGATCGGATGGGGTGTTGATGGGCTGATCACCGATCGTCCCGACATCGCCGGGGATGTGGTGCGGGGCGACCGGTCGGAATGATCAGCCGGCCTCAGGGTCGGTCAGGAAGTTGGCCGCCGCCGATGCACGAGCCAGCAGCGAACACAGCGCCGGATCCTTGTCGCCGTCTTGCGCGGTGAGTGCGTCCATTGGCACGAAGTATTCATGGGCATGCGGAAGCTGGTGTCGCGCGAAACCGGAATAGTCCTGGCGTTTGAGCCCGTACATCACCCGCATGTCGCGCACCGGCAGCACGAATGGCATGATCGGTTCGTAGCGGATCACGCCGGTCGCTCGCCAGCGCGGCGTCGGGTCGCCCGGAGTGATGGGTGCAAGCAGCCATGGCACCGGGCAGACCGCCAGCAGCGAATGCGTGCTGGGTGCGAACCGAGATCGTTTGTCGAGCAGGTTCTGCAGCGTGCTGCACGCCTCGATCGCAAAGATATCCACAAAAGGGTCCACAGGTGTGCCGCCGAAATTGAGCCACAGTCCGTCGGGCAGGGTACGCAGCCGGGTGCTGCCTGGCAGTTTGAGGAATGGATGGCACGTCCCGAGATCCTCGCACGGCCGTCCACGGAGCCATGAGCGATTGCTTCGGCCACGAGATTGCAACCCCGGAGGGTATTGCGGCCAGTTCTTTAACCGCTCCCGCACAAGGGAATCTAGTGCCTTCAAGTGCTTCACCACCACCCCCTCGGCTATTTTAATAGCGCTACCACAACCTGAGGATGCATTACACACGAATGCGTGTGTGGAAAGATGTTTCGTGCCCCGACATGACGGCGGTCGGCTAATTCCTTTAGGCCAGCGCGAAAGCCACGAGAGATTCCTGTTCCGTTCTGAACTGGACTCGGCAACGAGAGCTGCCGTTTTATGGGTGAATTAGAAATATTCTTGGTGAAATCAACGAATCTTTTGAGTCAGTTGAGCATTGTTCCTCAATTTACTTATCAACATGCTGTGGATAGAGTGATCCACAGGCGGCGGGTCGTCACGGTTTTTCACTGTATGAAATAATCACAGGAACTCCTTGGGCTCGGCGCCGAGCATCACCTCTCCGACGGCTTCGAAATGCGCCAACCGGGCCTGGGTCTGCTGTGAGAGCGTGTGGATGTCGCGAAACCGGCGCTCGAATGCGCTGCCGGCAAAGATCGCGTCGGCGCCGGCGGCGCGATAGGCGTGGTCGGCCACTTCGATCGAGGCTTCGATTGCCTGAGTGGTGGCGAGACGCAGCCGTACGCGGTCGGCGATCGGGATGGGCGTGGTGTCGCCGGCATCGGCCCAGATGGTTTCCAGCGTGTGCAGAAGATAGGCGCGGGCGGCACCAAGCTTCGCCTCGGCGCGCGCGACGCCGGACTGAACCGCCGCATTGCCGGCCAGCGGACCGAGCGCGCGCGGGGTCTTGCGGCGAGCCAGTGCGATGAACCCATCGAGCATCGCGCGGGCCAGGCCAAGCGCCACGCCGGCCGCGCCGACCGCATAAAGACCCTGGACCGTGAAGGCATAAAGCCGGCCGGGCGCTTGCCGCAACGCGGGATCCTCGCGGGTGGAGGTGAAGGGCTCGGACACGAACAGATCGGCGACGGTGTAAGAGTCCGATGCAGTACCGCGCAGGCCGATGACGTTCCAGCTTCCCTCGTTCAGTTGGGCTTTTATGGCGGGGAACAGGAACGACCGCACGTGCGACCGGCCAAACCGGTTCATCCGCAACGACCCGTCTGCTTCGATCACCTGGCCGTGCGCCCCCATCCAGGTGGCGTGCCGGCAGCCGCTGGCGAATTGCCATGTGCCGCTGATCCGGTAGCCGCCAGGAACCGCATGGGCCTTGGTTGCATTGGGCGGTCCCCAGGCCACCGCGGCGCGCGGATCGCCCCAGATTTCGTTAGCGATGTCGGGCGCAAGGTAGGCAGCCATCAACGCGCTGCTGTTGCCGGTGAACAGGCACCAGCCGACCGAGCCGTCGTGACGCGATATTTCTTCGATGGTGCGCAGATAGGTCATGGGTTCGACCGCATCGCCACCGGCGGAGCGCGGCAGCAGCATGCGAAACAGCCGCGCCTGGTGCAGGCTGTTCAGCAGCGGTTCGGGGATGCGCTGCGTGCGTTCAATCTCGTCTGACGCACCATCGAGTGCCGGTGCGAGATCGCGGGCGCGGGAAAGAAGATCGGAGCCGGTGAACTGATCCATGTGCTGAGGTTGCCCCGGGAGCGATGCGCCTGCAACCGGCGGGCCAGGTCGCATCGGATGATGCACGATGCGACGATGCCGGCGGATGTGCGGTGCTGGCGTGCACGGTCCCTCCCTTCTACTCTGACGAGCAGAATGCTGCGGTGAGGAAGGACAAATCGATGCTGGATCTGCACTACTGGCCGACGCCGAACGGGAAGAAAGTAACCATCCTGCTGGAGGAATGTGGGCTTCGCTACAATGTTGTTCCCTGCAACATCGGACGCGGAGACCAGTTCAAGCCGGAGTTCCTGAAGATCAATCCGAACCACCGCATGCCGGTGCTGGTGGACCACGAACCGGCCGGGGGCGGGGCACCGATCAGCGTGTTCGAGTCCGGTGCGATCATGATGTACATCGCCGAGAAAGCAGGCAAGTTCTGGCCGCAGGACATCCGCGGCAAGTACGAGGTGACGCAGTGGGTGATGTGGCAGATGGCCAACCAGGGTCCGAAGCTGGGCGAGTGCGGGCATTTTCGCCGGCTGGGCGATAAGCAGGGCGACCAGGGCTACGCGGTGCGGCGCTTCACCGACGAGGCGAACCGGCTGTATGGCGTGTTGAATATGCGGCTGCACGACCGGCCGTATCTGGCCGGGAACGAGTACACGATTGCGGACATGATCGCCTACCCGTGGACGGTGAACTGGCAGAACCAGGGCCAGGATATCAACGAGTTCAAGCATTTCAAACGCTGGTTCGAGGAGATCGGCGCGCGTCCGGCGGTGCAGCGTGGATTGGCTGTGGGAGCCAGCCTGTCGGAGGATCCGTCGAAGCTACCGGCGGAAGAACAGGAGCGGCGGGCGAAGCTGCTGTACAACCAGCGGGCGCGGCCGGTGCCGGCGTAACGGATCTGCCACCGCGCGCCGCTGGCTACCTGCCGACACCAACTCCCACGGTCGTCAGGCCGCCGATATAAGGCCGGAGGGTGCCGGGCGCAGGCTGCGCCGAGACGCTGGACGGCGTAGCACCGGCGCTGCATCCGGCAACGGCGAGGAGCAGCGTGACCGCGATGAGTCGCATGCTGCTGTCTGATCATGCTGTGACGTTCAGCGCAAGTTGCCGAGCCTTGGAGTGGTCCATTGAATGGTCAAGATACCGGACGATCATATGAGCCCCATGGGAAAGCCATGCACGTCTCTGTCACTGACGCCAAAGGCCAACTGACGGAACTGGTTCGGCGCGCTCAGGCAGGAGACGAGGTCATACTGACCCGCCACGGCCATGCGGCCGCGAGACTGGTGCCGGTGAAGCTCATGCCGGATCGGCAATCCCGTCGTGCGCTGCTGGACGAATTGCGCGCCTCTGCTGCCACGAAAGCCGCAGATGGACCGAGCGCTGCCCGCAGCCAGGATTTCCTTTACGGGGATGACGGTCTGACGGAATGATCGCGGTTGATACGTCTACGCTGATGGCGACCGTACTTCACGAACCGGAAGCCGATGCCTGTGTCGCTGCGCTGGAAGCCGACGACGATCCCTTGATTTCGGCCGGTACCATGGCAGAGGCGCTTATCGTCGCGAGGCGGCGCAATCTCGGTGGCGAGATGGAACGCCTGATCGACGGTCTTGGGTTCGAAATCGTCAGCGTAACGCCCGCCTCGGCACGACGCATCGCGCAGGCTTATGAAACCTGGGGGAGGGGTGTTCATCCAGCGGCGCTGAATTTCGGCGATTGCTTCGCTTATGAGATTGCGAAGGAGCATAGGTGGCGGTTGCTCTATGTCGGACTGAGGGGGGAGCTTCTCCTCCCGTGACCGCCGGGTTTGGGAGAGCTGGCTCCCGGAGTAGGACTTCGAACCTACGACCCAGCGGTTAACAGCCGCTTGCTCTACCGACTGAGCTATCCGGGACCAGTGGGCGCCTCCTATAGCCAACCGCCCGACCGGAGGCAAACACCACCCGCTGCTCTCCAGTTGTTTACCGGCCGCCCACGCATCTATGCTGCCTGTGCGCCGCGCCGCGCGGCTGCCAAACAGGGAGAGGATGGGACCGGTGACCAACGATCTGGACGCCCGCCGTGGGCGCAATCTGATACTGCCTCGCCTGACCCGCCGAGCCGCGCTTGCCGGCACCGGCGCGGTGATCGCTGCCTCGGCGGCGCACCGCCCCGCCCGTGCCGCCGGGGAGCCGATCGTGATCGGCTGGGTCGGCCCGCTTTCACCCCCTGGCGGCTACGCCGAAGGCATCCTGATGAAGGACGCCGCGCAGATGGCGGCGGACGAAATCAATGCCCAGGGTGGCGTGCTCGGCCGGCCGCTCCAGGTGGTCTATGCCGATACCAGAGGCATGGCGGCGGAGGGGCGAACGGCGGCCGAGCGGCTGGTGCAGGAAAACAAGATCGTGGCGGCGTTCGGGGAATTTCACAGCCCGGTGGCGCTGGCCGAGATGGAGGTATTCCACAAGTACAACATCCCCTTCATGGCTTGCGACGTGTGGTCCGACGTTGTTACCGCCAAGGGTTATCCGGAGGTGTTCCGCAACTCCACGGCGGTATCACTGATTGACACCACCATCGGCCAGTGGCTTGCCGCGGCCGGGTTCAAACGCGTGGCGCTGTTGGCCGAAAAGAACGATGTCGGGCTGGCTTCCCGTATCGCCATCGGGGCGCAGCTCAAGGCGGCCAACGTTCAGTTCGATGTTGTCGATGCCGATCCGACATTGACCGATTTCACCGCCCAGATACTGCGCTACAAAAGCGCATCGCCGGGATATGATATGTTCTGTACCGAATTCTCGGAGACCGGCGCTTATGACCTGGTGCGGCAGGCGAAGGAGCTTGGGTTCGCGCCAACCGCGAAGTGCGGCATGTATAACTCGGGTGGGCCGGCGCTCGACCCGACATTCTGGCAGAACGTGAAGGACACTGGGCGCTACCTGTGCACCGAGAATGTCGGTTTGCCGAAGGCGGCATGGAACGACAAAACGAAAGCGTTTGTGAAAGCCTTCACGGACAAGTTCAAGGCGGAGGCGCCCGGCTCGGCGATGGAGAGCTATGACGGACTCTACCTGCTGGTGGACGCGATCCAGCGCAGCGGCGGCACCAGCCCAGAAGGGATGATCAAGGCGCTGGAGACGACGTCGTGGGTCGGCGCGCGCGGAAAATACAGCTTCTCGACCGACAAGGATCCAGCTTGGCACTATCATCAATTCATGGAGGCGCCACTGACGCTGATCCAGTACACCGAGGTGAACCAGTCGCCCAGCGACGCCCCCATCCTGTGGCCGCGGGAGTTCGCGACCGTGAAGGAGACCTATGTGCGTCCGCCGTCGTAATGGGATTGTTCCGCGCCAGCGGGACCTGTGGTGTTGCCCGGGGACGACCCGGGCATCCACGGCTTTGGTCACGCGGAAACGATACGGATAGCCGACGACGGCCCGGAGATCGCGAACAGGCGGCATGCTCGATTACATTCTGATCCAGGCGTTGAACGGGCTGGTGATCGGCGTGATTTACGCCGTGATCGCGGCCGGGCTGACGGTGATCTTCTCGATCCTGAAGATCGTCAATTTCGCGCACGGCGAAGTCTATATGATGGGAGGGTATTTCGCGTTTTTCGCGATCGCCCTGCTGGGCATACCGCCGTTCGCCTCGGTGATCGTGGCGATGCTGTTGTCGTTCGCGCTGTCGGTGCTGTTCGAACGGACATTGCTGACGCCGCTGTACAGCCCGACGACCGAGCGCAAGGGCGACTATGGTATCCTGGTCACGTTCGGGATCTCCATCCTGCTGCGCAACCTGGCAATCATCCTGTTCGGGCCGTTTCCGCTGCGTCCGCCGTCGTTCTTTTCCGGCTCGTTCAGCGCCGGACCGATCCTGATGAGCTGGGATCGGATATTTGCCGCCGGCTCGGGCATCGCGATCCTGGTCGGGCTGCTGCTGTTCCTGAGCCGCAGCGCCTGGGGGCAGGCGCTCAATGCCGTAAGCCAGTCGCGCGAATCGGCCGCGATCGTCGGGATCAACGACCGGCTGGTGTACACGCTGGCATTCGGGCTGGGTGGTGGTCTGGCCGGCGGCGCCGGTGCCTTGGTGGGCCCGATCTACGCGCTGTCGCCCTCGATGGGGCTGGTGCCGGATACGCAGGCGTTTGCCATCGTAATCCTGGGCGGCATGGGATCGGTGGGCGGCAGCATCATTGCCGGGTTGCTGATCGGCGTGTCGGAGGGTCTGTTCGTCGCGCTGTTCCCCGACCCCAGCCGCAGCCTGGCGTACGCCCAGGCGTTCAGCCTGCTGGTGCTGATGGTGGTGCTGCTGTTCCGGCCGACCGGCTTCTTTGGCCGCGCTCACGCGGCGATGGAGTAGCGGGTGCGATCGGGCAACCTGGCCGGCCTGGGCTGCATCTTGCTGGTGGCGCTGGTCTTCCCGTTCCTGGTCGATACCTATTGGCAGACCGTCGGAATACTGGCGATCTTCTACGCCATTGTCGCAGCGAGCTGGGCGCTGCTGGTCGGGTATGCCGGGCAATTCTCGTTCGGGCACATGGGATTTGTTTCGCTCGGGGCTTATGCGTCGGCTCTGCTGGTGCAATGGCTGGCAATCCCGATCCCGCTGGGGATGGCGGGTGCGGTCGTCCTCAGTACGATCGTCGGCGCGGGCGTCGGGTTCATCTGCCTGCGCATGCGCGGCCCCTACCTGGCCATCTTCACGATGGCGTTTTCGGAAGTGCTGCGCATCGTTCTGTTGACCGAGAACGAGATCACCGGCGGCGCCGGCGGCCTGGAAGTCGCGCCGCTGTTCCATACGCGCTCGAACCTGCCGTCCTATTACCTGGCGCTGGGATTGCTGGCGGCATCGCTCGGGATCATGTCGCTGATGGTTGCATCGCGCTGGGGATTGTTCTTCCGCGCGATACGCGAGAACGAGCAGGCGGCGGCGGCGGGCGGTGTCCGCGTGGTGCGGTTTCGTGTGTTGGTGTTCGCGATCACCAGCGGCTTTGCCGGGCTGGCCGGGACATTCTACGGCCCGTTCATCGGTATCCTGACACCGGATATCGGCTCGGTCGATCAGATGGGGATCGTCGTCGCCATGGCGATGATCGGCGGCGCGGAAAGCCTGCCGGCGGCGGTGCTTGGCGCGTTCTTCGTGGAGTGGATGTACGAGGCACTGCGCGCCTATGGTGAATGGCGGCTGGTGATTTTCGGTGCCTTGTTGCTGCTGACCATGCGATTCGCGCGAAATGGATTGCTGGCGTTGGCCTGGAACCAGGCGGTGCGTGTCGTTCCGGCCTGGCGGCGCACGCAGCCGGCCGGCGGGGCAGCCGATTAATGACGGCGCTGATCGAGGCAATCGCCCTGACGATGCGGTTCGGCGGCATTGTCGCCGTGCGCGAGCTGGATCTTGCCGTCAATGAGGGTGAACTCGTCGGGCTGATCGGGCCGAATGGCTCCGGCAAGACCACGACGATCAACATGCTCACCGGCCATCTGTCCCCTGCCGGTGGGCGGATCCAGTTGCGGGGCGAACGGGCGGACGGATTGCCGGCGGACCGGTTCGCGATGCGCGGGGTGGGCCGCACGTTCCAGATAACACAGCTCTTCAGCCGGATGAGCGTGCTGGAAAACATGCTGGTGCCGGGCCTGGTGCGGCCGCATTCCACCTGGGACGCGGTGCGGCGGCAGGCGCGGCTGCACCTGGAATTCCTGGGGCTTGCGCCGCTGGAGGCAGCCCAGGCGCGCACGCTGTCCGGCGGACAGCAGAAGCTGCTGGAGCTGGGACGCGCACTGATGCTGGACGCGACCATCCTGTTCCTGGATGAGCCGTTTGCCGGCGTGAACCCCTATTTGCGTGACGAGATCATCCGGCTGGTCCAGCAACTGCACGCACAGGGGCGGACATTCGTCGTCGTCGATCACGACCTGGAGGCGATTCAACGTCTCGTGCATCGGCTGGTGGTGATGTCGCGCGGGCAGAAGATCGCCGATGGGACGGTGCAGGCGGTGCGGGACGACGCAGAGGTGATCCGCGCCTATGCGGGGGTGTGATGCCGGAAACGGTGCTCGCGGCGCGCAATGTCGTGGCCGGCTATCTGCCGGGGATTCACATCCTCAACGGCATGTCGGTCGATGTCCGTCCCGGCGAGGTGCGCTGCGTGCTGGGACCGAACGGCACCGGGAAATCCACGCTGCTGAAGGTTCTGTTCGGATTCCTGCCGCTGCTATCCGGCGAGATCGTCGCCGAAGGACGATCGCTGAACGGGGTCGGCCCGCACGATATGGGCGCGCGCGGCATCGTCTATCTGCCACAGAAGCCCAGCATCTTCCCGTTTCTGCCGGTCGACGTGAACCTGCGCCTGGGCGCCTGGACGTTTCGGCGCGACAAGGCACGCGTCCGCGCGGCGATCGAACGGGCCTATGAGCAGTTCCCGATCCTGCGCGAGCGGCGCCGACAGACGGCCGGCACATTGTCCGGCGGGCAGCAGCGGCAGTTGGAGATTGCGCGGGCGTTGCTGACCGATCCCCGCATCTTCCTGTTCGACGAGCCGACCGCCAGCATCGAACCGCGCATCGCGGCGCAAATCTACGCGCTGGTCGAAGGGCTGGCGCGTTCCGGCAAGGCCGTGCTGCTGGTGGACCAGAACATCAAGGGCGCACTGGGAATCGCCGACCATGTGTACGTGATGCGAACCGGCAGCTTGTTCGCGGAGGGGCCGCGCTCGGATTTCACGGACGACGTGGAAACGCTGGTCAGCCGATGGCTCTACACGCGCGATCCGGCGGGGACGGGCTGACTTGGCGGGGATTGAGTGCTAGTTATCGATGCACGGTCCCGAGCGCGAGTGGCGAAATGGTAACCGCAGGGGTCTCAAAAACCCCCGGAGGAAACTCCTTGCCGGTTCGAGTCCGGCCTCGCGCAGACCTCCCGTGGTGGGACGTGTCTGCAACGACAGCTTTGACCGGTGACGGACCGCTGGACCACCATGAATAATCCGTACGACCTGCAACGGTTTGTCGCGGCTCAAGCCGACATCTTCGAGCGAGTGAAGGCGGAATTGCAGGAGGGCCGGAAAACAAGCCACTGGATGTGGTTCATTTTTCCACAGCTCAGGGGGCTCGGATTCAGCGCGATCGCGCGGCGCTATGCCATCTGCTCGCGAGGCGAGGCGGAAGCGTATCTTGGCCACCAGATCCTTGGGCCGCGGCTCAGTGACTGCACAGATCTGGTCTGCCGCGTCGAAGGCCGTTCGATCAGGGAGATTTTCGGCACGCCCGATGACCTGAAATTTCGCTCCTCGATGACGCTTTTCGCCAATGTGGCACTGGACAAGAGGCTATTCGCAAGTGCCTTGGACAAGTACTTTCGCGGTGAGCCAGACATGAAAACGCTCGAGCTGCTGCAACAGACAGGCGCTGGTATTGTCGACGGTGAAACACCCCGGCGGTGATCCCAGCCACGGCGCCGAAATCGCCGGATCGCCAGCACGAAGCTAGGCGACTTTCCCACTCTGCTCGGGAATCGTAAATCCAAAGGGTCGCAGCCACTCAGGAGGACCGGTGTGGAGACGGTGGACTGCATCGTGGTCGGCGCCGGGGTGGTCGGGCTCGCCGTGGCCCGCGCACTGGCCCAGGCCGGCCGCGAGGTGATCGTGCTGGAAGCCGCGGAGGGCATCGGCACCGAGACATCCTCGCGCAACAGCGAAGTGATCCATGCCGGCATCTATTACCCCGCCAACAGCCTGATGGCTCGCTTTTGCGTGGCCGGACGCGAGGCGCTGTATGCGTATTGCAAGGAAAAGGGCGTCCCGCATCGCAATTGCGGCAAGCTGATCGCGGCGACCAGCGCGGAGGAGGACGCGCGGCTGGCCGGCATCCGCCAACGCGCGGCGATGAATGGCGTGGATGACATGCGGATTCTCACCGCCGCCGAAGCGCGGACAATGGAGCCGAACCTGGTTTGCACGAGCGCATTGCTGTCGCCATCGACGGGGATCATCGACAGCCATTCCTTCATGCTCGCATTGCAGGGTGATGCCGAGAATGCCGGGGCGGTGCTGGCGTTCCTGAGCCCGGTGATGGGTGGGCGCGCGGTGAGCGGTGGCATCGAGGTGGATGTCGGTGGCACAGACCCGATGAGCCTGCGATGCCGGCTGCTGGTGAACTCCGCCGGGCTGCATGCGCCCGCGCTGGCGAGGCGCATTGTCGGCATGCCGGCGGAGCGCGTGCCGACCGCCTATTATGCCAAAGGAAACTACTTCACTTTGTCCGGACGCTCGCCATTCACGCGGCTGATCTATCCGGTGCCGGTGCCGGGCGGACTGGGCGTGCATCTGACGATCGATCTTGGCGGCCAGGCGCGGTTCGGGCCCGATGTGCAGTGGATCGAGACGATCGATTATACCGTGGACCCCAGGCGCGCCGACGGGTTCTACGCCGCTGTGCGTCGCTACTGGCCGGAGCTGAAAGACGGCGCGTTGCAACCCGGTTACGCTGGGATTCGGCCGAAGATCGTGCCGCCGAACGTGGCCGCGCAGGACTTCGTGGTGCAGGGGCCGCAAACCCATGCGGTGCCGGGGCTGATCAATCTGTTCGGGATCGAATCGCCGGGCCTGACGGCGGCGCTGGCACTGGCGGAGCATGTGCTGGACGTGGCGGCGACCGGGTAGGTTACGAACGCGCCACCGCGTCCTGCAGAAACGCTTCCAGCGCGCGGATATACTCGTCATCGCGGTACGCTCGCGCCTTGCCTTGGGCAACCGTCTGCCGCACCTGCCGGCGCCACGCGGCGTCTTGTCCGAGACGAGCGGCGATCGCCACATACTCATCGAGAGATCCGGCGATGGTTGCCTCACAACCAATGCGGTGCAGGATCGCGGCGGTGTGGCGTCCACGCATGAAACGGCCGGGCAGCGTCACGATGGCAGGGTTTTGGGCGAGACAGTCCAAGCTGGATTTGCCGCCCGACCAGGCTGGCGTGTCGAGGATCACGTCCGCAAGGCCGACCGCGGCGATATAGCGTTCCTGCGGCATCGGCGGCAAAATCACGCAATACCGTTCCGCATCCAGTCCGGCGGTTGCGAAAGCCTGCCACAGCCGCGCGCGAAACATCTCGGTGACCGCCGCACTCTTGGCAAAACCGATGAAGACGAACTGGCAGCGGCCGACGGCCTCGGCGATGCGTGGGAAAACGACGTCGTATTGCGGCAGATACTTGTACAGCGCCTGTCCCGACCAATAAACCGGCGCAGTGGGGTCCAGCCCCAGCTCCGCACGATCGAGCGGCGCCGCCGGCCGTTCGTCCGGCGCGTAATACAGACCCAGATGCGGCAGGCGCACGAGCGGCTCGGTATAATGCGCCTCCGCGTCCGTCGGCTCCATCAAGGCGCTGGAGAGGAAGTAGTCCAGCGTCGGCATACCTGTTGTTTCGGGATGTCCCCAGGTGACACATTGCACCCGTGCCAGGCGCTGCGCTGCCAGCCTGCCGGCCATCGGATCGAGGCCGATTTCCGGGTACAGCAGCGCGTGCGGCGCCGCCGCAGTGATCTCGCCGCGCCATGCATCCGGGGGCAGACCGTGCACGAACCGGTCACACCATTCTGCCGCGCGCGCCGTCTCTGAATCGGAAACCGATCCGGTGTGGAATCCGATGACCTCGAAGCGATTGCGATCGAGCTGGGTCAACCATCCCTCCAGGAACAGCTTGAAGATCGTGTGCGCGCAAAAGAAACCACTGACGATGCCGACCCGGATGCGCCCCCCCGGCGCGGGGCGTGGCGGGAACCGGGGTGTCGGCGCCGCTTCCGCCAGCACCCGGCAGGCGAGCTGCCCGTAAGTAGCTTGAAGCTCACGATCATTCTCGCCCTGATACGGGAGGAAGAAGGGCTGCGAGCTTCCGATTGCATCCGCAATCATGACTGCCCCAGCCGGCGTGTCCGAAGCGGCGACCAGTCCGTCCAGCGCAGCAGCGTATCGCCGCCGCCGTTCGGCGATCTCCGTTTCGGTGCGATAGAGAATGGGGAGCTGCGTCATGCAGAGGGCAAGCCGCGCGGCGCCGTACCGCGGGGATGCTTCGATCGCGGCGAGCTGGCAGGCACAGGCTTCATCCGTGCGGCCCTGGCCGAACAGGAGCCAGCCCAAATTGTGCTGTGCATTGGCAAGCGCCGGGTCCAGCACCAGCGCGCGCCGATAGCATGTTTCCGCCTTATCGGCGCACCCTAGTTCCTGGAGTGCGATGCCGCGATTGTTCCAGACGGGTGCGTGGTCGGAGCCATATCGGACAGCGTCGGCAAGCTGCTCCTCTGCCTCACGCCAGCGGCCGCGCGTGATCAGCCAGCGTCCGAAATTCGCGTGTGCATTGCTGAAGTCCGGCCTGAGTTCCAGGGCGCGGCGGAATGCCGCCTCCACCTCCTCGGACGGCCCGTATCCGGCAATCGTGGTTGCCAGGTTGTACCAGATATCCGGTATCGTCGGCGCCAGTCGGACCGCGGCACGGTAATGCGCGATGGCCTCCTGTGGCCGCCCGGCGTCGCGCAATGTGGCGGCGAAATTGTTATGCAGCTCCGCGGAACCAGGATTGAGAGCGATGGCAACATGGTACTCCGCGATTGCAGTTTCGATGCCGCCCAGTTGCCGGCACGTCGAGGCCAGATCGTGGTGAAACATCCACTGTCCCGGAAGCAACACGATGGCGCGGCGGATCAACGTCGCGCCGAGTTCGGGATCGCCGAGCTGTGTCGCGATAAGCCCAAGCAGATGCAGGTTGTCCGCATGGTCGGGCTGCTGCGCCATAATCACCCGGCAGGCTTGCTCCGCCGCGCGGAGATGGCCGGCCCGGTGCTCCTGCAAGGCTTGCCCGAAGGCGGCTTCAGCCGGAACTTCGTTCAACAACGGTGGATGCCAGTCATCTGCTCCGTGCCCAGATAGGATTTGCCGGGTATGCGGAGCATTTCATACTAATTGGCTAACGAGCCCGGACCGTTTCACCGTGGCATGAGGACGATGATCGTCGATGGCGGTCCCATGACTGCACGGGTCAGGCAGTCACCGGTTCCGCGGCGGGAGCGTGGAGCAGTTCTGTCAGATCGTCGCCGCTCAACGTTTCCCGCCGTAGCAGCTCCTGGGCGCCGGCTTCCAGCACCGCGCGCCGGCTGGTCAGAAGGGCCGTGGCGTGATCCATCGCCGCCTGGACGAGATCATGGACCTGTCGATCGATCGCCTGAGCTGTCGCCTCGCTGTAGGTGCGTTGCTGAAACTCCGGCGGCATCGGGCGACCGAACAGGTTGCTGGGTTCGCGGTCCAGGCTGATCGGGCCGATCTCATCGGCCATGCCGTAGCGCGTGACCATCGCCCGCGCGGTGTCGGTGACCCGCTGCAGGTCATCCGCCGCGCCGGTGGACACCCGGCCGAACACCAGCCGCTCCGCCGCGCGGCCGCCGAGCAGCACGGCCATGCGCGCTTCCAGTTCCTCGCGGCTCATGAGGAACCGGTCCTCGGTCGGACGCTGGATCGTGTAGCCCAGGGCACCGACACCACGCGGAATGATCGAAACCTTGTGCACCGGATCGGTCCCCGGCAGCGACAAGGCGACCAGGGCGTGACCCATTTCGTGATAGGCAACGATGCGCCGTTCCGCGGGCGACAGCACGCGCGACCGGCGGGCAAGGCCGGCGGCGCCGCGCTCCACGGCCTCGGTCAGATCGGCCATGGTCACCGCGTCGCCGCGCCGGCGGGTGGCCAGCAGCGCCCCTTCGTTCACCAGGTTGGCAAGATCGGCACCGGTCATGCCCGGGGTGAGCTCGGCGATCTGGGTGACGTTGACGTCGGGCGCCACCGTCACACGCTTCAGATGCAACGACAGGATGGCAATCCGGGCGAGCTTGTCGGGCCGATCGACCAGTACCTGCCGATCGAAGCGCCCGGCACGCAACAACGCCGGATCGAGGATCTCCGGCCGGTTGGTGGCAGCCAGCAGCACCACACCGATGCGCGGATCGAACCCGTCGAGCTCCACCAGCAACTGATTGAGCGTCTGCTCCTTCTCGTCGTTGCCGCCGCTCATCGGGAAGGCACCGCGAGCGCGGCCGAGTGCGTCCAGTTCGTCGATGAAGATGATGGCCGGCGCCTTCTCGCGCGCCTGGGTGAACAGATCGCGCACCCGGGCGGCGCCCACGCCGACAAACATCTCTACGAACTCCGACCCGGAGATCGAGAAGAACGACACGCCCGCTTCGCCGGCGACGGCACGGGCGAGCAGGGTCTTGCCGGTGCCCGGCGGTCCGACCAGCAGGACGCCCTTCGGGACACGCGCGCCAAGCCGGCCATAGCCTTGCGGGTCCTTGAGGAAAGCGACGATCTCTTGCAGCTCCTCCTTGGCCTCGTCGGAGCCGGCAATGTCGGCGAAGGTGGTCTTGGTGTCGCTTTCGACGTAGATCTTGGCGCGCGAGCGGCCGACCGACATCAGCCCGCCGCCCATGCCCATGTTGCCCACGGTGCGCCGCCAGAAGAACACCCAAAGGGCGAAGAACCCAACCGTGGGTAACAGCCAGCCCAGCAGGTTACCCCAGAAACCGGTGGTGATGCCGGTGAACGTGACGCCGTTCTGTCGCAGCAAGTCTGAAAGGTCAGAGGGCACCGAGGTGGTGGAGAACAGGATGCGTCCATCCGGCAGTTTTTCTTTCAGACGGCCCGTTACGGTCTGACCGTGCACCTCCACCGATTCGATCTTGTGTTCATGAACGAACTGGAGGAACTGGCTGTAGGGGAGCACTTCGACGGTCTGGTGCGCGATCCACCAGCTCTGGAATAGCATGATGGCGACGATGGCCAGTATCCAGTAGCCAAAATGGGCACCGACCTGCTGCTTGGAGGGCTTATCCTTGTGCGGCGGCAAGCCCATCCCTTGCCGCACGACGCGCTTGGCGTGGCGGTTGAACAAGGAGCGCCAGCGGTCGCGCCAGGGCTCAGGTTGGGTATCGTCCATTACCTCGTTCACATATCCGGGCCAGTGGAAGCCGGAGGGTAGTCGAGCCGCGGGTAGACCGCAAAGGTAGCGCCATGTCGTAACCCCGCGAGCAAGGGTGATAACCAAATGGGATCGCCCGAGCACGGAGTCATACCGATACCCAGAGGTTATCGCGCGGTCCCCGCAGCGGTGATTGTTGATCGGCCGGCACCATGCTGATCTGTGGGCTGATCTGCGGCTTGTCGGATTGCCGAAGGAGTACGCCATGCCAGCCCAGCCGAACATTATCCTGCTCACATCCGACCAGCAGCGCGGAGACTGTTTCGGATTCGAGGGCCGCAAGGTGAAAACACCACATCTCGATCACCTGGCCGCGCAGGGCACGCGGTTCGCCGCTTGCATCACCCCGAACGTGGTCTGTCAGCCGTCGCGTGCCAGCATACTGACCGGGCTATTGCCGCGGACGCACGGCGTCTGGGACAATGGGATCGATCTGCAGGACGCGATCGGCACCGCCGGATTTGCCGGACAGTTCGCGAAAGCCGGTTATCAGACGGGGTTTATCGGCAAGGCGCATTTCTCCACCTTCCATACGTTCCAGCCGACCGGCCGGCCGGAGAACCGGGCCAGCACACATCTTTATGGGCCGGACTGGTTCGGGCCGTATATGGGGTTCGAGCATGTCGAGCTGATGGTGGGCGGCCACAACATCCACTTACCGCAGAAACCACCGGCGGGGCAGCATTATGAGCGCTGGTATCACGCGGACGGCCGTGGCGACGAGAAGAACGCCTTGTACTCGATGCACCTGCCGCCGGACGTGGGCGCCGCGCAAACCTGGCATTCGGCATTGCCGCCCGCCTGGCACAACTCCACCTGGACCGGCGATCGGACGGTTGCCTTCCTGGAACGCTATCGCGAAAAGCCATTCATCCTGTGGGCGTCGTTCCCCGATCCGCATCATCCGTTTGATGCGCCGGAGCCATGGAGCCGAATGCATTCGCCGGACGATGTGGATCTGCCGGTGCATCGCGCGCTGGATTTGGAACGCCGGCCCTGGTGGCACAAGGCCAGCCTGGAATCGACGCCAGATCTGTCGAATCCAGATTTGCGGCATTTCCGCGAACGCTACTCGCGCACCCCAACGCAGACCGACGAGCAGCTTCGTCACCTGATTGCCAACTACTACGGCATGATCTCGCTGATCGACCACAATGTCGGCCGCATCTTGATCGCACTCGATCAGCTCGGGCTCAGCGAAAACACGATCGTCGTCTATACCACCGACCACGGTGACTGGCTGGGCGATCACGGCATCATCCTGAAAGGCCCGATGATGTACGAAGGGCTGCTGCGCGTCGGCTGCATCTTCCGCGGACCAGGAGTCCCGGCCGGCCAGGTCATACGCGATCCGGTCTCCACGCTCGATCTCTCGGCGACGTTCTATGATTACGCCGGACTGTCCCCGAATTCGGCGCTGCACAGCCGCAGCCTCCGCCCGATGCTGCAGGCCGCGAACGGCGCCAGCCGCGACTTTGCCTACAACGAATGGGACCTGCATCCATCGCGGTGCGGCGTGGCGCTGCGGTTGCGCACGGTGCGCACGCGCACCCACAAGCTGACGCTGGAACTCGAGTCCGGCGCGGGCGAACTCTACGATCTGGTCAACGATCCGCTTGAAATGGACAACCGCTTCAACGACGACGGCGCCCGGACGGTCCAGCGCGAACTGACCGACATGATCCATAGCCGGCCTGATGATGTCATGGCGCATCTGCCGGAACCGGTCGGCATGGCGTAACCTGAGCTGATCCGGGCAATAATTGCGGACGAGGGGAAGAAAACGTGATTGGACGGCGCGAACCGGCCCAGACTGAGGCGGCCAACTGGATCCGAGCGGTCGCCGGATTGACGATGTTGCTCCTGTCCGCGGGTCCGGCGTGGGCGGCGCAATACACACTCCGACTCTCCACATGGGGGTCGCCCAGCGCGCCACAGGTTTCCGTGTTCGTTCCGGAATTCACCAAGCGGATTACCGAGGCAAGTCACGGCGCGATCGCGGTGCAGCATTTCCCGGCCGGCTCCCTGGTGAAGGAACAGGTTGTTCCGCAATCGGTGGAAACCCGCGTAACCGACATCTCGCTGGCGACAGTCGGCAGCTTCGGGTCCATCGCCCCACCGGCAATGGCCATGAACACGGTCTTCTTCCGTCCACCGGAAGATCACTTCGAGCAGGCCGTCGGCGCGGGCTCACCACTGTTCAAGGCGCTGGATGCTGCGTTCGACAAGCGCGGGCTCAGGCTGCTGGCCATCCTGGACAACGGTCCACAAATGGTGGTGTCGCGTACGAAACTTGTTTCGCCCGCCGATTTCAAGGGCCGCACGGTGCGCGCCTCGGACCCGCTCTCGAACCGGATTATTCAGGCGCTCGGCGCGGCCCCGTCAACGATTTCGGTCAGCGATGTCTATCCGGCGCTGGAGCACGGCACGGTGCAAGCAGCATTCGGCGGCATCCAGGGCGAGATCGGGCTGCGCGAGTACCAGGTTACGAAATACCTGCTGGATCCGAATGGTTTCCTTGGTGTCGGCGTGACCATCTACGTCATGAACAAGGCCGCGCTTGAAGCACTGCCAGCGGCGCTGCGGCAATCGGTGCTCAATGCCGGCTACCAGGCGGAAGCCGTCGCCAACGCGGCGATCATTGCATCGTTCAAGGATGACCTTGCGGAGATGCAGAAGCACGGCATGGAAATCAAGACCTTGCAGGCGGGCTCGCCGCAGACGCAAGCCTTCCTGGATGCGATGCAGCCGTTGATCAAGACCGAGCAGGCGCAGCTTCCACCCGACCTGGTCCAGCAGGTGCAGCGTGCCAGCCAATGATGCCGCGCTCTGCCCCGAAGCTGCCACCGGATCGGGTTCGGAGCGCATCGCTGCCGGGCTGACATTGCTCGCGCGCGTGGCCGCGGTGTTCGGCGCCATACTGCTGCTGATCCTGCCATTGCCGGTGGTGTTCGAGGTGGTGATGGACCAGCTTCGCGCACCACCGACCTGGGTGTTTGAAACCACCGGATACGCGATCATCATGATCGTGTTCGCGTCCAGCGGCTACGCACTGAAGACCGGCCACCATTTTCGCGTAAGTCTGCTGGCGGATCGCTTTCCCCACCTGGAACGCTGGCTGGGCCGCCTGTCCGGGTGCTGTGAATTTGCGTTTGGCGTGGTGCTGCTTGTAGCCGGCTGGAACCAGGCCTGGGGCAGCTACGTGCAGGATCTACAGTCGGACACGCTGCTCGCGGTGCCGCAGGCCTGGCCCCAGCTCGCGTTTCCGCTCGGCGGCTTGGTCATCGGCTTGCAAGGCGTCGCGCACATCCTGGATCCTCGAATCGCCCGGCTGCACGATGCCGTTCGGCGCTGAATCCCAGGTTCTGCTTATCGCGCTGGTGATGTTCGCGCTGATGGGCATCGGCATCCCGATCTTCGTTTCGATCGGACTGGCGTCGATCGGCGGGCTGGCGCTCGTGTTCGGGCTGTCGCAGGCGATGGTGGATTTCACCTCGTTCCTGTGGCAAAGCCTGGACAGCTTCGAGCTGGTCACCATACCGCTGTTCGTGCTGGCGGCGATGCTGGTGCAGGCCGCCGAGGTCGGCGACGACCTGTTCGACTTCGCCAAGGTCTGGGTCGGACCCACCCGCAACGGGCTCGGCGTTGCCGTGGTGCTCACCTGCGCGATCTTTGCCGGGATTACCGGGTCCAGTCCGGTGACGGCGGTAACGGTCGGCCTCATCGCCCTGCCGGCGCTGGCGCGCGAGGGCTATCCCGAAAAGGTGCGCGGCTCGCTGGTCGCCGGCGGCGGGACACTGGGGATATTGCTGCCACCTTCGATTCCGCTGATCATCTACGGCGTCATCACGCAGACCTCGATCGGCAGCCTGTTCATCGCGACGGTCATCCCCGGTCTGCTGCTGGCCGTAGCGTTTTCACTGTATGTCATGGCATTGCCGCGTGCCGCCGCGCCCCGCCGCAGCTATTCCTGGAACGAGCGGATCGCCGCGCTCAAGCAGGCAATCCCGGTCGTGATACTGCCCGTGTTCATCATCGGCTCGATCTATTTCGGCCTGGTCACGCCGACCGAGACCGGGGCGGTTGCGGCGGTCTATGTGCTGGTGCTCGGCCTGGCGCGCCGCCGGCTGACCCTGCGCAAGATCGCCCGTGCCGTCATGGCGGCAGCACTGACCTCCGCGATGCTGCTGATGATATTCGGCACCGGCTCCGTGTTCGCCCGCTATAGCGCGCTGCTGCAGCTTCCGCAGACGCTGGCGACGATGGTGGGCGGCATCCAGGGCGGCCCACTGCTGGTGTTCACCGGCATTGTCATCGCCGACCTGATCATGGGCACATTCCTGGAATCCGGCGCGTTGACCATCCTGACCATTCCGATCTTCTTTCCCATCGCCAAGGCGATCGGACTCGATCCGGTGCAGTTCGGCGTCATGGTCGCGGTAAACCAGGAGATGGCGCAGATCCATCCGCCGGCTGGTCTCAACCTGGTGACCGTATCGGCGATTTCCGGCATTCCGCTTACCCGTATGATGGTCAGCATTCTGCCCTTTATCGCGATCGAGCTGGTCATGATCTACGCGCTCTATTTCTTCCCGCAGCTTACGCTGTTCCTCCCCAGTCACATGGGAATGCACTGATGCCGTTCACCCGGTACCGCGCGCATGAGATGGGCGCGGTGGAACTGTTGGACGAGGGGCCGTTCGTGGCCGGGTCGCACGCGTCGCTGACCCTGGTGTACACTGCCGGGCGGTTCGGCATCGACGATACCGGGCATCTGAAGATTTCCTGGCGAACCACCTCGGACATGGCGAAGCCGCAGTTCGACCGTCCGGCGGAGGCAAATTACGTCTCCGTGGAAGCCAGCAACGGGGCGGTCCTGGAAACCAGGTTCACGCTCGCCAACATTCGGCCGTACGCCAACACCATCTTCATCCGCGTGGTGCGCGGCTTCCTGCGTGAAGGCGACCGCATCAGCGTGACGTTGGGGGATCGCCGCGGCGGCTCGCCCGGAATGCGGTTGCAGACCAACTGCGAGGAGCAATTTCCCTTCAAGGTCAGCGTGGATGCGTTCGCGACTTACGAGTTCTGCGAAGTTGCCGCCCCAACAATCGCGCTGGTGCCTGGACAGGCGGTCGGGTGGCGCGCCGTGCTGCCCACTCTAATGCCAGTGAACGGGAAATTCCGGCTGGCAATCATCGCGGAAGACCGCTGGGGGAACCCGACACCAAACACGAACCAGCATCTGGCGCTGACGGCTTCGCAGCCGGTTGCCGGCCTGCCGGCAACAGTGCTGCCCGACAACGGTCGCGTGGTGATTGAAGGGCTTTCGGTCCCCGAGCCCGGCGATCTGGTGTTGTCCGTGCATGATGCCAACGGCATGGAACTCTCCCGGTCCAACCCGATGCGCGTGACATCGCAGACTCTGGTTCGCCATTTCTGGGGGGATCTGCACGGGCAGAGCGCGGAAACGATCGGGGCGGGCAGCGCGGAAGCCTATTTCCGCTACGCCCGCGATGCCGCGTTCGTGGATATGGCCGGCCACCAGGGCAATGATTTCCAGATGACGGATATCTTCTGGAACGACCTGAACCGGCTGACCGAACGTTTCAACGAACCCGGACGCTTCATCACCGTTCCCGGCTACGAATGGTCCGGTAACACCGGGATGGGCGGCGACCGCAACGTGTTCTTCTTTGCCGAAGACCGGCCGATCCGACACTCATCCCGCATCCTCATCCCCGAATCCGGCGGGGTCCCCGATTGTTTCACCACCGCCGATCTGTTCCGCGCCCTCGCCGGTGAAAACGCGGTGGTGATCGCACATGTCGGAGGGCGTTACGCCGATATCCGCATGGCGCATGACGGGCGGCTGGAACGCGCGGTGGAGGTGCACTCGACCTGGGGCACCTTCGAATGGCTGCTGCACGACGCGTTCGATTGCGGCTATCGCGTTGGCGTGGTGTGCCATAGCGACGATCATAAAGGTCGCCCGGGTGCGACGCGTCCAGGCGCTTCGCATTTCGGCGCCATCGGCGGCCTTACTTGCTACCTGATGCCGGAGCTGAGTCGGGCGGCGCTGTTCACCGCGCTGCGGCAACGCCATCATTACGGCACCACCGGCACGCGCCTGTTTTTGTCCGTGACCGGCCGGTTCGCTGCTCCGGTGCTGCTATACGACGAGGATCCGGCATTGGGACCGACGGCAACCAGCGCGGTAACGTTGGTGCATATGGGCGACATCATTCGGCCCGGCGATCAGAGCATGGAGCTGGAGATTGACGCGATCGGCCATGCCCCGCTCGAACGCATCGACGTTTTCTACGGCAAGGAGCTGGTACACACAGTCCGGTCACCCAACCATGACGCGCCGAGCCGCCGAATTCGCGTCATGTGGGAAGGCGCCGAGTATCGCGGGCGTGGGCGTGAGGTGTTGTGGCGTGGCGCGCTTCGCATCGAAGGCAACCAGTTTTCACAAGCCGCCCCGGTGAATTTCCTCAACCCAGAAAACCCGTTGGAGGAGCCCGTCGCTGGCAAGGCCCTGACATGGCGCTCGGTCACGACCGGCAACATGGCGGGTATCGATTTGTGGATGCAGGATGCACATGCTGGCGAGATCCTGCTGGAGACCAACCACGGCGGCGGGCGGTTCCCGCTGGCCGACATAGGGTGCGACGATATCGTGCTGCCGGCCGGTGGCCTGGGGCGGCGCATCAGGCTGTTCCGGCTTCCCGAGCAACTGCCGTATCGGCTGACACTACGCCAGCCTGTGCCATATTCCGGCCCCCGGGATCTTCCGGTCTACGCGCGCGTCACCCAGGCGGACGGGCACCAGGCCTGGTCGAGCCCGATCTATCTGATCGGCTCGGCGGAACCCTGATCACGCGGATCAGCCGGTCTGGGCAGCGAAGTTCCGGACGAAACGGGCGCCGATCTCGGTAAGCTGCTCCACCAGGGCGGCGCCCGTCGTTGCGGACGACAGGTTGGGGTCACCGCCGCGCACGCCGTCCGGCGCAACCTCGTGGTACTCGACCGGAAGAGCGACTTCCGCGCCTTCGAACCGGCCCACGCCGAACGCCGTGAGCTGCATTCCCATGAGTTCCTGCTGCGGCAGCGGCGCGGGAACCAGGTCGGGGCGCATCAGATTGGGGAACAAGTGCAGCCCGATGCTGGTCAGCGGATCGGCACCATGGCCGGACACACGCGCGGCTTTCTCCGGGCCCACGATGCCCGGCAGCAGCGAATAGCCGATCCGCCAAAGATACAGACTCGGGACCAGGATTTTACGCTCGACCCAGATCGGATGCGTGGCGTCGTGGATCGCCTGCACGTTGCCGCCATGCCCGTTGATCACCACCAGCCGCGTCAGCTCGTGCCGGATGAGGCAGGCCAGCATGTCGGAGATCACCGCCCGCAGTGTAGCCTGGCCCAGCGCAATGCCGCCCGGCATGGAGCCGAAATAATCGGCGCCGCCGAACGGCAGACTTGGCGCCATCAGCGTGCGGGTGCCGCGTTCGGTGGCACGGGCGGCGATCCGTTCGGCGATCGCATCGGCCAGCATCCAGTCACCCATCGGCGCGTGCGGGCCCTGGTCCTCATGGCTGCCCATCGGCAGCAGGATCACCGGGTTGCGCGCCAACTCCTCGCGCGCCTCACCGCCGGTGAGTTCGCTCATCCGGACTTTCACCATGTCGTCTCCTTTACCCTTGCGGCCGCCGCTTCATGAGTGCCGCGCGCAGGCAGGTAGCGACGATCTCGCCGCGCTGATTGATCGCCTCGTGTTCGAACTCCACCACGCCGGCATTCGGGCGAGACCGGCTGGCACGCACCGAGCGCACGACGGAGCGAGCCCGGATCGTGTCGCCGTGAAATACCGGCTTTGGAAACTCCACCTTGCTCATGCCGAGATTGGCGATGGTGGTGCCCAGCGTGGTCTCCCCAACCGTCATGCCGATCAGCAGCCCGAGGGTGAACAGGCTGTTCACCAGCGGCCGACCGAACTCGGTGCTCCTGGCGAATTCCGCGTCCAGGTGCAGCGGTTGCGGATTCATCGTGAGCGAGCTGAACAGCACGTTGTCCATCTCGGTCACCGTGCGTGACAGCGCGTGCTCGAAGACCTGGCCTTCGTGGAACTGCTCGAAAAACAGGCCGGCCATGATGGGGTGCTAGCGTTCCAGGCACATGGCGACGCCCATGCCGCCGCCGATGCACAGCGTCGCCAAACCCTTCTTCGCGTCACGCTTCTGCATCTCGTGCAGCAACGTCGTCAGCACGCGCGCGCCGGATGCGCCGATCGGATGGCCGATGGCGATGGCGCCGCCATTGACGTTCACTTTCGCGGTGTCCCAGCCGAGATCCTTGTTCACCGCGATCGCCTGAGCGGCGAACGCTTCGTTGGCCTCGATAAGATCGAGATCGGTGGCTTTCCAGCCAGCGCGGCTCAACGCCTTGCGGGTGGACGGGATCGGGCCGGTGCCCATCATCGCCGGATCTACCCCGGCGGTGGCAAACGCGGCGACGCGCGCCAGCGGCTTGAGGCCCCGTTTCGCGGCTTCGGAAGCGGTCATCAGGATCAGGGCGGCACCGCCATCGTTAATGCCGCTGGCGTTCCCAGCCGTCACCGTGCCGTCCTTGGAGAAAGCCGGCCGCAGCTTCGCCATTGTTTCTATGCTGGCGTCGTGGCGGATATACTCGTCATCGGAAACCACCGTGTCGCCCTTGCGGCCCTTCACGGTGACCGGTGCGATCTCGTCCTTGAAGCGGCCAGACTTCTGCGCCGCTGAGGCTTTCTTCTGCGACGCGAGGGCGAAATTGTCCTGCTCCTCACGCGTGATCTGGTACTTGCGGGCCACATTCTCCGCCGTGCTGCCCATGTGGTAGCCGTGGAACGCGTCCCACAGGCCATCCTTCAGCATGGTGTCGATGAATTCGACGCCGCCCATCTTGGTGCCGCTGCGCAGATAGGCCGCGTGCTGCGACTGGCTCATGCTTTCCATGCCGCCGGCGGCGACGATGCTGCTCTCGCCGGTACGGATCTGCTGAGCGGCGAGCGCGACGGCGCGAAGGCCGGACCCGCACACCTGGTTGATGCCGAAGGCTGTCTTGGAATCCGGCAGGCCGGCGGCGCGGGCAGCCTGGCGGGTGGGATTCTGGCCCTCACCGGCGGCCAGCACCTGGCCCATGATGACTTCGTCCACGTCGCCCGGTTCCACGTTCGCCCGTTCCATCGCGGCTTTCAGAGCCGCGGTGCCGAGCACATGGGCCGGCACCGAGCCGAACGCCCCGTTGAAGCTGCCGACCGGTGTGCGGATGGCGGAGACGATGACGATGTCATCCATTTCAGGCTCTCCCCTGTAGGGTCGTCAGGAAGGTAGGCGCGAAGCCATCCGAGCGAAAGCACCTGTCCTGGCATGGCGGCCATCGGTTCTCTCTTGACTTACTGACCGACTGGTCGGTAATTAAGGAGCCATGCAGAATGCCGCCCCTGACCCCAAAACGCCGCTCCCGCCGAAAAGACGCGCGTCCGACCGAAATCGTCGAAGCTGCGCTCGCCCTGTTCACCGAGCGTGGGTTTGCCACCACCCGGCTAGAGGACGTCGCGGCGCGCGCCGGCATCGGCAAGGGCACGATCTATCTATACTTCCCAACGAAAGAGGATCTGTTCCGTGCCGTGGTGCGCCAGCGACTGGTGCCCAACCTGGACGCCATAGAAACGATGATTGCCGGACATGCCGGGTCGAGCGCCGACCTGCTGCGGGCCATCGCCGCCCGTGCCCAACAGCTCCTTACCACCGATATCACCGCGATCCCCAAGCTGGTGCTCGCGGAATCCGGCAACTTCCCGGCCATCGCCCAGCTTTACGCGGAAGAGGTCGCAAAGCGAGGATTGGCGATGCTGGAGCAGGTGTTTGCCCGTGGTATTGCCCGTGGCGAGTTTCGCCCGCTCGATCCGCATTGCCTGGTCCCGCTGTTCACCGGACCATTGCTGCAAATGGCGTTGTGGCAACAGTCCCTCGGCCGCCACACCGATATCCGGTTCGATCCGGCCAAAGTGATCGAGACGCATGTCAACGTCTTTCTGCGCGGCCTCGCCGCCGCGGCGGGCGATCCATGATGCGCCGCAAGATACTGCTCGCCGTTGCCCTGTTTGCCGCGGCGGGTGCGGTCGTCTGGTGGCGGTTCAGGGTGCCGCCAGCGTCGGTTAGCTGGCAGGGTTACGTCGATGCCGATTATGTGAAGGTCGCTCCCACTCAGCAGGGGCTGCTCACCTCGCTCGGGGTGCAGCGCGGCGACACGGTGAAGGCGGGCGAGCCGCTGTTCGCCCAGGACGATACGTTCGACCGTGCGGCCCGCGACGAGGCCGCGGCCAAGCTCGCGCAGGCAGAGGCGCAGCTCAGCAATCTTCAGAGCGCCAGCCGCGAGACCGAAATTGCTCAGGCGGCGGCGGACCTCGCCGATCTGCGGGCCACGCAGGAGCGCAGCCAGCTCGATCTGCAGCGCGCCCAAGCGCTGGAGCATACCGCCGCCGGTACACGCCAGCAGTTGGACCAGGCGCGCGCCAACGCGCTCTCTGCCGTTGCAAGGGTGCAGGCCGCGCAAGCGAAGCTCGTGCAGATGCAGTCACCCACCGGCCGCACGCAGGAGATCGCGGCACAGCAAGCCACCGTGGCGGAAATGCGCGCGCAATTGGCCGAAGCCGAGTGGCGCCTGGCGCAACGGCACGTCGCTGCGCCGGCACCCGCGCTGGTCGCCGACATATACGCCTGGCCCGGCGAGACGCTCGCTGCCGGAGCGCCGGTGGTTTCTCTGTTGCCGCCCGGCAACGTTCTGGTACGGTTCTTCGTCGCCGAGTCGATACTGCCGCATATCCATCCCGGCGAGCGTGTCGCTGTCGCCTGCGACACCTGCCCGCACGGCATGACCGCGACCGTATCCTTCGTTGCGCCGCAGCCGGAATACACGCCGCCGGTCATCTTCAGCGAACAGACCCGCGACAAGCTCACATACCAGATCGAGGCGCGCCCGACCGCCGATCAGGGCCGCGCACTGAAACCGGGTCAGCCGGTCAGCGTGCGACTGCTTGCCGCCGGAGCCAAGGCATCGTGACCGCGCTGGCGATCGACGTGCACGGGCTGCGCAAGAGCTTCGGCTCACGGCTCGTGGTCGACGGCCTCGACCTTCAGCTGCCGGAGGGCCAGATCTGCGGGTTCCTCGGCGGCAACGGCAGCGGCAAGACCACCACCATCCGTCTGCTCTGCGGTCTGCTCAAAGCGGATGGCGGCGGCGGCACATGCCTCGGCTTCGACCTGATCCGCGAGAGCGCGCAGATCCGTCTGCGTATCGGCTACATGACCCAGCGCTTCAGTCTCTACGGGGACCTGACGGTCGCCGAGAATCTCGGTTTCATCGCCAGCCTGTATCAAATGCCGGCACCCGCGCATGCCGTGGCTCAGGTGATGGAACGCATCGGCCTAGCCGACCGCGCCGCCCAACTTGCCGGGGAATTGTCCGGCGGCTGGAAACAGCGGCTGTCGCTGGCCGCCTGCGTGCTGCACCAGCCGAAGCTGCTGTTGCTGGATGAGCCGACTGCCGGAGTGGATGCGAAGGCACGCCGCGAGTTCTGGGACATGATCCACGACATGGCGGCCGAGGGCATGACCGTCCTCGTTTCCACCCACTACATGGACGAAGCCGAGCGGTGCCACCGGGTCATCTATCTCGCGGACGGCCGGTTGGTGGTCCAGGGCACCGCCGAGAAGGTCGTGCAGGACGCGCGGCTGGTGGTGTTCGAAGGCAGTGGCGGCGATCTGGAGCTCACGGCGCGGCGGTTGCGTGGGCAGCCGGGCGTCGAGAGCGCGGCCGTGTTCGGGCGCACCTTGCGCGCGGTCGGCCGGGATCGCGCGGCGCTGGAAGTCGCGGTCGCCGATACCGGCGGCGCGTCCGGGCTCGCCTGGCAGGAAGTTCCGGCACGGCTCGATGACGTGTTCATTCATCTGCTGAACGCGCAGGAGAACCGGCAATGAGAGGCTTTTCCTTCGCCCGCATGTTCGCGGTGCTGCGCAAGGAGTGGACGCAGATGCGCCGCGACCGCGCGACCGTGGCGCTGACCGTTGCCCTGCCGCTGATCCAGTTGTTCCTGTTCGGCTACGCGCTGAATGCCAACCCGCGGCATCTGCCGACCGGCGTGCTGAGCGCCGATCATTCCAACTATACGCGGGCGATCGAGGCCGCGCTGGTCAATACCGGCTATTTCGACCTGCGGCCGTTCGCCACCGAACGCGAAGCCGAACAGGCGCTGGCGCAGGGGGATGTGCTGTTCGTGCTGAACATCCCGCCGGGATTCTCGCGCGACGTGGACCGCGGCGAGCATCCCTCGATCCTGATGGATGCGGATGCCACCGACCCCACGGCGATCGGCAACGCCTCGGCGGCCGTGGCGGCCTTGAACACCAATGTGCTGGCACGCGAGCTGCCGCCGAACCTGCAATCGCAGACTGCGGCTCCGCCGTTCCAGGTGGTGCTGCACGCGCGCTACAATCCAGAGGCGATCACCGCGTTGAACGTGGTTCCCGGGCTGATCGGCATCATCCTGACCTTCTCGACGCTGATCATCACCGCGCTGTCCATCACCAAGGAGCGCGAGGCCGGCACGATGGAGAATCTGCTGTCGATGCCGGTGCGCCCGCTGGAGGTGATGCTGGGCAAGATCATTCCCTATGTGGGCCTGGGGTATATCCAGGTGCTGCTGATCCTGGGGATGTCGATCATCGTGTTCGGTATTCCGGTGCACGGATCAGTGCTGCTTCTGCTGCTGGTGCTCGGGCTGTTCATCGCCAGCAACTTGGCGCTCGGGTTTACCATTTCGACCGTTGCGCGCACCCAGATGCAGGCGCAGCAGTTGGCGCAGTTCGCCCTGCTTCCCTCGTTCATGCTGTCCGGCTTCCTGTATCCGTTCCAGGGAATGCCGATCTGGGCGCGCGCGATCGGCGAAGCCTGGCCGCTGACCCATGTGATCCGCATCACCCGCGGAATTCTGCTGAAGGGCAACGGCCTGCACGCCATCCTGCCGGACGTGTGGCCGATCGCCCTTTTCGCAGTGGTCGCCGGTACGGTTGCGATGCTGTCGTTCCGCGAAACGCTGGATTAGAGCATGATCGGTTGAGGCGGAACCGTTGGAAAGCGCGAATCACGCTCTCAGACGAAGAATCTAAAGCATGAGCGCTTCATCCTGAAGCGATCGTGCTTCAGGCTGCAACCGCCTTGCCATCGCAGCCGCCCCGGCCGACCATGCCGACCCCAGCCTGAGGAGCGCCCGATGCAGTTCACGCCATCCCATGTCACGCAGAACTGGCAACTCAGCAAGCCGGCCGCGACCGGCCGGCGCGGAATCGTCGCCTCGCAGGCCAACAGCGCGGCACGGGCCGGCGTCGCGGTACTGGACGCCGGCGGTAACGCGATCGATGCGGCGGTGGCGATGGCGCTGGCGCTGGCGACCGTGGAGCCGTGGAACTCGGGCCTCGGCGGCATCGGTTTCGCGCTGATCCACCGCGCCGGGCAGAGCCGCGCGGATGTGGTGGATTTCGGTCCGGTGGCGCCGCGCGGCGTGAAGCCCTCGGCGTTCAAGCTGACCGGGCGCATGAAGCAGGATTTGTTCGCCTGGCCGGAGGTTGAAGGCGATACCAATATCCACGGCCCGCTTTCCTTCGCCGTTCCGTCCTCCACGGCCGGCTATGCGCTCATGCACGAGCGCTGGGGCAAGCTGCCGCTGGCCGATGTTATCGCCCCGGCCATCGCGCTGGCGAAGCGCGGCCTGCCGGCCGACTGGTTCACCACGATCAAGGTGGCGTCCTCGGCGTCCGTCCTGCGGCGCTATCCGGAAAGCGCGCGCATCTATCTGCCGGACGGGCTGCCGCCGATCGCGCCGTATCAGGGAACGCCCGGCTTCTTCCGTCTCGGCAACCTGCCGGACACGCTGGAGCGACTTGCCCATGCCGGGCTGCGCGACTTTTACCAGGGCGACGTGGCCGCCAGCATCGCCGCGGATGTGAAGGCGATGGGCGGCGTGCTGTCGGCCGAGGATCTGCGCCAGTGCGAGGCCCGCACGCGCCCGGCCACCGAGGTGGCGTGGCGCGGCCGAACCTTGCAGCTCACCGGCGGGCTGACCGCCGCGCCCACGCTGATGCGCGTGCTGGACCGCATGGCGGAGGCGCCTTATGGCGCAACGCCGTCGCCGGAATGGTACGTGGCGCTGGCGCGGGCGATGAAGGCAGCATACGCGGAGCGGCTCGCCGGCCTGGGCGATGCCGAAACGAAAGCCGCCGAGACGTGCACCACGCATCTGACGGTGTGCGACGCGGAGGGCACGATGGTTGCGTTGACAACCACCTTGCTTTCATCAATGGGCAGCCGGGTCGTACTGCCGACCTCCGGCGTGCTGTTGAACAACGGCGTCATGTGGTTCGACCCGCGGCCGGATCAGCCCAACTCGATCGCGCCCGGCAAACGCCCGCTGACCAACATGCTGCCGGTGATTCTGAAGGATGGCGACCGGCCATGGATCGCTGCCGGGGCTTCGGGCGGCCGGCGGATTCTGGCCTCGGTGTTCCAGACGCTGACCTGCGCGGCGGATTTCGGCATGTCGCTGTCGGATGCCCAGCACCATCCCCGGATTGACGTATCGGGCCCCGATTCGGTCACCGTCGATCGGCGAATGCCGGCCGCGATTATCCATGCGCTGGAAGCCGATGGCCCCACGGAGATCGTGGAGCACGGGGTGATGCCGATCAATTTCGCCTGCCCGAACCTGATCCAGCAGAACGCGGACGGATCGCGGACGGGAATCAGCGATTGGTCCTCCCCCTGGTCGGCCGCGATCGCGCAGGGCTGATTGAAGCCGATCGGGAGCAGACCCGCTATTGCGCGCTCTGATACTCCTTGGTGTGCTGCCGCTGCTTTGCGCGGCTGCGGCACCTGCGCCGCTTGCAATTCCAACCATGGATGCGGCGCAACCGCTTTCCCAGCAGGAGCTGGTGGTCGCCACAAAGGAAGCTCCGCCATTCGCAATGAAATCGCCCGATGGCTCCTGGCAGGGCATCAGCATCGATCTGTGGCGCCACGTCGCCGCGGAGCTGCATCTGCGCTATCGGTTCGTTGAATTTCCGACCGTCCAGGACCTGCTCGACGCGACGACAAAAGGCACCGCCGACGTCTCGGTTGCAGCTATTACGGTCAATGCGGCACGTGCTCGCGACACCGATTTCACGCAACCTTTTTACGCGACCGGACTCGGCGTGGCGGTACGCGGCGGACTCGAAACCTGGCTGCCACTGGTACGCAGCTTCAAATCATTCAGCTTTGTGGAAGCGATCGTGGTCCTGCTGGCGATCGCGCTCCTGGTCGGCATTTTGATCTGGATCTTCGAACGGCATCAGAACGATCATTTTGCCGGCCATCCGGCCAAAGGACTGACGTCGGGTATCTGGTGGTCCGCCGTGGCGATGACGCAGGCCGGTGCGGCACAGGGAGGCCCCGCTTCGCTTCCTGGCAGGCTGGTGGCAGTCGTCTGGATGATCACATCGATCATTGTCCTCGCCATATTCACGGCGGGTATCACCTCGGCGATCACCACGCATCAACTGCAAGGTCTGGTCCGCAATGTGGACGATCTGCGGTCTTTGCGGGTCGGCGTTGTCGACGGCTCCTCGTCGGTGGATTTTCTGGATCATGAAAGGATCACGCACCGCCTGTTTCCCGATCCTTCAGCCGGACTGAAGGCCGTCGAGACCGGGACCATCGATGCGTTCGTTTATGATCGTCCGCTGCTCACCTGGACCGTCAGGCAGAACTTCTCGGGCTTGCAGGTGCTCGGCATCACGTTCGATCCGCAGAATTACGCGATCGCCCTGCGGAAGAACAGTGCCCTGCGCGTCCCGCTCAACATCACCCTGCTGGCGAGCGTCGAAAGCGATTGGTGGAACGAAGTGCTTTACCGCTACCTGGGAGCGTCTGGCCGCGAGCTCAGTAGATGACCGGCAAGCCTTCCTATGGCCTCGCCGGCGACCGTTGGTATCACAGCACGTCCTGCGACAGCCCAGCGGAGTGGCGGACCATGTCGAGCGGCGAATCCCAGTCAAAGTTGCGCCACACCGCCGCGAGGTGCGCGTACGGCGGCGACTGAGCAAACAACTGGAACGTCAGCCGATGCCCGGCATAATCCGAATTCAGCAGGTCCCGCGCGAACGCCAGCAGTTTTCTCCGATCCTCCGCCGCCCATCGCTCGTTCACCGTATAGTACTTCCGCAGCCATGCACCCGCCTCGTCATTCTGAAACGTGGCGAAATCCGGCGTGACGCAGATCTGCCCGCCGCACAGCTCGCGCGCGATATGCATCATGTGATGCAACTGAGAACACGCCAGCACCCGCCCGGTGAACAGCAGCGACTGGTTCGGCATCAGCAGCCCCGCTGGGCTCTTCTGGGCCGTGGCGATCGCCGCGATCAGATGCGCGTTGATCCCCTCTCTGTAGCAGGCCAGCGTGGCCAGCTTCTCCTGCACCGCCTGCTGCCTCTCCAGCCCGGTCTGGCGCGCATTGAACAGCGCGGCACCGATCATCAGGTCGGCGCTGCGCAGGATGCGCAGCACGAAGGCAAACGCGCTGTAGCGATGCAACGTAGCGCGAATGAAGCTAGCCGCGCGCGTGTGCCGGTAGAACAGCACGTTCTCCCACGGGATCAGCACGTCGTCGAACACCACCAGCGCATCGACCTCGTCGAACCGGCTGGAGAGCGGATAATCTTCCGCCGGCGCGCGCCCGGCAAAGCCCGTGCGGCAGATGAATTTCAGATTGGGTGATCCAAAGTCACAGATGAATCCCACCGCGTAGTCCGACAATTCCGCATCGCCCCAGTTGGCGATGGTGGGCTTGGTAAACGCTTGGTTCGCATACGCCGCCGCGGTTTCGTATTTGGCCCCACGCACGATGATGCCCGCATCGGTCTCCTTCACCACGTGCAGCAGCATGTCGGGATCCTGCTCCTGCGGGCGCTTCGACCGGTCGCCCTTGGGATCGGTGTTCGCTGACACATGGAACGGATCCCGCTCGATCACCAGTTGCACATGCCGCCGAATATTCTCCGCAAAGCGCGGGTTCGCCTCGTTCAGCACGTCCTGGCCATCGTACAGCGACCACACCTCGCCGACAGTCTCGTCGCCGACCCGCGTCACCACGCCGCCGATCTCGTCCAGCACCGTTTCCACCGCGCGGCGCTTGTCGTGCCAGTCCTGCTGGGTCACCGGCAAACGGTTGGCGAGCGCATTCACGTGACCCTGCTCGTCCGCATAGGTCATGATCGGACGAAACCGATCCTCGTGAGCCATATCGTAGATGCGCGCGCGAATATCGACGAGCGGTTTGAACATCCCATGCCGGGTAACATCCGCCACCCGTTCCCCATCGATCCAGACCCTCCGGCCGTCACGGATCGAATCACGGTACTGCTCGCCGGTACGGATCACGGTGCCCTCATCTGCAATGCGTCACGACAGCGTAGCCGCTTCACGTCAGGATAGCGAAATGCGCCTCGGTCGGGCGTCGGCCGATGCCATTGATGGTCAGGATGTCCTGTGGGCAGGCGGAAAACGCAATGATAAGGTCCATCTCGGCACGCAATGCCACGTGGCAGCCGGGGGTGGAGACCGGAGGGTCGAAGGACAGCTCGCCCTTCGGTGTCCAGGGGATGTTCATGAAGAGGTTGAGCGGACTTGGCGTCTCCGGTGGCGTAACGCCCAGCTCAGCCAGCGCGTGCGCGAGGTTGTCGGTGCAGTTGTCGTGGTGCTCGCCGGCCCCGAGGCCGATGTAGCGGTAGCGATCGCAGGCCGCGATCAGTGTGTCGTGGATGCCGCCGGAGGTATCCTCCGTCAGCGTCAGGATTGGCCGGCGATGATTGCTGTGCAGCGCGTCGCCGGCAATCGGCATAAGCCGGCAGAGCGCGGCGCGGGTGTGCTCCATCGACATGAACTCATGCAGATCGTGGCGATTGAACGCCCAGGTATCGATGACCTGTTCGCCGTGCGTATTGATCACCCGGATCGTCTGGCCGGCTGCCACGAACGCTGCCTTGCCACGTCGGGCCGGAATGGTGACGAGATCGGACATTGATCCCCCAAGGTGCTGTTGAAAGCGAACCGGGACACTAACGTATTATTCGCCGTTCTTCTACCGGCCGCCGTTCGGGCCATCGCGGGTTGTCGCCTCGGCCTGGTCCAGCCGGTCCGCCAGCCGCGTCAAGTCCCAATCCCGCGCCAGCGCGGCAGCAATGGACCAGGTTGGCGCCCGGTCCGGCAGGGGGGGTAACGGCGCGTGCGCATCCATGGTGGCAATCCGCCGGAACAGCCGCAGCGCGTCCGCCTGCCCGGCAAACTGGCCGTCGCCGAGCGCAGCCTCCAGCGTTCCGTATCTGCGCAGCAACGCCGCGGCCGTTTTCGGCCCCACCCCCCGAGCGCCCGGCAGCTTGTCCGACGGGTCCCCGCGCAACGCGATGAAGTCCGGCACCTGAGCGGGTTCCACGTCGTAGCGTTGGCGCACCTCGGCCGGGCCGATCCGGGCCATTTCGCCGGCCCGGACAGGGTGAAGAATCGTGGTCGCCGGAGACGCAAGCTGGAACGCGTCGCGATCGCCGCTGGCAACCAGGGTAGTCCCGCCGCATTGCTCCTGTCGTGCAACTGCGGCTGCGAGAAAGTCGTCCGCCTCGTATCCCGCCGACTTGGCGACCGCGAACCCGCACGCGGCGACGAAGTCCGGAAGCACCGCAAGCTGATCCACCAGCTCCGCATCGAACTCACGACCGCTTTGGTACGGCGCGAACGCTTTGTGACGATAGGTCGGCGCATCCAGCGTGTCCCAGCCGACCAGCACGGCACCAGGCTGTTCGGTTTCGTACAGGCGCAGCAGGAAATTGGCGAACCCGACAATCGCGCCGCCGCCCTTGCCGCCGCGTCGCCGGATGGATTTCGGCAGCGCGTGGTACGCGCGATGCGCGAACGAATCACCATCGATCGCCAGCAACGGACCCTGCTTGTCCGACCTGCCACTCATTGCAGCCGCGCCGGATCGAGCGCGCGCAGCCGGCCCGGATCGAACGCTGTCAGGTCCGTGCAACGCACCGCATTGTCCAGGATCAGCTCGGCCATGGCCTCTCCAGTTGCCGGGGCATTGAGGATGCCCCACACGCTGTGACCGGTGGCAATATAGCCGCCCTCCACACCCGGGATGCGCCCGATCAGCGGCAGCCCGTCCGGCGTCGTCGGACGGCAGCAGGCCTGCCGGGTGATGATTTTGTCCTTGTGAAGCAGCGGCGACAACTGCACGCACATGGTTTCAAGCCGGTCGATCGCGTGTGCATCCGGCATCACGTCGGCGGGGTCGAGCGGCAGCGCGCTGCGCCGTGAAATCGCCGACACATAGGTGGTACCGTCGGCACGTGGAAACACCTCCGGCGTCAGCAGCTCACCGCCTGCCTCCTGATATTCCAGGAATAGCGCTTCCGCTGGGATATCGGCTCCGGTCTGGAACAGTACGCTGTGACCCTTGTCCGCGAACACCGGCGGCAGCGGCAACCAGGCCGCCGCGAGAACGGACCACGGCCCCATTGCGATCACAACCGCATCGGCTGCGATCGTCTCTCCGGCAACATCCACGCCGGTCACCGCCGATGCGTCCGTCGTTCGCGCCACTCCGGTGACTTGAGCCAGGCGCAGCGCGGCTCCCCGATCCTGCGCGGCGCGCATCATCGCCGCGGTGAATGCACCGGGATCGACCAGCGCCGTCGTCCTGGGTGAACCGATGCGTCCGGCAACGGTTACGCGATGGGAAACCCAGTTCAGAGCGGCGTTTCGCCGGACCGCTCCATTTCCGTCACCAATCGCGAATCCGCTATAGGTCGCCACCCGGCGATACCCCCAGTCCGCGCCGATCTCCTCCGGCAGCGTCGCATGCAGCAGGAAACTCCGCCGTGCCAGCGGATCGAGGGCGCTCCCGCGGCACCAGTCCAGTGCCAGAAACCCGCCCGCCTTGCCGGATGCGGCGCACGCCACACCTCGCCTTTCCAGCACGATCACCTCGGCGCCGCGGCGGCTCAGGTAATAGGCGATGGCAGCGCCGATCACGCCGGCCCCACAGATTGCTACGCGCATGCGCTGTTCCATGCTGTGTTCGGGAACGCGGGGACGATATAGTGCCGGATGATGCGGCCGCCGCAATGTCGAGCAAGCGGCCCCTGGACAGGTTATAGGGAAGTCCTTATATGGACGGTGCTGGCGTCTATACGGCGTATGAAGACGGCACCGGCTGCGACGCCGCGGTGGAGCTGGAGCGGGTAGGCGACCGGCGCGTGCTGGAGTTCATCCGTTTCTTCGAACGAGTGGTCAGTGGCAAGGACAACCATCTGCGATGGATGACATTCGACACATACATGGGCATTCCATTCTACAACGCTGCAATCGATGACTGCTTTGTTATCTTCGCGGTCGAAGACGATGGTGCCGGTGAGCGGACTCTCACGCTGATGTTTGCCGCCCGGCTCCGGGACCGGCAGGCTGCCGGTTTGCGGTGGGACGGCAAGGACATGGACATGATCAGGGATCGCATCATCCGTCCGCGAGCAGCCCGATGGTTTCATCCAACCGGAGATTCGCAGTGACCTCCCACGTGAAAGTGGCTCGGGCACCCCATCGGCGCCCTTGGCGGCCGGCCGAGGCGCGCAGCGACGGACGTGGCCGGTCTCTCGCATCACTGGTGCAGCAGATCGAACAGCGGGATCCGGCGCTGGTGAAACACGTCGGCCTGTCGAGCGCGGCCATGCGCGCGGGCGAGCTGGTTCGCCAAATGCGCCGCCATGCAGGCCTGTCACAGGTGGAACTGGCAGACCGGCTGGGTGTCTCCCAGGCCCGCATAAGCGAAATCGAGAGCGGCGCTGGCACGCACGGCCCAACCTGGAATGTAATGGAGCGAATCGCCGCGGTCTGCGGTCAGGCGATCGGCGTTCTGTCTGCGACGCCGACCGAGCCCTCCGCGGAAGCAGCGCTGTGGACGATGGCGAAGCGCGCGTTGGGGTCGGTTATTTCGACAGGTGCCAAGGCCGCCTTGCAGAAGATCACGCCAATGATGATGGATGCCGTCAGCAACCGGCTCGGCGAGCGCGCCGAGGTGGTGCAGGCGGGTGGGCAGAGCTTCATCGTTCTCAACGTCGGCGCGCCAAAGTCGTCCGACAAGATAAAGCTGCTCGTCGAGCCGCTCGCCATCGCCGGACCGGCCGCCGCGGTACGCGACATTGTGGGGACGAGCGTGAAAAAGCCGATTTCCGGCTGAACGCGTGGGCGCTGATTCAATCAAGGACCTGCTCGGACTGCTCAGCGCGGTTTTTATTGCGGTTCCGTGGCTGCGGGAGTTCCGGCTGAAACTTGACCGCAACGATATGCCGGGCCGTCGTGCCGCCGGTGCGATGGCGCGACTGGTCACCAGGGTCGAAGGCCGGCTGCAACGCCGGATCGAGAGCGCCAAGCCGCTGGACCTGGTTTGCACGCTGTTCGGTCTGTTCCTGCTTGGCCTCAGTTTTCTGATCGGCCTGATCCACGGCGCGGCGACGCACTGAGCGCTATAAGAACCCCGTGCTGAACCACGGCACCGCCGCCACCACCAGCAGCCCAGCCAGCACCGCCAGCAGATACGGCCAGATCCGTCCCATCGCCGCGTCCGGCGATACCCGCCCGATCGCGCACGCGGCATAGTACCCCACCCCGAACGGCGGCGCGAACAGCCCGATCCCCATCGCCAGGATCACCACCATCGCGTAGTGGACCTCGTTGATCCCCGCCAGCCGCGCCGCCGGGAACAGTAACGGACCGAACAACACGATGGCCGGAATGCCTTCCAGCACGCTGCCCAGCACCACGAACGCCACGATCGACACCGCCATGAAACCCGCCGCGCCGCCCGGCATCGTCGACATCGCCGTCACCAACTGGTGCGAGAAGCCGGACTGCGTCAGCGCCCACGCCATCGCCGTCGCCGTGCCGATGATCAGCAGAATGGCCCCCGACAGCGCCGCGGTCTCCACCAGCATCGGATAGATCCGCCGCCAGTCGAACTGCCGATAAACCAGCAGCCCGACGACCACCCCATACACGATACCGATGGTGGAAACCTCGGTGGCGGTCGCGACGCCCTCCACCACCGCCGTGCGGATCACGAACGGCAGCACCAGTGCCGGAACCGCAACCACGAACGCACGCAGCACCTCCCGCGCCGGCGGACGGCGAACCCCGGCCAGACTTTCGCCGCGGGCGCGCCAGCGGGCAATCACCGCCAGTGCGATCGCCAGCACCGCGGCAGGCAGCAGCCCGCCGGTGAACAGTGCCGCGATGGAAACGCCAGTCACCGACCCGATGGTGATCAACACCAGCGACGGCGGAATCGTCTCGCTCATCGCCCCCGAGGCCGCGAGCAGCGACACCAGCTCTCCCTCATTTGCACCGCGCCGCTTCATCTCTGGGAACAGCACCGGCGCAATCGCCGCCATATCCGCTGCTTTCGACCCCGAAATCCCCGACACCAGGTACATCGCGCCAAGCAGCACGTACGCCAGCCCGCCGCGCACATGCCCCAGCAGCGCGGCCAGGAACGTCACCATCGCGCGCGCCATCCCGGTCATCTCGATCAGCAGGCCCAGGAACACGAACAGCGGCACGGCCAGCAGGATCAGCGTGCTCATCCCCTCGTCCATGCGCGACGTCACCACCGAAAGCGGCGTGCGCGTCAGCGTATCCAGATACGCCAGCGTCGCCAGTCCGAACGCGAACCCGATCGGCACCGACAGCAGCACGCCCGCACCCAGCAACCCGACGAAGAACAGCACCAGGTTCCAGTTGCCCAGCCGCATCAGCGCCGGCGCCGCGAAATGCAGAACCACCGCCAGCGCCACCGCTGCACCCACGCCGAACGCCGCGTCGCGCGCGCCGAGGCGCAGCAGCCGCGCAAGCGCCGTCGCCAGCATCATGATCCCGCCGACGCTGATCGCCGCGGCACGGAACGTGTCATGCAACCCCAGGGCCGGCGTCTGGATGAACCACTGCTCCGCGGCGTAATCCCAGCCTGCCGGCACGATCATCAGCAGAAAGGCCGCCACGGCCGTCACTGCTAGCGCCTGCGCCCGCGCCTGCCCGGCCGGCGACAAGCCACCCACCACCGCCGTCAGCCGCATGTGCTCGCCACGCTGCAGCGCAATCACGCTGCCCAGCATCGCCAGCCACAGGAACAGGATCGAGGCCAGCTCATCCGACCAGATCAGCGGTGTCTGGAACACGTAACGCGCCAGCACGCCAGCAAACAGCACGATGATTTCAGCAACCACCAGGATGGCGGCGGGAATTTCGGCGGCATGACGCAAAGCCGTCTCCAGCACCGCCACCACTGCCGGGCGCCGCTGCGCCTCGGCCAGTCCCGTCATGCCAGCGTGCCGACCTCGCTCTCCAGGATGCCCCACGCCTGGTCGCCGTACTTCTTCTTCCATTCGGCATAGAAGCCGGCCTGGCGAAGCGTGTCGCGGAATGCCGGCTTATCCACTTCGATGAACTGCAACCCCTTGGATTTCAGGTCCGCTTCTACCGAAGCATTCAGCTTGGCGATATCGTCGCGTTCTTCCAGCGCGGACTGGTTCAGCTCCCGCGCCACGATATCCTGCACGTCCTTCGGCATGCTTTGAAACGACCGGGTGTTGGCCAGCATCCAGAACCCGTCCCACATATGGCTCGTCATCGAGCAGTATTTCTGCACCTCGTACAGCTTCGCGATCTGGATCAGGCTCAGCGGATTCTCCTGCCCCTCCGCGATCTTGGTCTGCAGCGCCGAATACACCTCGCTGAAATTGATGCTCACCGGCGATGCCCCGAACGCCTGGAACATGCTGGTCCATAGCGGCGAGACCGGCACCCGGATCTTGAAGCCCTTCAGGTCCGCCGGCACCTTGATCGGCCGCGTGGAGCTGGTGATCTGCCGGAACCCGTTGTCCCACATCTTGTCCATCGCAACCAGTCCGCGTTTGTCGATCTCGCCGCGCACATAGCCGCCCAGGCTGCCATCCATCGCCTTCCATACGCTCGGGTAGTCCTTGAATGCGAAACCAATGCCGTTGATGGACGCAACGGGCACCAGCGTGGACAGGATCAGCCCGGACAACGTGAAGAAATCAATCGCCCCGGAACGCAACTGCGACAGCATGTCGGTGTCGGACCCGAGCTGATTGTTGGGAAACAAGGCAATTTCCACCCGCCCGTCGGTCGCTTGCTTGATACGCGCGATCGCCTCCTGCTGACGCACCGACTGCGGATGCGTCACCGGCGAATTATTGGCCATCTTGAACGAAAACTCAGCCGCCGACGCCGGGCGCGTCCGGATGGCAAACAAGGGCACGGTCGCGCCGGCCAGGACCGCGCGACGGGAAACAGACAGCATTACGGACGTCCTCTCGGTCAGGAAAACCGCGGCACAATACCCCCCGCCCGCTCGCTGACAACCCCGCGCTACGACAAGGTCTCTTTCCTGTGCAGCAACGTCTCCCGGATGCGCGCCGCTCGCACCGAGTCGAAATTCTCCAGGGCCGCAATCACGGCATCCGTCAGGTCCGGCCACGCTCGCCCGATGCGTCCCAACAGCACCAGGCAATCCTCGTCGGCCACGGCCTCGATCGCCTGGATAATCTCGACCGACGGGGCCTGCCGCAATGTCCGCATCAGTGGCGCCCGCGCTTCCGCCCGCCCCAATCGCCCGAGCGCGCACGCCGCCTGCTGTGCCACCGTGCCGTTCAGGTCATTCAGTAGCTCGATCAGCAAATCCGACACCTTTGCGTCGCCGCGCGCGCACCGGCAGCCACTGGCCCGCACGGCGGGATCGGAGTGAAGCAACCAGGATGCAACGATATCGGCGGGCAGGTGTGCGCCGAGGCGGGCGGCTGTCTCTGCCACGGGTGCCAGCCCCGGCCCGGCAATCACCTGGTCCACGGCAATACGTCCGATCGCCTGCGCAGCTTCCCTGCCGCCGATCATCGCCAGCCCGTCAACCGCCGCCATCTGCTCGCGGACCGTACAATCCCGCCCGAACCCGATGAACCGCCGGCAAAGCTGCTCCAGCTCCGCGACCGCGGCTACCAGCCGTCGCCGTCCGGCTTCCTGTGCCAGCGCAAGGCAGTCCGACTGGTGCGCGTTCCGGATGGCAATCAGCAACGCCGCATCGTCCAGATCAATTGGAGCCACGTGCGACGGCTCGGCCGGTTCCGGTAACGGCTGCACCGGCCGCTGCCCGTCGCTGGAGAACAGGTCCAGTTGTTCGGGCACGACGCTCATCGCCGCAGGAAACGCCGCCACCACGTGCGCCCGGCATCCGGCGCAAATCCCATCTCCTGCTCCAGCGCGCGCAGGTCCAGCCGCACCACGTCGGCGAAGCGGCCCTTCAACACGAAATCCGGCACGCTGCGGGCAAACTGCCCCGCCTGGATGTTGTCGCCACCGAAACTGATGGTCAGCTCCCCGCTGCGGCGGTTCACCGTCACACGGTCTTCGCTGTCCGCCAGCATGTCCGCAAGCTGATCACGAAATCGCCGATGCCGGATGCCAAAATAATCGGCAAAGCTCAGCGGCTTCGCCCAGACCGGCGGCTCACCAAGCGCCTCGCCGAGCAAGTCGCGCAGCAGCGCCGACGAGCGCGCCAGCAGGTCAGGGAAATGCTCCGCCTCTGCATCGATCTCCGCCCGCATGGCACGCACCTCGGGGATCAGCCGTTGCAGGTAGGCCCGGTACAGCGTGGTGCCGATCTCTCGTTGCGCGCGGCGGGCGATGCGCTCGGTCACCGAGCGGTTTTCCGGGATCGCCGCGTCGATATGGCAGGTCACCATCCGCTTCGTCAGATCGGGCGGAATGGTGCTCACATCGCGATTGGTTGTCAGCACGACCGGCGCATACTGCCCGCCCATGTCGTGGTCGGTGCGCACCAGGTCCGGCACATGGGTGGAGAACTTGTCGCGCGTTACATCGTCGATCAGCAGCGGCAATGCGCCCAGCCGCTCGCGCAGGCCCAGCGCGCGGTTGGCCGTGAACTGCCCGCTGCGGATCATCTTCTCGAAACCGAACATCGACCGCGTAGCGATCCGGGTGAACAACGTCTTGCCGCCGCTCGAACGGCCATACAGCACGGCATAGACGGGATACACCCAGGGATCGATGCCGACCGGCACCGCCGCTTGCCGCAGCCACGGCGCCGCCGGCGCGGCATACAGCCAGACCAGGAAGGCCCAGTACACCTCCACCGCCGCCTCGGCGTTGCCGAAAAACTTGCGGAAACTATCGATATAATCCACCAGGATGCGCGCATCCGCCGCCGCGCTGTCGGCCGGCAGCACCGGGTCCGCAAGCAGCCACGTCTGCCCGTTCAACAGCACGGTCCCGGTTGCGAAATCTATCTCCGCGCGCGGGATACGGTCTTCCGTCGCCTCGGTCAGCGGGCGGGCCGCGTGCGCCCGGAGCACGCGAAGCACGGTGGCCGCGTTCACCACCGTGCGTCCGGCCTTGTCCTTCGGCAGCGCGAGCTCTTTCAACTCGGCTCCGATAGCCGCCGCATTGCGCAGCGCGTCGGTGGCGAACCCGGCCGGCACCGGGCGAGGCGGCGGATCGATCAGCGCAACGCCCGCTTGCAGCACGCGCACGATCGGCACCTCATCCAGCGCGAGCGGCGTCGTGCGCGCAACGATGCCGTCGCCCGTTCGGCTGACCAGCGCATCCGGCTCCACCGGCACGCTGTCGCGCCAGTCTCGTTGGTAATAGCCATCGAACAGCGCCCAGGCCGGCTCGCCGTCGAATGCGACATAGATCTCGTGCTGGCGTCCCTCGAACGCCGCCAGGCTGAGATTCGCCGAACCGGTCACCACCCGATGCCCCGCCGGCCCCGACAGCAGATAAAGCTTTTCGTGACTGGGCCGCCCGCGCAGCAGCCGGAACCGCAGCGTGCCGCCGGCCACTCGTTCCAGCAGCACCCGGCCGCTGCGGCCGAGCAGGCGGGACAGCGCCTCCACCAGTGCCTTCTGATCGGCCAGCGCGTCGGCAAATCCGTAGGCCTGCACGGTCTGGCTCGCCTGCAGCAGCGCCAGGTGCTCGCGCGACAGGATGGCTTCGCTGCCGAACACGATCTCGGCATCCTCCAGCCGATCGACCAGGCGCATCAGGAATTCGATGCTGCTGGAAAAGGTGATTGCCTTCACCGCCGTGAAGCCCGCAAACAGCGACTCCCAGCTCGTCTGTTCGTGGCCGATCAGCTCGGCCCGGAACACCGTCAGCGGTCCCGCCGGCAGCGGCCGCGTTGGCGAACAGATCAGACGTCATCGCCCGCAGCGCAGCGGGGCAGCGGACCAATCACCTGACGATCAACGTGTGCCATAAAGCCGGTCGCCGGCATCCCCCAACCCCGGATGGATGTAGCCATGCTCGTCGAGCTGGCGGTCGATCGCCGCAACATAGACCGGCACGCCGGGATGTGCGTCGGTGAACGCGGACAGCCCCTCCGGCGCGGCGAGCAGGCAGGCGAAGCTGATCTGCGGCACGCCGGCCTGCTTCAGCCGCTGAACCGCGGCAATCGCCGAATGGCCGGTCGCCAGCATCGGATCGACCACGATCACCAGCCGCTCCTGCACATCGTCCGGCAGCTTCAGGTAATACTCGACAGGCACCAGCGTGTGCGGATCGCGATACAGCCCGATATGCGCGACGCGCGCCGACGGAACCAGGTCCAGCATGCCGTCCAGCATGCCGTTGCCGGCGCGCAGTATGGACAGGAAGCAGAGCTTCTTGCCCGACAGCAGTGGCGCCTCGGTGACTTCCAGCGGCGTTTCGATGCTTACGGTTTCGGTCGGCAGGTCGCGCGTCACCTCATACGCCATCAGCAGGCTCAGCTCGCGCATCAGCCGGCGGAACTCCGATGTCGCGGTGTCCCGGCGCCGCAGCAATGTCAGCTTGTGCTGCACCAGCGGGTGATCGAGGACAGTAACATTCGGAAATGACAGCATGGATCAGACTTTCAGCAACCCACAGGGATTACCCACAGGGATCAGAACACAGTACCATCGCTCACCACGCGCAGCGGCGGCCCGCCATCCGCCCTTCGCTCGCGCGCAATCCTCCTGCCGGCATCCCATGTGCCGCCCTGCAACAGGCACGCCAGCGGCAGGGCTTCCGCAGAACCTCCCAGGCGGCTCCGCACCAGCGGCGCCAAACGGTCAAGCAGCGCCACCGTCAACGCGCGCCACTCCACCACCGCCGGATGGTCCACCGCGAGCGGTGTCGCCGCCAATCCCGAATCGCGCAGCGCCAGCACGCCAAGATCAATGAACAGTCCACCATTGCGATACTCGGCCAGCCCGGTCAGCTCATCCAGCCCGCTGACCCTGAGGCCCGCCTGCTCCAGCACCTCCACCAGCGAATACGCCAACCACTGAGACAGCTTATGGAACGGCACGAGCACCTCCACCTCTCCCGCCCTGCGGGAGAGGTCGGATGGCGAAGCCATCCGGGTGAGGGCGCCGCCCGGCATCGGATACCCCCACACATCGCCCAGATTCTCACCACCCAGCGTCAGCCGCCCCGGCCAGATCGGCGCAAGCGCCTCCAGCAGCGCACTCAGCACGTATCGCGCCGGCAGCTCGCCACCAACCGCCTGAGCCCGCCAGTAATCGAACAGCGCGCCGACACGCGGCCCGGAGACAAAAAAATCCGGCCGCCTCCGCAGCGCCGCGCCAAGGTTACGCAGCAGCGCCACGCGCCCACCCACGCCGGCCAGCGGATTGTCCGGCGACACCTGAAATGAATCTGCCAGTGCCGCCTCGCTGACGCACGACAAACCCTCAGCATCGGCGCAGAGCTGCGTCACCGAATCACCGGAAAACAGCCCGGCGCTGAACGCGTGCAGGCTCGCCACCGCGAGCCCTTCCGACCGGGACAGCACTTGCCCCGTTTGTGGTTCACGAAAGCTCCAACCCGGACCAGCCCCGGCATCCAGCAGCACGCTGACCGTACAGAGATCGATCCGGGTCCGAGCCAGCTCCTCGCTATCGCAATCGCGCAACCGGTTTGCCAGATCGCCCCAGCGATCCACCCCGCCAACCTCGAAGTGGCGCCACCGCGCGTGATACGGGATGACAAGGTCCGGATAATTGCTCCGGATCACCGCCGCGACATAATCGGCCACGTCATCCAGCCGCGCCAGATCTAACGCGAAATGCGGCAGCCCATCCGCCGCGGCCACTTCAAGCAGCGCGTGACAACGCTCACGTACCGCCTCCGGCGTGCGCAGCCGGGCAACCGCATTCCGCGCAGCCGTGTCAGGCATAGCGATCAATCGCGCAACGCACGGCCCTTGGCCAGGCTCAGCTCGCCAGCGTCGGGTATACGTTCGGCATAATACCCGGCAGCCTTTTTCGCATCCATTTCCACCGATGCGTCGGCGGGGATCAGCTCATCCGGAATCGGCACCCGCTCCACCACCTCGATCCCGCTCGCCACGATCGGCGCATATTTCATGTTGCTCATGGAAACCAAGCGGTCGATCCGCCCGATACCAAGCCAGTGCAGCACATCCGGCATCAGTTCCTGAAACCGCATGTCGGAAACGCCGGCCACGCATTCGGTGCGCTGAAAATACGCTTCCGCCCGGTCACCGCCGACCTGCCGCTTGCGCGCGTTGTACACCAGGAACTTGGTCACCTCGCCCAGCGCGCGGCCTTCCTTGCGGTTGTACACCACCACGCCCAGGCCGCCCGCCTGCGCCGTCGCCACGCACACCTCCACGCCGTGCGCCAGATAGGGCCGGCACGTGCAGATATCGGACCCGAACACGTCGGAGCCGTTGCATTCGTCATGCACCCGGCAGGCGATGCGCGTCTCCGCACGGCCGAGCCGCGCCGGATCCCCGAACAAATAGACCGACATGCCCCCGATCGGCGGCAGGAACACATTCAGGTCTGGCCGCGTCACCAGCTCGGGAAACATGCCCCCTGTCTGCTCGAACATGCCGCGCCGCAGATCGGTGACGCTGATCCCGAACCGGCGCGCCACGCCCGGCAGATACCACACCGGCTCGATGGCGATCTTCGTCACCCGCACGTCGCCGGCCCCGGTCAGCATGGTGTCGTCGGGCGTCAGCCGCCCGGCACGCACCGCCTGCACGATCTCCGGCATGTTGATGCGCGCTCGTGTCACCGCGATGGTCGGGCGAATATCGCACCCTGCCGCGATCCGATCCGCGAACACCTCGCCCGTCATGTGTCCCCACGGATCGAGCGAGACGATCCGCTCCGCATCGCCCCATTGCGGAAACGGGCCGATCGGTTCGGCCGGCCGCGTATCCGTCAGATCCGGCCGATGGTCGCTCGCAAGCTGCCCCGCCGCGATCGCCAGCGCACGATACAGCGCATAAGCGCCGGCATGCGTCCCGATCGCATTGCGCGTCTCCGGTTCGTGCAGCGTCGCGATCACCGGGCCACGCTCAACGGGATCAGCCGCACCCCAGTGTATCGGAATTACCCGGGTACTCGTGGACGGCGGATGCGAGGTCAGCACGATCGCCCGCGGCGCGGCATTCCGGCCCAAGGGCGGCACAAATGGCGGCACAGCGGCTGGCGATGCAGCAGGTGGCGTCCCCGGCGAGTCGGTCATCGATCGCGATCTCCTTTTCGTCCGGGCATCCGCGCGGCCGGACCCTAACGGAGGCGCAGCGCCTGGGTCCAGCTTTTCGCCGACCGGGTGCCAATTTCGCACCCATGATCGCACGGGACCTTCCATACTGCGTCACGGCGACAATACGCCCGGGAGGATGAAAGAGTTCGACAATCGGTCTGAAACCAACCACCCCGAAAGCAGACCCATTCCCCTTCGCCGTCATTCCCACTCCCCGTCATTCCCTTTCCCCGTCATTCCCGCGCCACCCCGTCATTCCCGCGGAAAGCGGGAATCCACCGACAGTCCGTGCAAATCGCGCGCCCTATGCCAGCGCCATCCGCTGGCGGGTGCGACTCTCCAGCAGCCGGATCGTCTGGCTCAGCGCATAGCAGATGACGAAAAACAACCCCGCCAGCATCGCGTACAGCAGCACCGGGTCCTGCTCTCGCGCGTTGATCACGTTCGTCATCTGCATCACATCCGGCACGCTGATCACGCTGGCGATGGTGGAATCCTGAAACGCGATCAGGCTTTGCGTCAGCAGCGACGGCAGCATCCGGCGCAGCGCCTGCGGCAACAGGACCAGCAACATCGCCTGCCGGGAATCCAGCCCGCTGGCCAACGCCGCATCAAGCTGGCCGATCGGCACCGATTGCAGGCCGGCGCGCACGATCTCGGCGAAATAGGCAATTTCAAACGCTGCCAATGCCACCAGCGCCGACGCATAGGCCGAATTTGGATGGCCGGTCACCATCGGGCCGATCGTGTATGCCCAGAACATGATCATCACCAGCGGGCTGGACCGCAGCACGTTCACGTAGGCGGTCACCGGCGCGTGCACCGCGCGCCATGGTGACAGCCGGGCCGCCGCGACCAGGCAGGATACCGGCAATGCAATCGCAATCGCCGTCAGTGTCATGATCAGATTGATCCTGACCAGCGGAACCAGCAGCGCAGCCAATGTGGACAGCACGCTCATCCCCGTGCCGCGCGTCCGATCAGACCCGGCACGCGCGTGCGCCGCTCGATCACGCCCATCAGCCCGGCAATCAACCAGGCGCACACCAAATACACGCCGGTACCCAGCGTGTTCGACTCCACCCAATGGAACGTCTCGGTGCCGAGCTGCTGCGTGACATAGGCGGTCTCCGGCACCCCCACCATCATCGCCAGCGACGAACCCTTGAAGATGGTCACGAACTCCGACGTCAGGCTCGGCGCGATCACCCGCAGCAGCAGCGGCAGCACCACGAAACGCTGTGTTTGCCCCCAGCTCAGGCCGGTGGAACGTGCCGCCATCCGGATGCCGCCGCCCACCGCGTTCAGCCCGGCGCGCACGTGCTCGGCAATCTTCGCCGAGCTGTACAGCGCCAGCGTCAGCACCGCGCTCCACATCTCCCACCCAAGCTCGAACAGCGCATGACGCTCCGCCGGCGGCAGCAGGCGCGGCAGCACGTAATATACGAAGAACAACTGCACCAGCACGGGGATGTTGCGGAACAGCTCCACATGCGCGGTCGCCAGCGCGCGCACCGGAGCTGCGGGTGCCTCACGCGCGATGCCGACCACTATACCGATCACCAGCGCCCCGACCCAGGCGTAGAACGCAATCTCCGTCGTCAGCAGGATCGCATCGCGCAGTTGCGCGCCGAACGGCGGTCGCCACAGGATCGACCAGTCCAGCCCGCTGAACACCCCGCTACTGCGGCGGCCAGGAATTCATCACCACCAATGTCTTCAGCGCGTCGGTCATCGGGAACGGCGTCTTGCTGTCCGGACCGAAATATTTCTGATACAACTTGTCCCACCCGCCCGAAGCGCAAAGCTGCGCGATCGTGACGTCGGCAATCCGCTTGAATTTGGAACTTTCCGGCCGGATCGGAAATGCCTGCAGGAATGTGTTGATCCCGATATCCACCACCCGCCACTTGGTCTTGTCGTTGCCGTAGCCATACAGGATCGGCCCATCCGAGCTGTAGCCGTCGATCGAGCCCGTCTGCAGCGCGGTGAACCCCTGCGGGTGATCGGGGAACCCGATGATCCGCACCGGCGGCGACAACGTCCCTTTCGCGTTCAGCGCGCGATACGCCGGCTCCTCCAGCCCGCCCTGCGGCACGCCGATCCGCTTGCCGGCCAGGTCGGCCAGCTTGTGGATCGGGCTGTCGATCGGCACCAGCACCTCGGTCGAGGTAAGAAAATGCGGCAGCACGAAATCCACCACCTGCGTGCGCTGCTGCGTGATCACCGTCGCGCCCGCTTCCATGTCGATCGTGCCATTCTGCAGCAGCGGCATCCGCGTCTGCCCGGTGACCGGTATCATCTTGATGCCGATCTTGCCGCCGAGTTGCTGATTCACGGCCGCATGGATGCGCTCGGCAATCTCGGTCGCGAACCCGACATAATGCCCGTCTGCATCCTTGAACCCATAGGGCGGCGTGGCGTCACGCACGCCGAGATTGAACACGCCGGCTTTCGCGATGTGGTCAAGCGTGTCTTCCGTGCAATCGGCGGCTCGCGCAATCGCCGGAGCCGCCAACGCCGTGCCACCGAATGCCGCCGCACCGGCCAGCCATCGCCGGCGACCCGGCATCATGGAATCCCGTTTCATTGCTTTCCCCCTGTCGTTCGATCAGAAACGATCCGGCCGGAACGGCTCGATGTCGATCGGCGCCGCACGTCCGCCGATCAGCGCAGCGATGATCTTGCCGGTATACGGGCCGCCGGTCATCCCCACATGGCCGTGCCCAAACGCATGGAACACATCCGCGCAGCCTGACGAACGCCCGATCACCGGCAACGAATCCGGTAGGCTCGGCCGATGCCCCATCCACACGGAAAACCGACTCTCGTCGTAAGCATCCTTCAGCGCCGGCAGCATCTTGCTGCCCAGACGCAGCAGGATGCGCGCACGCCGCCAGTCGGGCGCTGCCTTCAATCCGGCAAGCTCCACCGTACCGGCGAACCGCAGCCCGCCCGCCATCGGCGTCGCCACGAAATGCCCCTCGGTGTCTGTCGTCGGCACGCGAGGCATCGCTTCCGGGTCGCGCAGCATCAGGTGATAGCCGCGCTCCGTCTCCAGCGGGACGCGATCGCCGACCAATGCGGCCAGGTCGCGCGAATACGCACCGGCGGCGATCACCGCGGCATCCGCCGGCACCTCTCCCTCCGGCGTCTGCACACCACGGAGGCTGGTTCCGTCCAGTCGGAACCCCGTCGCGCGACGGCGCAAAACCTCTCCGCCATCGCGTCGAAACGCCTCCGCCAGCGCGGCGACGAACCCCCCCGGATCGAGGCTATGGCCATTCCCCGGTACCAGCTTGCCGCGGATGAAGTCGCGCGACAGGTTGGGGTCGAACTGACGCAGCTCATCGGCATCCAGCTCTTCCCACTTGATACCATTCCGCCGGCGAATGTCCCAGGCCCTGTGGTCGCCCTCCCAGGATGCTTCCGTGCGATACCCGATCAGGATGCCGTTCCGCGCCACCAGCGATTCGGCGCTGGCATTGCGCGCAAGCTCCATGACGGTACCCAGGCATGGCGCCAGCAGAGGCCGCAGCGCGCGTGCCTGCGCGTCGATCCGCTCCGTCGTGCCGGCCTGGATGAACCGTATCAGCCAGGGCGTCAGCGCCGGCAGATAGCTCCAGCGGATGCGCAGCGGGCCCAGCGGATCGGCAAGATAGCCCGGAACCTTCTTCAGCGTGCCGGGCGCCGCGACCGGCACCACGGAAGACGGATTGAAGCACCCGGCATTCCCGAACGACGCACCGGACCCGGGCGCCTCCGGATCAATGACCGTCACCGCATGCCCGTCCCGCAATAGCCAGCTCGCGGCGGCGATGCCCACCATGCCCGCCCCGATCACCGCAACCCGTTTCTTTTCCCCTGTCATTTCGCCGGCCCTTTCCGGGTCCGGAGCGTATGTCGGGCTTGTGCAGGGAGCAAATTATCGCCGGTCGGCCACCCTCATCCGATCACCAGCCGTACCCCGAACGCAACCACGCCCACCGCGGCGACACCTCCGGCATACAGCACCGCGAACCACAGCAGCCGGCGCATCATCAATGATAATGCTCCCCGGCCCGAACTTTGCCGCGGAACACCCAATACGCAAAACTCGTGTAGCAAAGTATGATCGGTATCAGGATCACCGCGCCGACCAGCAGAAACAACTGAGACGAGGGGGGCGCCGCCGCATCCCATATCGAGATGGAGGGTGGCACCATGATCGGCCAGAAGCTGATCCCCAGGCCGACGTAGCACAGCACGAATATCGCCTGCCCGCACAGAAACGGGGTCTTGTCGTGCCGCAGTTGCAGCCCGCGCCAGAACGCCCATGCCGTCAGCGCCACCAGGATCGGTACGGGCGCGGTCAGCAGCAGGCCCGGAAACTCGAACCAGCGGTGATGGAACGTCGGGTTCAGCATCGGCGTCCACAGGCTGACCACGACGATCAACGCTAGCACCGCCAGCGCAAGCGTGCGCGCATGCCGCCGCGCCGCGCGCTGCAACTGGCCCTCGGTGCGCCAGATCAGCCAGCACGCTCCCAGCAGCGCGTACCCGATCACCACCGCCAACCCGCACAGCACGGTAAACCCGGTCAGCCAATCGAACCATCCACCCGCATACACGCGATTTTCCACATGCACGCCCTGGATCAGGCCACCCAGCGTCAGCCCCTGGCACAATGCCGCCACGCCGGATCCCAGCATGAAAGCGCGGTCCCACCACAGCTTCCCGCGCGGGGTAACTGCGCGAAAGCGGAACTCGAACGCCACCCCGCGAAACACCAGCGCCAGCAGCATCCCGATGATGGTCGGATAAAACGCTGGCATCACGACCGCATAAGCCAGTGGAAACATCGCGAACAATCCCCCGCCGCCCAGCACCAGCCAGGTCTCGTTGCCGTCCCAGATCGGCGCGACCGTGTTGACCATCAGGTCGCGGTTCTGTTCCCGATGCTCCACCGCGAACAAAATGCCGATGCCAAGGTCGAAGCCGTCCAGCAGCACGTAGGCAAGCACCGCGAAGGCGATCAGCCCGGCCCACACGATCGGAAGCCAGTGCGCCATTCCGCTATCCCCCTCCGGCCGGGCCGGCGACAGGATGTTCCGGTGACTGATCGAGCAGTGAAGGGGCCGGAGTGATACCGGCGCTGCGCACTGGCAGGCCCTTCTCCGGCCCAGGCTCGCCGACGGTCGGCGGACGCTGCATCAGATGCAGGACATAGGTGAAACCAGCGCCAAACACGATGAAATACACCACCACGAATGCCACCAGCGACGTCGCCACGCCCGGCAAGCCGATCGGCGACGCGCTGTCCGCGGTGCGCAGCAGCCCATAGACCGTGAATGGCTGGCGACCCACCTCCGTTGTCGTCCAACCGGCGAGGACCGCGATAAAACCGGCAGGTGCCATCGCCACGGCGGCCCACAACAGCAGCGTGTTGTCATAAAGCCGGTGGCGGAATCGCTCCACCAGGCTCCACCACCCGATTGCCACCATCAGCAGCCCCAGCCCGACCATCACGCGAAACGACCAGAACACATAAGGCGCCGGCGGCCAGTCCTGCCGCGGAAACGACTTCAACCCTTTCACCGCGCCGTTCCATGTATGGGTCAGGATCAGCGCCCCGAGATGCGGAATCGACACCTCCCAGTTGGTGCGCGCCTCCTGCATGTTCGGCATGCCGAACAGGATCAGCGGCGTGCCCGGACGCGTGTCGAAGTCACCCTCGAGCGCAGCCACCTTTGCCGGCTGGTACTCGCCCGTGTTCAGCCCGTGCTGATCGCCGGCGACAATCTGGATCGGCGCAACGATGGCGGCCATCCACATCGCCATGGAGAACATCACCCGTGCCCCCTGGCTCTGCCGGTCGCGCAACAGATGCCACGCGCCCACCGCGCCCACCGCGAACGCGGTCGACAGGTAGCCGGCCAGCACCATGTGCACCAAGCGGTAGGGGAACGACGGATTGAAGATAATCGCCCACCAGTCGGTCGGTACGAACCGCCCATCCGGCGTCATGCTGTAGCCGACCGGTGTCTGCATCCAGGAATTCGCCGCCAGGATCCAGAACGCGCTGATCAGGGTGCCGAGGGCGACAAAGCATGTGGCGACGAAGTGCAGCCGCGGGCCGACCCGCTGCATGCCGAACAACATGACACCGAGGAACCCCGCCTCCAGAAAGAACGCGGTCAGAACCTCGTAGCCCATCAACGGTCCGATGATCGGGCCAGCCTTGTCCGCGAACTGTCCCCAGTTGGTGCCGAACTCGTACGACATCACCACGCCGGAAACCACGCCCATGCCGAAGACGATGGAGAAGATGCGCAGCCAGGTACTGAAATACGTCCAGATAGACTTGGCGGCGCGTACTCAACCACAGCGCCTCCAGCACCATCAGGTAGCTTGCCAGCCCGATCGTGAAGGCCGGCAGCACGATATGGAAGCCGAGCGTGAACGCGAACTGCGCCCGGGCCAGAATGATTGCGTCCGCCACGGAACACTCCGTCGCCACTGCGGCCCGGCCTGGGGCCGGCCGACCGCTCCATCTCGGTCGGGTTAGGCGTTCAGGCCGCGTGCCGCATTGTATCGGAGCGTAGCTGAGTTACGCTGCGGACGCCAACCACCTGGCGCAGATTACCCTCGATCAGGTGAATTATATCGCCCGGCATCGCCGCTACGGCGATCTCGACATGCACGACCGAGCCGTTGCGGTGCGACCACATCCGGTCCGGCACCAGGTCGCGTTTGGCGAATGGCTGCAACAGCCGGGGCAGCAACCCCGGATCGGCATCGGCGTCCAGCATGAAACGGACGGGTACGTAAGGCCGCTCGACGGCGGCGCAATCGGCTTGCATGGCAAATAGCTCCGGAGCGGAAAAACGGCGAACACTGGTGTCCCGGCTGCTCAGGCAGCCGGGAGGATAATTCGCGTTCCGTTGCGTCCGGTAAGCATGCTGCACACTATCATGCGGCGCGGTCCGTTGCCAAGCAGACTTATGGCGCTTAAAGCTTCACGGTCACGGATGCCGCCGAGCGTCCGGTGACCCATCAGCTAGCGCACGCCATCGCCGATCGGAACGCGTGGGGTGAACCGGCAGATCGAGACAGAGTCGCTATCCGTGGAACCGACCGAGGAAGAAAGAGGAAAGCATGTCGCGCGCAAATTCTCCCGACCCCGCCGTGCGGGAAGCCATCGTGCACCAGGACCTGAGCAACGTCCTGCACCCCATCGTCCAGCACAAGGCGCTGGAGACCAAACAGATGGTGGTCACCGGAGGGCAGGGCGCCACCGTGTTCGATGCCGACGGTACCAGCTATCTCGACGGCATGGCCGGCTTGTGGTGCGTCAATATCGGTTACGGTCGAACCGAGCTCGGTGAGGTCGCGGCCGAGCAGATGCGGCAACTGTCCTACTTCCCGCACACTGCAATGAACCTTCCCGCCGCGGCACTGGCGGAAAAAATCAATGGCCTGGTTGGCGGCGGCTACCACACCTATTTCGTCAACTCGGGCTCCGAGGCGAACGAGGCCGGCTTCAAGATCGCCCGCCAATACATGAAACACGAATATCCCGGCGAATATCGTTTCAAGACGATCAGCCGCTACTTCGCCTACCACGGCACCACGCTCGCCACCCTGGACGCTGGTGGCATGGGCGACCGCAAAGCCAAGTTCCAGCCCTACTCAGGGGACTTCGTGCATGTTGCGCATCCCTATTGTTACCGCTGCCCGTTTGGCCTGACCTATCCCAACTGCGGCATGGCCTGCGTCAACAACCTGGAAACCACGATCCTCGGCGAGGGCCCTGAGTCGGTGGCCGAGATCATCATCGAGCCGATCATGAGCGGCGTCGGCGTCGCCGTCCCGCCCGACGAGTATTTGCCCGAAGTGGAAAAACTCTGCCGCAAATACGACATCCTTCTTCACGTGGACGAGGTCATCAACGGCTTCGGCCGCACCGGCAAAATGTTCGCCTACCAGCACTACAACGTGTCGCCTGACATCATCGCCATGGCGAAGGGAATCTCCAGCGCCTACCTGCCGATCGCCGCAACCGTCGTCAAAAACAGCGTGTTCGACAGCTTCTACGGCGACCCAGCGGAGAACCGGCAGGTCGCCCAGGTCAACACGTATGGCGGCCACCCTGTCTCGGCTGCCGTCGCGCTGCGCAACATCGAGATCATGGAGCAGGAACGCCTCGTCGATCGCTCAGCTAAAATGGGCGCCTACCTGCTGGATGGGCTGCGCACACTGATGCGCCATCAGATCGTCGGCGATGTCCGCGGCAAGGGCCTGCTGCTCGGTGTGGAACTGGTGAAAGACCGCACCAGCAAGCAACCCGTCGGCCCGGCACAGATCACGAAACTCGTGGAGTTCTGCCGTGACAACGGCCTGCTGGTCGGTCGCGGTGGCGGCGGTCGCAACTACGGCAACACCATCACGCTGTCACCGCCCTTGGTCATCACCTCCACCGAGTGCGACCGCATCGTCGAAATCCTCGATCGCGGACTATCCACCCTGGACCTCGCATAACCGGCTTTCGTATCAATCGCACTCACGTCATGCGCGGGCTTGGCCGCACATCCACGTCTCTCCGCCACATCCGAAACGAACGCCCGGAGCAGTCCCGCACATCGCCACGCGATCACTGCTCCGGCGCCGCCGGCCAACGCACCTGCGGCAACTTTATCACCGGTATGCCCCGTGCCGAGACAGTACCGGCACGGACGGTGAACGGTACCTCGACCTCCGGCGGTTCGCCCGGTCCAGGAACCTTGGCCAGCAGCGACAGCACGGCCTTGGCGGCAAGCGCGGCATCATTGCCGATAACATGGTGGGCGGCCAGGCTGTCCAGCGCCGGATCGTAATTGCTCGCCACCACCCGGCCCTCGGCGACCGGCTGCAGCGAAGCGTCCAGCGATGCCGTCGCCATCAGGCTGCTCTCCAGCGGTCCCCAGCGCATGTCCAGATGGCGGATATGCAGTTCCCCGCCGCCGTCCCGCCACGCCCGCATGGCGGCCGCCGGCGCGGTCGGCGCCGGCAGCGGTCCGGTGACGGCGCCATCGATCGCCAACGAAGCGATATGCGCCCCCAACGGCCAGGGCACGCCCGCCGGCAATGTGATGGAGGCCGCTGAAAGCGTTAACGCCGCCGCGCTCTCCTTCGCCGAAGCATCCGCCGCAACCGCAAGCGATCCCGCCACACTCCCGATCGTCAGCCCGGACGTCCTGGTCCGCAGCATCCGCGCCGAGATCAGCGCCGGGGCAGCCGGATCGTTCAACGACAGCGTCACCCTCGTCAGCTCCGCCGAATAGGCGTATCCGGGTTGTCCGGCCGGGCCGAGCCGCTGTTCTCCCGACGCGTGCAGGACCAGGTCGGTCGGATGCAGCAGGTCGATGTCCAGTGTCAGCCGTGCCGCGCTCCACGAAACGCCCGCGGGAATTTCCGGCTGCCCTCCGGTGATGCGGAAATCCGGCACCACCAGCCGTGCCGACATAGGCCATCCGGCCCGGACAACATCCCCGTGTTCGATGGTCCAGCCGACGGCACGGCGCGCTTCCACCCATGTCGTAAACCCGGCGGAGAGCTGCTCCGTCAGCACGTACCAGTATGCCGAGACCCCCGCCGCAAATGCTGCCACGGTCAGCGTCAGGCCGATCAGCAGGCGGCGGCGCATCGATCTTTCCCCACGATCAGTCCCGCTTACAGGCGGTTCCGGGCCAGAAGCAACGTGCGATTGTCGTCAGCCGCTCGGCGAAAAGCTGGATCCGCAATTGAGACGATGAACTTCGGTGTATGCAACCCTAGCGCAAGTCTTCCCAACTCATCCCCAAGCCCGGCGATCCCGCCAAAATCCTCTCGGAACGACCTAAATCACCAGCAACTACAATCATCTACATTATCATCCTGCATCTGTCTGCGAGCCCCAGCGGTCCTCAGCCCACAGACTTATCCACAGCCGGCATGTGAAAGGCCGCGCTCAGGCGTTGCAGAAGTGCTTCATGCTTCTCTGTCGCCGGGATGGGTTCCAGCACCCGCACGTGAATGGTTCCGGCACGCTTGCTGAACGCTCGGCGCCCCCATAGGCGGCCCGAATCCGTCACCACCGGGATGACAGGCAGCCCGGTGCGCGCGGCCACCGCCGCGATGCCCGGGTGCAGCGGCAACGGCTGTCCGGGTTCCCCACGGGTGCCCTCCGGAAAGATCACGATCTGCCGCCCCTCCGCCATCGCTCGTTGCGCTTCGCGTATCAGGTGGCGCAACGCCGATGCGCCCCCCGACCGGTCCACCACGATCATTCCCGCCGGCCGCAGCATGCCGCCGAACACCGGAATGCGCTCCAGTTCGCGCTTCACCACGTAGCTGCACCGAGGCAGCAGCGTCAGCCAGACCATCGTGTCGAACGCCGACTGATGCTGGGACGCGATAAGCGCCGGCCCCTCCGACGGCAGATACTCCTGCCCGCGCACCTCCGTATGGATCCCGCAGATCAACCGTAATCCGCCCAGCACCACGCGAGCCCAGATCATCGGAACCGCCAGGGCCTTCGCCGGCGCGGCATAGCGCACCGCCGTGGCCGCCGGCAGCAGCAGGATCGTGATCCCGAAGAAGTACAGGTTGAACAGCGCGGATCGCAGCAACGTCATCCGTGCCTGCGGGTCGATGCAGCCGAAAGCAGCGGGCCAGGGTCGTGCTCGAATGATGTCAGGCCAAGTTCGGCACCGACCAGCTTCGCGTATTCCTCCGTCAGCAGCCGCAGCCCCGTCCAGCTCGTCACCGGGCGGGCTCCGCGCAGTTCGGGCGGCAGCACCGGAACCGGATAGAGTGTCACGCCCCGAACGGCCCGGCCGATTTCAGCCAAGGCCCGCGGCATATGATAGAAGGCGGTCACCACGATCAGTGAACGGATCCCGTTGGCGCGCACCCAGGCCGCGGTTTCCGCCGCATTGCCGTGGGTGGAGGTCGCACCCCGCCCCAGCGTTACAAACCGTGCGACCGGTCGCGAATCGACCCCCGCGCGGCTCGCCAGATCGCGCAAATCCGCCCCGCCCCCGATCCCGCTCACCAGAAGGCGCCCCGCATCCCCGGCGACCAGCATTTTCAGCGCGGTTTGCACACGCTCGGCGCCTCCGGTCAGCACCACGATGCCGTCCGCATGCGGCGGCGGAACAGGCAGCCGGGTAACCGCACGGACGAACCATGCGAACCCGAGCACCCATGCCAGCAGCAGCACCGTCATCAGCACAGCGCCGGCACGCATCACCCGCTCGGCGCGTCCGCCCGGCCGCACCTGAAGCCACCGCCTCACGGAAGCTGGCGCAACCATCGCCGCACTGTCCCCTGTGCCGTCAGGAACCCGATCGCCGCGGCCACCAGCGGCAGCCCCGGCAGCAGCAGCCACAGCGCGATCGGAAGCGCGGTGCCGGCCTCCGCCGGAACCGAGGCGACGCTGAACGGGGCGGCCAGTCGCGTCAGCTCGATCAGTACCGGAAGCGCCAGGATTCCGCCCACGATCCCGCCGGCTGCCGCCAGTGCCGTCGCCCGCGCCGCGAACCGGCCGGCAATGTATCCGTCGCTGGCGCCCAGCCCGTGCACGATCTCGATCGCCTCACGCCGCGCCGACAGCCCTCCGCGGGTGGCAACGGCGATCACCGCGGCGGCGACCCCCGCGACAATGATCAGCGCCACCCCAGCACAGGCTTGCAGGCTGCGCGCCAGCACCGCCAGCCGGCCAACCCAGACGCTCTCGTCTTCAACGATCGTGCCGGGTGCCGCCTGGCGTACCCGATCGATAATCGGCCCCAGCGGCAGGTCGGGATCCGCCAGCCGCACCGCCACCACCCCGGGAAGCGGCAGCCCGAGCTTGTCGGCACCAGCGCCGAGCCAGGGTGCCAGCAGCACGTTCAGTTCGTTCGACGATAGGGCCCGCGCCGAGGCAATCCCGACACTCTCTCGCAACACCTGGACCACCCGCTCCACGCGGGCCTCACCACCATCGGCGGCGTCGGCCGGATGCGGTACCTGGATGGTCAGCGACGCACCCGGGCCGCTTTGCCATCCCTGCGCCAACGAGGCCGCTCCCACCCAGCCGGCCAGTGCCAGCGCCGCCAGGAACGCCATGGCCGCCACCAGGAACGGCAGCATTCGGTCCGACAGCGCCTGCCGGAGCCCGAGCTCGTCGAACCCGCGCGGGCGCAGCGGAGATCGGCGCGACACGGCGATCGCTCTAAGTGCCCGCCGCCACCGGCGCGGCCCGCAGCAGCCGCCCCTGCTGCAGCCGCAGTGCCGGCGCCGGATGACGCGCCACCAGCGAATCGTTGTGCGTCGCCACGATCACGGTTGTACCCAGCCGGTTCATCTCCTTGAATAGCTGCATCAGCCGCTGCGCCTGCGTGTCGTCGAGGTTGCCGGTCGGCTCGTCGGCCAGCAGCAGGCTGGGCCGCACAACCACGGCGCGGGCGATGGCGACGCGCTGCTGCTCCCCGCCCGATAGCTCGTCCGGCCGCGCCTCCGTCTTCTTCGCCAGTCCGACCCAGCGCAGCATCTCCCCCACGTCGGCGCGTATCTGTCCCTCCGGCCGCCCGGCCAGCCGCAAGGGCAGGGCGGCATTGTCGAACACCGACAGATGCGCGAGCAGGCGAAAATCCTGGAACACCACCCCGATCCGGCGCCGCAGCTCCGGCAGCGCCCGTCGCCGCAAGGAGCCGACATCCGCGCCCAGCACGTTCAGCCGCCCCCGCGTCGGCCGCACCGCCAAATACATCAGCCGCAGCAGGCTCGTCTTCCCCGCGCCCGACGGCCCGAGCAGCCACCGGAACGCGCCGTCCGGCAGCTCGAAGCTGAGATCGTGCAGTACCTCCGGGTCGGCGCTTCCCGCCCCGCCATAGCTCAGCCCCACATCCTCGAATCGCACCATGCCGCGGCATCACCCCGGATGCTTCTTGCCATTCCTGGGCAGCCGGCTACCAGTGCCATTGCAACCGCCGCGCACCTCTTTCACCATCGCGCGAGCCTTGGAACATCCGCATGCGTATCGAGTGCCCACGCTGTGCCGCCGCTTACGACGTCCCGGAGCGCTTGCTGACCGGCCGCAAGGCGCTGCGCTGCGCGCGCTGCGGCACGGAGTGGACCGCCGGCCTGCCCCCCGTTCCGCCCAGGGAATTACCCGTGGAGTTACCCGTGGAATTACCCGTGGAATTGCCCAGGGAATTACCCGACGAATTACCTGGCGAATTACCCGAACCCGACGAAGCGTCACCGGCCGACGTGATCGAGTCGCACCCACCCGCAGTTTCCCCTCCGCCGGTCCGGCCGGCTAGGTCGATGTCACTGGACCGGCCGTCGCCAACGGCCATGCAGCGTCTGGTCAACATCGCGGAGCCGCCGCCACGCCCGTCTCTCTGGCCTGCCACCGCCTGGGCTGCCAGTATCGTCGTGCTGGCGCTGCTGGTCTGGGCCGCCTTCGCCTGGCGCACCGACATCATGCAGGCATGGCCGCCAAGCATCCGTGTCTACGCCGCATTCGGACTGGCCCAGCCGCCCCGCTGACAAAGGAACCCTGGCGTGTACCTCCCCCCAGCCTTTCGTGAAGATCGGATCGACGTGCTGCACGAAACCATGCGGCGCGCCGGTCTTGTCACGCTGGTCACCCTCACCTCCGACGGGCTGATCGCCAGCCACGTTCCGATGCTCCTGGACCCGGAGCCCGCGCCCTACGGCACGCTGCTCGGCCACGTCGCCAGCCCGAACCCGCAGGGCAGGGGGGCAGTGCCCGGGTCCGACGCGCTGGCCATTTTTCACGGCCCCGACGCCTATATCACCCCGTCCTGGTATGAAACCAAGCGCCAGACCGGCAAAGTCGTACCGACCTGGAACTATGTCGCGGTACACGCCTATGGCCCGGTCAGCTTCTTCGACGACCGCACCCAGTTGCTCGAGATCGTCACGCGGCTGACCGAACGGCAGGAGCAGACGCGCTCGCATCCCTGGGCCGTAACGGATGCGCCGAACGACTTCATCGAAACCATGCTGCGGGGAATCGTCGGGTTCACCATTCCCATCACCCGGCTCGAGGGGAAGCGGAAAATGAGCCAGAACCGCCCGGCCCAGGACGTTGCCGGCGTTATCGATGGCCTGACCGCCGACGGCGCCGCCGAAGTCGCCGGCGAAGTGGCGCTCGCCAACCAGGGCCGCCTCCGCTGACCGCACCGCCCTGACCCCGAATGGATACGATCTTTCGCGGCGATATTGCCAGCCGGCGCGGCCGCGCCCTGGCCTGGCTGGACGCCCTGTTCGTCGACCATGCCGTATTCCGCCTGGCCTGGAGCAACTTCGCCGCCGTGGAGCCGGGCTGCCTCTATCGCTGCAATCACCCCACCCCGGGGCGTCTCGCCGTGCTCACACGCCGCCACGGACTGCGCACTCTCATCAACCTCCGCGGCCAGACCAATAATGGCTCGGACGCGCTGACCCGCGACATGGCCGCACGCCTCGGCCTCGATTTCATCGACATGGCGCTGGAAAGCCGCGGCGCGCCGCAGCGCGACCGTATCCTGCGGCTCGACGACATCTACCGCTCCATGCACCGGCCGGCGATCATCCACTGCAAGTCGGGCGCCGATCGGGCCGGTCTGGCAGCGGGACTCTATCTCCTGTTCCAGGGCCGCGCCGCGACCGAAGCGTTGGCGCAGCTTTCCTGGCGCTTCGGCCATGTCCGCCAGTCGCGCACCGGCATCCTGGACGCCTTCTTCCTGCTCTACGCGCGCCACGGCGAAGGCCGCAAAAGCTTCCTTGATTGGGTGCGGGAGGATTACGATGAGCACGCGCTGCGCCGCGACTTCCACGCCAACGGCCTGGCCAGTTTCGTCAATGACTGGGTACTCGCGCACGAATAGGGCTGCTGATGGACGCGACCGACATTCTGCACGAACTGCCGATCAGCGAATGGAATGGGCCATTCCCGGCCGCCTTGCAGGAGCAGGCACTGCAAGCCCTGGAATCCGGCCGCGTGCTGTTCCTGCCCGTCCTGCCGTTCCGCACTGACGCGCACGAGGCTGCATTCCTGCATCCCGACGCGGCCGGCGCCGGCCGCAAGAACATCAGCCTTGATCCCGCAACCGGCCGCATCGCCAACACGACTTTGCCCTCCGGCGAGGCCGCGCACCTCGCCGCAATGCTGGATCGGTTCGGGCGCGCCGCCGAGCAGTTGATCAAGGACCTGCTTCCCCGCTATGCGGACACGCTGGAGCGGGCACGCACCAGTTTCCGACCGGTGGAGATCGAAGGCCGCCCAACCTCGCCGCGTCACGACGACCGCCTGCTGCATGTGGACGCGTTCCCCAGCCGGCCGCTGCGTGGCAACCGCATCCTGCGCCTGTTCAGCAATGTCGCCCCCGATGGCTCGGCACGCGCCTGGAATGTCGGCGAACCGTTCGGTGACTTTGCCGGCCGGTTTCTGCCGGGGCGCCATCCCGCGTTTCCTGCTACCGCGTGGCTGCTTGACCGGCTCGGGGTCACCAAGGGCCGGCGCAGCCGGTACGACGAGATCATGCTGCAGCTGCATGACAGCGGCAAAACCAGCACTGCCTACCAGGCCAGCGCGCCGCACGCATCGGTTTCATTTCCATCCGGTACAACCTGGCTGTGCTTCACCGACCAGGTGCTGCACGCCGCGCTCGCCGGACATTGTGCTCTGGAGCAGACGTTCCATCTGCCGGTCGCGGCAATGGGGGATCCGGCCACCTCCCCCCTGCGGGTGCTGGAACGACTCTCCGGACGCCGCCTGGTCTGAAGCGGATCCGGCCGTGTGGTTGCGCTGACCGCCCTCGACCTGGCGCTGGTCCTCGCCATCGACACGTCCGGCAGCGTCAGTGACCAACGCCTGGCCCTGCAAATCGGCGGCTACGCCCTCGCCTTTCGCGAACCGGAGCTGGTTCGCGTCATCCAGGCCGGCCGGCGCGGCAGCATCATCGCCACTTTTGTCGAATGGTCGGATGCCGGCCGGCAGACCCAGGCAGTCGAATGGACCTTGATCACCGACGGCGACACCGCGCAGGGCTTCGCCGATGCAATCCTGAGGGCGTTCCTGCCCACGCCGGGCTGGACCTCGATCAGCGGTGCGATCGACTTTTCCACGCGATTGCTCTCGCGACTTCACCTTCCTGCCGATCGCCGCGTTATCGACATCTCCGGCGACGGCACGAACAATGACGGGCGGCCGGTTGAAACGGCCCGCGATGACGCGGTCGCGGCCGGCATTACCATCAACGGCCTGCCGATCCTCGGCGTGGAACCCGAACTCGACCGCTATTATCGCCAGCACGTGATCGGTGGCCCGCAATCGTTCCTGGTGGTCGCCCGCGATGAAGCGAGCTTCGCGACCGCGGTGATGGACAAGCTGCTGCAGGAAGTGGCCGGAACCGCACCGCCGCGCTATGATCGTGGCTGGGTATGAACGCGGGAGCAGATGCCGCCAGTGACCCACCTCGTCATTTCCGCGCCCACCTCGTCATTTCCGCGAAATCGGAAATCCATCTCCCGCCCGACGGACTCTCGCCTCCGTGGGCACGACGAATAAAGTCAGCGCGCGTTCCCCGTAAGCAGGCCCGGAGGTTTCCATGATCAGCAAATTCGTCACCGTCTATCCTGGCCATGTGGACCTGCCCGACATGGGCCAGCACGCCACGCCGGCCAACGAGCGCCGCTTCTCCAACGAGCACCTCGCCTCGGTGTTCGAAAAGACCGAAGCCGTCGCCAAACGCATGGACGCGCTCGGCTGGGACACGCTGTGGCTCGCCGAGCATCATTTCCAGCACGAAGGCTACGAGGTCCTGCCCAATCTCCTGATGATCGCCGTCTATCTGGCGCAGATCACGCAGCGGCTGAAGATCGGCTGCGGCTTCAACATCGCACCCATGTGGCACCCGCTGCGGCTGGCCGAGGATTATGCCGTTGCCGATATCCTCACGCGCGGACGCACCGTGTTTGGCGTCGGGCGCGGCTATCACACCAGGGAAGTCGAAACCTTCGGCGCCCCGATGCTGGACCAGAACGCCAATCGCGAACTGTTCGAGGAACAGGTCGAAATCATCTTCAAGGCCTTCGACAGCGAATCGTTCTCGCACCAGGGAAAGCACTACACGCTGCCGCCGCGTGTGCCCTATCGCGGCTATGAACTCACTGAGCTCACCCTCGTGCCGCGTCCCGTCCATCGACCGGTCGAATGCTGGCAGCCGATCGTCAGCGCCAACCCGCGCGGGCTGGATTTCATGATCAAGCACGGCATCAAGGGCGCCGTCGGCGGCGGTGCCGCGACAATGGCCGAAGGCCCTATCCAGGCTTACCGCGACGCGGCCGCCCGCGCCGGTCAGCAGCTTGAATTGGGCGAGAACCTGACCATCGGCATCTTCTTCCATCTAGCCGACACGCCCGAGCAGGCGATCCGCGAACTGGCCCCGTTCTTCGAGGAGCATGTAAAAATGTTCGCCCCCCTCGGCTTCGTGCCGGGCGTCACGCCGGCTCAGGTGGCGGCGGCGGGGCGGCGCGGCGGCTGGGCCGAGGCCGACGTGCCGGACCTGCAGCACTACATGAAGCTCGGCTCCTGGTTCGCCGGTACCCCGGAGCAATTGATCGCGCACCTGAAGAAGATCGAATCCCGCTATCCCGGCATGCGGCACATCAATCTCAGCACCAGCATGGGCACGCCGAAATCGGTCATGCTGGAACAGTTCCAGCGCGTTGCCGAAGAGATCATGCCGGCGTTCGGCAGCGCTCGGCAAAATCCAGTCTGAAGGACCACATGTCCGCTGCGGTCGAATTGCTGCTTCGCGACTTGCTGGATTGGCTCGCGCGACAACCGCGCTCCTACGCCGAGGTCATGGACGCCTGGCGGACCTCCTGCCCCCGCCTGCCGGTGTGGGAGGAAGCGAACGAGCGCGGTTTCATCGCCCATCTGCGCGTCCATGGCGAACCCATGGTCGCACTCACGGCGGGCGGCCGCGCCTTCCTGGGGCGGGTTCCTAACTCGCCCTCGGCGGCACCCGCCGAGCCAGTCGCGGCCTACGCAAATCCATGCGCCCGCGCCGCCGCCACATAGGCGGCCCGCCGTGCTGGGGTACCGGACGTTGCCCCGCCACCCGTTCCAGAAACTGCCGGACGTCATCGCCGCGATCGGCTTTGACAGCCGCATCAAGATAAAGCTGCTCCAGCACGTCCTGCTGCGCATGACTGCCGCCGAGCTGGTACATCCCGCCCAGCGCCGGCCGCATCGCCGCGACGGCGCCGGCGTAATCCCCCCGCCCACGTCGCAGCACGGCTTCGCTTACCGGCAGGGCATAGCGCCGCACCACCTCCGCGTGCGCTCCGTCCTGGCCACCGAACCCACGCATCGCCTCCAGCAGCCGTTCGGCGGCTGCCTCGCGCCCGGTTGCCGACAGCGCCATCATCCAGTGTGGCAGAGTGAACGCTGATTGGCAGTCGCCGATCCGAGCCTCCGCCTTGTCGGCCAGTTCCTCCCAGCGGTCGCCCACGTCCACGCCGCGCAGCCCCAGCCGGAACAGCAAGGAGGCGGCGTTCTGCACATCGATGTACAGATCAGGCTGCGCCCGGGTCAGCTTCGATGTCGGATTTCGGTATCTCCTGGTCGTAGAGCGCCAAAACCCGATCCGTGTCGCCCTGCTCGAGATGAAATACCGCCGCGTGCCACCATACGTGGTGCCGCAAATTGTTGGCCTCTCCCCAGTAGCCCCGCAGTTTGTCGATCCAGGCAATCCCCTCGCTTTGCCGGCCCTGCATCTCCATCACGTGCGCAACCCCGTGCGCGGCCCACAGATCGTATGGATCATGCTCGATGGCTGCCCGGCCGGCGGCCTCCGCTTCCCGGTACTGGCCGGATTCCTCCAGCGCGAAACAGCGGCAGGCCAGCAGCGATGCCCATCCCGGCAGCGCCGCGCTCCAGTGCCGCTCCACCGCGACCACCGATGCCAGCATCAGGTCGGGCCGCCCCCGCCAGAAATTGACGAAATGAGCCAGCCGGAAAGCCAGCAGGTCGCGCGGATGTTCGGCCAGGATCTCGTCCCAGACTGCGGCCGCCCGGTCCGGATGCCCCTCGGTCCAGGTTTGCAAGGCCGCCGCATGCGCCTGCTCCCGCCCGGTGGCGCCCGCCGTCAGCCGGTGTGCCTCCGCGGCTTCCGTCCTCGCTGCCTCCAGCCCCGCCCGGTTGAATCCGAGCATCGCCAGATACCCCCTCAGGCAGTGCGCCAGTCCGAACCCTGGATCCTCCGACAGCACGGCTTTCACCCGATCCGCCAGGTCGGCACGGCTTCCGACATACCCGAGCACTGCGTAATCGAATGCGCGCGCGGCGCTATCGGACGTCGTCAGCGCAAGCCCAAGCATATCCTGCTGCATGCTCGTTCCCCCTGCCTTTGCCCGGATAAGGAAAGCGTTTGCAGCCTTCCCCGGCAGCGCGGCTCGCCGCCGAAATTCGCATGGCGAGACGACGGTTTCTGATTGCGAGACGGATTTCATTCGATTAGAGCAAACAGCGGGAGGGGGCAACGCCCGCCAGGAACTCGGGACAGGCTATTGCCCACGAGTTCGTCCCTGATATTCCTCCGACACCGGGAGCAGGACGCCATTGCCGGTGGTCTGCTACCCGCGCGAGGGACCAATGACAAAGGTTGCCGATTATGCGAACGACGACGGAGAGCGCCTGATGCCCACGCGGGTTGAAACCCGGCCGGCACGCCCCGCCCACCTCGATGCGCTGGAGGCGGAGAGCATCCGCATCCTGCGTGAGGTTGCGGCCCAGTCCGCCGCCCCAGTGCTGCTCTATTCGATCGGCAAGGACTCCTCCGTCCTGCTGCATCTCGCCCGCAAGGCCTTCTTTCCCGCCAAGCCGCCGTTTCCCTTGCTACACGTCGATACGACGTGGAAGTTCCGCGACATGATCACGTTCCGCGATGCCACCGCCGAACGTTTCAAGCTCGACCTGCGGATTCATACCAACCGCGAAGGAGCCACGCAGGGCGTCAACCCGTTCGACTACGACAGCGGCGCCTACACCCAGATCATGAAGACCGACGCGCTGAAGCAGGCGCTCACCGCCGGCAAATACGATGCCGCCATCGGCGGCGCACGCCGCGATGAAGAACGCTCCCGTGCCAAGGAGCGCGTCTTTTCCGTCCGCGGTCCTGGCCATTCCTGGGACCCGAAGCGTCAGCGCCCGGAACTCTGGCACCTCTATAATGGCCAGCTCGCGCCGAACGAGACGCTGCGTGTCTTCCCACTGTCCAACTGGACCGAGCTCGACGTTTGGACCTACATCCTGTGCGAAGCCATCGACGTCGTGCCGCTCTACTTCGCGGCCATGCGTCCTACCGTTGAACGTGATGGTGCACTCATCGTGGTCGACGACGACCGCATGCGCTTCCGGCCCGGCGAAACCCCCGTGCGCCGCATGGTCCGCTTCCGCTCGCTCGGCTGCTATCCGCTCAGCGCCGCCGTGTTGTCCACCGCGGCGACGATCGAGGACATCGTCACCGAAATGCAGCACACGCGCATGTCCGAACGCGCCGGCCGACTGATCGATTTCGACCAGGATTCCTCGATGGAAAAAAAGAAGCGCGAGGGGTATTTCTGATGCCCGACTCTCTGCTTCGCGTGCTCACCTGTGGCAGCGTCGATGACGGCAAATCGACGCTCATAGGCCGCCTGCTGTTCGAATGCGGCAGCATCCCCGATGACGTAATGGCTGTTCTGGAACGTGACAGCCGTCGCTTCGGCACGGTCGAAAACGGTGTCGATTACGCGCTGCTGGTCGATGGCCTGGCCGCCGAGCGGGAACAGGGCGTCACCATCGACGTGGCCTACCGCTATTTCGAAACGCCGCTGCGCCGCTTCATCCTGGCGGATACGCCCGGCCACCACCAATACACCCGCAACATGGTCACCGGCGCCTCAACCGCCGATCTGGCCGTCCTGCTGGTGGACGCACGCAACGGGCTGCTGGCGCAAACCCGCCGTCATGCGGCGATCGCCACCATGCTCGGCATCCGCCAGCTCGTGCTTGCCATCAACAAGATGGACCTCGTCGGGTTCGATCAATCCACATTCGATACCATCGTTGCCGCCTTCGAAGCATTGCAGGGCCGGCTCGGAGCCTTGCGGATCACGGCGATCCCGGTCTGCGCGCGCGACGGCGACAACGTCACCGCACCAAGCGCCCGCATGCCTTGGTACACCGGCCCGACGCTTCTGCGCGCGCTCGAGGCCGCGGAGCCGGATGATGCCCCCGCCAGTACGCAGCCATTCCGCTTGCCGGTGCAGCTCGTCACTCGACCCGACCACACATTCCGCGGTTACGCCGGCACCGTCTGCGGCGGCACGCTGCGCGTCGGTGGCGCGGTCATCAATTCCGTGTCGCGGACCGAGGCGCGGATCGCCCGTGTCGTCACCATGGACGGCGACCTGGAGGAAGCCGCTCCCGGCCAGGCCGTCACCCTGGTCCTGGACCAGGAGATCGACGTCTCCCGCGGCGACGTCCTGGCCGCGCACCCATTGCCGGAGTCGGCTGACCAGATCAGCGCCCGCATCGTCTGGATGGACGAAACGCCGCTGTTCCGCGGCCGCGCCTACCTGCTGCTGCTCGGCACCACGCTGGCGGTTGCGACCGTCACCGAAATCGTTAGCCGGCTGGATATCGACACGCTCACCGAAGAGCCGGTGCGCGAGCTGCACCTGAACGAGATCGGCCTGGTCACCGTATCGCTGTCCCGGCCGATCCCGTGCGAGCCGTACGCGTCCAGCCGCGAGCTGGGTGGTTTCATCCTGATCGACCGGCTGACCCGCAATACCGTCGGCGCCGGCCTGATCAGCGAAATCCTGTCCGGCCGCGGCGCGATCTATTGGCACGAGCTAGATGTGCACAAGGCGGCGCGCGCTGATCTGAAGCACCAGAAGCCGGCGGTACTGTGGTTCACCGGCCTGTCCGGCGCCGGCAAATCCACCATCGCCAACCTGGTGGAAAAGCGCCTGCACGCCGAAGGCCGGCACACGATGGTGCTGGACGGCGACAATGTCCGCCACGGGCTGAACCGCGATCTCGGCTTCACCGAGGCCGATCGCGTGGAGAATATCCGCCGCATTGCCGAGGTCTCCAAGCTGTTCGTGGAAGCCGGGATGATCGTGCTGGTCTCGTTCATCTCGCCCTATCGGGCCGAACGCGGCCTCGCTCGCGACTGCGTGGAGGACAGCGAGTTCCTGGAGATTTTCGTCGATACGCCGGTCGCCGAGTGCCGCCGGCGCGACCCCAAGGGTTTGTATCAGAAGGCCGAACTCGGGACAGATCCGCAACTTTACCGGCGTGGACGCTCCCTACGAGGAACCGTTGAACCCGGAAATCCGCCTGCAAACGTTGGAAGCCCCACCCGAAACGCTCGCCGAGCTGGTCGTTTCAGAGCTTCGCAAGCGCGGCGTCATCGCCTGACCACCCTTGTTCCGCCGCCACCGTCCCACCCGCCGCCACCGGCTCAGCCGCAACCCACCGGCCCAATCGCGGCGACCGTCCCAACCCGTCATGCCAGCCACCCTCGTCATGGCCGGGCTTGTCCAGGCTTGTCCCGGCCATCCACGACCGCGCTATCGCCCCCACCATCCCGAACCCGAACACCGGATCTCCGCCGAGCCACCGCATCCCGCCAACTGGCTTCAAACGTTACTACCCAGCCTCCCCCACACCGTCTCTTCCGTCCACCCCAGCTCCGCAAACTCGTCCGCCCGCAGGGATGCATCTCCGGCCGAAAAGAATTCGTCCAATTGCGGCGGCGGCACCGAGCTGCCGCTCATCATCGCATGCGCCTGCCCCCGATGATGCACCTGGTGCTGGAACAGGTGCAGCAGCAACCGGTCCATTCGCTCCTGCTGAACACGTGTGCCGCGATGCACTGATACGATGCGTCCCAGCCCGGCCTCGTCCAGCCGCTCCACCACGGCGATCAGCCGCCGGTCCATCTCGGCTTGCGCCTCGCGCAGCTCCTCCACCGTGCCGCAAGGCTCCCGCTCCGCCCACGCCGCCGGCCCGAGCGTACCGCCTTCCATCGCATCTATATAAAACCGATCGATAATCAGAATATGGTTCAGCGTCGCGCGCAGGCTCGGGAAGAACCCGGTCCGGCCCGCCGTGAATTCGTCCGGCTGCAACCCGGCACAGGCAGCAATCAGCCGGAGATTCGCCCACGCATTGTTGTACGCCATGGCGCGAAACGGCAGCACGGCGCCAAAAACCTGACCTACACCTTCCACGGTATCTCGGCGGGCGGCGGCCCCGTCGGGTCGCATCGCAGCCATTGCCCGTTCTGCACGCTCAGCCCGGTTATCGACATGATGAACCCCCAATGGGTGATCACCAGCGTATCCGCCCAATCCGGCAGCGCCGCCATCTCGGCCCGGAACAGCCCAGCACGACCGACCACAGAAGCAGCCGGCTCCGTCACGGCGGGCCACCCACCTCGTCGATCGTCGAGAAATCATGCTCCGCCATCTGCGTCTTCGATATCACAGCAAAGACATGGATGCCCGGGCTTTGGGTATCAGACGAGTCAGCGCATCGGCTGCTGGCCTTTTGTTCTGACAAAGCTTTCTGACCATCAGGCGGATGGAGGCCCAACGCAGGAAGCCAAGAGCGTTTCGATTGAGACATTCCCAGTCCTTGGCCAATCGCCGGCACCGGTTCAGCCAGGCGATGGTGCGTTCTACGATCCAGCGCTTGGGTAACACTACGAATTTGCCGATCTCGGAGCGCTTCACGATCTCCAGGTTGACCTGCTTGCATACCACACGCAGCCCCTGCTGGAACTTCGGCCCCTGATAGCCGCTGTCGGCATAGAGCTTGAGCAGGAACGGGAACAGTCCGAACAGCGATCCCATCACCAGCAAGCCGCCGTCGCGGTCCCTCGGGTCAAGCCCGAGGGCAGGCTCTGGATGTCGGCGGCGTGAACTACGGCCTGCATCAGCAGACCCTGGGTGTCGACCAGAATATGCCGCTTCTTGCCGTTGATCTTCTTGCCGGCGTCATAACCCGACGGATCAATGCGGAGCCCCCTTTTTCTGCGCTCTTGATGCTCTGGGGTAAGTGCGCTTCGGGCAATCACAATCCAACGGATACGAGCGGGCGCGCCAGCAAGCGTTCTTCGAGCAATTCCAGCACCGCATGTCCAAGCGCAATATGACATTCCTGCACTCGGGCCGTCTCAGTATCTGGCACCACAATAGCCTGGTCGCAGAACAGACTTGCCGGCTCGCCGGAGCCGCCAAGTAAGCCGATAGTGCTGATACCCATCTCCCGGGCGGCACGAAGCGCTGCGATCACATTTGCAGATCGGCTCGACGTGGTGATGCCGAACAGCACGTCGCCGGCCCGCCCGATCCCACGTAACGGTCTTTCGAAGACCCGCTCAAATCCGTAGTCATTGCCCGCTGCCAGCATCGTTGCCGGATCAAACGTAAGCGACAGTGCGGGCCAGGAATCGCGCTCGACATGCGGGCGGAGACGGATCAGCAATTCGGTGGCGAGATGCATGCTGTCCCCCGCCGAACCGCCATTGCCGCAAAACAGCAATTTACCTCCCATCCGAAGGCTGGCTTCACAAATGTTCACCGTGGCGATCACGGGAGCAGTGGCCTCACTGGCAAGCTGCCGTTTCAAATCGGCCGAGCGATTCATCATCCTGGCGAAACTCTCGGCCTCGGTCATCCGCTCCACCCTCCGGCGTTGGCAAGGTCGGATCGCACACGCCCCATAATCCGACCTACACCTTCCACGGTATCTCGGCGGGCGGCGGCCCCGTCGGGTCGCACCGCAGCCATTGCCCGTTCTGCACGCTCAGCCCGGTTATCGACATGATGAACCCCCAATGGGTGATCACCAGCGTATCCGCCCAATCCGGCAACGCCGCCATCTCGGACCGGAACAGCGCGGCACGACCGACCACCGCAGCGGCCGGCTCCGTCACCGCCGGCCACCACACCTCGTCGATCGTCGAGAAATCATGCTCCGGCCAATCCAGCGCCAGCTCGGTTCGCGGCGTCCCGATGTCGCACGCAAACGCATACCGCTCGCGCACGATCGGGTTGATTGCAACCGGCACGCCCAGCGCGCGCGCCACCGGCACCGCGGTCTGCAACGCCCTTTTGTAGGGCGAGACGATGATCCGGGTGATCCGCTCCTGCGCCAGCCGCTGCGCCGCCTCCATCGCCTGGGCGTGCCCAAGCTCCGTCAGCGACGGATCGACGATGCCGGGATCCCGCCGCGTCTGGGTGAAATGCAGGTTGAACTCGCTCTGGCCGTGACGCAGCAGGATCATCCCCGGCAGTTACCGTTCTCCCGGCAAGGAGACAACCCGCCCGCAGCGCGAAAAATTTGTGTCTGCCCGCTCCCACGCTTATCTGTCTTCCGAAGGAGTAAGACATGATGGACATGGGCGGGTTCCCGGTCGATCTGATTCTGTTCGGCATGATCGCCGCTTTCCTGGTGCTGCGGCTGCGTAGCATCCTGGGCCGGCGCACGGGGTTCGAGCGGCCGCCTGTCCAGCCCTACCAACCGCCCGGCGCCTCGCCAGCCGGAGCGCCCGGCGGCCCAATCATCGAAGGCCGCGCCGAACCGGGGGAGCCGGCGGTCATCCGGCCCACCCCGGACCCAGCCTCCCCGATCGGCCAAACCCTCGCGCGGATGAAGGCGGTCGACCGCAATTTCGAACCGGCGGCGTTCCTGGCCGGGGCCGAGCAGGCGTTCCGCATCATCGTCACCGCTTTCGCCGGAGGCGACCGGCAGGCCCTGCGCAACCTGACTGGCGACGATGTCTACCGTTCGTTCGACCAGGCGATCGCCGCGCGCGAGCAGGCCGGACACACGCAGGTCAGTGAGATAAAGGACGTGCCAGGCGCCGAAATCGAGCAGGCGGAGCTGCGTGGCACCATCGGACAGGTTGCGGTTCGCTTTGTGTCCGATCAGGTCAGCCTGACCAAGGACCGTAATGGCCAGCCTGTCGCCGGCGCGGACGCTGTGACGGAGATCACAGACATCTGGACCTTCGAGCGCGATCTTTCGGCGCGCGATCCGACTTGGCGGCTCATGTCGGTCCGAGGCGGATAGCGCGATAGTCGGCATTCCCGCCGACCTGGCTTTTCGGTGTTCAGCCTTATGGCGGGTTCGGTTCTGAGTAAGATCGGGCTCTTGCGGCCAGTTGCCGCCGGCCGTCGCGGTCTTTGCTCCGTCCCAGCACACGCAATTGCGACCTGCTCCACGATATCGTGTGCGCGTGCCCAACAATCGCCACGGGCGGTTCTGAATTTCGCCGTCGGGAGGCCGAACATTTCCACCATCGAGACATTCTCGAAGGAGGTCCCGTGATCACTGCACGCGTAGATGTCGATACCCTCGCCCGCAACCAGTTCGGTGTGTTCGACCGGGTCGGGAATGCCATCACCATCAGCGATGAGGATCGGCGGCGGGTCCTGCTCCTCTCCGAGCAGGAGTGGTCTGCCTGGGCACAGGTGCGCGATGGTGGGCCGGTCCCCGCGCAACCGGGACTCCCCGTCATGTTACGGCGACTGGGCGCGGCCACCCATCGGCTGACGCGGATCGCCGAACGCACCGGGGGCATTTAGCGTTACGCGTTTACACCAACCGCCCTGAAGGCAGACCTATTCCCGTTCCCCCGTTCCCCCGTTCCCCCGTCACCCGTTCCCCCGTCATCCCGTTCCCCCGTCATTCCCGCGGAAAGCGGGAATCCACCACCTGTCCATGCAATCTCGACCTCGTCATGCTCGTCGGCACGGGCATGACGAGGCAGAGTCACCCTCTCTAACGGCTGATATGAGAGCAATATCAGCCTGACCGGAATAGCGGAGCGATTTTAGTCTGATGAAATTGCTCCCGAAATATCGACAGCAGCGGTTTCACCCTGGGTAAAACCGCTTCCGCCCTCCGAACTGCTCCCGTGAACGGTCCGGCGAGCCCGCAATGGCGCCGTCACCGCCTAATGCGCTGGTTCAGACCGGCTCCGGCGGAGGATTCGAGGCAGATCCTGCGTTTCTGGATAATTGGCGACTGCAATCTGAAGCAGTGCGCTCCGTGAGGTGATCTCGGTCTTTTTCTGTCCTCGCCTCGGCAGCGGAACCTTGATGCAGGCACAATAACCCACCAGCAGCGCCCCCAGCGCCTCCGCCCCTATCTCGGCCGCCGGCGCGCCACCGCGCTTCGCGACAACGATCAGACCCTGCTCGGGCGCGAATTCAATACGCTCGACTGTGGCACGGTAAAGTCCCAGCGCCTCGGCAATCGAGGGAACAGCGACGATCGCCCGCAAAATAGCGGATGCATCAAACTCGATCACTCTGTATTCCAGCACGGGCATTCGACGTGCCCCTCTCCGGCGCGGCGATCGTGTGAGTTGCAGGATCGAACGTCCGCATATTTGGTCGCGTTGTGCAACCCCCAATTGCATACCGAAGTGACTTCTTCGGCAATGGTTTGCCGATTCCGCGACACACTGCGTCTCACGATCCCGTCAACTCCGCGCTCCTCTCGGCGCGTGCATCGGCCGGTGTGCGTCGAACTCAGCCGCCGCCAACGTTACACCGCCATCGGCTTCCGCCCGCTGACCGCCATCATCCAGGAAGCGATGGCACAAACCTCCACCTGCGAGGAATACGCCGAAACCGCATGGGAACCCGCACGGGCCACGCACACCTGCCCCAATGTCCGCACGCGCGCCCCGTGTCGTGGCCGCCTATGACGCCGGCCGGGTGATCAACCCGAAGATCGCCCGCAGCCAGTGCCTCGGTGGGATGGTCGGCGGCAGCGGCATGGCCCTGCACGAAATCGCCGAGTGGGACGAACGGCTGGGCTGCGTCACAAAAGCCGCGGCAGCACCCGCTCGCCGAACAGCCGCATGGAGTCCTCCGCGTCCGCCACAGTCATATCGTTGAAGTTCACCTGCAACGACGCGATCTCGAACTCTCCGATCTGCTGTCGATACGTCGCCGCGATATCCAGAATGCGCGCCGGCGTCCCCACCCAGGCGGCGCATTTCTCCACCTGCGTCTCGAACGTCTCCGCCGCCAGGCCGGCAATCACCTTGTCATACCCCGGATAATCCGCCGACGAAGTGCCCGACGTCCAATCCGACGCCGCATCCACCAAGGAGCGCAGATACCGGTTCAGCGGCCCCCGTGCGATCCGCTCCGCCTCCGCCTGGTTACGGTGACAGAACATGTGGAACGCCAGCATCACCGTGCCCGGACCGGGGTGGCCTGCCCGGGCGCGCGCCTCGCGATAGCGCCCGATCAGCTCACCCATGGCCGCGCCAGCCATCGGTATGGCCATGATCGCGTGCCCCGCCGCGCCGGCACGCTCGAACGACTCCGACGTCGACAGCGCCGCCACGTAAAACGGCGGTCGTGGCCGCTGGGTCGGGCGCGGCAGCGACGTGACGTTTCGGAAGCTATGAAACCGGCCGGCGCACGTCACGTTCTCCTGCTCCAGCAGCAGCCGGACCTGCTCCATCCCTTCCTCGAATCGCGCCCGGCTCTCGTCCAGCGCTACGCCGAAACGGGCGAATTCATGCGGCAGGAAAGCCCGTGCAAAACCGATATCCAGCCGTCCGTCGCACAGCGCATCCAGCATCGCCACTTCCCCGGCGAGTTTCAGCGGATTGTTGAACGCCGGCAGTACCGCACCTGTCACCAGCCGCGCGCGTCGCGTCACCTGCGCGGCCGCCGCCAGGAACAGCATCGGGTTCGGGCTGTAGCCGCCATACGGATGGAAATAATGCTCCACCGTTCGCACGTGGCTGTAGCCGTACCGGTCACACAGATCGACCAGCCGCAGCGCCTCCCGCCAGTAATCCCGCGCCGACCGCGTCTCCGGCCCGATATCCGGGAAAAACTGGATCCCGACCTGCATGATTCAGTGATGTCCCGCCAGCCAGTTCATCAGCGCCAGTAGCACGCCGGTAATGCCGATCCCCAGTAGAATCGCCAGTTGCCACATGGCAGCGGTCGCCGAGGTCTGGCTGATATGCATGAAGGCTTCCAGTATCTGGATCGCAGTCACCGCCGCGATGGACCCAACCAGCCGCAGTTTCACCGCGCCGAACCCCATCCCGCTGAACTGCGGCTTCGTGCCGGTCAGCAGCGGGCCGATTACATTCTCCCACCCGGCAAACATCACGATCAGGACCAGGTTGGCGACCAGCGCGATATCGACCATTGCAGCACCGCCAGCATCGCCTCGGTGGACGATAGCGGTACGAAGCCTCTGATCGCGGTTATCAGCATCTGGACGAACTTGAGCGCCACCAGCACCAGTGAGGCGAGCAACCCGAGATAGATCGGCGCCACCAGCCAGCGCGTGGCAAACAGCACGCGCCCCAGGTTGGGCTCCAGCCGTCGAAGCTCGGTCTCCGAAATAGGTCGCGTAGCAGCATCGTTCATGGCGGCTGCGAACCCTTGAGTCCTCTTATCGTAACTGCAAACACCGTGCGAAACCACATCGCCGGCGAAACGGGGCAGGGAAGCGCGCTCCGCCCGGCGGCACAGGCTTGCGCCTGGCCCGCCCCGCCATCACAGTCTCGCCGCCGAGCCGCGGCCATAAACGCGGCCGCCACGAAACGATCCCCGCGGGAGGAAACAGAATGATCAGCAGACGCGCAGCTTTAACGAGCGGACTTGCCGCCACCGTCGCGGCACTTGCCCGGCCTGGGCACGCGCAGCAGACGCCGGGCGTCTCCGCGACCGAGCTCAAGATCGGCAACACCATGCCGTACAGCGGCCCCGCTTCGTCCTACGCGCCCATCGGCAAGACCGAGAGCGCGTTCTTCAACATGGTGAACGGGCAGGGCGGCATTGCCGGGCGGAAAATCGATTTCATTTCTCTGGACGACGGCTACATGCCGCCGCGCACCGTGGAAGACGTGCGCCGCCTGGTGGAAGAAGACAAGGTCGCCTTCGTGTTCAACACGCTCGGCACGCCGACCAACTCCGCGATCGAGCGATACCTCAACCACATGAAGGTGCCGCAATTGTTCGTCGCCACCGGCGCCGACAAATGGGGCAACTACAAGGAATATCCCTGGACCATCGGCCTGCAGCCCAGCTATCGCACCGAAGCGCAGATCTACGCCAAATACGCGCTGAAGCAGAAGCCGGACGCGAAGCTCGGCCTGATCTATCAGAACGACGATTTCGGCAAGGACTACGTGGCCGGCGTCCGCGACGTGCTCGGCAAAGACTGGGACAAATACGTGGTCAAGTCCGTCTCCTACGAGATCACGGATCCCACCATCGACTCCCAGATCACCGCTCTGCAACAGAGCGGCGCCGACGTGCTGGTCTCGGCCACCGCGCCGAAGCAGGCCGCACAGGCCATCCGCAAGGTGCACGACCTCAACTGGCAGCCGATGTTCTTCATGACCAACGTGTCGATCTCCGCCGGCTCCGTGATGCAGCCGGCCGGGGCGGAGAACGGCATCGGCATCATCACCAGCGGCTGGCTCAAGGACCAGAGCGACCCGGCCTGGAAGGACGATCCCGGCATGAACGAATGGCGCGCCTTCATGGCGAAAAGCATGCCGGGCGCCGATCTGACCGACAACAACTATGTCTATGGTTTCACCGCCAGCCGGGTGATGTGGCACGTGTTGCAAGCGTGCAATGGCGACTTCTCGCGTGAGAATCTGATGAAGCAGGCCACCGGCATCCAGCGCCTGGAAGTGCCGACTCTGTTGCCGGGCCTGATTGTCTCCACCAGCCCGACCAACTACCACCCGATCCGCGCGATGCAGCTCCAGAAGTGGGACGGCAAGACCTGGGTCCGCTTCGGCGAGGTGATCGAAGGCGCCAACACGTAACGACGCGCCGCGAAACCAGCATGGCCAGAACGTCGGCCGCCTCACGCGTCGCGGCCCGGCTTGTCCCGGCCACCTCACCCGTCATGGCCGGGCCTTTCCGTCATGGCCGGGCTTGTCCCACTGCTGTCCGGCACGGAATTCGCTTGTACGAGCGCACGACATTGATTCTACTCGCATCCGACGTTTGGCGACGCCACCGGACGCGAGGAGGTCAACGCCGTGCCGCACCAGAATAGCGTGTTCCATGCGATGCTGAAGCTGCTTCCGTGGGGCGAGTTCGATCAGGCGGTCGAACGGCATGGCGCAACCACGGATGTGCGCGGCTTCAGCTTCAAAAGCCAACTCGCTGCCATGCTGTATGCCCAGCTCTCGGGCGCAGCCAGCCTGCGCGAGATCGAGACCGGGCTGCGCAGCCATGCCGACCGGCTCTATCATCTGGGGGTCAGCCTGCCGCATCGCTCCACCCTGGCCGATGCCAACCGCCAGCGGCCGGTCGGCGTCTTCACGGCGCTGCTCGGCGGCATGATCCAAAGCGCGCACCGGCGGCTGCGGCGCACCATGGATGGCGTCAGCTACCTGATCGACAGCACCGGTCTGGCGCTGAACGAGCGCAGCGCCGACTGGGCGCGTTTCTCGGCCTCGGCGTGCGGCGCCAAGCTGCACATCATTTATGACCCGGATGCCGATTGCCCTATTTACGCGGCATTCAGCGCGGCCAAGGTCAACGACATCACCGCGGCCCAGGCGATGCCGATCGTGAAGGGCGCCACTTACGTCTTCGACCTCGGATATTATGACTACGCCTGGTGGGCAAAGCTGCACCAGGCGGGGTGCCGGATCGTGACGCGGCTTAAACGCAACACCCCGCTCGCGGTGAGCGAATCGCGCGACGTGCGGCCGGGCGGCCCGATCCTGTCGGATCGCATCGGCAAGCTGCCGCAGCGGCAAGCGAACAACCGCCACAACCCGTTCTCCGACGCGGTGCGGGAGGTTCAGGTGCGCATCGATACCGGCAAGGTTCTGCGCATCGTCACCAACGATCTCAGCTCGCCGGCCGAGGTCATTGCGGAGCTTTACAAGCGCCGATGGGCCATCGAGCTGTTCTTCCGCTGGGTCAAACAGACCCTGCGCATCCGCAAGTTCATCGGTACCTCTGAAAATGCGGTTCGCATCCAGATCGCCATCGCCTTGATCGCCTTCCTGCTGCTTCGCCTGGCTCAGAAGGCGCAGCATGCCGTCCACAGCCCCCTGGCGTTCGCCCGGCTCGTCCAGGTGAACCTCATGCACCGACGCAGCCTCGCTCAACTGCATCGGCCCGCCGAACGGCCCCCGCCAATCTCTGGCCAAGGGCAGCTCATATGACACCAGCGACACAAGCAAGAACCCTGCCGGACGTCCTGGCTTGTCCCGGCCATCAACGCACCCGTGCCGGCCAACCACGCCTTTCCGTCGCACAGCGGTGAAGCCGTCCATGCCGCCAAGAATGTCACCACACCGGGACTGCCGCGTTCAGTCAAACGCTCGGGAGGAGGGAACCCACCATGGCACTCGGACTGCTCAGCGACCCGGCGGCCGACCCGATCGAACGGGCGACCATGCAACGGGTGGTGCGTCGGCTGATGCCGCTGCTGATGATCGGCTACTTCATCGCCTATCTCGACCGCGTCAATGTCGGCTTTGCCGGCATCAGCATGAACCGCGACCTCCATTTCAGCGCCGCGGTATTCGGCTTCGGCAGCGGCATCTTCTTCGTCGGCTATTTCCTGTTCGAAATTCCCAGCAACCTGATGATGGAAAAAATCGGCGCCCGCCGATGGATCGCCCGCATCCTGCTAACCTGGGGCGTCATCTCCGGCCTGACCGCGGCGGTACAGGGAGAAGCCTCGTTCTACGGCATCCGCTTTGTGCTCGGCCTGGCCGAGGCTGGTTTCTATCCTGGCATCATCCTCTACATCACCTGGTGGTTCCCCACCTACTACCGCTCCCGCATCATTGGCCTGTTCATGACCGCGATTCCCTTCTCGGTCATCGTCGGCTCCATCGTGTCGGGCGCCTTGCTGGAAATGGATGGCCACCTGCGCCTGGCCGGCTGGCAGTGGCTGTTCATTATAGAGGCAGTACCAGCGGTCATCTGCGGCATCGTTGTGCTGTACTATCTCACCGACCAGCCCGCCGGCGCGCACTGGCTGCTGCCGGAGCAGCGCAAATGGCTCACCGACCGCCTGGCGGCCGAGCGCATCCAGCGCGAATCGGTGCGCCGCTACGGACTGGCGGAGGCCATGTCCAACGGCCGGGTCTGGCTGCTGACCCTGGTCTATTTCGGCCAGAACGTGGCCGGCTACGGGCTGGTGATCTTCCTGCCGCAGATCATCAAGCGCTTCGGCGTGGGCGACGTGCAGACCGGCCTGATCAATGCCATCCCGTTCGTGTTCGGTGCCCTCGCGATGGTACTGTGGGGCTTGCACTCCGACCGCACCGGGGAACGCAACCTGCATTGCGCGGCCGCCTGCTTCCTGTCGTTCGCCGGCCTGGCGGCGTGCGTGTTCATCGATAACCCGGTGCTGCTGATGGTGGCGATTGTGCTGTCGCAGATGGGCCAGTCGGCCATTGCCCCGACCTTCTGGACGTTGCCGACGGCAATGCTGACCGGCACCGCCGCGGCCGGCGGGATTGCCCTGATCAACTCGGTGGGCAACCTCGGCGGCTTTGTCGGGCCTTACGCGATGGGCCTGGTGCGGGATGCCACCGGCAGCTTCGGCTTCGGGCTGCTGACCATCGCCGCAGGCACGTTGGTGTCCGGCATCGTGCTGGTGTTCCTGGGCCACGACCGGCGACTGGAACGCATCCCCACCGGACATCCGGCCGAATGAAGCGGGCGCCGCAATGCCGATTGGCGGCACCACCCGGCCGACGACCAGCATTCAGATTGCGGCGAGGGATTACCTTCAGACTCCTCGGTCGCACCTGGCGAGAAAGCGCGCGCAGGCCGGCGTGTGTTCGGGTTGCGGGCGTTGGCGGTGAAGAACTCGATGTAGCGCCACGCGGCCGCATCGCCTTCGCGTGCAACAACCGCCGGCACGACATGGGCCGGACCCAAAGCGGTCGGGAGGCCTGCGGAGAGCCAGCCCACGGGCGGGGCGGTCACGGCAGCCGCTTGGCCAGGACAAGAAGTCTGCGCACGGTGACGATCCGGGTCCCCTCGTGGAGCCTGAGCTTCAGTAGATCGCGCTTGTCGCCCGTCACGATAGCCGACCGCTCCCGTCTCAGCCGGCCCCAGCAAATAGTCGTCATGCAGATCCGGTCCTACCGCCACAGCCGGCAGTGTGGTCATCACGAGGGCGACCGCGCGAACTTCGTTGATCAGCCGGCCGGCCAGGTACAGGCGTCACGCGCGCGCGGATCTTCGGATAGCGCGTGACGCGCATCAACTCGTCGAGCTGCTCGGCCGATGTCAGCAGATCGAAGCCGCCTTCGCGCCAGAAGTCGATGAGATGCGCCGGCAGCGACGCGCCTGATAGCAGAGCGCTTATCAAGACATTGGTGTCGATCACCAGCCGCACCGGTCAGCCGGACTGGTGTGACTGGCTAACCGCTGCGACGGCCTCGTCGATCATCCCCTGCAGCTCGTCGGCAGGCATGTCGGCGAACTTGCTACGGGTCTCGGCAATGGTCTGCTCGAGCACGCGCCACTTCACGGCCTCCTCGACAAATTTTGAGAGGTCGCCCTTTTTGAGGCCACGCTGAGCGAGGAAGCTGCGCACCGTGATGTCCGTTGCTTTGGACACCGAGACGGTCCAGAGAGTGGTATCATCTGACACGGAACGCTCCAAAGGCGCTGATCCACATAATCGTGTGACATCATAAGTGCACATACGCAAGAGGCGGTGATGGCCCTTGAGGCGCATCATGCATGATGAAGGACGCCATCATACCCCGAAATAAAGGGGTAAATCTTCAAAGGGCATTTTGATGCCCACTAGCTTTTTGCCCTTGACACCGCGTACTTGAAGCTGTATCAACAAGAGGAAGATGAAATCGGAGCCGCATAGATGCCCTCGCCAACGGACACACGCACCTTCCCCCGCGACGACGCCGCACTCGCGGACCTGCATACTGATGTCGCGGCTGCCTTCGCCTACGGGCTGCCGAAGGTTGGCGAGGCATTTGCCCTGACCGTCGGCGAGGATGCCGCACACGCTGCCCTGCGCGCCCTGATCGTCGAGACCAGCTACCCGGCCGATCTTCGGCCGGAGGCCGCGTGCTTTTCGACCGGATCGGCTGGCGGGAGTTTCTCCAAGACCAGATAGACAGTTCGATCGACGCGATCGAACTGACCCAGCTTTGGCGAGACGCCGCCGAATATGCCGGTCAAGGGCTCGCCTCGCACGAGCGGCCCGACCATCGCTCCTCTCTGAGGGAGCGGGAGGCTCGCATCAAGGCCCTGATCGAGCGCGGTAAGGTTGCGCTCGACTGCGCCTCGTCGATTCTCGGCGACGAGTACGATTACATCTGGAAAGGCGTCGCCGCCCGCGCGGCGATCGACTTCGACGGCCCCGTGTCTCTCGAGGGGCTGCAGCTGCTGTCCGGGCTGTCCCTCGCCGCTGTGCGCAACGCTGTCAGCATCGGCGACCTGCATCCCGACGAAGCAGGAAACGTGTCGCCCGAGGAGGCACGCGCCTGGGTGGCGCGCCGGCGTGAATTCTGTCCCTCGCGCTGGAAGAACCCGGCCATCCACCAGTGGCCCTTCGACCCAAGCAAGGTCGTCATCCCGGACGACATGGCCATGATCTGGGTGCCGCAATCTGCCGAAGGCGAAGCCTTCGTGCCCGACCTGGTGGTGCGCCAGGCCCGCGGGGCTTCCGCAATCAGCGTCACGATCGGCGCCAAGGGCGAGGAGGTGCAGCACCATGACTTCTACAAGGCGCTGACGGCCCTCGCGAAGATGGACGTGGCGCGCTGGCGGCGGCGCAACGGCGTCGGCAACTGGGGCATCGTCCGCGCCCGCGGCGCCTGGGTCGCGGTCAGCAAGGCGGAGATTGACCGGCAGCTCGCCGAAAAGCTGGCCGAGGCATCGTGACCATGGCGACTGCGATCACGGTCCATGCCGCTGCGCGCATGCAGCAGCGCGCGATACCGATCGAGGCGATCGAGCTGCTGCTCGACTTCGGCACCAGCACGCGCTGCCGCGGCGCGGACAGCTTCTTCTTCGACAGGAAAGCGCGGCAACGGCTCGCCGCGGTGCTCGGCCGCGCTGATCTGCGTCGCGCCGAGAAATACCTGAACGCCTATGCGGTCGTTGCCGACGACGGCTGCGTAATCACCGCTGCGCGGCGCACCAGGCGCCTGCGGCGCGCCTGACCATCGACAAATCGTGCAATCCAAAATGCGAAAGGAGTCCAGAACATGAAGGGACTGATCATCCGTGAACCGTGGATCGGCATGATCCTGGCCGGCAGAAAGACCTGGGAGATGCGCAGCAGGCAGACCCCGTACCGAGGGCGTATCAGCCTCATCCGGAAGGGCACCGGTATGGTCGTCGGCATCGCCGAGATCGTGGACAGCCTGCCGCCCCTTGATCCAGCGACTTTCCGCGCTGCGCGGGATCGGCACGGGATCCCGCCCGAGAAAGATATCGAGGTGCTGCAAGCCGGTTGGGTTTGCCCGTGGGTTCTCCGCGGCGTCCGGATTCTGCAGCGTCCCGTGTCGGCCGGACAGAAGCCGGGCGCGGTCACCTGGGTGACACTCCCGCAGGCGGCCCTCTCCGATATCGACAGACAATGCGAGCGGGACGGCGCGGCGCGAGTAATCGAGGCTGTCCGATGACCCGACAATCCGAGCGCTCGACCACGAAGCAGGCGTTCCAGCAGGCGATCGCCAGCTTCATCGACGGAAGCGGCAAGAGCCAAGTCGAGATCGCTCGCGCGCTCGGCTACAAGAACGCTAACATCGTCACAATGTTCAAGAAGGGAACGACGCGAATCCCGCCGGAAAAAATCGTTCCTTTTGCCTGCGTTCTTGAGCACGACCCGGGTTGCTGCTCCGACATTGGTTTGCGGCTTATATGCCGGACGTGCTGCCGCACATCGAGAAACACCTGGCCTCAAGGGTCCTGCACTGTGCAAGCTGTTCTCACGGTGTGGGTTAAGCGATAAATCCCCGAAAACAAGGTAGGTTCGCAACGGCCCGACGGGACGGGTGGAATGTGAGACCTTTTCCCCAAGCTCGACCCGTGTCTCCAGGCCATCCGAACCCGTCGATGCTGCGGATTTTCGCGTCACGGATCGGGAAACTCATAGCGCGCCCGAGCAACTGACATCGCCCGCCACACCATCGCATTGGCCTTCCGCATGTCACCGCCCGACGGAGCCGCGCCGCCGGCGCTCGCGCATCGTGCCCCATGCTAAACTCCCCCCATGCAGGCCACCCTCCCTCTGCTCCGCTTCCTGCAAGCCGCCCGAGGCGCCGGCGTGCGGATATCGCCCGCCGAGAGCATCGACGCCATCGAGGCCGTCAACATCATCGGCTACGCCGACCGCACCATGTTGCGTGACACCTTGGCCCTGGTCCTGGCCAAATCGCCGCCCGAAAAGCTGGCTCTGGTCGAATGCTTCAATCTCTACTTCCACCGCGACCAGCCGGCGATCGCGCCCGAGCCGCGAACGCCGTCGGAGCACCCCGTCTCCCACCTCGACGGGTCGCTCTGCGCACATGCTGCTGGCGGATGATGCAGCGGGAATCGCCACCGCCCTGGAAGCCGCCGGTGAAGCTGCGGGGGTGCAGAACATCCGCTTCTTCACCCAAAGAAATCTCTACGTTCGTCGGCTACTCGACCAGATGGGCCTGCGCGAAACCGAGCGCGAAATCGCCGACCTGCACCACGCCGGCACCTCGGCGGACCTGGCCCGCGCACACCGCCTTGAAACCAGTCTCGAATCCCTGCGGTCCCAGGCGCGCGATCTTATCGATCGCAACTTGCTGCTCTTCGCGCGCGGCGAAAATCAGGAATTCCGCGACGAACTGCTGAAATCCACCCGCCTGTCGAATCTCGACCGGCGCGACTATGACCGCATGCGCGTCCTCGTCCGCGTGATCGCCAAAAAACTCGCGGCACGATACGCCAGGCCCCGGCGGCGCCGCCTGCGCGGGCAGCTCGATGTGCGCCGCACGGTCCGCCGCAACATGGGCTGGGGCGGCGTGCCCTTCATCACGGTCTGGAAGCAACGCCGGATCGAAAAGCCACGCCTCATGGTGTTGTGCGACGTCTCCGGCTCCGTCGCTGCCATGGCGCAGTTCCTGCTGATGTTCCTCTACGCACTGAACGACGTATTGGCGGACATCCGCGCCTTTGCGTTTGCCGGCAGCCTGATGGAAGTCACCGAAATTCTCGAACACGAGCCCATCGAACCGGCCATCGCCAAAATCCTCGGCATCATCGGCTTCGGTTCGTCCAACTACGGCAACTCCCTGGCGGACTTCGCCGATGGCTGGATCGACCAGGTGAACCGCCAGACCACCGTGCTGATCCTCGGCGATGCGCGCGGCAACCGCACGGAGCCGCGCGTCGACATCCTGCGGCGCATCTCCGCCCGCTCGAAACGGGTGATCTGGCTCAACCCGGAATACCGCGCCGCCTGGGGTACCGGCGATTCCGATATGTTCCGCTACGCGCCGCACTGTCAGTTGTTGCGCCCCTGCACCTCCTTGCGGGACCTGGAACGCATCGTGACAGACATGCTGGAAACCGCGCGCTGAAAGCGTGAACCACGACCCCCAGGGAAGCACCTGGCAGTAAAAAATCCGCATCCCATCGCTTCATCCTGAAGCGAAAAGCCCCCAGGGGCGTGCGCTGCCGCACCCCAACACGTATCTACGTCTGGATGACCGACCCCGATCCCGAAGCCGATCTCCGCCGCTCACTCCGGCGACACAAGGCGTTCGCCCTGTCGCTTCTGGTGCTGATGGCCGCGCTCATCCTGGTCGCCATGTGGGCTGTCCCGCCCGGCTGGGGCGCCGACCTGCTGGCGTCGGCCGCCAAGGCGGGCTTCGTCGGCGGCATCGCCGACTGGTTCGCGATAACCGCGCTGTTCCGCCACCCGCTCGGCCTGCCGATTCCGCACACCGCGATCATCCCGCGCCAAAAGGAGCGGCTCGGGCGCGCGCTGGGCCGCTTCGTCGCCAGCCATGTCTTCACCGGAGAAGAGGTGGCGGGCGTCCTGCGTCGCCTCGACCTTGCCGGCATCCTGCACCGGTTCCTCTCCGACCCCGCCTCCGCCCGTCCCGCCGCCCAGGCGATCGCCACGGTGCTGCCGCGCATTCTCGCCTCGGTGGAAGACGGCCGCGCCCGCCAGCTCGCCCGCCGCATCATCCCCCGCCTGCTGGGCGGCGCCGCCGCCGGCCAGGTGGTCGCCCGCGCCTTGCGCGGCATGGTGGAGGGCGGCCGCCATCAGGAGGTGTTCGGCTTCATCCTCGGCCAGTTCAAGACGCTGCTCGCCAGCAAGGAAGAGGCGTTGCAGCTCGCCATCGAGGAACGCGTGCGCGACCAGGGCGGCCGCCTCGTCGGCTGGGCGCTCGGGGCCACCATCGCCCGCCGCGTCCTGGGAGTGGTCAATGCCGAGCTCGATAAAATGAGCCCGGATGGCTCCGAGTTGCGTGCCGCGTTCGACGAATGGGTCCGCCGCGAGATCGAGCGCATGGAGCACGATCCGGTGCGCGCGGCGGAAATCGGCGCCGCCATCCGCCGCATCGTGGCGCATGAAACCATCCTGACCTGGATGTGGGACCTGTGGTCCCGGCTGCGGCTCACGCTGGAAGCGGATGCGGCACGGCCAAACGGTCGCACGGTCACCATCATCGAAGGCGCGCTCGACAATCTCGGCATCATGCTCGAACGGGATCCGGCGATGCAGGCGAAGGTGCACGACTCCGCCGAAACCATCCTGCGCAGCGTGCTGCCATCCGCCCAGGCGCGGCTGGCCGATTTCATCGCCCAGGTCGTCGGTGGGTGGGATGCCGCCACCATCACCGACAGGCTGGAACTCCGGGTCGGCAAGGACCTGCAATTCGTCCGCGTGAACGGAACCCTCGTCGGTTTCCTGGTGGGCGGCCTGCTCTACGGCGTGCTCCGGTTCGGCTTCGGCGCCGCCCTGCCGTGAACGGGTTGCCATGAACGGGTCTGTGCGGCATCCGTTTTCATGCTAGACTGTTCCGGGAGACAGGCGTCTCTGCCGGCCTCCCCGGCAAACACGGAAGGATCCGACCCCCATGCAACGACTGAGTGCAAAGCTCTTGCTCGCCGGCCTTGCTCTGGCAATGCTCGGCGCCGTACCGGCGATGGCAGCCGCCAAAAAGAAACCGATGCATCACGCCGCGGCAACCAGCACCGATATGACCGCGGACCAGTTGAACGCGCAGAGCCTGTCCGCCGCGCAGCAGGGCAAGGCATTCATGCCCGCCGCCAGCTCAGCTCCGGCTGCTCCCGCACCTGCACAGAAGAAGATGTAGTACCAGGCGTCCCGCCTACCGAACTCCTTAAAGCACGGCCGAGGGAAGCTTCACCGCGGAGACACGAAGGCGGCGATCGGGCCTATCGTCAAGCCGGCCGGGAGATTGCGGAACCTCCGCGTCGACCTCCGTGTCTGCCCGTCTCCGTGGTGAAACTTTCTGCCTCCTGTCGTGTGCGAACGGGCCCCGCGACAGGCGCCCCCCTCATCCCAGGCGCTTTTCCATCTCCACCCAGGTCGGCTCGGCGTAGCCAGGATGCGCGTGCTGCGCCACCTCGATATAGCCGCACGCCGCGAACAGCCGCCGATTGCCGGTCAGCGCCAGCCGTGTGCCGAGCGACAGCCGTGCCGCTCCGGCGCAACGGCCCGCCTGCTCCGCCAAGCCCATCAGCGCCTGCCCGATCCCCCGTCGCCGCGCCTCGGGATCCACCGCCAGCCGGCTGACATACAGCCCGTCCGCTCGCGTCTCCCACAGCACGCTGCCGACCATGCGCCCGTTCATCCCGGCGATCGCGCCGGAGCCGCCACGCGCCAGATGGGCCGCGACCGTTGCCGCCGTCACCCCGCGCGCCGACGCCGGCGGCGCGACCTGCAGCGGCTGAGCCGAGAACGCCCTCTGGATCAGCGCCGCCACCGCTGCCGCGTCCCCCGCGCGCAGTGGTCGGAAGCTGATCACGTCGTCCTGCATGACTGGAATGGTAGTGCCGGCCCGGCCGCGCGCCTATCTCTGGGCCATGTCAGAAATGCCGGCTTTCCTGGACAGCCTGCGCCCGGCGGTGCCCGACATCGTCGTGCCGCGCGGGATCACCCCTTTCTTCCTGCCCCGCCGGCCCGTGCGCGGCCGGCTGATCCGGCTCGGCCCGCTCGCCGACGCCTTGCTGACCCGGCACGACAATCCGCCCGTCGTCCGCCGCCTGATGGGCCAGTCCCTGGCCCTTGCCGCCGGCCTGGCCGCGGCCTTGAAGTTCCGCGGCTCGTTCAGCATCCAGGCAAAGGGCGACGGCCCAGTGCCGATGCTTCTGGCCGACTGCACCGACGGTGGCGCACTCCGCGGCTACGCGCGCACCAACACCGACAAGCTCGACCGCCTGCTGGCCAGCCAGCCGGCCCCCGTCGCCGCCGGCCTGCTTGGCAGCGGCTACCTCGCCTTCACCGTGGACCAGGGTCCCGATCAGCACCGCCATCAGGGGATCGTCACGATCGAAGGCGACAGCCTCGCCGACATGGCCCTGCACTATTTCCGCACCTCCGAGCAGCTCCGTTGCTTCCTCCATCTCGCCTGCGAGAAAACCGATACCGGCTGGCGCGCCGGCGCCCTGATCCTGGAGAAGATCGCCGTCGGCAGCATCGACCCGGACATGTCCGAGCCGGAGCAGGAGGAAAGCTGGCGCACCGCCGTCGCGCTGGCCGGCACGATCTCCGATGCGGAGCTGCTGGATGACTCCCTCTTGCCCGAACGCCTGCTCTACCGGCTGTTCCATACCGAGGGCGTTGCCGCCGACCGCGCCAGCGCCTTGTCGTACGGCTGCCGCTGCTCCCGCGCGCGCCTGGCCGGCATCCTGGAAGGCTTCCCGCCCGACGATCTCGACCACATGACGGTGGATGGCGACATCGTCATGACCTGTGAGTTCTGCAATTTCGATTTCCGCTTCCCGCGCGATGACGTGCACGGGGCGGCGGCACGGCAGTGACGCACCATTGACGTGCCGGCGTGGCTTTGCTGGTGTCCGCCGCGCCCGCACGAGGCCCGGCATGCACCTGCGACCCTTGACCCGCTCTGTCGTCCTGGCTCTGACCGTCGCGCTCACCGCGTGCGCGTCGGAGGAACCGCCGGCCGCCACCCAGCAGCCGGATTTCAGCTACCTGCCGCCGCTGCCGCTGAACGTCGCCACCCTTGACGTCGAATCTCAGTATGTCCCCTCGGGCATGCCGCCCGATGTCAGCCGGCTCGACCCGATCTCTCCTGTGCAGGCACTGGAGCAGTTGGCGCAGCAGCGCCTGAAGCCCGAGGGTCCGACCGGTCAGGCCGTGTTCACGGTAAACAACGCCTCCCTGGTGCAGACGGGCGACGCCATCACCGGCGTGATGTCGGTCACGCTCAGCATCTACCCGTCGCCTGGGGTTCGTGCCGGCTACGCGCAGGCCACCGTCACCCGCCAGATATCCGGGGTTGAAGGCGATCTGTCCGGGCCGCTTGCGGACCTCACGCGCAATCTGATCGACCAGATGAACGTGGAGTTCGAATACCGGGTACGGCAGGCGCTCGGGCGATGGGTGATGAGCCCCGCCGCTGCCGCTACTCCAGTGCAGCAAGTGCCGCTGCCGCCACCCGGATCGCCGTCGTATGCAGCGCCGCCGCCTCCCATGCCGCCACCCGGATACCAGCCTCCCGGATACCAGCCTCCTCCTGGATACCAGCCCCCCGGATATCAGCCTCCTGGCGCGGCCGGGCTTCCCGTGCCGCTGTCGCCGCCTGGCTCTTTGCCGGAGCCGGTCACTCAGCCACCGCCGCCGGAACCGTCCTTGCCGTACACCCCGCCGCCTCCCGCCAGCATGGCGCCCTCCGTTACCCCGCCGGCCTCGCCGCCTCTGCCCTACACACCGCCACCGGCCGCTCCCCTGCCGCAGCCTGGTCCGCCCGCCGCGCCGCCGTCACCCGGCTTACCCCCGCTTGGGCCGGTTCAGGATTGATGTGGCCCGGCGGCGAAGCGCGTCCCGAGGGGCCGATCTGATATTATACCAACCCGCGTTGATGCTGACCCTTTCCGTCATGGCCGGCGAAGCATGCCCTCGGGCTCGTCCCGGGGGGCCGGCTATCCACGACTTTGTGGCCCACCGCGTCGCTCGTTCGCTTCACGTTGCTCCGGGCAACACCGGCAGGATGACCCATGTTCGTCATTCCCGCGCGTTGCGGGAATCCAGGCAAACCCCGGAATTTCGTGGCTCTCGCCTGGATGCCCGCTTTCGCGACGCGTTCGCGGGCATGAGGAATAAATCCGGAGTCTTCGCCCGCGCTTGTTAGTATAATATCGTAACGAAGATGCTAGGATTATTTTCATAAAAAACTCGCTTTTTACCACCCGCTATGGTAGTATCCGTAGCGAGCCGAGCCTCGCCAAGCGCACCCGCTTCGGCTCCCGCATCCCACCCCGCACGCCCAGGCCAGTGCCCGGCGGCTATTTCATCCCATCAGCAACGAAATTAACCCACAGGAACCCCCACATTCATGCCCTCCACATTCGCCGCCTGCCCTTGCTGCTGCTTCGTCGTCCCGCCCCACATCCTGCACCGCCTCGCCTCCACCGCCGACCCCGCCATCGCCGCCACCGCCGCCCGCACCCTGCGCATGAACGAGAGCATGAACCTCGTCCGCTCGCAGTTGCGCACCGGCATCGCCGCCGCGGCACCGCAACGGACTGGGCTTCGCCGTCAGGTATTCGATTGCGCCGGCTTCGAGGATCTGCCCGGCAATCCCAGGCGCGCCGAGGGCAGCCCGGCCGACACCGACCAGTACGTGAACGAAGCCTACGACCACGCCGGCACCACCTGGACCTTCTTCCACGACCTGTTCGGGCGCGAGTCGGTGGACGGCAACGGACGCACGCTGGTTTCATCCGTCCATTACAGCCAGGGCTATGACAACGCCTTCTGGAACGGCCAGCAGATGGTATACGGCGACGGCGACGGCCAAATATTCACCCACTTCACCGGTGCCCTGGAAGTGATCGCCCACGAACTCACCCACGGCATCACCCAGTTCACCGCACAACTGCCGTACCAGGGCGAACAGGGTGCACTGAACGAATCGTTCTCCGACGTGTTCGGTTCCCTCGTGAAGCAATGGGCCGCCGGCCAAAGTGCCACCCAGGCCGACTGGCTGATCGGCAGCACCATCCTGGCCCCCGGCATCCAGGGCCGCGCCCTGCGCGACATGGCCAACCCCGGTACCTGCTTACGATGACCCGCGTCTCGGCAAGGACCCGCAGCCCGGACACATGAGCGGCTACGTGCGGACCGAGGACGACAACGGCGGCGTCCACATCAACTCGGGCATCCCGAACCGCGCTTTCGTTCTTGCCGCCCAGGCCATTGGCGGCAATGCTTGGGACATCCCCGGCACCATCTGGTACACCACTCTCACCGAACGGCTGACCCCCGCCGCCGACTTCCACAAATGCGCGCAACAGACCATATCCGTGGCGCGCGACCTCACCCCCGGCGACGCCTCGGTCGCTGCGCACGTCGCCAAGGCGTGGGTGGATGTGGGCGTGCTTACGGCGGCGGAAGCCGCCCAGCTTGCATAGGGGTTCGAGATGAAGGTTACGGTCGAACGGCAGGGGGGCTTTGGCGGCGTGCGCCGGCGCGGCGAAATCGACGGCGCGCATTTGTCGGAGGAGCAGCGCGCCGCCCTGAAGCAACTGCCAGCAACGAGCCCTGCCGCGGACCCTGGCGCCGACCGCTTTATCTACAGGGTGGAAATCGAGGACGAAGCCGGCACCAGGGTCCTGCGCATCCCGGAATCGCGAATCCCGCCCGTGCTGGCAAAGATCGCCACCGGCTAGTGTCCTGCTTATTCCCGCCGTTCGGCGCGCTTCGCGACGAACGGCGGGGAGGACGTTTGATTTCGCAACCGGGAACACCACAGGGCGATCCGGGTGAAGCCAAGGCAGGCGCGGGGCGGAGCCCCATCCGCAGCACGACTGCCAGTGAGAGGGTCCGGGCCTTCGTTGATAGGAGGAAATGCTGGGCCATCTACGGCGTCCGCTAGGTTTCTGCGGAATACCGTAGCTATCTGATATTGCATAGTCAACAGAAATCTTGCATATTCAGCAGAAATCAGATGCGGAGCACAGATGACGGACCGAGAGAAGGAGTGGGGTGCCAAAGCCAGTCGGTTCCTTAAAGCCGAGCTGAAAAGGGCTGGGGTCGGCTACAAGGAGCTTGCCGAGCGGTTGAACAAGCATGGATTACAGGAGACAGAGACATCCATCACCGGGAAGCTGGCGCGCGGAACCTTCGCGGTCAGTTTTTTTCTAGCTTGCTTGGCGGTGCTGGAGATGGAGGGGGTGCGGTTGGAGGATTTGTAGCGGGCTCGCCAGCGAAACTGGATATGCCAGGCCAGTATTTGTCAAATTGCCGAATGCAGAAGATTGACCCTCCTAATACGATCGGAACGAGAACCGCAGTAGCGAGAGCGACCGTCAGTTGCGTTCTCAGCCTCGAAAGGTTTCTAAGTTGCCCGCTTATGCGTTCGACAGATTGTGCGATAGCGTCTTCTGAGCCTTTCCTCCTTGCATCGGCTATCTCGTCCTGCATATATTCTGTTGCTGCAAAGGCAAAAAAGTCTGCGGCTTCGATACGCATCATTCGGAAGTCATAATCAGTAACTTGACATATCCACCGGTCTATTTCATTTTGATCTGGTTCTTTTCCATTTTGCTCCGTAAAATGCCTGATCCAGTGGGATTTTTTCGCGGCAAATATTGAATAAGTCAAATAGTCGATTTCAACTTTTGTGCCATCATCTGCGATAAGATAAGCGAAAACCTCCCGGTCGTTTTTTTGGCATACTTTTTACCCATCATGGGGTGACCTTTTCAGACCAAAAAGGTTGTTACCCTTTCGTGCTGCTGTCAACGAATTCTGTACGGTCTTGACTTTGGCAGCCGAAGCCCTCTCGAAAGACGCCATCTTGACAATTACGGTGTCTTTTCGATCTACCTTCTGCACACTAGAAGGCTGTCGCAACGCAGACACATCCTTTGCCACGGCTCCCCCTCGGTCCCTTGTTGTGATAGGCATACTACAAGGCGAATCGCCCCCAAACCCGAAAATCTCACGAATTGAGTCAAGTAAACTCTTTGTGATGTCGCGTTCTGCTCGGCTCATGAGCCTGTAGGTTGGGCTCGATTGTGGCTGTAAAGGGCGCGGTCGGATCAGCATGACGTGAGGCTGCCACATACGGGACTTAACATCGCACACACAGTTTGAGAGAACGTAAACCGTTCGTCTCGTTTTGCTTGGTGGCCGTTGCTACATGATACCGGATCCATCCGTTTGGATTGGGTGTGGGGGTGGGTGCCTACACGTCTCTCACCAACAGCACCGTAGGCACCCACCCCCACACCCAACCCAAGTAGCGGGTTCCAAGGGCGAGCCCTCGGCGGGAGTCCAGAGGGCAGCGCCCTCTGGCGGGGTTTGGGGCGGAGCCTCGGCCTTTCTTGCTTCACCCGATTGCCCTGGGGGAACACCAGCCGCCCACTTTCTCCCGCTCGCCGCTCCGCTTATGGTCCCCCCGAGCCCTGATCAGGGCCATCCGGGAGGAGACCCAGAATGATCCGCCGCCGCCACCTGCTTCAGGCATCCGCCGCCGCGCTCGCCGCGCCCGCGATCGTCGCGCGTGCCAGCGCCCAATCGCAGTTCGACTGGAAGCAGTTCAAGGGCCAGCACATCGAGGTCAACTACCAGCTCTCCCCGCGCGGCGACGTCGCCCGCGCGCACATGAAGGAGTTCGAGGCGCTCACCGGCATCACCGTCGGCTTCGAGCAGATCCCCGAGCAGCAGCAGCGTCCGAAAGTGGCGATCGAGATGGCCTCCGGCCATCCCAGCTTCGACGTGGTCAATGTCGGCATGCATGTGCAGAAGCGGCTGATCGAGAAGGCGAAATGGATGCAGGACCTGCGTCCCTACATCGCCGATCCGTCGCTCACCATGCCGGACTTCGACGAAGCGGATTTCAGCAAGCCATCGATGGAGGTCGCCACCGGCTCCGACGGCAAGCTCAACGTGCTGCCGCTGAACCAGGACCTGTTCATCGTGTTTTACAACACGGAGTTGCTGTCGCAGAAAGGCTTCAACGCCCCACCTAAGAGCTTTGACGAGATGATGAGCATGGCGCACGCGCTCACCGATCCGTCGAAGGGTGTGTATGGCTTTGTCGGGCGCGGGGTAAAAAACGCCAACGTCGTGCTGTACGACAACATTTTGCTCGGCTGGGACCAAGAGACCGTCACCCCCGACGGCAAGAAGCTGTTGACCGACACGCCGCAGGCGATCGACGCCGGCAAATGGTACCAGACCATCATGCGCGAATGCGGCCCGCCGGGGAATGTTGGGTTCAACTGGAACGAATGCCAGACCACGTTCAGCCAGGGCCGCGCCGCGATGTGGTGGGACGGCATCGGCTTCTCCGCGCCGCTTGTCGACCCGACCAAGTCGAAGGTTGTCGGCAAGGTGGGATTTGCCCCGGTGCCGGCCGGTCCGAAGGCGCATTACTGCGCCACCTTCATCGACGGCATCGGCATCCCCGCCAACGCAAAGAACAAGAAAGCGGCCTGGCTGTTCCTGCAATGGGTCACCGGCAAGCAGATGTTCGCCAACGTGCTGGCCACCGGCTCCGGCACGCCACCGCGCCTGTCCGTCTATGGCGAGACCGAAATCATCAAATCCAGCAAGTTCCCGCAGGAATGGTTCGACACCACCCAGGCCAGCCTGAAAATGGCGCGCTCCGGCCTCCCGGTGATCGTCCCGGTCACCGAGTTCCGCGACACCATCGGCGCGGCCCTCACCAACATCGTCCTCGGCCAGGACGTCGCCACACAGCTCAAGCAGGCCACCAACACCTTCCAGCCGATCCTAGACAAATCCAACGAAACCTGACCCCACCCCCTCTTCACCTCTCCCGCCCCGCGGGAGAGGTCGGCGCGCCCAGCGCGCCGGGTGAGGGTGTGTCACCCACCCATCGGAAAACCCCAATGCCCAACCCTCTTCCCCTCATCGAAGAACTTCGCCGGCTCCTCTACACCGCTGTCCTGTCGGACGTGCTGGACAGTTTCGGCTTGATGCACCAGGCCATGCGTCCCTTCATCCGGCCCCTCGACGATTCCCTGCCGCTGTTCGGCCGTGCCCGCACCGGCCGTTATACCCTGGCCGCCACCCCCACGCCCGGCCGCAACCCCTACCAGCTCGAAATGGAGCTCATCGACGACCTCAAGCCCGGCGAAATCCCCGTGCTCGCCTGCAACGGTCCCACCCACATCATCGCCCCCTGGGGCGAGCTTCTCTCCACCGCCGCCCGCGCCCGCGGCGCCGCCGGATGCGTCACCGACGGCCTGGTCCGCGATGTCACCCGCATCCGCGCCATGAGCTTTCCGGTCTTCCACGGCGGCATCGGCCCGCTCGATACCAAGGGCCGCGCCGAAATGATCGAGAAGGACACCACGGTCGCCATTGCCGGCGTCCAGGTCGCCCCGGGCGATTGGATCATGGGTGATGTGGACGGCGTCGTGATCATCCCCGCCGGTCGTGCCGAAGCCGTGTTCCGTGCCGCGCTTGACAAGATCGCCGCCGAGGATACCACCCGGACGGAACTGGAAGCCGGCGACAGTCTGCAGACCGTTTTCGCCCGGCACGGCGTCCTGTAAACCGGAGGGGCAAGCTCATGGACTCCAACTACCCCAACGTTCAGCTTTTCATCGATGGTGCCTGGACCAAGGCGGCCAGCGGCCGCACCATCACCGTCGTCAATCCCGCCACCGGCGAGCCGATCGGCGCCGTGGCCCACGCCGATCGCGATGACCTCGACCGCGCGCTCGCCGCCGCCGAAAAGGGCTTCCATGTCTGGCGCAAGGTCTCGGCCTACGAGCGCGCGAAGCTCATGCGCAAGGCCGCCAACCTCCTGCGCGACCGCGCCGACGCGATCGCCCGGCTGATGACGCTGGAGCAAGGCAAGCCGCTCGCCGAGGCGAAGGGGGAAACCCTTGCCGGCGCCGACGTGATCGACTGGTTCGCCGAGGAAGCCCGTCGCGCCTACGGACGCGTCATCCCCGCCAGGGCCGAAGGCATCTATCAGCTCGTCCTCAAGGAACCGGTCGGACCCGTCGCAGCTTTCACGCCCTGGAACTTTCCCATCAACCAGGTGGTGCGCAAGCTCTCCGCCGCACTTGCCGCCGGCTGCTCCATCATCGTGAAGCCGCCCGAGGAAACGCCCGCCTCACCCGCCGAGCTGGTCCGCGCCTTCGTCGATGCCGGCATTCCACCCGGCGTCGTCAACGTGGTGTACGGCGTGCCCGCCGAAATCTCGGAATATCTCATCCCGCATCCGGTGATCCGCAAAATCTCCTTCACCGGCTCCACTCCCGTCGGCAAGCATCTCGCCGCATTGGCTGGCGCCCACATGAAGCGCGCCACCATGGAACTCGGCGGCCACGCCCCCACCATCGTCTTCGACGACGCCGATATCGACGTCGCCAGCAAGATCCTGTCCGCCAGCAAGCTGCGCAACGCCGGCCAGGTCTGCATCTCGCCCACGCGCTTCCTGGTGCAGGAACCGGTGTTCGATCAGTTCGTGGACAAGTTCGTCGCCCACATCAGGGCGGCCAGGGTGGGCGATGGGCTGGCGGCGGACACCCAGATGGGGCCGATGGCCAATCCGCGCCGCATCCAGGCGATGGAGACCTTCATCGGCGACGCGGTCAAGCACGGTGCCGACCTGAAGACCGGCGGCAACCGCATCGGTAACAAAGGCAACTTTTTTGAACCCACCGTGCTGACCAACGTCCCCAGGGACGCGCGCATCATGAACGAGGAACCGTTCGGCCCCGTCGCCGTCATCTCGCCCTTCCGTGGTTTCGATGAGGTCGTCGAGGAAGCCAATCGCCTGCCGTTCGGCCTCGCGTCCTACGCCTACACGCGCTCCGCCAAGACCGCCACGGCGATCGCCGCTGCGGTTGAAGCCGGAATGATATCGATCAACCATCACGGGCTTGCCTTGCCCGAAGTTCCCTTCGGCGGCGTCAAGGACTCCGGCTACGGCTCCGAGGGCGGATTGGAAGCGATCGAGTCCTATCTGAACACCAAGTTCGTTTCACAAGCAGGTCTCTGACCTCGCCCGCCTTCGACAGCGCCGGCCCTGTCCCCCCACGTCGCCCCGGCCGGCCTCGTCCCACCCACGTCGCCCCCGCACGTCGTCATGGCCGGGCCTGTCCCCTGCTGTCCGGCACGGAATTCGCTTGTACCGAGCGCACGACATTGATTCTACTCGCATCCGACGTTTGGCGACGCCACCGGACGCGAGGAGGTCAACGCCGTGCCGCACCAGAATAGCGTGTTCCATGCGATGCTGAAGCTGCTTCCGTGGGGCGAGTTCGATCAGGCGGTCACCGGGCTTGTCCGGCTTGTCCCGTCCATCCGCTCCCGCCCTCCCCACACCAAACCGCGATTGATCCGCGCCAATAACGGATAGCTGGAACGATTGGTCACTGGCTGCCGGATAATGCTGAAAATTCGGCGATTTCTGCCCACGGCATCGAAAAACCGTTGCAACGGCGCGGCAAATCTGGCATGCGCGCACGCCAGTAGTTCCGGGCGGCGTCCTTGCGTGTCGCGGCGACGCGCCGCGCTACCTACCCGCGAGAGGAGAACGTATGTCGAAGGCTTTCATTGCCCAGGTGATTCAGGAATCCGCCGATCTCACCGGCGCGGCCGCCACACGTGCCGCTGGTCACCTGATGGATGCGATCGTCAAGGAACTGAAGAAATCCGGCAAATTCACCTTGCCCAGCTTTGGCACCTTCGTCGTCCGCAAAACCAAGGCCCGCAAGGGGCTCAATCCGCGTACCGGCGAATCGATCAAGGTAAAAGCCGGCAAAACCGTGCGGTTCAAGGCTTCGCCCACGCTCAAGAAGGCGGTCTGACCAGCACACACCACGTCTCGCGGGCCGGCGGCGGGTCACCGCCCCGGCCCGATTTCTTTGCTATTCATCCGTGACATGGCCCGCGGACATCGCCGGGGCAGAAAACCGCGCCGCGCGGATCGTCGGTGTGTCCGCCGTCCTGCTCGGAACCACCGTCGTCCCGCTCGATTCCTCCGTAAACGTGGACTTCCCCTTCATCACCAGTCATTTCGGATTGCCATTGCCGGCCATCCAGTGGCTCGTGATCAGCTATACGCTCGCCACCGCCAGCCTGATGCTGGTCTGCGGCCGCGCCGCCGATCTTTTCGGCGCCAACCATGTGTTCCTGGCCGGCTGCGCCTGTAGTGCCGCCGCCTTCGTCCTCTGCGCCATCGCGCCGGACTATCATCTGCTGCTGCTGTTTCGTGTCCTGCAAGGCGCCGGCGCGGGCCTCGTCCTGAGCTGCGGACCGGCGCTCATCACCAGCCTCCATGCCGAAGCCGATCGGCCGCGTGCGCTTGGCATCTACACCGCCGCGTTTGCCGCCGGCGCGGCAGTGGGCGCCGCCGTGGCGGGACCGCTGATCGGGCATCTCGGCTGGACCATCGTGTTCTGGTTCCGCGCGCCGCTTGCCGCGACGGCGTTCTGCCTTGCCCTGGCCCTGCCTCCGGCACGCCGCGCACGCACCGATCGGTTCGATGCACCGGGCGCCATGCTGCTCGTTTTCACCATCACCTGCCTGGTGCTGGTGTTGAACCGGCTCGCCGATCCGACCAGCGCCCTCCCGCTGCTCGCCGCCACCATGCTCGGTGCCGCATGCTTCGTCCGCCAGCAGCGGCGCTCGCCGCACCCCATCATCGATCTGCGGCGATTCCGTCAGCCCCGCTTCGCCCTCGTCAATCTGGCGAGCACCCTGCTGAACCTTGCCGCCTTCGCCGTTCCGCTGCTGGTGCCGTTTCAGCTCATGCGGGTTCCGCACCTGCCCGTCGCGCTCGGCGGCGTGGTGTTGGCGACCTCTTCGGCGGGAATGGTGCTCGGTGCGTCGGCGGCGGCGCGGCTGCTCGCGCGCTCGTCCCCCCGCACATTGCTGGTCGCCGCCGCCTGGCTCGTCGCTGCCGGCCTGCTCGGGATCATCGCCATGCCGGATCGGATCACCGCCCTGGCAGGGTCGCTGCTCGTGCAGGGGCTTGGACTGGGCGTGTTCCAGGTCGCCTATCTCGACCAGGTGACGCTGGCGATGCCGGTGCAGGAGCGCGGCGTCGCCGGCAGCCTTGGCATGTTGACCCGCACGCTGGGCATCGTCTCTGGCGCCAGCCTGCTGATGATCGTGTTTCAGGCCGTCGGCGCCGGCGCCGCAGTCGATGCAGACGAAACCTTCGCCGCCGGTTTCCGCGCCGCCATCCTGTGCGCGGCCGGCGTCGCCGTGCTGGTCGGGCTGGGCCTGGTCAGGTTTCCGGACCGCGCACGAAGCACATGATGCCGAGTGTCGGCGTCCAGCACACCACCGCGCTGCCGGTCGGATTGTCCACCCGTTGCAGCACGGCCTCGTTCGGCACCCTCTGCCACCTGCCCTGTATCATCGCCTCGTAATGATCACCGTTGATACGGTAGTCCGTCCGCCTGCAATCCGCCTCCGAGCAACAGGAAATCCCGGTTCCCGGCTGCGTCAGGCTGCGGAACCACGGCGCCAGGGCGGGATCGGCATCGGCCGGCGGTTGCGCGAAAGCCACATCGGCAATCAGGGAAATGGCCGCCGCGCCGAGCAGAGGACGCATCTTGCCAAACTCCAGCAGGTACGCAGCCGGGCAGGTGGGAATGTAGTCGTCCGCCTCAAGCACCGTTTCACGCCAGCGTGAACTGACTCTACGGTAAAAACCCGCGCGTCCCTCCAGCGCCTGGCGGATCACGCGGCTTTCGCCTGATCGACGATGCGCACCAGGCTGTTCAGCAGATCGCGAGCCGTGCGGATCCGTTCGTCGACATCCATCTCGCGCGCGATCGCCAGCTTGTGGTCCGGCCGCAGCCGGACCAGCCCGCCCTTGCTGGCCAGCCACGAGACCAGCCCGGCCGGATTGCGGAACAGGTTGCCGCGGAACGTCACCAGCATTCCCTTCGGTCCCGCCTCCAGCTTTTCCACGCCCGCTTCGCGGCAGGCGCGCTTCAAAGCCACCACCTGCAACAGGTTCTCCACCTCTTCCGGCAGCTTGCCGAACCGGTCCACCAGCTCCGCGGCCATCGCTTCCGTTTCCACATCCGACGCCAGCGCGCCAATCCGCCGATACAGCCCCAGTCGCACCGGCAAATCCCGCACATATGTCTCGGGGATCAGCACCGGCAGGCCCAGCGCGATATTCGGAGTCCAATCGCGGTCCGCCGACGCCCGCCGTCCTTCCGCGCGCTGCTCCGCCACCGCATCTTCCAGCATCTGCTGATAGAGTTCGATCCCGACTTCGCGAATGTGCCCCGACTGCTCCTCGCCCAGCAAGTTTCCGGCGCCGCGAATATCCAGGTCGTGCGACGCCAGCGTGAACCCGGCGCCGAGGCTGTCCAGCGTCTGCATCACCTCCAGCCGCTTCTGCGCGGCGGCCGAAAGCCGGTGGTTCTGCGGCCAGGTCAGATACGCGTAGCCGCGCTGCTTGCCGCGTCCCACCCGGCCGCGAAGCTGATAAAGCTGGCCCAGTCCGAACATGTCGGCGCGGTGGATCACCAGCGTGTTCACCGCCGGCATGTCCAGCCCGCTCTCCACGATATTGGTGGACAGCAGGATATCATGCTTGCCGTCGCTGAACTCGGTCATCACCCGTTCCAGCACCGTCGGCGCCAGCCGTCCGTGCGCCTGCGCCGTCCGCGCTTCCGGCACGATCTCCTTCAGTCGCTCCGCCATGCGCGGCAGGTCCTCGATGCGCGGCACCACGCAGAAAATCTGCCCGCCGCGGAACCGCTCGCGCTGCACCGCCTCGCGGATCACCACCGCGTCGAACGGCATGATGAACGTGCGCACCGCCAGCCGGTCCACCGGCGGCGTGGCGATCAGGCTCATCTCCCGCACCCCCGTCAGCGCGAGCTGCAAGGTCCGTGGGATCGGCGTCGCCGTCAGCGTCAGCACATGCACGTCGGCCTTGAGCTGTTTCAGCCGCTCCTTGTGCGCCACGCCGAAATGCTGCTCCTCATCGACCACCAGCAGCCCGAGATCGGCGAACGCGATCGATTTCGCCAGCAGGGCATGCGTGCCGATGATGATGTTCACGCTGCCGTCGGTGATGCTCTTGCGCACCTCCGCAGCTTCCTTGGCCGGCACCATGCGCGAAAGCTGCGCCACCCGCACCGGCAGCCCGGCAAACCGCTCGGAGAAGGTGCGGTAATGCTGCCGCGCCAGCAGCGTGGTCGGCACCACCACCGCCACCTGCGCGCCGGACATCGCCGCGATGAACGCCGCCCGCAGCGCCACTTCGGTCTTGCCGAACCCCACATCGCCACAGATCAGCCGGTCCATCGGCCGCCCCGACGCGAGGTCCTCCAGCACGTCGGAGATGGAGCGCACCTGGTCCTCGGTCTCGGCAAACGGAAAACGGGCGCAGAACTCGTCCCAGCTTCCCTCCGCCGGCGCCATGGAAGGCGCTTCCCGGATCTGCCGGGCGGCGGCGATGCGGATCAGCTCGCCCGCCATGTCGCGGATGCGCTGCTTCATCCGCGCCTTGCGCGTCTGCCAGCTCACCCCGCCCAGCTTGTCCAGCGCCACGCCCTGCGCCTCGCTGCCGTAGCGCGACAGCACCTCGATATTCTCGACCGGCAGGAACAGCTTCTCGTTGCCGTCGTAGATCAGCCGCAGGCAGTCGTGCGGCGCCGCGCCGACAGTCAGCGTCTCCAGCCCGTCATAGCGCCCGATGCCATATTCCTGGTGCACCACCAGGTCGCCCTCGGCGATCTCCGTCGCCTCCGCGATGAACTGGTCGGCCCGTTTTCGCCGCCGCGGCGGGCGGCTGATCCGTTCGCCCAGCAGGTCCTGCTCGCCCACCAGCGCCAGCCGTTCGGCCACAAAGCCGCGCTCCACGCCGAGCACGACCAGCGAGACCGAGCCGGCCGGCTTGCGGCGCACCGCCGCCCAGAACTCCTCCGCCGCATAATCCTTGAACCCGTGTTCCCGCAGCAGGTTCAGCAACCGCTCCCGCGACCCCAGCGTCCATCCGGCAACAACGATCCGGCGACCCTCGTCCGCCCAGCGCGTCGCCTGCGCCTTCAGTTGCTCGAACGCGTTCGGCCCGGTGGCGGCTTGGCTGAAGATCGGCCCCGGCCGCCCGGTGCCGTCCACGCCCACCGCGCCGTCCGGCTTGCCGAACGGGCTGAACGCGAATAGCGGGCCGTCCGCCAGCATCGCGTCCCACCCCTTGCGATCCAGGTACAGCCGGTCCGGCGGCAGCGGACGATAGGGCACCTCGCCCTCGCGCGCCGGCATCCGCCGCGCCTCGTAATGGTCGGCGATCATCTCCAGCCGCCCGGCCAGCACCTCCTCGGCCTGATGGTCCAGGCTCACCGAAGCGCCCGGCAAATAATCCAGCAGCGTCGCCATGCTGGCGTGGAACAGCGGCGTCCAGTGCTCCATGCCGGGATGCCGGCGGCCGGCGGAGATCGAGTCATAGATCGGATCGCTCGCCGCCGGTGGACCGAACAGCTCGCGCCACGCGGTGCGAAACCGGCCGATCGACTCGCGGTCCAGCGGCACCTCGGACACCGAGCGCAGGATGATCCGGCCACGCTTGCCCTCGCTGCGCTGAGTGGCGGGATCGAACGCGCGGATCGATTCGATCGTGTCGCCGAACAAATCCAGCCGTATCGGCTCCGGCTCGCCGGCCGGGAAAATGTCGATGATGCCGCCGCGCAGGGCGTACTCACCCGGCTCCATCACGGTGCCGGCGCGGCCATAGCCATTGGCGTCGAGGAAGCGGGTCAGCCGGTCGGCATCGATATCGCCGTTGACCTTCAACTCCAGCGTGGCGCCGGCAAAGCTGTCGGCGCGGCGGGACAAGCTGCACCAGCGCATTCACCGTGGTCAGCACGATGCGCGGTCGCTCGGCGCGTTCCAGCAGCCGGCCCAGCGTGGCGATACGTTCCGAGACCAGGGCGGCATTGGGCGATACCCGGTCGTACGGCAGGCAGTCCCACGCCGGGAACCGCAATATCTCCGCTTCCGGCACGACGAACGCCAGCGCCTCCGCGAGCCGCGCCATGCGGGCATCGTCGCGGGTCACGTGCAGCACCGGGCCGGCAAACTCCGCGCGCCGCCGCGCCAGCAGGAATGCGTCCCAGCCTTCCGGAGCGCCATAAACCGTGGCGGTCATCGGCTGGCATCCCTGATGCGGCGGAGCATCGCGGTATCGGCCTCGGGCGGGATCGGCCGGCGGCCGGTGAGCCAATTGTTCAGGTCGGGATCCGGCAGTTCGAGCAGGTCTTCCAGTTCCGCTAGCTCCGAGTCCGTGAATTGGGCGAGACGGGACGCAACGAAACCACCAATGAGAAGGTCGTTTTCGTGCGTGCCACGGTGTGTCGCGCGATAGAGCAGGCGGCGACGCCGTGTGTCGAGCAATGCCGGGTCTGATTCGGTCATCCGCGTGGCCGATATAGGATGGATCGCGCGTCGGGGAAACCGGCCGGCATGGATGCGCGCCCCGTCCCCGCGTCATACCCCGCCCCTAGTCCCCCGTCATGGCCGGGCTTCCCCCGTGGTGGCCGGGCTTGTCCCGGCCACCAACGTCGTGACCTCGCAAACCGCAAGAACAAGAAAGCTTCACCGTAGCGGCGCAGAGGCGCAGAGATTAACAGGGAACTTCCGCCGGCCTAACGATCGCCCCGATCGCCACCTCCGTGGTGCCCCTTCTCCTCGCCATCGTTCAAACCCTCGGCCGCCTGCTATACCCCTCCGCCAACAGCACCGAGCCTCATCCCATGTCCCACGTCACCGAGCTTGCCCCCCATGGCGTCCTCCGCGCCGGCATCAATCTCAGCAATTTCCTCCTCGTCACCGGCCGTGCCCCCTCCGGCGACCCGCACGGCGTCGCCCCCGACATGGCCCACGCGGTGGCCGAGCGGCTCGGCGTCCCCGTCCGCTACGTCCCGTTCCGCACCCCCGGCGAATTGGCGGACGCCGCCGGCACCGACACCTGGGACATCGGACTGATCGGCGCCGAGCCCGCGCGCGCCGAGAAGATCGCCTTCACCCCCGCCTACGTCGAGATCGAGGCCACCTACCTTGTCCCCGCCAACTCCAGGCTGCGCACCATCGCCGACGTCGACCAGCCGGGCATCCGCATCGCGGTGACCGCCCGCAGCGCCTACGACCTCTGGCTGGAGCGCAACATCCGTCACGCTGAACTGGTCCGCTCCAACAGCCTCGATTCGCGCGCTTGAACAGTTCACCCGCGACAAGCTGGACGCACTCGCCGGCCTGCGCCCGCGGCTGCTCTCGGATGTGAAGTCGCTGCCCGGCGCCCGCATCCTGGACGGCCAGTTCACCTCGGTGCAGCAGGCGATCGGCACCGCCCGCGTCAACACGGCAGGAGCCGCCTTCCTGCGCGACTTCGTGGAGCAGGCAAAATCGTCCGGTCTCGTCGCCAGCCTGATCGAGCGTCACCACGTCGTCGGCCTGTCCGTCGCCCCGCCCGCCCCCTGAACGATCAGGCGTCGCCTTGGGCCAGGATCGGATGAAACTATCCGGTCATCGCACCGGCGGCACCGCACGACCGCTGCACGTGGCGCATCATCTGGTCCTTACATCGCGGGGACACGGAGGCGCAGAGGTAACGATTAATACCAGACCGCGTTGATGCTGACCCTTTCCGTCATGGCCGGCCGTCATGGCCGGGCTTGTCCCGGCCATCCATGACTTTGCCGCCCGCCGCGCCGCTCGTCCGCTTCACGTTGCTCCGGGCAACACCGGCAGGATGGGGCATCCTCAATGCGATCTGGTATCAGACCGAAATCTTTTTGCGCGATCCGGCCAACGCTTTGCCGCAGTACCCGCTCTGGGACATGAATCGCAGGGTCGGGCCATAGAAAAAATCACCGCAGAGACACGCAGGCGCAGAGTAACGATTAATACCAGACCGCATTTAGGGTGACCTACGTTCGCCGTCCTCGCACCCATGTCGTTCCCGCGAAAGCGGAAATCCATCTCTCACCCGGCGAACACCTGCCTCCATGCCCACGACGAATACAATAACGTCTGCCGCTGTATAAACCGACCGTCTCAGTCGCGTAAATCTCCGCGCCTGCGTGGTGAAATTTTCTTGTTCCGACCGCCCCGCCCCCTCAGGACTTCGTCATCTTGACGATCGTAATCGCATAGAACAGCACGCTCAGCCCGATCAGCACGATCAGCAGCGCCCAGTTGCGCACCCGCCGTCGCCGTCGCATTTCCTCGTCGGAATCCGCGGCCATCACGCCAACCGATCGACTGCCAGCGCCGCGAACAGCACGAACAGATAGACGATCGAGTATTTGAACGCTGCCTTGGCCGGCATATCCGCGGTCAGGCTCACGCCCGCCGGCGTCCTGCCGATCGCGCAGCACGCGCCACGCGCACACCAGGAACCCGAGCCCGAGCACCGAAGCCGCCACGCCGTAGATCGGCCCGCTGAACCCCACCAGCCACGGCGACAACGACAGCGGCACCAGCACTACCGTGTATGCCATGATCTGCCGGCGCGTTTCCCGCGCCCCGGCAATCACCGGCAGCATCGGCACCCCGGCGCGGCCGTAATCGCCGCTGGAAAACAGCGCCAGCGACCAGAAATGCGGCGGCGTCCAGACGAACACGATGGCGAACAGCAGCACCGGTACCAGCGACACCGAACCGGTCACCGCCGCCCAACCGATCACCGCCGGAAACGCCCCGGCCGCCCCGCCGATCACGATGTTCTGCGGCGTCCGCCGTTTCAGCCACACCGTATAGACGAACACATAGAACAGGATCGACAGCACCAGCACGCCGGCCGCCACCCAGTTGGTCGCCAGGAACATCACCAGCACGGAAAACACCGCCAGCGTCACCCCGTAAGCGAGCGCGGCCCCCGCCGGCAGCCGCCCCGCGGGGATCGGCCGGTTCCGCGTCCGCCGCATCAGCGCGTCGATGTCGCGGTCGTACCACATGTTGATGGCGCCGCACGCGCCCGCCCCGACAGCGATGCACAGCACGGCGGTGAACGCCAGCACCGGGTTCAGATGCCCCGGCGCGATCAGCAGCCCGATCAGCCCGGTGAACACCACCAGCGACATCACCCGAGGCTTCAGCAGCGCGATCCAGTCGCGCAGCTCGGTTTCCGCCGGAACGACCTCGGAGTGCGCCGCGGGAGAATGCGCCAAGGGAGAACGCGACAGGGGGATCGCTCCCCCCTGCCTTCGGTCAGGTCAGTGCTTGGGCTGGCCCCGCTCATTCCCGCTCAGCGGATCCGCGGCAGCTCGGCATAGGTATGGAACGGCGGCGGCGACGACAGGCTCCATTCCAGCGTCGTCGCCCCGGCACCCCAGTAATTCGCCGCCACATGCTCCTTGGACGAGAACGTGCGGTACAGCACGTAGAAGAACACCAGGAACCCCAGCCCGGAGATATACGCGCCGATCGACGACACGAAATTCCACCCGGCAAACGCCTCCGGGTAGTCGGGATAGCGGCGCGGCATGCCGGCGGCGCCCAGGAAGTGCTGCGGGAAGAAGGTCAGGTTGACGCCGATGAACATCAGCCAGAAATGCACCTTGCCCCAGAACTCCGGGTACTGGTGTCCCGACATCTTCCCGATCCAGAAATAGAATCCGGCGAAAATGCCGAACACCGCCCCCAGCGACAGCACGTAATGGAAGTGCGCCACCACGTAATAGGTGTTGTGCAGTATCTGATCGATGCCCGCATTCGCCAGCACCACTCCGGTCACGCCCGCCCACCGTGAACACGAAGATGAAGCCGATCGCCCACAGCATCGGCGTCGTGAACTCGATCGAGCCGCCCCACATGGTGGCGATCCAGGAGAAGATCTTGATCCCCGTCGGCACCGCAATCACCATCGTCGCCGCCATGAAATAGGCGCGCGTATCGACGCTGATCCCCGACACGAACATGTGGTGCGCCCACACCACGAAGCCGATCACGCCGATCGCCACCATCGCATACGCCATGCCGAGATAGCCGAAGATCGGCTTGCGGCTGAAGGTGGAGATCACGTGGCTGACGATGCCGAATGCCGGCACGATCATGATGTACACTTCGGGGTGGCCGAAGAACCAGAACAGGTGCTGGAACAGCACCGGGTCACCGCCGCCGGCCGGGTCGAAGAACGCCGTGCCGAAGTTGCGATCGCAGATCAGCATCGTGACCGCCCCGGCCAGCACCGGGATCGACAGCAGCAGCAGGAACGCGGTGACCAGCATCGCCCAGATGAACAGCGGCATCTTGTGCAGCGTCATGCCCGGCGCGCGCATGTTGAAGATCGTCGTGATGAAGTTGATCGCCCCCAGCAGCGAGCTGATGCCCGCCAGATGCAGCGCGAACAGCGTGAAGTCCATGCCGGGACCCGGCTCATACGTGGACAGCGACAGCGGCGGATACAGTGTCCATCCGGTGCCCGACTCGCCCAGCAGCAGACCGGAGATGATCAGGCAGTAGGCCGGCGGCAGCATCCAGAAGCTGATATTGTTGAGCCGCGGAAACGCCATGTCGGGGGCGCCGATCATCAGCGGGATGAACCAGTTGCCGAACCCCCCGATCAGCGCCGGCATCACCGCGAAGAAGATCATCAGCAGCCCGTGGGAGGTGACGATCGTGTTCCACTCCTGGCCGCTACTGACCAGCGTGTTGTGCGGCACATTGAGCTGCGCCCGCATGATCTCCGACAGAATCGCCCCCGTCGTGCCGCCGACCAGCGCGAACGTCAAATACAGCGTGCCGATATCCTTGTGGTTCGTGCTGCATAGCCAGCGGGTGAAAAACCCGAGCTTGTGATCGTAATGCCCGTGAGCGTCGTCGTGGGTAGTTACCGACATCCTGGTCTCCTTCGCACCGACCGCGGTCAGTGCTGCTCCTCATATGAAGCCGTCATCAGTGGCGCCGCCGTCCGCGCGGCCTGCGCGACCCGCGGCGTGGCTGGCGCGGTATCGGCGGCGAACTGCTTCTGCGCCTGCACCACCCATGCCTGGAACTCCTGCTCCGGCACCGCGACGACATCGATCGGCATGCGGCTGTGATTGGTGCCGCAGATCTGGTTGCACTGACCGTAATAGCGCCCGGGTTTATCGACCCGCACCCAGGTCTCGATCGTGCGGCCCGGAATCGCGTAGCGCTGCACGCCGAGCGACGGGATGAAGAAGCTGTGGATCACGTCGCCGCTGGTGGCGAGAATGCGGATATTCTTGCCGACCGGCAGCACCAGCGGATTGTCCGCCGTCAGCAGCCGCATCTGGCCCGGCTGCAGCTTGTCATCCGGCACGATGTAGCTGGAGAAATCGAGGTTCTTCTGGTCCGGATAGGTGTATTCCCAGTACCACTGGTGCCCGGTCACCTTGATCGTCATGTCCGGGTCGTAGGTGCGGTCTTCGTAATACACCAGCCGAAACGACGGGATGGCGATCAGCACCAGGATCAGCACCGGCAGCACGGTCCAGGTGATCTCGATGACCGTGTTGTGCGTGGTCTGGGTCGGGATCGGATTGCGCTTGGCGTTGTAGCGCCAGATCACCCAGACCAGCAGCACGGCGACAAATGCCGTGATCACGCCGATGATGACCAGCACCAGATGATTGAGGTCGATTATGTCGGCCTTCACCGGGCTGTACGCCGGCTGCAGCACCATCTGCCAATCGTGTGGCGCGCCGAGAACCGGCAGGTTTGGAAGCTGCGCCGGCGTCTGCGCCAACGCGGCACGACTCAGCGCGGCAACACTCATGCCCAGCAAGGGCAGCGCGGCAGTCAGCCGCTTCACGAACTGCATCGGCCAATCCACTCCGTCTTGTCGTCCCCGGCGGAGCGCCGGTCAGGCTCCGCTTGATGCAGTGTGCGCCTACCGGAGCCGTCGCGCCAGATCAAGCGGGCCCCGTGGAGACGCCATTGCCGCTCTACCATTCCGCATCTGCACCAGCGTGAAGATGCCGAACGGCGGCACCGCATGCGATTCGATCGCATTCAGCTCGTCCGTCGCGAACAAAGCCTCCATGGCAAAATCGGGATGCCAGCCAAGCGCATGCGAGGCGGGCGCCATGGCCCATTCCACCCACCAGCGCGGCCCGGCCTTCGCGGCGAAATGATTGACGAACAGGATGTGCCCGCCCGGCCGCACCACGCGCCGCATCTCAACCATCAGCCGCCGCGGATTGGGAACCACCGAGGCGACGAACATCGCCACCGCGATGTCGAACGCGCCATCGGCGAAATCCGTCGCCTCCGCGTCCATCTCCCGCAGCGCCTCGATATTGGAAAGTTCGAGCTCATCCACCCGGGAACGCGCCCGCTTCAACATCTCGGCCGACAGATCGATCCCGGTCACGCGCTTGTCCGCCCGGTACCGGGGCAACGCAAGCCCGGTGCCGACGCCGACCTCCAGCACCATCCGGCCCGGCAGTGTGTTCACCGCATCGGCGGCCCGCTTGCGGCCGAACGCCGACACGCCCCCGAACACCGAGTCGTAAACTCCGGCCCAGCGGCGATAGGCGACGCGGACCGCTTCGGCATCGAGTGCCGCCCGCGGTTCGCGGATCGCTCGCTCGCGCGAGCCCACTGTGTGAACTCATGATCGCAGCTATCCAGGTTCGATGTTGCCTAAACCCCGGGTCATCACAGCGCAAGCCGCCGCTACGTTTATCGATCATGCGTGTTCAAACGGCCGCACGCCGTCGCAGCACGGCGCCCCGGCGTTCCGCCGACAGCACCAGCAGCCCGCCGCCGGCAATCACTACCGCTCCCAGCACCGTCGCGGCGTCCGGCAATTCACCGAACAGGCCGATGCCGTACAGCACCGCGAAGATCATTCCCGCATAGCCCATCGGCGCGATCAGGCTTGCCGGCGCCCGGTTATAGGCCAGCACCAGCAGATAATGCCCGACGCCACCCAGACCGCCGAGCAGGGCCATCAGCAGCCAGCCCTGCCAGCTCGGCCACACCCACAGGAACGGCATCGCCAGCGAGGTGGCGAGCGTCGCCCACAAGCCGGTCTGCACGATCGTCGTCTGGGCGCTGTCCACCCCGGCCAGGCGCCGCGTCAGAATTTGGTACACCGCATAAACGCCGGCCGAGGCAAAAGCGAACATCCCGTCGGGAGGTACCGTCCCCAGGCCCGGTCGCAGCACGATCAACGCGCCGGCAAGACCTGCCGCCACGCCGGCCCAGCACCGCCAGCCCACCCGTTCGCCCAGCCACACCCCAGCCAGCGCGACGGTGATGACAGGACCGACGAAATTGATCGCGGTGCATTCGGCCAGCGGCACATGCCGCAGCGCCAGGGCATAGAGAAAATTACAGGCGGCCAGCAGCAGGCTACGGATGATCTGCACCCGGGCGGCACGCGGCCGCCACACCGACGGCCGACGCCAGGCGCCCACCAGCGTTGCCATGACAAGCAGATGAAAGCCGAAGCGCGCCCACATCACCTCGGCCACCGGCAAGCCCACCACCAGTACCTTCGTGGTCGCATCCATGCTGGCGAACACCGCCACGGCCGCAAGATAAAGCACAACGCCGATCAGCCGTGACCGCCCCTCCGCACTGGCCTCCTCCGGCCTGTGCGTCATCCCGGCCGACGACAGTCAGGTTTCAGTCCGACTGCGACAGATTGACCGCCGCGGTGCGCCCGTTCTGCTGCTGCTCGACATCGAATCCGAGCTTCTGGCCTTCGTTCAATGTGCGAAGCCCGGCTTTCTGCACGGCACTGATATGGACAAAGACGTCCTTTCCCCCTGTATCCGGCGCTATGAAGCCATACCCCTTGGTCGGGTTGAACCATTTAACGGTGCCCTTGGGCATCGACGCGCTGCCTTTCTACCAGAGGACGGCCCCGCTTCCCCTGCTCCGGTTCATAAAGGCCGCCCAAATGTCCCCGCGGCAAGGTACCCCGCCCTTCTTCTCGGGACGACTTCCCCACCGGCCCGGAACGATACGCGCCATTCCCCCTGTTCGCAATCCTGTAACACGCCGTCTCCAACCGCCGAATCCGAACGGTTCCTTGTCCCGTCGCGACAGCGCCGCCGCGTTCGCCCGACACATCAGGCCCAGCGCTTGCCGCCACGATCGCGAGCGGTAATCTGCCCATCCGAAGCTCCTCTGAGTGCCCCTCGCCAACGTCAACCCACGACCGGAGTTTCGGATCAGGAGGCAATGAGATGGTGCTGACACCAGACTGGGAACGCTTGCTCCCGGCGGGCGTGCTGAACGGGGAGGGCCCCACCTGGAGCCCCGTCCTCGGCCGCCTCTGGTGGGTCGATGTGCGCGGGCACGCCCTGCATCTGTTCGACCCCGCATCCAACCACGATGAGATGTGGGACCTGCCGAGCTGGGTCGGCGCCTGCTATCTCACCGATCGCGGCGTGGCGGTCACGCTGCGCGGCGGTCTGTTCCTGTTCGACCGGGCCTCGACGGAGCTGCGTTTCTGCGCCGGCCCGCCCTACGACCCGCGGCGTTTCCTCTTCAACGACGGACGCTGCGACCGCACCGGACGCCTGTTTGCCGGCCCGATGTTGAACCCATTGGTACCGGGCGATCAGACCGCGCCGGAGCGCAAGCCCCTCTGGCGCTATGACGGACCGGGCCGCTGGACCGAGATCACCGATCCGGTGCGCACCTCCAACGGCCTGGCATGGAGCCCCGACGGCACGGTGATGTACCATGCCGACACCCGCCAGAAGACTGTGTGGGCTTACGACTACGACCAGGCCACCGGCGCGGTCGCCGGTAAGCGCGTGTTCGTCACTGTCGATATTCCGGGCGCCTCCGGACCCGACGGCGCCAGCGTCGATCGCGACGGGTTCTATTGGGTCGCCGTATTCGGCGGCGGCTGCGTACTGCGGTTTGATCCCACCGGAAAGCTGGAGCGGCGGGTGGACACGCCCTGCCGCTATCCGACGATGCCCGCGTTCGGCGGTGAGGGCATGGCCACGCTCTACCTCACCTCCGCCAACCACCCGGTCCCGGACGCAGACAAGGCCGCCAGCCCGCAGGAAGGCAATCTGTTCCGCATGCCGGCGCCCGTGCCGGGCATTCCCGAGGCCCTGTTCAAGCCGCAATAAGTCCCATCCATTTCCTGAGCGGTCGAGATCGCACTGGGTCGCCGGGTTTGCGTCCCGGAAGCCGGCGCGGAATTCCTTGCGCGAGTTGCAGCCGAGCGCCGCCGCGGCCATTTAGGAATTCGCAAACGTCGTGTAGCGACCAATCGCCGACCTATAACATGGGAAAGAGGAACAAATGTCACTGCGAATCAATTCCGAGGCACCGAACTTCACCGCCGAAACAACCCAAGGTACGATCAATTTCCATCAGTGGATCGGCGATGGATGGGCCATCCTGTTCTCACATCCCAAGGACTTCACCCCCGTATGCACCACCGAGCTGGGCTACATGGCCGGGCTGAAGCCGGAGTTCGACAAGCGCGACACCAAGATCATCGGCCTCAGCGTCGATCCGGTGGAAAATCACTCCAAATGGGCCAAGGACATCGAAGAAACCCAGGGGCACGCTGTCAACTACCCGATGATCGGCGATACCCAGCTCAAGGTGGCGATGGCCTACGACATGCTGCCCGAGGGCGCCGGCACCACGTCCGACGGTCGTACCGCGGCAGACAACGCGACCGTGCGTTCGGTCTTCATCATCGGCCCGGACAAAAAGATCAAGGCCATGCTGACCTATCACCTTTCTTCTTACCTTTCTCACTATTTCCTTTTCAGTCCCTTTCTTACTTTTTCTCTCATTCCTTCTTCTCAGCCCCTTGCTCATCCTACTCTCTCCAACTACCACCTTCTTCTAAATATTTCTCACCACACCTCTACTACTACAAATTTACTACACCTTCTACATACTCCCCACCCTCACCAAAATCAAATTCTCCACCTTCTTTACTACACTAATCAAAAACTACTATCAACATCACCTCCTTCAACTCAAAAACCTACCACACCAACATCATCTCAATCCACACAAAACAACTATACACCACATTCACCCTCCACATACAACCTCACAAAATCATACTATACATTATCCTCCCCCAGACCTTTAACCGCGTGCTGCCCGCTCTCGCCACCACCTACGTGTCCCTGTTCAAAGACACCTCCCCGTCTCGACATCGCGGTCCGTGATCTCTCGTATCAGGCCCTGCACATCCGCTACAACCTATCCGTATGAACACCGGACGCAACTTCGACGAGGTGCTGCGGCTGCTCGATTCCTGCGCCAAGTTGACCGCGAATGCACCATGCTGGCGACCCGCCAGTGAACTGGAAGCAAGGTCTCGAGGACGTCATCATCCCCAGCCGGCGGTTTCCAGCCAGCCGCCGATCCTCAACGTCGATCAGGTCGTCAAACGCTACGGCGGGCTCACGGTGCTCTACGGCTCAGCTTCTCCATCCATCGCGGTGAAGTCATGTGTCTGATCGGGCCCAGCGGCTCGGGCACTTCCACCGTCCTGCGCTGCTGCAACGCCCTGGAGAAAGTCGACAGCGGTCGCATCGTATTCGAGGGCGTCTATCTCGCCGCCCGGCGCTCGAATGTCTTCCGCTTGCGTCAGCGCTGGGAATGGTGTTCCAGAACTTTGAGCTGTTTCCCCACCTCACCGTCCTTCGCAACGTCAGCATCGGGCCAATCACCGTCTTGCGCATGAACACGCCGCTGCCGAAGAGCGCGCCCTCCGCCTGCTCGATAAGGTCGGCCTCGGTGACAAGACCATGAGCATCCGGCTGCGCTCTCCGGCGGCCAGCAGCAACGGTCGCCATCGCGCGCGCCCTCCCCATGGAACCGACGTGATGCTGTTCGATGAACCCACCTCAGCGCTCGATCCGCAGACTATCGGCGAGGTCCTGACCGTCATCAAACGCCTTGCCGATGACGGCATGACATGCTCGTCGTCACACATGAAATGACATTCGCGCGCCGCATGGCCGATTGGGTCTTTGTGTTCGATCGGGGCGCGTCGTCGAGGAAGGCGTGCCCCGCCAATCTCATCAACAGGCAGCGGCTAGAACCATATCCCATATTGGCTGGAAGACCAGCCCTGATCCATGAGGCACGAATGAAGGATCTGCACATAGAGCGGTGGATGTGTTTACTGTCGGCCCGCCGCAAACCGCCTTTCCTGGCACTCGACATGCCCTGCAGTTTATACCGGAACGTATTCGGCTCACCACACGCGCGGGTAGTCGGTGTCGCCGGTGCGGTGAGCTACGCCGACCACGGATATGAAAGTTCCGTCGCCGAGACGCTGCGCAGCATGATCGCCACACTCATTGGCCGATCGCCCTGGACCGCGAAGCCATCTAGCTTCGATGAGCTCGAAGATCTGGTCCGCGCCCCCCAGGCCCAATCAATCGTCGACATCGCATTGTGGATCTGCGGTTAAGGCTGCCGACATGCCGCTCTGGCCGATGCTCGGTGGCGCGCGCTCGCGTATCGCCGCCTATGCCAGTACTCCGCTTTATGAGAGCGCCCAAGCCTATGTTACGTTGTTTCCCGTTTTCGGCGAGGGATTTACCGCGGTCATGTTCCATTGCTGATGCGAGCCAGACGCGCTCTCGCTATGGTGCGTCACGTCGCCAATAGCGGTGCGGCAGATGGATGACGCTGATGCTGACGTGGAGCAACGATACACCGCGACAGCGCCCTTCGTGTCGGCCGTGTGCTCGTTGTACTCGGCTACAAGTGGTTCGAGGCACCTCTCGATGTCTATGATCTGGATGCTACCGCCACCTGACCGCAGCATTGGCCTCCGATCGTCCCGGCCGGCAACTCCATCATCGACCATCGGCTCGTCGGCTTTGCTTTGAATGCCGGTTGTTGGGATAGTCTCCGATCGATGTCACCACCTGTGGCGGACTGACGCCAGCCCTGAAAATAATGGACTTGCCGCCACGCTGGGCCGCAACGTCGAATTGCAGTGCTGGGTTACACACTCGTCCAGGCCGCCAATCTCCATCTTATGCTGTCACTCCCGAACTGCGGCTTTTTCGAGCAGCCCACGCCGTATGAGGTCTTCGATACGCCGCGCTCGATGTGATCCGACCGACCGCGAGGGCTTCGTGCAAGCGGCGTCCGGATCGCGCCTCGTGATCTGGATCTACTGGAATCTGATCGAGGCCGCGTCCCTGGGCTGTATCACCGCGGTTCTGAGAACGTCGTGACAGCCAAGCTCTCCGGCTGGGAGTTGCTTTCCTGCGCCGGTCGGTAGCGCTCCTTATCGGCGACAGCTCGGCGATTGGTCTCGCCTCGGCCGCCGCCTTGCGTCGCGCCGGCGCGCAGGTTTTTCTCAGCAGCCGCCACTCCGAAAAACTCATCGCCGCGGCGGAAGCCTCGCCGACCCGGCCGGTGTGCGGTCGGAGGCCGCAGATGCAACCAGCGCTGCCGACGTCGCCCGCGTCGTGGGCAGCGCCGTGGCCTTCCTCGGCGGACTGGATACGCTCGTTGTCTCGGCCGGAACATCCGACGTGCAGTCCGTATTCACCGTGACGCCGGAGCGGTTCGATCTGGTCGTCTCTGAGAATTTCAGTCCCCTATACCTCTCCGCTCATGCTGCTGCCCTGCACCCGATCGCATCCGGGCGCATCTCCATCGTCGCGATCGCCTCTATCTACGGGTAGTCGCGCATGCCGAACGTGATCCTTACAGCGCCGCGAAGGCCGGCATCATCGGCATGTGCGTTCATGGCGCTTACCTCGCACCGAAAAAGTGCGCGTAAACCCCTTCACCCCGGCGTGAACGAACCGAGTGTTTTTCATACGCTGAATCGCGATCCCATCCTGAACCGATAGGTCGCGCGGGTCGAGCCTGCACCCGATCGGCGACCTGCAAACCCGAATAGGTCGCGGCTGTGGATCCGCTTCCGGCCTGCAACGCCGCTGTCTTCGTACAGGCAGAACTTCATTGTGGATGGCGGATTGACCATCGCCTACGGCGCGAATCCCCGTTCACCAGCGCTTCGCTCGCACCATGTCCAACTCTCATCACGCACCCGCCAACACCTCTCCGTGATCGCTTCGGCACCGCCTGTCCTTCGCGCCCGGCTGCCCCCATCTCACCGGCACCCGTCCGCGCAAGGAGCCGCACATGCCCGAGGCCGCCAACCTGCTGCGCCGCGAGACCTCGCCCTACCTGCTGCAGCACGCCGACAACCCGGTGCACTGGCGCCCCTGGGGCGCCGCCGCCCTGGCCGAGGCCGCCGCAGGCCGACAAGCCGATCCTGCTCTCCATCGGCTACGCCGCCTGCCACTGGTGCCACGTCATGGCGCACGAATCCTTCGAAGACACCGACACGGCCGCGCTGATGAACAGCCTGTTCGTCAGCATCAAGGTGGACCGCGAGGAACGGCCCGACATCGACCACCTCTACATGTCCGCCCTGCACGCCATGGGCGAGCAGGGCGGCTGGCCCCTCACCATGTTCCTTGCCCCGGACGGCACGCCCTTCTGGGGCGGCACCTATTTCCCGCCCGAGCCGCGCTGGGGCCGCCCCTCCTTCCGCCAGGTGCTGCAAGGCGTCGCCGCCGCCTGGCAGGCGCAGGACGAGATGGTCACCCACAACACCGCCGCCCTGCGCCGCGCCATCGAGCGCCTCTCCGCCCCGCAGCCCGGCGACCTCCCCGGCCCCACGCATCTGGACGCGGTCGCCCAGGCGCCTGCTCCGCATCACCGATCCCGACCAGGGCGGCATCCGTGGCGCCCCCAAATTCCCCAACCCGCCGATCTTCCGCTTCCTCTGGCAGAACGCCTTCCGCACCGGCCAGCCGGAGGGCAAGGACGCGCTGCACCTGATGCTGCAACGCATGTCGCACGGCGGCATCTACGACCATCTCGGCGGCGGCTATGCCCGCTATTCCACCGACGCGGTCTGGCTGGTGCCGCACTTCGAGAAGATGCTCTACGACAACGCCCAGCTCCTGGAACTGCTGGCGCTCGCCCACGCCGACCGCCCCGACCCGCTCTACGCCGAGCGTGCCACCGAGACCGTCGGCTGGCTGATCCGCGACATGACGCGGCCGGCGACGCCTTCGCCGCCTCCGAAGACGCCGACAGCGAAGGCGAGGAAGGCAACTTCTACGTCTGGACCGAACCCGAAATAGACGCGTTGCTCGGCCCCGACGCCCCGGCTTTCAAATCCGCCTACGACGTAACCCCGGACGGCAACTGGGAAGCCAACACGATCCTCCGCCGCATCACGCCGCCGCGGCACCGATGAACAGGAAGCCGCTCTCGCCCGCGCCCGCCATCACCTGTTCGAAGCGCGGGCAAAACGCATCCGCCCCGGCCGCGACGACAAGGTGCTCGCCGACTGGAACGGCCTGGCGATCTGCGGCCTGGTTCGCGCCGCCGCCGTGTTCAACCGCCCCGACTGGCTCGCCCGCGCCGCCACGGCCTGCGACTTCATCCTGCGCGAACTTGCCGGCCCTGATGACCGCGTCCAGCACGCCTGGCGTCAGGGCCGTGTCACCGCCGCCGGCCTGCTCGACGATCAGGCCAACATGGCCCGCGCCGCCCTCGCCCTCCACGAAGCCACCGGCGATCCCGCCCGCCTGGAACAGGCCATCCGCCTCGCCGACGCCACCGTCGTCCATTTCGGCGACAGCGTCGGCGGCTTCTTCACCACCGCCGACGATGCCACTGACGTCCCCCTCGCTCGCCCACGCACGGCCGCGCGACAACGCGACCCCTGCCGGCAACGGCGTCATCGCCGAGGTCTTCGCCCGCCTCTGGCACCGTACCGGCGAGCCCGTCTGGCGCGACCGCGCCGAAGCCGTGCTGCGCGCCTTCACCGGCAACCCGACCAGCTCGCCTCCATGCCCGGCCTGCTCGCCGCCGCCGACCTGCTGGAAGAGGCCGCAACCATCGTCATCGCCGGCCCCGCCGACCAGACCGGCTCTTTCCTGGCCACCGCTCTCGCCGCCCCCGACCCCGCAATCGTGGTCATCCGGGCCGCCGACACCGCATCGTTACCGCCGCAACATCCCGCCTTCGGCAAGCAGACCGACACCGCAACCGCCTATATATGCCGCCGCAACGTCTGCGGCCTGCCCATCACAGACCCCGCCGTGCTACGCGTCAGCCTGCGTGCCCGGTCGCCCTGATATCATTCAAAACATCATGGCTTCACACGCACTCGTCATACGGTCGCCCCCACTCCGCGCCGTCATGGCGTTGCCCACGCCCATCCCGCCCGCCATGGCGTACCCACACCACTCATGCCTTTACCCACACCCGTCATGGCGTTGCCCACACCCGTCATGGCCGGGCCCCGTCCCGGCCATCCACGCCTTCTCGGGGAGCGACCCGATCGCAACATCTCGCACCAAACCCGGACCCCGGCTAAGCTGCCGCCATGAACATCGCCCTTCGCAAACCCCGCATGACCCGCGACCAGTTCTTCGCCTGGGCCGAGGCCGACGGCGGCCGCTGGGAATTCGACGGCTTCGAGCCCGTCGCCATAACGGGCGGCACCGTGAACCACAGCCGTATCGCACGGAACATCCACGCCGCCCTGCGCAGCCGCCTTCGCGGCAGTGGATGTGAGCCCCTCGGCCCGGACGCCGGCCTCGCCACCATCGGTGACACGGTTCGCTACCCGGATGCCCTCGTTACCTGCACCAAGGTCGCTGGAGACGCCCGCCTGGTCCCCGGAGTCGTGGTGGTCTTCGAGGTCCTCAGCCCCACCACCGGCCGCGTGGACCGCATCGTGAAGCTCCGCGAGTACCGCGCGGTCCCCTCAATCCGCCGCTACATAATCCTGGAGCATTCCGGCATCGGCCTCACCGTTTTCTCGCGCGACCATGGCGACCAGGACTGGACGGCAACCGCACTCACCGCCGACGACACCCTCGATCTGCCGGAACTCAACACCGAAATTCCTGTCAACGAATTTTATCAGGACACCGAGTTCCCGGCGGCCGACACCGCAACCGGCTGATAAACCAGCCTCACCGCGGAAACACCGAGGCACTCAGAAAAGGCCCTACGCTTCCTTCTCCCTGTCTCCGGCCTCCGTCGTTAAACTTTGTTGCCCTCCGCCAGCAAAACCCCCGCAATCCGTTCCCGCGACAGCGGCATCTCACGTATCCGCACCCCCAGCGCGTGCGCCACCGCATTCCCGATCGCCGCCGCCGTCGGACCGATCGTACACTCCCCCATCCCCAAAGAACGCTCCTCACGCGCCTCGATCAGTTCACACGCAATCTCCGGCACCTCCGAAAACCGCAGGATCGGATACGAATCCCAATCAATCGAACTGATCCCATCCGCCCCAAACCGCACCTGCTCCTTCAGCGTAAAGCTCGCCGCCTGCAGAATCCCGCCCTCCAACTGGTTGCGCGCGCCATCCGGATTGATCACCAGCCCTGCATCCGCCGCGCACCACGCGCGCCGCAGCCGCACTTCCTGGTCCACCTCCACTTCCACCACCACCGCGGCATACGCAGACCGATTCTTGTATTGCGCGAAACCAATGCCCAGCCCGCGCCCCGTCCCCTCCGGTCCACGCCGCCGCCACTCCGCCATCTCCGCCGCACGCTCGATCACCCGCCGCGCCCGAGGGTTCAACAGCACCGACAGCCGATACGCCACCGGGTCCTCCCCCACCCGCGCCGCCAGCTCGTCCATCGCACACTCGATCGCGAACACGTTCGGCAGCGCGCCCAGCCCCCGCAGCGCCGAGGTCCGCACCGGCGCGCGCAGCACCAGGTGATGCAGGATACGCTTCGCCCCCACATCGTACATCGGGAACGCGTTGCGCGTGCCCCCGCCGCCATTGGCCTCCGGCGGATCGCTCGTGCGCGGCTCCGGCGCCGGCACCGCCAGCGCCTCGTGCGCCAGCATGTTGCCGCCGGACGCCGGACGCTGCACATGCGTCGCCGCCCACACCTCCGCGGTCCAATCGACCGGCCGCCCCCGCGCATCCAGCACCGCGCGGATCGTCACGTGCTGCGCCGTCCCGATCGGCTCGAACCCGAACTCCTCCTCCCGCCGCCACTGCACGCGAATGCAATGCCCGGGAATCTCCTGCGCGATCAGCGCCGCGTCCAGTGCCACGTCATCCGCGCCGTTATGTCCGTAACACCCCGGCCCATGGCCATGCCGCACGCTGATCGTTTCCAACGTCCGTTCCAGCACCTTCGCCAGCGAGTTCCGCAGCGGATACACCGCCTGCGAATGCGTCCACACGGTCAAATGCCCGTCGCGAACCTCCGCCAGTGCGCAGGACGGCCCGATCGACGCATGCGCGATATACGGCCGCGAATAGCTCGCCTCGAACACCTCACCGTCCACCGCCGCCGGAGGATCCCCGTGCACCCGGTCATCGCACGGCCGCCCGACCAGCCACGCCGCCTCCTGCTGCGCCGGCTCGACCTGCCGCGTATTCTCCCATCGCGCATGCAGCGGTGCCGCCATCGCCGCCCGCTGCACACTGGTTTCATCCGAACTTACCAGCGCCACGAAATCGCCCAGCCGCACCACCCGCAGTTCCCCGCCCGCCGCGCGCCGCACCGCCACCTCGTCGAACGCCGCCAGCCGCGCCCCGCGTCCCGGCTGCCGCAGCACCCGCGCGTGCAGCATGTCCGGCCGCACCATGTCGTGCACGAACGCGGCGCCCGTCAGCTTCGCCGGCAGATCGAGCCGCCGCACCGGCCGCCCCACCACCTGGTACTGCCCCACCGGTTTCCGCGCCGCGCCGCCATCCGCCTCGCGCGCCAGGTCCACCTCTCCGGCAAAATTCCAGTAATCGTGCCCGGTCGGCCGGTCCCCTTGCAGGAACGCCCCATCGACGATCCTGATCTCCTCCGGCGAGCAGTTCAGCCGCTGCGCCAGCCGATCAATCACCCGCCCCCTGACCTCCGCCGCAATCAACCGCACCGAGGCCCCCGACACCTCGATCGACAGGCTGCTGCTGGTCGAGCCCTCGTCCGGCGCATTATCCGTATCACCCGAAACCACACGGATGCGCCCCAGCTCCACGTCCAGCTCCTCGGCGGCGATCTGCGCCAGCGCGGTCACCACGCCCTGACCGATCTCCACCTTGCCGACCGCCAGCCGCACCGTCCGATCCTGCGGAAACCCGACCCACTTATCCGGCCGCGGATTGTTCACCACCGACAGCGGCAGCGTCGTCGCGCTCATGTCATCGCTCCTTCGCGCAGACTGGCGGCCGCCCGCTGCACCGCGCGGATGATCCGCTGGTGCGTCCCACATCGACAGAGATGCCGGTCCAGCGCCGCCACGATCTCCCCCCGGTCCGGAGACTTATTCCGATCAAGCAACGCCTTCGCGCTGATCAGTATCCCGGACAAACAATACCCGCACTGCCCTGCCTGCTCGTCCAGGAACGCCTCCAGCAACGGATGCCCCGCCAGCCCCTCCACCGTCGTCACCCTTCGGCCGGCGACAGTCCCCACCTCCCGCGAGCACGCATAAACCGGCTCCCCATCCACCAGCACCATGCAACTGCCGCACTGCTCCAGCCCGCAGCCGTACCGCGACCCTTTCAGCCCCAGCTCATTGCGCAGCACATCCAGCAGCGGCGTGGTCTCCGCCGCCGCCACGCCGACCTCCCTTCCGTTCACCCACAACGCGATCGTCATGCCTGCTCCGCCTGCCACGGCAGCTCCCACAAATCCCTGTTGGACAGCTTTTCCGCCAGCCGATCCGAAATCGCCTCCAGCAGCCGCTCGCCTTTTTCCGCGCTTGCCGCTTCCGGATTGCCCAGCACGCCGGAAGCCGAGCGCGACGCGATCGTCCGCCACCGATACACCGCCGGCTCGGGGTTCGCCGACCGATTGCTCTTCGCCAATGGAATCCTGTCTTTCGCAACTAGGCCCGGCCGCAACGCCATCATCATCGACGTCTCCGCCTCGCAAGCATGTTGCAACGCTGTCTGCGTCTCCAGCAATTCGGCAATCGCCGCCGCCGCCGCATGCCAGTAAGTGAACTGCACGATCGGCACGCCCAGCTTCGGCGTCAGCTCATCGGTGATGTTGCGCAGCGCGTTCTCATTCCCGCCATGTGCATTCAGCAGCACGATCCGCCGGAACCCGTGCCGGACCAGCGACCGGCAGATCCCCTCGATCACCGCCCCGAACCCCGCCAGGTCCAGCGTGATCGTCCCGCCGAAGCTCATGTGATGCTCGGATAGCCCGGTCCACACCACCGGCAACACCAGCGCATCCTCCCCGCGCGCCACCACCTTGCGCGCCGCCCGCAGCGCCACCGCCTCGCCCAGCCGGCTGTCCACCTCCACCGCCATGTGCGGCCCGTGCTGCTCCAGCGACGCCACCGGCACGATCACCATCGCCGCGGTGCGCTCGCGCAACTGATCGGCGCGCAGATCGCGCCACTCGACCTCCATCGTCCCCCTCCTTCTGTCGTGCAGCCGGATCGCCTACCAATGGGCCACGAAACCGCCGCACAGGGAAGGCCGCCGGATGAACCTTCATGCGCTGCTGCAGCGCCGGCTGGCGCAGGGCCACCCGGTCCGCGTCGCGCTGATCGGCGCCGGCAAGTTCGGCTCCATGTTCCTGGCGCAAATACCCTCCACGCCCGGCCTGCACGTCACCATCATCGCCGACCTCGACCCGCAGCGCGCCCGCCAGGCCTGCCAGCGCGTCGGCTGGTCCGCCGACCGTATCGAAGCCACCAACTTCACCGACGACGCCGGCGCCGCCATCGCCTCCCAGGTGGATGTCGTCGTCGAAGCCACCGGCCACGCCCCCGCCGGCATCGCCCACGCTCGCCGCGCCATCGCCGAGGGCAAGCACATCGTCATGGTAAACGTGGAAGCCGACGTACTCGCCGGCCCGCTGCTGGCAAAGCAGGCGGCGAGCGCCGGCCTGGTCTATTCGCTGGCCTACGGCGACCAGCCGGCGCTGATCTGCGAGCTGGTCGATTGGGCGCGCGCCTGCGGCTTCCGCGTGCTCGCCGCCGGCAAGGGCACCAAGTACCTGCCCGAATACCACGCCTCCACCCCCGAAACGGTCTGGGGCCATTACGGCCTGACGCCGGAGCAGGCCCGCCTCGGCGGCATGAACCCGCAGATGTTCAACTCCTTCCTGGACGGCACGAAGTCCGGCATCGAGATGGCGGCCGTCGCCAACGCCACCGGCCTGCTCCCCGCCTCCGATGGCCTGCGCTTCCCTCCCGTCGGCACCCACGAACTGGCCGAACAACTCCGCCCCGGCAACGACGGTCTGCACCATGCCGGCCAGGTCGAGGTTATTTCCAGCCTGCACCGCGACGGGCGCCCGGTGGACAACGACCTGCGCTGGGGCGTCTTCGTCGTGTTCGAGGCGTCGACCGACTACGCCGTGCGCTGCTTCCGCGAATACGGCGTCGTCACCGACTCTTCCGGCCGCGTCTCCGCCCTCTACCGGCCCTTCCACCTGATCGGGCTGGAATTGAACGTCTCGATCCTCTCCGCCGCCCTGCGCCATGAGCCGACCGGTGCCGCCACCGGCTTCCGCGCCGACGTCGTGGCGACCGCCAAGCGCCCTCTCCGGGCTGGCGAGATCCTCGATGGGGAAGGGGGCTCCTGCGTCTGGGGCCGCCTGCTACCGGCCGCCCACAGCCTGCGGATCGGCGGCCTGCCGATCGGCCTGGCCAACCGCGTCCCGCTACTCCGCGACATCCCCACCGGCGCCTGCATCACCTGGTCCGACGTGCGGATCGACGACTCCGACCCCGCTTACGTCTATCGCCGCGCCATGGAGACCGCCTTCCCGCCAGTTCAACCGTAAGCCCTCGAGATTCGGGCTTGCATCGTCATGGCAGGCCCTCCTTCACCGCCTCCTTCATCGTCATGGCAGGCCCTCCTTCACCGTCATGGCAACGTCTCCCTCATCGTCATGGCAGGCCCTCTTTCATCGTCATGGCAGTCTTTCATCGTCATGGCAGGGCTTGTCCCTGCCATCCAACCTCCGTGCCACAAGCACAATCAGGCTCCCCCACGCGATCCGCCTCCCGCCGGTTCGCAACGGTTCCCCCCGCCCGGCGTTTGCCTCATGGCATTGAAGGAACGCCGCCATGGATCGAGACCACGATACAGCGACCACCGCCGCCATCCCGCCGAGCGCAACGGCACCCGCCGTGTTCGCAGTGATGCCGACCGGCGAATCGCTCGATGCCGCGATCAAGCAGCTCGAAACCGCCGGCTTCGATCGTGCCGACCTCAGCCTGCCGGAGATCGACCCGCCGCCCGAGCGGGCCACGCCGGAAGCCGGCGCAAAGGAACCCGACACCGACGTTGATGCGCAGCAGGCCCGTGTGATGCACAGCGGCGTCGGCGGGGCCGCCGCGGCGATGATCGCGGCGACCGCGGCAGCGGCGACCGGCGGGGCTGCCGCCGTGATCGCCGGCGCCGCGATCGGCTCCGGGCTTGCCGTCGGCGCCGCCGCGCACGCGATCAGCCGCGCCTTCAGCAACGAGGAACAGGCCGACCGCGACCGCAAGATCGCCGCGGGCAAATTGGTCCTCTCAGTGCGCGCCCCCACCCCCGACCGGCAAACACGCGCGCACGATATTCTCCGCGCCGCCGGCGCGATCAGGGTATGGTAATATCAGAAACCATAGGGCTTGATCGAGTGTAGCCCGCGTTTCCCTCGCCGTGGCCCACGCTTCTCCCACCATGGCCCGGCTTCTCCCCCATGGCCCGCGCTTCTCCCGTCATGGCCCGCGCTTTTCCCGTCATGGCCCGCGCTTCTCCCCCCATGGCCCGCGCTCTTCCCGTCATGGCCCGCGCTCTTCCCGCCGTGGCCAGCGCTCTTCCCGCCGTCCACCTCTTCCCGTCATGGCCTGCGCTTCTCCCGTCATGGCCTGCGCTCTTCCCGTCATGGCCCGCGCTCTTCCCGCCGTGGCCAGCGCCCTTCCCGTCATGGCCCGCGCTCGTCCCGCCGCGGCCAGCGCTTCTCCCGTCATGGCCTGCGCTCTTCCCGTCATGGCCTGCGCTTCTCCCGTCATGACCTGCGCTCTTCCCGTCATGGCCGGCGAAGGCCGGCCATCCACGTCTTCGCCCGTCGCGACTTTCCACGGCCATTTGTCCGCAGCGACCACCATTGGTCCTCCCGACAAACTCGGTCACATCACCGGCCTCATCGAGCACTCACCACAGGGCCATCCGTGTCGAAAATTCTTTCCCCCGCACGGATCGACGCCTTCCACCACGACGGCCTCGTTCCACCTCTCCGCGCCATCCCCACGGAACGCGCCCTCTATTACCGCCGGCGATTGGAACCGTTCGACGCGACCTACCCCGACCCGCGCATCAACCTCGATCAGAAGACCCACATGACTTGTCCCTGCGTCGATGAGATGATCCGCGAGCCCGGCACCCTCGACGCCACCGAAGACCTCATCGCCCCCGCCACCATCGAACTCGATCCCGGCAATTTCGTCGCCCACAAGTCCACGCATCGACATTGAGCATAACTTCACCACGGGATTTCGATCTCAGCCGCAATGCCCCGCTGCCATAACCCCGAGAGTCACGATTTCGTGAAAGCATTGCGAGGCCAGATACCCCGCATGTAGCCTCAAATCCCACGAGCCGGGGACCCTGCTTGCTCCGCAATGCGATTGCCGCCGAGCCTGCGAATGACACTCGCATGACGAAGAAGATCGTCCGGATCCTCGATCCAGCGTTCCGGATAGGCTCGGACAGCCATTATCCGAAGGAATGGCCCACGCGCGGAAGACCGACAGCGGCATGCGCCGTCTCGGTTTCCGCTGCGTGCCCCGATCACCGTGAATGCAGAAAGGAAGTATCATGTCCGATGAAGATCCGCGGCACCGACCGCTGAAGCGCCGCGCGGTCCTGCTTGCCGGCAGCTCGGCGGTTGCGGCGACGGCGATGATCCCGGCGGCCCGCGCGCAAGCCGTAGGCCAGGGTCAACCGGCACCCCAATCGTCAGCCGGCGGCAAGCCGAACATCGTCGTCATCTGGGGTGACGATATCGGCATCACCAACCTGTCCTGCTACTCGATGGGAATGATGGGTTATCACACGCCCAACATCGATCGCATCGCCCGCGAAGGCATGTTGTTCACCGACTACTACGGCGAGCAAAGCTGCACCGCCGGGCGAGCTTCCTTCATCACCGGCCAAAGCGTGTTCCGCACCGGCCTTTCGAAGGTCGGCGTCCCGGCAGCGACAATCGGACTCAACGCCGCCGATCCGACCATCGCCGAAATGCTGAAGCCGCTCGGTTATGCGACCGGGCAGTTCGGCAAGAACCATCTCGGCGATCGCAACGAATTCCTGCCGACCGTGCATGGCTTCGACGAGTTCTACGGCAATCTTTACCACCTGAACGCCGAGGAAGAGCCGGAGCTGCCGGACTACCCGAAGCCCGCCGACTTCCCCAACTTCGCCAAGACCTACGGCCCGCGCGGTGTGCTCCACAGCTTCGCGACCGATGTCGATGACAGCACCGTGCAACCGCGCTGGGGCCGCGTCGGCAAGCAGAAGATCGAGGATACCGGCCCGCTCAACAGCAAGCGGATGGAGACGATCGACGACGATATCGCGGCGCGCTCGGCGGATTTCATCCAACGGATGAACCAGGCGGGCAAGCCGTTCTTCATTTGGGTGAACTTCACCCACATGCATTTGCGCACCCACGCCAAACCGTCCAGCGTCGGGCAGTCAGGCCGCTGGCAGGACGTCTATCATGACGTGATGATCGACCACGACCGCAATGTCGGCACCGTGCTGGCGAAGCTGGATGAACTCGGACTGACCGAAGATACCATCGTCATGTACGGCACCGATAACGGACCACATGCCAACACATGGCCGGACGGCGCGACGACGCCGTTCCGCAGCGAGAAGGACACCAACTGGGAGGGTGCGTACCGCGTGCCTTACATGGTGAAATGGCCGGGCAAGATCCGTGCCGGCACCGTTTCAAACGAGATCGTCGGACACCACGACTGGATGCCGACCTTGCTCGCGGCAGCGGGAATGCCGGATATCAAGGAACGCCTGGTGGCTGGCTACACGGTCGGTGATCGCACCTTCAAGGCGCACATCGACGGCTACAACCTGCTGCCGTACCTGACCGAACAGGAGACCAAAAGCCCCCGCCAAGGCTTCATCTACTTCTCCGACGACGGCGATCTGACCGCACTTCGCTTCGACAATTGGAAAATCGTATTTGCCCAGCAGCGGCAACCAGGCACCCTGGCCATCTGGGGCGAGCCTTACGTGCACACGCGCATCCCTTGGATTTACAACCTGCGCACCGATCCGTTCGAGCGGGCGGACATCACCTCCGACACATATTGGGACTGGTGGCTGGATCATGATTTCATGATTCTGCCGGCTCAGACGATCGTGCAGGACTTCCTGGCGACGTTCAAGGAATTCCCGCCACGACAGAAGGCCGCCAGCTTCACGATCGATCAGATCCTTCAGCAGATGACGCAAAGCGTGAGCAAGGACTAAGCTAGCGATCGGACCTTCCGGCCGGAACGCATTCTCAGCGCCGGCCGGAAGCGCTCGAGCCTGCCGCCACGTACGATTGATCCCCCGAGCAAACTACGTCACATTACCGGCCGCCGCCGCAGGGCCGAGCCATGCCGAGAATTCTTTCCCCCGCTCAGATCGACGCCTTCCGCCACGACGGCTTTGTTTCACCCGTCCGCGCCATCTCCGCCGAACGCGCCCTCTATTACCGCCGCCGACTGGAAGCATTCGAATCGGCCTACCCCGAGCACCGCATCAAGCTCGATCAGAAGGCCCACATGATCTGCCCCTGGGTCGATGAGATGATCCGCGAGCCCGGCATCCTCGACGCCACGGAAGACCTCATCGGCCCCGACATCCTCTGCTGGGGCACCTCGCTGCGCGCCAAGCAGGCGGACGGCAAGACATTCGCCGGCTGGCACCAGGACACCGCCTATGCCGACGTGAAACCGATCGTCGTCATCGTCGCACTGGCACTGTCACCCGCACGGGTCGAGAATGGCTGCGTCCGCGGCATCCCCGGCTCCCATCGCGGCCCGCTGCTCCCGCACAAGGAAGCATTTGCAACCAGCAGCCTCCTGTCTCGCGAGCAGTATATCGACGCTCCGTTCGATGAAGCCGCCGCCGTCGATTTCGAGCTCGATCCCGGCGAGGTCGCCTTGTTCAACAATGCCATCATCCATTCATCGAAACCGAATTTCGGCGGCGATCGCCGCATCCTGTTCCTGCTCGAAATGGTCCCGACCCACGCCTGGCAGTATTCGCCCCGCGAATCCGCAATCCTGGTGCGCGGCCAAGACACCCATGGCAATTTCGACGCCGATCCGCGGCCCCAAGCCGAAATGGGCCCAGCCGAGCTGGCCGCCTGGCAGCGCGCCGTCGAGATTCAGGCGAGCGTCCTGTTTCGCGGAGCCCAACGTCCGCCGCGCGCTCTACATGGAATGACCAGCGGCCAACCGCCCACCGGCGCCTGAATGGTTCAGCGCGAGCCGATCAGTCGCTCGCGGAACCACGCCGCCAACACCGCCTCGGGCACGGTACCGCTCGCCACGGCTTCAATAATCCTCACGGCGTCTGCCGGATCGAAGCGCGAGCGGTACCCGTTATCAGCAAGGAATAGCCGCGCCACCACCCAGGCCGTTCGCTTGTTGCCGTCCGAAAAGCCGTGATTGCGCGCAAGCCCGTAAGCATAGGCGGCGGCCAGATCGGCTGCATCCACGCTGCCATACGCAAACAGGTTTTCCGGCCCCGCCAACGCCGACAGAACCGCGCCGTCGTCCCGTACGCCATCCAGTCCGCCATGCTCAGCCAGTTGTCGGTCGTGGATTGCCTGGACGACCTGTGCGCTGACCCAGCGCCAGGCTGTCACTTCGCCAGCGCTCGAAGGATATCGCGGTCCTCGTGCATAATATCTTCCGCCAGCGTCATCTGGCGTTCAAAGTCCGGATTATAGGGGGTCAGCCGATAGCTGCCGTCCGGCGCTTCCGTCAGGTAAACCGTATCCCCTTTCTGGACCTTGAGCCGCGCCATGGCCTCCTTGGTGAGAATGAAGCCGACCGAGGAACCCACGGTCGTCACCTTGAAGCTCAGCATTCGCCACCTCGACTATATAATGGATGTTATATAGATGACGCATCCCGTGGAGCAAGTCACGACGGCCGCCGACCGGTCTTGGGGCTGAACTCGAACTTGTCAGCCGTTCCCACCACGCGCTAAATCCCACCTCCAGGCAGATCCCCTGCAAAAAAGGGGGGAGCCGCCGGTCGCGTCACGGAACGGCCATACCAGACCGACCGCGCGACCTCGCCACCCGGGAGCCAACCCACATGCCTGACAACTCGATCATCGAACCACGCGCCAGCTATCGCGCCATGGCCGAGGGCACCAAGCACGACTACGACATCGTCTTTGCCCACTTCAAAACCTTCGAGCGTGACCTCGCCAACCGCGTCCTGCAAACCCTCACCCAGCTCGAGCACAGCTACCCCGGAGAGCTGGTCAACCGCCTGGTCCACTCATTGCAGACCGCGACGCGTGCCCACCGCGACGGGCGCGACGAAGAATACGTCGTAGCAGCGCTCTTGCATGATCTCGGCGATCTGCTCTCCACCATGAACCACTCGGAATACGCCGCCTCGATCATCAAGCCCTATGTGCGTCCCAACACCTACTGGATGATCCGCCATCACGGCCTGTTCCAGGGCTATTTCTACTTCCATCATTTCGACCTGGACCGGAACGCGCGCGAGAAGCACCGCGGCCACCCCGCATTTCAGATGTGCCTGGATTTCTGCGACAAATACGACCAGGCATCATTCGATCCCGACTACGACACCATGCCGCTGGCCGCATTCGAGCCCATGGTCCATCGCCTGTTTGCGCGCGAACCCTGGGGCCCGCACGCCAAGGAAGACGGCGGCTACCGCGAGCGCTTTTAGAACCGCGCCCCCCAGACCAGGAGATTGCGGAACCTCCGCGTGAATCTCTGCGTCTCTGCGCCTCTGCGTTGAATCTTGCTTATTCTTCCCGCGTACCAGCTCAAGGCCCGCCATGACGACGTAACGGGCCAGTCAAACACCCCGCCGCCTGACATAATACCGCTCATTTCACCCGAAACCGCCCACCCGCCGCGCCGTCTCCGGGTCCAGAAACCCCCGAACTGTCGCCTCAGTCTCCGCCGCCATCGCCGCAGTCAACCCACGCGCGCCCGTACCCGCAAGAATGCGGCGCAGATCCCGCACCGGCCCACCCGGCAGCGCCGCAATCCGCCGCGCCAACGCCAGCGCCTCGTCCATCAAGTCAACATCCGCAACCACCTTCCGCACCAGCCCCCAGGCATGTGCCTGCGCCGCATCGAACCGCTCCCCCAGCAGGATCAGTTCGCGCGCCCGCTGCAACCCGACCAGGCGCGGCAACAACTCCGTCACCCCGCCGGTGACGAACACCCCCAACGACAGCTCCGGAAAGAAGAATCGCGTCCCTTCGGCGGCAATGGCGAAATCGCAGTTGATCATCCACTCCAACCCGCCACCCACCGCCCAGCCGCGCACCGCGCCCACCACCGGCGTATCGCCCAGCACCATCGCCCGCGTCACATCCTGGATGCGTTCGATATAGGCGCGCGTCGATACCTCATCCTTCGACTGCGATGCGAACTCCTTCAGATCGTCGCCCGAGCAAAAAGCCCGCCCGGCCCCCGTCAGCACAATCGCCCGCGCCGCCGGATCCCGATCCGCCGCCTGCAATGCGCCGACCAGCCCGTCCAGCAACTCCGGAACGATCGCGTTCAGCCGCTGCGGCCGGTTCAGCGTGATCACCCGCACGCCGTCCCCGGCATCCTCCGCCAGCACCACCCCCGTCATCGATGATCCCTCCGAACCACCCGGCGCGACTTGCCCTCGGTTCTCGGCAACGAGCCGAACGCCAGCAGCGTCACCTGCGCGGTCACGCCAAGCTCGCGCTTGAATGCGGCACCGACCGCACCCGCCAACCGCTCCGCATCCTCGCCCGACGCCCCCTCGGCCAGCTCCACCTCCAGCGGCAATGCATCGTAAGGGCCCGGACCATCAAGCACGATGCGATACTCGCCCGATAGCGCACCAAACCGATGCACCACGCCGGCCGCCTGCGCCGGGAACACGTTGATGCCGCGCACCACGACCATGTCGTCGCTGCGGCCGATCACGCGAAAACGCGGCGCGGTTCGCCCACAGACCGTCCGCCCGATGCCGGTCAACAGGATGATGTCGCCCGTGCGAAACCGCACCAGCGGCTGACACTCGCGACTGATATGCGTCAACACCAGCTCCCCGCGCTCACCCTCCCGCCAGGGCAGCGCCGCACCGCTTTCAGGCGCAATCAACTCCGGATGCAGCACGTCCAGCGCCATGAAATGCAGATCGTTGTCCATCTCCGTCTGACCGGCGAAATTGCAAAACACGTCCGACACGCCGTAATTGGCGTTGCGCACCTTCATGCCCCAGCTCTGCTCCAATCGCCGGCGAAATTCCGGGTCGTCCAGCCCGGCCTCGCCGCCGAACAGCCCGAGCCGCAGCCCAAGGTCGCGCGGCCGCAACGCGGGAAAATGCTCGGCCATCACCCGCTCCAGCACCGCCGGATAGGACGGCGTGCACGAAATCGCGGTAATGCCGATCTCGCGGATCGTGCGCACCAGAAGCTGCGTGTCACCGACCCCGAACGGCACCACCGTGGCGCCGGTCGCCTCCAGCGTCGTGTGATCCGTGAACCCTCCCATCCACAGCCGGTAATTCAGGCAATGCACCACGCGGTGTCCGGGCCCCAGCCCCGCCGCCGACTGCGCACGCGCCCCGACCACCGCCGTCTCATGCGCATCGCGCACCGACAACGCGAGGTTCATCGCCGTCCCGCTGGTGCCGGATGTGCGATGCACCCGCGCCACCGAATTTGCCGGAGCCGCCAGGTAATCGCCGAAGGGCGGGCTCGCACGCTGGCTCGCCCGCAACATTTCCTTGTCGGTGAACGGCAGCTCCGCCAGCGCCTCGAGCCGCAGCGGCGGGTCCACGCCGCCCCAGGCGCGACGGAGCATGGGCGACGCCCCCTGGACATAGTCGCGTTGTCGCTCCCAGTGGCGCTGGCGATGCGCCGCCAGCGTTCCCAACTCGGCGAACTCGGCCCTCTCGATCAGCATCCTGAAACCACCCGCCGACCCGGCGCGAGCATAAACCCCGCCCGCGCTACCCGGGTGCGTATTTCCCCGTCAGTTGCGGTGTCGGCGTGTCGAACCCCTTCTCCTGCCGGTCCAGCCGAGTTTCCCGTAACCAGGTGCGTTTCAGCTCGTCACGGATGCGGAACCGCAGCCGCCCCAGCCCGGCGACTTCCAGCTCCACCGAATCGCCGTCCTGGAAGGCGGACAGGCCGCGGTGATTGGTCCCGGTGGCCAGGATGTCGCCCGGCTCCAGCGTATGAATGGCGCTCACCCATTCGATGCAGCGTGGAATTTTATGCGCCATATCCGACGTGTTGAAGTTCTGCTTCACGTCTCCATTCACCGAAAGCCGCACCTGCAACTTATGCGGATCGGCGATCTCGTCGGCGGTGACCAGAAACGGCCCGATGGGCGCGAACGTATCACGTGATTTCATCTGGAAGAACACATTCCCCGGCGGCGGCAATCCGCGCGCCGATCCATCGATGAAATTGACGTAGCCGAACACGTGCTCCATGGCCCGCGAGGCAGGCACCTTGGCCGCCCGCTTGCCGATCACCACGGCCATTTCCGCCTCGCCTTCGAAGATGGTGGCCGGCACGTTCGGCAGCACCATCGTGTCGCCATCGCCGATCACCGCGGTCGGCGCCTTGTGGAACGCGTTCAGCGGCGCGGGGGCCGAGCGGGTGCCGTCCTCCATGTAGTTCACCGCCATGCAGACGATGTTCCCCGGCTTCGGCAGCGGCGGACGGATACGTCGTCCGGCGAGCGGCATCACGTCGCCCTTCGCCACCGCCTCCTCCAGCCGGCCGCGATATTGGTCGAACCGCTCGATCAGGCCGGTGATCAGATCATGCGGACCCGTGTGCGGGATGTCGCGCACCGCGGCGGATACCTCGACCACGCCGTCGCCCTTCAGCACGCCCAGCCTGAAATCGTCGAAATACAGCAGCTTCATGCCCGTTGCCCCGGTTTTCCCCCGCGCATCCCAGCGCGGCGCCGCTGGCGGTGTCAACCGCGGCTGTCCGGGGGTTTCCAAACCGTGGCGGCGGCTGCTATAGCCCCGGGCCCGGCCCCGGGTTGGGCGGCCGGCGGGCGCATAGCTCAGTTGGTAGAGCAGCTGACT
>CAVZRO010000005.1:0-337402 GCA_963777625.1 uncultured Pseudomonadota bacterium | reverse complement strand
CTTACCTTCCGCCACACCTGCAGCCCGACCCGCCTTCAATTCCGTATCCAAGGCCAGCCGGCTCACGAATTGGCGATAGGAAATCCCAACCCGTGCCGCTATCGCGCTCTGGTGAAAACCTTGTGCGGCCATTTCCCGCACCACCTGTGCGTTAATGAACTTACCGCGCTTAGTCACGACGCTGAAAATCCAGCTCGTGTTTGAGCCATTCAACTGCCTCGGCGTTCCCGTCCAGCAGGGCTGTCTGGTGACCCATCAAAATTTCGGCGTGACAATACACTGCATTGTCGGCCAGCCAGTCCCGGTCCGCGTCGGTCAATGCTGGACGGCATCCTACAACGACCGAGACAGCAGTGCCACCGCGCAGAACCGCTTCCATGGCTTCGTTAATCCATTTATCGTCCTGACGCACCGCATCGGACGGTTCAGTTGACCAGAACGAAAACGGCTTCTCCGGTTCCACGGGATCCACGGGGTCGCTGATCCTGTCTAACAGCGTACACGCTGCACCAGCATCACCGCGCTGTGCCGCTTTCGTCAGCGCTTCTGCCACCTTGACCGCGCATATGGCTCTACCACGTTCTGACACCTGCCGAACCTGCGGGTCCGATACGAGAGATGCAGGAAGGTCCAAAGCGGTGAGAGCTATCGTCAAATCGACACCCTGACTGCATAGGGTTTCAATCTCTTTTAGTGTTTCATCGTTTATCATCAAAACTCACTCCTATTTTCATGGTCACAGAACCGGCATCACATCGTCGCTGCAATTTCCGCCAAAACCCTGGGCTCGCTACCTAGTGCAGAATCCAGTTTTCCGCTGTAGTAGTTACCTAAATAGAGCTTACCGAGAACTATTGCACTGATTTCGCTGTCCCAGCAGTGCATACGCTTCGCGAGTTCACACTGCTTGATACCACGAAGACCTACAAATGGTTTTTAGATTACTGGCCTGGATACTTTACATCCACAACGATGTTGTTCATGTTACTGTCTTCCATAGTACCCGACCGCCATCCAATAATCTATCGTAGTATCCTTAAATACCTTCGCTAAGCGTTCTGCTGTCTTAACACCGATGTTACCTTTACCTTGCACCAGTTCATGAACCCACTCAGCACGAGACATCGTCCATTCGACGTGCCAATTCAGAAGCAGAAATCCCAGCTTCGGTCATGTGGTGTAGGGAGAATCCGTGCAGAATATTTTTGCGAAGCTTTCATTTCAGACCTTTGGGCTTTGTTCAACTTGGTGTAATGCTCGTGCATAACATTTTTCTTACAGGGTTCTAGACCAGAAAATGACCACCATCGACAGCACTGACATTGCTCGCGCGATCCTTGATGACCGCGAACATAGGATTATGAAGGCCGCAATTCCACAGACCAAAAAGGCGGTTTGGCGAGACGCGATTCGGAAGCTAACCGCTATGGGAAAGAGTATCCCTGATGACGAGCTGGACAATTCGCTGCCACAGTTTGATGCTCCCGTGGCCGATGGTATCAACGCAAATTACGTCAACCGCGTTCCCGGCCGTCAGGAAATTCCCGTTTCGCCTACAACTTCCGCGAGTGGTGCGGGAGCGGAACAATTGCCGCGCTGGAGCAGCGACCATGCGGAACAGGGTGGCATCACCGAACTTTACAACCGTTTCAATGCGTTGATGGCGGAATTCGCGGAGCTCAAAAAGTCCCAAATGGAAGTAATCGATAGCGTGCTCAATTTGGCGAAAGCCACCGCGAAGACGTTTCCGGATTCGGAGTCCGGATGACCCGGATGAAGATGATTCCGATGAAGAAGTCGAAAAGAGTGACAAAATCGGCAAGGCACTGCATAGTGCTGGCCTACAGCGCAGCACAATTAAGGAAGTGTTGACCCTGCTTAGCTCCAGCCGTCACAATCCGAGTCCGCCTGATTTCGCGATGCATGCACTGCGCAAGGCGAGCGCGCAGGAAATCGATTTGGAAGTCGCTTACTGAGGAAGAGCACATCAAGTATATGACTGCGCGAAACGCACTCGCCTTGGCGGCTTCAGGTCACAAGATTGATGCTGATGTTCTGGCGAAGGCTGCGCGCACAGTGCAGAACCCGTCCGATGGTCCTAGCGCTTTCGATATCGGCTCCGCAGCCGGTAGGGCGGGTCTCTGATGCCACACTTCAAGGTTCGCAGCGAATACCAGGATCCGAATGCACCGGTCGTGCTGGTGACCGCGTTCAGGATTCAACCGAATCAGCAGCACATGTACCAGCCGATGACCACTTGAACACCGGTACCGTTCGCCGGGCGAGTGCGGGCGATTGGATTGTTTCACAACCGAATGAAGACCCGTGCATCATGTTGCATGAAGATTTTCACGCGAATTACGAACAGGCTGATTGAAGGCAATCGATTATGAGTACCTATCGCGCGAACCCGCATCTGGTTGTTGAAGTACCACCGAGTGGAAAGGTTCCGGCAAAGACGTGCCGATGGTTCCGTTGTGGCTGAGACAGCACGCTTTGGATACCCACGGCACAGACGTTGTTCTATCCACAGTGCGCGGTCGCGAGAGTGCGCATTTTAATGACCTAATCATCCGCTTGCCGGATGGCGGCGTGGCTATAATGGACGAAAGCGTTTTCAGACAGATATTCTTGACAGTAACCTAATCACGAGACACCCGCGCATGGGTTCTATTTTCTTGCTACGCGCGGGCTAGGCCGGGCAGCCGGATTGCGGGTTTTCTCTTTTTGACCGCAAGTTCGTCGCGGCCGAAATGCACCGCCGGCATGGTTCCGTTCCCATGCCGGCGGTTTTTCATACGAGATCCACTGCGCGGATTAAAAGCGACCGCCAGTGGTGACGGTGGGCAGGCGAAGGATTTGCAGGAATCCGTTCGTCGCGGCCGGGCGGCTTCCACCCGTCACTGGGTTTAATATCCCGCAGTGACGGGTGGGGTTGTTTCAGATGACAACGTCAAGGTTCGCCGAGGCAATAAGGTCCAGTATCTCTGGGCATTTGCGGAACCATTCGCCTTCAAGTCGCCAACTGGCAAACTGCTTATGTAAATCGGCTTCAAACTGTTGCGCTGATATATTTCCTTTGTCCAATATGGCAAGCACTGCCAGCTTCTGTCCGGAAGCCGTCTGCAAAGAAGCTAGACGCTTGGGAATATCTTTTGATATGCCGATTTTCACCGTGTCACCACCAACTACTCCAATCACGTACACCTTGAGGCGTACGTCTCTTTGCCGTTGGCGTTCAGCAATCCGTGCCTTGACGTGGGGTAGTGGGTCAGGTCGCTGTTTCGGTATTCCGCAGGCTTCTTCCTGTATTTGCGTGGCAACGCAGGGAAGCGGACTACTGCAAACCGCCAAAAACGTACGCAGCATGTCCGGCCCTAAATACGCCCGTATCTCATCGCAGTCCTGACCAAACATTTCGTCAATGACAATATCACTGAAGTTACTTATATCTTTATATGCCGTTTCGTTGAAGTACCCGAACCGTATTCCCAGCGGATTAAAGGCGTATCTTGTGCCTCGTTTTAGGGTTTCGTTCCATTGCAGTCCCAACTCCGCAATTGATTCGGGAGTCCATCTTCGCTGGTTAATGCTGAGAAAGTCTTCCTCAGTCATTGCGCGCTTACCTTCGCATCCGGCAGGCTCCGTAACCACGTCCGGCCGTGGGGCACGTCCACAAGGGTTTTCCCGTCCAGCTTCTTCGCCCTCAAATTCCCTTTGCCGAGATGGGCATAGACCTTAGTCCGTCCCATCCCCGTGAGGCGGCACCATTCCTTGATTGATGCGTACTGCACCTGCAATTCTTTATTGTTGTTCATCTCAATTCGTCCACGTTCTATGTTGTTCACTAAGCACGCGGATACAGCGCCGGACGGCCGCCCGTCAAGCGATTTCGTTAAATACTATTTGCTGTATGTGGTTAGACCATGCATTCAATGCATCCCGCTTCTCTTTATGCCAGTCATACCGCTGGTATATGCCTACGATGCCAGCACGAGAACCGGATACGTGATTAAGCACGGCTTCCGTCACTTCCAACCTTACACCAAGTCGCTGCAGCCCGGTTGCTAGGGTCCTGCGTAGGTCGTGCAGGCGCCAGTTCCGTCACGCCAGACGTCCTTATCGAGTTGGCCTTCCCTCTTGCTCCACCCGCTAAACGGCTGTCTTGCGTCGGCCGGGATACTAACCCATCGCCACGCTGGGGCAGGAGTTCCCGCGACAACGCGGACAAGGGTACAAGATGAGCGATCCCGTTCTTCGCCCTGTGCGGTGGGATGGTCCAGGTCTCGCCATCTTCCGCGATTTCGTTCCACGCCATTCCGGCTACCTCGGTTCGCCTTTGCGCCACTGAGGATAAGCAGCCGGACAATTCTACCGAAAGCGTTGTCTGGTGTTGCGGCATGCCAGATGGCTGTCAGTTCGGCATCCGAGATCACGCGATCTCGCGTGACCGGGGGACAGTCATCAACAGGCAGATGCCTGAAGGGGTTGTCCGTGCACCAGCCGGCGCTTTGCGGCCCATTCAAAGCACGCCCGGCCGTACGCTACGGTGCGGCGCTTCATGACCGGCCCGGCGTTCGCCAGGTCTCTTGCTATTAGGTCTGGCGTCAGCGCATGCGCGCCGCTGTTCCATCGCGAGGGGAACGCCACCCGAAGGGCGCGCACCGCTTCGGCCGCATATCGCGGCTTCAAGGTTCACAAGCCGCTGGTCCCGCCACTGCTCCACTAGCACCTGCAATGTCAGCTGCGCCCGTTGATGTTCGGCCCTGAGGGTGGCGGCTCGCGCATCCCGCTCACGGTGTGGATCCTTCCCTTGCTTGAATTGCTGGCGAAGCTGGGCTGCCTGTTCTCTGCCCAGCGCAAGCCCTGGCTATCGGTGTAATCGCCCAGCGCAAAGCGCCTGAACCGTCCTTCAGAGGCAACGTGCAATCGGAGGATCCAGCGCCACGGGCGACCTGGGGCGACGCGTAGGACCAACCCGCGACATGCACCATCCGGTATGTCCATTCGACTAGATGGTTTCAAACTACGTAGAGCCGCAGAAGTCAGAGGGTCCGGCATGGGGCACCTATGGGGCACTTATTTCACCCGATGCGGGCGAACGTTCATGAACGAAGCTGAACGAAATTTAGCAGGTAGTCAAGCAATCCCAATGCCTTAGGTGGACGCACGCGAACAACCCTGAACGGCGATTTTGGCCAAATATCATACTCTTAATCAGCGGGCCGTAGGTTCGAGTCCTACTGCGCCCACCATGAGATCAATAAGTTACAGAGCGCTCGGCTGAATGTCCGCGGTGCTAGGTATCACCAGAAGCAGATTGGTGCTCGTGCCAGATCGGCCGATTGCCCATCATGCTTCCGTGCAGTGGAGGGTGTGGCCCGGGCCCCCGGGGAAGCTGCGGAGCACGCCCGGCTCGCGGATCAGGCCAGCTAACCTGCCCAGGGAAACTTTCAGCTGCCCAAACCGAAATTACAGGATGTCCATGTTGGATCGGAACGTCTCCGTCCGAACCAGGGACCAACCCTCGCGCTTGGGCCGCCCCTGTGGGCATTCCGCCCGCAACAGCCGGAACGGCAAGGCGGCGCTGATGCGACAGCCGAAGCTCTTCTTCAACGACAATGACGACGGCTAGGCGATCGGCATCGATTTGTTCATCGGCAAGCGCCCCTATGCGGCGTTCGGCAACGCGGCGGTCTGCGCCGAAGCTCATCCCGCATCAGCAGCGCCAGGTGCTCAAGAACACGGCTCCCAAGTTGGCGGGTGACCAAAGCATATATTGCAGCCTGTCATAACGAAATTCGACTTGCAGCCACCATCGCGGCGATGCTAGTAATATTTGCTGTGTCGTATCAAGACTGACAACAAAGATAATAATTGGAATAAGGGGAGTTGATCATGCCGAGAAGCCGTCATGTTCGGGCCTACCTTGCTTCAATCACTGCACTGAGCAGTGCGGCAATCGCCGCTGCCGCCGGATCGGCTGAGGCGGCGCCGGTCTACATCCCAGTCAATGCAACGGTGGGTTATGGTAGCGGTCGCGGTCTTGGAACGGCAACGATTCATCTGACGAAAAGCAGAACGATCGATATCGGAATCCGCACCAGCTTTGTCGGCTACAACACGACAAGAATAACCACAGCGCAAGGTCATCGGCAACGTGTAGCACGAACCTTCTACCACCCTGTATTGTTTGCTGGCGTGAATTTTGCGCGCGTGCCGGTTTCTGGCATATCGAGCGTCGAGCTTCCAGGAATACAACTGTTTCCCAAAGGTGCTACGACACGATCGGGTTTCACTACTTTCGGCAGAAGCTGGGTGGAGATGTTTGCATTCAACCGGCAAAAAATTTCCGACCTCCCAGAAATTGTCTTCAGTGCCAACTACTGGCCCGGCAAATTCTCAAAGCAGTACGCGCTGTTCACATTCACCGACACCACCACCGATCAGCTCGACTACGGCTGGCTGGAACTAAGCGCCCAGATGGGACCAAGCTGGGGCCCAAAGGTCACGATCATCGCCGCCGCCTATGACCCGAGCGGCAACCCACTTCCCGCCGGCGTTGGCGCACCACCCGCGTCATCGGTTCCAGAACCGTCCAGCCTCCCGCTTGAGCTCTCCGGGCTCGCCGCGCTGGCCCTCGGCGCAACCGGTGTTCGGCGCTGGCGGGCAGCGCGTGCAAAAGCAGGTGCCGCGCCACAACGAATCTCGATTTGAGATCGATGCCGTCGCCAATCTATCGCGACGCGGATGGTCTGTTGAAGGCGCTGAGGCATGGCGCTCATTTTGGTCAATTGGCGCACGGCCCTGATCGAGTAATCGCCCGCCAGTGTGCCGACCTGGCCTTGGGTCCAACCGTGATGGCCGTTAGTCCAGGCGACAACCCAAAGCCCGAGGCGGTGGCGGGCGCAACACTTAAGGAACTGATGAAAAGCTACGACGTCGGACGGGTGACGATGCCTAGGCTCACGGCACGAGTGCCGGCTACATCGACGATTTCATTGGTTCCTGGCAGCGTTGCGATCTCATCGCTCCACCATTCGCACATCCGGACGATTGGCCGGTTCTTCGGCAGTTTGGGGGGCGATATATCGACGAAGAGCCCAAAGATTTTGAGAAATTCGTCTCGAGTTCCCGTTTTGGAAATTTCCAAGATAGTCGCCTGCACCTATCACTTCTGCCGAGTCCTTAACGTATTATGTCAAACCGGCTAGCGTCACTCGAACTGATCCCGTATCACTCATCGTCTTTCAACGCACATCGGCTTATCAAGGATCTACGCTCAGTGCGTGCTGCAACGCAATTTGCTCGGGAGATGCTGAAGGAAAACAAGAAGACGATCATTGTCACTCGGCAGGTTAAGTCGTGGGGCCTTCCAGGGGATAATCGGAATCTCATCATCTACGAAGGTGGGCATACTCGAGGAGCAAGCTTTCAAGAGCCGTGGCGGGCGGGCAATTGTTGAGCGGTATGGCATTCCAAGTTACTGACGTTCCATAAAGCACCTTCGGCAGCCCACGCCGCCAAAACTCGGAAAATGTCCGCACGGTGCCCGCGAGGCGGGGCAGATCGTGCCCTGTCCGACCGGGATAGCGACGGATGCTGGCCACCTGCGCCCCGCGCCGCAACCGAGCGCCGCCGCAGGGTCGAACCGTCCGGCGTGCCAGTGCCTGAGCCCTGACGCGCCGTCACTGCCGAAGGGGCCACCAGACCCGCCGCCTAATCCTATCGCCCGGCCGCAGGCCAGGACTGCTAACGAAAGCCAGCTTTGGCGGGTATTTTGCGACCTAAAGCACATTCGTCTAAGCAATACTCTCAACTCCCGATAGTATAAATGACTTGTTAGTATGAAAGTGGCAATGAAACATATTGTAACACCAGTTGTCTTTTGGTAGCAAGTTGCCCATTGCGCAGCCCTATTACGGGGAGCGCGACGCGATCATGCGAACTCGTTTGGAGGCGGAATTCCTTGCATTTCACGCCGGCGCTGATGCCCAGCAAACAGGCAGACAGAGGTCGGATTATGAGGCCGATCTGAAGACATTGGCCGGCGCTCAGTGGAAGGGATTCATTCCATGCTGGATTGATGGATGGGAATTCGCCGCTGATCGCGGGCCGATACAGGAGATCGTCCATAGGGATGGAAGTCTTCACCAACAGTAGGCGGCGGAGGCTGCTGATCGGCCTTGGCGGAAACCCGAGCGGCGTGCGACCGCACCGCAGCAGAGGCGCCAGCAGGGGACCGCTGGAAAGGGTCTTGGGTGAGGACTACAGTTAGTTACCAAAGAGCGAAATCGATGGCCATCTGGAGGATCATCCCAGCTAAGCGACCTCCGCCGTGGCCGAATTGACCGTTCGTCCGGGGAATGCCGGTGGAGACAGCCGCGGAAAGAAAAGCCCAGATCAATCGCTCTGCAACTCGTTGATCGAGCTGTATAGTTTCTTTCGGAACGCCACACGATAGAACTCGTCGAGCATGGTTTTGTGGAACCGCTCGACGATGCCATTGGTCTGCGGCTCCTGGTCTTGGTCCGCGTATGGTCGATGTTCTCGACCGCCAGGTAGAGCTCGTATTCGTGCCGATCGTGGGCGCCGCAGAACTCGGTGCCGCGGTCGGTCAGCACGCGCTGCAGCGGCACGTGGTGTTCCTCGAAGAACGGGATGACGCGATCATTGAGCAGATCGGCGGCGGTGATCGGGGTCTTGCGGCCATAGAGCTTGGCGAAGCCGAGCTTGCAGTAGGTATCGATGAAGGTCTGCTGGTAGATGCGTCCGACGCCCTTGAGGGTTCCGACATAGAACGTATCCTGCGCGCCGCAATAGCCGGGGCATTCGGTATCGAACTCGCCGTGAGCTTCTTTGTCGGCCTTGGCTTTTTCCAGGGCGGCGAGCTGGCAATAAGCCCATACCCCATGCAAATGCTGCGGCGGCAGTTGCGAATCGTTCGTCGCGGTTGACGCTGCCCGATCCGGACGGGACCGCTTCACGCGCGTCTTCTCGCCGACCGGCGACGTGGTGAACTATCTCCGTTGCGCCAACTGCGGTTTCGTGTTCACGACCCATTTCGATCATCTCTCGGACAGCGAGATATCGGCCCGGATCTACAACGCCGATTACATCCTGGCCGATCCGGATTTTGCCGAGCGTCGGCCGGCCTTCTTCGCCGGCCTGCTGGCTGATCTGCTCTCCGAATACAAGGCTGCCAAATGCCTCGACTATGGCGGTGGTCGCGGTCGGTTACGTGACCTGATGCAGGCAATAGGTTTCTGTCAATACGAGAGCTTCGACCCATACTTTTCCCACGCGCCGGCGCCGCTCCGGCGATACGACCTGATCACCTCTTTTGAGGTGGCGGAGCACGCACGCGACCCGACGACGGTGTTCAACGACATTAGCGCCATGCTCAAGCCAGACGGCACTGTCCTATTCTCCACCCAGCTCCAACCCCGGCCACTGCCGAGCGACTGGCGGTATATCGCACCGCGCAACGGCCACGTCTCCATCTACACGCACGCGAGCTTGCGACCGCTCACCAGCCGGGTCGGGCTGCGCTTTCTCTCGCTCAACGGAAATCTGCATCTTGCCTATTCATCGCCGCGATCACCGATCGCGCGCACCATCGCCCGGCGATATGAGCGCTCGGCTATGCGGTACGCGTCCATGACCGACATCGCGACGCTGATTAACGCTACGCGCGAGCTCGCGGCTCTCGGTCTGCGACGGCAGGCGACCAACCCCAAGCATCCAGCGCGGCTATTGTGGTCCTGGCTGACCGCCTAACGCGGCGTCAGGGTCATTGGGAGCAAAGCAATCTTCCGATTGCGCCCCGCCAGCGCACCGACATCGCGATCCTAGTCAATAAGGGACTGGAGTGAAACCGCCGGCCTTTGCCCCCGGCAACGCGACTGAACGTCGTTCCCGGAGCATTTCCAGGACAGCGCCTCCTCGGGGCTCATCAGAGGGTGATCGCTGCCATCGTTTGGCGATTACGATTTGAGCAAACGCCTCTCCCCTCTCGAGGTCGCCGGCAGCCTCCGCTTATCCCTGCAACACCACCTTCAGCCCTTGCAGCGCCGGCGTGAGTGTCTCGCGCAACGACAGCCTGATCCCGAACGGATTCGCGTCACACGCGGCAATCCGCTCATCGCCGGCAAGGTGCGCCTGGAACGAGCCGATCAGGCTGACCGCGGCGCCGGCGGCGCTTGGTGTCATGGTCCCGCCGCGCATCTCCATCAGGGCGATCTCGATCTTCACCTTGTGGTCGCCGGTCATGGCGTTCAGGCCGAACTCGGCGATATCGTGCAGTTCGCTGTCCGGCGAACCCCGCAGAACCGCCTGTAATGCCTCGATCTGCCCGTCCACCGTGTGCAGCGCCGCCTGCCACCCCGCCAACGCCGCGTTGAAGTCGCGCGCGGCGGCGCCTCCGCTCCCGGGCTCGACGCCCAGTACCCGTTTGACCCAGGCGGCCTTCGCGACCTCGTCCGCCATGCCCGTTTCTCTCCCCGTGCTTCAGTCCGCCGCGGCCGGCGCCGCATCGCGCAGCACGCGGTTCATGTCGACATACATCTGGCCCGCCAGCAGCTTGGCAAGCGGAGCCCAGGCGGCGGCATCGCCCTTCAGCACCACATAGGCGGCGTCCGGCGCCACCACCCGCGCCGTCTCGGCGCCGGTCGTGGGATTGATCCAGGCGAATACCAGGTTGCTCCCGTCCCGCCCGGAAAGACGCAGTTCCTGCCCCGGATCGATGCTGCGTTCCGGCGTGGCCCGCAGCATCGCGAGCTTGAGCGATTCCAGCGCGACATCGTCCAGGCCGAGTTCATCGCAGCGCAGTTTCTCGATCAGCGCCGGCCAGCCGAACACCAGCCGCGGTTTCAACCTGGCGCCAAGGGCGCGAGCGACGTCCGGCGCGCCGACACCGAATGCCGTGTCATAAATCCCCGTCGCGGCGGCTTCCGCGTCGCGCCAGTGTTCGATCTCATCGGCGCTTTCGGCCAGGATCCACTGGCCGCGCTTCATGTCCAGATAGGTGATGTGCGGTTCGAACGTCAGGGTGGCGCCACAGCTTGCGCAGGGCAGGGTGAACAACGACTGGTCCAGGATTGACGCGCGCAGGTCCGGCCGCCGATCGGCGTTGACGCTGGCGGGATAGTCCAGCGTTGCCGGTGTCTCGCAGGCGGGGCATTTCGCATGCGCTGTCACGAAGATCGACATCCTAGACCCCTTTCAACCGGACAGCATCGTTCAGGTCATGTGCCCGCCGTACAGATAGCGCCGCACTTCCTTGCCCACGCCGTTCGGAGGCTCCTTCTTCGAGAACCACGTGATCGCGTAAAGCTCCGCGAACCATTCGCTGGGCGAGCGCCATTGGTAATTGCTGACGGTCGTCGCGTTGCGATTGGTGTATCGCCACCATTTCGCATCGCTGGCATATGCTTGGTGGCTTGCCGGTTGTTCACCGATTTTCACGCTGCTCAGGTCCTTGCTCCACGGCTTCGACGCTGCGACATAATTATGCAAGTCTGCACGCGCTTCACACGCACTGAGGCATTTCAGCGCCGCGTCCTTCGCGTCTTTTATCGTTTCGTCCAGCCTGGCATTCAGCAGGTTCGGGATTTCATCCATGATTTTATCGTGCCACATGGTCCACGGGTCATCGGGTTTTCGTTCCTGGAACATCACGTTTCCATAAGTCGTCGTCTCGCGCGTCGTACCGCATGCCTCGCGAAACTTGTTCTCCAGCTCGTCGGCCGTGAACCTGGGGGACGTACCCGCCGTCAACTGTTCGATCGGGGCTTTGAATTCAGCCTTGAATTCGCTGAGCTTGATGTCCGGAGTCCGATCTGGCGTCTCATCATCGAAATACGTACGCGCTCCGTTGGATAGTTCCTTCATCAGCCCTTCGCTCGCCCCGATCGCCAATATGACGGGATCGGATTTAAGCACCGCACTCTTCCACACCGCGCTCCATTCCTCGACCACTTTGTCGGCGGTTTTCTGGCCGGCCACGAAACAAGTGAACCCTGATTTCATCCGGTCTTCGTCGAGCGCCTTCCACTCGGCGCTTTCCCGGCTGATGGCGGTCGGAAACTTGCTTGTGAAGTCCGACCAGGCAGCGGTCATGTACTCGGTCGGGTCCATTTCCGTCCAGCCTCCGCACCCTGGCTCCTTGCCATGCGCTGTCATGATACGGAACGCCTCATCCACGGAATGGCCGATTTCGTGCAGCGTCGTCGTTGCGAACGCGTTGGCGGGCACCACCTGCCGTGTCTCTGGATCGTAGTATTGTGAATCGAAATCTGTGTCCACGTAGATGTCGATGAGTTTCTTTTTCTGATCGAAACTCCCACCCTGGGCGTCGGCATCGGGCCGCGTGGTGATCTTGATATTGGTCAGGACCTTTTCGATAACATGATCCCGCGGCACCAGGCTCAGTGCCTCCATCAACTTGTCATAGGGTACGGTCTTGTCGTCATCCGCCTCCACCGTCAGCTCGTAGGTCTTTTGCAGCGTTGTCTTCTTCACCTGGTTCGGTTCTTGGGAGCTCGCGGCCACCTTTTTGGCCAGCTCCGCGAGCTTTGCGGTCGCATCGTTCAGCGCGCGGCGGAAGGTCTCCGTATTGACCGGGCCGGTGGAGGCGCCGGCATTCAGGTCGATCAACGTCTGCTGAAGCTTCCCAAGGCTTTCGAAGACCTCCGATTTCTTGTCGAGGCCACTGTCCTTGGACAGCTCGATCGCGAGGCTCAACTGGTCTTTCGCGCGCTTCTTCAAATTCTCCAGGACGCCCTTGTCACTCTCACCCACCGTTATTTCATTGCTGACCGATATGCAATGCGCTTCGAACGTAATCCATTTCTGAGCCATATCGATCATTTTTTCAGTGTCGTCATCCAGATTTCTGGTTTCGGGAAGAATTTTCTGATAAGCGCCGTCCAACGAAGGCGCGTCGCTGATGAACTTGTCGGTACGGGCACTGAGTTCCGCGGCCGTTTCTGAAAGCTGGCTTATCGTATCCGGCGCAACTGCGCCACCGCTTGCGGTGGCCTTGAACGTCGCCGTCGCGTGTTCGCGGCGCTTGTTCAACAGATTTTGCGCCTGACGGTAATGCGGCTCGGATGCCTCCGCTTTTTCGAAGTGGTCGAAGAACCCTCTTTCTTTCTGCTCGGCTTTATGGCGGCCGAAAGCATCCTTGAACGCGCGGATCTCTTTCGTGTTCCAGTCTTTGACGGTTTCAGACATGGCCCCTCCGCCCCGCTGTTCTTCCCACGGTCTCGGTGTCACAGAGGCTGAAGACGTGACACAGCCGCAAAACATGGCCGATGATCGCGAGATGACGATATGACAGCCATAAAATCAGAGGGTCCGCGGGATGTCCAAGGATAAATGATGCTTTGCGAGCCCATCGCCCCGCTTATCCCCCTCCCTGTAGCGGAAGAAGCAACGGGAGGGCGCGCGCCGGAGAGTTTCCCGCAATCGGCGAGTCTCACCCCAAACATCGAAAATAGTGCAGCCTCGTCCCGCACCAACTTAAACAAACGGACCGGCGATGCTGTGAGCCCGACTATGTGACCTTGCCTCGCACACCTGTTCTCGCTGTCACTCACCGCGCCCGTCGCGCCCCGTTCACGGCTCCTCCGCAAGGAGTTGATCAAGCGTCATGTCGCACTTTTCGGGCAGTGGCAGCTTCACCTGGCCGTCGATCGTCTCGGGGAGAGCTCGCAGTGCTCGCCGGTACAGGCGGTCCATGTCGAGGCGCTGACGCATCGATGGCGTGAAGGCATCGGCCGCCTGCTGACGAAATGAGATGGCCTCGGAACGCCAGGTCGGCACCTCGCGCGAGGCTGGCCAGGCCTCGACTTTCAGCAAATGTTCCAGAGCCTTTTGCAGGAGTGACGCGCAGGCCCGTAGTTCGCTCCGTCCCACGCTCTCGATCTCCTCGACCACGTTCTCCCAGTCCACCTGATCGTTGACGCGCTCGCCGGCGGCGATCCGGCGAAGCAAGTCTGCCTGACGCTCGCTCCAAAGCAGGAAATCGGCCTCATACAGGTCGCTCATGGGCACCTCATTCTCTCATCATGCGGCCGTAAATCCGAACAGCCGAGCAGGCGTGTGCCACAGCACCGTCCTCCGATCCCCTTCCTCCGGCAACCACCGCGCCAGACATGCGAACAGCGGACCGTAATCCACCCGCCTCTCCACCCGCACGAACGGCCAATCGGACCCCCACACGCACCGATCGAGCGTGAACGCTTCGATCGCCGCGGCGATGAAGGGATCGACGTCCGGGTGCGGCCAACTCTCCCGCGAGCAGCGGAACGGACCCGAAAGCTTGACGACATGCTCGCCGGTACGTCCGAGTTCCAGCAACGCCGCGAAGCCGGGCTGAGACAACCCCCGGGCGATATCGGGACGGCCGAAATGATCGATCATCGTCCGCACGCCAGCGCGGCGCAGAACGGGCATCGCCTGCACCAGCTCATCGCCCTCGCAGTGGATCTGCAAAAACCAGCCGATCTCGCGAACCTGCGCGAGCAGCCGCTCGGCGCCCGGTTCGATGAACTCGCGCAGTCCGAAACTGCTCAGGTTGAAGCGGATGCCCACCACGCCGCCTGCCGCCAGAGTCGCGAACTCTTGCTCAGTCGCGCCCGGCCGTACCAGCGCGATGCCCTTGAACCGTCCGCCGGAGCCGGCGATCGCGTCCAGCATACAGGAATTGTCATAGAGATACGGCTGCGCCGCCACCAGCAGCCCATGCGTCAGGCCATGCGCGCTCAGCACCGCCTGAAATTCCGTGGCCGTACCGCGCTGCGATAGGTGCGGAACGTACGGAATGTCTGGCGCGAAGGCATAACCCGGCCCAAACACATGCGCATGCGAATCGACAGCAGGCATCGTCATGGCTGCTCCACCACCAGAAGCCCGTCCACGGCGATCACACCGTCGCGACGCCATTTGATCGGGTTGACCTCGAAGGTGAAGCGCGACCACGGCGCGCCAGCGCCAAGCCGCGACAACCGCGCAACGAATTCCGCCGGCCCGTCGGGATCAAGCGCCCCCTGTTCGTCCCGCGCATGGCGATAAAGACGCAATCGCCGGATCATCGCTGCCGCTGTCGGCGTGTCCACTGGCGCGCGCGCCGTGGCGACGTCGTTCAGCAATTCGGTCATGCCGCCGCCGCTGCCCACCGAAATCATCGTGCCGAACAGTTCGTCGCGGAAGGTGGATACCAGCAGCTCCACGCCGCCGCGCGCCAGTTTCTGCACGTAAATGCCATCCAGCGTCACGCCGATCGCCTCGGCGCGCGCCCGCAATCGGCGGAACGCCTCCGCCACGTCCTGTTCCGAACGCAGATCGACCGCGAGCAGCCCGGCGGCGGCCCGATGTGTCACCTGCGCGGCGATGCCTTTCATCACCACCGGTAACCCGATACGCCGCGCGACACGCCGGGCGGCGGCCTCATCGATAGCAAGCTCACCGGGCGCCACTGGCAGACCGGCTGTGCGCAGGATCACGTGGCAGCGATCCTCCGAAATCACGCTCGCCCCCGCCGGCACCTGCGCGGCCCAATCGAACGCAAGCGGCGCAAGTTTGTTCGATTGAACCGCACGCCCGGCGACCGCGCCAAATGCCGCCAACCGGCCCAGCACACGCAGCGCCCGGTCCGGTTCATCGAAAGCGGCGATGCCCTGCGCGGCAAAGCGTTCCAGCGTGCCGGCGGGCGGTGCCGGCCAGGCGATGCCGACCGCTTTCGGGCAGCGCCGCCAGAAATCTGCGAAAATGGCGGAGATTTCCTTCTCCCGTACCGCCAGCCCGCCGACGATCAGCACCAGGGACTGAATCTCCGGCTGCGAGGCCAGTACATCCATGGCCTCCGGCAGCCGCGCCAGCCCGTCCGCACGGAACGCGGTCGATGGCGTGAGATCCATGGGATTCGCGGCCGAAGCGACTGAAACCAGCAGTGGTTGCAACTGTGTCCTTCGCTTTGCATCCAGCATCGGGCTGGACAGGCCATGCGCAGCACACTGATCGGCCGCGAGCACTCCGTTGCCGCCACCGAACGTGATGATGCCCACGCCCGGTCCACGCGGAAGTTTACCGCCGGGCAACCCCGCAAGCACCAGACAGACATCCACCATCTCCTCGACCGAGCCGACGCGGATCACCCCAAGCTCCTGCAGGACCGCATCGAAGACACGGTCCTCCCCGACCAGCGAGCCGGTATGGGCGCGCGCCGCACGCGCGCTCGCCGCGGTCGCGCCGGCCTTGATCATGACGACCGGCTTGCCCCGGCTTCGTGCCTCGGCCAACGCGCGGCCGAACTTGGCGCCGTCCTTCACCCCTTCCAGATAAGCGGCGATCACCTGCGTGCCCTCGTCGCGGGCGAGCGCGTAGAGGTAATCGGAGAACGTCACCACCGCTTCGTTGCCGCCGCTGATCAGGTGGCGGAACCCGAATCCGGCCTGCTGGACAAGCGAAAAAGCCGCCGTGCCGATACCTCCGCTCTGCGTCACCATCGAGATCGGACCAGCGCGCAACGCAGTGAACTCGTGCAGCACGGTCGCGAAGGTGGAGGTGACCGGCGTCGCCGCGTTGATGATGCCGACGCAGTTCGGCCCGCACAGCTTGAACCCCGTCTCATGACAAAGCTCCACAAGCTGCCGCTCCAACTCTGCCCCCTCAGCCCCGCTTTCGGCCATTCCCCCGGCAAAGGCGACGCCATGATATATCCCGCGCGCCGCGCAGTCCCGCACCGCGCCCAGAATCGCCGCCGCCGGCACTGCCATGATCGCGGAATCCGGAACCCCCGGCAGTTCCGCGACCGCACGATGGCACTGAATGCCGCGCACCGTTCCCCCACTGGGGTTCACTGCCCAGACCGGACCAGGGAAGCCGAAGCGGAGCAGCCGCTCCACGGTATCACCACCAAGATTGCCCGGCCGATCCGACGCACCGATCACCACGATGGATTTCGGATAGAGCAGGCGGGTGACATCGGTGAACAAGCCGTCATCGGGGGCTGATAACACGCATCATCCTTTCTTCCTCGGAACAGACAAGCCCGGACAGAACTCTCTGCCCGGGCCATCGCATCGCTAGTCTTCGCCGCGCAGCAGTTCGGCCGCCTTCGCGTTCCATTGCGCCGGCGTGAGGTCTTGCCGCAGCGCCTGCTGCCAGTAGGGCGCAATCTTGTCGGTGTAATTGGCCCAGCCCTTCGCTGCGAAAGGCGGCGTCCACCAGTTCGCGGCGTCGCCGATCGCGACCTTGAAGAACCGGTTGGATTGGATGCCCGGGTCCTTGGAAAGCGATGCACGCACCGGCAGATAGCCGCGTCCCTGCGCCAGCATGCTGGTCTGTTTGTTGCCGGACGCCATATAGCGCAGGAATTCCCAGGCCGCTTCCTTCTCCTTGCAACTCGTGGTCATGAAATCGCCTTCGGGATTGGCGAGCATGCACGATCGTGGCCCGACATTCGGCGTCGGCACCACCTGGATGCGATCGCCCAGCGCGGCGCTGAGCTGCGGGCTCGCGTGGGTGCCGTAGAGCCACATCGCCGCGCGGTTTTGCTCCATCAGCGCAAAAAGTTGCGGATAGCCGTCGGTGATCGCCGTCGCCTGCGCCGATTTGTCCTTCGTGAACATCTCGATCCATTTCGTCGTCACCGCAACCGCGGCCGGCGACGTGAAATCGACATGCCCGTTTGGCTCGATGAACTGCACGCCCGCGCTGCCCCAGATCGGCTCCAGCGGCTGCACGGCATAATAATCCACGCCACGCATGGCATAGCCCGCATGTTCGCCCGGCTTGGTCAGCTTGCGTGCGGCCTCGATGAACTCGTCATAGGTTTGTGGCGGCGCTACCTTGGCCGCATCGAACCAGTCGGCACGATAATACAGCACATAGGGCAGGATCCGGCTGGCCATGTACAGAACCGGCTGGCCGGGCTTGGAATGCATGAAAGCGACGATGTTCGGGAAATAGTCGCTCTTCTGATCCCATTTCTCGAAGAACGGATCGACCGGGCTGAGCACGCCGCTATCGAAGTAATCCTGCACGTCGGTCTGTACGGTACCGGCGATGTCTGGCGCCGCGCCGGCGGCAAACGCCACCAGGACTTTCTGCCGCACCTCCGCCGTGCGGGATCCGGCGTCGAGCTGCACCGTGATGAAGCCCTGTGATTTGTTGAACACGTCCACCGCATCCACCAGCATCTGGTGATGGCTGGGATTATCGGCCCATGTCCAGTAGTTCAGCGTCACCCGTTTGCGCACCGCCGGTGTCTGCGCGAAGCTCGTCAACGGAACCGCGCCCGCCGCGCCGGCAAGCCCGATGGCCTTGAGTGCCGCACGACGCGACAGCCCATTATGTTCTCGATATGTCATCGACGGTTCTCCCTTCATTAATTCACCCCTTTACCGCCCCGGCTGCGAGGCCACTGATCAGCATGCGTTGGAAGCCGAGGAAGATCGTGGCGACCGGCAACGTCGTGAGTATCGCTCCCGCCGCGCTCACGCCCCACACGGCTGGCTCACCCAGAGCGAACAGCCGCATGATCACCGGCAATGTTTTCACATTGTCGGACGTGGCAAACAGGAAGGCGAACAGGAAATCGTTCCAGGTCATGATGAAAGCGAACAGGCCGCCCGCCATCAACCCCGGCAGTGCGAGCGGCAATACGATCCGCACCAGCGCGCCCAGGCGCGTGCATCCATCCACTTGCGCCGCCTCTTCCAGTTCCGGCGGCAGTGCGCTGAAGTAATTGATCATCAGCAGCAGGGTGAACGGTGCGGTCAGCGTCGCCTCGGCGAGGATCAGGCCGGGGAAGCTGTTGATCAAGCCATATCGCCGGAACAGCACCATCAGCGGTACCAGCAACACCACGCTTGGGATCATGTAGCTCATCAGCGTCGCCGATAGCAGCGGCCCGCGGCCGCGAAAGCGAAACCGCACGAACCCATAGGCCGCCAGGCTACCCAGCGTCAGCGCCAGCGTCATTGTCCCCGTGGCGACGATCGCGCTGTTGCGGAAAAACATGCCGAACGGCACCGTCTGGAACAGCGCGTGGTAATTCCCCAACGTCGGATGCCGCGGCAAATAGACGACCGAGCGAGCACTTTCCCAGACGTTGGTGCTGGGTGCGTGCTCCGGCGTAATCGATGCGATCAGCAGCCAGACGATCGGCGCCAGCGAATAGACCAGGATCATCCCGGCGCCGATCGCAATGCCGATGGACCCGAGAATACGCCGCCGCGTCCTCATGCCAGCGATCGCCGCGCGAGATGGCGCACATAGAACACCGACGCCATCATCAGCAGCAACGCCATCGCCACCGCGACCGCCGAGGAATAGCCCACCTCGAGCTGTTGCGTCAGCATGAAACTATACACCGCCTCGGTGTAGTTGCTGAACCCCGGCCCGCCGCGTGTCATGATGAAGATCATGTCGACGTAGTTGGCCATCCAGATACTGCGCAGCAGCAGCAGGAAGGCGATGGTCGGCATCAGATGCGGCAGCGTGATGCGCCGGAGTTTCTGCCAGCCGTTGGCCCCGTCCATCGCCGCCGCCTCGTACAGCTCGCCAGGGATGGTCTGCAGCACCGCCAGCAGCACGATCGCCATCAGCGGCATGCCCGACCACACCATGGCGGCAGCCACCACCAGGAAACTGCCGAGCGGGTCGCTCAGCCACGGGAAATAGTGCTGCAGCACGCCGGTTTTCACGAGCAGGTCGTTGACCACGCCGAAATTGCCGTCGAACATGTAAACCCACAGCAGCGCTGTGACGGCCGGCGGCACGATATATGGCACCACAACCGCGGCACGTATCAGCGCGCGGCCGGGAAATTTGAGGTTGAGGAACAGCGCGACCGGCAGCGCGATCGTCAACTCCGACAGCACGACCCCGAAGTCCCAGCGTAAGGTCCGCCACAGCCCGTTCAGGAACACGCCGTCGCTCGCCAGCCGCGCGACATTGTGCAGCCCGGTGAACCTCGCCTGACTGAGGCGCAACAGCGTGGCGTTGGTCATCGCCAGCCACACCGCATACAGGCTCGGGTAAAAGCTGATCGTCAGCAGCAGCAGCACAAGCGGCGCGATGAACCCATAGGGGAGCAAGTACAACCGCCAGTGGCGGCGCAAGGCGGGCGCAGTGCGAGACCGGCCGGGCACCATTGCGCCAGGCGGCGCGACAAGGCTCCCCGCTCGGTTGCGACCAGACACCCACGCTCCTCCCATTCCGGTCCGGCCCTTTCTTTTGCCGGTTCGCCAGGGCAATTTTGATCGAATTGTTGAAAGCTTTCAAGTACTCTGGCGGCGGCCTAGTGTCCTGCACCCGAAGTTCGCCCTCTTCGCGGCGGACGGAGGGGACAAGCAGGCCACTGAAAACAAAGTGCTAGTGTGTCGAAGCTGAGGTTTGCGCCTGATCGCGAACTTCAGATCCGGGACACTGGCGGCCGATCGTCATTGACGCGCGGCCGCAGCAACCTGGAAATTCGGTCGTCGACCCGGCGGAGCAAAGATTGAACGACAAGCGCCCGACCATTCTGGACGTCGCCAGGCAGGCGGGCGTGTCGATCGGCACCGTCTCCAACGTTCTCAATGGTACGATCCCGGTCAGTGAGGAACGCCGGCAGCGTGTCCACCAGGCCATCGAGGAACTGTCCTACACGCAAAACTCCCTGGCCCAGGGGCTGCGGCGCCGGCGCTCGCCCATGGTCGGGTTGTGCGTGCCGCATACCACGGTCGCTTATTTCTCCAAGCTGGTCGACGCCTTCGAGGATGTCGCCTCCAGCCGCGGCTTCGAAATCATGCAGATCCTGAGCCATGAGGATCCGCGCATCGAGCATCAGCGCGTAATGTCGCTGCTGAACTACCGCATCGGCGGCCTCATCCTGGTGCCGAGCCTTCGACCGGACAAGACGCTGGACGCGATCGCCCGCTCCGGCACGCCGCTTGTCGTGGTCGACCGCCCGGTCGCCCCAGGCCGCTTCGATCAGGTGACGTTCGATAACCGTGCCGCGATGAAAGAGGCAGTGCGCCGTCTCGTCGCACTCGGCCATCGGCGCATCCTGTTCGTCGTGCGCATTCGCCATCTGGCAACCACGCTGCAGCGCGTCGCAGCCCTGCGGGCGGCAGCGCGGGAGGCGACGCCGCCCGTCACGACAGTCGATCCTGGAGTGCGGCAACGCCGACAACGAGACCATCACCGCGCGCGTCGCCACCGTGCTGCGCGGGCCGCATCCGCCGACCGCCATCATCGTCAGCAACAGCACCTTTGCCGCCTGCATGCTGCGCGCCTTCGAATCCCTCGGCGTCCGCTATCCCGGCGAAATTTCGCTGCTGGCCTTCGATCAGCCGGAATGGGCGGATATCGTCACGCCGAAGCTCTCCGTCGTGCGCCAGCCCACCATGGATGTCGCCCGCACGGCGTGGGAGTTCCTGATCCGGCGCATGGAAGACCCGACCGTTCCAGTCCGCACCATGGAATTGCAGGCGCAGGTCCTGCTGAGAGCCTCGGTCGCACCGCCAATGCCCGCGCCAGCGCCACGCGCCACCGGCCGCCAGCACCACCAGGCCCCGGCGGAATCGGTTCCCTCCGCCCGGACCCGACGAAAACCCCGCAGCAACGGACAAGCTTCCAAGGCGCCGGACAGGATGCGCGTGGAGTTCCGAGGGTGAAGCGGTGACGCAGTTTACGGCTTGACAACCACGCCCGTCGCGGCGAACCTTGAAACGTTCCAATTTTTGCCGCGCTGCCAGCCCCGGCCGACGGCACAGCCATAACCCGGTGGGAGGGAAAATGCTCGGAGGCTACATCAGCGACCTCGAAAAAGGCGATGTGTTCAAATCGGTCGAATACGTCCTCACCTCGTTCATGTGCAGTGAATACGCCCACGGGGCCGAGGAAACCCTTGAGTGGTTTCATTCCCATAATGCACCGGGCGGGCGGCAGATACGCCCGCCGACCATGATCCACGTCGATAAGATGCGGATCCTCGAGGAAAACTGCGACAAGGAACGCCGGGTCGCCGGCATGAAGGGCCCGGACGCCCGCGTGCACTATGAGTATCATGCGAAGCACCACAGCCCCGCCTATGTCGGCGAGACCCTGATCGTGACCGGCCACATCGTGGATAAATACAACCAGCGCGGTCGCCCCTACCTTTGGTATTATTTGGAGGTCAAGACATCGGACGGCCGGCTGGTCACCACCTATAACGATCGCACGCTGCTGCGATACAAAAAGACGGAGGGGCGGTAATGCGTACCAAGCACAATTATCAGGTCGGCGACGAGATCACCGGCCCGATCCGTGGCATCACCACACCGCGTATCGAATGGTACGACAGCGCCATGCTGTCCGCCGCAAGCGGGGAGCTGCGGCAAGTCGGCTCCAACATTCACACCGATGAAGCATTCGCCAGAAGCGAGGGATTCTCGGGCGTGAACGCCGACGGCATGATCATGACCAACTGGTGCTCGGAAATGCTCGCCCACACCTTCGGCATGGCCTACATCGAACGCGGGGAGCTACGCACCAAATACATCAAGCCGGTCCTCCTCGGCGTATCGCTGCACGTCAAGGGCCGCGTGAAGGGTATCGAGCCGGCCGGGAATGACCGGACCCGCTACGAGCTTGCCGTCTGGTGCGAGGACGAGCACGGCAACAAACTCGTCGACGGTGACGCCGCGGTGGAAGTCGCCAACACCTGATCTCCGGGCCAGCCGTGCCCAGGCGCGATCGAAGCGGCTCGTGAACGGCGCTGAACTCAGGAGCGAGCCACTCGGCGACAGCAGTGCAATTCTGCTGCGCATCGCCGATTGCGTCGGCAAGGTGGTGATCGTCGCCGCCCTGCTGGGCGAGCTTGCGGTCACTTTCCTCAACGTGCTGGTGCGCGGCCTCTTCGGCGAATCCTTCCTTTGGACCGAGGAAATCGCCCGCATAGCCCTATCCACGCTCGCCTTCCTGGGCGGCGTCGTCGCCTACCGCCGTGGCCATCACACCATTCTGCGCCTGCTCCTTGATCGGTTGCATCCGCACGCCAGCCAAGTGTTCCTGGCCGCCGCCGAGGTAATGGTGCTCGGCCTTGCCATCCTCGTGTTCATATTGTCGCTGACCCTGGTCCAGGGCCAATGGGACCGGGAAACCCCCATCCTCGAATGGCCGGCGAGTGTCTTCGTGCTGCCTCTCACAATCAGCATGCCCATCCTGGCGCTCTATGCGGCGGAGAATCTGCGCCGGCTGGACCGCTGGACCGCAGCCTCCGGCATTGGGCTGGTCGTCGTGGTCGCCGCGCTGCTTGTCGCCACGAAAACACTCTGGCTTGGCCCGATCAGCAACAGCACCTCCGCCGATATGGCACTTCTGGTACTGTTCGGTGTCAGCGCGATCGGCCTGCCGATCGGGTTCGGGCTGATCGGCGGCGCCGCCACCTATTTCTGGATCAGCGGCGCGCCGCCGATGATCGCGCTGACACAAAAAATGGTAGACGGCACCGGCAATTTCGTTCTGCTGGCATTGCCGTTCTTCATCTTTGCCGGCCTCATCATGGAGCGTGGCGGCATCAGTCAGCGGCTCATCGCCTTCGTGCACGCGCTGGTGGGACATCTCCGCGGCGGACTGCTGCAGGTGATGGTCATCAGCATGTATCTCGTCTCCGGCCTGTCGGGATCAAAGACCGCCGATGTTGCCGCGGTCGGCACGTCGATGCGCCAGATGCTGGCGCAGGAAGGTTACAGTGCCGGCGAAGGCGCCGCGGTGCTCGCCTCCGCGGCGGTCATGGGCGACACGGTGCCGCCGAGCCTCGGAATCCTCGTGCTCGGCTCGATCACGCAATTGTCCATCGCGTCCATGTTCATCGGCGGCATCATCCCCGCCGCCGTCATCGGCGTCTGCCTGATGGTGCTGATATGGCTGAAGTCGCGCCGCCTCAACCTGCCGCGAAGGCAGCGCGCCCCGCTGCGCCTGATGCTGCGTACCGGACTCGTCGCGCTCGTGCCGCTATCCATGCCGGGGGTGTTGTTCATTGGCATTCTCGGCGGCTTCGCCACGCCCACGGAAGTGTCCTCGGTGGCCGTCGTTTATGGCCTGCTGCTGGCCACGCTCGTCTATCGCGGCATGACCTTGCCGGCGCTGCTCAGCGCCGCGCTCGACAGCGCGACACTGGCCGGCATGATATTGTTCATCCTTGCGGCAGCTTCCAGCTTCTCCTGGGCGCTGACGATCGCCAATCTTCCTCAGCAGCTCGTGCAGGTGTTGCAGCAGTTGCAAGGAAGCAACGTGATCTTCATGCTCGGCTCGATCGTCTTGCTGGTGCTCACCGGCATGCTGCTCGAAGGTTTGCCGGCGCTGAACATCCTGGCCCCATTGCTCGTCCCGATTGCCGGGCAGTTCGGATTCAGCGGCGTGCACTATGGCCTGGTGCTGCTCATCGCCATGGGCATGGGTGCCTTCTTGCCACCGGTGGGGGTGGGCTTTTTCGTGTGCTGCGCGATCGCCCGCACCACGCTCGAGCAAGCGTCCCGCGCCATGATGCCGTATCTGGTCGTGCTGGTGATCGGGCTGCTGATCGTCGCGTTCGTGCCCTGGTTCACGCTGGTGCTGCCGCGGACATTCGGGTTCGCTGAATAAAGCCGATAGGGAGAAACATCATAAATCGTCTTGCAGATCGGATCGGCCGGCGCGGCTTGTTGGGTGGCGCCGGAGCACTGCTCGCCATGCCGGCCATTGCGCAGACGGCGCAGACCACGCTGCGCTTCGCGACGCTGTACACGCCGCAGCATTCTGCAAATCGCAGCTCGCAATGGTTCGCCGACGAAGTGGCGAAACAGACCGATGGCAAACTGCACATCCAGGTGTACCCAAACGCCGTGCTGGGCAACGAAGACGAGGCGGTGCAGGGCGTGCGCAACGGAACCATCGACATATGCTATGGTGGTGTCGTCGGTTTCGGCGGCTATGTCCGCGACATCCGCGTGCTGGAACTGCCGTATCTCTACGCCAATCTCGACCAGCTCGCGCAGGTGGCAAAGAACGTCGCGCCGGTCATTGATACGCTGTACACCAACGTAGGGCTCAAGCGGCTTAGCTTTCAGTTCGACGGGCCACGAATGACCCTCGCCACCAGGCCGCTCCGCACTTTTGCCGATTTCAAGGGCCTCAAGATGCGCGTGCCGCAAAGCCCGGTCTATGTTGAGATGGTCAAAGCGTTCGGCGCGATCCCCACGCCGATCGCACTGCCCGAAGCCTATACCGCGCTACAGGCACATGTCGCTGATGCGATCGAGGGATCAGCCACATCGATGTACACCAGCAAATACTATGAGGTCGCCCGCAACCTGGTGCGCACCGATCATATCTTTTTCACGTCCTATGTCGCCATCAATCCCGGGGTGTTCGGGCGTCTGCCCGCGGAGTGGCAGAAGATCCTGGTGGAGACCGGCAACCGAGCGACCGACTACAACCTGCAGATCTCCAAGGCGGCAAGCCAGGCCGACCTGGAGAAACTGGAGAAAGTGTGCCAGACGGTTTCGACCCCGGATCGGGCGCCATTCGAAAAAGCGGTTCAGGTCCCCAACCAGAAATATGCCGCCAGTCTCGGCGGCCGGGCGATGGAACTTTATACCCAGGTCCAGGCGGTGACCGGACACTAACACCAGCCGCCCGCCTGCTCGACATGACGAGAAAAAGTCAGCCTTCGACTCGCGGGTATAAGACGGGGACCAAACGGTAGATCAACTCGTGGCTGATGATGGTGCGACCATGCTGGCGCGCCAGCCGGCCGGAGATCTGCTCGGGCGACCATCCCATCGCAAGGCGGTCGCGGACGAGTCTGCGCAGCGCCGGTTGGCGCGCCAGCTTGTGACCACGGCCACGCCGCCGCCGCCGTTGGGTGAGCTCGATCGCCCGATCGGCGCTGTAGCGGCCGGCCGGCCAATGCCGAGAGGGCAGGCTGTTGCGCCGGAGTTCGCGGCTGATCGTGCTTGGAGCGCGCACCAGGGTGGCGGCGATTTGTCGGAGCGATTGGCCGGCTGCATGCAGCCGGCCAATCGCTTTGCGCTCTGCGTCGCAGAGCTGCGCATATTGGGTTCCCATCGCAACGCCATGTTAACAAAGGCGTTGCGGTTGATCCGTGAACTGAGGGAATCCACCGACCGCCCGTGCAACCGCGACCTCGGCGTGGATGCCCGCCTGCGCACGCGCGCACCGCCTTCATCCGCGTTTCAGCTTCTCGCGCGTCACCATTACGCCGGCACAGGCACTCAGCCGGACCACGTTCACTGTGCCGGCCAGATCCGGAGACCCGGAATAATAGGCGGGCACGCTGCCATCGCCCACGCGCACCGCACGATCCCAATGCCCGAGCGCGACATAATCGGCGGCAGTCGCTACCAGCTCCTGGTCGGTGATCTTCCAGGCGCGATGCGCGTGCAGGCGCCATTCGTCCGCCGGCACGTAGTGGCCGTGGGCCATGACGACCTGCCAGCGCGTGGCGCGCCGCCGTGGCGAGCGCAGCGGCGACATGTCGCTGAAATCGCGATGCGCGTGGCCCCATATCTCCAGCCCGTATCGATCGAACAGAACGGCCTCCGCATCGGTGATGCCGAGCACGTGGACATGCAGCAGCCCGACCATGCCGGCGCGGCTGAACACGCCATCGGGCATCGCCGGATCATGATTTCCCGGTAACAGGATCACCGGCATACCCGCCGCGTCCAGCAGGTCAGTGGCACGTTGCAAAATCGGCGTGGACACGCGTGGATTGTCGAACGTATCGCCGGCCAGCAGCACCATGTCTGCCATCAGCGACCGCGCGGTGAGCCAGCACGTCGCGCAGCCCAGCAACGCCGCCGCGACACGCACCCGTTGCCGTCTCGTCGTCCACATGAAGATCGGAGCTGTGGACCAGCACCACGTCGTCGCCACCCATCGGTCATGGCGAACGCCGCCCTACGGCTGCTCGATGATCAGCAGCCCGTCCAGGGCAATGGCGGTCGCGCCGGTCCAGGCAACGGGATTGACCTCCAGCACGAAGCGGCGCCACGGCGCGGCCGATGCGATTGCGGAGAAGCGGGCAACGAACGCGGCCAACGCATCGAGATCCATGCCCTCGCCGCGCTTCCGCACCAGCCGCAGCCGTTGCAGCGCCCGGCGCGCCGCGGCGGCATCGACCGGCGCCGGCACCAGCGTCACGTCGTCGATCAGTTCCGTCATCGTGCCGCCGGCGCCCAGCGACAGCATCACCCCGAATGTCGGGTCGCGGAACGCCGACACCAGCAATTCGATGCCGCCGGTCATCGATCTGCTGGACGTAAATGCCCTCCAGCGCCACGCCCAGCGTCACGGCCCGGTCTTGCATCCGGCGCCATGCATCCCGCACGGCATCAGCCGAGCTCAGCCCCAGCGCCAGCAATCCCGCGGCGGCACGATGCGTCACCGCGGGCGAGATGCCCTTCATCGCCACCGAGCCGCCGATGTCCTGCGCTGCCTCCACCGCCATCGCCTCGCTCGTCGCCAGCCGGCCACGGGCCACAGTCAAGTCCGGCCGCGTGCCAGGATCGCGTGGCACTCATGCTCCGAGATCACCGCACCCGCCGCCGGGGCTCGGCACCGCTTCATTCCAGTCGAAACCGGCCGCAGCCGCCGGCGCGTCAGCCGGCCACGCTATCGCCTCCGCATAATCCGCCAGGTGGCTGATCGCGCCCACCGCCCGCGCATATTCCGGGAACAGATGCAGCCCCACGCGCCTGCCCGCGTTCACGCGCCGCGTCGATCGCCAATGGCCACGCCACGACCACCGGCTTGCTGCAGCGATCGCGGAAATCGGCGACCATCTGCGCCATCTCCACGTCACCGCGCGCCATCGGACCAAGCTGGAAGAATACCGTGCCGATCCCGGGATCCGCCGCGATCGCGTCCAGCGCGTGCGGAAAATGCGGCAACCATTTCGGGTCCAGGTAAACCTGCGGTGTCAGATCGACCGGATTGCGCGTCGACGCGATCGGCGGCACCAGATCGGCCAGCGCCACGCGCGTTGCCGCCGTCAGCTCCGGCACGGTCAGCTCCACACCCGCGCATTGGTCGGCTGAAAGCACTCCGCTGCCACCGCCGAACGTCACCGCCGCCACGGCGCGGTTCCGCGGCAGCTTGCTCAGATCGCTGCCGCTGAGCAGCATCGCCATATCCAGCAATTCCTCGAGCAACTCCACCTGGATCGCGGCGCATTCGCGCAACACCGCATCCCAGACGCGACCCTCACCGGCCAGGGCGCCGGTATGGGCGGCAGCGGCTGCCGCGCTTGCCGCGCTCGCGCCGGCCTTGATCACCACCACTGGCTTGCCGGCGGACCGCGCCTCCTGCAGCGCACGGCGGAAGCGCGTCCCGTCCCGCACGCCTTCCAGATAGACGGCAATGATCTTGGTCCGCTCATCACCCGCAAGCGCATGAATGAAATCGGCCATGTCCAGCACGGCCTCGTTGCCGGTGCTGATCATGGTGCGGAAGCCGCAGCCCTGCTGCTGCGCCAGCGCCAGCGCCATGGTGGCAAGCCCGCCGCTCTGGCTCACCATCGAGATATTGCCCGCCTGTAGCCGGTCGAACCCCAGCATCATCGAGGCAAAGCTGGCGGGAACCGGCGCATGCGTGTCGATGATGCCGATGCAGTTCGGCCCCAGCAGCGCGAAGCCGGTCTCACGACACACCGCCACCAGGTCATCCTGCAAACTCACCCCTGCGCCGCCGCCTTCCGCGAAGCCCCCGGCCCAGGCGATGCCGGCAAGAATGCCGGCCGCGGCGCACTCGCGCACCACCGCCGCCACCGCTGTCGCCGGTACCGCGAGGATGGCAAGATCGGCATGGCCCGGCAGATCGGCGACGCGCGGATAGCAGGCGATCCCGTCCACCGCGGGCCGCCCCCGGCTCACCGGCCATACCACGCAGGGCGAGCCGAATTTGCGGAAGAAACGTACCGCGGCCCCCCCGACATTGCCTGGCTGGTCGGACGCGCCGATCACCGCGACATTCCGCGGCGCGAGCAGCTTCGATACATCCGCGAAGCCATCATCGCCGCGCCACCGCGACTCGTCTCGGTTCATTGCGTTTCCTGTTCCATCCGTGCGGCCGTGAAGGCCGTGCGATCTTTCAGTATGGCCGGGCATTTGAAATGGTTCAAGCCGAATGGAATCCCGTACCGGCGATATGCATGGGCGTAACCGTCCTGTATCCAGCAACAGCCGCTGGTGTTACACCAACCGCCCTGAAGGCAGACCGATTGCCCGTTCCCCGTCATGCCCGTTCCCCGTCACGCCCGCCCGCCCCGTCATTCCCGCGAAAGCGGGAATCCAGCGACAGTCCGTGTAATCGCGATCGCGCCATGCCCGCCTGCGCGAGCAGGACGCGGAAGAGTCAGTCTCTCGAACGGCTAGTATTAGTCCCCAGGATGACCGAAGACCGCAAAGCCACGATCCGAGACGTCGCGCGATATGCCCAGGCCTCGGTAGGCACCGTCTCGCATGTGCTCAACGGCACGATGAATGTTAGCGCCGGCCTGCGCGAGCGGGTCGAATCGGCGATGCGCGCGCTCGGTTACGAACAGAACATGCTGGCCCACGCGCAACGCCGGCAGCTCACACCGGTGGTGGGCCTGTCCGTGCCACATGTCGCCAGCGCCTACCTCGCCGCCCTCATCGACCTGTTCGAGGAAATCGCCGCCGGCCGCGGCTATCAGATGATGCAGGTCCTCACCCGGCGAGATCCGGAGATCGAGCTCCGCCGGGTGCGCGAACTGCTCCGCCACCGTATCGCCGGCCTGCTTCTGGTGCCGACATTCGACCCGCGCCGCACCCTGGACCTGATCCACGCATCCGGCACCCCCGCCGTGCTGGTCGATCGTGCCTCCGACGATCTGCGCTTCGATCAGGTGACCTTCGACAACAGCCGCGTGATGCGGGATGTCGTCGCGAAACTGATCCGGCTCGGCCATAGCCGCATCCTGTTCGTCGTCCAGTCACAGCTCCTCGTGATCTCTCGCGAGCGCATCGAGGCGTTGCGGGCAACCGCGGCCGAGGCGCGGCGTCGGGTCAAAACCTTCGTGCTGGAGATCGGTACCGAAGCCGACACCTACACCGATCGCCTGCTCCAGTTTCTCCAGGGACCGGAGCAGCCGACCGTCGTCATCGTCAGCAACAGCACCATCGCCGCACGCACCCTGACAGTGCTGCGGGCGATGGGCGACGCCTATCCCGAGCGTATCTCACTCCTTTCGTTCGAGGAACCCGAATGGGCAGAGCTGGTCAGTCCGCGCCTTGCGGTGATCCGCCAACCGGTTCGCGACATCGCCCGTGAAGCCTGGGAGCTACTGCTGCGGCGCATGCGCGGTGACGATAGCCCGGTCGAGCATCTGGAGCTGCGCGCCACCGTATCGCTGCGCGAATTGGTGCGCAGGGCGCCTCCCCGCAACGACCATGGGCGATCTTGAACTGTTTCAGAGAACCGGCCATAGTGCCCGCACCCGAGCGTCGGCTCCCGAAAACCCCGAGCCCGCTCCCCGCAGCAATGCGGACATAACAGGGTGACAAGGGAAGGAGGGCCGAATGACACCGCGGCGTGCTGATCCTCGTCATCCTGGTGCCGCAGCTTGTCCTCTTTCTGCCAAACCTGGCCTTCGGTCCCGGTCAATGACACCACCGCCCTTCGGAGAACCGAGATGAGCGACGGCAACGTCGCGATCGAGATCACCACCCAAGGCGTTGCCATCGTGCGCCTCGCGCGGCCACCGGTGAACGCGCTCGGCCGCGAGATGCGCGAAGCCGTGCTGCGCTGCTTCGACCGATTGCAGGATCGCGCCGACGTGCGCGCCATCGTCCTCACCGCCGAAGGCCGCATCTTCTGCGCCGGTGCCGACATCAAGGAAAAAGCCGCGCTCGGCGCCGAGGGCGACTACACGCGCGCCAACCGGCTGACCCGCGACGTGTTCTTCTGCATCGTCGATAGTACCAAGCCGGTCATCGCCGCGGTCAACGGCCCCGCGCTCGGCGCCGGCTGCGTGCTCGCCGCCTGCTGCGACATGATCTTCGCCGCCGATACCGCGACCTTCGCGATGCCGGAGATCGATGTCGGTCAGGGCGGTGGCGCCAGCATCATGCAGCGCATTCTGCCGCCCTCCAAGGTTCGCCGCATGATGCTGACCGGAGAGCGCGTGCCCGCCGCCGAGCTATATCGCCTCGGCGCCGTCGAAGCCTGCCTGCCGCAATCCGACCTGCTCCCTGCGACACTGGAACTCGCCACCACGATCGCGGCAAAAAGCCCGGCCGCGTTGCGCCGCATCCGCGGCTCGTTCGCAACCGTAGAGGCGCTCGACGCGCGCGCCGGTTTTCAGCTCGAACAGGCCTACACCACGGAACTCAGCCGCTCGGCGGAGGCCGCGGAAGCGCGCCGTGCTTTTCTCGAAAAGCGCAAGCCGGTGTTCAGCACCGAAGGCGCCGAATGATGGCACGGCGTTGGGTCCGTCGCCCGGAAAGTTCCACCTGGGGCGATTTCGGCGAGGACGCTCAGCTCGGCCGACTGCCGTGCTGATCGCCGACAATTTCGCGGTGGAAGCGTACCCGACGCTGGAACACCTACCCTGTTGCGCCGAGGTGCCGCTGCACGAGCACTGTTTGTTCAAGCTCGGCGTCCATCTCGGTGAGCCGTGGCACCTGACGCCGCTGGCGCAGTAGCTGCGCGCCGCCGGTCGCCACCGTCTGACCCCTGCATCACGGAGACCACCATGCCGAAGCCGCGTACCACGTACAAACCCGACAGCGCCCCGAAGAACCTCGAATTCATCAGATACGAGAAGAAAGACCACATCGCCTACGTCACCATCAATCGGCCCGAGGTGCGCAACGCACTCCACAGCTACGCCTATGCCGAGCTGCGCTCCTGCTGGCGCGATATCGGTCTCGACCCGGACATCTATGTCGGCATCCTGACCGCCACCGGTCCGGCCTTCTGCGCCGGCCGCGACGTGAAATTCTGGGCGAGGCACCGTATCGAGGGCACGCAGACCCCGCACGAAGATCCCAACGACCCGATGTTCCATTGGGGCGGCGGCGGCCAGCCGCAGGACGTCAACCTGGAAAAGCCGCTGATCGCGGCGCTGAACGGTTTCGCCGTCGGCGTCGGCCTGAACATGGCGCTGCAATGCCAGCTCCGCGTCATGGCAGACGACGCCTGGCTGGGTGACCAGCACACCAATGTCGGGCGGCTCGGCGCCCCGCACGAAATCTACACCGGCGATTCCGCGCACCGCCGCCGCCTTCCTCACCTTGTGCAACGGCCGCCTCACCGCGCAGGACTGCCTGCGGCTCGGCATCGTCAACCAGGTCGTCGCGAAGGAAAAGGTCCTGCAAGCCGCCGAGGAACTGGCCGAAATGATCTGCCTCGGCTCCCCGCTCGCCGTCCAGGCGGCAATTCGGATGTATCGCATGACGGCGGCATTTCCACCCTCGCTCTCAGCTCTCGGCCGGCATCTCGATCAGGAGATTGCCGAAACCGAAGACGGCGAGGAAGGTGCCCGCGCATTTGCCGAAAAGCGCAAGCCGCAATGGAAGCTGCGCTGAACCAATGCTGCGGCACGAAGCCCGGAGAAACGAATGGAACTGACACAGTGCCACCTGGACGTGGCGGATTTCGTGGCGACGGTGACAATGGACCGTCCGCCGGTGAACGCGCAGAACGCCCGCATCCGCGAGGAAATGATCACCGTCTTCGACTCGCTCAGCGACCGTGACGACGTGCGGGCGGTCATCCTGACCGGAGCCGGCAAGCTGTTTTCCGCCGGCGCCGACATCAAGGAACGTCCCGGCATCGCCAAACAACCAGGTGATTACATTCGACATAATCGGCTGACGCGCGAATTCTTCTATTCAATCATGGAGTGCAGCAAGCCGGTCATCGCCGCCGTCAACGGCCCGGCAATCGGTGCCGGGCTCGCCGCGATGCTGATGTGCGACATCATGCTGATCGCCGATACCGCCTATGTCTCCATGCCGGAGATCGATGTCGGCCTGTCCGGCGGCAACAAGATGCTGCTGCGCTTCTTCAGCCTGCCGAAAGCGAAGATGATGTTCTTCACCGGGGAACGCGTGCCGGCAGCCGAACTCCACCGTCTCGGCCTGGTCGAGGCGGTGCTGCCGCCCGACCAGTTGATGCCGCGCGCCGGCGAGATCGCCCGCCGCATCGCCGAAAAGAGCCCGCTCGCCATCAAGCACGCCAAGCGCAATTTCAACACGGTAGAAACTCTCAGCCAGCGCGACGGCTACCGGTTCGAGCAGGACGTCACCCACGAGCTGTCGAAGACCGATTACGCGCGCGAAGCGCAGCGCGCCTTCATCGAGAAGCGCAAGCCGGTGTTCAAATAAACATGCCGTCTGAAACCATCCCGGCGCTGCTGCAAGCCGCCGCACGCAATCGCGGAGACGCCGACGCGCTGCTCATGCCCGGCATACGGCTGAATTACGCGGACCTGCTCGCGCGGGTCCAGTCTCTGGCCGGCGGCCTGTCGGCGCTCGGCATCGGCCCCGGATCGCATGTCGCGATCTGCATGGCCAACGCGCCGGAATGGTTGATCACCTGGTACGCCGTGACGTGGCTCGGCGCCACGGCGGTGCCGATCAACACGCGCTGGAAGGACGACGAAATCGCATGGGCGCTCGACTTCGCCGATGCAACCTGCGTCGTCTTGGCCGACACCGTGGCGAAGATAGACTTTCTGGCCATCTTCCAGCGTCTGCGTCCGCGCCTGCCCGGCACCACCACCTACATCGCGGTCGGCTCGCGCGTGCCGGAATGGGCGCTTTCCTTCAACAGCGTTGCCGGCCCCGCACCACCTCCGCAGGCGCAACCGGACAGCATCGGTCTGATCCAGTTCACCTCAGGCAGTACCGCCCGGCCGAAAGGCGCCATGCTCAGCCATGCCGCCATGCTGATCTCGGCGCGCGGCGGTGCCGACCACCAGGGCGTCCAGGCGCAGGACCGCTACTTCTGCCCACGCCCGTTCTTTCACGTTGCCGGCTCCGTCGCCGCCGCGCTGGTCACGCTGGCGACGCAGTCCTGCCTGGTCAGCATTCCCATCTTCGATGCCGCGCTCGCGCTCAAGATGCTGGCGCAACACCAGTGCAACTTCACCGTCGGCAACGACGCGATGTTCCTGATGCTGATGAACCAGCCCGACATCCCGCCCTTGCCGCATCTGCGCGGCGGCTATGCCGCGGCCGGCCCGCAGGTGCATCGCCTGATCCGGGAAAAGCTGGGCATCCCGTATCTTTGCTCCTCCTACGGCATGTCGGAGACGTGCAGTTCCCCGGCCCTGGCCCGCTGGGACGATCCGTTCGAGATGCGCGCGGCGGGCTTGCTGCTGCCCTATCCGGGCGTGGAGATCCGCATCCGCCGCCCCCGGGGATCGATAAGCCACGCCACGGTGGACTGCGCGATCGGCGAACCGGGGGAGCTGTTCATCCGCGGCCGCATCGTCATGTCCGGCTACTACAAGCAGCCGGAGGAAACCGCAGCCGCGATCGACACCGACGGCTGGCTGGCAACGGGCGATCTCGCCGTGCCGGAACCGGGCGGACGGTTCCGCTTCGTCGGCCGTCTCAAGGACACCATCCGCGTCGGCGGTGAAAACGTCTCGCCGGCGGAGGTGGAAGGGTTTCTGCTGCAACATCCCGAAATCGCCGCCGCACAGGTGGTCGGATTGCCCGATGAGCGACTCGGCGAAGTCGTCGTCGCCTACCTCATCCTGCGCCCCGGAGCCCGCGCGACACCGGCCGCGATCATCGACTGGGCGAGGGCAACGATGGCCAACTTCAAGGCGCCCCGCCATGTCGGCATCGTTGCCGCCTTCGACGACGTGTCCACCGGCAGCGGCAAGCCGCGCAAGGAATTGCTGCGCGCCCGTGCGAAAGCTCAGTTCAGCGCCGAAAGGGCCGCCTGATGGCAGGGCAACTCACCGACAAGGCGGTGCTGGTGATCGGCGCCGGAGCCTCCGCCCCCGGTTGGGGCATCGGCCGTTCCGTGACCGCGCAATTCGTCCGCGAGGGCGCCGATGTGCTCGCCGTCGACAACGACCCGGATCGGCTGGCTGAGACCGTGCGCCTGATCGCCGACGAAGGCGGCATTTGCCGGACCGCCGTCGCGGACGCGACCTCGCTCGCCGACATGGAACGTGCCGTGCAGCTCTGCGTGGACCTGTTCGGACGCATCGACGTGTTGCAATACAATGTTGGTGGCGGCGGCCCCGGCGGCATGCTGGAAACCAGCGAGGCCGACTGGCACAGGCTGCTGAACCTGAATCTCACGACCGCCTTTCTCGCCGCCAAGGCCGCGCTCCCGGCAATGCTGAAGGCCGGCAACGGCGTTCTGACCTTCATCAGCAGCGTCGCCGGATCTCGTCCGGTGGCCGGAAGCTCCCCAGCCTATCATGCCGCCAAGGCCGGGCTGATCCAGCTCAGCCGGGTGATCGCGCTCGATCACGCCGCACAGGGCATCCGTGCGAATTGCATCCTGCCCGGCTACGTTGACACGCCGGAGATCAGGCGCCGGATCGGCGCCCGTTTCGGCGGCAACCGCATAGCGGAAATCATGCAGCGCCGCGCCGCCACCATCCCCAGCGGCCGCGCGGCGACCGTCTGGGACATCGCCCATGCCGCGGTCTTCCTGGCGAGCGATGCCGCACGCCAGATCTCCGGCACCGAGATCGTCATCGACGGCACGCAGACCTTGCAATCGGCGCCGCCCTACCTGCCGCCAACATAACCCGGCGCAATCACCGCCAACGGAGGAAACATGCACAGACGTTCCGCACTCATCGCCACAGCCGCCATGCTGGCGTCACCCGTGCTGGGATCACGCGCTCGGGCGCAACAGGCGCCCACGCCAGTCAAGCTCGGTGTGCTGGAGGACATGGCCGGCCCGACCTCCTACCTCAATGGGCAGGGCTCGGTGGACGGCACGCAACTGGCCGTCGATGATTTCGGCGGCAAGGTGATCGGCCGTCCCATCGTCGTGATCTCCGCCGATCACCAGCAGAAACCCGCGGTCGGTGCTGCCATCGCGCGCCGCTGGCTCGATGAGGATGGTGTGGACGTGCTGCTCGACGTGCCGAACTCCGATATCGCGCTCGCCGTCGATCAGGTGATCGCGGAAAAGAAGAAGCTCGCCATCTTCGTCGGCGCCGTCACCGACCGGATCAGCGAGCAGGATTGCAACCCCTATGCGATGCAATGGGGGCTGGACACCTACGCCGATGCGCAGACCGTGCGTCCGCTGATCAAGGCGGGGTTCAACACCTTCTTCTTCCTCACTTCCGATTACGTATTCGGCCACACGCTGGAAACCGCGGCCCGCAACGCCATTGCCAGCGCCGGCGGCAAGGTGTTGGGCAACGTGACCATCCCGCTGGAAACCACCGACTATTCCTCGTTCCTCGTCCAGGCCCAGGCCTCGGGCGCGAAAGTGGTGGCGCTGCTCATCTCCGGCGGCAGCCGGCTGGTGACCGCCTTCAAGCAGGCGCGCGAATTCGGATTGGCTGATGCCGACCACAAGGTCACCAGCCTGCACATCTATACCGAGGACGTGCACACGCTAGGCCTGCAAGCCACTCAGGGGCTGGAGGCAGTGGTCCCGTTCTACTGGGACCGCGATGCCCAGTCGCGCGAATTTTCCGAGCGCTACAAGAAGCGCTTCGGCCACCTGCCGTCAGAGCTGCACGCCGGCACCTATTCCGCGGCGCTGAATTACCTGCGGGCGGTGGAGAAGGCCGGAACCACCGATGCCGACAAGGTCCGCGCCGCCATGGCGGAGATCAAGATCAACGACGTCTACGCGGTCAACGCCAAGCTGCTGCCCAACGGACGCCTGATCCACGACCTGTTCCTGGTGCAGGTCAAGACGCCGGCCGAATCCAAATATCCCTGGGACTACTTCAAGATACTTGAAACCATCCCCGCCGAGGAAGCATTCCGGCCGATTTCGCAGACCGTCTGCCCGCTCGTGAAACATTAGTTTCATGCGTAAGCCCGGCTGGCTGGCCGGCCCCACGCGGAGCGGGCTTGGCCTGTCACGCTCCGAATGCGCGGTGCTGGCCGGCCTGACCGTCGCTCTGGTGGTGGCACCGTTCGTCGTTTACCCGATTTTCCTGATGAACGCGCTGTGCTTCGCGCTGTTCGCCGCCGCCTACAACCTGATGATCGGCTATGTCGGGCTGATGTCGTTCGGCCACGCCGCCTTCTTTGGCGTGGGCAGCTATGTCGGCGGCTGGACAGCGCGCTACTGGCATCTCGATCCGCTGCTCGCCATGCTGGCGGGCGGCGCCACCGGCCTGGTCATGGGCACTGCGTTCGGCTGGCTGGCGCTGCGCCGCCAGGGCCAGAGCATCTACTTCGCCACCATCACGCTAGCGCTGGCGCAGATGGTGTATTTCGTCTGCGTGCGCGCGACCGGCTTCACCGGCGGCGAGGACGGCTTGCAGCAGGTACCGCGCGGACGGCTGTTCGGCGTGCTGTCGCTCACCCCGGACAGAACCATGTACGTCGTCATCGCCATCATCTTCCTGGCCGGGTTCCTGCTCGTCGTGCGGGTGGTGCATTCGCCGTTCGGCCAGGTGCTGCTGGCCATCCGGGAAAACGAGCCGCGCGCCCTGTCGCTCGGCTACGAGACCCGTCGCTACAAGCTCATCGCCACCATCATCTCCTGTGCCCTGAGCGGCCTCGCCGGCGCGATGCAGGCCATCGTCTTCGGCATCGCATCATTGGAGAACGTGCATTTCTCGATGTCCGGCGAGGTCGTGCTGATGACATTGACCGGCGGCATGGGCACACTGCTCGGACCCGTCATCGGCGCGATACTGGTGACCTCGATGGAGAACTATCTCGCCTCGCTCGGCGACTGGGTGTACGTGCTGCAGGGCATCGTCTTCGTCGCCTGCGTCCTCGCTTTCCGTCGTGGCATCGTCGGCGTCATCAGCGCCCGCACCGGATTGCGGCTATGACCCGGCGGGGGCATCGCGCGTGATCTTCGGCGTTCCCACCGCCCTGCTGTTCAGCCAGGTTCTGCTCGGCCTGATCAACGGTGCGTTCTATGCCCTGATGTCGCTCGGTCTCGCGGTGATCTTCGGCCTGCTGAACATCATCAATTTCGTCCACGGCGCGTTGTTCATGATGGGCGCCATGATCGCCTGGATGCTGGCCAGCTATTTCGGCATCGGCTACTGGGGCGCCCTGTTCATCGTTCCCGCCGTCGTGGGCGTCTTCGCGATGCTGCTGGAACGGCTGTTCGTCCGCCACCTTTACGGGGTCGATCCGCTCTATGGCCTGCTGCTCACCTTCGGCCTTGCCCTGATCATCGAAGGACTGTTCCGCGTCAAGTTCGGCACGCAAGGGATGGAGTACGACATCCCGGTCGCGCTGCAGGGAAGCCTGCGGCTCGGCTTCATGGTCCTGCCGATCTACCGCGCCTGGGTGGTGGTTGCCGCTGTCGCGCTATGTCTGCTCATCTGGCTGGTGATCGAGAAGACCAGCCTCGGTTCCGTACTGCGAGCGGCAACCGAGAACGCCGCCCTGGTCCGCGCCTTCGGTATCAACGTGCCACGCCTTGTCACGCTGATTTACGCGCTCGGTGGCGCACTGGCGGCGTTTGCCGGCGTGCTGGGCGCGCCGATCACCTCGGTTGATCCCAACATGGGACAGAACATCGTCATCATCGCCTTCGCCGTGGTCACCATCGGCGGCCTCGGCTCGATTGCCGGCCCGATCGTCATGGGTTTCGTGGTCGGCCTGATCGAAGGCGTGACGAAGGTGTTCTACCCGGAGGCGTCCTCGGTCGCGATCTTCGTGCTGATGATCCTGGTCTTGCTCATCCGCCCCGCCGGGCTGTTCGGCCGCACGGCGTAGCGGAGATTACCCAACCAGCCGTCCACCATCCACGGGCAGTACGACACCGGTGATAAAGCTCGCCTCCGGCGAGACGAGATAAAGACAGGCAGACGCGACATCGGCTGGTTCACATAAACGGCCAAGCGGCACACCCGCTTCCAATCGCTCCAGCGCCGCATCGGCGTCGTCGCCGAACATCACCGATGCCATCCCCGTGCGGCCGAGCACGGGAGCCACTGCATTGACCCGGATTTTGTCGGGCGCCAGTTCGGCTGCCAGCGACTGTGTCAATGAGATCACCGCGGCCTTGCTCGCATTATACCAGGCCATGCCCGGGCGGGGCCGCAGCGCCGTGACGGAAGCGATATTGACGATCGCTCCCCCGCCGGCGGCGCGCAGTAAGGGCACCGCGTGAACCGCCATATGATACAGGCTTTTCACGTTCACCGCGAACAGCCGGTCGATTTCCGCCTCGGGTACCCGTGCGGCCCGACGCGGCTTCTGGGTAATTCCTGCATTGTTAACAATGACATCGAGGCCGCCGATCCAATCAACCACTTGCTCCACCGCGACGCGCACCGTTTCCCCATCGGCTATGTCGGCGGCGATGCCGATCGCGTTGCCCGGCAGGCTTGCCGCGACGGCCGTGGCCGCGGCCTGGTTCAGGTCCAGGCACACGACCCGCGCGCCTTCCTGCGCAAAGCACTGCGCGATACCGGCGCCGAAGCCTGCACCTGCTCCCGTCACAAGCGCGCGTTTTCCCTTCAGCCGCATCGATATCTTTCCCGTCGGCGTTCGCTCGAATCTATGCCCCGCATGCTCCGGCGCCAAGCCAGCGCCGCGGCTGCCGCGCAATCTCCCAAGAAAGCGGGAATCCAACTCTCACCCCCAAACACCGCTCTCCACGGGCATGACGAACAGCGTCAACGCGCACCCCGCTTAGGCACCAGCCTATTGAAATACCTCCGAAATACCAGCAGCCACGCAGTCCCGCCCAACCACCGTTAAACTTTCATCAACGGCCCCACCGCCGGCCGCTCCAACCCTCGACCGCGTCAAACCGCCCACAATCTTTGTGGCCAACGATCATTCATGCATACTCACCGAACGCGCCCTTCAAACGATAGAGCAGTCCAATGCAGACCAGGCCCGCCTTCGACAACCCCGCCGTGATGTATCAATAGATGGCGTCCGGTTCGCCAGACATCTCGATCATCGCCGCCGTCCTGAACAAGGACGCCTCACTGTGGGATTTCGTCGCCGCCATCTCCAAACGCCGCTTCGCTGGCACCGTCGAGCTCATTTTCGTCGACGATTGCTCAACCGACAACTCGCGCCAAACGATCCGCTTCATCGCCCGCAAATTCGCCAACGAAAAGCTGGCGATTCACCTGATCGAAAACGACGTCAATCTTGGCAATTGCGGCAGTCGGAACAAGGGCATTCTGGCAGCCGCTGGCCGCGTCATCTCCGTCATCGACGCCGACTGCTGCATCAGTGCCGACGCCATCGCCGCCCGGATGCGCATGCACGAGGAAGGCTCCGATGTCGTCATCGGCCCCATGGGCATCGAAAGCGGCAACCGAGAAATAGCCGCGCTGCTTGCAGAATTTGCCGCCGAGCCGCACACAGGCCAAGGCTGAGATGCGGCTTCAGTTTCCCACCGAACTCCCCGCCTTCGTCAACGCGGTCACCCGCAACTTCTCCATCACCGCGGCCTTCCTGGCAAAGCTCGGCGAACCTCTGTTCGATGAAGCGTTCGCCTACCGGCTGGACCCGCAATCCGGGTTCGGCTGGGAAGATGTCGAAATGGGCTACCGGCTCTATCGCGCCGGCGCCCGCATCGGGTTCTGCGACGAAGCGATCTCGGTTCACAAGACCCACCCGCCGGAAGTCGCCGACGACCGCAAGGCGCTGCGCTCGGCGCGCAATTTCCTGAAACTCATGCGCAAGCACCCCGACCTGTCGCGCGTCGCCCCCGACTGGTCCTGGTCCACCTGGGAGAAGATCCGCGACTGGCTCGATCGGCATCAGATCGAAGCCGCCGCCGAACGCGCCGCGCTGGAGGCGCATTTTGAAGCATCCCAGCGGCGAGCACCCATCCGCGCCATAACCGAAATTCCCAAGCGCCGCGTTCTGACCACGCGCTGGCACATCGGCCATCAGTTCGACCTTTGGAAACTGCCCTACGCCTTCCATCTCGTCGCCGGTACGTCGCGGCTGATGAGCACGCACTGGGACTACCGGTCGCGGCCGCTGCCCGCCAACGCCGAGTTCATCAACATCAAGGAGCGAACTCTCGATTTTTCCGAATACGACCTGGCCATCCTGCATTTCGACGAGTTCATCCTGCACCCGGAGCTGATGCCGCAACTGGAAGCCGACTGGGGCGCCACATTCCAGTTCATGCAGCAGTTCCCCGGGCCGAAGATCGCCATCTGCCACGGCGTACCGCTCTCGCTGCGGGATTTCGACACCACTGTCGAACCAACGTCGGAGCAGATCACCGACCCAACTCCGTCCGTCATGACGGACCACGGCGTGGAAGCACTGCGTCAGGAACTGGTGGAGTCGCTTCAGGACTGTCTGGTCGTCTGCAACTCGCTGCAAGCCGAACAGGAATGGGGCTTCAGGAAATCACGGGCGATCTGGCACGGGTTCGACCCGCTGAACTACCCGCCCATCGAGGAACCCAGCGCAAAAATTCTCACCATCGGTGACATCGCCGATCGCCCGGACTATCGCGGCCTGCGCTTCTACAAGCAGACCATCGCCCGTTTGAAGGGTGAAGCGCACCTTCTCGGCGCGGGGCTGCCGAACAGTGTGCAGAAGCCACCGGTTCCGGGATCCGACCGCGACGGAAACAAGTTCGGCTGGGCCAACTACCAGAACTACATCCAGTTCGCGCGCCGATACGGCATCTTCTTCAACCCCACCAGCCGCAGCCCGATGCCGCGCGTGCGGGGCGAGGCAATGATGCTCGGGCAGGCCGTCGTCACCACCTCCAACCACGACGCCACGCTGTTCATCGACCACGGCTACAACGGTTTCCTGTGCGACGACCCGGACGAGGCCGGCGAGGTGCTGAACGAGCTGGCCCGCGATCATGCACTCAGGACGCTCATCGGCAAGCGGGCGCGCGACACGGCGCTCGAGCTTTTCCACGTCAACAACTACATCCGCGAGTGGGAAGAGGTGATCGCGACCTTCCTCTCCACCAGCGCCCCGACCCGCCATTTAAGCCAGAACCGCCCCGTCCGTCATCCCCGCACCGGCCGCGTCGTGATCCCGACGGAAAAAGGCGTGCTGCTGGTATTCGGGGCTGAAGGCGGCACGAAGGAATGGCGGATCGACTATCCCGAGGCAGCTCTGCGCCAGGACGGCTATCTCACCCGCATCATGCCGCTGCACGAGTTTCTGCGCAGCGGCCAGCGCGAACTGCGGCTCGGCACCTTTGACACGATCATTTTCCATCGCACGCGCTGCGGGGATCGACTCGCTCGTCTGATCAAACAGGCGGTCGATCGAGGTATTCTCTGCATCGCGGACTTCGACGATGACCTGGTCTCCGACGCCTATGTCGATCGGCTTGTCGATAACGCGCGTGCCTCGCGCGAGCTGATTGAAGACGACGCGACGCAGTTTCGCGCATTGCTGGCAGCCTGTGGTCACGCAACCTGCACCACAACAACCCTGCTGAACCTCGTCCGGCACCTGGCAGTCGCCCGTACCGCGCTGCTGCCGAACTGTCTTTCGGATGAGCTTCTGGTGGCGAGCAACACCGCTTTCCGCAATGCAGCGGATCGCGATACCGGTGCCGCCATCCGCATCGGATACGCCAGCGGCAGCGCAACCCATGATGCGGATTTCAGCATCGTGCACCCGGTGCTCGATCACCTGCTCACCCAGCACCCCAACCTCCATCTGTGCCTGATCGGCGAGCTCGATGCAGCCGCATTCTCATCCGCGGTGCGGGACCGGGTTCAGCGCGTCCCGTTCATGGAACACTGGAAGCTGCCGTTTACCCTGGCAACGCTCGACATCAACATCGCACCATTGCAGCCGACCGGTTTCAACGAATGCAAGAGCCCATTGAAATTCCTGGAGGCGGCCGTGGTCGGCGTGCCCACCGTCGCCAGCGGCACCGAGCCGTTCCGCGCGGCAATCGAACACGGAAGCACAGGTTTCATTGCCAATATCGCGGCAGACTGGCACGACACTCTGCAGGCCCTGATCGAGAACCGGACTCTGCGCCGGGACGTCGGATTGCGGGCGCGTGATGCCGCCCAAAGCTACACGTCGACCGCATGGCTCAAGAACTTCAGGCACTTGCGGGCAACGTGGAACGGGCAACCGAGTGAGCCCAGAACAGACGTGCCAGTTCCGTCGCATTCGCCGGACTTCAAGCACGAGGACCCCTCTGAAACCCACCGGACACCACCCTGGGCAGCAACGCTCGATCTTCCTGTGGCGGGAGACGGATAAGCTGTCGGCGGTGCAAGGAGACCTTGGTGACCTCCGTTGAGCAGGCAAGAAGTGATCGCATGATGCAAATGCTGGAAGCTGACACAGGCGCTCCCGCCCCCGACGATCGTGAAAGGATCGAGCCGGAGAGTGCCGTTCATGGTGCATTGGACATCATGTCCCACTATCGAATCGCCGGCTGGGTGTGGGATCCCGGCAACCCGGATGAGCGGATCAAGGTGCAGTTATTGGTGGACGACCATCTTGTCGCTGACTCCACGGCAGACGTGTTTCGCCCCGATCTGAAGCAGAACGCAATCGGCGATGGGTCATACGGGTTCGAGTTCACCCCGCCCGCCGCCATGTTCGACGGCGCCCAGCACCGCATCCGGGTCACCACCCAGCCTGGCGATCACCTGGTCGGCGAGCATTCGATCAAGCTGTTTCCGTATCAAGGCTGTCTTGAAACTATCTTGAACGACACCGCCCGCGGATGGGCCAGACATATCGTGCAACCCGCCGAGCCGATACGTGTCGACATCAAGCTCGGCGACAGGCTGCTGGCGACCGGTCAGGCCAACTCATATCGGGAAGATTTGGTCACCGCCCTGGGCGGCTCCGGGAAATATGCCTTCTCGATACCAATCCCCGGCCCCATCATGGAGGGCGATTGCGAGATCCGCGCAGTCTATGCCGGTACCGACACCGATCTCCGCAACTCGCCAATGATCCTGGAGACCAGGAATCTCCTGGCCACCGCGCCCCCGACCAGGCAGCCGAAGCCGACCCCCCGTATCGCTGCGCAACACTGGACCAGTGAACATCTGCGGACCGCCATCAGCTTATTGCTGGAAGACCTGGAAGCGCGCCGCGGCCCCTGCGCGCACCAGACACTATCCGCCTATCATGCCGCGCTTTCGTTCCGGTTCGCACTGGAGCATCTGCAAATCTGGCAATCGAAACCACTGCTTGAAACCCAATGGACCGAACAGACCCCGGTCTCCCTGTGCTTCGACACGGAGTATGTCCGCGCTGCCTTCGACCTCGATAGTGACGCTTCCGACAGCGACGTGTTCCAGCAGTTCCTGGAACGGTCGTCGCATGCCCTGGTCCGCCCGAACCTGCTTGTTCGACGAATCCTGGTACATTCGTAACAACCTTGACGTGCATAGCGCGATCAGTACCGGCGACATCTCCTGCGGGCTGGAGCATTTTGTAAGCACCGGCCTGTCACAGGGAAGAAGCCCCACTATATGGTTCAATCCGGGCTACTATAGCCAACAGCTCGGTGCTTCCACCCAGGACACGAAGTTCGCGTGGAACGCGCTGTTCCTGCATTTCCTGTTCGCCGGGTGCGCCGCCGGCTTGTCACCCTGCCGCTACTTTCAAACCGATCATTACCTCCAGGAATACCCAACCGCTCGCAGAGCCATAGCCAAAGCGGAATTCTCCTCGGCATTTGAACACTACCTGAACCAGGGCGCGCGCGCCGGTCTGTCGCCCCATCCGATGTTCCACGAAAAGGAATATCTGGATCAGCACCCAACGGTTCAGCAGGCCGTCGAGAAATCAGTTGTGCGATCCGGTCTGGAATGGTTCCTCCTGTTCGGTTCCGCCGAGGGTGACATATTCGATCGCGCCTCGATGGTCCGCGCACTCGCCAGACGAAACGCGGAGCTTGCCCGCGACCATCTCACCGTCCTGCAGGAGCGCAATCAGCTCGCGGAAATGATCCGCGATTTCAGGCTGCTTACCAGGTCCTTGTTGTCCGCGCCGGCAAGCGATGCCTCCCGCGCCGAGCCGGCACAGGCCGATGCAACCGACCATCGATCTGACACAACCCGTTTCGTCCGCCGTGTCTGCCGGATGGCCTTTTGAAGGACACCAGCAAAATGAAGGTGGTCCTGCTCACCTCGGAACCTCCGGCGCTGCCCGGCGCGCCGCTCACCCGTGCCGCATTCCGCCTGGCGCTCCTCGATCGCGCCTTTGCAGAGTCAGGACACGATGTAACAATCGCCCTGCAGGTCGGAATACCGGCGACACCCACGCTCAGCTCCGAGCGATGGCTGCCGCATGACCCCGACACCACCCTGCAGCGACTGGCCGCCGATATTGCCGTCTGGTGCGCGCCTCACGCACCGCTGCCGCCGCGCCGCTTCACCTACCAGGGCCTGAAGCTGCGCGATGTCCCGTCATACGAAGCCGCCGGCGATAACGCAGCGCCGCAGCCGGGGCCTTTCGATTACCTGCTCGTGGACCGCCCAGGTGCTGCGGCCAGCTACGAGCTGCCCGTACTCGTTTCACCGGAACTGCCCAGGACGACCGCGCCGGCACGCGGCAGGCGCCGCATCGGCATCGTTCTCGACGACAACCCCCTGGCGGAAATCCTCCCCATCCTTCTTCACGCCGCGCAGGAAGCCGGCGACCACGACGATATCGACCTGTGCGTGATAACCAGTCACCCGCAAACGCTTGAAGCAGACACCGCTCATTTCGTATCCAACGTGTACGCCGACATTGCCGGTCGTGCCGAAGCGATCGCGTCCTGCGACTGTGTCATCGATGTCGAGGCGCTGACCGCTGGCGCCTTGCGATCCTATTCTCCAGGGCTGTTGCAGGGCGTCCCGCCGATACTGCCCGGCGATTCCGAATTCGCCCCTATCGTCCGCGCCACGTCAGCCGGTCCCGTCCTCGCCGGAATGAAGCCGGCCGACCTGATCCTCGCCGCCATGCGGCTCTGTCGGAACCAGAGCGAACTCCGGCGCTACCGCAGAAACGCCGTGGCACTACACCACAGCCTTTGGCAGGCAAGCCGGAGCCTGTTGGAGTCCCTGGGCTCAGCACAGCTCGCGGGCGCACATCCCCTGGGCTCGCCGCCAGTGCTGCGGGGCGCGGCGCCCAAGGTGTTCGCGATTTGCACGCACAAATCCAGATTGGGCGCCATCCGCTGTGTCGAGCAACTGGAGGCACTGCGCTGCCAAGGCCTGATCGGTGACTATCTCGCCACCGACAACTTGCAGGAGCCACGCGTTCTCAGCGACCCAACGACCTATGATGCGGTATGGATTCAGCGACGCATGCCGTTCGAGCGGCAGAAAGCGCTGTTTCACCTCGGCGGATACTTGTTTGATATCGACGACAACCTTCTTGCCAGGCAGACCTATCAGGCAAGCTCCCTGTCGATCCCGTTCGAACAGGACCTCGCGCTGCGCGAGGCGAGTTCGGTGGTCACCTCGACGCCGAGGCTGGCACATTATCTGGACCAGCGCGTCGGCAATCTGCTGGGCAAGACCTTCGTCATCCCCAACAGCATCCGCTTTCCCACGCCCGAGCTTTCCAAGCCGATCACCAGGCCGAGCGGGATTCTCTGGGTTTCAAGCGACAACCCGCCAATCTTCTCCGAGCAGCGCAAGGCGGTGGTCGCGGCGATCAGCGATTTCGCCGAGCAGCACGACCTGCCGATCTATATTGTGGGCCGCGCGGACCGGGCGTTCGATACCGCCGTGAACCTGCGGCATCTGGGGGAAATGGACTTCAGCCATTATCTGCGTTTCCTCGACCACGAACCCATTCTGCTCGCCGTGTCGCCGGTACAGACCATTGCCGATCAGCACACCATGGATTTCATCAACGCCAAATCCGACATCAAGATGGTCGAGTACGGCGGCTTCGGTCATATCGGCGTTTACAGCAACACGCCGTTCTATCTTGAATCCGATCTCGACGCCGGCATCGTCACGTCCAACCATTACGACGCCTGGCTGAACGCTCTCGAAACGGCCTATCAGCAGGACTATCTTCGCATGAGTGAGCGCGCCCGGTTGATCCGTCGGAAGCGCGACTGCCAGTTCGTGGCACGGGAGATGTGGCTGCCCGCCATCCTCAACGCCGTGGTGCCGGGGGGAATCCGCTTTGCCGATATTCGCGCGGTCTCGCAGGAAATCAGCCGGGACGAAAGGGCGCTTGCGGAAGCGACCTATCTGGACCGGGCGACAAGGACCAGCGACGCCCCACGATGGGAGCCGCCGCGCCTGCGAAAAGCCGCCGACCTCCGCGGCGAAGCCGAGAAACTGATGGCCGCGTCCGGCGAACTGCTTAACCGCATCCGTCAGTAGCTCCTGTCAACGGAGTCGAATCTGATAACAAGTCGAGGGTGTTGTCATACCAACCCGCGTTGATGCTGACCCTTTCCGTCATGGCCGGCCCCTTTCCGTCATGGCCGGGCTTGTCCTGGCTTGTCCCGGCCATCCACGACTTTGTCGCCCGCCGCGCCGCTCGTTCGCTTCACGTTACTCCGGGCAACACCGGCAGAAGGAGTCACTCTCAATGCGGTCCGCTATCAGACGCTCACGGAGGCTGGCGCACCCCGCAGCGAAGCTGATAAGCTGCAGGTGATACATTCGCAAATAGCGGGCGCCGCAAACCATGGATCAGAGCTGGCAGATCGAGGAGTTGGCCGATCGGCATATACTCCGGTTGCTCGCCGAAACGGCACGCGCGAACGGCTTATCCTTTTCGTCCTGCCTGGATATAGGATGCGGGCTGAACCCGCTGATCGACTGGTTCCGCAGCTCCGGGATTACCACCGACGGTGCCCGGTATTTTGCCACCGACGCGCACGATGACGTGCTGGCCAGGTTGCAGCAGCGTGGCGTCCACGCCGTCAAGCCACAGGACCTTCCGAACGACTTCACCGCCGACCTCGTCATCGCGCAGGAGGTGCTGGAGCATATCCCTCCGGCGGACGTGCAGGCGTTTGTCTCCAACCTGCGCGACCGGGCGAACAGCATGGTGGCGCTGACCTGTCCGAACTTCGAACTGTTCGATACGACGTCTCACCGTGCAACCGAACCGGAGCTACGTTTCGTCCCGGACCATCTGCGAAATTTCGATCCCAAGTCCACCCATCCCTACATGCACAAGCTGGCCACCACGCCGGACATGGTGGGTGGGCTGCTGACCGGAATATTCGGCCCCGACTGGACTGTACGAGTTTTCAGGGCCTGGCCATGGCGGCTGGAAGATATCCCGGCGGAGCGCACGTTCCAGGTCTATTTCAAGGTCTTTGCTCTCGCTTGGAAATGCCGGAACAACCCGGCTATCATCACGTTCGCACCGAGCCTCGTCGAAGGAAGCAATAGCGACGTCCATACAGGAACGCACGTGATGATCCAGCCTACGTCCTGGCACGCTGACGGAGTATCCATCGCACCGCCCGAGCAGGGCGACGAGCGGGAAACTGGCGTCTCGCCAGGCGCGCTGCGCGTGGCGGAGCAGGCAGGCCCGGGAAGCCACTGGATCCACACGCAGCTCGGCACTGCGGCCACGGCCCGCATCGTCCTCCAGAACATCGATGCGGCGGGTATCAGGATTCGCGTTGAGGACAGGGCTGGCAACCAGCTCAACTGGTGGGGCGATTTCGCGACCCTCGCCGAGCGTAAGCCGGACCAGATCGGCTTTCTGACCTTGATGACCCGGATCGGCACAGTCTACGCCGAGCTGGACTTTCGCAAGCTCAACCTCGCCTTTCCGGTTTCGCTCGGTATCATGCTGCTGGGACAGGACTTTGCCACGCAATACGCCCCCGACCGGCACAGAAGCATCATCCTCGAACCGGTGGAGCTGAACAGCCCGCCCGCCAGCCGGGTTCTCAACGGTGTTGCCGAAAAGCACTCCAGGGACACCGACTTCGCCCGGGCCGCCTACCTTATGTGCCGCGGGCGCGGCCTGGAGATCGGCGCACTGTACAAGCCCTTCGATCTCGATGCCGAAGTGGTCTATCTGGACATGCAGAGCACCGAGAGCCTGCAGCAGCAATTGCGAAAGACCCTGCAGGTCGGCACCATTCTTCAGGTGCAGCTTGTCTGGAAGGGCAACACCTATCCCGTTCATCGACGACAATGCATTTGATTTCGTTATCAACAGCCATGTCCTGGAGCATGTTCGCCAACCCCGGCCGACAGATCCAGGAATGGCTGCGGATCGTTCGCCCGGGCGGCCTGGTGTACATGGTCGTTCCCGACAAGCGGTTCTGTTTCGATCGCCGGCGAGAACTAACGGAGATCGAGTATCTGCTCGACATCCACGGACAGGAGCTCGATGTCGTCCCGATCGGAGCGCTATCGCGACTTCCTTACCGGCACGCAAGGTGAACTGGCATGGTCAGAGACATAAGCGAGGAATTCGCGCAGCACTGCCACTGTCCAGTCAAGCATCCACGTGCATACCTTCACGGCCGATTCGCTGCTGGAATTTGCGCGGCAGCTTGCCTCACTGGTTCCGTTTGATATCATTTATCATAATGCGCAGGGACTGCACATCCACCTGGTGTTGCAGAAACGCCGCGCCGCACCATAGCCCGCACCCTCCCGCTTGCGGTGCACGATCGGGCGCCGGACGAAGGCCTCCACCGCCGCTCTTCGCGCCCCCGCCCGCCTCACGCCAGATACCGCCGCGTCAGGTGCGCCTCGAAATCCGCCGGATCCAGCGTCTTCCCGGTCGCCGCATGCAGCAGCCCGTCGAAATCCAGCAAGCTGCCGCGCGCATGCACATTCGCCCGCAGCCAGCCCACCAGCGGCGACATATCGCCCCGCCCCAGCGCCGAGTCCATGTCCGGCAGCGCCCGCCGCGCCGCCGCCATCAACTGCGCCGCCGCCATCGCGCCCAGTGAATAGCTGGGGAAATAGCCGAACGCCCCGTCGTACCAGTGGATATCCTGCAGGCAGCCGCGCGCGTCGTCCGGCGGCGTGATGCCCAGCAACGCCTGCATCCCCTCGTTCCACGCCCCCGGCAAATCGGCCACCGACAACTCGCCGGACACCAGGGACTGTTCCAGACGAAACCGCAGGATCACGTGCGCCGGATAGGTCATTTCATCCGCATCCACCCGGATGCAGCCGCGCTCCACCCGGCGCCACCGCCGCGCCAGGTTCTCCGCACGATAGGGCGCCGCGTCGCCGCCGAACGCCGCGTGCAGCTCGGGCCCCAGCCAGCCCAGAAACGCGTCCGACCGGCAGGCCTGCATCTCGATGATCAGCGACTGGCTCTCATGCGCCGCCATGCCCGCCGCGTCGCCCACCGGCTGGCGCGCCCGCGCGTCCGGCAGCCCGCGCTCATACAGTGCGTGCCCGGTCTCGTGCACCACTGCCAGCACCGCCTGGGTGAAGTCCGCCTCGTCATAACGCGTGGTGATCCGCACATCGGCGGGCGTGCCGCCAGAGAACGGGTGCGCCGACCGGTCCAGCCGCGCATGCGCGAAATCGAGCCCGATCCGCTCCGCCAGGCGGCGGCACAGCGCCTCCTGCGTATCGACCGGGAACGGACCCGATGGCGCCACCGGGGCGGGCAGGCGCGCCTGCCGCGCCTCCACGGCCGGCAGCGCGGTGCCGAGGAATCTTTCGTAATCCGCGAAGATCCGCGCCACCCGCTCGGTCCGCAGGCCGCGCTGAAACCCATCCATCAGCGCGTCATAGGCTGAAAGGCCCAGAGCCTCGGCCAGCGCCGCCGCCGCCTCGCGCATCAGCCGCACGACCTGCTCCAAATGCGGGCGCACCAGCGCGAAGTCGGAGGTCCGCCGCGCCTCCCGCCAGACCTTCTCGCAGGCCGAACTGGTCCGGGTCTGCGCCTCCACCAGCGCCGGCGGCAGCGCCGTGGCACGACGGTAGGCGTGGCGCATCAGCCGCAGGTTCGCGCCCTGCCACTCATCGAGATTGCTGGCCCGCGCCTCGGCGTCGGCCAGATCGTCCGCCAGTTCCGGCTGGGTCAGCAGCCCGTGCGCCAGCCCGGCGAGCACCGCCAACTGGTCGCCGCGCGCCGCGCCACCGCCGGGCGGCATCATGGCGGCGGCGTCCCAGCCCAGCACGGCGGCCGCCTCGTTGATCGTGGCGATGCGGGCGAAGCGGGTGGTCAGCCGGTCATACGCGGTCATTCCTGCTAGCCCTTTCGCGCCCGGGCCACGAACATCACCACCAGCACGCCGGCCAGACCGTACCAGGTGAGCGCATATTGCAGATGATTGTTGGGCGGCCGCGGCAGTTCCTGCGCCGGCACGGGATAATGTGCCGGGTCATCCGGCCCCATGGCGATCAGCGTGAACGGCGCCACCTTCGCCAGCCCCAGCGCCCGCCCGATCACCTCCGGCTGCAACGCGTAGAACTCCCGCCGCGCCGGATCGGGGTTCGGGGTGAACAATCCCGGAGTCTCCGCCTGCCGCACATATCCGGCGATGGTCACGGTGCCGCTGGGCAGCGTCGGGCGGGGCCCGTTCGGCACCCAGCCGAGATCGACCAGCACCGGATCGGCCCCCGCCCGCTCCAGCGGCACGATAAGCTGCGTCCCGAGCAGCGTGCCGGCCGGCGTGTCCCGCACCTCCGCCCCGAACGAGGCGGCGAGATCGGGCCGCAGCCGCCCGGTCACGCTGACCTTCTGGAAGCTGGTCGGATGCGGCCCGAGCGGCACCGCCGGCGCCGCCTCCGCCTGCGCCACCTGCTGGAGAATCCCTTCCTTCCAGTGCAGCCGGTAAATCTGCCACGTCCCCAGCGCGAGCAGGATCGCCAGCATCAGCAGCACGATCAGGCTGGGAACAATCAGCGCACCGAAGCGGTGCGACGGACGCGATTGCGATCCGCTACCTGGCCGAAAGACGTGACCCTCGGAGCTGGTCAACGCTGTGATGGCGCCCGCCTGGCGGGATGGTCCAGAACGGCGTCGAGTTCGGGCATGCAGCGTGCGTCCAGATCTCTGCCTGTTGGGAAGCCGGTGAGCGAAATAAGGCTCAATGTGCCGTCAAGCTGGAGTACGGTCGTAGGTGGCCCGACGAGCCTCTGTTCCATGTGTCCCATTTAGGCCACCACCGAAGCGAGGTGAAGTGGCCTGGCCAGGACCTGCTGCCCGATTATATCTGACCGCATAAGGGCGACCTACGTTCGTCATCCCCGTTTCCCGTCATGTGTGGATGGCCCCCGGCTGGCAAGGGTTTTGTTGCGTGATCTGCGTTGGCGGCCACTTGCGGTCATGTGTCCGGCCTGTTGGCGCGGTGGTTGACCGCAGGCCCTGATGGGAACCGTGGATCGAGGTCTGATCATTCCCACGGGATCGCGTTGTCCCAAGACGGATGCCAGGTCTCGCTCGATCTGTCGGTTGACCGACAATGCCATCACGCTGTTTCACCCTCGCAAGCCTTCCGGTCGCGTCTGCGCGGTTGTGTTCAGGCCGCCGCCGGCACGGTCCGGAAGTCCTCATTGCGCATCATCAGTGCCCAACCGATGCGCGCCATTTTGTTTGCCAGCGCCACCGCCGCGACCAGGCGCGGCTTGGTCGCCAGCAGCTTGACCAGCCACGGCTCCTGGGTCGCCCGCTTGCTGCGCAGCACCGCCATGGCGCCGTTCACCAGCAGCCGGCGCAGATAGCCATTGCCGCGCTTGCTGATCGGCCCGAGCTTCACCTTGCCACCAGTACCGTCCTGACGCGGCACCAGCCCGAGCGAGGCGGCGAACTCGCGGCCACTGCGCATGGCTGCTGGATTGACCACCATCGCTGCCATTGCACTTGCAACGATCGGTCCATAGCCGGGGATGGTGATCAGATGTCGGCAGGTCGCATTGTCGCGGCCCCAGGCGAGCAACTGCTTGTCGATCGCTTCAATGCGGGCTTCGAAGCCGCGCAGGCTTTCCACCACGGCCAGCAGACAGCTATGCAGGGGCGCCGGTATGCGCTGCTCGCTCGGATCGGCGAGGATGGCCACCAGCTCGCCGACATGGCGGCGTCCTTCGGCGACCACGATGCCGAATTCCGCCATCATGCCGCGCAGGTGGTTGATCAGCATAGTGCGCTGTTTCAGCAGCATTTCTCGTACCTTGTGAACGCCTGACGCGGCTTGCTGGGCGGCCGTCTTCACGGTCACGAAGCGCATCGTCGGGCGGCTCACCGCCTCGCAGATCGCCGCCGCATCGGCGGCGTCGTTCTTGTTGCGCCGCACATAGGCTTTCGCATAAGCCGGCGGGATCAGCCGTGCCTCATGACCCAGCTTGCCCAATTCTCTCGCCCAGTGATGCGCCGTCGCGCACGCCTCCATGCCGATCAGGCAGGGCGGCAATTTGGCGAACAACTCCAGCAGCTTGCTCCGCCGCAGCGCGCGACGGATCAGGACTGTCCCGCAGGCATCAACTCCATGCACTTGGAAGACTTTCTTCGCCAGATCCAGACCGACGATGGTAACCTGCTTCATGGATGGCTCCTGTCCGTTGGAATTGCGATACCCCAACTTTGGCACATCGATGCCGTGAGGGGCCATCCACCCCATCATTCCCGCGAGAAAGCGGGAATCCAGCCAAACGCTCGGAATTCGGGCTCTCGCCTGGATGCCCGCTTTCGCGCTTTCGCGGGCACGACCGATCTAGCTCCGCGGGTTGGCACTACTTGACAGATATTGCCAATCTTTGCCATCGAAGGCCTGGAGGACCTCCATGGCCACGATGAACGTTTCCCTGCCCGATCCAATGAAGGGCTGGGTCGAGGCGCAGGCCCGGACCGGCCGCTACAGCAACGCGAGCGATTATGTGCGCGACCTGATCCGGCGCGACCAGGAGCGGGCTGCAAGCCACGAAGAGATGCAGAGGCTCATCGCGGAAGGGATCGAGAGCGGCATCAGCACCCGTTCGATGGAGGATATTCTGCGGGCCGCGCGTGCTCGGGCGGCCGGCAAGCCGAACGATGACGTATAGGACAACGCGCCAAGCCGATCAGGACATCATCGATATCCATTTGCGGGGATGCCAGGAATTCGGCCAGAGCCAAGCCGAGCAGTACCGCGTAGGCTTGGCCCGGAGCCCGGACCTTCGATCCGATAGCTGACAACCCGCGCATGGCGCGCGAACGGCCTGAATTCACGCCTCCCGTGCGCTTGCGTCCATGGCGGTCTCACCTGATCGTCTATGTGCTGGCTGACGCCGATTTTCTGATCGTTCGCGTCCTGCACGGACGGCAGGAATGGGAACGGTATCTGTAGCCCCACCCGGCCGTGCGCAATCTCTGCCGGCCAATCGTCACAACCCCATCTCCGACGCTCGGTTGCGATACTGGATCGCCACCAGTGCCGCCTTGGCCGGCTGCATCAGCAGGATCGCGGCGGGCACGGTGAACAGCGGCCAGATCACCGCGTGCACCCAAAGCGGCGGGGAGAACCAGATCTCCACCAGGATCGCCAGCAGCACCACCAGCGCGCCGAGCACGAAAATCACGGCAAACACCGCGCCGTCGCCCGCATCATTGCCCCGCAGGTCCAGGCCGCACACCGGGCAGCGCTCGCGCATCGTCAGTATCCCGTCGAACAAGGCCCCTTTCCCGCGGCGCGGGCAGCGGCAGGCCAGCGCCGTCCGCAGCAGCCCCGGCGATGGCTGTTCAGGGGGAGGCAACGATCGGGCTGGCGCCCCACCAGTAGATGCAGGTGAACAGGAACAGCCACACCACATCGACGAAGTGCCAGTACCACGCCGCCGCCTCGAAGCCGAAATGGCGTGCCGGCGTGAACTGCCCGGCTCGCGCTCGGAACCAGCATACGATCAGGAACGAGGTGCCGACGATGACGTGGAACCCGTGAAACCCGGTCGCCAGATAGAACACCGACGGATATACGCCGCCCCCCACCAGCTTGAATGGCGCGTGGGTGTATTCCCATAGCTGGGTCGCGGTGAACCACATCCCCAGGAGCACTGTCATTCCCGCGAAAAGCGGGAATCCAGCCAAACGCTCCGAATCTCGCGGGCTCTCGCCTGGAAGCCCGCTTTCGCGCGCTTTCGCGGGCATGACCGATCTAGCTTCGCGGGTTGGCACTACTTGACAGATATTGCCATTCTTTGCCATCGAAGGCCTGGAGGACCTCCATGGCCACGATGAACGTTTCCCTGCCCGATCCAATGAAGGGCTGGGTCGAGGCGCAGGCCCGGACCGGCCGCTACAGCAACGCGAGCGATTATGTGCGCGACCTGATCCGGCGCGACCAGGAGCGGGCTGCAAGCCACGAAGAGATGCAGAGGCTCATCGCGGAAGGGATCGAGAGCGGCATCAGCACCCGTTCGATGGAGGATATTCTGCGGGCCGCGCGTGCTCGGGCGGCCGGCAAGCCGAACGATGACGTATAGGACAACGCGCCAAGCCGATCAGGACATCATCGATATCCATTTGCGGGGATGCCAGGAATTCGGCCAGAGCCAAGCCGAGCAGTACCACGTAGGCTTGCCCGGAGCCCGGACCTTCGATCCGATAGCTGACAACCCGCGCATGGCGCGCGAATGGCCTGAATTCACGCCTCCCGTGCGCTTGCGTCCATGGCGGTCTCACCTGATCGTCTATGTGCTGGCTGACGCCGATTTTCTGATCGTTCGCGTCCTGCACGGACGGCAGGAATGGGAACGGTATCTGTAGCCCCACCCGGCCGTGCGCAATCTCTGCCGGCCAATCGTCACAACCCCATCTCCGACGCTCGGTTGCGATACTGGATCGCCACCAGTGCCGCCTTGGCCGGCCGCATCAGCAGGATCGCGGCGGGCACGGTGAACAGCGGCCAGATCACCGCGTGCACCCAAAGCGGCGGGGAGAACCAGATCTCCACCAGGATCGCCAGCAGCACCACCAGCGCGCCGAGCACGAAAATCACGGCAAACACCGCGCCGTCGCCCGCATCATTGCCCCGCAGGTCCAGGCCGCACACCGGGCAGCGCTCGCGCATCGTCAGTATCCCGTCGAACAAGGCCCCTTTCCCGCAGCGCGGGCAGCGGCAGGCCAGCGCCGTGCGCAGCAGCCCGGCGATGGCTGCTCAGGGGGAGGCAACGATCGGGCTGGCGCCCCACCAGTAGATGCAGGTGAACAGGAACAGCCACACCACATCGACGAAGTGCCAGTACCACGCCGCCGCCTCGAAGCCGAAATGGCGTGCCGGCGTGAACTGCCCGGCTCGCGCTCGGAACCAGCATACGATCAGGAACGAGGTGCCGACGATGACGTGGAACCCGTGAAACCCGGTCGCCAGATAGAACACCGACGGATATACGCCGCCGCCCACCAGCTTGAATGGCGCGTGGGTGTATTCCCATAGCTGGGTCGCGGTGAACCACATCCCCAGGAGCACTGTCAGCCCGAGCCCGGCCACCAGCCCCTTCTTGTTGCCTTCGATCAGGCTGTGATGCGCCCAGGTGATCGTGGTGCCGGAGAGCAGCAGGATCATCGTCATCAGGATGGCGAGGTGGAACGGATCCGGCGTGTGGATATTGGGCGGCGGCCAGGTCGGATTGGCCAGGCCGGACACGTTGTCCGGGAACAGCGCGAAATTGAAGAACGACCAGAAGAAGGCGACGAAGAACATCACCTCGCTGGTGATGAAGAACAGCATGCCGTAGCGCAGGCCCAGGCGCACGATCGGCGTGTGCACGCCCGGCGTGCGGCTCTCCCGGATCACGTCGCGCCACCAGAAGAACATCACGACGAACACCACCAGGGCGCCCGCCGTCAGCACGTAATAGTCGCCATAATGGGCGGCGAGGACGATGCCGAGTACGATCAGAAACCCGCCGACCGCGCCGATGATCGGCCAGGGGCTGGGCTCGACCAGGTGATAAGGCTGCTTCAGGCCAGAACTCTCGAAGATGGTGTCGCCGTGCGCGTGCTCGCTCATGCCTCAGGACCGGTCGTGGGGTGACCGAGGGGTCCGCCTCGGCACGGAATCGCGGGCGCATCATCGCCAAATCCCTCACCGGTTCAAGAGGGTGCGGGGGGAAACGCGCAACCCTGCCGAACCAATTGACGGGTTCCACGCGCAATGTGGTCGGCGGGACCCAGGGGCGGACCCAGTGGCGGGCTCCGCGCCGCTTTCTAGAACATCCCGAACAGCCCGCGCAGGAATCCCGGCGTCACGGCGGTCAGCGGATTGACCGTCACCGTCGGATCATCCAACGACCCACGCAGCGTGTAACTGGCGGCGAACAAGCCGCCGCCGCGCTCCGGGCTGAACAGGCGGCCGAGCACGGGAATGCGCCCGAGCAGCGAGTTGAAGAAATAGGCCGGCACGATCGTGCCCTGCACGTCCGCGCGCCGGCGATCGAGATCGAGCCAGCCTTTCGCAGTCAGCCCGAGTGACGGGCTGATGGCACGTGCCTCGGCCATCGTCAGGACGCCGTCCTGGAACCGGAACGGCATGGTCAGCCTGGTGAACCCGACGCCGGGGCCTCGCAGAGCCTGGACCAGACCGTACAGCGTCATCGCCTGCAGCAGCTTGCCCATGCCCACTGCGTTCCGAAGTCGGAAATCGTCGATTTCCGCAGTGCCCACCAGCGGATGCCCGGATTGCCCGTCCTGGTAGGTCGCGTTCACGGTCAGCCGTCCGCCATCCATGGTCTCCACGGCGCCCACCGCACGCAGCAGGGCGCCGGCGTCCCCAGCGGACAGGGTCGTGCTGCGCTCCGGCGCCGCGCCGGGGTGCGGCGCGGCCCGCTGGATCGTCCACGCAACCGGCGCATCTGGACCGGTACGCGCCTGCAACCGAAGTTCGCTCAGCACCCGCCCATCGTCGACGGCGCGGGCCGACATGCCGGTGACATCGTGGCCGGCGGCCAGGATGACCCGATCGAACCGTGCATCGCCGGACCAGGCCAGCCCGGGCGCGGTGGAGCTGGTGTCGGGTGTCGTGGCCTTGTTGGCGAAGCGGCCGGATAAATCGAGCGTCGGCCCGGAGAAGCTGACCGAGATCGGGCGATCCGGCGGGAATTGCACGACGCCGTGGGCCTCGGTGCCGCCCAGCAGGATGCGGTCCGCCTGCACGGTGACGATCCGGCCCTGGTCGAATTCGGCGCGGCCATCCAGCTCCAGCTTGTCGCCCTGCACCTGGAACGGGTCGATGCCGGTGAGCCGGTCATGGTCGAGCGCCAAGGTTGCCTCGGCCCGCGCCGGGGCGCCGGGCGGCTTGCGCCAGCCGAGCGGTTGCACCGACAGGGCGGTGGGCGTCAGGTCGGCTTGTGCCTGGATGGAACCGGTGCCGTTGCGGCGTTCGGACAGGGTCGCGGTCAGCGGCACCGGGCCGGCCAGCACGTCGCCCGCATCGAGGCCGGCGGCGGCGAGCTGGCGCGCATCGGGCCGCCCGCTCACCGTGACCCGCTGCACCACCTGGGCCGGTGGGCCGGGGCGAAAATCCATGCTGGCCTGAAGCTGCACCGGGATCCCGGCCAACAGCGCGTCCCCGTTCACGCTGAGGCCGCTGTTGTGGGCGGACAGATCGATGGTGCCCTGGTCCAGATCGCGTCCGGCCACGATGCCGGCCAGATGCAACCCGCTAAAGTGGGCCTGCGCGGCGATCGTGACCTGGTCCGCCGACAGCCGCGCGAGCAGCGGAAACGAGACGGTCAGGCCGACATTGACCTGTCCCGCCGGATCGCGCAGCGGGATCGGATGGCGCGTCAGCAGTCCCAGCCTCGGGTTGCGCAGCAGGTCCATGGCGGCCGGCACCGAGCCGACGATCTGAAACTGCATCGCCAGTTGCTGGTCCTGCTGCGTCAGGCCAGTGAACCGCAACTGTCCGCCGGTGAACGACAGCATGTCCGGCGAGGGCGACGCGCCCTGCGAAGGCGACGCGCCCGGCGAGGACGCCACCTCCTGCCCGGCCAGCACCTTGATGTCGATCCGGTCGGGATCGACCAGTTGCAGCGTGGCCTCGCCCTGCACGATGGGAGGTGCCGGGCGGAGCCAATGAACCGTGAGCCCATCCGCTTGAAACCCACCGCTCGCCGCAGTCAGCGCCATGCCTGACAGGTCGGCGGCGGCGGCCAGGGCGAAGTCGAAATGGCCGTCGTGGGCGACGCCCGACGGGATGTTCTGGACGATCCAGGACCGCGTGGATTTGGCGAGGGCGGCCGGCCAGATCGTCGGCAGGGCGGCGAAGGCGAGTTGGTCGAATGCGACCGAGACCTGCGCGTTCACCCGGCCGCCCGCGCGGTCCGCGCTGCCGCGCGCCACTACGGTCGATGCAGCGGTCCCACCGGTGCCTGGCAGCACGAGGCGAAGGCTCTGCAGGACCGCATGCTCGGGGGTGCCGGATACGATCAGGACGGCATGCTCCACCGGCACCGGGCTGCCGGCAATCCGCACCGTGCCGGGACCGCCGTCGAGCGTCAGGTGCATCTGGTGGATGATCAGGTGCGGGCCGACCGTCACGTCCACGCCGGTCTGCACCGGCATGTCCAGCGCCTGCAACGGTGCCAGCGCCGAGGCCGCGCCGCTCACCTCTGTCTTGGCGATAGCGGCGGGGGTAATGGGCGAGAGCGTCGCCTGGATATGGATCTCGCTGCCACTCGGCGGGAGATCGGCGGTGGCGTGGAACTGCGCCTGCTGGCCGGCCAGATCCAGAGTGAGCGCCGCCGTGCCGCGCACGCCGCCATCCCGCAGGCGGGTCAGCTCCAGGTTGGCTTGCGGCGCCTGCCAGGTGACGCCGAGCTGGTCATCGTGCAGCACGAGGCTGGCATCCTGGATGCGGAGCAGGCGGACCTGGCTCAGCACGTTGCCGCGTCCGCGGCTGGTATCGTTGGCCGGCGGGCGCGCCAGCTCCGCGAAGGCGCCCTCAAGATCGGTCGTCGCCGGAAGCTGGATAGGTGCCGATCTGGTGTGGGCGTCGCCGCCGGTGGTGAAACGCAGTGTCCCGTCTGCGGCGCGCTGCGCGATGAGGCTGGGCTGCTCGACGAGCAGCGTGCGCGGCGCCAGGCGCCCCCGCAGCAGGGCGGTCACCGACAATGTCAGCTCGGCGCGGGGGACGGCCAGTTGCACCGAGCCGTCCGGCCGGCGCAGCTCGATGCCGGTGACGCGGATGTCGAGCGGCGAATTGAGGCCGGCGTGGAATCCTTCCCAGGCGAGGCCGGCCGACCCGACCTCCAGGCGCGAGGCACCCACCGGGTTGGCGGCGGCCTCGATGCGCTGGGCCAGCCAGGGCATGTCGATCGGGCCGCGCGACAGGCGCCAGGCGAGCGCGGCGACGCCGAGCGACAGCACCACCGCGAAGGCGACGAGGATGGCCAGCAGGCGGTGCAGCACGGTCCAGCAATGGTGCAACGCTTGACCTGACAGGCGCCTCACGGCCAGCCTGCGGACAAATGACCAGCGGACACATGAGCAGCACGCGCTTTCGTTGGCCGAACCGCTGGCCGGCTGCCCACGACCAGGGCGCGGCGGACCGGCTGGCGGAACGGTTCGCCGCGGTCGGGACCGAACAGGCGCGGCTGCTCGGGGAGCCGGCATTTGCCGCGATGCTGCGGGCGCTGGGCGGCAACAGCCCGTTCCTGTCCGATCTGGCGGTGCGCGAGGCCGCTTCGATGGCTGTCCTGGCGGCGCAGGGGCCCGACCCGGTCGTGAGCGGCGCCATGGCGGCGGTTGCGGCGATCGATCCGGCGGCGCCGCGCGATCAGGTCGCCGCCGCGCTCCGCCGTGCCAAGCGGGTGGTGGCGCTGGCGGTGGCGGTGGCGGACATTGGCGGGCTGTGGCCGCTGGAGCGGGTGACGGCGGCCTTGTCGGCGTTCGCCGCGGCGGCGCTGGAAGCCGCGGTGGCGCATCTGTTGCGGGCGGCGCTCGAGACGGGTGAGCTGCACCTCACCGACCCCGCGCGTCCGGTGCAGGACAGCGGATTCGTGGTGCTCGGCATGGGCAAGCTCGGGGCCGGCGAGTTGAATTACTCGAGCGATATTGACGTCATCCTCCTGTACGACCCGGCTGCCCCGATATACACCGAACGGACCGGCGGGGATGCGATGCGCGCGTTCAACAGCCGGTTGGCGCGCGGGCTGGTCGCGCTGATGGAGGCGCGCGACGCCGAAGGGTACGTCTTTCGCACCGACCTGCGGCTGCGGCCCGATCCCGGGGTGACGCCGCCCGCCGTCTCGCTGACGGCGGCGATCAGCTACTACGAGAGCATGGGGCAGAACTGGGAGCGCGCGGCGATGATCAAGGCGCGCCCGGTGGCTGGGGACGTGGCGACCGGGACGGCGTTCCTGGAGGCGATCCGGCCGTTCGTGTGGCGGCGCGGGCTGGATTTCGCGGCGGTGGCGGATATCCACGCGATGAAGCGGCGGATCGACGCGCATAAGGGCGGGGCACTGGGTGGTGCCGCGGACCCGGTGGCGGAGGTGGCCGGGCGCGACGTGAAGCTTGGCCAGGGTGGGATCAGGGAGATCGAGTTCCTGGTGCAGACCCTGCAACTGGTCTGGGGCGGGCGGGATCCGGCGCTGCGGGATCCGACCACGCTGGGGGCGCTGCGGCTGCTGACCGAGGCCGGGCACGTGGAGCGGCGCGGCGGCGGCCGAGCTGGCCGAGGCGTACCGGTTCCTGCGCCAGGTGGAGCATCGGCTGCAGATGGTCGCCGACCGGCAGGTGCACGCGCTGCCTGACCGGACGGCGGAGCTGGAGCGGTTCGCGACCTTCATGGGGTATGGGACGGCGGCCGCGTTCGCGGCGGCGCTGCTGCGCCAGCTCGGCCGGGTGCGTGCCCGCTATGCCGAGGTGTTCGAGCGGATTCCGGCGGATGCGGAGGAGGATGTCGCCGGGCTGGAGCTGGATTTCCGCGGCGACGATCCGTCGCCGGCGGGGACGGTGGCGGCGCTGCGTGGATTGGGGTTCGAGAATACCGGGCGGATCATCACCGCGGTACGCGGATGGCAGGCAGGGCGGCTACGGGCGCTGCGCTCGGAACGGGCGCGCGACCTGATGCGTTCGGCTGCTGCCGGCGCTGCTGGGCGCGCTGGCGAAGCAGCCGGACCCGGACCTGGCATTCAGCCGGTTCGACGGTTTCCTCGGCCGGCTGCCGGCGGGGGTGCAATTGCTGTCGCTGTTCCAGCGCAATCCTGAGCTGATCGGGCGGGTGGCGGCGGTGCTAGGAGCGGCGCCGTCTCTGGCCGAGCATCTGGCCAGCCATCCGGCGGCGCTGGACGGGCTGCTGTCGGCGGACGAGCAGGCGCCGGAGCCGGCGCGATTGCTGGCGGGGCGGCTGCAGGATGCGCGGCGGCTGGAGGAGGTGATCGAGATCACCCGCCGGACGGTGCGGGAGGAGGATTTCTCGATCTCGGTGGCGACCATGGAGGGGCGGCTGGACGCCGACGCGGCGGGGCTGCGGCGGAGCGCGCTGGCGGACGCGGCGCTGGGCAGCCTGCTGGAGCCGGTGCTGGAGGATTTCGCGTCGCGCTACGGCGAGGTGCACGGCGGGGCGATGGTGGTGGTGGCGCTCGGCAAGGCGGGCGGGCGGGAGATGATGGCCGGGTCGGACCTGGACCTGATGCTGGTCTATGACCATCCGGAGGACGTGACGGAACTCGGTCGGCGGGCGCAGCATGCCGGCGGTGCAGTATTTCATCCGCGCGGCGCACGCGTATGTCGCGGCGGTGACCGCACCGGGGGCAGACGGGCAGCTCTATGCGGTCGACATGCGGTTGCGGCCGTCCGGGAACAAAGGGCCGGTGGCGGTCTCGCTGGGGGCGTTCCGCCGGTACCATGCCGAGGCGGCGTGGACCTGGGAGCGGATGGCGCTGACCCGGGCGCGGGTGATTGCCGGGCCGGTGGCGTTGCGGGCGAGGGTGGAGGCGGCGATCGGCGAGGCGATCCGCGCGGCGGGCGATCCGATGAAGGTGCGGGCCGATGCGGCGGCGATGCGGGCGCGGCTGGCGCGGGACCTGCCGGCGTCCGGGCCGTGGGACGTCAAGCTGCGGGCGGGCGGACAAATCGAGGTGGAGTTCATCGCCCAGGTGCTGCAACTGGTGCACGCGGCGGCGGCCCCGGCGCTGTGCGATCCGACGACGCGGGTGGCGCTGCGGCGGCTGGCGGTGGCGGGTTGGCTATCGGAGGCGGACGCGGCGCTGCTGGTGCGGGCGGATCATTGGTGGCGGACGGTGCAGGGGATGCTGCGGATCACGCTCGGGCGGAACCTGCCGGCGGCGTTGCCGGAGGCGTCCGCGGCGCCGCTCCTACGGGCGACCGGGATGGTGGATATCGCTGCGTTGCGGACCGAGATCGAGGCGGTGGCGGGACAGGTGCGTGCGGCGTTCGGACGTTTGGTGGAAGGGAATCCAGGATGACAGTGCAGGAGGGGGAGCCGGCTCCGGACTTCCGGATGGCGGCGACAGGCGGCCGGACGGTTTCGTTGCAATCGATGCAAGGAGCGCCGTTCGTGCTGTATTTCTATCCGCGGGCGGATACCCCGGGCTGCACCAAGGAGGCATGCGCGTTCCAGGAGGCGCTGCCGGAGCTGGGCAAGCTGGGGGTGGAGGTGATCGGGGTGTCGCGGGACAAGATGCCGGCTTTGGAGAAGTTCGCGGCGAAATACGGACTGACGTTCCCGCTGGCCTCGGATATCGAGGGCGTGGTGTCGGAGGCGTATGGGACGTGGGTTGAGAAGTCGATGTATGGGCGGACGTATATGGGGATGGAGCGGAGCACGTTCCTGGTGGGAAAGGACGGGCGGATCGCTCAGATATGGCGGAAGGTGAGCGTGCCGAAGCACGCCGCCGAGGTGATGAAGGCGGTGGAGGCGCTGTAGGGGCTCGAAGCGCGCCGACCCCAGATCAAGTCGGCTCCCCGATCGGCGCGTTCCTCACCTCGGTCTTGAGCCGTGCAGCCATCGTGATCCTCTCCCCTCCCCTCAGGTCAAGAGGTCACAGCCGCTTCACCTATCCAATGTTCCGGATACTCTCAAGCCGCCGGCCGGGCCCTCCCACTCGCGCCACCATACGGGCAGGCCTGTACACTTCCTCGGAGGCATGGCACGGTACGGGATGCAACCAGCGATCTGTACCTCGACCATCATTGTCTCGGGCGAGATCGGCAGCAACGCATCGCCATCAGTCCACCGGCGCAAGAGATTCCCGGCACGTTCGACCGCCCACCACCCCTCGCCAAGCGACGGATGATCGACCGGCAGATCATGGCGTCCCTCCTTGTCGTGCCAGACGACGCGACTGACGTAGACACCAAGCCGCCTCCAGTCATCCGCCCACGGTCTTAGTCCGTCGATAGCCGGAGCGCGACATCAGGCGGATCGGGCCGATGTGCTTCGGCAGGATGAACACGCTGCGATCCTGTTGCGTCAGCACCGGCCGGATCGCGTGCCCGCCCGCTTGCAGGTGCACTGCCGGATCGCTGATGAAAGCCTCCTTCGGGATCGGCAGCCCAAGTGCACGCGATCGCGCCGCCAGCCGCTCCCATACCGGTTTCACGCGCGCCTCATCGGTCGCCAGCGGAGCTGCCGCGTCCCCCGACCAGGTCTTTGGCACCTCGAATGTCGGATGCAGCACCACCGCGTCGCCCCCATTGGCGAACAGCGCGCGGTTACCGGTGTCGAGATAGGACTCGGCTGGCAGATCCTCGGCGAGCAGCACGTCGTGACGATCGAGTTCGACGTGGTAGTAGGTCACTTCATCGACCGGCTCCTGCACGATCGTCGTGCCGTTGATCAGGTGCTTCACCGGAATCAGGACGGCATCCACGAAAACCGCTTGGTCCGGCGACAGCCACCGATCGCGGCTCGTTACGTCTTCAGCGAACGCACCGGCCAAATGCGGACCGGCCAGACAAGGTGGGGATCTGGATGTCGGAGGCAATCGACGCTGCGGTGACCGACCCACCTGATCGGACCCGTGCCGCCGAACCGGGTTTGCACAAGGTCGCCGGCAGCAAGGTTTTCCACGCGGACACCGCCGTGTGGGGTCTGAATACGCGTTCCGGCGCGATAGCAACGCGGAGCGGCGTCGGTCGTGATCACGGTCGAATTGCTGCCGGTCGGCACCATAAAGTCTGACGCAGAATAATCGCCCGAAAACCGAAACCCGGCCAGAACCGTCGAACCGTGCAGAATTCGACAGAACGCCGCTTGTGAACGAATCGCCGGTCACGCTAGCGCTGAGGTTGTTCACCTCGATCCTGTCTCCCATCTGGAAGCCAAGGACCGTCGCGTTGAACAGGGCGGGGCTTTGGGAGATCAATAAGCCCGTGCCATCGACGAATTGGACAGTCTGGCCAGTGTCAACCGAGTTGTCGAACTGCGCCTGCCCATCGTGGCTGATCGTAATGAGCCCATCGGCGCCCACGTCCGTGACCACAGGTCCGACAAATTCGATCGCGTCGATTACGGTACCGTCGTTGACGAACTTACCGTGGACCGCATTGGTCCCGGTTCCGCTGATGAACGTGCCTTCGTTGACAAACTCGTCGCTCGCAGCATTCCCGACCGTAATGCCGGCGTTTCCAACCAGCGTGTAAGTGGCCCCAACCTCGTTGACGACCGAGGCCGCGTGGCCAAGGTTATCGCCGATCATCAACCCACTCAGTTGGGATACAGCGCCCGCATTCTCCCAAAATCCCAGACCCGAGGGTTGGACCATTGTTGACCTGAACAACTCCACCGCTACCCGTGACAAGCGTTCCGAAGGCAATGAGCGAACCCGAGAGAAGGTTCGGCAAAGCGTCCGATCCGCCATTGAGTGTGAAAGTGTGGCCGCCGAGGTTCAGCGAGCTACTCAGACCCGCCATGCTGAAAGACCCATCATAGGCGAGATCGCCGGCCAGAGTGATGGCGGCGTTCCTACCGAACACCAGACCCGCAGCCGTAATATTAGTACTATCAGAAATCGTATAATCGAAGACCGTATTCCCTCCGACCAAACCCACGGTGCCAGGGCCCGAGATCGCGCCACCAACGGTGTAGAATTCAGTGGAAAAATCCGCGCCGCTCCCGAGTATAAGCTCTGCGTCGAGATCGACCGTGACGCTTCCACCAATGTCAACGGTCACCCCGTAAATCGTGAGTGTGGATGCGTTCTGCACCGCAATGAGGGCAGACGGAGTGCTCACGAACTCCGGCACGGTGATTGCGCTGATTCCGATGCCGGCTAACGTTCCAGAACTGGTAAAGCTCGAACTCGTCGAACTCCGCCGCCAATTGTGGCGGACTGCACTGTCCACGTTCCGGTGTTTACCGCGAAGGCGGGATTGTCCAAATCGTCACCGACCACTAAGCCACTAACCTGATCCAGCACACCGGCATTGTTGAGTTGAGTTGGCCCTAGAATCTGGACGATCCCTCCCTTCGAGTTGCCTATAACTGCGGGTGCCGTCGCCGGGCTATCGACGGTCAGCGTGCCACTACCAGCGATAGCAGCAATAGCACCGGTCACGTTCGCGAAAAATGTGGCCTGGCCAAGCAAAGTCGCGTCATGGCCATTAAGGTCCAGTGTCGATCCAAAGTTATTGCCTTGAATGTACAGCCCCGGCGAATGTAACATTGGCCTCAAGAGTCGTGGTGCTCAACATATCAAAGGTGGCGACCCCGACTGATGCACCGGCCTCAAGCGTATTGGACTGTCCACTGTGCCCCAATCCCAGCACAAGTGTCCCAAAGCCGCCGATCGAACCACCAAAAACGTTTGCGGGCCCCTCGAAATCCAGCACCGCCGCGGACTGGGCAGGGCCGGGCCCGATCACGATAGTCCCAGTATCTACTATATCGGGATTGATGGTGCTCGTACCCGTCGCGATCATCTCCAGCAAGCCAGAGTTGACCACCTCGGAAACCGGCGAAACGCCTGCCAGATTTATATTGTCGCCTCCAGTGTCGATATGCCAGGTCGCGCCAGGTGCAATGTCGATCTCCCCACTCTGCCCGCTTGCAACACTCCCGAGTGTCACGTTGCCATTCTGATCGACGGCGCCGGTATCGAGAACTAACCCATCGTCGTCAACCGTCATGCCACCGAACGTCTGCGCATATCCGCTCATGTCCACGGTTCCGGAATCGATCGTCCCGCCGGAAAAGCGGGAAACGCCCGCCAATTCGAACGTTCCAGCCGGCACCATGCTTCCGGTCGTTTGCACATAGTTACCATCATAACGTAGAAACCCTGGAGTAGCCAGTGTCGCGCCCCCAAATACCAGTCCGGAGACTTCGAGCGTGGCGGTGGGATCAAATGCCGCGAAGACGCCCGAACCGAACGCCAACGTACCTCCCCCGCCGACTGGACCGGTGGTGCCGATTGTGCCTCTGAAAATATCGGTTACGGTGCCATCGAACTCCAGTGTTCCCGCGTCGATCAAAATCTGGGAAGTTGCGACGTCGCTGCCGTCCGCATAGACAGCATCGATGTGGGCCGTATCGTTGTTGCCGGCTTTTACAAGGACCCCACCCTCATTGAAGAAATTTCCGGCGTCCTTGCCCGAAGGCGGCGCGATACTGACCGGGCCCTCGATCTCCCAAGTCCCTCCTGCTATAATGTCAATGCTCGGAAATCTCACATCGGTGGAGCTTGGCAGCAAGATGTTGCCTGTCTGGTGGACGGCACCACCAGGACGGGCGGCGAAGGCAATTTGCCCTTCGATAGCAAGATTGCCCACATCGATCGTATTGTTGATGTCGAAGTCGAGCTCGGGCGTGGCCGTCCCGGTCTCGATCGTGCCGGCCAGGGTCCGAATGCCATTCAGCTCCAGCAACTCCTTCCGCGGGTTATTAAGCTCGAGGAGGCCAGTCATATCAAACTCGTTATCGAACCCGGCGAAGATCGTCTGCCCCACCGGCAGGATGCCTTCAAGGGTCAGGGTGCCGCTCAGCTTGAATACGTCAGAGATAACCGTGAGGCTGTTGGCAATGCCAATCGTGCCCAGCGTTATCGTATAGACATTTACGCCCGTGTCTATGGAAACGTCATCACCACTCCCCGGTACCGAGCCGCTGCTCCAATTTGCCGCCGTGCTCCAGTCGCCACTGGTGCCGATCCAACTCTTCGCTGCCATTGCATCCTCCTGACGGGGTCGGCACGGCTATGGGCACCCGGCTCTATTCCTGCGCAGGGTACGACGCGACGCCAGTTGGCGCGGCATCGAGCGTTTTGTCATTTTTGTGCCGCGAGGAGTTGCATTCGGCGGCACTACAGGCCGGTACCGTAATGAAGAATACCGTCGTACGTCCTCGTTCCGTTGTCAAGTGAAATTCGGTAACACCCGCGGCATAAGTCGGGGCGGCAGCCTTCAGGCGAGCCGCCACCGCTAGCTAACGATAGTCAGGGGCGCCACCCGCGTCCCGTGCGGAGGCGCTGGACCGCTGGGGATGGTCTGTCGCGAGTGGCGAGGGAAAAGAGCGTCAGCGCAGAGGTGCTGTCCGGCGTACGCGGCGGCAATGTCCGCTATGGAGACACCACCGGGAGCTTGCATCAGTTCGGCGCGTGCGGTCGTCGGGCGCGGTTGATGTAGGTGCGCAAGCGGCGAGATGCCAAGGCAGCGCTTGAACTGCTTCAGCAGCGTCCGCTTCGGATCACGCATGCGGTCGCCAATTCGGGTAAGGTGATCTTCTTGCGCCTAACCTGCTGTCTCGATCCACAGCCTACCGGCGCAACTTGTTCCCGTCGGACATCGGCGGAGCCGCGACTCGGTTACCGACCTGAAGTGTCACACCAACCGCGCATCGACGAGAACGGCAGATGCAACGCCTCAGGTCAGTCCGCCAAGATCAGTGCCTCATTCCCACCGCCAAGTTGCCGCGCATCTACGAGTGATGCAGCAGGATTTGTCCGTGGTTGGAGAGTTGCAGGTCAACCACGCCCGCCGACACGGTCTCACTGACCACGCTCAGGTTCGACTTGAGCGTCAGGCTGTCGGTACCGAACCGGAAGTCTGTTATGTTCAGTGTGCCGGTGCCCTGGCCCAACGCCTCATAGGCGACAGGCGCGGCGGACGGCGCCGGCGCGGTGACATTTGCCGCGGAATTGTAGATGAACTTCATGTCTGATGCGGCCCTGGAGACGATGATGGGAATCGCCACCTGGCTGCTCAGTCCGTTCTGATCGGTTACGGTCACTGTCAGCGTGTCGTTCTTCGTGGCGAGGACCTGGATAAGCGCAAGGTCCGCGTTAAGCTGCGCTTCCGTACCGGTGGTGTGGCCACCGACTGCTCCGGAATATCGTTGTCCGTTGACAACAAAAGCATCCGCGGTGTCGCTTATGCTGAGGGTCATGAGGCCGGGTGTGGGCGAGGTGTCGCTGATCTGAATGCCTGGCCCCGCAATGGTCCAGCCTTGCGGCCCGGCGATGGCGGCCGCTGGACCAATGGTGAGCTTGGGTGGCGAACCGCCTCCCGACGAGCCCGGAGCGGTGGTGACATTGTTATACACCTGACTGCCGGTGGACTGGTTGATGAGGATCTGGCCCTCGCCGGCGTCCGCGGGGTTCAGCAGGTTTCCATACGACGTATTGCCGGTGATCACCGCGTTGTTGGTCTTGAAGTCCTCGATTCCAGGGCCGCTGTTGCCGTAGGTGAGATTGCCCTCCACTTCGATGACGCCGACATAGTTCGGGTTGGTATCCAGAATGATGCCCTCACCATCCGTTATAGTCCCGCTGTATATACCTGGAATCAGATCGATATTGGCATACGCGGTGTTGCCGCTTATAATGTCATGAACTCCAGCATTGGTATCGGAGTTCACCGAAGCGGCCACGCTGATCCCGCTAGTGTCATAGGACGACCAGTTGGAGTTGTTGTGGACGACGTTGTTAAGTATCTGGACATAGTCGGATCCAATAACGCCAATGCCACCGCCCGGTTCGTTGAATACGGTATTATTTTCGATCACGATGTGGTTCGGCGCCGCCCCGCCATTTGTCGGGCCGGTCACGATGCCGTTGCCATTGAATATCGGATCGTACGGATTCTGGTCCGCTGCCCGAGCTTGCGCGAGGGTGTATTTGGCGGCATCACCTTCGACGGTAAAGCCTGCGACGTTGATATAGGAGGCCTGAATGTCGATGCCGTTCCAGGTTCCCGAGGAATCGATGATCGGGTGCTGCCCCGGTGCAGCTTCGAACGTGATGGGCTTGGAAGCGGTGCCGGATGTGGTGATGTCGAGTACAGCGCCATAGTAGGGACCGGTGTACGTCCCGTTCATGACTTCCACGGTATCGCCTGGATGTACCAACTGTTCGGCGGCTTGCAAACTCGCGAGCGCGGCACCCACCGATGTGCCCGCGTTCGAGTCATTGCCAGTTCCGGCGCTTACATAAAAAGTTGTCATTCTTGACTCCCTGATTACAGACCGCGTCGGCGGTTCCAAAGATTTTGCGATCAAGGTCGGTACCTCAGGAATGTCGCAGCAAGGCAAGAGAGTATCGTCGTACAAAGCGGTCATCATTGTATCCATCTAACTATGACCAAAAACTTGGAAGTTTGGCGATTATGTGGATACACGTGCTTCACTCTGTGGTGCGTAAATCATGTTCGTTACAGGTGACAATATCATGATCGAGTCCGCCTGTTATGCCAGCCGGCGGACGCGTTGACTCTATTCGTCGTGCGCATGCGGGCAGCAATCCGACGGGCGAGAGGTAGGTTCCCGCTTTCGCGCGAATGACGATATGCGCGGTGTGGCGCAACCACGCAGCCTGCCGTGCCGAACGCATTGTGGCGCGATTGTCGACTCGCTCGGTGCCGACGACGACCCGCCGCACGGATTTCGCCTCGGCACCATTCCGCGACATTGATTGGTCAGCGCGAAGTCGCCACGACGGGGTCTGTCCGGCGTTGCTCTTCGTTGGCCCTGGTCTGCCGGCACGCCGCGCTGAGCGCACTGCCGTGTTCCGCCTGACGACGCTTGCTTCGTTCTTGAGGCAGTGGAGAGGGTTGCGGCTGTACCCGCGCGGGGACGGCGTCCTGCAATTAGGCGTTGATTTTTTATGTGGAACATCAGACAATAATGGAACGATGGAATTCAATGCGCTTCGATGAATATCAAGACTGTGGTTTGCTGTCTGGCGCTCACTGGTTTGGCGGTCACTGGTTTGGCCGGATGTGCGTCCCTTCCGACGGCCGGTCCGACAAGGGATCAGGTGCTGGACCAGGCGCGAAAGGAAGGCCAGCGGCATTTCGACCTGGTTGAAATCGACCCCCGCGTCGTCAGCGCGATATCGGCGCAACCCGTGGTAAATGTCGCCGAGAAGTTCGAGCATTTTGGCAAGCCCCCCGATCCGGCGATCGGGATTGGTGACGCGGTCGTGGTCTCAATCTGGGAAGCCTCCAGTGGCGGGCTGTTTGGCTCCGAGCCAGCGGCAGGTGCGGCGGGTGGCGTAACCGGCGCAACGACCGGCGGAGGCCATAACGTAACGATCCCCGAACAGGTGGTCGGAGCGGACGGGGGGATCAGCATCCCGTATGCGGGCCGTGTGCGGGCCGCGGGACGCACACCGGTGCAAGTCCAGCAGTCGATCCAACAGGCGTTGGCGGATCGCGCGATCGAGCCGCAGGTTGTCGTGACCGTGACCAAGCAAATCTCCGACGACGTCACGGTCTCAGGAGAGTTGGTGTCAGGCGCGCGCGTCCCGTTGTCCATTCGTGGCGACCGCCTGCTCGACGTGATCGCCAGCGTCGGGGGTGCGAAATCGGCGCCGTACGATACCTATGTGCGGCTGGCGCGCGATGGCCAAACCACGACGATCCCGATGGATAGGCTGATCTCGGACCCGCAGGCGAATATCTATGTGTGGCCCGGGGATACCATTACCTTGATCAAGGCGCCGCGGACGTTCTCCGTGTTCGGCGCAACCGTGAACAATCCGGTCATACCGTTCGACGAGGATCAAATGAACCTGGCCCAGGCCATCGCCAAGGCCGGCGGGCTGCAGGACCTTCGCGCCGATCCCGCCGGCGTGTTCCTGTTCCGCTTCGAGCCGCCGGCGATCGTCAAGACCCTGGGCGTTGCGGATCTCGCGACGACGCCCGACGGGGAAACACCAGTGCTGTACCACCTCAGTCTGCGCGATGTGAACGGGTACTTTCTGGCCGAGCGGTTTCCCATCCAGGACAACGATCTGATCTACGTCGCCAATGCCCCGCTGACGGAACTACAGAAATTCTTCAACCTGCTCGGCACGATTACCGGACCAGTGATCAGCGGCGCCGTTGTGACCCGGGGGACGCATTGAGCCATTGCTGGGCAGCCGCGTCTTGCTGTCGTTCGCGACATGCCAGATTGGTCTTATCGCCGCTACACGCGACCGCACAGACCGCCTGAACGTCGAGCCCATGCGCCGCTCAACCGCGCCGCAACCGCGGTCGTCCTGATATGGTCCACTGTGCCACTTTGGGGAAGCCGCCTGACTCGGACCACTTGTGGTTGCATGTCGATCTCCTTCCGCATCGCAACCGCGATATCCCGAATGAAACCAAACCCGCGCGCGTGCGGCAGTCCCCAGTGCGGCGATCCCCAGTGCGGCAGGTCCTGTGGCGAGCTCGATTAGCGATTGAATCAGGCAATCAGGCGGCGCATACTGTGTTTATCCGAGATCAGCGTGGGCTAACCAGCGTCGTGCGGCAGTTGACACACTACTCGTGCAGGGCGTCGCTCATCCCGGTTTGCCAAGCACTGAACCAGCGGATTCCGAAAGCGCCTGGGCGACCGCGCCGATATCGTGTGGATTGGCAGCAATCCGCACTGATTGCTGGCTCATGCTAAAGTGGCAGCGGCTGTCGGTGGTGTTTCTCCTCCTTCAGGGCAATCAGGCATCCGGCATCGTTGATCGCCTGGTTTATGGCGAGTGGGATGGAAAACCAGGGGACAAGCTTACACAGACCTTGAACCTGCTGTTCATTGTCGTGAGCATTGCCCTCTTTGCCAAGGGGCTGCGCCGGATAAGAACCATTAGAACCGGCTCCATATTTCTGTTCGTCATCGCCGGCTTTCTTGCTTGCTCCTTTGCCTGGTCGATCGACCCTCAGATCACCGTGAAAGAGGCGTTTGTCGATCTGGTCGCTACAGTGGGATGGATAGGTATCGCGACAACCATCGATCCTGACGAGTTCCTGGAGTTGTGCGCACGCACGACTTTCCTCGCCGCCGCGGCATCGTTGATGCTGCTGGTGGTTTCGCCGTCCAACGCCATCGCCATTGGGCAGGACGCCATGGATTTTCGTGGCATTTTTTCGCAAAAGAACGTTCTCGGCGAAGCCATGGTGATAGGAGCGATCGCTGAACTTCATTGCCTGTCGATACGGAAGAAGGGGCGTGTTTTCGAAGGGCTTTGCTTGGCGGTGATCATCGTCGTTGCGTTGATGTCGAAATCGGCCACGTCGTGCCTGGTCATATTTGTCTGCTGCGTCGCGCATATAGTGATCGCGCCAATCCGCAGGGGCGGCGCGGCGCGCGTCCTGGGTGTCGCCGCCCTGGCATGTATCATCCCTGCGGTTGTCGTGGGAGCTGCGTTTCCGGATAGCGTCCTCGAGCTGTTAGGTAAGGACCCGACGTTAACGGGACGGACGGAGGTCTGGGCCTATGTCGTCAATGATATCGCCATGAAGCCTTTGCTGGGCTGGGGATACGAGGTCTTTTGGGAGGCCAGTAACCCGGCAGCCATAGAAATTTCCGATGCGGTTCACTGGGTGGTTCCGCAAGCTCACAACGGGATGTTGGAAATACTGTTGCAGGTAGGGTTTGTGGGCAGCGTACTATATGTCGCCTTGTTGGTGCGGGTGACATGGCTGTCAGTTCGCTGCATGCGGTCTCACTGGGGCCCGTTGGGTGTGACGACGCTTCTGGTGTGTGTGGCAGTCGTTCTCACTGGCGTGAGCGAGACCGTGTTGCTGGCTCCCTTTGAAGCCTCCACCGGTGCGTTGATGGTCACCGGACTGTTCTGTGAGAGGGCGTTACGCACCGCCGCGCGGCGGCAACGAAGGTTCTATTCGGCAATACGCCCGGACGCAATTTTACAACCAGCGCGGGTGGTGTCTGGCCCGTAGAGCGGTTCCATCTCGAATGAAACCGCCTCAATATCAACCGCCCTGATGGCGGACCCATCCCCGCTCCCCGTCATTCCCGGCTCCCTCCCGTCATTCCCGCCTCCCTTCCCTCATTCCCGCGAAGAGTTTGTGAAAGATTATTCCGGCTGCTCGGAACGGTTTCCGAACGGGGCAAACCGATTTCCTCACAGGCTCGAAAGCGGGAATCTACCGACAGTCCGTGCAGCGGCGACCGCGTCGCGCCCGCCTGCGCTTCCCCCGGCGTTCTCGCGGACATGGCGAAACGGGCACCCGACGAGCCAATGTCCACGGCGGTTGATATAACATCGCCTTGGGGTTCCAGTCAGGCTGATATTGCTCCAGCCACAACTTTCCGCGTTTCGCGGACGTGAAGATTCGAAGACGTTGGGAAAAACGCGGCAGTACGGCCAGTGCTCAACCGGCCCGCGCCACCATCAAGGACGTCTCGTGAACCCTGTCGGCGGTGCGTCCGCTGCGGCCTGACGGTGACACCCCGTCTTCCGAGCCGACAAGCAGTGTCGCCAATCGATCCCATAACTCCGCGACGCGATCGGATATGACAAAATCATGAGCACGGGCGACAGCCCCTTTGGACAAAGCCGAGACACGATCCGGCGAACAAAATAGCCCCATCATCTCCGCGGCCATGGCGGCGGCAACCTGCTCCGTATCGCGGTCGGCGGTCGGAACGATGATCCCGCAATCCGGTGTCACGATGAGGCGCGGACCGCCAAGATCGAGGCACATGACGGGCAGCCCGCGAGACAGAGCCTCCAATACCACGGTCCCGCCGCTGTCGTGCAAGCTGGGGAACACGAACAGGTCGTGGCTATCGTACAGGTGAAACAACTCCTGTTGCGGCAGCCAGGATATGAAATCCACCTTGTCGGCCAGTTTGTACGACGCCGCATCGGCCTGCAGACGGGCTTTCTCGGGGCCCTGGCCGACGATCGTCAGCCGGGCATCGGGCATGCAGCGCTGCAGCCGCGCGAAGGCGCGGATGGCGATATGAGCACCCTTCCAATACAGCAGCCGGCCGGCGAAAAGCAGCCTCGGCGGTGTTGTCCGGCACAGGCGAGGTGTGCCGATTTGCGCCGGCTGCAGCCCGATTTCGATGAAGGAGGTTGATTTTTCCTGCATGGCTGGGGTCAGAACCTGGCTTGTATCGGGTGTCCTGACGACAATCACCGCGGCTTTGGCCAGACCATCGCGCACCATGGGGTTTCGTGTGATGGTTGCGTTCGATAAATCCCGAATCTTCTCCGTCACCTTGCCCCGTAGAGAGAATCCGTCGCGGAGCGATGGCGGCGATGTCTCGCCGCCGCCGAGCGGGCCGATGATCAAGGGTGGCCCGAGTGAGCCAAGGAATGTCGGCGCACGCACCCCGCCCCAGGTAACATGGTGGATCGCGTCGAAACCGACCCGTTGCTGCAATTCCCGCGCGTGGCGCAGGGCCGCGATTTGCCACAGGAGATTGTAGGTCCTCTCCCATTTTGGCTCGATGGCTGGTCGCAGCGGCCAGAACCGGATTTCCGGGAATGTCCAATGAATGCCGGCAAGGCGGGGATCGGCGCGGCAGGCGGCGTTTATCGCCTGGCGATGTGCCGGCGACGCGAGCGCCCACACCTGATGCCCCAGAAAATGAGCCTCCGTCGTCCAGTTCCAACCGACGGCATGTTCGGACCCGCGGTCGGGAGCGCAGGCATAGGCTGAAATCAGTAGTTTCATGGCAGGCTCTTGCCTACCAGTCCTGTTGATAGGATTTCTGGCCCACCAATTGTTGCAGCGTGCGAGCCAGGAACACCGTGTTGTCGATCAGATAGCGATGTGCCAGCCGCCGCGGTTCGGTGGCCAGACGAAACAGCCATTCGCAGCCGGATCGCTGCATCCAGACGGGCGCGCGTGGCTTGGTGCCGGCGTGGAAATCGAACGCGGCGCCGACGCCAAGGAGTGCGGCCGCCTCGATACGTCCCACATGCGACGCCATCCATTTCTCCTGCTTCGGCATGCCAAGCCCGATCCACACATAGTCGGGCCGGCTTGCGTTGATGGCGGCGACATCGGCCGCATCTTCTTCCGGGCTCAGCGCGCGGAACGGTGGCGCGTGAGATCCGGCGATGATCAGGCCGGGAAAACGGCGGGTCAGTTGGCTCACCAATCTTTCCAGCACCTCCGGTGTGCCGCCGTAGAAATAATGGCGATGCCCCTTTTCAACGGCGAGCGCGCACATGGCGGCGAGCAGATCGGGCCCGCAAACGCGGCGGGCCCGCGCATCGCCGTACCGCCGACACCACCACACGAGGGGCATGCCATCCTCGGTGGCGAGCCCGCAATGATTAAGCGCCTGCCGGATCTGCGGATCGCGCTGCGCGGTCACCAGGCCATGGACCGAAACGCAGCAAACGTAATCCCGGCGTCCTTCGTCTCGCCATTTGTCGAGCTCGGTCACCGCCTGTTCGAGGTTGAGTGGCATGACGCCGACGCCGAGAATGTTAACGCGCTGCAAGCGGCCATCGTGCCGGCCGGCAGCGGTCCCGGGCTGACCGCCATGGTTATCCATTCTATTCTTCCCCTGCGTTTTTGGTGAGAAGCAGGGCGCCCCAGGGGCCCACGACGCTAATAGGCATCGGAGTTGATCACGATGAGACTGATCGTTCGCAGCACGATCCACACGTCGAGCCAAAGCGACCAGTTGTCGATGTAGAAACAATCGAGATCGACGCGGCGGCGCAGCTTATCGTGCGAGTCGATCTCGCCCCGGCAGCCGTTGACCTGGGCCCAGCCGGTAATTCCGGGCTTGAGCCGGTGACGGGCAGGATAATCGTTCAGAACCTGGGTCATTGTCAGGCCCAGCGATCTCATGCCCAGGGCGTGGGGCCGCGGCCCCACCACGGACATGTCGCCCCGGATGACATTCAATAGCTGCGGGAGTTCGTCGATGCTGAAGCGGCGCAGATAATGCCCGACCCGCGTCACCCGCTCATCGCTGCGGGAGGTTTGCCGCGTGGCGGCAATGTCGCAGGCGTTGTCGTACATCGTACGAAACTTCCAGAGCCTGAACTTGCGATCGTGATGACCTTCCCGTTCCTGGCGGAAGAAGACCGGCCCGGGGCTGTCGAGCTTGATGGCGATCGCGGCGACCGCCAGCAGGGGCGTGACCGCAAGCAGCATCGTCGTCGCCAGCACCAGGTCCTCGGCGCGTTTGAGCACGGCCTCGATGACGCTTAACGGACGCGACACCAGCTCGATGGTCGGCAGCATGCCGATGCGATCAACACCGACGATCCGCGTCGACAGGCCATCCAGGTCCGGAATAAGGGTCACATCGACCGCGGTTCGCGACAGGCGGTCGATCAGTGCCTGCGCCTGGGGCGTGGCGTTGCGGGCACTGGCAACGATCACGCGATCGACGCTGCCATTCTTGACCGCGCTCTCGACCCAGTCGAGAGGCGGGCCGCCGGAGGTGCCGGGAAACGAGACGGCCGACACGATGCCGATACGGCCACCGCTCTGGTAACGGATCTCGTCACTCAGTATGCCGGCAAGCGCCGAAGATCCTGACAGCACCAGCGCACGATCGAGGCAGGTGCCTTGGCGGAGCTGGCGCTGCATATAGAGGTACCATGACAACCGCAGCAGGCTCACCCAGCCGAACACGCAGAGCGACCAGGTCAGCAGCCACACCCGGGAGACGCCACCGATGAACTGCAGCGTGAACAGGAATAGCAGCAGGATGCCGAACGCCATGGCACAGGACGCTACGGCGGCAATGCTCTGATCGCGGAGGCCGGACAGCAGTGTCTTCTTGGCGTAGAGATTTTCCACATACGCGGTAATCACCCACGCAACGAAAAAGCCTAGGATGCCCGCCCATAGTTGCCAGCGACGATACTGCAGCGGATCGGCGTAGACGTGGAAAACGCCCGCGGCGATCAGGATCGAGCCAAGTACGTCGGCTACGGCGAGCAGCGCGACCCATCCGGAAAGCGGCATGTAGGAGCAGGCCGCCATCACTGGCGGAGGGGTTACTGGCGGAGGGGTGATTGCCGGCGGCGTTTTTCTGGGCGCGACCGCCACCGCGGATTCTTCGGCGCCGGCAAATTCCAATGTGCCAGCAAGTTCCATTAGTAAGACGAGCTCCGTGTTTTGTGACGCGGCGGACTCGCATTTATCAATCAATTTTTAACCGAGTCAAATGATTTCCACAACAATCCAGGCGCGAAATCAGATACAGCCGGAGCGCGCATTTTATGGACGAGTGCAAGCAATTACCGGGCCCGCAAGTGTTACAAAGCGCGGAACCAACCCAAGGTTGCACAAGCCACGATCGCCTAAATGCACGGGCGTGCAGAAGCGTTTCGTAGCGCGCAGGGGAACTTCAGAGCGAAGAAGGGCGTGCGCTTCTTCAGCGCAACCTGCCGTGGTCGACGTCGGCGATTCCGGTTGATCCATATCTTCGCACACGATAGCGGGCGGCTTTTGCGGCGCGAGGGATCACCGCAACATGGTCAATCGACGCGCCGCAACGCAGCGGTGCCGCAACTCAGCCGGAGATGTGATACGACGCTTGACCGGCCGAACGGCCGCCTGTTAACGTCGCGTAACGCGCAGCATTTTAGGCGCTTTCATAAGGGCAGTGGGTCTACGCTAAGCATCGGTGGCCGGCCGAGCATGGCTATTATCGGTTGTAGCCAACGGAAATAAAGGATCCCAGCCCTGCGTAGCCGCGCGATTTTTCTTTTAGCACGCATCATCCCCAGCGTCTTTGGCGTTGCCACGACTGCAATTCTCACCAGGTTGCTCGCGCCAGCGGAATACGGGCTTTACGCGCTTGGGATTTCGGTAGTTGTTTTCGTTACCATAGGCGCTTTCGAATGGATCGGGTTGAGCCTGCTGCGGCTGACTCCGACGGTGAGGGACTCGGAACGCTTCTTCGGCACCGTCGTGACGTGTTTCCTCACGCTTTGTGGCGTGACTGTTCTGGGTGCGGCGGTGATCCTTTTTCTAGGAGGGCTCGGCGGTTACCTGGAACTGACCGCGGCCTGCCTCCCGGCGGCCTTCGCCGCGGCATGGTTCGAATTGAACCAGCGGCTGCAGCTTGCAGATCTACAGGAGGCGGCGTTTTTCCGAGCCAGCCTTTCGCGTGGGCTGATTACGTGTGTCACGGTTCCGCTGGTGGCGTATCTGTCGCGGAGCGCGTCGCTGACGGTGCTGGTGTTTGGCATGGGCTTCCTGGTTGCGGTGCTGCCAGTGCATGAGCCGCGCCTGAAGATATATCGCTGCCGCTTCGATGCCGAAGTCTGTCGCTCGCTATTGCGGTTTGGCGCGCCGTTGTCGGTGAGTGTCGGCCTGGCGACCCTGCTGATGTCGATCGACAAGTGGATGTTGCAGGGGTTTTCGGGTGTACAGGCGGTCGGGTTTTTCGCGGCCGCCACGTTCGTCGCGCAGGTACCGATCACGACCCTGGCCGGCGGTATCGGCTCGTCGGCTTATTCGATGGCGGTGCGAGCGGTGGAATTCGGCTCGCCGGCGGCCGTGGCCAGGAAGCTGGCGCAGAACTTTGTGGTTGTGTTTGGAATTATAGTGCCAGCCGGTGTCGGGGTCATCTCGGTGTCGGACAACCTCGCGCACGTCATGGTCGGACCGAGTTACTGGCAGTCCGTGGTTCTGCTGACGCCGCTGCTTGCGGGTGTGGCGATGCTGTCGGGCATCCGCGCGTTCTACGTGGACACGGCGTTCCAACTGGCCCAAAAAACCGCGCCTCTGATCGCGACCACAGCGTTCGGGCTGGCTGTTAACATCGCTCTCGATCTCTGGCTGATACCGCAAATGGCGGAGCTGGGTGCGGCGATTGCAAGCTTTGCCGCAAGTTTCGCCTGTCTGGTACTGGCGACTGTCCTCAGCCGCCGAGTCTTCGTGCTGCCGATCCCTTATCTGGATGCTTTCAAGATAATGTCCAGTGCGGCGATCATGTTCTGGTTTTTGCGCGAAATCCACCTTGGACCCGGATCTCTCGCGCTTGTCGTCCAGATTTTGGCTGGGGCGGCGGTCTATTTTGGTGGACTGATTACGCTAAAAGTCAGCGGTGTTCGTGAGGCGCTGGCGGGGTTCCTTGCAGGTGCGGGATCGGCGGAAGGCTGAGCGATGCCCGCCTGTGCCGGCGGCAGCCGCCGGCCGCGAAAGACCGCGCGGACCTGTCGACGCAGACTTTGCGGAATCGCCCAAAAAGCCAAATACACGAGCACCTGCCAGAGGGTGGGAGAGCCGTTCGTCAGGGCTTTCCGCAGCACGATGGCGAACGCCGCAAAGGCGCGTTCATGCGCCGCGCGTGAACCGATCACGCCGAGGCAGAAGCCGCTATAGGCACGACGAGACAGCATCGGCGCGATTTCATCAAGCCATGACAGCGACTCCCGCCAGGTGTTGGTGCTGCCGAGGGACGGCCGCCGTTCCTCGAAATAGACGTTCACAAGAACTTCCGGGACAATTTTGATGTCTGCCGCCGGCAAGCGTGACAGGCGCAGCAGGAAGTCCCAATCATCGTGCGGCGTGCCGACGCGGAACGGACATACCCTGAAGGTTGCTCGCCGGAGCAGGTAGCTCGATGTCTGGATGAAGCTCGATCCTGCAAACATGCTGCGCCGGTCGAACAGGTAGTCACCCAGCGGCACCGTGCCGTCGTAGATTTCCTCAGGCCAGACGTAGGTGGCGATGGGCGTGATCACCCGGCTGAGACAGCCGACCAGGACATTGGCTTGCGAGCCGACGCAACTGATCTGTCGCTCAAGCTTGTGAGGCAGCCATTCATCGTCGTCGTCAAGCAACGCAACCCACTCCCCCCGGGCATGCTCCACACCGGCGCTGCGTGCGCCGGCGGCACCGAGAGAGCGCGGATTGACGATTATCCTGAGGCGCGCGTCCGATATCGGTACGAAGCGAAACCACCGTATCGTTGTCCGGTCCGTCGACGACGACGATGACTTCGATCTGCCGGAGGGTCTGGGTCAGCGCACTTTGCAGCGCACGCAGCAGCAACCGCGGCCGGCCACGGGTGGGTATTATGACCGAAATTTTGGGCGGTGCAGGGGGGCTGGTCGTCACATTAAATCCGCGGGGTTGTCCGTTATTTCAGGCGGCGAACCGGGAGCGTTCCCCGACAGCCGAAAGGTCGTTACATCGCTGTCTAGCATGAGGGCGCGCGCTCCCGGAAGCTCCGATTACGCGGTCGCTGCGGTCCGCACGAGAGATTTGCGGCGCATTGTCCCCGCCGTCGGTATAGGGTGCTGAAACAATTGGTGTGACGGCGGTGTTTATGGCAAGGGGCCGAACCCCGTGGACCCACGTCGCGCGGATGCGGTACCGGATGCTCTGGTTGTTCGCGGTTGCGGCCGTAGCTGTCGCCGGCATAGCTGTCGGGGTGAATCTGACAGCGAAGCCCATCATCCCGATGCTGCCGGCCCCCGCGGGTCCGTTTTTGGTCGGGACACTGCGCTGGGATTACCGCCGCGCGGGCAATGATGGGGCCGCGGCGGTTGCGCCGGAGTGTCGCCTGGACGTTCAGCTCTGGTATCCGGCAGGCCAGGCTGCTGGCCTTAAACGGGCCCCGTACAGTTGGTCGGCGGGATTGCTGCCGCTGCGGCAATGGGTACGAACCGATGCGCTGCTGGGTGCTCCGGTCGCCACGACGCAGGCGAGCTATCCCGTGCTGCTGTTTCTGCCGGGCTGGTCGGGCGGCCGCGGCGATAACACCGCCTTGGTTCAAGACCTCGCCAGCCGCGGCTTCATCGTCGCCGCGATGGGCTATGATTCGCCGGGCTGTGGTCAAGCCGCCGGCTCGTCCGGTCCACAGCGCGTCGCCGACATGGATTTCTCGTCGGCGGACGCTTTCGCGCGCACGGTGCGGATCGCCAACGCAAGGCTGGACCGCGTGAGCCGGAGCGCGCTTCAGGTTGTCGACGCATTGGTCGCGCTCGACCGGGACGATCCTTCGGGTCGATTTGCCGGGCGGCTGAACATGGATCGTCTTGCGGCTGTCGGGCATTCGTTTGGCGGCGCGCTCGCGGTACAGATCTGCTGGCTGGATGCGCGGGTGAAGGCGGCGGTCGATATAGATGGCTGGCTGTTCGATGCCGCGCCGGGTGGATGGATACGGCAGCCGTTCATGCATATTTCCGATGGTGGTCAGTGGCCGACCTTGGCCGAGACGACCGTCGCTGATCCGCAGCGCCGATTTCCTGCAATCCTCAGCCATGAAACCGAGCAGCGTCTGAACATGGCGCTCACGACCTACGGCGGTGTAAGCGTGACGATACAGGGCTCGAAGCACGATGACTTCGCCGATTTTCTTTACCTATCCGGCTCCTCATTGTTGTTCGGTCGCCGGCCAGATCAAAGCTCCATCCGTATCGCCGCCGATTACGTGGCAGCTTTCGTTGACTTAGCGGCAACCGGTCATCGATCCGCCCTGTTTACCGAGCCTGCTTCCAGCGTGCGCGTTCAGGAGTTTGCGGGGAAGCTGAACCCTCGGTAGCGTGGTGCCGGCATCCGCGTGCTTCTACGGAAGGCCGGCGAGAATTTGCACTACCTCAGCAGCGCCAGGGCAAGGGAACACGTCTCACGTAGCGTCGCTCGGCCTGACGGAATCAGCGCAAGCACCAACATCGCCACCGCATATGAAACACAAAGTGCTATAAGCAACAGCGCGATTCCATCGATGGTGGTCAGGTGTCGTACCAAGATTATGGCTGCGAACGATGCGGCGCCCGCCACAGCGTGAGGTAGCACAGCCTTATAGAGATCGCCGAGTTTCACTGGGCCAGCACGTGTTGCCATCCACCACATGACCGGCATGCGTGGACAAATCTGGGTAATCGAATAGGCAGCCGCAACGCCGACCGGTCCCCATGGCAAGCCGGCCAGGAAGGCTGCCGTACAGGTTACAACGTTAAACAATCCCCAATAAAAGTAAGATTGGCTGCGCCCCTGACTAATGAACAGCCAGTTCGTCGTTCCGCTGATTGGCTGCTGCAATGCCGCCAAGCCAAGCCACAGGAAAATAGGTACCGAGCCCTTCCATTGTTCTCCGAGGAGAGTTGGTATGAGTATGTCAGCAGTCGCGATCGTGAAAATGGTGACTGGCTCCATAACCAGCAAAAGCTGGCCAACGGCCCGAAGATAGACCGTTCGGTAGCGCGCATTGTCGTCCTGCAGCCTGGAGAGCGTCGGCAACATGACTCGCGCTAAAGGGGTCTGGACCTGCTGGAGCGGGAACAGAAGCAGTCTGTAGGCACGATCGTATAAACCGAGTGCGAAATTACCCCAGGCCTGTCCGATCAGAACGTTATCGAGATTGCGTGAGATATAGGCAGATATGTTGAACCCGGTGAAGCCGCGGCCCATCCGCAACAGTTCGCTGACGTCGTGACGCCGTCGTGGCCAGTTGGGGACAAAGCCGCTGCCGATCCAGGCACCCACGGCAGTGACGGTTGCCATGATCGCCGGGGTCGCGAACAAAGCCCAGTAGCTTCTAAGCGTGTATGCGATAAGCACCGACCCCAGAAACCCCAGGAGATAAGCCAATGTATCCATGACGGCCAGATACTGGAAGCGCATCATCCGGTTGATGAGGGCCAGATGCTGCGCCGGCAATGCAACAAAGACGAGGAGTGCCGCGAACGCCCGGGTCAGGCTGATGACGCGGTTGTCGCCATAGAACCAGCCAATGACCGGTGCCAGCAGAAGCAGGAGAAACGCGAAACCGGCACTGATTGCCAGGTTGATCCAGAACAGATCCGTGACTTGCAAATGGGTGATCTGACGCTGCTGAATGGTTGCCTGTGTAAAACCGAAATCCTGAAACAAGACTATCAAGCCATAGATGGGCGTCACCATAGCGAGAAGTCCGAAGTCGATTGGCGTCAGCAATCGGGACATTATGACGACCGACACGAACTGAATGACAAACCGGATGATTTGGGCGGTATACGTGGATGCGGCGCCTCGCATGACGCGGTCGCGCAGATTTTTTTCAGGCGGATCAAAAGAAATCGCGCGCATGCTGGGAAGGCCGGCTATTTGCCGCCGGTCAAGTTGCCGGCGGGACCAGCCTATGCGGCCCGGATGGTGGACAAGAGTTGGCTGATCGATCTGGCGACCGGGTCCGGCGTGGTCTGTCTTACCCGCTGCGCAACCGAGTTAAGCGTTTCAAAGCGACGCAGGTCGCGCGACAGCTCGGGTTCCATCGATTTTGTCTGCTCCGCGAAACGGTCCTTTACCCACTGGTAAAGTGCCATGTCGTAGCGGTTGGTTTCTTCCAAACGCTGACGGCTGGCGGCCGAGATCGTCTCGGGTTGTTGTGGGGCATCGTCCTTGCCCACGTTGTGGCGGACAAACAGGATCTGCCATAGATTCCAGCCGTAAATGGCCCGCAGCACCAGCAGCAAGGTGTTGAAGGACTCGAGCGGCGCGGCGGCAATGAAATGCTTCTCGATGTTGCGTTTTGCCAGTTCGAGATGGTGTGGGCCTACGGGCGGAGCCGAGATCGGACCGCCGGTGGGATGCCGGGGTACATCCAATTCCGGACACCCGCACAGAAGCCGCACCTGGTAATCGAGAGACTCGATGCCGATCCCACTATCGAGGTACTCGTCCAACGTCATGTCCTTGACGCGATGATAAAACGGCTGGTGGGGCAACTTACGGTTGTTGAAGAAATGCGATGCCGATCGAGCGACGGGATGACGAAGCACGGTAAAATATTTTGCCGTACGGTCCAGCATGGTGTGAATGCCCATGGGGTAGATAGTCCCCATCAAACAGCGGATGGCCTGCCGCTCCGTCGCGGAAAGAGCGCTGTATTTTGCCTCGATCTTGTCGCGGGGACGGATGGAGAGGGCGGATTTGTTGTCGGCAAGCGCACCATCGAAGTGCTGCGGGCCGGGAAAGCAACGGCTGAGAATGCCGTCCATCGTGGTACCGCCGGTTTTTGGTACGTGAAAGAAGATCAGGATCTCTGGCCGGGCCGACGGCTTTCCCAGGGTCTGCGAGTCAATGTATGCCATAGCTGATTCCTAAGCGTTCGGAGGGAAGCCGGCGCAGGAGCGATCGGAAGGACCGCCTGTGTACCGATGAGCGCGGTGTATCACGGTTGATCTCATGCGCCCTGAAACGGGTGATTGGAGGCGGCCGGTGATCGAAGCGGTGGGCAACATCCAGCATTGGCCTAGCCTGAGGACCCCGGGCCCTTTTCGGAGATAGGCGTAAATCTTGAATACGACGCGGCCCGCTAATATAGTATGTCGCCAACGCACCGATAAATCATTTCTAATAGCGGTAATCCAGCAGTATATATCTGTCAAGCTAAAACGTGCTTGGGAGCACAAAATGCGATCCGTCACCAGGTTAGCCGCCATCGGCGCGGTTCGATCGCCGTTGCTTCGAATCCCATTGTCGCCAGTCTACAACTGGTATTTTGAACATGCCGTCGGGCAACGGAGAATGTTCCGAGGTATCTATCGCGGGTTCGGCGAAGCGGTCGACGCCATTCCGCGAGCCCGGTCGATCGGTTTCGACAATCCGGGCTCGTCGGATCGCGTGGCGCATGCAAGGAGTTTCTTGTCGGCCTATGACTATCCAGTGCTGTTCTGGTTGACCCAACTGCTGAAGGCGGGGACGGTCGTGTTCGATTGGGGAGGCAATATCGGCGTAAGCTTTTACGCATACCGCAATCATATCCACTATCCCGATGATCTGGAATGGGTCGTCAGCGATGTGCCAGCCGTGGTCGACCTTGGCCGGCGGCTGTGTGATGCGGAGAAGTGCACGGGCTTAACGTTCACCACCACACTTGAGAGACTGAATGGCGCGGATATTTTGCTCTCCGCTGGCGCCTTGCAGTTCATCAGTGAGCCGTTTGCGGTGCTGCGCGAGGTAAGATGCCTTCCGGCCCATGTTCTGCTGAACAAAATTCCAGTCTATGACCAGCCGCATGCAGTGACGATACAGAACATGGGTACCTCCTTGTGCCCGTACCATCTTTTCAACCGGTCCGAGTTTGTCGGGCAGTTCGAGGCACTGGGATACGTCATGGCGGATAGCTGGAACAACCCCGGGCTCGGCTGTTTTATCCCATTCTATCCGGAACATTCCATTGCGTCTTTCAGCGGTTTCCATTTCCGCTTGAGCAAGTCCGACGGCCCAGGACGATGATCACCGGTGAGACCATCGCCGGAGCGTCTTGCCCACCTGCTGGCGGGCGGGAATGAGCGCCGCCATCATGCCTGATTTGAGCGCGTCCCGGGTTGGGTTCACGCCAGGCCGCGATGGCTCGAGGTTCGACCGGCGCAGATAGTAGTTGAAGGAGCGGACACGCGAGAGGCTGCGGGATGTCCGCGTCTCGTAAACAAAAGTGTACGAGACCGAGCGTGCATGGGATGTTTCGACCCAGTGTGGAGCGTCTTGGGGTTGATGCAGGCCACTCCCGGGCGATAGCGGGAAGATATGCTCCGCGGAGGCATTGCGACGGGCAAGATCGACTTGCCCTATATCCACGGTCGCCCGCACATAAAGCGGTTCAAGCTCTTCTTCCGCGAGTTCGCTAGGAGGATAGAGATGGTAGATCTTTTCGCCCTCAACCTGGCAGAAGAAGTTGACCTCCGGATCAAAATGGAAGGGGGTCGTTGTCGAAGCTGCGCTGATGAAAATCGAGGATTCCAGTCGGACCACGTCGCAGCTGAAACCGTTCGGGCGGAGCTGATCCTTGACTTGCTGGAAGAGCTTCGTAAGCAGCTCTCGGAATCGCTGGTCATGCCGCTCCAGTCTTTTCAAAAGGATCTTATATGAACCGGCGGTCAATTGATCAAAGGCTTCGTGCGGCTTCAGATCCGTGGGTGGTACGGCATAGAACGTCGTTCCGGGTGTCGGAGCGCTGCGTGATACGAAGTAATCGTCGGGGTGATCGGCGAAGGTACAGCACAAGGCGCGCAGGGCATCGTCCTTGAACAGATCGAGCCTATGCAGGTTATGGCTGAAGCCGAACGGCGTGCGATTGTAGCTGCCGGCAAACTCAACCCCTTCTAAAGCAAGAAGCGGCTCCGGTTGATGCAGAGACATTGACGACAACCTCGAGTAGGTCCTGGCGCCTGTCAGTCACCATAAACGCAGGCATTTTCCTCGGAAACTTATAATGGAAACTCACAGGCTTAGACAAGCACTGAATTTCACCCGGGGGACGACTCAGCGGCCAACTCAGGAAAGCGGTCGACTGCACCATCATGCGACAACCATTCCGTCATAGACATCGTTCTAGAGCGTATTCCATTTCCGGCAACCGCTGCGTCCCGCATCGTCCCTCCGGTTATCGGCGTGACATTGTTGGTGCTCCATACCGGCGCTGGCCGTGCGCAGTGGACAATGTCCCGTATAAGGATCAACAACAATCTCGATCCGTGGAACCGAGGCTTCCCGCGCGGCGAGATAGCGAAGGGCGGCGGCACGTGCGCAGCCACGCGTGTGTTAGGGGGCGGCCGCTGATGGCGTTTCGGATCGAACGATCCAGCGGCGGCGGTTTACGCCGCCTCACCATAGGCGCCGTAATACCCGTAGTGCCGCAACTGGTCGGGCCCCACCTTGTTGAAGGCAATCCCGGCAATGCGGCGGGCTTCCGGCCGAAGCAGCCGAAACGCCTCCGTGACGCTGTCACTGTGACTGTGACTGCCGTCGATCACCATAAGGACCTTGTCCGCCATCGTTGCCAGTACCAACGCGTCGACAACCGACAGCAGTGGGGGCGTATCGATGACGATGTAATCATACTCCGCCCGCAAATGGGTCATGAATTCCGCCATCTGGCGGGAGCCCAGCGTGTCCCCGGGATTCGGTATTCGCGATCCGGCCGGAATGACGTGACAGCCGCTGTCGGGATCGCACAACGTGACCGCGGGCAAATCGGCGTTACCGGCCAACAGATCGGTCAGGCCGGGATGCTGCGCTCCAAACTCCCGTGAAACCCGGCGGCCGCGGACATCACAATCGACCAGAACGGTGCGCTGCCCGGCGGCGGCGCTGGAAGCGGCGAGCAGCGCGGCGACCGCCGACTTTCCTTCCGCCGGCAGGGCAGAGGTCACCAGAATCACCTTCAACTCGCGATCGAGATTCGACAGCCGCAGGCTTACCCGCATGGCGCGGATCGCTTCATTCACCGGCGAGAATGTTTCGGTTACCACGCTGCGCACGAGGCCCCGGTTGCCGTCCCGCCGCAACCGGCGTGACCTTTGCCGGGGCAAGCTGGGGATATTGCCGATGACCGGATAGCCGAAGAGCTGCTCGGCCTCCGCGCCGAGCTTGACGCGCGTTTGCAACAGATCCGCGGCCAGTGCCAGCGCCACCCCTAGCATACCACCGAAACCCACCGCGCCGATATAGAACAGCAGGCGCCTCGGGAAAATGGGATCGCTCGGCAGCCAGGCTGGGGAAATGATCCGCTCAACGTTGCTTCCCAGCGCCTCGCGCGCGACGATTTGGTCGTACTGGGAAAGATACGCATCATACAACTTGCTGTCGGCGTCGGCGATCCGCTGCAATTGCTCGATCTTGACAAAGGCGGCGGTGTCGCTCGGAACGGCCGTCAGCTTGTTCAGGCTATCCGCCACCGCCTGTTCCCGCCGCAGGGAAATGTCGTAGCTGTTTTCCAGATCGCCCAGAATATGCGCGGCCTGGCCCTGAATCTGCTTATTGAGGTCCGCCAACTGGGCGGCAACGGCCAGCACCTGGGCATGGCGGTCGCCAAGTTTCGCCCGCAACTGCTCTTCCTGTTGCGTGAGCAGCAATTGCTGCATGCGGAGCTGACTGATCACGCTGGAGTTCGCTGTCTCTGGAATGTCCAGCAGACTGCCGTTGCCCTGGGAAAGTTGCCGCGCCTGCTCCAGCCGCGCACGTTTTTCACTCAGATCGGCACGCGCCAGCGTCAACTGGGTGGTAAGATCGGTGATCTGCTGCTGCTTGAGGCTGCCTTTGCCGGTATCGGTGAATCCGCTTTGCGCCTTCAGGGTTTGGATTTGCGTCTGGGTCTCCGCGACGCGCGTTTTCAGCTCGGACAGCTTGCCTTCAAGCCACATCGCCAGTTGGTCGAGCGCCTTCCGCTGCGTATCCAGTTGCCCGTTGAGGTAGTCGGCGACCAGCGTCGCGGCGATCTGCCGCGCCCGCTCAGCGGTGCGCGAAGTCGCTGATACGGCAAGGACATAGGAAAACTGCGAACGATCGACGCGAATGTTCCTGCCCAGAACCGCGGCCGCCACGGCAAGACGCTGCGCGGCGGACATCGTCGGCTGGGCGACGACCGGAGGCGTTTCCGCGAACCAGCCGTTGCCGAGGCCAAGCGCGGCCGTGAGTTTGTTGGCTTGCGTCGCGAGCCAGAAGCCGAACCGATCGGCGCTGGCGGACAGTGCAGCGAAGCGCGGGGGGCGCGGCTGAAATTCCGGATCCTCGGTACAGCTTCAGGTCTTCGACGACCCGCTGCAACAAGGATGCGGATTTGAGGACGTCGATCTCCGTGTTGATCGCCACGGTGTCGAAGTCCTGCGGGGATGCCGGGCGCTCACCGGTTACCCCAGACATGGCCTGGTGCGGGTCAAATACCAGAAGCTGCACCGTCGACTGATAGGTCGGCGGCACGATCCGCAGGAGAAAATGAACCGCGACCAGCGCCACCAGGGGGATCGCCACGATCAGTTTCCAGCGGCGCAGCAGCCCACCGATCATCCGGCGAATATCGACCGGCGCCGGTTCGGCCGGATCCGGCGGCAGTGCGGTCGCCATGCCGCCGGAGGAAATGAGACCGCCGGACGACAACGCCCTAACGCCCATCCGCCAGCGCGAACCCCAATCCGTTACGTCTCATACCGCTCCTTTCGGGGTTCGCCGGCCGCCGCCGCTTATCGGCTGTTAACCAGTTATTAAATGGTGCCGTCACCGAACGCAAGGAGAGAAAATGCGCAATCGTCTAAAAATATAATCGTCTATGGTCGCTCTGCCCTCACGTCCGGCGAGCCCATACTCTCGGCAGAGCGCCGCCGAAAGGCGGTTCCGTGCCCATGTCCACCCGGCTCGGGGCGGAGAGGCCGCCGCCACGAGATGCGCTCCAATAATAAGACCGTCTGTAAGAAAAGACTTGCAGCCATCAGCCTCGCGGCGCTACGTTATGTGCCCGAAAAGTGCGCCCACCGATATAAGCAGGGCTGGAAACTTTGCATCAGTTCAACGGAAGCATCGTGGGCGCAACTGGGCCGGGCATCCTGGCCTTGTGCTGCCCAGGTCCATTGCCTCGAGACAGAGCGGGGGCACGCCGGTGAACCTTGGGGGATTGCCGCGCGAGAGTGCGATCACCTCCGGGACCGGTCAGGCAAGGCGGTCCGGTGACTCGATCGGCTCATTGTTCTCGACATGCGCCGCGCTGCATCGCGACAAGACCGCCATCGTTTGTCAGGGACGGCAGATCAGCTATGGCGCGTTGGATCGTGCCGCCGGCAACATCTGTCTGGCGCTGCGGCGTGCGGGCGTGCGCCAGGGCGAGCCCGTCGGGCTGGTCGCGCACCGCTCCATCGAGGCGGTGGTGGCCATGCTGGGGATCATCAAGGCCGGCGGCGCGTATCTGCCGCTGGACCTGTCCTATCCGACCGCGATGCTGCGGCACATCCGCGACGACGCCAGGCCCGCACTGACGTTGGTTGCGCGCGGCCTGGACGAAGCCGTTTCGTTGGCGCCGTTCTGGTCCGGGACAACCCTTTATGTCGAGCCTGACCTCAGCCTGAGCGGCACGCCGGACGCTGGCCGGTGGCACGGGCCGGACACCGCGGTGCCGCTGGAGCCAGATGTCGGGCCGGACGATCTGGCGTACATCATGTACACCTCCGGCTCGACCGGCCGTCCCAAGGGCGTGATGGTGCCGCATCGCGGCGTCATCCGGCTGGTCTCCGACTGCGATTTCATTTCACTGGATGCGAACGAGGTCATCCTGCATTTGGCGCCGCTGTCGTTCGACGCCTCCACGCTCGAGATCTGGGGCGCGCTGCTGAACGGAGGCCGGTTGGCGATCGTGCCGGCGGCGATGCCGACATTGGACGAAATCGCCGACGCCATCCGCGATTACGGCGCCACCACGCTGTGGCTGACGGCGGGGCTGTTCAACCTGATGGTGGACCGGCGAATCGATGGATTGCGGCCGTTGCGGCAGTTGATTGCCGGGGGCGACGTGCTGTCGGTGCCGCATGTCGCCAGGGCAATGGCGGCGCTGCCGCGGTGTCGGATCGTGAATGGCTACGGACCGACCGAGAACACGACGTTCACGTGCTGCTACACGGTGCCGCGCGGCGTCGAGCTTACCGGGTCGCTGCCGATCGGCACCGCGATCCGTGGGACCACGGTGTACGTGTTGGACGACGCGATGCAGCCGGTGCCCGATGGCCATGAAGGCGAGCTTTATGCGGGCGGCGCCGGTGTTGCGCTGGGTTATTTGAACCAGCCGGAGCTGACCGCGGAGAAATTCATCGACGATCCGTTCGCCGCGCGGTCGGGCGCTCGACTTGTACCGTACCGGCGATCGGGTGCGGCGGCGGGCGGACGGCAACATCGAATTTCTCGGGCGGGCCGATCGCCAGGTGAAGATCAATGGCAAGCGGGTCGAACTGGATGCGATCGAGGCTTCTCTGCACGCCCTGCACGGGGTTCGCGACGTTGCCGTCATCAGCCGTGCCGCCCGTGCCGGGCAGCGCTCGGTCGCGGCATTCGTGACCATCCGCGAGGGGGGTTGCCTGACCGCCGCTGAACTGCGCGCATCGCTGCGGTCGGAGGTTCCGGATTTCATGGTTCCCGCCGAGATCGTGGTGCTTGCGACGCTGCCGCTTACCTCGGCCGGCAAGATAGACCGCGGCCGGCTCGGCGAACTGTATCCCGGGGTTGTGGTGTCGCCGGGCGGTGCTTCGCCCAGCGTTAATCAGACATCTGGCAATCAGACATCCCAGGTCTTGCAGCAAATCTGGGGCCGCGTGCTGGGCGTCGACAGCGTCGGGGTGGACGACAATTTCTTCGATCTGGGCGGCACCTCGCTGCAACTGATCGAGGTGCACGCACGGATCACGGAACTATTCGATATGCCGGTCGCGGTGGTGGATCTGTTCGCGCATCCAAGCATTCGCGGCCTGGCAAGCAGGCTGGATGGCACGCCGGCGGCGGCGCCGGCATCGCTGGGCGAGGCCGAACGCGCGCGGCATCGAAGCGCTGCCTTGGCGCAAGCCCGCGCGGTGCGAAGCCGGAGGGGCGCGCGCGGATGAGCGGCCAAGACTCGCCGGACGGGCGGATCGCCATCGTCGGCATGGCCGGGCGCTTTCCGGGCGCCGGGAGCATCGCCGCATTCTGGGACAATCTCTGTCGCGGCATCGAGTCGGTGCGGTTTTTCGCCGATGACGAGCTCGACGACTGGTTTGATCAGGAGGTGCGCGGAGCCCCCAACTTCGTCAAGGCGCGGCCGGTGCTCGACGGTGTGGATCAGTTCGACGCCGGCTTCTTCGGCATGCACGCCAGAGAGGCGGAGCTGACCGATCCGCAGCACCGGATTTTCCTGGAATGCGCCTGGCAGGCGCTGGAAGACGCCGGGTGCGATCCGGCCGCCTATAAAGGCGCGATCGGCGTGTTCGCCGGTTGCAGCATGAACACTTACTTTCTCAACAATGTTTGCCGGGACCGCCGCGCGCTGGAGCAATTCACCAGCACCTTCCAGGTGGGCAGCTACCCGGTTCTGATGGGTGCGGGACGCGAGTTCCTGGCCACCCGGGTGTCGTACAAGCTGGATCTGCGGGGGCCGAGCCTGACCATCCAGACGGCCTGTTCCACCTCGCTGGTGGCGGTCGCCCAGGCCTGCCAAAGCCTGCTGCTCTATCAATCGGACATGGCGTTGGCCGGCGGGGTTTCGATCAGTTTCCCGCAACATCGCGGGTATCTGCATCAGGAAGGCGGGATGGTTTCCGCCGACGGTCATTGCCGGCCGTTCGATGCCAACGCCAGCGGGACGATTTTCGGCAGCGGCGCGGGTGTGGTGCTGCTCAAGCGGCTGGCGGACGCCATTGCCGACGGCGATCACGTCTATGCCGTGATACTTGGTTGCGGCTTGAGCAATGACGGTGCCGACAAGGTCGGTTTCACCGCGCCGAGCGTCAACGGTCAGGCGGCGGCGATCGAACAGGCGTTGGCGCAGGCTTGCATCGAACCGCGCAGCATCGGCTACGTGGAGTGTCACGGCACCGCGACGCCGCTTGGGGATCCGATCGAGATTGCCGCGCTGACCAAGGTGTTTCGAGCGACGACGGATGACCGGCAGTACTGCGCGATCGGATCGGTGAAGGGGAATGTCGGTCATCTGGATGCCGCCGCCGGCGTGACGGGGCTGATCAAGACGGCGTTGATGCTCAAGCATCGGCGGCTGGTCCCGAGCCTGCATTTCGATCAGCCCAACCCGCATCTCCAGCTTGCCAGCAGCCCGTTCGTTGTCGCCACCGGCCTGGAGGACTGGCCGCAAGGTGCCTGGCCGCTTCGTGCGGGCGTCAGCTCGCTGGGTGTCGGCGGCACCAACGCCCACGTGATCCTGCAGGAGCCGCCGCGCGTTCGCCGAGCCACGCAGGCCGCACGACCGGAGGTTCTGGTGCTGTCCGCGCGTTCGCCGGCGGCGCTGTCAGAGATGCGTGCGCGGTTGGCCGAGCATCTGGCCGATCGACCGGAGCAGCCACTGGCCGATATCGCGTTCACGCTGCAGCGGGGGCGCCGGCAATTTGCGTCGCGCTGCGCGCTGGTTTGCCATGATCACGCGGGTGCCGCGGCGATGCTTGCGAAAGCTGGTTCGCCGGCTGTCGTGCACGGTGAAGCGACGCGGGAAGCCCCGCCGGTCGCATTCATGTTTCCCGGGCAGGGCGCGCAGTATCCCGGGATGGCGCGGGGCCTGATGGATCGGTTCCCGGTGTTCCGCGATGAGCTGGAGCGCTGCGCGGACATTCTGCAACCGCTTGGCGTCAGCCTGATGGATGCGCTGTACGGGACCGCGACGACCAACCAGGCGGAGCGGCTGGCGCGCACGGGCATGGCGCAGCCGGCCATCTTTTCGATCGAGTTCGCGCTGGCGCAGCTCTGGCTTAGCTGGGGCGTGCAACCTTGCGCATTCATCGGCCACAGCGTCGGCGAGTTTGTCGCGGCCTGTTTGTCCGGCGTGTTTACGCTGGAGAACGCGCTCGGACTGGTCAGCGCGCGCGGGCGGTTGATGGAAAGCCTGCCGGCGGGCGGCATGACGGCGGTTCGCCTTCCGGAAGCCGAGATCGCGCCGCTGCTCGGGGATTCGGTATCACTCGCGGCGATCAACGGTCCCAGTCATTGCGTCGTGGCCGGGCCGATCGACGCGATCGGCGCCATGGAAGCGCGGCTGGAGGCGACCGGCGTCAGCTATCGCCGGCTGCATACGTCGCACGCTTTCCATTCGGCCATGATGGAACCGGTGATCGCGCCGTTGATGGAGCATGTCAGCCGCGTTCCGCTCGGCGAACCGCGCGTGCCCTGGGTATCCACCGTCACCGGGGACTGGATCGGCGCGGAGCAGGCGGCCTCATCCGGGTACTGGGCGCGACATGCGCGGGAGCCGGTGCGATTTGCCGCCGGCATCCGGACGCTGATGGCGGCAAGCGCGCCGATCCTGCTGGAGAACGGTCCCGGCAACACGTTGTCGAGCCTGGCGGCGCAGACGGCGCACGAGCGCGCGGGGAAGATCATCAGTTCACTGCCGGACGTGAGCAGGCGGGTAGCGGATGATGAAACCATCCTGGGTGCGGCCGGGAAGCTGTGGGTGAATGGTGTCGACATCGACTGGGACGCCATCGCCGCGGCGCCGCGGATGCGGGTGCCGTTGCCGACCTATCCGTTTGAACGGCGGCGCTACTGGGTTGAACCGCCCGCGCGCAATTGGACCGAGCCGAGCGGCGGAACCGCGACCGATACTGCGATGAGAGAGCAAGCGATGGATGTATCCCCGCCCAGCGACACCAGGCTGGAGCCGCGCTCCGAGTCCGCCGTTGATCATATCGGGCGGACGATCGCGTCCATCCTGGAAGACATTTCGGGCGCCAGCGTGGGCGACGCCGCGCCGTCCACGACCTTCCTGGAGATGGGTTTCGACTCGCTGCTGCTCAGTCAGGTCGCCCAGCAGTTGCAAGCCCGGTTCAAGGTGAAGGTCGCGTTCCGCCAGCTTCTGGGCCAGTTATCGACGATCCCGGAACTCGCTCAGTTCCTGCGGGACCATAGCCCGGTTGCCGCCGCAGTTGCTGCCCCTGTCGCTGCCCCTGCTGTAGCGCCGCCGATGGAACCGGCGCCGGCCGCCGCCGCGGTTTCGCCGCCGGTGCGATCGGGCGGGTCGGCGGGCGCAGTGGCTGGCACGCTGCCGCCGATTGCCACCGGCGCGACGGATGGCGTCGCCGCGCTGATGCGGGCCCAGGTCGAGGCTATGTCGGGCCTGATCCAGCAGCAGCTCGATGCGTTGCAGCGGATCGCTTCGCCTGCTCGACCGTGCCGCGACGCCAGCGCTCGGCGCCGGCCGCCGCCGGCCGCCGATCGCCGCCGCGGCGCTGCCCGAACCGGAGCAGCGGCCTTCCCGGTTTCAGGCGTATCGACCGGTGCAGAAGCCTGGCGCCGAGGATATCGCGCCGGCGCAGCGGCAGCATATCGACACGCTGGTGCGGCGGCTGACCGCGAAAACCGCCGGCTCGAAGAAAGTGACGGCGACGTATCGGCCGGTGCTTGCCGATCCGCGCGCGGCTGCCGGCTTCAGGCCGGAGTGGAAGGAGCTGGTCTATCCGATCGTTTGCGTGCATTCGCACGGCTCCCGGCTGTCGGACGTGGACGGCAACGAGTATATCGATCTGGTGAACGGCTATGGTCCGACGGCGTTCGGCCATGCCGCCGACTTTGTCACCGCGGCGTTGCGCGAGCAGTTGGACAAAGGGTTTGCCACCGGACCGCAGGCCGAATTTTCCGGCGAGGTCGCGGCGTTGTTTACCGAGATCACCGGCAACGAGCGGATGACGTTCTGCAACACCGGTTCCGAAGCGGTGATGGCGGCGCTGCGCGTGGCCCGCGCGGTGACCGGGCGCACCAAGGTCGTCATGTTCAGCGGCGCGTATCATGGCCAGTTCGACGAAGTGCTGGTGCGCCGCGGCGGAAGGGCGGACGGCGCGCCGCGATCGGTGCCGATCGCGTCCGGCATTCCCGCCTCGGCGGTGGAGAACATCGTCGTGCTGGACTATGCCACCGCGGCCGCGCTCGAGTGGGTGAAAGCGAACGCGGAGGATCTGGCGGCGGTCATCGTGGAGCCGGTGCAGAGCCGGCATCCCGATCTGCGGCCATACGATTTCCTGCGCGCCCTTCGCGAGATCACGGAAGCGTCCGGAACGGCCTTCATCATGGATGAAATCGTGACCGGATTTCGCGTCCATCCAGGAGGAATGCAGGCGGTCACCGGCATCCGCGCGGATCTGGCAACCTATGGCAAGATTATCGGCGGCGGGATGCCGATCGGCATTCTCGCTGGCAAAGCCAGGTTCATGGATGCGCTGGACGGCGGCGCCTGGAATTACGGCGACGATTCGGTTCCCGAAGTGGGCGTCACGTTCTTTGCCGGTACGTTCGTCCGGCATCCGCTGACGCTGGCGGCGGTGCGAGCCGTCCTGCAGCACCTGAAAGCGCACGGGCCGGCGCTGCAGGAGCAGATGGCGCAGCGCGCGGAGGGACTGGCGGTTGCGCTGGACGATCTGTTCCGCCGGCACGGTATGGCGGCGAAGGTCGAGCGGTATTCGAGCTTCCTCTATTTCAGCTTGCACGCCGACGATCCACTGGCGGGATTGCTGTTCTATCATCTGCGCGACCGCGGCATTCACGTTCAGGACGGCTTTCCGCTGTTCCTGACCACCGCGCTCAGCGAAGCGGACATCGCCACGATCATCGCGGCGTTTGCCGACAGCCTGAACGAGATGGCGGAGGCCGGCATCGTCAAGGCCGACGCGGCGGCAACCGGTGCCGCGGCGCGGGCGGTGGCGCTGACCGAAAGTCAGGTCGAGATCTGGCTGTCCGCGCAGATGGGGGACGCGGCATCCTGCGCGTTCAACGAGTTGGTTACGCTGCGGCTGAACGGCCAGCTTGACCAGGCCGCGCTGGCCGCCGCGCTGGCGCAAGTCGCCGCCCGGCATGACGCGCTTCGGCTCCGCTTCAGCCCGACCGGCGAGTACATGTCGGCTGGCGGGTCGCCGGGTTTCGATGTTTCGATCGTGGATGCCGCCGGCGTCGCCGGCCGGTCGGCGGAAGCTGTGCTGGCATCGTATATCGAGGAAGATGCGCGGACACCATTCGATCTCGTCGAGGGTCCACCCATTCGCGTGCGCCTGTTCAAGCTGGCGCCCGAGTCGCACGCGCTGGTGCTGACCGCCCATCACATCGTTTGCGATGGCTGGTCGCTGAATGTGGTCATCAACGAGCTGGCCGGATTTTACGCGTCGTTGCGCGGCGCGGGTCAGCCTGATCAGCCACCGGTGCTGGCGTTCACCGAGTATGCGGAAGGCCAGGCCCGACGTGACCCCGCGGAGCGCCAAGCGATAGAGGCGTATTGGCTCGGGCAGTTCGCGCAACCGATTCAGCCGATCGACCTGCCGACTGACCGCCCGCGCCTGGCGCAACGGACCTACGCCGGCGGCACGCGATGCCATCGCATCGACAAGGCGCTTTACCGGGCGGTCAAGAGTGCCGGCGCGCGCACTGGCTGCACGTTGTTCGTGGCGCTGCTCGCCGCTTTCGAAGCGCTCATGGGGCGGTTGGCGGGGATTGAGGACCTGGTGGTCGCGGTTCCCACCGCGGGGCAGTCGCTGGTCGAAGACAAGCAACTGGTCGGCCACTGCGTCAACTTCCTGCCGATCCGCGGCGGATGGAACGCGGATACGTCGTTTGCCGACCATCTCCGTGCGGTCGGCAAGCAGGTGCTCGACGCTTATGAGCACCAGGAATGCACGCTGGGCACGATCGTTCGCAAGCTGGCGCTGCCGCGGCAGCCGAATCGGCTGCCGCTGACCGAGATCCAGTTCAACCTGGAACGGCTGGCCGACAACCTGCATGCCGCCGGGCTGGATATCGAGGTGACGCCGAACCCCAAGGCATACGTCAATTTTGATATGTTCTGGAACGTGATTGAATCGGACGATGGCCTGCGCATAGATTGCGATTATAACAGCGACCTGTTCGATGCCGGCACCATCGACCGCTGGCTGCGGTATTACGAAGCCCTGCTGGAGGCCGTGACCGTTGATGTGTCTGGTCCGGTCGGTACGCATACCATATGTTCCGGCGGCAGAGCGGGATCGGCTCATCACCGCGGGCAACGCCACCGCGGCCGCCTATCCGCGGGATATGTGCGTGCCTGACCTGATCAACGCCTGGGCCGCGCGGCAGCCTGACGCGCGGGCGGTGATGTTCCGCGGGGAGGCGTTCACCTATCGCGAGATCAACGAACGGGCCAACCGGCTGGCGCAGCATCTGCGCGCGCAGGATCGGCTCGGCCCCAGCGCGGGTCGGGGTTCTGGTCGATCGCTCGGTGGACATGCTGGTTGCCCTGTTGGCGGTGTGGAAAGCGGGCTGCGCCTATGTGCCGCTCGATCCGTTGCATCCGGCCGCTCGTATTCGCACCAGTCTGGCGGAAGCCGATGTCGCGGCGCTGCTGACCGACGGCTCGCTGAATATTGCGCCGCTGGCTCCTGGCGTTGCCATGATCGATATCGTGCGGGAGCGTGACACGATCGGATCCAGGCCGGCGGTGCAGCCTGCCACCGGGGGTCCAGGCGCTCTGGGCGCGGATGCCGCCGCATATGTGATCTTTACGTCTGGTTCCACCGGATCGCCGAAGGGCGTGGAGGTCAGCCAGCGGTCTCTGGTGAACCTGCTCTGCGCCATGGCGAAGACACCCGGCCTGCAGGCGCCCGACACGCTGCTTGCCGTGACGACGATCGCGTTTGATATCGCGGCTCTGGAGCTCTTCCTGCCGTTGTCGGTCGGGGCGTCGGTCGCGATCGCGGAGCGGGGGGACGTTCTCGACGGGTTCAAACTGCTGGCGACGCTGAAGGCCACCGCGGCCAATGTGATGCAGGCCACGCCGACCACATGGCGCATGCTGTTGGAGGCGGGATTTAGCTCGTGGCCTGGCTTCAAGATGCTTTGCGGGGGCGAGCCGCTGCCACGTGACCTGGCGGACCGGCTGCTGGCGGGCGGCGGGTCGCTATGGAACATGTATGGCCCGACCGAGACCACGGTGTGGTCGTCCTGCGCGGAAATCACCCCCGCCAACGGTCCGATCACCATCGGCTCGCCGATTGCCAACACCCAGTTGCATGTCCTCGATCGCTATGGGGAGCCGGCGCCGGCTGGCGTGACGGGCGAACTGCATATCGGGGGCGACGGTGTCGCCAACGGATATTTCCGGCGCGATGACCTGACGGCGGAAAAGTTCATTGCCGATCCGTTTGGTCTCAGCCGGCGACTGTATCGTACCGGCGATCTCGCGCGGCGGCTTCCCGGCGGCGAGATCCAACTGCTCGGCCGGCTGGACAGCCAGGTGAAGTTGCGCGGGTTCCGCATCGAGCTCGGCGAGATCGAGGCGGCGCTGATGCGCCATGCCGGCGTCGCGGCTGCGGCCGTGCTGTTGCGGAACGATGTGCCCGGCAAGCCCATGCTGGTGGGCTATGTCGTCGAGCGTCCGGGCGCGCCGACGCCGGAAGAGACGTTGCGCGCCAGCATCGCCGATCAACTTCCGGACTACATGATCCCGTCGCGGTGGGTCCATCTTTCCAGTCTTCCGATCACCGCCAACGGCAAATTGGACCGTGACGCGCTGCCCGCCCCGGGCGAGCCCCTGGCATCCGGCGACACGTTCCTGCCGCCGGAAACGCCGCTTGAGACAACGCTGGCGTCAATCTGGGCTGACGTCCTGAAGGTGGAACGGGTCGGCCGGAACGATGAATTGTTCCGGCTGGGCGCCGATTCCATCCACCTGTTTCAGATTGCCGCGCGGGCCAACGGCCAGGGATTACGGATCAGCGCACGACAGCTTCTGGACCATCGGACGGTCGCGGAGCTGGCGGCGGTGCTGGAAGCGGCGCCCAGCGATTCCGCCAGTTCAGGAGAAAAGGGAGCCGCCATCTCGCTGCGCGAATTCCAGCGCTCCCGTCAGGTTGGATTGTCGGCCTAGATGAACCGCCTGTGTGAATCATAGAGATGGTGCCAACCGCTGCAACAACGCTGATCGACTCCGATCCTGGGATCCCGGCTGCCACGCAGCATGGGATGCGGTTTCCCACGACTCTGGCGCAGCAGCGCTTCTGGGTGCTCGACCGGCTCGATCCGGGAAATCCAGCCTTGAATGTCGCCGTCAGGTGGCGGATCGAGGGGGAGCTGCCTGTTGCGCTGATCCAGCAGGCGTTTGAGTTCATCATTGCACGGCATGCGCCGTTAAGAACGGTATTTGTTGAGGCGGACGGCGAACCGGTTCAGGTCGTGCATGCCGCCGTGCATGTTCGCGTCCCCTCGGTGGATCTGACGGTACTGCCCGAGCAGGACGCTCTGGCTGAATGTGACCGCATCGCCCACGCCGAAGCGCGCCGCTCGTTCGATCTTGCAGTTGCCCCGCTTATTCGCATGACACATGTCCAGGTGCGGACCGACGTTGCCGTCCTGTTGGTAACGACCCATCATTCAGTGTGTGACGGCTGGTCGATCGGACTGATTGCCAGGGAACTGGGAACGGTTTGCGCGGCATTGCGCGCGGGCAAATTGCCGGACTTGCCGGAGCTGCCGCTGAGCTATGGCGACTTCGCCTGCTGGCAACGGGATTTCGTCGCCGCGGAAGGGTTGCGAAAAGAGGTGGATTTCTGGTCCCGTACGCTTGACGGCATGGGCTATTTCCAGCTCGAGAGCGACCACCCTCGACGGCCGGCGCAGTCGACTGCGGCTTCGATACGGTCAGTCTTGCTGGAGCGTCCGCTGTCCGACGCCCTCCGCGCCGTCGCCCGCGAGCACGGCTGCACCATGTTCATGGTGGCACTCGCCGCGCTGTTGAGCTTGCTGCACCGATATACCGGAGCGGAGGATATCATACTCGGCACGCAAGTGGCTGGCCGGGAATTTGTCGAGGTCGAAAGTCTGGTCGGGCTTTTTATCAACACGATCGTCCTGCGCACGGATGTTTCCGGCGATCCGAGTTTCGTCACTCTGCTCGGGCGGGTTCGGAAGGTGGTCGCCGACGCGCTGGAGCATGAAGCGATCCCGCTGGAAAAAATCATCGAGCTGCTAAAACCGAAGCGGTACCCGGGACATAACGCGGTGCTTTCGACCAACTTCATTTTCCAGCGGTCATTTGTCGAAAACGCCGATTACGGAAAGTTCCGGCTTGTTGATATCCCGTCGTATTCCGCCGGGGCCATGTATGACCTGAATTTCTTCATGGTGGAGCGCCCGGAGGGCTGGCGGGCGTCTTGCGAGTTCAACATCGCGCTGTACGACGCGACCACGATTGACCGCTTGTTACAGCATTTCTGCAACGTTCTTGCTGCGGTGGCGGCTGACCCATCGCTTCCTGTATCGAAAATGCCGATCCTAAACGAGACGGAGCGTCAGCATCTGCTCTTTGCGTGCAATCCGCCCGCCACGGATTATCCGCGCCATCTGACGTTGCCGCGGCTTTTCAATCAGCAGGCTTTGCAAACCCCCGAGGCAACCGCAATCGTCGATGGCGCCCGGAAGCTAAGCTACCGAGAGGTTGAGCGGAGGTCGAACGTACTTGCGGCAAGGCTGCTGCGCACGATCGGTCCCGGAGCAAGGATCGGCGTGTTCGTCAAGCGATCGGCGAGCCTCGTCATCGCGCCGCTGGCGGTCATGAAGGCCGGAAGCGCCTATATTCCGCTTGATCCTGTCTATCCCGCCGGACGGCTCCAGCAAATCATCCAGCAATCCAATATGTCCGCCATCATTGCGAACTCATCCGAATTGTCATTGCCGGACACATCCCTGCCGGTCATCACGATGCAGGAATCGAGCGGGGGCGGCGGCGACAGCAACAGTTTGCCGATGGCGCTGCCCGAAGACACCGCGTACATCATGTTCACATCGGGATCGACCGGCCAGCCCAAGGGCGTGCAGATACCCCACCGGGCGCTGACGAACTTCCTTTGCGCCATGCGCGAGAGGCCTGGGTTTGGTTCGCAGGATACCATCGTCGCGTTGACGACCATCTGCTTCGATATCTCGATACTGGAGCTTTTTCTGCCGCTGACGGTCGGGGCCGCGGTGGTTATCGCCGACGAGGAAACCGCGCGGGACGGGCGTTTGCTGCTGTCCCTGATACAACGGTCCGGCGCGCGCGTTCTGCAAGCGACACCAACAACATGGCGGTTGCTGCTGGAGGCAGGCTGGGACGGCTTCCCCCGACTTCGGATGCTGAGCGGCGGCGAGGCATTGCCTGCGGATCTGGCAAAGCAGCTTCTGGCCCGCAGTCCCGAGTTGTGGAACATGTATGGGCCAACCGAGACGACGGTGTGGTCGGCGGTGCAGCGGATCGGCCTCGATGCAACGGTTACGATCGGGGCGCCGATAGCGAACACCCAGTTCTACGTCGTTGACTACCACAATGAACCGGTGCCCCTGGGCGCGATCGGCGAATTGCTGATCGGCGGTGACGGCGTCGCTGTCGGCTACTGGGACATGCCGGAACTGACGCGCGAGCGCTTCATCCCGGATAAGTTCCGCAACCTTCCCGATCGAAAAGTCTATCGTACCGGCGATATGGTCCGCATGCTGGGCGAAGGACGTTGGCAATTCCTCGGCCGAGGAGACAGCCAGGTGAAAATCCGTGGCTACCGCATCGAGTTGTCGGAACTGGAAGCGGTCCTGCTGAGACACTGGGCTGTGCGCAACGCCGTGGCCGTGGTAGACGCAGGAGCCTCTGACGAGCCGGCGATATTCGCCTATGTGCAACTCTCCGCCGAGGGCATGGAACGTCGCGAGCGCGTGGTGGATGAGCTGCGCTCTCAGCTTGCTTATGCCTTGCCAGCCTATATGCGGCCGGCCGCACTTGTCGCCGTCGAGGCAATCCCGCGGCTGCCGAATGGGAAGATCGATCATAAGGCTCTGCACCGTTCCATCCCCAAGGCTTTGCACCCCGATCCGCCGCCGCCGCCGCAGCCCGCGAGCGAGATCGAAACCCGCCTTCGCGAGGTCTGGTGCTCGGTGTTGGGGGTGGAGACCGTCAATGATACCGACGATTTCTTCGACCTTGGCGGACATTCCCTGGTGGCGGCACGTCTGCTGGCGCGGGTGGAAGCAGCTTTTGGATGCCGGATAAATCTGTCCGCGCTGTTTGATGCGCCTAGTTTTGGGGCCTTCAAGAAACTGGTCGAGGTGCGCGAGCATCGACAATTCGATTTCCGTCAGATCGTTCGATTTCAACCCAGGAGCGATGCTCCGGGAATCTTCGCCATCAACAACACCGGAATTTACCTGACGCTGGCGCGGCGGCTGACCGCCGCACTGCCGCTGACGGCACTGCAGCTATTCGACCCCGCATTCCCGAAAGGCCCGCTTCCAGCCACCGTCGAAGAGATCGCCCATCAATACATCGAATTGCTGCAACGCCTGCAACCGAAAGGGCCGTATGCCTTCCTCGGCTGGTGCAACGGCGGCGTCCTCGCGTTCGAGATTGCGCGCCAACTGCAGGAAGCGGGCCACGTTGTTTCCCGCGTCATGGTGGTGGACACTTGGCTTCCGGGCTACGCGCGCGGCCAGAGCAGGATCAGGTCCTTTCTGGCGAATTGGTCCTACCGAACGAAGCTGGTCCTGGGCGATTGGTCGGAGGTTCGGGCGGGCCGCAAAGCGATCGGGAAATTCCTCGGCGACCGCAAAACTCTCCGCAAACTGCTGCGGCTTCCGAAGCATGACGACGCGGCTGACCACGGGTTTGCCGCAGCCGAGCAATACGACCGTTGGCTTGTGACCTATCTTAATCGGGTCATCGAGGCGTATCGGCCCGGCCGCTTCGACGGCAGCATGACGGTTTTCCGCAGCGCGGCCGAGCCAGCCGGGCTTTTTCTGGATCCCAAGCTGGGGTGGGAGGGGTTCGCGAGCGGCGGCGCGGACCTCGTGGTCGTCCCCGGCGACCACTACACAGCGTTTCAGGAACCTGGGATGTCGGTCATGGCGCGGCATATCGAAGCCACCGTCGGGGTGCAGCACGCCAGGTTTGCCGGTGCTTCCGAACGACACCTTGACAACACGCGCGAGCTTGCTGGGGCCGAGCCCCAATGATGGAACATGAAGTAATTGACGCACGGTCCAGCATCGCGGCCAGGTGCGTGCGAAGCATCGACTCGGAGGATAGGTTTTCCGAGAACTACAACCTGCGCAGCTTCATGTTTGGCCATGATCTGCCGGCGAGTGAAATCTTCAACCGCGACAGCCTGATTGATGTCGCGGTGCGACAAGGCGACAAACCGGGATTCGGCTACTGCTCCAGCGGCGCCGTGGGCGTGTCCGATCGGTGGGAAAAGGGCGTCGGGAGGGGCCGTACACTGGCTGACACACTCGCGGACATTGAACACAACGATTCGCTTGTGATGTTGAAGCATGTCGAACAGGATCCCGTCCTGGGGCCGGCGGTGACCGTGCTGCTTTCGCGCATGGTGGAACTGGCCGGTGTTCGGATGCGTGACGATGTGATCGTCGGGCGGGCAACCATCCTGGTCGCTTCGCCGCGGCGGATCACCGCGTATCACATCGACGCGGACACAAACTTTCTGTTTCAAATCGCCGGAGACAAAATTTTCCGGGTATTTGACCAGACCGATCGAACCTTGGTCACGGACAACGAGCTGGAAAATTTTTACGCGGGCGATGCGAACGGCGCCGTGTTCAAGGACACGCGCCAGGGCGACGCGATAACCTACGACTTCCGCGGCGGCCGCGGCGTACATATACCGAGCATGGCGCCGCACTGGGCGCAGAACGGCGATACCGTGTCGGTCGCATTAAGCCTGAACTATGATCTGCGGTCGGTCCGAAACAGTGGACGGGTCTACGCGATAAACCGCCGGCTTCGCAATTTTGGCCTCGACCCGGTTCCACCCGGCCGCTCGGCTTGGCGGGACCACATGAAACTGACCACCGCGAACGCCGCCGCCATGCTGCGGCAGGTTTCGGGTCGCTCTCGGCCGCCACAGCTGCTCGGTTGGGTCCCGCCCACGACCGGCTCACGGCTATAGCGCGTGCCGACAGACCTGCCAGTGGCGCCGTCGCGCGGCGATTGCGCCCATAAACCCCGGGGCGGGCACGAAGCTGACGAACTGCCAGTGTGCTGGTTCCTCCGGCTGAGACTCGACCCGCAGTAGCTCGGCCGGCTTGCCGGGCGCCAGGCTTACGGAAAAGCTATCAAGCGCAACCATGAGTCCTTCGCCCGACGCCTTGACGTACGCCTCCTTGCGCGTCCAACACGAGAAGAACGCTTCATTCCATTGCTCGCCTGGCAGGCCGAACAAAGCAGCGACTTCGTCGGCGGCGAAGAATCGCTGGGCTACATCCCGATCGATCTCGCGGATCTGCTCGATGTCCACGCCGATCCCGAAGCCGGCGACCCCGAGCGCCGCCAAATCGCCGGTATGGCTGAGGTTGAACTCGAGCGGGACCGGAGCGGTTATCGTGGGCTTGCCCGATCGGCCGTAGGTAAGCGTTATCTCCTCAGGCGAGGTCCCGAGATAGCCACCCAATATTCGTCGGAGTTGCGCACGGCCGGCGATGAATCGATTGCGATGTATGTCGAAGTGGAAGCGATTGGCCCGCTGCTTTTCCTCGCCGGAGAGCAACGCGTAATCCGCTTCACCGCGGCAGAGAGGGAAGGTCCACAGGTGAACGGTGTCCAGGCCGGTTTCACTCAAGGTGAAGCCGCTCCAACTGATATTTCAATGAGCAATCTCATCAGCCCAGGATATACCAACCCGCGTTGATGCCCTTTCCGTCATGGCCGGCCCTTCCGTCCTGGCTTGTCCCGGCCATCCATGACTTTGTCGCCCACCGCGCCGCTCGTTCGCTTCACGTTGCTCCGGGCAACACCGGCAGGATGGGTCATCCTCAATGCGGCCTGATATCAGGCCGATATTGCGTCAGGGCGGCAGATGCGAGTGCCAAGCGAAGCACGCCGTCGATCAGGCAAATACCGCGGCGGTTGTATTCGATCCGATTTGACGTTGGATCCACGCGTAAGTTACCTCGAGACCGTCGTAAAGCGGCTGGGATGGCGCCCAGCCGAGCTTCTTCTGTATGAGGCGGTTGTCTGAATTCCTGCCCCGCACACCGAGGGGACCTGGGATATGGCGTTTCTGTACGTGCTTGCCGGCAATCCGCATGATCATGTCAGCGAGCTGATTGATGCTCACCATTTCCTCGGAGCCGATATTGATCGGGCCCTGGACTTCCGAGCGCATCAGCCGGAGGCTACCTTCGATGCACTCTGAGACAAAAAGAAACGAGCGCGTCTGACACCCATCGCCCCAGATCTCGATATGTCCATCATCGGGCGCAAGGGCGATCTTCCGGCAGAGTGCGGCGGGGGCCTTCTCGCGGCCACCGGTCCAGGTACCTTCGGGGCCGAAAATGTTATGAAAACGCGCGATCCGTACCTCCATCCCATGACAGCGGGCGTAGCTGAGATAGAGGCGCTCACTGAACAGTTTCTCCCAGCCGTATTCGCTGTCGGGAGCCGCGGGATAGGCGGAGCTTTCCTCGCAATTCGGGGAGTTCGGGTCCTGTTGATTATAGGCCGGGTAGATGCAAGCTGAAGACGAATAGAAGATCCGCCTGATCAGCCGCTTGCGGCAGGCATCCAGCACATTGAGGTTGATGCTGGCGGAGTTGTGCATGATTTCGGCGTCGTTTTCGCCGGTAAATATGAAGCCGGCTCCCCCCATGTCGGCGGCGAGCTGATAGACTTCATCGAAACGCCGGTCGGCAATATCCCGGCAGAAGTCGTGATCCCGCAGATCACCAATAACGAAGTCATCCGCCTCGGTCTCGGCGTATTCGTGTGATTTCAGATCAACGCCGCGCACCCAGAATCCCTGTTGCTTCAGGCGCTTTACAAGATGGCCGCCGATGAACCCGCCTGCTCCACACACCAATGCTGACCGCATTACGCCCTCCAACAAGACCAGCGACGCAGGTTTCCCAGGCGCCACCGGCAACACACTTTCGGGTTATAACCGTGTTTACCAAGGCTCGCGGAGCACCAGCCTCGCGTCAGGCACCCACTCAGACGTTGCTGCGTTTGCTAACATGTTTTGTACTATACTGCAACACTTTTTCAACTTTTTGGACGCACAAAGGCTGCCTGTTGCCATGCAGAGCCGGGAAAGCACTCGCCGGACCAATCGGTGATTGCTTGTGCCGGTGCCGTGCGCCTACTAATAGGCAAGGAATTCAGAAAGACGCCGGCGCGTGTATCTAAATCGACGCATGTCCCATTCTTTGACCGGCAGCGTTATCATCCTCTGTCCGGGAAATTTGGAGGCGGGCGGTGGGATCGGCCGCCAGATGGGCTATTTTCTGTCGGGGCGAGGGTCTCAGCCGGAAGTTTCGTATCGTGTGATTGATTCGCGCGGCCCCTGGTTTCTCGGCGCGTCCCCGTTTCACACCGGGTTGTCGGTGGCCTATCTCGCAGGCGCGGCGCTCAAGCTGGTTGCGGCCCGATTCTCGCGTGGGCCGGTCATTGTGCATGTCAACATAACGGGACGCGGAAGCACCATCCGCAAGTCCGTCCTGGTCGCGGTGATGCGCGGGATTGGCTTGCGCTACCTGCTGCACATTCACGACTATGATTACGCGGCGGACTGGCGCGGCCGAGGCAGGTTCATGCGGCGGGTGGTCAAGGAGATGTTTCACGGCGCCGCGACAATCATCACCTTGGGATCGCGCGACCGGAAGGTTTTGCTGGAAACAATGGGCCTGGCGCCGGATCGAGTTACCGTCCTGCCCAACGCCGTGCCGGACCCTCAACCCAGGCCGTTTGCGGGGCAGCGGGAAACCACACCATGCCACTTTCTTTTTCTCGGGCACCTCAGTGAACGGAAGGGCGTGTCCGAGCTTCTCCGGGCACTCGCAAGCCCACAATTGGCTGCTCTCGGCTGGCGGGCCACGCTGGCCGGCGATGGCGATGTCGAAAAATACCGCAGTCTTGCCGCCGATCTTGGGATTGTTCAGCGGGTCGAATTCACCGGCTGGCTCGACCAGGATCGGATTGCCGGGCTATGTGGCGGTGCGCACGTCCTCGTTCTGCCGTCCCATGCGGAAGGGCTGGCGATGGCGGTACTTGAAGGACTGTCGCACGGGCTGGCGGTCATTACGACGCCGGTCGGCGCGCATGCGGAGGTCATAGAGAACGGCATCTCGGGCATACTGATCCCTCCTGGAGATGTCGAAGCACTCGCGGATGCTCTGCGTCGTGTCATAGAAGATGCGGACTTTCGCAACCGACTGGGCACCGCGGGCCGTCGCCGATTCCTCGAAAAGTTCGAGGTCACGTCGTACGCAAAGCAACTCGGCAACATTCACGCGGCCTTGCTTGCACCGGAAACCTCCTGTCATCAGGTTGCCGCAACGTAATTCCAACCCGCATTGAGGGTGACCTACGTCCGTCCTTCCCGTTCCCCGTCATTCCCGCGAACGCGGGAATCCAGCCAAACCCTCGGAATTTCGTCGGCTCTGCGGCTTGGATTCCCGCTTGCGCGGGAATGACGGGGACCCGCCGCGGCTGCTAGCCCATGCGGGTCTTCCGCCTGAGAAGCAACTACAAGGTTGCTTGTTGGCCGGCGGCATGATAGAGACGCGCAACCCGGAGGTTGCTCATGGTCACCGATCGCATCGAGAAGAAGGTTCTGTTGCAGTCCTCCCTGCGCAGGGTCTGGCGTGCGGTTTCCGACTCAGCTCAATTCGGCCATTGGTTCGGCGTCAAATTCGATGGTCCGTTCCTCGCCGGCCGACGGCTGACGGGCCGGATTGCTCCGACGCAAGTGGATGCGGAGGTCGCCGAATTACAAAGACCGCATGAAGGAAAAGCGTTCGACTTCGAAGTCGATCGCATCGAACCGATGCGGCGGATTTCCTTTCGGTGGCACCCTTACGCAATTGACCCGACGATCGATTACTCGACCGAACCCATGACGCTGATCGTGTTCGAACTCGAAGAAGTCGCGGACGGGGTCCTGCTGACGATTTCGGAATCCGGCTTCGACACGATCCCGCTGGAACGCCGGGCAAAAGCGTTCACCGCCAATGAAGGCGGATGGAGCAAGCAGGCTCAGCTCATCACGAAGTACCTGGCGATACAGGATGCGACCGGGTAGCACGGCGCCGGTATTTGCCGCGCTGGGCGATCCGACGCGCCTCGGGATCGTGTCCCGGCTGAGTGCGCGTGGCCCACTTTCGACAATGAGCCTGACGGCGGCCACGCCGCTATCGCGCCAGGCGATGTCGAAGCATCTGCAAGCGCTCCAGCAGGTGGGGATCGTTCACAGCCGGCGCAGCGGCCGAGATCGCGTCTGGGAGCTTCAGACCGCGCGGTTCGCGGAAATCACGCGCTATCTTGCCGACATCTCGGCGCACTGGGACCAGGCGATAGAGCGCCTGCGCGATCTGGTTCAGGAGCCGCGGAAATAACGTCGCGACGCCGCAGCGGCGTATCGGCTCACGGCGCGATCTGGACCCAGTTGGTGTTGTAGGTGGTCGCGCCGCAAGGCGAGGCGAGGTCCCGGGTCAACACGTTGGCGCAGCCGCTGGTGTCGCTGCCCGTTGCATCCGGAATGAACCAGGCACCCTCCTTGATCGAGATCACGCCGGGGGCGATGCGGTCGGTCAGTTCCGCCGGCAGGCTGGTTGAGCCGTTGCGATTGAAAATACGCACGCGCTGGCCGTCGGCGATGCCGCGGGCGGCAGCATCGTCCGGGTGGATCCAGACGGTGTCGGGATCGACGCGAGCAAGGCCGGGCTGGTTGCCGTGGATGGAATGGGTACGGGCGCGGGATTTCGGCGAGCAAAGCCGCAGCGGGTAAGCGGGATCCAGGCTGTCCGGCGCGATCCAGGTGGGGATTGGCGGGATGTGGCCGAGCCCGTACGGATCGGGGTTGGCGGCCAGGGTGGTCGAATAGATCTCGATCTTGCCGGATCGGGTGGAGAATTTATGCCGCTCCGGGTCCTCGATTTGCGCGGCGAAAGCCACCGCGTGCTCGGGTGCGGGAAAGCGGGCGACGCCCTGCTGCATGAACGTGTCGAAATCGTCCACCGCATCGCGCGTCAGTTCACGCAGCCAGTCCAGCTCCGCGCGATCGTTGTAGCCCTCGATGCCCAGGCGTTGCGCCAGATCGGCGAAGATGTCGATATCGTTGCGGCAGCCCTGCATCGGCGCGATCGCCTGACGCATGAAGATGGCGTAGTGGCCGGCGCCGGCCCAGGGCGTGTGGACGTCGTTGCGTTCCCAGAAGGTGGTGGCGGGCAGCACGATGTCGGCGTGACGCGCGGTGGGGGTCAGGAAATGGTCCTGGGCGACGATGAACTCCACGCTGTCGAGCGCGGCGATCATCTTGTTGACGTTCGGGCACTGGTTGAACAGATCGCCGGCCGCGGCGTAGATCATCTTGATGTCGGCGGGATAGCCGCCGGACTTGCCGCGGGCGAGCAGGTCGGCGAGCAGCGGCGAGGCGACGCGGGCGCTGATCGGGTTCTTGCCGGCGGGCAGGCTGCGGATATCGTGCCGGCCGGTGGCGCCGTTGCTGACGCCGGAACTGCCGCCCGGGATGCCGACATTGCCGGTTATCGCGGCGAGCGCGTAGGCCGCGCGGTGGAACTGTTCGCCGTGGGAGGTGCGGCCGGGCGCGTAGCCGGTCTGCAAGGCGGCGGGTTTCGTGGTGGCGAACTCGATGGCCAGACGGCGGATGGTATCGGCGGGAATGCCGGTGATCGCGGCGGCCCATGCAGGCGTTTTGGCAATGCCGTCGGTCAGGCCCCGCAGGTAGGACAAATAGGATGCGCCGGCGGGGGCATCTGGCGGCAGATGGTTTTCATCGAAACCGAGCACGTAGCGGTCGCAGAAGGCCTGGTCGTGCAGGTGTTCGGTGGCGATCACATAGGCCATGGCGATCAGCGCCGCGGCGTCGGTGGACGGGCGGATGAAGATGTGCTCGTCGGCCAGCGTGCGGCTGGTGCCGGTGCGGCGGGGGTCGATGCAGATGATACGGGTGCCCTGCTGCCTGGCGTGCCGCAGGTATTGCATGGTGCCGGTGCCGAAGGTGCCGTCGCCGGGACTCCAGCCCCACATGAGGATCAGCTTGGAGTTGGCGTAGTCGGTGGGTTCGCGGCCGGAGCTCTTGTAGTCGGCCTTGGCGCCGTAGGTCATGTGAACGGCGAAGACCTCCGCCTCGGCGGAGAGGTTCGACCAGAGGTCGGTGCAGCCGCCGAACATGTGCAGGAAACGCTGGCAGGCGGCACGCCCATGCAGCATGGAGGTGCTGCCGGTGCGGGAGGCATCCAGGATGGCGGCGTTGCCGTAGGCGGCGCGGATGCGGCGCATCTCGGAGGCCACGTGGTCGAGGGCGGTGTCCCACGAGATTTGTTCGTACTGGCCGGAGCCGCGCGGACCGGTGCGGCGGAGCGGCTGGCGAAGCCGGTCGGGGTGGTAGGTGCGCTCGATCTGGCCGATACCGCGGGCGCAGGCGGGCAGGGGCGGGTGGTCGGCGTTCCAGCGGCGCTGGTCGGTGGAGATGTGCACGATGCGGCCATCGCGCACATGCGCGTTGACCACGCAGCGGCCGCCGCAATTATGGCCGCAGGTACTGGTGACGACAGACTCGCCGGGTACGTGGCGCCGGGCGGGGGGCTTCGTAGAGCGTTTGTGACTGCATTGCTCCGCGATTGGGCCTCATCGCGGGGGCGCTGGCAAGTCCAAACACTACGCCGTCCACCGGAGCGCTTCCCTTCGCCCTGCCATGGCACTGCCGCGTGGGGTCAGCCCGGCATCATACTCTGGCCAGTTCGTTACCCGGCGCTTGGCGGTTGGGATCTTATGCCGGCGGCGTTCGTTGAACCTGTAAGGTTCAGGCTGGGCAGCCTCCGGACGGCGGCGGTTTCGCGCTTTGGGCTCCAAAGACTCGTGATGATTTGCAGGACCGGCTTCTCCACAAGCCGGTGGGTCGCCAGTCCGGCGATGGTTGCAACCACCAGGCTCACCGGAACGAGCCATGCCGACGGCGATCCCGCCAGTATTATCCACACACGCAGCAACGTTGTCAGGATCAGACCATGGACCAGATAGGTGGAATAGGAAGCGTCGCCAAGCGGTTCCAGAAACTGGGCTGGTTTCGCGACCCAGGCGGGCTCCGTCAACTTCCGCCAGTGCCAGATCACGGCCAATCCCATACCGAGCAAAAACCAAAGCACGATCGGAGAGGCAAGGTACGCGACGGCACCCTGCGCGAAATAGGGCCCGACAATGATGAACGCCCCGAGCGCCGCGCCGACCGTCGGCAAGGCGAGCTTGCGCGGAAGTGTCAGCCCCAGCGCGAAGACGATATAAAACATCATCTCATAGTTCAGGGTCCAGCCACTCGGTAGTATTGGATACCAGCTACCGTCGTCTGAATAGGGAATAAACGAGAGCGAGTAGGCCAGGTCCCTCCAGCCCGCATCCGCCCCGTGGGTCGTCCAAAGTAGCTTGTGAGCGGCAAGCGCCGCGAGTGTCGCGAGCCAATAGAGTGGCACGATGCGAATGACACGCCGACGCAAGAAGTCCGCCGGTGCCGCCCGCTGGCCGAAGCGCTCCCAGGAGATATGCACCATGATGAAGCCGGAGATGATAAAGAACACATCGACGCCGGCGCTGCCCAGCGACCAGGCAAGGTGAGTGGCCGAGCTGTTCAGCGCGCCGTGAGAAAGTTCCAGCAAAGCATGGTCGGTGATAACCAGCCACGCGGCGATAGCACGCGCCGTCTGTAGAAAATGGATTTTCATCTCTGCCGATCGCCTTTTGGTTTTCTCCCGCGGTTCAGGCGTGATCAGCGAACTCAAGGAAGACATACCGCGTCAGCGGGAAAACGCCGCAGGATCCGCGACACTTCAAATATCGTCTTGTTATACCAACCCGCGTTGATGCCAACCCTTTCCGTCATGGCCGGCCCCTTTCCGTCATGGCCGGGCTTGTCCCGTCCATCCACGACTTTGTCGCCCACCGCGCAGCTCGTTCGCTTCACGTTGCTCCGGCAACACCGGCAGGATGGGTCATCCTCAATGCTGTCCGGTATTACTGTAAGGTTGGTATTGTCACGAACCAGACGTGCTGATCGACCAACGGTCTGTCGAATCGCCGTTTCAGCCCGCGCAGCCGGTTCCTCGGACGGCAAAGCCACACCGCTTAACGAGGGCAGCGAAGTTTCGGGCGGCAATGCTCAACACTCCACCGTATGGGTTAAAGACGCCGGCGCCTCCCACACGGAGCCATTTGCCCGTGGGTCTAAGTTTGTTTCTATTTTTTAGCAAATGCCGCGATCGCGCTCAAGCGTCAAATCGCGCAAACCATCCCATGTAGCGAGATTGAGGTCGCAGGCTCCAGCGGGGGTCACCGTCGTCGGGCGACCGCGCCTGGCCGGCACAGACCGTCGACGAAGACATCGAGCAGCCGCAGCACGCTCGCCTGCCAGCCCGGCTGGTCGTGCAGGTAGCACATCCCCACCAGGGCCCGCAGAAGATCCTCCGAGTTGATATCGGCACGGATCTCGCCGGCCGCGATCGCGCGGTCCAGCAACACGCCCACCGCCTTGGTCAGCCGCTCGAACGAATAGGCGTAGAGCTCCGAAGAACTGTTCACCGCCAGCGCCAGCGCCGCCGACATGCCCTTCTTGGTGGCAACGAACTCCACGTTCGAACGCAACCAGCGGCGCAACGCCTCGACCGGTGACGCTTCCGCCTTCAACTGTTCCGCCAGATCCGCCAGGTGCTCGACCTCGCGCCGAAAGACCGCCTCGAACAGCGCCTCACGGGTCGGGAAATGCCGGTACAGCGTGCCGATGCCGACGCCGGCGTGCCGCGCCACCGCCTCCAGACTGGCATCCGGCCCGCCGGCGCTGAACACCACCTTCGCCGCCTCCAGCACCCGCTCGCGATTGCGAACCGCGTCGGTGCGCGGGCGCCGGGCGGTCTTGTTCATGTGCTCTCCCATCTGGCTCGTCACTTTTCCTGCGCCACTTGAAAGCGGAGGCATCCTCCGTATATGGCGCCAGGATCACACCAAAACAGGGCTGGGCCTGGCTCGACGATAGCACTGATCGGAGCACCGCATGAGCTTATCAATTTCGCTGACCGTGAATGATGTGGCGCGAGACATTCCGTTGGACGATCCACGGGTCACGCTGCTCGATCTCCTGCGCGAACGACTTGACCTGACCGGTACCAGGAAGGGCTGCGACCGCGGGCAATGCGGCGCGTGCACGGTATTGGTCGAAGGCAGACGGATCAATTCGTGCCTCCTGCTCGCGCTCAGTTGCGACGGCGCGCATGTCCACACCATCGAGGGTGTCGCGCACGGCGACGTGCTGCATCCGGTGCAGGCGGCGTTTATCGCGCATGACGGTTTCCAGTGCGGGTTCTGCACCCCGGGCCAGATCATGAGTGCAATCGGCCTGCTGCAGGAAGGCCAGGCCGGCGACGATCCCGAGCGGGTGCGCGAAGGCATGAGCGGCAATCTCTGTCGTTGCGGCGCCTATGTCGGGATCACCGACGCGGTGCTCGACGCCCAGAAAGTGCTTGGCGAACTCGATCGGAAACAGGCGGCATGAAAACCTTCGATTATCTCCGGCCGGCGTCGATCGCCGAGGCCGTCGCCGCCGCTTCCCAGCCGGGCGCGGCTTATCTTGCCGGAGGCACCAATCTGCTGGACCTGATGAAGGGCGGCATTACGCAGCCGCGCGTTCTGGTCGATGTCAATCGGTTTGCCGGGACTCGACGCGATCGAGCACCTGCCGGATGGCGGCGTGCGGATCGGCGCGCGCGTGCGCAATGCCGACCTGGCGCATGACGTTGCGTTTGCCCGACAGTTTCCCGCCGTGGCCGAAGCGCTGCTGTCCGGCGCCTCGGCGCAACTGCGCAATGCGGCGACGGTCGGCGGCAACCTGCTGCAGCGCACGCGGTGCGCGTATTTCTATGACGTCGCCAGCGCCTGCAATAAGCGCCAGCCGGGCGCCGGCTGCGAGGCACGCGGCGGCGACACACGGCTGCACGCGGTGCTCGGCTGGAGCGAGAGCTGCATCGCCACCAACCCGTCGGATTTCTGCGTCCCGCTGGTGGCGTTCGACGCGGTGGTGGAGATCGTCGGCAAAAGCGGGCACCGCGAAGTTCCACTGGAAAGCTTCCACCATCTGCCCGGCGACACGCCGGACCGTGAAAGCGTGCTGGAGCCGGGCGACCTGATCGTCGCCGTGCGTCTGCCGGCCGAAGCTGCAGAATTCGCGCCCCATGCGCGTTACTTGAAGCTGCGCGAGCGCACGTCGTACGCGTTCGCGGTCGTCTCGGCCGCCGCCGCGTTGCGCATCGAAGCCGGCGCGATCGCCGAGGCGCGAATCGCGCTGGGCGGCGTCGCGCTGAAGCCGTGGCGCGCACGCACGGCGGAAGCGGTGCTGGTTGGCGCGCGTCCGGATGGTGCCGCCTTCCGCCGTGCCGCCGAGGCAGCGCTCGTTGATGCAACCCCGTCCGGCGACAACGAATTCAAGATCGAGCTGGCGCGACGGATCGTTACGCGCGCTCTCACATTGGCCGCGGCGGGCACGCCGGATCGTGTGCCGGCGTTGCCGGCTTCTCCCTTCGCCATCGTTCCCGGAGCTCTCGTCCATGCCTGATATCGCGCTTCCCAGACCCCCGCGCATCAGCGGCACGGCTCCAATATCGGCCAGCCGATCACCCGCCGTGACGGCATCCTGAAGGTCACCGGCGCGGCGCGTTTCGCGGCTGACAATCACCCGCCTGGCATGCTCCATGCGGTTCTGGCGGTGGCCAGCATCGCGCGCGGCCGGGTCACACGCCTCGACGTCGCGGCGGCGAAGGCGCACCCGGGCGTGGTCGAGGTCATGACCCCCGACAACAAGCCGGAGCTGGCGCTGGATCCGGACGCCAAGCTGCATCCGTTCATGTTCCGGCTCGACCTGCTGCAGAACGACCGGGTGCGTTACGCCAACCAGCCGATCGCGGTGGTGATCGCGACGACGCTGGAGGCAGCGACGGAAGGTGCCGCGTTGCTGGCGCCGCGCTACGAGACCGCGCCGGCGCGGGCAGGATTGGACTCCGACGCGAGCTTCGTTCCGCCCACGGTGGGCGTCGGCAATCCGGCCGAGTTGCATCACGGCGATGTCGCCGCGGGACTGGCGGCGGCGTCCAGTCGCATCGACGCAACCTACGAGACGCCGGCGCAATACCATAACGCGATGGAGCCGCACGCGATCGTCGCGGCGTGGGATGGCGATGTGCTGTCGGTCGACACGCCAAGCCAGGGCTTGGCGATGGCGCAGGCGCGTATCGCCGGGCTGTTCGGCATTGCGCCGGAGAACATCCATATCCGCAGCCCGTTCCTGGGTGGCGGCTTCGGTTCGAAAGGCATGATCTCCGGCCCTCAGGTGCTCGGCATCATGGCGGCGCGGCTGGTCGGCAAGCCGGTCAAGCTGGTGCTGCGGCGCGAGCAGATGTTCGGCCCGGTCGGCCATCGCGCGCCGACCCGGCAGACCCTGCGCATGGGCACCGACCGCGACGGGGCGCTGACGGCCATCGACCATCACACCAAGACGTCGTCCAGCACGTTTGATGACTTCTTCGAACCTGCCTCGTTCGCGTCGCACACGCTGTATGCCAGCCCGGCCATCGCCACGTCGCATGAAGTGGTGCGGCTCGACACCGGAACGCCGCTGTTCATGCGCGCGCCGGGCGAGGCGACCGGCTCGATCGCGCTGGAAAGTGCAATCGACGAGATGGCCCAGGCGTGCGGCATGGATCCGCTCACCTTCCGACTGAAGAACTACGCCGAGGTGGAACCGATCTCCGGCAAGCCGTTCTCCTCGAAGGCGCTGCGTCAATGCTACGCGCAAGGCGCCGAGCGCTTCGGCTGGGCCGGGCGGCCGGTGGCGCCGCGGCAAATGCGCGACGAGGCCGGGCTGCTGGTTGGCTGGGGCGTCGGCACCGCGACCTTTCCGGCGATCATGTTCCAGGCCCAGGCCCGCGCGGTGATCCGGCGCGACGGCAGTGGCGTGATGGAGACAGGCGCCCACGACATGGGCCAGGGTGCCGCGACCGCGCTGGCGCAGATCGCCGCCGATGCACTTGGGCTCGACATCGAACAGGTCGAGTTCCGGACTGGCACGTCCGATTTGCCGGATGCCGGGATCGCCGGTGGCTCCTCGCATACCGCGACGGCTGGCATGGCGATCCACAGCGCCGGCGCCGACGTCATCGCCAAGCTGGCGGAACTGGCCATGAGCGACGACCGTTCGCCGCTATTCGGCGCCGGCAACGCGGGCGTGGTGGCGCGGGGCGGCCGGTTGTTCCGTCGCGACGATGAAAGCCGCAGCGAGAGCTATGGCGATATCCTCGCGCGCGCCGGCGTCGCGGAAATCGACGGGCAGGGCAAGAGCGCGGCGGACCCGGTGGCGCAGTCGAACTACGCCATGCATGCGCATGGCGCCGTGTTCGCGGAGGTGAAGGTCGATCCCGAACTGGGGCAGATCCGCGTCACTCGTCTGGTCGGGTGCCTTCGCCGCCGGCCGGGTGATCAATCCGCGGCTGGTGCGCAGCCAGTATTATGGCGGCATGATCTGGGGCGTATCGTTTGCCCTGCACGAGCACGCCGTGATGGACTCGCGCTCCGGCCGTGCGATGAATCCGAATCTCGGCGAGTATCATGTGCCGGTGAACGCCGACGTGCCGTCGCTGGAAGCCATTCTCGTCGAGGAGGACGATCCGCACGTCAATGCGCTGGGCATCAAGGGGGTCGGCGAGATCGGGATCACGGGGACCGCCGGTGCGGTCGCCAATGCGGTGTGGCACGCGACCGGCATCCGCGTTCGTCAGTTCCCGATTACGCTCGATCGATTGTCCGTATTGCCCGCCTGCGTCAGCACGACGAAGGAGATCAGCCTGTCGAACGGCCGGTATGGTCCAACCCGCGTTGATGCTGACCCTTTCCGTCATGGCCTGCCCCTTTCCGTCATGGCCGCGCCCCACCCGTGATGGCCGGGCTTGTCCCGGCCATCAACGCACCCGTCCCCGCCAGCCATGACTTTGTCGCCCACCGCGCCGCCCATTCGCCTCACGTCGCTCCGGGCAACACCCGCAGGATGGGTCATCCTCAATCCGGTCTGGTATAACCTACCGAATCATCTCAGAATGAGACTTTATGGGCATTCCCAACCAAATCCTCCTCATCAAATCGGGCGGCGAAACCGCGATCCCGGAATGGCGAGCGATATTCGCGGAACTCGCGCCCGGACTGGATGTGCGCTGGTGGGATGATCCCGAAGTAAATCCCGACGACGTCAATTTCGTTCTCGTATGGCAACCGGAAGCCGGGCGCCTGGCACGCTACCGCAACCTGCGTGTCATCTTCAGCAGCGGCGCCGGCGTGGATCACATAACGTGCGATCCGAAGCTGCCGGCCGGACATCCCGATCGTGCGCATGGCGAGCCAGGAAACGCTCCGCACGATGGGGGAATATGTCTGCCTGGCGGTGCTGGCGATCCAGCGCGACCTGTTGCGCGCGATCGCGGCACGCGCCGCCTGCCGATGGGATGAGTTCGCCGCGCCGCGCACCGCGCAGCAGACGCGCGTGGGCGTGATGGGGCTCGGCAATATCGGGCAGACAGCGGCGCAAATGCTGCGCGCGCTGGGATACCAGGTCAGCGGATGGGCGCAAAGCCGCAAGTCGATTGCGGATGTAACCTCATTTGCCGGGATGCAGGAGCTGGACGCCTTTCTGCAACAGACCCAAATCCTGGTAGGGCTGCTGCCTGAAACGCCAAATACGCGGCATTTGCTGGATGCCGCGCGGCTGGCGAAGCTGCCCGCCGGGGCAGGGGTGGTGAATGCCGGGCGCGGATCGCTGATCGTCATGCCGGATCTGATTGCCGCGCTGGACTCAGGGCACCTGTCGGCCGCGGTGCTGGATGTTTTCGAGGACGAACCGCTGCCGGCTGCCGATCCCCTGTGGCGGCATCCGCGCATCCTGGTGACGTGCCACATCGCCGGTTTCGCCTCGCGCCGAGCCCGCGCCGAGCATGTCGCACGCGGGCTGAACGCTTACTGGTCCGGGCAGACGCTGCCCTGCGTGTTCCAGCCTGATCGTGGCTATTGAAACTACGCGTCCAGTCTCTCGACCACCGGCTCTTGCGCGGCACGCAGCGCCTGCTCCGTGCGGTGACAAGCGATGTCGGCTCCCTTGTCCAGCCGGATAACCGGTGGCGGCCGTGACGTCGCAGGTTCCCGGAATACGGACATTGCAACGCCGGAAGAACGGACACGGGCTCAGCAGGTCCTGCACGGCCAGCCCGGCGGAGCCCACCTGTGTGCCGTCGGCCGCAATACCGTCCAGCCAGCCCGGCCGCAGTTCCGGCACCGAGGATAGCAGCAGCCGTGTGTAGGGGTGCCACGGCGCCCGTTCCAGCGTGCTCCGCGCGCCCGCCTCCACGCAGGCTCCGGCGTACAGCACCATGACCTGGTCGCAGATGGCGCGCACCGTGGAAAGATCGTGGCTGATGAACATCAGCGCCACGCCGAGTTCCCGCCGCAGGTCCGCGAGCAACTCCAGCACGGCGGCCGCGACGACGGTATCCAGCGCGGAGGTGACCTCATCGCACAGGATCAGGCTGGGGTTGGCCGCGAGGGCGCGCGCCAGGTTCACCCGCTGCTTCTGACCGCCGGAGAGTTCGTCCGGATAGCGGCTGGCGAGCTGCGGCGACAGGCGGACCATGTCCAGCAACTCCTGGGTTCGTCGTCGCGCCTGATCGCCCTGCATGTTGTGATAGAATTTCAGCGGCCGGCCCAGAATGGAAGCGACGGTGCGCGCGGGATTCAGCGCCACGTCGGCCATCTGAAACACAATCTGGATGTCACGGAGATCTTCCCGCCGGCGGTCTGCGACGCGGCGTGGCAGTTCCTTGCCCTTGAGCCGGATGGAACCGCTCGCCGCCGGCAGCAGTCCGGCGATCACCCGGGCGAGCGTGCTTTTTCCGCACCCGGATTCGCCGATCACCCCCAGCACCGATCCCGGCGTGATGCGCAGCGAAATGTCGCGCAGCACCGGTATGCGGGGACGCCCAGCGTGATTGATCCCGCCATAACCGGCCAGCAGATTGGCAACCTCCAGCAGGGGCTCCGGTGCGGCAAGGCTGACGACGGGCTGGGAAGCAGCCCGGGCAGACGGCGCGGCCGCGGCGAGAAGGCTCAGCGTGTAGGGGTGCTCGGCTTCGGTCAGTATGGTCTGGATGGGTGCGGTTTCCCGCACCTGGCCGCCTTGCAGGACGACGACGCGGTCAGCGAGTTGGGCCACCACCGCGAGATCGTGGGACACGTACACGGCGGTGGTGTGCAGCACGCGCACGGCGTTGCGGAAGGCACGCAGCACCTCGATCTGCGTGGTCACGTCGAGCGCCGTGGTCGGCTCGTCGAGAATGACCAGCTCCGGACCGGTGATCAGCGCCATCGCGGCCATCAGCCGCTGAAGCTGGCCGCCGGAGACCTGGTGCGGATAGCGATCGCCGACATTCGCCGGGTCAGGCAGCGCGAGCGCCTGAAACAACGTGCGCGCCTTTTCCTCGGCCTGCGCGCGCGACAACAGCTTATGGATCAGCGCCGGCTCGATGACCTGCGCCATGATCCGCTGAGCGGGGTTGAACGCGGCCGCGGCGCTTTGCGCGACGTAGCTCACCGTGCGGCCGCGCAGATCGGCACGCCCGCTCGCGGTCAGCGCAAGCACGTCCGTATCCCCGACCCTGATCCGCCCGCCGGTAATGCTGCAGCCCGGACGCGCATAGCCGAGCAGGGCCAGTGCGGCCGTGGTCTTGCCGGACCCGGATTCGCCGATCAGCGCCAGCACCTCGCCGCGGGCGATCTGGAAGCTGACATTGGTGAGGATCGGAACCGTGCCCGTGGTTTCCTGCCGGCCGACCACCGACAGGCCTTGCACTTCAACATGCGGATCGCCGCTAGCCGCCATAGTTGGCGACCGTGCGGCCGGGCAGGCTGTCGATCAGCAGGTTGGTCGATACCGTCAGGATGGCGATGGCGATCGCAGGGATGATCACCGCCGGGGCTCCCTGGCTCAACCCATCGATGTTCTCGCGCACGAGACCGCCCCAGTCCGAATAGGGCGGCTGGATGCCCAGCCCGAGGAAGCTCAGGCTGCTGAGCAGCAGCACGATGAACACGAAGCGCAGACCGAAATCCGTCAGGATGGGCGCGACCATGTTCGGCAGGATTTCCTCCAGCACGACGACCAGGTTGCGCTCGCCCCGCGCTCGGGCAGCAGCGACGAAGTCGGTTTCATTGATGCCCACGGCGACCGAACGGACGATGCGGAAGCAACCCGGGGTATAGATAACCGCGGCCGTGAGAATGAGCACGATGGCGGGGGAACCCAGCGCCGCCACGACGACCAGGCTGAAGATCAGGCTGGGAAAGGAAATCAGCGTGTCCATCGCCCGGCTTATCACCTGGTCCGCCACGCCGCCCCACGACGCCGCCAGCATGCCCAGCAGCGTCCCCGAGCCCGACGCGATCAGCGTCGCCGGCAGCGCCACGCCGATCGTGTAGCGCGCGCCCGACAGCACGCGGCTCAGCATGTCGCGCCCCAGATAGTCGGTGCCCAGCGGATGCGCCCATGTCATCGGTCCGAACACCGTCTGGCTGACGATGGTCCCCGCCGGATAGGGCGCGATCCACGGACCGCACACCGCCAGCGCCAGGCACAGCACCACCACCGTCGCCGCGATCCGCCCCAGCAGCGACATCCGCGGCCGCCGCCGCGGCAGGATTTCGATGGCCGTCTCCGCCGCGCCGCTCATCGGTACCTCAGTCGAGGGTTGGACACGATGGAGGCGATGTCCGCGATCAGCACCAGCAGCAGATAGCCGGCGCAGAAGATCATCGCGCACGCCTGCACCAGCGGCACATCGCGCGTGCTGACCGCGTCCACCATCAGCTTCGCCAGCCCCGGATAGTTGAACACCGTTTCCACGATGACGATGCCGCCGAGCAGGAACGACAGGCTCAGCGCCACCGCGTTGGCGATCGGCCCGATCGCGTTCGGCAGCGCGTGCCGCAGCACCAGCCGCACCGGCCGCACACCTTTCAGCAGCGCCATCTCCACGTAGGAAGAGCCCAGCGTGTTGATCAGCGCCGCGCGCGTCATCCGCGCCATCTGCGGAAAGATCGCGATCGACAGCGTGCCCACCGGCAGCGCAAAAGAACGGAACAGTGCCCGCAGCGAGTCCGTCTCCGCCGCATAGGACAGCGCCGGCAGCCAGTGCAGCCGCACCGCGAAGATCAGCACCGCCGCGGTGGCGAACAGGAACTCCGGCACCGACACCGCCGCCACCGTCAGCACGTTGACCACCCGGTCGTACGCACTACCGCGCCACACCGCCGCGGTGATCCCCACGGTCAGCGCCAGCGGCACCACCACGATCGTCGTCAGCAGCGCCAGCAGCAGCGAATTTGCCAGCCGCCCGCTGATCAGCTCGGCGATCGACATGCCGTTCACCAGCGACGTGCCGGGATGCCCGCTCAGCAGCCCGAACAGCCACTGCAGGTAGCGCAGCCACGCCGGCTCGTTCAGATGCATAGTTTCGCGCAGCGCCGCCACCGTCGCCGGGGTCGCCGACTGGCCCAGGATCATCTGCGCCACGTCGCCCGGCAGCAGTTCCGTGCCGAGGAAAACGATGATTGAAACCGCCAGCAGCAGCAGCAGGCTCACCCCGATCCGGCGAAGCACCAGGCGCAGCAGGAACAGGTCGCCGGCCTTTCGCCGGCGACCGCCTTGTGCGGCGCCCGTGCCTCCGTCAGCTACCGAACCAGACATACTGGGCGAAGTTGTAACCCATCATGCCGGCGGTCGGAACAGGCCGCAGCCCCTTCACCTTCGACGTATGTGCGTCGATGCTGCTGATGAACACCGGAATGCCGATCCCCGCCTCGTCGCGGACCAGTTGCTGCATCTGGCTGTAGATCGCCTTCCGCTTGGCGAAATCCGTCTCGGCCCGCGCCGCCAGCAGCAACTGGTCGAATTTCTCGTTCTTCCAGTGGCTTTCGTTCCACGGCGCCGCGGACTGGAAGAACAATGAAAACAGGATGTCCGGATTCGGCCGCGGATTGATGTTGCCGTAAGTGAACGGCGCCTTCAGCCAGAAATTGGACCAGAACCCGTCCGCCGGCACCCGCCGCACCTGCAGGTTGAAGCCGATCCCCCGCGCCGCATTTTGCATGATCACCGCCATGTCCGGCGACCCCGTGGCCGCGGGGGAGCTCACCAGCTCCACGCTCTTGCTCAGCATCCCCGCCTTCTGCAGCAGCGACTTCGCCTTGTCCGGATCGAACTCGCGAACCGGAAGGGAGCTATCGTAATACGGGCTGCTCGGCGCGATCGGATGATCGTTGCCGATCGAACCGTATCCCAGCAGCACGCTGTTCAGGATCTGCTGGCGGTTCTGCAGATACTTCATCGCCATCACAAAATCCGGATTGCCGATCACCGGATCATCCAGATGCATGATCATGTCGGTGTAGTCGCCGCTCTTGGTCTCGAAGATTTCGAACCCGCTCGCCGCCTTCACCTGCGCGGTGGAGCGCGCATCGATGCCCGCCGCCACATCCAGATCACCGGACAGCAGCGCATTCACGCGCGCCGCATTGTCGGTGATGCCGGTAAACACGATTTGGTCGATATAGGGCAGTCCTTCATGGAAATAGTGCGGGTTGCGCACGCCCACCGAACGGATGCCGGGCGAGAACTCCTTGCAGATGAACGGACCGGTGCCGTTGCCCTTGTTGAAATCGGTCGTGCCGTTCTTCACGATCACGAACTGATAGACCGCGAAGATCGACGGCAGCTCGGCGTTGGGGGAGCTCAGCGTGATCTGCACCTCATCCGGCGCCGTCGCCTTGATTTCCTCCATCTGAGACGCCAGCGGCCGCACCACCGAACCCGTCTTCGGGTCCTTGTGCCGGTTCATCGTGTACACCACGTCGTCCGCCGTGAACGGCGATCCGTCATGGAACGTCACGCCCGTGCGCAGCTTGATCGTCCAGACCTTCGCGTCCTTGGTTTCCAGCGACGTCGCCAGGTCGGGCTTGGCATCCAGGTGCTCGTCGAACACCGTTAGCCCGTTATAGAACATGAACAGCCGACCATAGTCGGTATCGTTGTTCCCGCGCGCCGGATCGAGCGTATCGGCGGTCGAGGAATCCGCTCCCGCCACGCGCATCGTCCCGCCGCGTTTCGGCTGCGCCTCCTGCGCATGCGCCCGCGGCACCAGCAGACCGCCGGCACTCAGCCCGAACCCCGCCGCGCCACCCAGCAGCAGCGCCTCCCGACGAGACAGATGGTTTCTCATGTTCTACCGCTCTCCTGTTGCCCGAAGCCTTCCCGCGACCCGTCAGCCGGATCTCTTATTAGCTAGTTACGCACGCACTCATAACGCCGTCACGCCGCAGCCTGGTCACTCACCCTTCATCACCAGGCCGCCGGTCTCCGCGAAATCCGCCAGTTGCGCCAGCGTCGCGAAATGATAGTCCGGTATTGTCTTCTGCGGCACTTCCGGCGTCCCGCCAGAGCCCTTCAGGCCCTGCCGCCGCTCGATCCAGCACACCGTATAGCCCAGGCTGCGGGCCACTCCGATATCGTGATACTGGCTCTGCGCCACGTGCAGTATGTCGTGCAGCCCGTGTCCGTCCCGGCTCAGCCGCCCGCGCGCGAACGCGAAGAAACACGGGTTCGGCTTCTCGCACAGCGCATCGTCGGACGTGACGCTGTCATCGAACGGATTGCCCAGCGTCGCCGCCATGTACTCGTACGCCCAGCGCTGCGCGTTCGTCATCGGCACCAGCTTGTAGCGCCGCTTCAGTCGCGCCAGCGCCGTCGCCGAATCAGGAAAGCCAGACCAGGTCTTGATCGAATCCCGCAACCCCTCGCCCAGCCCCTTTGTCTGCGGCCAGCCGAACCGGTCGGCGAGCTGTGCATAGGCGGCGACCAGATTGTCCGGATAACGCACCTTCGGATCCTTTGCCCGCGTCTCGGTGTACGCCTTCAGGATCGTATCGTCGTCGAGCGATCGGCTGGCCGGGACATTCTGCCGCAGATACCCCAGCATCCCGCCTTCGTAATCGATCAGGGTACCAACCATATCGAAGGTCAGGACCTTCGGCTCCTTCGTCGCCATCCGGCACCTCTCTACAGGTCTTGCCCGATCCTAATGCCGCCCCCGGCGTACGATGATTGAATCAGTGCAATTCAAGCGAACCCTGTGCCGTTTCGCTTCCCCTTGCAGCATATCATGCTGCGGCCGCGGCCTATCCTGCAACCGTCGGAAGCCGCTCAAGGGGAATTCTCCATGCCCGCTCTTCGCCCCCGGTTCATCACCTTCGACTGTTACGGAACCCTGACCTGGTTCCGCATCAGCGACGTGGCGCGGGAGATGTTCGCCGCCCGCCTGCCGGGCGACCGCATCGACCAGTTCGTCGCCGATTTCACCGCCTACCGTTTCGATGAAGTGCTCGGCGCCTGGCAACCCTACGTGGACGTCATCAAGACCGCGCTCGAGCGTACCTGCCGCCGCCACCACATCGCGTTCGTCGAGCAGGAAGGCCAGCGCATCTACGACGCCATCCCCACCTGGGGCCCGCACGCCGACGTGCCGGCGCCGCTCCGCCGCATCGCGGAGCATATTCCGCTGGTCATCCTCTCCAACGCGTCCAACGACCAGATCCAGCACAATGTGGACAAGCTCGGCGCGCCGTTCCACGCGGTGTTCACCGCCGAGCAGGCGCAGTCCTACAAGCCCCGCATGCGCGGCTTCGAATACATGCTGGATTCCCTCGGCGCCCGGCCGGAGGATGTGCTGCACGTCTCCGCCAGCCTGCGCTACGACCTGATGACCGCCCGTGCCCTTGGCATCCGCGACAAGGCGTACGTCAACCGCAGCTACGAACCCTCCGTCCCCTACTACGACTATCACGAGATGCACGACCTGAGCGGCCTGCCCGCCCTGGTCGGCCTCTGACACCGGCTCGGAACCGATGAAACAAGTCTCCTACTGGCACGACACCGCGGCCGCCTTCACCGGCGCCGAGCCAGGATCCCTGCCGGCGCAGGCCGACGCGGTCGTCATCGGCGCCGGCTTCACCGGACTTTCGGCGGCGCTGGCGCTGTCCCGGCGAGGCGCCAGTGTGGTTGTGCTGGAAGCCGACCGCGTCATCAGCGGCGCCTCCGGCCGCAACGGCGGCCACGTCAACAACGGCACCTCGATCGATTTCGCCAGCCTCGCGGAGCGCCTCGGCCTCGACCAGGCCCGCTCCATCTACCGCGCCTACGACGCCGCCGTGGACACCGTGGAACGCATCGTGCGGGAAGAACAGATCACCTGCGCCTTCCGCCGCGGCGGCAAGATCAAGCTCGCCGCCAAGCCTCAGCACTACGAGAAGATCGCCCGCGGCTTCGAGATCCTGCACCGGGAGGCCGATCCGGACACCGATCTGGTTGCACCCGAAAACACCCGGCAGGAGGTCGGCTCCGACCGCTTCCACGGCGGCCTGCTCTACAAGAAAAGCGCGCAGATGCACATGGGCCAGTTCGGCGCCGGCCTCGCCACCGCCGCCAAACGCAACGGCGCCCGCATCTATGAAAACGCCGCCGTCACCGGCCTCAAGCGCCTGTCCGGGTCACGCCACCTCGTCACCACCGGCCGCGGCGCCATCACCGCCGGCCAGGTGCTGATCGCCACCGGTCCCAGCATGCGCGGCCCGTTCTTCTATTTCCGCCGCCGCGTCATCCCGATCGGCAGCTTCATCATCGCCACCGAGCCGCTCAGCGCCGCTCAGCTCGACTCCATCATGCCGACCCGGCGCACCGCCACGACGACGCTGAACATCGGCAACTACTTCCGCATTGCGCCGGATGACAGGCTGATCTTCGGCGGTCGCGCCCGCTTCGCCCTGTCCAGTCCGACCTCAGACCTGAAATCGGGCCACATCCTCGAAGCCGCGCTGCATGAAACCTTCCCGCAGCTCGGCAATGTCCGCATCGACTATTGCTGGGGCGGCATCATCGATCTGACCGCCGACCGGCTGCCGCACGCCGGCGAGCATGACGGTCTGTTCTACGCGATGGGCTTCAGCGGCCACGGCGCCCAGATGTCCGTCCACATGGGCCAGCAGATGGCCGCCGTGCTGGCCGGCGATCAGGCAGCCAATCCGCTGCGCGGCCTGCAATGGCCGGCGATATTCGGCCATTTCGGCCCCCCTTGGTTCATGCCCTTCGTCGGCGCCTATTATCGGCTGAAGGACAGGTTCACCTGATACCACCCGCCCGAAGGCAGCCCCCGAAGCAGAAAGCGCCCGCCTTCTTGCTTATCCCCCTCCCCTTGCGGGCCCCGCAAGAGGAGGGGGATAGTAGCCACGATGGGCACGATGGATGGAGGCAGCAAGCAATCAATCGGTCAGCGGCACCATTCGACGCGACGTGGCACTCTGCACGGCGGCCTCGATGAGGCGCAGGCCGCGCAAACCGTCGGTGAAGCGCGGATAACCGGTCGAAGCCCCCTGCATGGCCGACCAGCACTCGAAGATAATATTACGGAACGCGTCCACATAGCCCTCGGCATGGCCGGGCGGGAGCAGCGACATCCAGCCGAGGTCGGCGGGCAGATCCTCGGGTGCACGCTGGTGTGTGGTGTTCCCCAGCGTGCTGCGCTCGATCCAGACATTCGGGTCCTGCTGATCCCAGTCGGCACCGCGTTCCGATCCGTCGATGGACAGCCGGATCGTGTTGGGATGACCAGGAGACAAGCCGCTGACCGTCACGCTGCCGGCGGCGCCGCTGTCCAGCCTGATCAGCAGGTCGGCTTGTTCTTCAAGCGTATGGCGGACGCGGATGCCGCCATCCTCGGTGTGGAATCCGGGGGGTTCGGTGCCTTCGCCGGGAGCGCCACGCCAGATGCGCTCGGGCTGGTGGGTCGAGAATTGCGCGGATAGTTCGACGATCCGCTGCCCGGTGACGAATTCCACCAGGTCGAGCCAGTGAACGCCCAGGTCCATCAGCGCGTAGGACCGGCCGCTGGTCCCGGGTGAGAACATCCACACATATTTATCAGCGTCCAACACATCCTGCGAAAGGTAGCAGCCGCCGGCCCGCCGCAGCGTTCCGAACGCCCCGGCGGCGACCTTGGCGCGCAGCACCTCGATCAGTGGGTAGCCGCGATAGGTATACGCGATCGCGCCAATGCGACCGGCGTGATCGGCGGCATCGATCATGCGTCGGGCGTCCTCGACGCTGGTGGCCATCGGCTTTTCGCACAGCACGTGGGCCCCGGCGGACAGCGCGATGATGCTGTGCGCTGCATGCAGATGATGCGGCGAGCATACATGCACGATATCGGGCGCGAGCTGTTGCAGCATGCGGGCGGGATCGTCATGGGGATCGGCATGGCCGAACGCGCTGGCCGCCGACAGCGTGCGGCCACAGACCGCGACCAGCTCCCCACCGAGTTCGCGGATCAATCGCACATGCACGCGGGCGATCCCGCCGGTGCCGATGATCGCGACGCGCGGACGCCAGCCCGTCATGGCTTGGCGGCAACCTGAAGCCCGGCTTCCTTCGCCATCGCCAGCAGGTTGGTGTAGCCCATCCTGGCGTAAGTCAGCGGGTGGGCAACGCGCGGATCCTGCTCTGCCTCCACGACCAGCCAGCCGGCATAGCCATGGGCCTGGAGTTGTCGCAGCAGCGGCGGATAAGCGATGCAGCCGTCGCCCGGCACCGTGAAGATGCCTTGCAGGACGGCGTCCATGAAGCTCATGTCGGTGCGAATGGCGCGGTCCAGCACCTCGCGCCGCACATCCTTGCAGTGAACGTGCACCACCCGGTCGATGTGCGTGGCCAGCAAGGACGCCGGGTCGCCGCCGGCAAACAGGCAGTGGCCGGTGTCGTACAGCAGTCCGACCGAATCGCCGCTGTGCTGCAGCATCAGGCCGATCTCCTGATCGGTTTGCACGATGGTGCCCATGTGGTGGTGGAACGCCATGCCGACCCCGAATTCGGCCATGCGGTCAGCCAGCGCGGTCAGCTTGCGGCCATACGGCGCCCAGTCTTCGGCAGCGAGACGCGGGCGCTGCGAGGCCGGCTGGAAGATCCCGTCATGGCGGCCGCGCGAGGTATCGGCATACACGACCACCTTGGCGCCGAGTTCACGCAAAAGCGTAAGGTGCGGAACGATCGCATCGAATTCTTCGTCGACCGGGCGATCGAGGATACGGCCATCGTACCAGCCTGACACCAGGCACAACCCGTGCTGCGCCAGGATGGGGCCGAGTTCCGTGGCCTGGCGCGGAAACTTGCCGCCGAGTTCGGTCCCGGCATAGCCGGCAAGGGCGGTTTCAGTCAGGCAGGTTTCCAGTGGAATGTCGCCGCCGAGCTCGGGCAGGTCGTCGTTGGTCCAGGTGATGGGGTTGATGCCGATCTCAACCGTCATGGCGAATCTCCGGGGTCCGAATGCAGGACGCGTGAGGCGGTTTGGGCGGCGGTGAGCGCGGCGACGGCGTCTTCCGCCTGGGCGCCTTCGGGTGCGCCGCCGCCGACCCAACGGGCGAAGCTTTCCGCCTGCAGGCGCAATGCGTGCAGAAACGCGGTCTCGCCGTCGGGGGGCCAAAGGAAGCGGCATTCCTCGGCATTGCGGGTGCCGAACACCTGGGCCCAGCAGACATCGCCGGCCGGGAAGCGGCGGCCGAGGGAAACCAGGCCGGTGCTGCCGCCGGATAAGCGGCAGAGGACCTGGGCGCTCTCGGCGTCGCCGGGGACGTGCGGATCGAGCGCGATCGAGGTGGCGACGGCGTGCATGTCGGCAATATCCTGGCCGGTGAGCCAGCGGAGCTGGTCGAATTCGTGCACCCCCATATCGACGAAGATGCCGCCGCTATGAGCCCGGAAGGCGGCCGGCGGGGCTTGTTCATCCCACTGATGGCAGGCGACGAAATAGATGCCGCCGAAATCACCGCTCGCCATGCGGTCGCGCAACTGGCGCAGGGCGGGGACGAAGCGGCGCCAGTAGGCGATCTGCAACGGCAATCCGGCGCGCCGGGCCGCACCGGCGGCTTGCTGGGCGTCCACGGCGCTGGCACCGCCGGGTTTTTCGCACAGGATCGGCAGCCCGGATGCGACCACGCGCGCGATCAGGTCACGATGAAGACCGGTCGGCGCCGCGATCAGCACGCCATCGATGTTGCCGGCGTCGAGCATCGCATCCAGCTTCGCGTACACCGGAAGCGCGGCCTGGGCGAGCTGCTGGCTTGCGCCGGCGGCCGGTTCGGTGATCGCAGTGATGCGCACGCTGTCGCTGTCGGCGAGAGCACGCATATGCGTGCGGCCCATTCGGCCGGCCCCGACCAGTCCCAGGCGGAATATGGCCATGGGTCAGCCGATATCGGTGGGGTGCGCCCGGACCACACGACGGCGATGCACATCGATGACCGACTGGCACAGCGCGATGTCGTGCAGGGCGTCCCGGGCCGAGGTGATGGGCGCCTGGCCGGAGGTGACGCAATGGTGGAAATGGATCAGCTCGGCGCGGAAGCTTTCGTCATACGAGGTGATTTCCTCGGTCTGCCACGCGCGCGCGGTGCCAAGGTCGCCGCCTTCCCGCGTCAACAGGGTCGGCGCGCTGCGCAGGAAGGGTGACGGGAAACTGAGGGTCAGGCGGGTGTCCGGCGCGTAGAGAGCGAACTCCATCGCGTAGCGCGTGATGCCGGGCAGATCGACCCAGTTCAGCACGCAGCGCGTCTGGCCGAAGCGCAGCGCGATGGTGACGCCATCCTCGGTGATGTCGGCGAAGTCGAGCTGGTCCGGCTCCCCGAGAAGTCCGCGGATGCTGTTGAACTCGTGCACCAGGCTGTCGAGCAGGACCAGATGATAGGCACGGGCCGAGAGCGGATCGACCTCGCCGATCGCGGCGGCGATCCGTTCGGCGTTATCGCGGGTGAAGCGTGTCTGGGTCTGTTGCGGCAGCGATCCCGGCTGGTGCAGCCGGTAATGCGCGACATAGGGCAGCAACGGGGCTTCCAGCGTGGTGATGCGGGCGAGCCGGATGTCCTGCATGTGCCGCACGTCCTCGGCGAACCGCTGGTACGCCGGATCGTAGCGCTTGTTGTAAGCCACCATCAGCACGCGGCCGGCCCGGTCGGCGGCGGCGATCATGGCGTGGCCTTCGGCGACGGAAAAGCACATCGGCTTTTCCGCGAGCACATGGAGGCCGGCTTCGGCGGCGGCGATGGCAATCGGCGCGTGACTGCCGGAGGTAAGGATCAGTAGCGCGTCGAGCGGCTGCTTCAGCAGGTCGCGCCAGTCGGCGCAGGCGAATTTCACGTGGTAGTCGCGGGCGCACCGCTCGCGCGGTTCGTCGGACACGTCGCAGAGCGCGGCGATTTCATAGAGTTCGGGCAGTTCGCGCAGGTAATGCAGGTGCATGACTTGCGCGACCAGGCCGCAGCCGACAACTCCGACCCTGAGAGGCGTGGCCATCGCTCACCGGATAAGTCTTGGAACGTTCCAAGAAAGTAGTCGACGGGGTGCGATGGAGTCAATCGCGAGGCGCACTTCTGTGGCAGCGGTTGGGGAGGCTGACGCGGCTGCGTCAGGCTCGCGCAGGCGGGTATGAGGCGGTCGCGGTTGCATGGACAGGCGTTGGATTCCCGCTTTCGCGGGAATGATGGGGGGAGCGGGCGGCATATCACGCACACGGAGAGCGCGCTGGAACGCAGATGATGCTCCCGGCCTCGAGTGATTCCGTAGAATACGCTGGCCACCCTTCTTAAGATCGCGCCGGTGGAACTCACCGCATCTTTGTAACGAGGGCGATCCGATAACCATGGAACAATGGGAAGGCCCGCTCCTTCAGCGCGTCGCAAGCGATCCCGCATTGCCGAAGCGGGCCGACGCGGTGGTGATCGGCGGCGGTATCGTCGGCGTCGCGGCCGCCTATTTTCTCGCCCAGAAGGGCATTTCGGTCGCGCTGCTGGAAAAAGGCCTGATCGGCGGAGAGCAGTCCTGCCGCAACTGGGGCTGGTGCCGCCAGCAAAACCGCGATGAACGCGAATTGCCCCTGATGAAGCACAGCATCGCCCTATGGGGCGGGCTGGATCATGAAATCGGCGCCGATGTCGGCTTCCGCCCCACCGGCCTGGTCTACGTGACCAAAGACCCCAAGGAACTCGCCACCTGGGAATCCTGGGTGAAGCTGGCGCAGCCATTCCAGGTCGGCAGCCGAATGCTGAGCGGGGCGGAGGCGCGGGAACTGACTCCCGGCAACGCGCAAGACTGGATCGGCGGCGTCTGTTCACCGCGGGACGGACGCGCGGAACCCGCCCTGGCCGCCCCGGCACTGGCCGAAGCCGCCCGCAAGCTGGGCGCCAGCATCCACCAGGAATGCGCGGTCCGCGGCATCGAAAGCCAGGCCGGCCGCGTCGCCACCGTGGTGACCGAGGCCGGCCGCATCGAGACCGGGGCGGTGCTGTGCGCCGCCGGCGCCTGGGCATCCCTGTTCTGTCGCCGTCATGGCATCGATTTCCCCCAGGCCGGCGTGCGATCGACCGTGTTCTCGACGACCCCGGCGATGGAGGTAACGCCGGGCGGTCTGGTCACACCCGACTTCACCCTCACTCGCCGATTGGATGGCGGCTATATCGTGGCGGCACTGAATCGCGGCCGGCTCGATGTCACGCCGCAGGGCCTGCGCTACGCACGCAAGTTCTGGCCATTGTTCCGCGAACGCCGCAAGAGCCTGAAAATCGGGATCGGCCGGTCGTTTCTCGATGGGCCGGGGGCGCCGGCCGGTAGATGGTCGTTCGACCGCCCGACCGTGTTCGAACGCCATCGCGTCTATGCGCCGCCAGCCGATACCGGCGTCGTGGAGCCTGCACTGCGCCGGCTCGTCGCCGCCTATCCGATGCTCGATGGCATTCGCATGTCGCGGATCTGGGGCGGATGGATCGATTCGACCCCGGACGCGGTGCCGGTGATCTCCGCGGTCGAAACGCTGCCCGGCTTCTTCCTCGCCGCTGGTTTCAGCGGTCACGGCTTCGGCACTGGTCCGGCGGCCGGGCGGCTCGCGGCCGATCTGGTCGCCGGCGATGCACCGATCGTCGATCCGACGCCGTTCCGTCTCGCGCGGCTGGTGGACGGAAGCGATCTCCGAAGCCCCGGCATGATGTAGCGCCCGCGTGGCTCACCACACGAACATCCTGTCGCTGACGAACCAGGCAGCGAGCGACGTCACGCTGCGTCCGTTGCGGCGGGACGACCTGCCAGGTGCGTACGCCATCTCCGCTGCCTTCGGCTGGCCACACCGGGTGGAGGACTGGGACTTCATGTTCGGACTCGGTCAAGGCATCGCCGCCGAGTCCGCCGGCAAGCTGCTGGGCACCGCGCTGTTCTGGACCTATGAGCCGAATGCGAGCGCGCTGGGCCTGGTCGGGGTCGCGCCGGAAGCGCAGGGGCGAGGGCTCGGGCGGCGCCTGGTGGAGCAGGTCGTTGCACAACCTGCACGGACGCAGCATCGCGCTGTACGCGACTGAGCGGGGCGTGCGGCTATACGAAGCGTTCGGCTTCGTCACGGAAGGTATGATCCGTCAGCACCAGGGAACGGCTTTCCAGGCGGCACTGGTCCCGCCGCATCCGGGCGAGCGTTTGCGGCCCATCGGACGCAGCGACCCGCCGGTGCTGGCGAAACTCGACCGGGAGGCGAGCGGCATGGATCGGTCGGCGCTGATCGCGGCGCTGATTGCGGGCGGCAACAGCATCGTGCTCGACCGCGATGGATCTGCCATCGGGTTTGCCGTGCTGCGGCGATTCGGGATCGGCCATATGATCGGCCCGGTGATCGCGCCGGACGAGACCCGCGCCCGTGTCCTGATCGGCCATTTCCTTGCCTCGCACCCCGGCCAGTTCCTGCGCGTCGACGTGCCGGAGCAGGGCGCCTTGTCGCCGTGGCTGCAGGGCCTGGGGCTGGCGGATGCCGGGCTGGCGGTGCGGATGGTGCGTGGGCCGGTGCATCGCGCGGCGGGTAGCTTCGCCCTGGTTAGCCAAGCCTTCGGGTGATCTGTAATGTACGCCGAAGTCGCTCATGCTTCGGGATGCTCGATGGTTGTCACCGCGCCTAAGCTCGATCGGATCGATTTGCGCATCCTGGCGCATCTGCAGAAGAACGGGCGGGTCACCAATGTGGAACTAGCCGACGCGGTTGGCCTGTCGCCCAGCCCGTGCCTGGTGCGCGTGAAGCGGCTGGAGAAGTCGGGTTACATCCTGGGCTACGGCGCGCAGATCCAGATGCAGAAGCTGGGCGACACGCAGATCGTGTTTACCGAAGTCACCCTATCGGATCACCGCAGCGCGGATTTCGCGCGGTTCGAGGCGGCGATTCGCCGAGTGGACGAAATTATCGAGTGCCACCTGGTCAGCGGCGGCTACGACTATCTGCTGAAATTCGTTACCCGGAACGTTCAGCACTACCAGGAGATTATCGAGCGGCTGCTGGAGCTGGGCATCGGTATCGAGAAATACTTCAGCTATCTGGTCATCAAGTCGATCTTCGTGAAGCAGCATTATCCGTTGGATAGATTTTTCATTCGCCACGATTAGCGCAGACCGCATTGAGAATGACGCACCCTGCCGGTGTTGCCCGGAGTAACGTGAAGCGAACGAGCGGCGCGGCGGGCGACAAAGTCGTGGATGGCCGGGACAAGCCGGCCAAGCTCGGCCATGACGGAAAGGGTCAGCATCGACGAATGCGTTCGCGGGAATGACGAACGTGGGGCGCCCTCTACGCGGTCCGGTATAGAGTATCTGGCCTCGGCACACTACGCCGCCCGCCCCACCACTCACGGCATAACTTTCCTGCACCGTGTTCCTGAACGGCAATCTCTGTTGCCCGACCGGAGCCATCATGCGGCATCCAATCGTCAGCGGGAGGTTTCTTCGATGCTCGAGATCGCCGGACGGACCAGCAGGTTCATGGACCAACGGGAACACGACGTGTCTTCCGGTGTATTGACCGCGCACCCGGTGGTGCTGGACCGCGCGCAGGTGCCGAAGTATGGGACGTCGATGGCCGGCGATACCTGGATTGCGTTGGCGGAATCGGCGTCCTCAATGTCGGTCACAACCATCCGCGCGTGGTCCGTGCCGTCCGCGCGCAACTGGAACGCATCAGTCACGCGGCGTTTCAGGTTGCTGCGTACCCGCCCTATCTGGAACTGGCGGCACGGCTGAACGCGCTGATCGGCGAAGGCTGCAAGAGCGTGCTGCTGACCACCGGCGCCGAGGCGGTGGAAAACGCCGTGAAGATCGCCCGCGCTTACACCAACCGATCCGCCATTGTCGCGTTCCGGGGCGGCTTCCACGGCCGCACCCTGCTCGGCATGACGCTGACCGGAATGACCAGCCCGTATCAGCAGAATTTCGGCCCGTTCGCGCCGGACATCTTTCACGTGCCGTACCCCAACCCGTTTCGGGGCGTCACCGCGGAGATATCGCTGCAGGCACTGGACGAGCTGTTCCTTACCCAGGTGGCGCCGCAGCGCGTGGCGGCCATCCTGATCGAGCCGGTGCAAGGCGATGGCGGCTTCCTGCCGGCGCCCGCTGCATTCCTGCGCAGTTTGCGCGATGTCGCACGACGCCACGGCATCCTGTTGATCGCCGACGAGATCCAGACCGGTTTCGGCCGCACCGGCACCATGTTCGCGTTCCAGCACGCGGGCATCCAGCCGGACCTGGTCGTGATGGCGAAAAGCCTGGCGGGCGGCCTGCCTCTTGCAGCCGTTGTCGGCCGCGCGGAGTTGATGGACGCTCCGGCACCCGGTGGCCTGGGCGGAACCTATGGCGGCAACGCGCTGGCCTGCGCGGCGGCGCTTGCGGTGCTGGACGCGTTCGAACAGGACGGCTTGCTGGATCAGGCGGAGCAACTGGGCGCGGTGCTGCGGCAGGGGCTGCACGAGCTGCAGCAGCGTTACCCGGCTGTGATCGGCGAGGTGCGTGGGCTTGGCTTCATGCAGGCGATCGAACTGGTCTCGGAAGACGGCGCGCCGGATGCGGCGCTGACCCAGCGCGTGATCGACGAGGCGCGGGAGCGCGGGTTGCTGGTGATAAAATGCGGTATCCACCGCAACGTCATTCGCTTTCTGGCGCCGCTGGTGATGACGCTGCCGCAATTGCGCGAAGTGCTGGAGATCCTGAACCGGGCCTTCGCGGCTGCCTGCTGATCCAAACAGAAAGCGTCGCAATATTGGGGGTCGGCGATCCGCATGTGGCGGCTTTCATCACCGTCGGGTCGGACGTTCCGGTGGGGGAGTTATACCGGTGGTCCCAATTACTGACCGATCTGTACCTGCGACCCTCCCCTAACCCTCCCCTTGCGGGCTACCGTTTTCACACATCTCGTTTAGCTCGAGAATCGACGTGCTCTCGGAGGCCGGCAAACGAGTCAAAGCGGCCTTGCGACAGTATTGCTGGCGGGATTTTCAGTCTGAACCCTAACGAAAATTGAGGCACAACCCATAATTCTATCACACTCTTTCGAGATATGTGAATCCCGTAGCCTTGCGGGAGGGGTTAGGGGAGGGGTCGCAGTACGGATCGTTGCGTAATTGGGCGCGCTTGATATGAAACCGTGACTCGAATCGAAGAAAGGAAAAGACCTCTACGGGGTCAAGGTCGATTGGGGCAAAGCTTCGCCGAACGTCCAGTCTGGAAGCCGAAATGAGGTCCGTCGCGCGCGGGGAGATGCCTGCCCCGAGCGACGCTGCGCAGCCGAGCTTTGAATCCGTGGACGCCGTGATTCGGCTGCTGACGCCGGAAAATCGGCCGCTTCTTGCTGCCATTCGTGACCGCAAGCCGCAATCGATTGCGGAGCTGTCCGGGATCACCGGGCGAGCCCAACCCAATCTGACGCGGACACTCGCCAAACTGGAAGCAGCCGGTTTCGTCCAGATGCGCACGGTTGAGCGTCGGAAGGTCCCGACGGCCGCCATTCACAAGCTGCATGTCGAAATCGACCCGTTTTCGCAGAATGATCGTCTCGAGCTTGTCTGACCGAACGAAACCATTCGCCGAACCGCGAGCGCCGGTCAGCCAGCGGAACGTGTGACGACTACGCGGTCTTGCCCACCAGCGTCCCCACGCACGCCGCCGCCCGCCGCGCCAGTTTCGCCTTCACCGCATCCACCTCCGGCCCCACCACCTTGAGTTCGGCGCAGGCTCGGCCATCCCACGCCCACGACGAAAAGTCCGGATGCAGCCGGACCGGCACGCCGCCATTGTCGAAATTGCCGCGATCGCCGTTCTCCAGGTAGCTTTCCGTCGGCAGCCCTTCCGCCAGCAGAACATCGTGCTGCGGCAGCTCGACGTGGAAATACTCCACCCAGCCGGCGCTTTCCTCGACCGCGACGCTGGAGCCGTTCACCAGGTAGCGGGCGGGGATCAGGACGCCCTCGTCGTAAATGGCGTGCTGCGGTGAAACCAGCAGGTCGCGTGCGGGCAGCGCCGGCCCGAACGCACCGGCGCGGATGCGAATTGGCAGCACCTTTGGCGGCTCTGGATGGCGGGAGCAATCGACCCGCCGCCGCCCGACCCAGACCACCGGCTGAGGCTCGCCGCCGGCGGTCAGCACCGTGTCGCCGCGCTGCAGGGATTCCACCGGCACGTCTCCGCGCGGCGTGGCGATGCGGGTACCGGCGACGTAGCAGGTGACGAATTCGATCCCGTTGCCGTTGGGAACGATATTGACGGGGCCCGATGTGTTGGAAAATCCGGGGATGGCAATGTCGATGGTCACCGGCTCGCCGATGATGATCGACAGCTCTCCGGTGGTCACATCGAAGCTGGCGGTTGTGGTGATGTTGTCGAAGTCGCCCGGCACGTTCGGCAGCACCAGCGTATCGCCGGGGCCGTAGCCGGTGATGGTTCCCTGAAACGCCGTCGGCGTCGGCTTCGCCAGCCCGGCGATTTCCAGCACGTTGCCGTCGCTGTCATTGAAATTGAAAGTAATGTCGGATGGCACGGCGCCGGTGATGTCCACCGTGCCGCCGTGCCCGATATCGACAGTGCCGCCGCCGCTGGCCGTCGCCGAATTGATCGGGCCAAGAATGGGCACGTTAATGGTTGGGAACGTGACCGTCCCATCGTCAATTATATCGCCGGTGACATTCAGCGTGGCGCCTTCGACATCGAGAGTAGGAAACTGTTCCGTCGTGCCGCCAAAGAACGGGATCGAAGCAAACTCGTTGAAGCCGGCAAGCAGCAGATTATCGACGGTGACGGTGCCGGCGTTCAGCAGAACATCGACGGGGAAGCTGCTGCTCGATCCGAGATAGGGATCGCCGTTCGCCGGGTCCGGTTGGTAAAGCGCGAACGCCTGCGGCGCGATCGCGCCGGCCACCAGCCCGACATTAGAGCCAGCCGGAGGGATGGTGCCGGTCACCACGGTGGTGCCGATCTGCAGCGTCTGGAACGACTCGACCTCGGCCCAATATGTCCCGGTAGCAAAATTTATCGTGCCGGTATTCCAGGTGTAGGCAGTTTCTTGAGTCTCACCATCGCCGGTTACCGGATAGAAGACGAAATCGGACACCGTGACCTCCCCAGGTCTTGGTTGCCGCGGGGCTCGAACCCCTGCGCCTGATAATCATAGCACCGTCAATTCTGCGTTCAACCACCGTTATCCTGATTCGCGCCAGGCAACCGGCCGTGGTCGCGGATTTATCGTGACCGCGCCACGCAAGTCATTGATATGCTTTATGTCGTGGTTGCCGGGCCGGCGCCACCCCGGCACCGACGCTGATCGCACAACAGCGTCGTCTCGCCTGGCCGGCTTGGCGTATCGCCCGCCTCGGCGGGGAACGGGGACGGGTCTGGCTTCAGGGCGATTGGCGTGACTCCCGGTTTTTTCGGTGGGTGTGAGGTAGATCACACCTCAGAAAGGGATCGGCCGCAGTAAGATATGCATACCAAAACGGTACGCACCAATGGCACAAGCTGAAGACGATCTCGTCGCCTACTTCCGGGCGGTTCACGCGATGCGCAGCGACGATGCCCTGATCCGGTGTCCGGCACTCTCCACGCTCCTCGGATTGGCCCGGCAACGCCCGGGGCCCGTGCAAGCCAGGGCCGCCCGCGCATTGAAGGAAGAATTCGGGCCATATGCAGTGAGCGACGGGCTGTCCGGTTGCTCCGCCCCGTTTGCCGTTGTCGAGGCGTGCGACGGTGATTGTCGTGCATGTGCATGGCTGTGGCGCGAGCTTCCACCAACTGCATCCGCGCCAGATGAGCTCATGCCGGCGACTGTTGTCCCGCTGCGCGACCGTGCCAGGTCAACTCTTTCTTTCTGAGGGCGAGCCCAATCGCAGGGACGATCGCGCCGATAGCGCGGTATCTGGCCTATCCCATCGCGCGTCAGTTCAAGCCAGGGCGAAAGTTCACCGGAAGCCGGGCTGGTTCACCGTCCCGGCATGATGAGACCGTAAACCCGGCCGGTCGAACCGAATGCGCCGTAGACGAAACCACTATCGACATAGACCAGGCCGCCACTGCCACTGCCACTGCCGTTGACGGTTGCCGGCACGTGCTGGTGCCAGGTCACCATGACGCGGCGCTGATACTCCGCCGCGATCTGCGGCGTTTCGGAATGATAGGTGCCGATCGATTGCGGGCCAGGTTCCCGTGCGGTGATACAGCGCGTTCAGGAAACGCACCGCGAAGCCTGTGTTGGCAGCGGGATCGAATGCCTGATCGAGCGAGGCGAACGCTTCCGGATGGTGCATCAGGTTCACCTGCATGCACCCGACGTCGATTGATCGCACGCCCTGGGCCTGCAATGCGACGACAGCGGCGACCGCCTGCGCCTTGGTCGCGAAGAACTGTCCGACACCCTCGGCGTCGATGGTCCAGGGCCACGGCCGCATTGCGCCGGTGCGCGGATCCGGCCGGCCGCTCTCCACCTGTCCGATGGCGGCCAGCATGCCGGGCGGCGTGTGCCCGATGACCTCCGCGTGGCGGATCGCCTGCTCACACAGCGCGGACGGATCGGAGGGCACGGCCGCGTGCGCGGTGGCCGACGCAGCGAGAAGCAGAACCACGCCGGCGGCCCGCAGCGTTGGTGCGGCGGTTGCGCGCGAAATCAAGAGGATACCTGCGGCTCGAGGATCCGCGGCCAAGCCCGCGCATAACGGGTCACGCGGGTTGGTGTCAGCGCCGTGCAACCATGAACAGCCGGCGGAACGGGAACAGCGTCGTCCCGTCTGCCCGACGCCGATAATGTGGCCGCAGTGCCGCCGCATAGGCCTGCCGAAACGCGGTGCGAAGCTCCGGGCCCAGCGGTTCCAGGAACGGCCGCAGGCTGCTGCCGGCCGCCCATTCCACCACCGCATCGTCGCCGGAGAGCGCGTGCATGTAGACGGTCTCCCACATGTCCAGCGCCGTGGCGTGCGGGCGCAGCATATCCCAGTACTCGCCGGCCGAAAGGATGTCGCGCGCCGACACATGGCCCCGCAGCGCCTCCGCCCAGGGCCCAGATTGTGCCACTTGCAACTGTAATCGCCGCATCGGCGAGTCGTGCATGGCGGGCATCTGCACCGCCAGCACGCCACCCTGCGCCAGCAGCGACAGCAGCCGCGGGAACAGCCGGTCGTGCCCGCCCAGCCAATGCAGCGCCGCGTTCGAATAGATCAGCGAAGCCGGCGCATCCGGTTCCCATGCTGCCATGTCGGCCTGCACGAAGCGGCAATCCGGCGCCGCGGCGCGGGCTTTCTCCAGCATCGCCGCCGAACCATCGACCCCGATCACCTCGGCGGCCGGAAAACGCCGCTTCAGGATCGTGGTGACGTTGCCGGCGCCGCAGCCCAGATCGACGACGCGCGGCGGCGATTCCAGCGGCACTTGCGCCAGCAGGTCGAGCGCCGGGCGCAGCCGCTCATCGGCAAACCGCAGATATTGTCCGGGGTCCCAGGCGGTTGCCGACATCTCAGTGCCGCGCGGCGTCGCTACGGTCGAAATGCCGCTTGATGAACCACAGCACGAAACCCACTCCCACGACGAAGATAGCCAGACCGAGCCCATACACGCCGCCGCCCGCGTCCGCGATGAACAGCCCGGCAATCGTCACCACGATTCCGATCGCCACGATCACCCACTCGACCAGGTCCATCTCCATGCGCCGGCCCTCCTGCTGCCGCTGCTGCCGTCCCGGCCTTTATGGGTCAATCGGCCGTATTCGGGCAATCGGGTCACGCCGAGCCCCCCTGTCGGTGGCAGCCCGGCTCCATGCTGGTCAAATGCCTGCCACTCGCCCATAACCAGGGATTTGCCCGAGAGTAACACAATCCCATACTTTTGATGGCAAAAAGCTGGGTTACCGCCTATTGTGGACAGGCGAGGGCTTCAGGAGGTCACAATGCCAAAAGTCACCGTCGGCCTGACCGATCAGGATTCCGAGAATGCCGAGGCCATCTTTCATAATATGGACGCGCGCAGCAAAGCGCATGCGCTGGGCATCGCGCTCAATCTGACTCGCTACATCATGGATGCTACTCTCCGGGGTGCCGAATTCGTCATCCGCGAAAATGGGCGGGAAAAATTGGTCGTGATTCCCGAACTTGAAGCCCGCAAAGCAAGCACCCGAGCTGCACCGCGGTAAATCCTGTCCCCGGCGATCTTATCGCTTGCCACAGGCTATCGGCTGCGATCCGATAAGCTCGGGAGGCCATGACTGACAATGCGCGAGCGCAAGGGGAAACCGCCCGGCGAAGGTCAGGAGCGGGAGGAAGATTCGGCGATTCCGCGCCTGTACAGACCAATCCGCGAGGAGCCAATTCGCACTCCGGCCAATCCGACCGCCGTGCTGCATGGTCGTGTGGCGTCCTTCGATGTCTCAGTCGGCTATGGATTCGTTGATGCCGGCCCGGAATCGGATCTGTATTCGTGCATAGCCCGGATTTCGACGACTTGCGCATTGATCGGCTGTACAAGGATCAGGATGTCACCTTCGAGGTAACCCAGGACTCCTGGGGGAAGTCGCGAGCGAGACTGATCTCCGCAAAACCGCCATTTCGCATCGTACCCGTTTTCTATGCGACCGATCGCAAGCGAACAGCTCGCTCTGAACCAAACGCCATCTTCGCCAATCTGTTCGGACAAAAACTCGCCTTCGGCATCGCCGAGGTGGCCATACCCGAGACGCATAAGATAGGGCACCTCGAGACCCCTTCCATTTGGCGCCTCGAGTTCCGTGCAGATCCACAACGCCACGTCGCGTTGCTCGCCATCGAACATCTGGCGGAACCCGAGTTCGTGAGCCGCCTTCAGGACATGGCGGGAGCCAGCCAGGCTCAGCAGGCACTCATTTTCATCCACGGATACAATGTCTCGTTCGCGTCAGCCATCCGGAGGGCTGCGCAATTGGCCATAGATCTGAAGATTGAAGGGCCAGTGATGGCGTATAGCTGGGCGTCGCATGCAAACCCCCGCCGCTATCCTGACGACGGGACCAACAGCGAACGCACGATCCCATTTTTACGGAAATTCCTGGAGCTTGTTGCCGAGCATTCCGGGGTGCAATCAATCTATCTCATTGCTCATAGCATGGGAAACCGAGCGCTTGTTTATGCTCTCCAGCAAATCGTTTCCAACATCTCAAGATCAGCGGTGGTTCCATTCCGTGAAGCGATTCTGGCAGCTCCCGACATCGACAAAACCGTGTTCGAACAGATGGCTCAGCAATTCCGAGGGGCCGCCCACCGGTTCACCATCTATGCGTCCAGAAACGATCGGGCCCTGAATCTGGCCAGGCATTTTCATGGTTATCCCCGGGCCGGCCACGCCGGGGATGGTATTGTCGTCGTGAGCGGAATGGACAGTATCGACGCATCGGCCGTGGATACCAGCTTCGTTGGACACTCCTATTACGGAAGCGAGCGTTCGGTGCTTGATGATATTTTTGAAATCATCAAAACCGGTTTTGCGGCTGACAAAAGATACAATCTCGCTCCCGTTGAGGGGCCATCCGGGCGGTTTTGGCGCTTTCGCCCGTAGTTGCGGATGAGCATCGCCAGCACCCCGTGCCGGACCGACATCGTGCCACCCTCTCACGGCAACCGCATCAGCGCCCGCACCAGCCGCTTGGTCCGCGGCGCGAACAGCCGGGCCAGATAGAAGCTGCCCGCCGCCCGCTTCGCCGCCTCTGACCGGGTCGGGTAGGGCACGATCAGCCCCGCCAGCACGGACAGCGGCACACGCCGCGCGATCGCCAGCACCCATGCGCCGATCATCTCCCCGGCGTGCGGCGCCAGGATACCGGCGCCGATCACCCGCCCGCGTTCCACCACCAGCTTCACCAGCCCGGCCGGATCCCGCTCCGTCTGCGCCCGGTCATTGTCCGCCAGCGGCCAGCGCAGCACTGCGATGTGCCGGCCGGCGGCCCGCGCTTCCGCCTCGGTCGCTCCCGCCTGGGCCAGTTCCGGGCTGGTGTAGGTCACCCGCGGCAAAGCCCGGTAGTCGATCCTCGCCGGTACCCGGAACAGCGCACGCCGGATCACGATGCCCGCATGATAGCTGCCCACATGGGTGAAGGCGCGCGGCCCGATCCCCTCCGGGTCGGCGACATCCCCGACGGCGAACACGCGGCGATTGGTGACACTGCGCAGCCCGCGATCGGTGGCGATCCCGAGCGCGGTGGCGCGCACCGCCCCGCGGCCCAGGTCGAGCGAAGCCAATTCGGGCCGCCGCCCCACCGCCACCAGCAAATGGCTGCCGGCAATCCGGCTGCCATCGGCCAGCAGCAGCACCGGCCCGGGCTCGACCGCCCGCACGGCAGCGCCTTCCCGAAACGTCACCCCGCGCGCCGCCAGCGCCATCCGCAGGCCCCGCACCAGCTCGCTGTCTTCCTTGCCGGCGATCGCGCCCGCTTCCACCACGGTGACCCGGCATCCGAGCCCGGCATGCGCGTCGGCCATCTCCAGCCCGACCGGGCCGCCGCCCAGCACCAGCAGATGGTCCGGCTTCTCGGCCAGCGCGAACAGCGTCTCGTTGGTGAGGAAGGCAACGCGATCGAGCCCCTCGATGGCCGGCACCGCCGGCCGGCTGCCGGTGGCAACGACGATCCGGCGGGCCGGCAGCTGCTCATCGCCGACCGCCACCGTGTCCGGCGCGACGAAGCGCGCCTCGCCGCGGATCACCGTGGCCCCCAGCGCGCGGTACCGCGCCTCCGAATTGGCCGGCGAGATCGCCGCGATCACGCCCTGCACGTGGGCGCGCACCGCGTCCCAGTCCACGCGCGCATGGCGGCCGCACGCCGAACGCCGCCGCTCGCTGCGCCGCCTCAGCCGCGTGGGACGCCGCAAGCAGCGCCTTGCTGGGAACGCAGCCGGTGTTCAGGCAGTCCCCGCCCATGCGGTCCCGCTCGATCAGTGCCACCCGCACGCCGAGCTGGGCCGCCGCTGCCGTGACTGAAAGCCCCGCCGCGCCGGCCCCGATCACCAAGATTCAGGTGGCCCAGCAGGGCAGATCCCAGCGGGACACCCGCCTTACCCGTCGCGACGGAACCGGCGTGCCCAGACCGGCATCAGCGCCAGCGCCGCGAGCGCCAGCAGGGGGCCAAGGATCCGGGGAGAGAAGATCAGCGTCAGGTCGGGCTTGCCCCCGGCCGCGAGCACCGATCCCAGCCCTTCACCGATCCAGGCGAACACGAAGGTGGCCGGAATGATGCCCAGCGCGGTGGCCGCCGCGTACGGGAATAACCGCATGCCGCACAGCGCCGCGCCCAGATTTACCAGCCAGAACGGCACCGCCGGAACCAGCCGGAGCGCCAGCAGATAACTGAACCCGTCCCGCTGGAGCCGCGGCCGGATGCGCTCGATCAGGCCGCGCGCCCGGCGCGCCATCACCTCGGCGAACGCCGTGCGGGCCACCAGGAACAGGATCACCGCCCCGATCGTGGCGCCCACCACCGCCAGCGCACCGCCCACCAGCGTTCCGAACAGCAACCCACCGGCCGCGGTCACCACCGCGCCCTCGGGCACCGACAGCGCCACCAACAGCGCATAGAACGCCACGTAGAGCGCCCCGGCCAGCAGCGGATTGGCGCCCACCGCGCTCAGCAGCCTCGCCTGGTGACGGGCGAGCGAATCCCAGCTCAGTTCACCGCCCAGACCGCTCTGCCAGAGCCAGACCCCGATCGCCACCAGCAGCAACAACGGGGCGAGATGCTTGAACCACCGCAATTCGGCCGCTCAGCTCGCAGTGCAAGGCAGGGCTGCGCAAGACGGGGCGGCGGCGGTGTGGCAGCGAGAACGAATCATCAAAACGCAAACTCCATGCAAGCAAATGCCAGGATTCCGGCGATGCTGTAACCTATATTGTCGAGTCATACCAATCCGCGTTGATGCTGACCCTTTCCGTCACGGCCGCCACCCCCGTCACGGCCGCCACCCCCGTCATGGCCGGCTTGTCCTGGCTTGTCCCGGCCATCCACGACTTTGTCGCCCACCGCGCCGCTCGTTCGCTTCACGTACTCCGGGCGACACCGGCAGGATGGGTCATTCTCAATGCAGTCCGGTATCAGCCATTCCTGCGAGTGAAAGTCTTACCTTTGTCCTGGCGAACGGCTCAATAAACGTTCCACCAGCACGGCCGCAATGATGATCGAGCCGATCGCGGTGCCCTGCCAGTAGGGCGACACGTTCAGCAGATTGAGCCCATTGCGGATGAACACCATGATGAACACGCCCTGCCAGGGTGCCGATGATCGAGCCGCGGCCGCCGAACAGGCTGGCCCCGCCGATGACAACGGCGGCGATCGCATCCAGTTCCAACCCCGCCCCGCCGATCGGGTCGATGGACAGCACGCGGGAGGCCAGGAAGATCGCCGCCACCGCGCTCATGACACCCGAAGCCACGTACGCCAGCACGCTCCAGAACGCGATCGACAGTCCGGCGACGCGTGCCGCTTCCACATTGGAGCCGATGGCATACAGCGTGCGGCCGCCTTTGCCATAGGTCAGAAACCACCAGCACAACGCGTACATGATGATCAGGCAGATGAAGTTCAGCGGCACGCCGGCAACCGTATCGCTGGAGATATCACCGATCGCCGGCGGCAGATCGGTGATCGAGCTGGCGTTGCTCAGTATATAGGCCATGCTGCGGCCGACCGACATCATACCGAGTGTAACGACAAAGGCCGCCACCCGCCCGTAGGTAATCACGATCCCGTTCAACAGCCCGGCAAAAGCGCCCGCCAGCAGGCAGGCAACGACGCCGGCGACCAGCCCGTGCCCGCGGCTGGCCAGCCCGAGCACGATGCCGGTGACGCCGGCCAGCGATCCCACCGAAAGGTCGATCCCGCCGATCAGGATCACCAGCGTCTGACCCAGCGCCACCATCCCGACCACGACCGACTGGTCCATGACGTTGAACAGGTTGCTGGCGGTCAGGAAATAGGGCGAGATCAGTGACAGGCACGCCATCACCACGATGATCAGCAGGATCATTCGCAGCTCGATCTGGCTTGCCAGCAGCCGGAGCAGCGCGCGCAGCGGCGCCCGCCGCCGGGTTTCGTTGCCGGTGAATGCGTTCATGCGGCCTGGGCGGGCACGGAGAGTGACGCTTCGATGCGCCGCCGCAATGCCGCCGCATCGAACCCGGGCGGCATCCCGGTCATGGTCAGGCCGACCTGGCCGAGGCTGTGACCGCGCCGGCCGCGGATGCGGGTCAGCAGCGTCCAGCGCGTGCCGTCCTGCACCAGCTCGTCGGTGTCGCCGTTCAGTGCGTGCGGAATGGCGGTGTCCTTCATCATTAGAAAGCTGCCGCCGGCAAAACCTGGATCGGCGGCGGGGTCGTCGCCGACCTTGTCGAAACAATAGACGCGTCCGAGGTCGATCGCGATCCAGTAGGCGACGCCGCCCAGATCCGCGACCAGGGATGTCAGGACGCTGTGCGTGCGCTCGGCCGAGGTGCGCGGGGCGGCGAACATCGCCAGCTTTTCGATGTCGAGCAGGTGGCTCGGGATGTCGGTCACGTCGGCGCCGTCGCTGAGCACCACGATGCGGTCGGTCAGCCCGATCACCTCCTCGAAATCCGACGACACCACGACGCAAGCGACCCCTTGCGCGGCAATCCGCCGCAGCAATGCGTAGATGCTGCTGCGCGTGCCGATATCCACGCCGCGCGTCGGTTCGTCCAGCAGCAGGAGCCGCGGATTGAGCACCAGCCAGCGGCCGAGGATGATCTTCTGCTGCATGCCACCGGAGAAATTCAGCATGTTGGCGTCCAGCAGGCGGTGCTGCGGCAATTCCATCAGGTCCAGCAGTTGGTGCAGCGTCTGGTTGCGTTCCGCATATCCCAGGCCGGCGCCGGCATGGTCGCCGAGATGCGCCAGCAGCAGGTTTTCGCGCACGGAAAAGTCGGGAACGATGCCCTGCCGGCGGCGATCTTCCGGCACCAGGCCGATGCCGGCACGGATGGCGTCGCGCGGGCCGCGTGGGTGGAACGGTTTGCCGTACAGCTCGATCCGGCCGGCGCTGGCCCGGCGCAGGCCGAAGATGGTTTCCAGCGTTTCCGACCGCCCGGCGCCCACCAGCCCGGCCAGGCCGAGAATTTCGCCCTGCCTCACCTCGAATGACACGTCCCGCACATGCGGCGGACAGCACAGGTGCCGCACCTGCAGCACCATGTCCTGCGTCGAGGCGGCCGGTGCGGTGGTTCGGGTGGAATAGATGTCCGACAGTTCGCGCCCGACCATCAGCCGCACCAGCTCGCCTTGCGTCAGGGTTGCCGTGGGCACCCCGCCGGACACCACCTTGCCTTCCCGCAGCACGGTCACGCGGTCGGTCACCGCGAAGATTTCCTCCAGCCGGTGCGAGACGAAGATCAATCCGCGTCCCCGCGCGGCCAGCCCGCGAATGATCTCGAACAGGCGTTCGCTTTCATGCGGCGACAGGGGTGCGGTCGGTTCGTCGAAGATGATGATGCGGCTGTCCAGCGCCAGCGCCTTGGCAATCTCCACCAACTGGCGCTGTCCGGTCGACAGATCGCGGACCGGGGCTTCGGCGCGCAACCCGGTCTGTTCGCCGAATTCGGCCAGCAGCGCGTTGGCCTGTTGGCGCAACTGCTTCCAGCGCGGCACGCCGGCCATGCCGAGCCGCGGCAGCATGATATTCTCCAGCACCGAAAGGTCCGGTGCGAGAGAGGTTTCCTGCGTGACCATCGCGATTCCGCTGCGGATCGCCTCGCGCGATCCGGCGTGGCGGATTTCGCGGCCTTCCAGCAGGATCTGCCCGCGATCCGGCTGCAGGTGCCCGGAGATGATGCGCGACAGGGTGGACTTGCCGGCGCCGTTCGCGCCCACCAGCGCATGCACTTCGCCGGCCGCGAGGGAGAAGTCGGCACCGCTCAGCGCCGTGGTGGCGCCGAAGCGTTTCCAGATGTCAGTGAGCGCGAGCAGGTCTATTCGCCGAACACCGTCTGCTTGATGGTCGGCAGCACCGAGGCGATATTCTCGCTCGTAACCACTTCGATCGGCACCAGGATCTGCTTCTCCGGCGTTTTTCCAGCCAGATGGTCCAGCATCGCCTGGGCGGAACGCTGGCCCATCAGATAGGGTTGCTGCATGCCGGAGCCGACGATCTTGCCGTCCTGGATCAGCTTGACGAATTCCGGGATGCCGTCGAACGCGGCCACCAGTATGTCGTTTTCCTTGTGCGCTGCCTGCAACGCCCGCAGGGCGCCCAGCGTGGGCTGATCGGTTTCGACGAACAGGCCGCGCATGTCCGGATGCGCGGTGACCATGTCCTGCACGAACCTGAACGTCTCGTCGGCGGTGTATGTTTGCATCTGCGACAAGGCCGCCTGCTTGATGCCGGCCTCGTCCATCGCTTTCATGAAACCGTTGGTGCGTGCCTTGCCGTTGTTGCGGGCGAGCGAGATCGTGACCAGCCCGACGGTGCCGTTCTGCCAGCCTTTGGCATGCATCGCCTTGCCCAGCGCCTGGCCGATGCCGTATGCGCCCTGGTAGTTGTCGGAAATGATGAACGAGACGTACTCGCCGCCGGTGGTGCCGATATCGGCGATCACCACGGGGATGTTGGCACGCTGCGCGGCGGCGATCACCGCCGGCGCGGTGGAGCTGTCGGTGGGCGAGATGATGATCCCGTCCACCTTGCGGGCGATGGCGTCCTGCGCGTTCTGAATTTGCGTTTGCGCGGAGTTATGGCTGTCATAGGCGGTGGAGGAGCCGCCGTTCTTCTTTGCCTCGTCGTCGATGCCCTTGGCCAGGATGCGCCAGAACGGCAGATCGAGGCCGGGCGTGAGGTAGGCAAGCTGTTTTCCGGCGGCGAAGGCGGGGCGCAGGCCGACCGCCAGGACAGCGGCAGAGGCGACAAGGCTGCGGCGCGTGACGTCGGTCTGGCGCATGTGGTTCCTCCCGGGTTCATTTTTCACGCGATGGCCGCGTACGGCGAGTTTTTCTCCCGGGCCGGCGATGGTCAAGGTACGTCTTGCTTATCCCTCTCCGCTTGCGGGAGGGGCTAGGGGAGGGGTCGCCGGCCCGCACCTCCCCCATGCCTCAGGCCCGGCACTTCCCCCGCCTCTCAATTCAGCATCGGGGCGATCCTGAAGACCGCGTGTTACCGCGACGACCGCAGGCGCCTTCCAAAGCCGAGGCCGATCAGCCCGGCGCCCAACAACGCCAGCGACGCCGGCTCCGGCACCGCGGTTCTCGCGTGCAGCGTCACCGGCACCGCGAAAGAGCCGTAATTGTCACCATAGCAACCAGGCCCGCCATTGTAGCCGCAGGCGTCGCTGATGCCGAGATAGAGCGTCGTGGCCCCGGTCGGCACGTGGAAGACCTGCGTCGTGCCGGTGCCGTCCCCGGTGAGCCCGTCGCCGATGAAGAAGGTCTGATCGAGCAGCGGCGAGAGCGCGGTGAAGTCGGTTCCGATCGAGGTGAAATCGAGCGCGGACGGGGCCGCTCCAATCTGAAAGTCTCGATCGAGGGGTTGCCATCCTCCGTCATCCGCGACGGCGTAACGACAGGTCACTACGACATCGGGATCACCGCGTTTCCGTTCGACCGGGACTCTCTCATCATCTATCCGCTCGAAGATAAGGCGGTGGTTGCAATGCCAACGGGTCATCGGCTGGCGCGAAAAAAGACCATCAGCGCGGGCGATCTGCGCGACGAGGATTTCGTGCTGCTAAAGCAAGCCCAGGACCCACCCGATCAATAATATCCTTCACTCAGTCAGACGGCAGCAGGCTGTCCAGACGTCGTTTTCGGTGATCGCATGCATTCTTGTCGCTGAGCGGATGGGCATCGCGATCGTGGACCCGTTCAGCGCGAGCGAATATGTGGGACGCGGGGTCGTGCTGCGACCGCTGGAACCCGCGATGACAATCGGCACCGCCGTCGTATGCTCCCGGTCGCGCCCCCTGTCGGCGATCGCACAGACGTTCCTGAACGATTTTCTTGAATATTCGCGTGAGTTTCTGGCTCAGGCGAAATATTCCCAATCCTGACCGTCCGCGCCCGGCGAGACACAGACTGCCGCCCTGTCGCCGGAATGTAATCCATACTCGATAAATATGTATTGACGAGACCTTCCGCAGTCGCATAATCCATATTCGACCGATAGGATATGGAAGGTTGCATCCCATGCTGGCCCGACGTTCCCTGCTTGCAGTGCCGCTCGCGGCACTGGCCGTGCGTGCGATGGCCGCGCAATCCCGCACCCTGCGCATCGGCTACCAGAAGGGTGAGCCGGTGCTGCTCGCGGCCAGGCAGAACCGCTCTTTCGAGACCTCGCTCGCGCCGCTCGGCGTGGCGGTCGAATGGATGGAGTTCCCGTACGGGCCGCCGCTGCTGGAAGCCATGCGGGTTGACAGCATCGACTTCGGCGCCGTCGGCGACACGCCGCCGATCTTCGCCCAGGCCGCCCGCGCCGACCTGGTCTATGTCGCCGCGCGTCCCGGCGATGGTTCCAGCATGGGGATCGTGGTTCCACCCGGAAGCACCTTGTCCAGCCTCGGCGAGCTCAAGGGCAAGCGGGTCGCGTTCGCGCGCGGGTCGTCGGCGCAAAATCTGACGATCGCGGCGCTGGAGAAGGCGGGAATCAGCTACACCGATATCCAGCCGGCGTATCTGGCACCGGCGGATGCCGCCGCGGCCCTGGCGAACGGAGCCATCGACGCCTGGGTGATATGGGACCCGTATCTGGCGATTGCCGAGGCGCGCCCCGGCGTGCGGCTGCTCGCCTCCGGCAAACAGATAGCGCCGCAGAACTCGTTCTACCTGGCACGACGCGACTTTGCCACCCAGCATGCCGATATCATGGGCGTGACGGTCGGTACGCTCACCGCCGCGGGTACATGGTGCGAATTGCATCGGCCGGAGGTGACTACGCTGTTGTCGGAGGCCACCAGCATCCCCGTCGGGCCGATGCGGATTTCGGTCAATCGCTCCGAGTTCCGCAGCATCCCGATAAGCGAAACGGTGCTCGATCAACAGCAGGCGGTGGCCGACCGGTTTGCCCGGCTCGGGCTGCTGCCCCACCCGGTGAATGTGCGCGATTTCGCCTGGCACGCGTCGGCCTGAACGTTTCAAGAGACATTACCATGTCCCCAGACCCGCTCGATGTCTTCTGGTTCCTGCCGACCAGCGGCGACGGACCCTATCTGGGCGCCGATGACGGGCATCGCCCGCCCGACTACCGTTACCTGCGGGAGGTTGCGGTTGCGGCCGACCGGCTCGGCTTCGGCGGCGTGCTGTTGCCCACCGGCCCGCATTGCGAGGATGGCTGGACCTATGCCTCCGCCATCGCGCCGTTCACCGAGCGGCTGCGCTTCCTGGTGGCACTGCGCCCCGGCATCCTGACGCCGGCGCTGGCGGCGCGGCAGGCGGCGGCGCTGGATCGGATCAGCAACGGGCGGTTGCTGCTGAACGTGGTGACGGGCGGCAACCCGGTGGAACTGGCCGGTGACGGCGTGTTCCTGGATCACGACGAGCGCTACGCGCAGACCGCGGAGTTCCTGTCGATCTGGCGCGCCATGTTCGGCGCGCAACCGACCAGTTTTGCCGGCAACCATCTATCTTCCAAGGGTGGCCGGGTCAATTTTGCGCCGGTGCAGCGCCCGTATCCAGAACTGTGGTTAGGCGGGTCGTCGCCGGCCGCGATGGGTGTAGCGGCGGAGCATGTGGACCTCTATCTCACCTGGGGCGAACCGCCGGCCGACGTGAAGGCCAAGCTGGACATGGTGCGGGCGCATGCCGCGATGCATGGTCGGCGGCTGCGGTTCGGCATAAGGCTGCACCTGATCGTGCGCGAGACGGACGCCGACGCGTGGGAGGCGGCGGAGCGCCTGATCAGCAAATTGTCGGATGAAACGGTCGCTCGTGCGCAGGCGCGCATGCTGGCGGAATTTGATTTGGTCGGGCAGCGGCGGCAGATCGCGCTGCATCAGGGACGGCGGGATGCGCTGGAGATCAGCCCCAACCTGTGGGCCGGCATCGGGCTGGTGCGTGGCGGCGTCGGCACCGCCCTGGTGGGAAGTCCTGCCACGGTTGCCGAGCGGCTGCGCGAATACCAGGCGCTGGGGATCGAGACGGTGATCGCCTCCGGCTATCCGCACCTGGAGGAAGCGTACCGGGTGGCGGAACTGCTGTTCCCGGTGCTCGGCATCGCGCGGGCGCCCACAGCTCCGGCCTTGCGTGAATTCACATCAGCATCGGTGCGGGAGGCGGCAGGATGAGCACTCACCGAGCATCCGGATCCGTCCTGCCCTGGGTCGTGCCCGCCGGCGTGCTGCTGGTCTGGCAACTGGGCGGCTCCATCGGCCTTATCCGCGCCGACGTGCTGCCGACGCCGCTGGCGGTGGCCCAGGCCGGCTGGACGCTCGCCCGGTCCGGCGAGCTGTGGCGCAACGCCGAGGTCAGCGCCTGGCGCGCCGGCGTCGGCTTCCTGATCGGCGGCGGCATCGGCTTCTTTCTGGCCCTGTTGAACGGGCTGTGGGATCTGAGCGAGCGGCTGACCGACAGCACGTTGCAGATGGTGCGAACCATTCCGCATCTGGCGCTGATCCCGCTGGTGATCCTGTGGTTCGGCATCGGCGAGGAGGCGAAACTGTTCCTGGTCGCGCTGGGGGCGCTGTTTCCGATCTACCTCAACACGCTGCATGGGGTGCGCTCGGTCGATCCGCACCTGATCGAGATGGGGCGCGCCTATCGCATGTCGCGGTTCGATCTGGTGTGCAAGGTCATCCTGCCGGGCGCCCTGCCGTCCATCTTCGTCGGTGTGCGCTACGGGGTCGGCGTGACCTGGCTCACGCTGATCGTCGCCGAGACCATCTCCGCGACCTCGGGGATCGGCTACATGGCGATGAACGCCCGCGAGTTCATGCTGGTGGATGTCGTCGTGTTCTCCATCCTGCTCTACGCGCTGCTCGGCAAGCTCACCGACAGCGCGGTGCGCGCGCTGGAACGCGCCTGCCTGTCGTGGAATCCCGCTTATCGCGCCGTCTGACGGAGGGACCCCCAGATGTGATACTCGACCACCTGTGGATACTCGACCACCTGCGGATACGTGGATGCTGTCGTTGGCGTTCGATCTGCCGACGCTGTGGCCGGAGCTGGAACCCGCACCGGAACTGCCGGACATTCCGCCGGCATTCACCGGGCTCGGCGTTCGCCTGCGTGGCGTGGAAAAGCGCTTTGGTGACCGGCAGGTCTTGCGCGGCATCGACCTGGAGATCGCCGCCGGAGAGTTCGTCGCCGTGGTCGGGCGCAGCGGCTGCGGCAAAAGCACGTTGCTGCGCCTGCTGGCCGGCCTGGATGAGCCGAGCGCGGGACGCATCGAGCTGGACGGTGCCGCCAGGCCCGCGGCGGATGTGCGGCTGATGTTCCAGGAACCGCGCCTGCTGCCCTGGGCGAGCGTGCGGCGGAACGTGGAGATCGGGGTAGCCGGACTGATGCGGATGCAACCGGCCCGCGCCGCCGGCGACGCACTGGCGCGCGTTGGGCTAGGTGATCGCGCAGGGGATTGGCCGGCCGCCTTGTCCGGCGGACAGAAGCAACGGGTTGCCCTGGCGCGCGCGCTGGTCAGCCGGCCGGGTGTGCTGGCGCTGGATGAGCCGCTCGGCGCGCTGGATGCGCTCACCCGCATCCGCATGCAGGCGCTGATCGAGCAGAGCTGGTGCAGCCAGGGCTTCACCGCGGTGCTGGTGACGCACGACGTGGCCGAGGCCGTGGTGCTGGCGGATCGGGTCCTGGTTCTGGAAGACGGTCGTATCATTTGCGACGTATTGGTCGATCTGCCTCGCCCGCGTCGGCACGGTGATCCGGCGGCGGCTGCGCTGGAGGGGAATATCCTGGAGTTGCTGCTGCGCGGGTGAGTGCCGGCGCCGGCGTGCCGCTGTTTTTCATCGCGCGTCGGCGATGGAGGAGGGTGTCCGCCACCCCACCGTCGCTGCCCCACCGTTGCCGCCCTGTCAGGGCCGTCAGCGTTGCTTTCGCGTATCGTATGTAATCGTATGGTCCCCGGCGCCCCGATTGGCGCTGGCGCGCTCGCGTGTAATCCTATATGCTCCCGCACGCCGGGCGGGTATCAACAGCCCGGGATACCAAAATCAAGTCGCCAAAAACAACGGGAGAGAGACAAAATGCGCAGGGCAGCACTGGGAGTCATCGCCAGCGGCGCGTTCGCCGCCGGGACATGGATTGCGCCTCTGCCGGCCTCCGCCCAGCCGATCGACACCGCGCGGATCGCCACCGGCAGCCCCAACGACTGGCTCAGCTATCACGGCTCCTACAAGGATTGGAATTACAGCGGCCTCGATCAGATCAACACCAGCAACGTCGGCAACCTGGAGGTCGCGTGGATCCATGTCCCCGGCAAATCGACGCGCGGCCTGCAATCCATGCCGCTCGCCGCCGATGGCGTGCTCTACTACACCGGGTCGTACAGCCGCGTCTTCGCGCTGGATGGCAGCACCGGCAAGGTGATCTGGTCTTACTTCCCCGAACTGGATGAGGATTTGATCGCCCGCCAGACCCACTCTCCCTACAATCGCGGCGCGGCGCTCGGCGAAGGCAAGCTGTTCGTCGGCACCGTCGATGGCCGGCTGATTGCACTCGACATGAAGACCGGCAAGCCGGTCTGGGATACGCAGCTTCAGGACTCCAAGAAGCTCACTGTCGGGTTCACCGGCGCGCCGTTATACGCCAAGGGCACCGTCGTCATCGGCAGCCAGGGCGGTGAATGGCCCGGCCGCGGCCCGATCTATGGTGTCGATGCCGCCACCGGCAAGGTGAAATGGACCTTCGACACCGTTGCCCCCGACGACAACTCCTTGAAGACCTGGGGCAACGATTCCTGGCGCACCGGCGGTGGCGGCGGCTGGATGCCCGGCACCTATGACCAGGACACCAACACGGTCTATTGGGGTACCGCCAACCCGGCGCCTTTATACGACTGGGCCGGATCGGATTGGATGAATTCCGGCTCCCGGCCGGGCATCAATCTCTACACCACCTCGGTGCTGGGACTCGATCTTGACACCGGTCAGTTGAAGTTCTTTCACCAGGAACTGCCGCACGACACCTGGGATTTCGACAGCGCCATCGGCGAATTCGTGATGCTCGACCGGAACGGCCAGAAATTCATCGTGCATCCGAACAAGAGTGGTTACGTGTTCGTCTATGACGCCGATCTGAAGCTGCAGAACGTCTATTCGCTGCTGCAGAACAGCAATTTCGTCAAATCGATCGATCCGAAAACCGGGGAGCTGATCGGCCGCCGAGACTTCTCCGCCGGCCATCAGGCAACCCCGCTCTGTCCGGCGATCGACGGCGGCGTGAGCTGGAATTCGGGCAGCTACGATCCCCAGACCCAACTCTGGTACAAGATCGGCAATGAATGGTGTCTCGACCTCGATGTGGTCAAGACAACACCGGTGACCGAGCCGGTGGTGCAGCTCAATATCGGCGCCAACTTCAAGCTGGTTCCGCCACCCGGTGGCGAAATCTACGGCCACGTGGACGCCCGCGATCCGATCACCGGCGCGAAAAAATGGGAGATCCGCTTCCCTGAACCGCCGATGGCGAGCGTGATGACGACCGCCGGCAATCTGCTGTTCGTGCCGGACAGCCGCGGCGTGCTGCATGCCTACAACGCCACCACCGGCGCCGAGCTCTGGAGCCATAGCGACGGCCTCGGCCATCAGGGTGGCATCATCAGCTATTCCGCCAACGGCAAGCAGTACGTAGCCGTGGTTGCCGGTTTCGGCGGCATGGTCAGCGACGACTTCGCACCGACCTTCGGCGAGCCTTACAAAAGCATGCCGCGCGATGATGGCGTGCTGGTCGTCTACGCGCTGAAATAAGGATCGGACGCTGCCGGGGGCAATGCGTGCCCCCGGCAGTTTCGTCGTTCGAATGGCAATGCCGATCGTCAGCCGAATTGCCTGGGGAATCCTGTCGCTGCTGCCGGCGGTGGCGCCGCGCATGGCGTGCGCTCAGCAGAGCGCCGCGAAATCGACGCTCGACGTTCAGCAACTTTTTGCCACCACCTGCGGCTGGTGCCACAGTGACGGCGGACGCGCCGCCGGCAGGGGACCGCAACTCATGGACACCAAGCGCGACGATGACTTCATCCGCAACCGCATCAAGCACGGCAAGGAGGGCGCCATGCCCGCCTTCGGCTCCAGCTTCAACGACGCCGACATCGACGCCATCATCCACTACATCCATTCCTTGAAGCCGGAGCCGAAATGAGCAGGCCGCTTGGGTACGCGCTGATCGCGCTGACAATTCTCGCCGCCGGGGGTTCGGGTACCGTCCGCGCGCGCACGCTGGACGCGGTGCGGGAAAGCGGCGTCATCCGCATGTGCGCGCATCCCAACTCATTGCCGTTCGCCAGCAGCACCGCCAATCCGCCTGGGTTCCAGGTGGAGCTCGGACGCGCCCTGGCCGGTCAGCTCGGCGTGTCGCTGACCACGGACTGGATCCTGATCACCTATCAGGTGCCGCGCACCGATTGTGACATCATACTCGATACGATCGACGCCCCGGACGCTCCGCCGGACTTCGGTATCAAGCTGTCGAAACCATATTATCGCAGCGGCGTGGTGCTTGCCGTTCCCGCCGGCAGTCCGATCACGTCGTTCGCGGCGCTGAATGGCGGCACCAAGGTTGGGGTGCTGAGCGGGTCTGTCGCCGCGATGACGCTGGATCGCCGGCACGTGCCGCTCTCTGTCTACGGGTTCGACGACGACATGCTGGAGGCGCTGGCCGCCGGTCAGATCGCCGCCGCCGCGGTGTCACCGATCAGCGCCGGCTATTACAACACTCTCCACCCGGATCACCCGGTCAGCGTGCTGGCGCCGGGCGAGGCCGAGCATGATCTCGTTTGGAACGTTGGCATCGGCATGCGCCACCCCGACCCGGCGTTGCGGGACGCGATCCAAGCGGCGCTGGACCATCTCTCCGCCGATGGCACGATCAGCCGGATCTATGCCCGCTACGGTGCGACCCTGCAGCCGCCGCGGTGATCGCGCGCCAACCTCCTCTCCCCCATTTGGGGGAGAGGGACAAACCCCCCAACCCCCCAACCCACCCCCACACCCCCCCAACCCCCTCTCCCCCGCTTGGGGGAGAGGGAGGGGTGAGGGGGAGGGCGGCAACATCCGCGTCAATCGGCCCTGATGTAGTCGTACTTTCCAACCGCCTGCACCAGCAGGTAGCGGCTGACACCACCGCCTGCATTGCTCGCATGATGGACTGTTCCGGGCGATACCTCACAGCTTTCGCCAGGCCGCAGAACGAAGCTTTTCGCCGGCTCGCGGGTGTCGACGCCGATGGCACCTTCAAGACAGTAAAACCTGTCGGTCACCTGTGAATGATGGTGCCATGGGTGGCGGTCACCCGGCTGCAGGACATATTCGACGATACGAATATCGGCAGTCTGCACGACCACGTTCGCGTTTCGCCTGACATCGGCGTTGGCGGTCGTGGCGGATCGCGGTTCTTGCATCACCGTCTCCCTCAACGGCGGGGATGTTGCTGCGTTGCGCGGCGTGCGGTCAACCCCACTGTCCCGCAGAATTCCCTCGCGACCACGTCGCTGTCGAACCGAGCCAGGCCAAATCGAAACCCGGCAATTTCAGGACGCGAGTTTTACACAGTGAAACTATGCCAATCGTGAAAAAGAGACGTCTGATACCAGCCGCCAATGACTCACCGATCAGGTACCTGCTATTGCGACCCCTCCCCCTATGCCCTCTCGCAAGGGGGGAAGTTTTCTTGCTTATCCCCACCCTCCCTGGCCACGGGAGTCACACAAGTGCGGAACGATTAGCGAGGTTCCACCCGGTGATCATGCCGTCGAGGCGGATTAGGCCTCGGTGGACGGTTTTTAGTCCGGCGGGCTTGTATCCTTTGGAGGCATAGCCTGCCCAACCGCCGAGCCGGCCGACGATCCAAGAAAGCCACGCCAGGGTGGTCGCGGGGTGCGGGTTCCTCAGTTTCTCGGTTCGCCCCTCGAGGGAAGCGTTGATCGCTTCCAGTGCGGGGATGTCGAGCGGGTCGGCCGCGTCGGCGAGGCTCTGGGCGGTGGTGCCGTCGCGCGCGAGGACGATCTGCATGATGCGCACCGCGGCGATCAGCGCCGTCACCGCCAGTTTGACGAACGCCTTCACGCCGATCATCTGCGAGTCCTCGATCCGCGCGCCGGCGGTCTTCACGGTGCGGAACACCTGCTCGATGGTCCAGCGGCTGCGATACCAGCCGACGATCGCGCGCGCTTCGGCCACATCGCCGACCGCATGGGTGCTCAGCAGGCACCAGTGCACCGCCGTCTCGCCCGCCGGCGGATCGGTCTCCACGACATCGACCACGCGCAGCCTCACCGTGGCGGCGAGGCTCCTGGCACTGGCTGCTGGGCGGCGCAGCACGACCTCGCCGAACCGCAACGCCACGGTCGCCACGCGCGCCGCGCGGGGACCGCGCGGTGGCACCTCGATGCGGTCGCACGAACGAACGTCCCAGGCGGCGACTTCGTCGAACAGACGCACGCCGCTTGGGAGCATACGATCTTGCGCCGCGCGGGTCAGCAGGTGGACGTTGTCGGGGCGGCGGGCGAACTGGTCGTAGACATCGCTCTCGCGATCACCGATCACGGTGATCATGGCCGCCTCCGCCAGCACCTCGCCGGCGGTTTCGGCGCCCGCCAGCCAGCGACGCGATTCCAACGCGCCGACGGGGCCGAGCAGTCTCCATCTCCACCAATCATCGCCCGGTGAGGCCGCCGAGCCCCCACGGGCGGACCCATGATCGCCGCCCCCTTCAGGCAAGCGTCGCCGCCACCGCCTGCATCCAGACCAGCACCGCGCTTGCGCCGGCATCCGGCCTGCCGAGCGCGCGATCGCCGAGATAAGCCGCGCGCCCGACGCGGGGACGCATGCTGGCGGTCTCCGCCGTGCCGGCCTCCGCCGCAGCCACGGCGCGTCGCCACGCCTCGGCGGGTGCCATGCCCTCGCGCAACGCCGCACTGAATGCATCACTCGCCGGCCCCAGCGCATCCAGCATCGTGCGATCGCCGCGCTTCGCACCACCCAGTTCGCCGATGCTGGCGACCGCGCTGGCGAACGCACGCGCCCAATCGGCCGCGCCCGCGGAGCCGGCGCCAAGCTCGCGCGCGGCCCGCAACAACGCCGTCGCGTAGAACGGCCCCGAAGTGCCGGCGATCGCGCGCCGCAACACCTCCGCCATGCGCGTCAGCGACTGCGCCGGCGTGCCCCACTCCTCTCCCGCCAATCCCCGGATCGCCGTCGCGCCGCGCACCAGGCTGATGCCAAGATCGGCATCGCCGGCGTGGCTGTCGAGTTCAGTGAGATGCGCCTCCGCGCGTTCGAACGCGTCCGCCACTGCCAACGCGGCACGGCGGATCGCAACGCCCGAAACATCCGCCGATGCCGGCGCCCGCCGCTCCGTGGTCGCCGCCGAAGCGACGGTCCGGCGCGGTCCGACACGACCGCCGCCAGGCCACGCCGGTGCGGCGCAGGACGCATCGATACGCTCGAGCCTGGCATCGTCGAGCACGAGCAAGCTCAGCGAGCATCCCGGCATTTCCAGCGCCGTCATGAAATTGCCCGCCCAGGCGCGCTCCACCGCGATGCCGCGCGCACGCAGCACGCCAAGCGCGTGGCGCGCGACGATCATCAGCTCCATCGGCGGCGTCCCGCCGAGCCCGTTCACCAGCAGCGCGACGCGGCTGCCCTTCCCCAGATGCATCTGCGCGAGCAGCGTGCCCAGGATCGCGTCCACCACCTTGTCCGCCGGCTCCAGCTTGCCGCGCCGCACGCCTTGCTCCCCGTGGATGCCGAGGCCGAGCTCCATCTCGTCCTCGCCGAGCGAGAAGCCGGGCTTGCCCGCGGCCGGCACGGTGCACGCACCGAGCGCGACGCCCATGGTGCCGAGCGATGCCGCCGCCGCACTTGCCTCTGCCACGACAGCGTCGAGCGAACGTCCGGCCGCGGCCGCGGCACCCGCCACCTTGTGCACCAGCACCGTACCGGCGATGCCGCGCCAGTGTCCGCGTTCGACCGTGTCGTGCAGCGCGACATCGTCGGCCACGACGACCACCTTCGTCGGCAGTCCTTCCGCCGTCGCCAGCGCGGCGGCAAGCCCGAAATTGAGCCGGTCGCCGGTGTAGTTCTTGACGATCAGCACCGCGCCCGCCGGCCCTGCCGCGGCGCGGATGGCGGCAAGCACCGCATCCACGCTCGGCGACGTAAACACATCCCCGGCGATCGCCGCGCTCAACATACCCGGCCCGACATAGCCGGCATGCGCCGGCTCGTGCCCGCTGCCGCCGCCCGACAGCACGGCAACCCGCCGCGCATCCGGTGCGGGCAGGTCCGCGCGGACGATCACGTCCTCACCGTCGAGCAGCGCGAGCCCGGGATACAGATCCGCGAGCCCCTCCAGCATCTCCCGCACGACTCGCCGCGGATCGTTGATCAGCTTCTTCATGGGTCCCCTCCCGCCGTGCCGTCGCAGGCGAACGCTTCAACCACAATTCCCGTCGTGCCGCGAGCCACGGATGGCGGCGCAGCTTTACCCTTGGGCGCCCCGGCGCTGGCGGTGAGTTGGCGGTATGACGGATTGTGGCTTAGGGACCCTCGCCTCCGCCACAACAGATGGTGCTGCAAAGATCTTTATGAGCGGGACAGCTTCGGGCTGCCGCTGCGCGGGTTGGCGGCAGCAAAGTCCCGCTTGATTCGGTCGAGAATTAGGCGCTTGCGTTCGTTGTCGATCGGCATTGATGACACCAGCCGCGCGAGCTTTCGCTTGCTAACAATGCCGTGGCGCACAAGCTCCCGATTGAATTCCATGTCTCGTTCACGGCCCGCCGCATATTTCGACAGGGCGAGGTCGTGTGTGTCGATGCACAATCCGGTTGCACCGCCTGTATTCGTGTTGCACAGGCGGACAACGCGCTGTTCCCAATCCGCGGGAAGAATAGCGGTCGTCGGGCCGACACCATGCCCGTAATAACCGTGCGTGTCGTGAAACGGCGAAAGCTCACCTATGGCAGCGTCGATCTCGTCGGCGCGTTCGGGATGATTGCGCGGATACACGTCCGCTTCGTTCGATTGGAAGGCAACCGGCGGCAGCTTCACATGCTGCGCGTGGATGGCCTGACTGCCAATGACGACAATCTCGGCATCACCCGAGATTCGACTTGCCGCCCGGATGATGTGTTCGAGTTGAGTACCAATTCATAGATGGCTAGGCGTTCCGCCTCCGTCAGTATCCCGGTGAACGGGCTTGATTGGCGGAGACGTGTCGCTCTCTCGGATCGCTCCACCAGAAACTTGGCCACCTGATCGACAGGGCCGTTCAAAATCTGCTCCCATTCCGCGAGCGCAAGGGAAGCGCTACTGTGGCTCTCTTGCCAACGGTGAACGTTCGCGCGCGCCCTGTCCAGCAACGTGGGGTTGGCCAGCACTTTCCGCGCGACCATCCGATGCAGCGCCAGGCTGCGCTCGTCGAGGCGGGTATGGTCGCTGTAAATCGGCTCCATGCGGGCGTTGTAGCACAAACCTGCCGCCGCTCCACCGTACCCGAAGATCGGGATTCCAGGGGACGCTTTCCGACGTGTCGTTCCGTTCGTTGAAACCAACGCACAAGCAAGCTGATGCCGACCAGCAAACGCGCCGACATCTTTACCCGCCGACGGGTCGGGGCGAGACTGCGGGCATGACAACCTCGCTCGCCACCCAACTCGATCCCGCCATCGACGCATTGCCACGCGCCTATCCCGGTCCCGGCGGCGCCGTGGCGGTGCTGCGCGAGGGCGAGACGCTGGTCCGCCATACCTGGGGCTGGGCCAACGCCGAACGGCGGATTCCATTCACGCCGCGCAGCCTGTTCCGCATGTGCTCCATCACCAAGCAGTTCACCTGCGCCCTGGTGCTGGATGCGTTTCCCGACCCATCCGTGCTGGACGACGATGTGCGCGCCCATCTGCCGCTGCTGGAAGCAACGGCGCCGCGCGCGCTGCACCTCTGTCACAACCAGTCCGGCCTGCGCGACTACTGGGCGGTGGCGATGCTGCACGGCTCGCCCGCCGAGGCGCCGTTCGGCGACACCGAAGCCGCCCGCGTGATTGCCGGAATGCGGACGCCGCAGTTCACGCCGGGCACCCGCTATTCCTACGTCAATCAGAATTTCCACATCCTGTGCGACATCCTGCAGCAGCGCACCGGCCGCGGCTTCGCGGAGCTGCTACGCGACCGCGTCTTCGCGCGGGCCGGCATGGCCAGTGCGTTGCTGTGCGCCGACACGCGCGCCATGCCGGACGGAACGGAAGGCTATGAAGGCAATCCGACGGCGGGGTTCCGCGCGGCCCAAAACCGCATCCTGTGGACCGGCGATGCCGGCCTGGGTGCGTGCCTCGATGACATGATCGCCTGGGAGCGACACATCGACGCGACACGCGATGACGCGGATGCGCTGCCGTCCCGCCTGTCGGCGCCGGTCAGCTTCGCGGATGGCTCGCCGGCCGCCTATGGGTTCGGTCTAGGGCGTGCAACCGAGTTCGGCCGCGCCGTGATCGGCCATGGCGGCGCGTTGCGGGGCTGGCGCTGCAATCGTCTGTACGTGCCGTCGGAGCGCGTGTCGGTCGTTGTCATGTTCAACCATATGTCGGACGCGCATGAAGCGGCGCTGGACGTGCTCGCCGCCACGCTGGGTGAAGACCGGCCTCAAGCTGCCGTCGAGCTGCCAGCACCGGACTGGCTCGGCGCTTATGTCGAACCCGAAACCGGGCTCGCGGCGCGCATCGACCTGACGGAGAAGGGGCGGGTGCGTCTGCGCTACGGCCATTTTCCGGAACGGCTCGACCTGCACGCGGACGGCACCGCCAGTTGCGCCACCGCGCGGTTGCGGCCCGACGGTGACGGTCTGTGGATGGACCGCCCGAACGAGAATCAAAGCTCACGACTGCGTCCATGTTCTGGTGCCCCGGGTTCTGGTGCCCCGGGTTCTGGTGCGCCGGGCAAGGACATCGCCGGGCGGTATCGTTGCGCGGAACTGGATGCGGAACTGACGGTGGCGGACGCCGGGGGCGTGCTGTATGGGGCTTTCTCCGGCTTCCTGGGTCAGGGACGCATGGAGACGCTCGACCCGATCGGGCCGGACATATGGGCGTTGCCGTGCCCGCGCGCGCTGGACCATACGCCGCCCGGCGATTGGACCCTGGCGTTCCGGCGCGACGCGGCGGACCGGGTGGACGCGGTGCGGGTCGGCTGCTGGCTGGCACGCGGGTTGCCGTACGTTCGTGTCGGGTGAAGTTGGAAAGAAAGCAGATTTTATACCGGAACGTTCCTGAAACCTTATATCCTGCCGGGTGCTATGTGAGCGGGATACTGTGCGCAGGTTATCCTTGCGACGCCCCGTTATGATCCGTAGTCTGCAAGCATCTCGACTCGGGATTCAAGGCATGCGATCGCGAATACGATCTCACATACCGTTCCGGGCGCTGGTTCTCGGCAGCACGTGCTATTTCCTCGTCCTGTCTGAGACGGGCTACGCGGATTCAGACACCGCCGACATCCAGCAATTGCGAGCTTCGCTGAAACAGGAGATGGCGGAGTTACGACATGAGCAGCAAAAGCTGAACGCGGAGTTCTTGCGACTAGACGCCAAGAGCAAACTGCTGGACCGGCAACTGAAGACGCTGCGGGCGACTGGAAGTGGAAGCGCTGGTGTTACACCTTCCATGGCTGCCGCCCCGTCCCCGACCATTTCAGCATCCTCTGCACCGGCGGCCGAGGCGGAAATAGCCCAGGCCTCCACCGGCACGGCGGCGCCGACGGCGAATAGCGGGCAGACTCCAGCCAGCCAGCCGGCGCCAGAGAGCTCATCAGCGCCCATTCAGGGCCCGTCGGCGCAGGACCAGCAGGCCCGGCGTGTGCTGGAAACGGCGCCCACTCTGTCAAACACTGGCGGTGTACTGACCCCGAAGGGCCAGATCGTTATCGACCCGTCCATGGAATATGACTATTGGTCGCAAAACCAGCTTGGGGTGAATGGCTTTCAGATCATACCGGGAATCACGTTCGGGAATATTTTTGTCCATTTGGTAGAGCAGAACATTGTAATGCCGTCTGTTACGATACGTGCGGGCATCACAGACCGGCTGGAGGTAAATATAAAGATCCCATACGTGTACAATAATGGCACGACGACGAGCCTGGTTCCGGAAGGGGCCAGCGCCCAGATTTTGACCGCCAGTGCGCAAAATTCGGCCATCGGAGATATCCAGTTCGGGGCCAGCTATCAGATCAACTCAGGGCAGAACGGCTGGCCCATACTCGTGGGCAACTTCCTGTTCAAAACCGCGACCGGCGTCAGTCCGTTCGACGTCCCAATCATTACTGTCGACGATGCCAACGGTCAGTTCCTGGAGGGCATTCCCAAAAAGCTTGCGACTGGCACAGGGTTCTATTCGGCTGAGCCCAGCCTGACGGTGCTCTATCCGACAGCTCCCGGTGTGCTGTTTGCCAATCTGCTCTACATCAACAACCTTGGCCGAACTGTAAATATTCAGAACACGGGAGGTGGCCCACCTTCCAGCGCTAACGTAAAACCAGGTCAGGCACTGGCACTTACATTTGGTATTGGCTTCGCCCTGAACGACCGGACATCGCTGACCCTGAGTTACCAGCAGGAGCACGTGTTTACGGCGCATGAAAACGGACAGCCGATCGCCGGATCGGCGTATTCGTTCGGGACGTTCAATTTCGGTCTTGGCTACGAGATCTCACGTTCGACCCGGGTGAATGTGAGCGTCGGGATCGGGGCGGGACAAAATGCGCCCGTTGCGAAGGTGCTGGTCGAAATACCCTATCGCTTTTCGCTTTAGACTACCCGAGCAATGATCTACTGATCTCGGGAGCTATGGGCAAGCTGGATTTTGCCGGCTGAAGGCCGGCAACGGGTTACGGCTATCTGCCGGTATTATCGTCCAGTATTTATTGAAAGGTTTACACCCGCGGCGGACCCTGCCGCCTGCAGCGGAACTTTCAGTTCGTCCCAAAGAACTACGGGTGGGTGATCGGCAGCCCCATGGCCGATTTCAGGGGCCCGAAGGTTGGTGCCATTTTCCCGCGCTAACGCCGAGTCAGGAAGCACGATAACATCAGCAAGAATGGAGGGGACGGCCACGCTGCGCGCGGATCCGCCGCCGCCAGCTAAACCACTACGGGGCGAGAACACCAAACCCAGTGAGAGCGCAAAGCCTCCCAACCATAGCAAGCCTCTCGGGGCGGATCGCGCTGCTGATCTAAGCCGCATCATCTTTCTTGCCCACTCACCCAACCAAAAGTTACCCCCATGCGGAACTTAGGTCAAGCAATAGCACGGTACGAGAGATGGGTGCTATCAACAAGAGGTAAACTGACGGCGATCGTATTTTTCACGCCTAAACCGGAAAGTTTAAGGGCGAAACGCATTCACGGAGTTCAGTTGGTTCATCACGCTTGCGGGAATAGTCTGCTGAAGCAGCTGCTGCAAACCGGTGATGCCAATGTTGACCGTCGTCACCTGTTGCACGAGCTGGTTGTTGGCGGTGTTTCTGACGATGTTCGTCAAGCCCATTCCTCCCAGAGTAGAGATGACGGAGGTCACTCCGCTTCCTACGCTGGGGCTGAGCACGGGGCTGATCTGCAGGGATTGCCCGTTGTTGATGATTGTGGTTGCGCCGAGGGTGTTGGCGACCGATTTCAGAGGGTGCGCCGGCCATGCCGAGCCCGGCAAAGCTTGCGGTGCTGACGGGTGAAGCTGCAATATTGCTCCCTGAGATTGAGCCTGCCGGTATGGAGGACACGGATGCGGTGGGGTTTCCGGCGCTGTTTGTAGCGACTGTGAGAGTCGGCAGCACGATATTCTGCACCACATTGTGGTCTACAAGTGTCGCCTGTTGGAAAGCGAAGTTCAGCTCAACGCCTGAACCGGCATCCAGCCCGCCCCGAATGTCTCCGAGCTGATTGTCGCTGAGCGACGCGATTGTGAGTTGTTGCCTGAGGGCGCTGTCCGCGGCAGCCGGTTTCGTGACGGCCACTGACCGCGGATATGATTTCCCGCCGAAGCCAGGTCGAGCACCGCTACTCGCCGTGTCTGGCTGCGGGACAGGAGGACCGGAAGCCTTGCTCGTGTAAGTGGATGTGAATGCCTGTTCGCGGATCGGCCGTTGTGACGCGGATCCCGAAGATGCCGATGACTGATCGTGCGTGTCGACTGCCAGAATGGTCGCCGGATGGTGGGTGCCGGCGTGGTCAGTCAGGCCGGGTGCGCCGGCATTTTGCGCGCCTGACATCCTGCCGCCGACGTTGGAACACCCGCTGAACAGACAAAGCGTGACACACCAACACAGTATCGTGGCGGTCCACCGAAGCAGCCCCAGATACTGTTCTTTGTGAGTCACGCTTCATCCTACGACGGTCTTTTACCGGATCATCATGCCAGCTTCGTAAGTCGGAAGCGAGACAAGTTAGATGCAGACGCAAACTTTTAATGCGGCGGGAACGCCCGCCCGGCGGCGGGACGGTTCAGAAGCGCGAAAGGTCGCGCATCGCCGGCTGGGCGAGAGTGGAGAGATCAACGGCATAGCGGGCCAGGTCCAGCGGTGCACGAGGTGCACTCGCCCATCTTTCGGAGATGTTGAACGTTTTCTGAGCCTGATCCACGTTATCGAGTATGAGGAAGAACACGCCGCTCCATTGAGCTTCAAAAACGCCGAGCTGTTCGGTCCGGGCGCCGTTTGCCGGGTCAGACAGAAGCACCCACCCGTTTTCGATCCCCTCAAGCACGACAAAGTGACGGTAGCCGCGGACGTTGATCAGAACGATTGCGGGTAGCCGGACCTCCTCAAGTTTGGCCAGTGGCGCTCGGAACCCGCCTGACTCTATGCCGCGCCGATCCAGATAGTCCTTCATGTCGAGTAGAGAAAAGCCGGACTTGCTGATGACTTCCTTATCTCCATTATTGAACATGCTCTTGAATACCTGATCTTCGGTGGCCGCAATATTGTAATTATAGCTAAGCAATGTCGCCAGAGCCGCCGAGCCGCAAGAGAAGTCATGCTCCTGCGCGATGGTGCTTTTGTATTTCTGTTCCTGAAAGCTTTCGACGCTCATGGATGGGGCGGTCGCGCCCAAACCCATGCCACCCAGGTATACGGATCCAGCCTGCGCCGGGGCGGTCGATACCGCTATCGCGGCGGCTAGGAAGCATGCCGATAGAGCGGACCAGGACCGCCCTCGACGGCTGAAGCAGCCGCGCCATCCCCGTCGCATTAGCATCGCCATTATCGTTTCGCGTCTGTCAATGGACGGAAATGAAGATCGAGGTGCTGCTCTGGAACAGGGAATTGTTTCCCGTGTTCTGGAAGACCGTCGTGATGCCCACGTTGTTATTGATGGAATTGTTGTTCGTGATCGTGCCGGTGACCGCGCCGGCGCCGACACTGTTGCCGCTCACCGTTCCACTGCTGACAGAGTTCGTCAGCGCAATCCCGCGCGCCTGCTGCTGTCCCAATTCGGCGGTCGAGACGGCAGTACCGGCAAGCACCCCGAGGACGCGGTCGGAAGATTTGCCGGCGGCCAGGCAAGTCCCGGCGGTCAGGGCCGAAAGCAGCATCGTCGCTACAGCGACCCGAAGGCCCGTTCCGGCTTGTTTCATAAATCCTCCCGCGACAGGGACATCAAAAAGCGTGGTCCGCGCCACCCGGCGAGGGGTGGCGCGGACCATCGGCATCAAATCGTTTAGTGCACGTTGCCCGAGCCGAACCCGGCCAGGCCGCCGCCGTTGCCGCCGACGATCGAGCCAAGCGACACGGAATTCTGCTGCAGCGCACCGCCACCGGTGTTCTGCTGGGCAGTGACGATGCCCATGCCGCTCATCGAGTTGCTCATTGACACGTTGCCAGAGGCGAAGCCGCCGCCCGAGCCGCCGTAGCGGTTGTGCGACACGCTTCCAGTCGTCCGTGTCTCGGCCAGCACCGACACAGTGGTGGTGTTGGTCGTCGAGTTGCTCAGGTCGCCCGCGCTCATCATGGCGCCTTTGCCCAACGTGTTGATGATCGAGCTAGCCGACTTCGAGATGGTCTTGGAGCTGCTGTGATTGCCGATGCTGGCACCGCTGAGATCGGCACTGACGTTCGTCGCTGTGCCTCCCGAAGTGGCCGCTGCACCGGTCGCCGAGGCGGAGAGGTTCCGGCTCTTATCGATGCTCGTCGTGGTGGTCTTGGTGTTCCCCGAGCCGGTCGTGCTGTAGGTGTTGTTCGCAGTGCTGCCGTTCATCGCAGTGGCATTGCCACCCGTGCCGGTCGAGGTGAGGGTCTGCGTCTTGGTGTTGCCGCTATGGGAAGTGACGGTCTTTGTGTTGCCGCTGTTGGCAGTCACGGTCTTCGTGCTCGTGTTGCCGTTATCCGCCGAGACCGTCTTGTTTACGGCTGTTCCCCCATTGTTGGCGCTCGCATTGCCACCGCTGCCGCCGTCGGCGCTGGACGAGCTGGTCTTCGTGTTGGTCTTGGTGCTGGTATTGGATACCGACACGTTCTTGGTGTTGCCGCTGCCGATGTTCTTCCCACCATTATTGGCAGCAGCGCCAGTGGCCGAAGCGGAGCTGGTGTTCGTGCTGGTGTTGCTGATCGTCTTGGTGTTGCCGCTGTCGATGTTCTTCGTGTTGCCGTTGTCGGCACTTACGGTGGTGGTCTTGGTGCTGGTGTTGCCGCTGTCAGCCGTGACGTTCTTGGTGCTGGTGTTGTTGCTGTCCGCGGTGACGTTCTTGGTGTTGTTTACCGTCTTGGTGTTGCCGCTATCCGCCGTGACATTCTTGGTGCTGGTATTGGATACCGACACGTTCTTGGTGTTGCCGCTATCGATGTTCTTGGTGTTGCCGTTGTCGGCGCTTACGTTGGTGGTCTTGGTGTTGCCACTGTCGGCAGTGACGTTCTTGGTGCTGGTATTGGAGACCGAGACGTTCTTGGTATTGCCGCTGTCGGCCGTGACGTTCTTGGTGCTGGTGTTGGAGACCGACACGTTCTTGGTATTGCCGCTGTCGGCGGTGACGTTCTTGGTGCTGGTGTTGCCGGTATCGTTGCCGTTGCCGGAATCGCTCACGCTGGCAGCGATGCCGCCGGTCGTGGCAGCGGCCGCGTTGCCGCTGTTGGCATTGCCATTGCTCGCATCCGCGAAGGCGTGGCCTACGCCCAAGGCCAGTAAAGCGCAGCTCGTCAGTAAGATCTTACGCATGCTAAATTCCTTTTCCATCCCCGCCCGCGGCGGAAGCCGTTAGGTCCAGGTGTGTCGGGCCCCGTATCGCCGCGGTTGTATTTTGCGCGGGCGCTCGGCATCGCTCCCTCCATCACAGTGCTATGTCATCGCAAATAGCGTGCCACCGAGTGGGAGACGTAAAGCCGCGTGCCATTATCGCGAGGAATCAAAAACTTAGTTTGGGTGGTTACGAATTCTCCGGCAGCCCTCGCGCTCGCGTGAGACAGAAGGTCGCATGTCGCTGAGACATGTGTCACACACGTGATGCGTTAAATAGATACCGATGAAAAGGAGAAGTGCTTAGCGATACCACCCGCTATGGTTGCATACAACCGGAAGTTGATCATGCTCGTGAATTCCGCTACCGATCGCCAGGCCCGAACGGGCTGAACGAGCTGTCCGTTGGCCCGAACGGGCCGCGGGGTAAGACCGGGCGCCGAAGAAAGATCGACCCCTCACCGCATGTGCGTGCGGTCATCGCGTTGCTGAAATTACCAGACGAGGTGGCCTGCGCGCGCGGGCGACTTGTCTCAGTCAACCGCGCCGGTTGAACCCGTCGCCTGAACCGGATCAGTTTCCTGAACCGCATAATGAGGTCGCAGCTCAATCTGGTGTCGATGCATCATGCGATACATCGTTGCACGAGACACGCCGAGAGTTCGCGCCGCGCGGCTCAGAACGAAGCGGTTCTTCTGCAGGGACGCGATGATTGCCATCCGTTCGGCATCGCTTCCAGGAGGCGGGCGGACGTATTCACGCGGCATCGCTTGTTTTGCCGGGCGAGGGGCGAGCAAGACGACGGATGCCCTACTGGCCTCCAGACGGAGATCCGACACCTCGATCAGGGGGCCGTTGCTCAAGACGATGGCGCGGCGAATGGTGGCGATCAATTCGCGGACGTTGCCGGGCCAGGAATAGCTCTTCAACGCTGCCAGCGCGGCGCGGGTAAAGCCGCGCAATTCGCGCACCCGTTCCTGCCCGATCTCCCGCAGGCAATAGGTCGCCAGCAGCTCCACATCCCCGTCACGCTCGCGCAGAGGAGGGAGATGAAGCGTCAGGACGTTAAGTCGGTAGTACAAGTCCTCGCGCAGCTTGCCGGACTCGATCGCGTCGCGAAGACCGACATTGGTAGCGGCAATGACCCGCGCGTCCACCTTGATGGGTTCTCGCCCCCCGACCCGAAGGATTTCGCCCTCTTGCAGGAAGCGCAACAGGAGCGGTTGCAACTCCATCGGCATGTCGCCGATCTCATCCAGGAACAGACTGCCGCGGTTGGCGTGTTCAATATGCCCGAGCTTTCGCGCGGTCGCCCCAGTGAAGGCGCCCTTCTCATACCCGAACAACTCGGACGCCATCAATGTCGGTGGGACTGCTGCGCAATTGAGCGCGATGTATGGCATCGATGCCCGGCGTGAGCGTTGATGTATGGCGCGGGCGACCAGTTCCTTGCCGGTGCCACTCTCGCCAGTAATCAGCACTGGGAGATCAGTTGCGCCGAAACGGCGGATCTGGTCGAAGATTTCGCGCATCTGGGGGCTGTCGCCCACCATTAAATGTTGCGGTGCAGCGCGAGTGGCGTCGTTCGTTGCTTCCGGCAAGTGTGGAATGCTTCCCTCCGACCGTGCCTGGCCGTTGCCTTCCGCGACTGCGAACGCCCCTGGTTTTTGGCGGCGTTCTCGAATGTTCATAACGCTGACCACGTTACCTTAGCCCGGCTGAGATACGCACGAAATCCGTTCATCTGCCTTGCTCTTTTGTGACACTACAAAACGTTCCGGGTAGGACGTGTCATCTTATTGAAAAGTGCATTTTCGGTAATACGGATAGCACGAGAACGTCGGCGCTTGTCAAGAAATCGTTAAACTCACGAACATGTTTCCTCGCCGACGACCAAAGCCCTGAGGCGGTGAGGCAAAATGCCGCCTAGTTGTGATCAACTTCCTGTGAACGAAGCGCTGCGGGATGCAAACACCATGTAATGAATAGCCTGCTATCCCCCTGGCCGCAGCCGCAGGAAGGCCGCGCGCTCGGCCTCGTGGTCGATGTGGCGTGCCAGCGCCTGCCACAGCTCCGCCGGCGATGCGCAGGAGGCAGCGGCGCGCTTGACCAGAACCCGCGCGATCGGGCCGATGACGCGAGTGAGCTCAGCCTGCGCAAGCTCGATCGTTTCGTCTGAAATAGTGGACGCCCCGGCGCGGGGTCGCGCCGGCGAGCTGCGCAGCGCACTGTCATGCTGCTGCCGTACATCACGCAGAAACGCCCGACGGTCGTCGTCGGCACTGATGTTGCTGGCAAGCAGGTCACACAGCGCGTCGAAATCGGGCGCCTTGCGCGCCGCGGTCGTGACCAGGGCTTTGGCGATCGGGCCAATATCGCGTGCCAGACGACGCTGCAGCGTGGTCAGCACCGCGTCGCTCACCACCGCCGGCTCCCGGTCCGCCGCCACATGGACGATCGTTTCGGCCACCGTCGCGTCGGCGGGTGAAGGCGTGCGGCCGCGCAGCGCGTCCGCCATCGCGACGGCGCTGTCGAACCGGTCCTCGGGTCGTTTCGACAGCGCGCGGCGCAGCACGGCGGCAAGCGGTTCCGCGACCTGATCTTGCAGATCGGGTGGCTCCGAGAACAGTACCTTCGCCGTCACTTCGCTGACGCTGTCGCCCGGGAACGGCCGCCGGCCGGCAAGCAGCTCGAACAGCACGGTGCCGACCGAGAACAGATCGCTGCGGCGATCCACTTCCTCGCCGCGGCATTGCTCGGGCGACATATAGGCGGGTGTGCCGACCACCGAACCATCCAGCGTGAGGCTGGACGCACCGAGCCGGGAAATGCCGAAATCCGTCACCTTCACCTGCACGCGCGTATTGGCGACGAGCAGGATATTGGCCGGCTTGATGTCGCGATGCACCACGCCGAGCGCATGCGCGCAGGACAACGCATCGAGGACCTGCAGGATGATCGACACCGCATCCGGGGTGGCGAACCGCATGCCCCGGCTCAGCGCGTGCGCCAGGCTGACCCCCTCCACGTATTCCATCACCAGGAACGGGTTCGCCGCATTCACCGAGTAGTCGTACAGAGCGACGATATTGGGGTGGTTGCAACGGCCGGCGGCCTGCGCCTCTCGCCGGAAGCGGGCGAGATAGGCGGCCTGCTCCTCACCTTCCAGCAGGTCGGCGCGTATCAGCTTGATGGCAACGGTACCGATCGATCTCGGGGTCGTGCGCCTTGTAGATCACGCCCATCGCGCCGCGCCCCAGCGCCCGCTCGATCTGGTACCGGCCGATGTGTTCGGGGGTTCCGCTCATGGCGTCCCGCGCATTACGCCCCGTGTGGCGCCCAGATGGTCAATTGGTCTGCTCCAGCATGCGCATTGCGTTCACCAGGCTGCGCCGCATGCGATTGAACGAGGTGGCGAGCGAGGCGATCTCGTCGCGGCCGCGCAGCGTGAATTCCGGGGCGTCGAGATTGCCCAGGCTCACATCGGTCGCCGCCGCGGAGATCCGCCGCACCGGCCGGATGATAAGCACGTGCAGCAGCACGTTGAGCAGGATCAGCACCACCGCGAAGATCACCGCGAGCCCGCTCATGAACAGCAGGAACGCGTGGTTGGCGCGCTCGACCGCGACCCGCATGGGCACGGTGACGATCTGGGCGCCAACGATGTCGCCGAGCTTCCAGCCGAAACCATGGTCCGTGCCATAGAGATCGACCATGGAGGATGGGGCGGCCTGCGGCGTGGAATGGCACGTCAGGCAGCTTCGGTCGGCTACCTGCACGGGCCGGGCGAGGTTCAGCGTCGGGCCGGTCGGCGTATCGCGTTCGGTGATCACCTCCGTCCGGTGCGGATCATGCTGGAAGTCGGCGATGATATCGGCTTGCCAGTCGGCCGCGCGATCGGCCGGATTGGTGGGATTGAGCGCGGCTTCCTTGTAAGCGTAGTCCGGATAGTGCGACTGCAAGCCGTGGAACACCGATTGCGCGGCGAAGAAGGGGATCGTCTGCGGCAGGAACCGTATCTTGCTCTGATCGGCCAGCAGGGGCCCGATCTCCCGGTCGGTATAGCCGCGCACGGCGGAGGCTTCATCGATCATGATGCGCGCTTCCTGCAGCACTTGCTGACGGGCGAAATCGCCGATCAGCGAGTACGAATAGGCGGCCGCGAGTGCCAGGCCGACGATGAACGCGGCGAGCATCACGAGATTGAACTTGGTTTTCAGGCCCATTCAGCACGCCCCTGCCAGACCCTGCGGCCCGTTCGCTTTCACCATAGTCAATTTCCACCTTGGGCGAGACCCGCCACAAGCCTGGTCGCCTGCTCCGGCGAGAGCTGACCCGTCATGGCGGCATGGAGCTCGTGCTGATAGCGCCGGATGGCGGCCCGCGTCTCTGGCCCGAACTGCCCGTCCACCACCCCGTCGTAGTAGCCTAGCTGCCGCAGCGCGGCCTGCACGCGGCGCCGATCCGTTGCATCGTATTGATCCTCGGCCGGCATGGCGATCGCCGGCGGTGCCGGGGTTGCGGGAGCGGCGGCTGGAGCCGGCGGCGGAGGGGACGGGGGAGGCGCCGCGGCGGTGGTTGCCGCCGGTGGCGGTGCCGGGCTGGGCGGTGGGGTGACCGCCCGAGGGTGCGACGGGCGGCGCTATGGGTGGTGCGAGCAGAGCCGCCTGGCTGCCGCTGTCGCCGGTCGCGGCGAAGGTGATCCCCACGCTGCGCGACGATTGCTGCAGCCCGCCCAGGATCGCGCCCACATCGGCCGGCGGGGTCGCCAACCCGGTCGACAGTGCCTGCGACAGGGGCGTTGCGGTGGTGCCGATCGTCGGCTCGACCGCGACCACGAGGAAATGGCCGGGTGCGAGATGTTGCCGCTTGGCGAAAGCGTCTGGATCCTCGGCGCCGAACGTATCGAGCACCGTCAGGCTGACCGCCGTATTTTGCCCCGCCAGATCGATGATCGACTGCGCCGGAATGCCTTCGGTGAGGACATCGGATGGGCGGGTGACCGACGCCGTGACGGGCAGCAGGAACACGCGATTCTCGAAGCCGATCGCACGGGCGCAGACATAGACGACGACGCGTGGGTCCGTTGCGAGTGTCTTGCGGTGCGCGAAATCGCTGAGCGCGGCGCTCATTGCCCCGTTCGACGCGTCAATCTGGCTGATCACGTCGAAGCCGAGCTGCTGCAGCCGGTTGGCGACCGCCTGGGCCGACGCGGCGCATCCCGGCACCGGCGGCATGTTGGTGTAAGCTGACTGGCCGAACACTAGTGCCAGCCGCCCCGGCACCGGTTCGGCGCGCGCGCTGCCGGCGACCAGGGCCACGCAGATGGCTGCCATCGGACCGATCGTGCGATAGCCGCGGCTGGTCATCGGCTTGGAGTCCTTGCGCGCGTTGTTCACTGGACGAGGCGGAGTAGAGCAAAGGTTGGTGAAAATCATATTGCGATAACGGGCCTTCTCAACCAGAGAGTGTAGCGCAAGCCGGTCCGGCATTGCACGTCCGGAAGCGGGCCGATGGCCGGCGGCAGGCCGGCGCAGGTCTTCATTGTTGCCTATGCCGCGTTCTTCCCCATGCTGATCAACATCGTGCATGGCGTCCGCAGTGTCGATCCGCGGCTGGCGGATGCGGCGCGCACACTCGGTGTCGGGCGCCTGCGAACCCTGCGCAGCGTGGTGCTGCCGGGCGCCCTGCCGAGCATCTTCCTCGGCATGCGGCTCGGCCTCGGCGGCGCCTGGACCTCGATCATCGCGGCGGAACTTGCGGTCGGCGCCAAGGCCGGCGCCGGATCGTCGGGCGGCATCGGGCAGATGATGTTCGTGTTCTATGCCTACCGCGTGGAATTGAACGGCATTGTGGTCTGCATGATCGCCGTCGGGCTGGTCGCGCTGGCCGTGGACAAGGGCGTGCGCGCGTTGCAGCGCATGATGATGCCGTGGGCGATCTGACACCCAAGATCTGCCTGCGGGCGGTGCGCAAGGATACCCCGCACGGGGCGTTGCGGAAGCAACCACCGCGCTCGCCGACATGTCGCTCGACATTTTTCAGGGCGAGTTCGTCTGCATCGTTGGGCCGTCTGGCTGCGGCAAGAGCACCGTGCTCAATATGATCGCCGGCCTGGTGGAGCCGACGAGCGGCGCTATCAGTCTGGACGGGGAACCGATCCTGGCACCGGGGGCGGAGCGTGGCGTGGTGTTTCAGGATTATGCCTTGTTTCCCTGGAAGACGGTGCGCGAGAACGTGGAGTTCGGCCTGCGCTATCGCAGCAAGGGACGCGTCCCGAAGCCGGAGCGGGACTGGCGCGTGCAGCACTATCTCGACCTGGTGGGGCTGGGCGGCGTGGGCAGGAAATACCCTCATGAGCTGTCCGGCGGCATGCGGCAACGCTGTGCGCTGGCCCGCGCGCTGGCGAACGATCCACAGGTTCTGCTGATGGACGAGCCGCTGGCCGCACTGGATGCGCAGACCCGCCTGGTCCTGCAGGAGGAGCTGCTGCGTATCTGGGGCGAGGAGAAATCGCCGAGCGAACGCCGCACGGTGATCTTCATCACCCATGGCATCGACGAAGCGGTATTCCTGGCCGACCGCGTGGTGGTGATGACGCGGCATCCGGGCCGGATCAAGAACGTGCTGACCGTCGATCTGCCGCGCCCGCGGGGCGGCGCGGTGCGCACGGCCTCGCGGTTTCAAAATCTGTGCGACGAAATCTGGCAGATGATCCGCGACGACGCCTATGCCGCCGTCGCTGACGGCTAGCGCAGGCGGACAATGCAAACCGGTATCGAGAGGAACGGATGACCCACTCCACCACACGAAGCAACCATATCAGCCGCCGCGCTGCACTCGGCATTGCCGGGGCGGGGGTCGGCGCCGCGCTGCTGGGCACGCCCATGATCGCGCGCGCCGCGCAAAAGATTAAGGTGTCCATCGGCCGCCAGCCCTATGCCGCCGGAAACTCCCCGGTGACGCAGTACATGCTGGACAACCGGCTGTTCGAGCAGCACGCCGAGAAAGCCGGCTACGATGTCACCGCGGATTATCGCGACTACCCGTCCGCCATGCCGCAGGTCGAAGCCTTCGTCAGCGGCAACCTCGACCTCGGCATGTGGGGCAACACGCCGATCATCCGCGGCATCGCCGTCAACCAGCCGTGGAGCGTGCTGAACGTGGGTGAAGGCCGCATGCGGTTCCTCATCGCCACGCGTCCGGATTCAGGTATCCGCAACCTGCAAGACCTGAAAGGCAAGACGGTCGGCGCGCTGCTCGGCGGCGACCCGTACAACGCGCTGTCGCAGATGCTGCTGTACCAGCTGGGGTCGGCCGATCCGCGCGCCAGCAACATCCGCATCGTCAACACGCCGACGCAGGCCGAGGCCGCGAGCATCCCGCGCGGCATGGACGCCGCCGTGGTGATCTATCCCGCCTTCCTGCTTGCCCAGCGTGACGCCGGCGTGGTTGCAATCGCAAATTCCTACGGTTACACCAAATCCTACTACAAAGGCCCGGCCGGCGAGGGCGCCGGGATCCTGCTGCCCGGCGTGAAAAAATCCCCGTTCTATCCCGAAGGTTTCTATCTGCATCGCTCGTTCTGGATCGGCCAGAACAAGCTCATCGACAACCATCCGAAACTGATCGTGGCGTTCCTGTGCGCCCAGCAGCAGGCCGTCGCGAAGCTGAGCACGATGAACCCGGGCGACGTGTCGCAACTGGTGAAGAAATACTGGGGCCTGCCGCCCGATCTGGGTGACAAAGTGGTGCAGGATGAAGTGCTGTTCATGCGCGGCTGGGTGTGGCCGACCGAAGGCGATATCAAGGCCCTGCTCGTCACCTCCAAATTCATGGTGGAGGAGAAGATGATCGACAAGCCGCTGACCTGGAAGCAGGTCACCGACAACGTCGCCAAGGCGGCGACGCTCAACCAGCAGGCCTACGAGCTGATGAACAGTGTGCCGCCGGCCGACGACTTCACCAGGAAGGACGTGAAGGACCTGCGCGGCCTGCCGATCTGGGACATGAAGCAATGGACCAGCCCGACCTGACCGCAACCGATTGCCGCAAAACAGACCGGAGAAAGTGATGACGACTGAAATCAGCACGATTGCCTTTGTCGGGCTGGGCACCATGGGCGCGCCGATGGCGCGAAACCTGATGCGCGGTGGTTACAGCGTCGTCGGGTTCGATACCAATCCCGCAGCCCGCGCAGCCCATGTCAGCGCCGGCGGACGCGCCGCGGCCTCGCTGATCGACGCCGCCGCCAGCGCCGAAGTGGCGATCACCATGCTGCCCGACAGCCCCGACGTGGAGCGTGCGATCCTGGGGGACGGCGGTATCATCCAGGGCCTGCGTCCCGGCACGGTGCTCATCGACATGAGCTCGATAGATCCGGCGACTACGCGCCGCATCGGTGAGCAATTGGCCGCCAGGAATATCTACATGATCGACAGCCCGGTGGGCAAAACCGCGGACCACGCGGTTGCCGGTACGCTGACCCTGATGGTGGGCGGCGATCCGCACATCATCCGCGGGGTGCGGCCGGTGCTCGACCGGATGGGCACCGATTTCTTCTACTGCGGCCCGCTGGGTTCAGGGTGCGCGATGAAACTGACCAACAATTTCCTTGCCAACATCCTGATGGCGGCGAGTGTCGAGGCGCTGGTGCTCGGCACCAGGGCGGGGCTCAGCCTCGACCTGATGACCAGCGTGATGAAGACCACCATGGCGTGGAACAACCAGCTCGGCATTTCGCTGCCCAAGAAAGCGCTGGCCGATGATGTGTCGCTCGGTTTCATGGTGCGCCTGGCGGAAAAGGACCAGCGTTTGGCGATACAGATGGCAGAAGCACTGGACGTGAAGACACCGGTTGCCGACGCGGCGCTGGCGACCCTGCGCGAAGCGGTGGCCAGCGGCCTCGGTGAACTGGATGTCAGCGCCGTGCTCCGCCTGCGGGAGCAACAGGCCGGCGTGCGTGTCCGTCTGCCCCGGGAATAGCCGCGGCATGTCCACCAACCCGACCTTCCTCGGCTACAGGCGCCCCTCGGGCCGGGCGGGCGTGCGCAACCACCTGCTGGTGCTCTCCATCAACGGGCTGACAAGCCCGGCGGCGCGACGCATCGCCGCGTCGCTGCCGGGCAGCCGGCTAGTGGCTACACCGTACGGCCGCGGGCAGTTCGGTGCCGACAAGGCGGCCCATGAGCGTCAGATGATCGGCCTGGCGCACAACCCGAATGCCGCCGCCACGCTGGTGATCGGCGCTGATCGGGAAAGCGTCGATCACATTGCCGCGGCGGTTGCGACAGCCGGCAAGCCGATCGAATCCGTCGCGTTGGACGACGTGCACGAGGACGCGCTGGCGCTGGCCGATCGCGGATTGCGTGCCGGCGCCAAGCTGAGCCATGCGATCTCCCGCGCGCGCCGGGAACCGGTGTCCGCCGCCGAGTTGTTCATTGGTATCGAGTGCGGCCATTCCGATGCCACCTCCGGGCTGGTGTCCAACCCCCTGGCCGGCGCGGTCGCTGACCGGCTGGTGGATGCCGGCGGCACCGTGGTGTTCGGCGAAACCTTGGAATGGCTCGGCGCCGAGCACGTGCTTGCCGCCCGCGCGGCAACGGCCGAGGTGGCGCAGGCGATCCGCGACGTGGTGTTACAGCGGGAGGCCGCGGTGGCGGCAACCGGGACGAATCTGCTGGGCAACAATCCGGGCCACGAGAATATCCGCGGCGGCCTGTCCAGCATCGAGGAGAAATCGCTGGGTGCGATCGCCAAGGGTGGCACCCGCCCGATCCGGAGCGTGCTTGCGGTCGCGCAGGCGCCGGACACGCCCGGGCTGCACGCAATGGACGGCCCCGGCTTTTCCCCGGAATCGCTGACCGGCTTCGCCGCCGCCGGCGCTCAGCTGATGCTGTTCACCACCGGCGCCGGCAACAGTTTCTGCAACGCGCTGGCGCCGACCCTGAAGATCAGCGCCCACCCCGATGCGGTGCAGCGCCTCCGCGAGCAAATCGATATCGATGCCAGCGCCGTGCTGCTGGGCACAGCGCATCTGGAGCAGGTGGCGGCGCAGGCGTTCGATCTGCTGCTGGAAACCGCCTCGGGCACGGCGACCTGGGGCGAGGTTCTCGACGAGACCGCCGAAGTCTTCATTCGCACCGGCGCCTCATACTGATCGCGCGGAGTATCCTGCAATGACGCAATCCACGGAATGCGATGCGATCGCACTCGATCTGTCTGATAATGTCGCGACCGCGTTGCGCGTCCTGGAACCCGGCGCGGTACGTGTCCGCTGCGGCAACGGGACCAGCGTGGTCACCGCGCTGGAGCGGATCCCGATGGGGCACAAGCTGGCCTTGATGCCGCTCGAGATCGGCGCCTGCATCCGCAAATACGGCAGCGTCATCGGGCTGGCCACGGCATCCATTCCGCCGGGTGCCCATGTCCATGTCCACAATCTGCGCAGCCGCCGCGCGCGTCCCGGCTGACCCGCGTCAACCTGCCCAGCCGAGATGGCTGAGGAAATCGCGCGTGCGCTCCACATGGGGTGCGTCGAAAATCTGCACGGGCGGCCCCTGCTCGATGATCCGGCCCGCCTCGAACACCACCACATGGTCGGCGACCCGCCGCGCGAAGTTCATTTCATGAGTGACCACCAGCATGGTCATGCCTTCCTCGGCCAGAGCCTTCATCACGTTCAGCACTTCACCGATGGTTTCAGGATCCAGCGCCGAGGTGGGTTCGTCGAACAGCATCACCTCGGGCTGCATGGCCAGGGCGCGGGCAATGGCAACCCGCTGCTGCTGCCCGCCGGACAGATTGGCCGGGTAGCTCGCCGCCTTGTCGGCCAGGCCGACCTTCTCCAGCAGCGCGACGGCACGCTCCCTGGCCTCGCGGCGCGGCAGACGCAGCACGGTCAGCGGGCCGCTGGCGACATTGGCCAGCGCCGTCTTGTGCGGGAATAGCTCGAAATTCTGGAACACCATGCCCATGCGCTGGCGCACCGCGCGCATGGCGCGCGGGTCGTGCGGCAACGGCTGGCCGTCCAGGGTGATCTCGCCGCCGTCGATGATCTCCAGCCCGTTCGTGCATCGCAACAGCGTCGATTTGCCGGACCCGGACGGCCCGATCAGACACACCACCTCCATCTTGTGCACCTGCATCGACACCCCGGCGAGTGCAACGAAGTCGCCGAACTGCTTGCGTACGTCTCGATACGCCAGCACCACATCGGCGCCGTCGCCGCGGCTCATTCGCTCACTCCGAAGCGGCGGTTCAGCCAGTCCACCAGCTTGGCCTGCGGGTAGCCCAGCGCCCAGTAGATCACCGCCATCGCGGTCAGCAGCTCCAGCACGCGGAATGTCTGGGAGCGGATGCGCATCGCCGTGTAAGCCAGCTCACCCACCGCGATCACCGACACCAAAGACGTGTCCTTGAACAGCGATACCCAGGTGCTGGCCAGCACCGGCAGCACGCGGCGGATCGCCTGCGGCAGCACCACCTCGCGCATTGCCTGCCAGCGGCTCATGCCCAGCGCGAGCGCTGCCTCGCTCTGGCCCCGGCGGATGGAGGCGATGCCGGCGCGGAACGTCTCTCCGTTATACGCCGAGACGTTCAGGCAGAGTGCCACCAGCCCGGTGGCGAAGGGAGAGAACGCGATCCCCACGGTGATCGGCAGGATGTAGTAAGCGGCATAGATCACCAGGATCAGCGGCAGGTTGCGGAACAGCTCGGTGAAGCCGGCGCTGGCACCGACAAGCAGGCGGGAGCCGGACAGGCGCATCAGCGCCAGCAGGATCCCGCCGGGCACCGCCAGCAGCATGGTCGCGACCGCGAGCAGGATGGTAAGCTCGGTGCCGCGTGCCAGCGCCCCTGCATTGCCCCATACGACGGACCATTCGAATCTCATGAACGGCCGAGATGGGCCAGCCGCAGATAGACCATGTCCACCGCCCGGGTCACCGGGAACAGGATGATGAAATAGACCGCCATCGCGGTCAGGAACACCTCGATCGGGTGAAAGCTTTCACCTGCAAGTGTCTGCGAGCGGTTCATGTATTCCGGCACCGCGATCACGGTGGCGATGGCGGTGTCCTTGATGGCGATCGAGATGATCGAGCCGAACGCCGGCAGCATGCGCACGATGGCCTGCGGCAGCACGATCTCGCGGATTGCCTGGGCGCGCGACATGCCGAGCGCCAGCGCCGCGCGGGTCTGGCCGGGGCGGATGGAGGACACGCCGGCGCGAACGATCTCCGCGACGTAAGCGCCGATATGCGCCGAAAGTGCGACCAGCGCGGCCCAGAACGGTGGCAGCACGGCGCCGGTGACGATGGGCAGCGCGAAATAGGTCCAGACCAGCACCACCAGCACCGGCACCGCGCGCATCGAATCGATATAGAAAACCAGCGGCGCGCGCAGCCACGCGGGCCCATAGCAGCGCGCCAGCCCGACCGCCCCGCCCAGCACCAGGCTGCATACTACCGTCAGTAACGAAAGCAGCAAGGTCAACCCAAGCCCGCTCAGCAGGAAGCGCCAGCTCTCCAGTACCGGCGAGAAATCGAGCTCCATATACCGAACCGCTCAGCCCCACCTGCACCTCTCCCGCTTCGCGGGAGAGGTCGGATCGCACAGCGATCCGGGTGAGGGTGAGGGTGAGGGTGAGGGTGAGGGTGAGCGGACACGCTAGTGCATCGTGTCCACCACCTGCTGCTCGGCCGCCTGCAGTTTCGGATGGATCGAGGCTTCCACCGCGCGCAGCCAGGCCAGGAACGCCGGCTGGTTCTTGTCGATCGCCATGCCGACGGGCTGCGCCTTCTCCGTGCTGTCCTGGCAGTTATTGGCGCTCGGCAGCACCGCGAGGCCCTTCACCTTGCGGCTCATTGGCACGTATGGGATGCGGTTGATCGGCGCGGCGTCGGCGCGGCCGGCCATGATGTCCTCCAGCGGCGCGGTAGCGCCCGAATTGGCCACGCCCAGCAGCTTCGCCTTCGGGAAGCGCTGCTTGACCCAGCCTTCCTCGGCGCCGCCGATGAAATAGGCGATCGTCACGTCCGGGCGGTTCAGGTCATCCACCGTCTTCGCGCGGGCGAAACGCGGATTGCTGGCGCGGCCGAACATGCAGACCGAGGTGTTGGAATAGAGCACGAAATCCACCACCGGATCGCGATCGGGCGTTTCCGCCAGCGGCGTGATGGAGATGTCCACCTGGTTGGCCGCCAGCACCGGGATCTTGGTCTCATGCGAAACCAGCACCGGCTGCAGCTTGACGCCGAGGCGGCTGGCGTATTCCTCGGCCAGCACCCAGGCCGGGCCGGACCAGTGGGGGCCTTCGCCGGTGGTGTTCTCCACTAGCCAGGGCGCGTTGGCGAGCACGGCGACGCGCAGCACGCCGGCCTTCTTGATGGCGTCGATGCGCTTGCTGGCGCCCGGGGCCGGCACGTCCTGGGCCAGGGCGGGCAGGGGCGCGGGCAGGGTGGTGAACAGCGCAGCCGCCACCGCGGCGACGGCGAAGCAGCGTCGTAACAGGGTCATTGTGGTTCCTCCCATCATCAGTCGGATTACGGATCGTCGGCGTGTGGGTGCCACGTCGCCAGCGTGCGGCGGGTGCCATGGGCTGCCAGCGAGTCCAGCGCGGCCAGCACGTCGTTGGCGAAGGGCGCGTTATCCGCCAGTGCCGGCGGCACGATGTCGGGCATGGCGAAAATGGCATCGCGCAGCGCGCGGGAGTCGCCGGCGGCGCGGGCGGCGGCGGCGCGCAGCCGGGCGGCGTGCGGATCGTCCAGCGGCAAGCCGGTACCGCCATCCGCCTCGCCGCCCAGGAACCGCAGCCAGGCAGCCACGCCGAGCGCGATGCGTGGAGCGCCCCGGCCCGTCGCCAGGCGGTCCAGTGCCGGAGCGAACAGCCGTTGCGGCAGTTTCTGCGACCCGTCCATGGCGATCTGCGCGGTGCGGTGGTGCAACGCCGGGTTGGCGAACCGAAGCAGCAGGGCGCCGCAATAAGCGGCCGTATCGACGCCGGTCGGCAGGCGCAATGTGGTCGCGATCTCCTGCATCAGCGCTTCGATGTGGCGGCGCAGTTCGGGCTGGGCGATCGCCTCGGCCACCGTTGGCCAGCCGGCAAGCTGGCCGAGATACGCGAGGGAGGAGTGGCTGCCGTTCAGCAGCCGCAGTTTCATCGTCCTCGTACGGGCGGACGTCCGTGACCAGTTCCGCGCCCGGTCTGCTCCCAGGCCGGGCGGCCGAGCGGGAAATGATCCTCGATCACCCATTGGCGGAACGGCTCGCATATCACCGGCCACGCGTCGGCGACGCCGAGCGCGGCGGCGATGCGCGCCGCGGTCGTCCGGCGTGGTGGCTGGCACGATGCGGTCCACCATGCAGGACGGAAACGCAACCTGTTCGGTAACAAACCGGCCGAGCGCGGCATCGCGCAGCGCGGCGAACCCGCTGACCACCCGTCTTGTGGCATCGCCGTTGGCGGGCAGGTTGTCGCACGACAGCACGGTGAAGGGCGGGACGCCGGCCGCGCGGCGGGCCGCCAGCGCGGCGACCAGTAGCCCGGGCACGCTGGCCGGCGCCGTCGGGTCGCTAAGATCGTGGCGGATGAGCGGATCGGTTTCATCCAGCTCGCCGCTGGCCGTATCGCGGCAGTACGCCTTCTCGGTCACCGTCAGGGTGACGATGCGCACGTCCGGATGGGCAAGGCGATCGATCACCGCCCGGCTGCTTTCCGGTGCAACCAGGATGCCGGTCATCGCCCCCATGACGGTGACGCGTTCGTCGGCCCCGTCGCGCTCCGCGCAGGCATATAGCCAGTCCTGCGCCGCCAGGGCATCACGGGTGTCGGGCCGCCGCAGGCTGACGCCCAGAATGCCCCAGCCCGGATCGGCCGCCAGCAGCGGTTGCGTGTACGCAGCAAGATGAGCGCGCGCGAACGCGCCGACGCCCAGATGCACGATGCCGGTGGCGAGACGTGCCGGATCGAAGTCCGGCCGTCGGATGGCCGGCGGCAGGCCGGGCAAGGTGCGGCGGGACAGGTGCTCGGTTGGGGTCACAGCGGCAGGTGGTTCACCGCGGCGAGCGCGGTCATCACGCCGCGCAGTTCCGCCAGCCCACGCAGCCGCCCGATCAGCGGATAGCCGGGATGGGTCTTGCGGTTGGCGTCGTCCAGCAGCTCGTGGCCGTGGTCGGGACGGAACGGCAGGCGCCAGTTGGCATCGCCGGCCGCGTGGCGGCGGGCCTGCTCGCGCAGCAGGGTGGCAACGACCGCAACCATATCGACATCGCCGTCCAGATGGTCGGCTTCCATGAACGAGCCGTCCGGCTCCTTGGTCACGTTGCGCAGATGGACGAAATGGATGCGGCGGGCAAATCGGGCGGCGATGGCGGGCAGGTCGTTGGCCGGACCGGCGCCGAGCGAGCCGGTGCACAGCGTGATGCCGTTGGCTGGACTATCGATTGCATTGGTGATGAAATCGATGTCATCAGCATCGGAAACGATGCGCGGCAGGCCGAACAGCGGGCGCGGCGGGTCGTCGGGGTGGATCGCCAGGCGCACACCGGCTTCCTGCGCGGCAGGCACCACTGCACGCAGGAAGCGGGCGAGGTTCTCGCGCAGCCCCTCGCGCGTGATGTCGGCGTAGCGGTCGAGCATCCGGCGCAGGCCCGGCACGTCGTAACGGTCGTATGCGCCGGGCAACCCGGCCATGATGTTGGCAAGCAGACGGTCCTTGTCGCTTTCGGACGCGTGGTCGAACCAGGCGCGGGCGCGGGCCAGCAGTGCGGGCGCATGGTCCGCCTCCGCGCCGCGGCGGGCCAGGATGAAACAATCGAACGCGGCGTATTCCTGGGCATTGAAGCGCAGCGCCGTGCCGCCGCCCGGCAGCGGTGCGGCGAGCTGGGTGCGGGTCCAGTCCAGCACCGGCATGAAATTGTAGCAGATCGTGGTGACGCCGAGCGCCGCCAGGTTGCGCAGCGACTGGCGGTAGGTGTCGAACAGTGGCGCCAGGTCGCCTTGCGCCTGCTTGATCGGCTCCGCGACCGGCAGGCTTTCCACCACGCTCCATCGCAAGCCGAGCGCCGGATCGGCTTCGATCATGGCCTTGCGCCGGGCGATCTCGTCCTGGCTCCAGACCACGCCATAAGGAACATGGTGCAGCGCGGTCACGATGCCGGTGGCGCCTGCCTGGCAGATCTCCGGCAGGCGGACGGCGTCGTCCGGCCCGAACCAGCGCCAGGTCTGTTCCATCAGGCGATCTCCTGCTGCGGCAGCGGCTGGTGTTCGAAGAATTCGGCGTGCGCGGCGGCGATCCGTTCGACCGCGGCGAACACGGTGCGCAGATGGTGCTGCATCGCCTCGGCCGCGCCGTCGGCGTCGCGCGCGGCGATGCGATCGACGATGTCCTGGTGCTCGCGGAAGATCATCGCCAGCCAGTCGGGATCTTCCAGCGACAGATGGCGCACCCGGTCGAGCTGCGCCTTCACCGAGGCGATCACCTGCCACACCGTCCCATGTCCGGCGATGTCCAGGATGGCGCGGTGCATGGTTTCGTCAAGAACGAAAAAACCGTGCTGGTCGCCGGCCGCGATGCGCTGCCGCTGGGTGGAGATCTGCCGCCGCAGCGCACTGCGCTGGCTCGCGGTAACGGCGGCGGCGGCGCGGCGGACCGCGAGGCATTCCAGCGCCTCACGGATGAACTGGCCGTCGGCGACCGCGGCGAGATTGATCGGCGCCACGAAGCTGCCGATCTGCGGCACGACGCGCAGCAGCCCGTCCTGGATCAGGCGCTGGAACACCTCGCGGACCGGGGTGCGGCTGATGCCGTTCTGTTCGGCCAGCAACTTCTCCGACAGGGCCACGCCGGGGCGGATGCGGCCGCGTCAGGATATCGTCGCGCAGCCGGGCATAGAGCCGACCGGCCTTGGCGCGGGCTGGCTCGAAGCGTTCGATGTGCGCGGCCACAGGGGGCGACATGGCGGTTCGCTGGTTTCGTTTCCCTCGGGGGCGGAGTGTTCACCATGTATACAAGCATGGCAAGGCCCGATGACTGGTGAGCCGATGACTAGGGGCCCTCAGTCGCGGCGGATGTGCAACGGGTAACGATCGAAAGGGAAATGGTCGGCCGAGAAAAACCGTTTCATCAATCGATTGAACTGATAAGGTGATCTGCAACCCGAGGTTACACCAGCAGTCCCCGTTGCGTGAACAACCAATCGGACGGCAAAATCAATACGGTTACGTTCCAGATGTAGGTGGCTCATGGCAAAAGCGTGGCGGATTGTGTTTTTATGTTGTCGTTCACGTTTGATTAATGGTATCGCTCCGCTGGAACCGCATGGCAGCGGCACAGACGGGGGGAACGCATTCATGTTGAGCAGCGGCAGCTCTCAATCGGGCAATGTCGACCGTGCAACCAACCTGATCTGGGCGGCGCCTCCCCGACACGCCGCGCTCACGGCGATCACCCTGGTGTTGTCGCTGGCGGCTGCGCTGCCTGCCCTGGCCTCCAGCGTGACGGTGACCGGCACCGCCGGAACACCCGGCACCAACGGGGTTTCGCCCGGGCAAGCAGGTGGCGCCGGCGGCGCGGGCGGAGCTGCGACAGCGACGAACAACCCCGGTCCTGATCCCGCCAACTCGGCGACCGCCTATGGTGGCGGCGGTGGTACCGGCGGCAACGGAGCGGCCGGGGCGTCACCCAGCACCAACGGTGGCAATGCGGGCGCCGGAGGCGCCGGCGGCAACGCCACGGCCAACACCGGTACGACGAACAATTCCACCAGCGGCGCCAGTGCCACCTCCTATGCGGACGCGGGTACTGGCGGCGGCGCTGGCAGTCCCGGCGCCGCCAATGGCGGGCCGCATCAGGGCAATGGGGCGGCCGGGGGCGCCGGCGGGATCGGATCCGGAACGGCGACCACGTCTGATACCTCGGGTAGCGCCACCAGCAGCGACACCGTGTACGGCGGCAATGGTGGCGCCGGGAGTGCCGGCTTCACCAATGGCAATGGGGGGGCTGGGGGCTCGGCCGGGGGCACTGGCTCCGCCACCAGCGGAAATTCGTCCGCTTCGACCTCGGTCGGCGTGCAAGGTGGTTACGGCGGCACCGCCACCGGCACGGGCGCAGGCGCCGGCAATGGGGGCGCGACGACAACCTCCAGCGCGTCGGCCACCGGCGCGACCGGAGCATCGGCAAGTTTGACCACGACCGGGGGGGCCGGCGGCACCGGCTATAGCGGCGCGGCGGGCGGAAATGGTGGATCCGGCGGGACGGATTCCGTCTCCGCGACCGTGAGCGGCGGGGGAAATGGAACCGCCAGCGTAAGCCTGTCGGAGAGTGGCGGTGCCGGCGGCACCAGCTATAATGGCAGTGGCGGGGCGGGCGCCTCGACCAGCGTCACCAACGCGGTCAGCGGCTCGACGACCGGGACTCTGTATCTTACACAAAACGGCACCGGCGGCAGCGGCGGCTATTCCTCCGGCGGCACCGCCGGGGCGGCGGGCACCGGTTCGTCCAGCCTGACCGTGACCAACACCACGGCGGGCTACATCCAGACCTCGGTTTCGGGTTACGGCGGCAACGGTGGCGGCGCTGATACCGCCGGCACTGCCACGAATGGCGCCACTGGCAGCGGCACCAGCAACATCACCGGCTCCGGCAGCGTCTATTCGGCGGCCGGGGGGCAGGGCGGCAGTGGCGGCAATTCCGGCACCGGTAGCAGCGGCGGCAACGGCGCGGCGGGAACCGGGACGGCGAGCGCCACCGCGACGGGGGCGAGCACCTACGCGGACGCCTACGCCTATGGGACCGGCGGCAGCGGCGGCAACGGCAACGGCGCCGGGCTGCACGCCGGGACCGGCGCCTCGGTGACCGGCAGCACCGCGACCGCGAGCAGCGTTGGTGGGAGCGCCCTGGCGCAGACGCAGGAGACCGCCGGCAACGGCGGCACCGGGTACGCCGGCGCGAGCGGTGGTGCGGGCGGCACGGCGACCGGTGCCACCGCCAATGCGACCTCGTCGAACGGCGGCCAGATCACCGCCAACGTCTATGAGACCGGCGGCAGCGGCGGCACCAGCTATAGTGGCACCGGTGGGGCGGGCGCCGCTACTAGCGTCACCAACGCGGTCAGCGGCTCCACGACCGGGAGCATGTATTTCACCCAAAACGCCACCGGCGGCAGCGGCGGCTATTCCTCCGGCGGCACCGCTGGCGCGGCGGCAACCGGCTCGTCCAGCCTGACTGTGAACAACACCACGGCTGGCTACATTCAGACCTCGGTTTCGGGTTACGGTGGCAACGGTGGCGGCGCTGATACCGCCGGCACCGCTTCGAACGGCGCCACCGGAACTGGCACCAGCAACATCACTGGCTCAGGCAGCATCTATTCGGCCGCCGGCGGCCAGGGCGGCAACGGTGGCAATTCGAGCACCGGCAGCAGCGGCGGCAACGGCGCGGCGGGGACCGGCACGGCCAGTGCGACCACCACCGGGGCGAGCACATATGCCGACGCCTACTCATACGGGATACGGCGGCAGTGGCGGTAACGGCAACGGCTCCGGCCTGCACGCCGGGACCGGCGCATCGGTGACCGGCAGCACCGCGACCGCGAGCAGCGTCGGCGGCAGCGCCCTTGCGCAGACGCAGGAGACCGCCGGCAACGGCGGCACCGGGTACACTGGCGCGAGCGGTGGTGCGGGCGGCACCGCGACCGGCGCCACGGCCAATGCCACATCCTCGAATGGCGGCCAGGCCGAGGCCAATGTGTACGAGACCGGTGGCAGCGGCGGTACCAGCTATAGTGGCACTGCCGGCAACGGCGCATCAACCACGGTCACCAATGCAGTTAGCGGCTCGACCACTGGAAACTTGTATTTCACGCAGAACGCGACCGGGGGCAACGGCGGCTACTCATCGGGCGGCACTGCCGGCACCGCCGGTACGGCGACCTCCACGCTCACTGTCACCAACACGACGGCCGGCTATCTGCTGCAGTATGTCAACGCGACCGGGGGCAACGGCGGCAGCGGCGATACCAACACCACCGGCAAGGCCGGGGGCGCCGCCACCGTCTCCGACACGGCCACTGGTGCGCACCAGCTCTATCTGCAGGCGGCGGCACAGGGCGGCAACGGCGGCTCGGACACCAACTCGGCCATCGGCGGAGCGGCTGGCGGCGCCGGCGGCGCGGCGACGGTTACAACCGCAACTGCCAAGACCACGAGCGCGACCGCCCCCGTCACCGCGTACGGCTATGCCACGGGCGGTAGTGGCGGCAACGCGACCGGCGTGAACGGCACCACCCCCTATGCGGCCGGCGCCGGTGGCAAAGGCACCGTCAAGGCCGTCAGCGCCACCACCACGGGCAGCGGCACCGCCACCTCGACGGCGCAAGTGCAAGGCGGGTCCGGCGGCTACGGCTACAACGGCGCCAAGGGCGGCGCCGGCGGCGCCGAGACGATCACCAACATCGCCAAGGGCTCGACCGTCGGCGGAACGCTGTACCTGTATCAGAACGCGTACGGCGGCAGCGGCGGCGGGAGCCAGAGCTCCACGGCCGGCGCCGGTGGCGGCGGCACGACCAGCCTGACTGTCACCGATACGACCAGTGCATCGGTCCAGGTGCAGACCACGGGCAACGGAGGTACCGGCGGCAGCGCACCGACCGGTGTCGCCGGCGGAACCGGCAAGGCGACCACGGTGCTTACCTCCAGCGGCTCGGCGACCGGCTACGCAACCGGTAATGGCGGCGGGGGCGGATCGGCCAACCAAAGCGTCGCCGGAAATGGTGGCAAAGGAGGCACCGGGACTGGGGCGGTGACGGTCACGACCACCAACGCGACCGACAACGCCTATGCGCAGTCCAGTTCGTCCGGCGGCAATGGCGGCTATGCGTACGGCACCGGCAAGACGGCCGGGGCTGGCGGCACGGTTTCTGGCGAGAAGGCGTCCGCAACCGCGAAGGGCGGCAGTGCAACAGCCAACCTGTACGCCGCCGGCGGCAGCGGCGGCTACGGCTATAATGGTGCCAAGGGCGGCGCCGGCGCCGCCGTCACGCTGACCAGCCTTGCCACCGCCACCAGCACCAGCGGCACGATCAACGTGCTTCAGCAGGCGCAAGGCGGCAACGGCGGCGGCAGTGCCAGCTCCACCGCCGGCGTCGGCGGTGCAGCCACCTCGACGCTCTCCGACACGACCACCGATACCGGCACCCTGAACGGGACGGCCTACAGCTATGGCGGCAGCGGCGGATCAACCGCCGGTGGCACCAGCGCCGGCGCGGTCGGTGGCGCCGCCACCACCACGCTCACCTTGTCCGGCGACGGGCCGGTCAGCGCCAATAACGCCTACGCGGTCGGCGGCAATGGCGGCAGCTCCGCCTCCGCGGCCGCCGGCGGCGTCGGAGGCAAAGCGACAGTGACCGAGACGGCGACAACCGCGACGGGTGCGGGCGAGGCCTATGCCTCCGGCAACGCGGTTGGGGGCAACGGCGGGACCTCAACCAGTGGGACCGGCGGCCTCGGCGGGATCGCGGTCTCGACAGTGACCGCGAATGCCTCGGCCGGCACCGGCCAGGCATACGCAACCGCCTACGCGACCGGGGGCACCCAGGGCGGGACATCGACCAAGGCCGCAGCGACCCCGACGGCGACCGCGGACACGAGCAAGGGTGCTTTGGCGCAGGCATACGCCTCTGGCAACGGGGGCAGCGGAACCGCCAAGGCCAGCTCGGTCACCAACGGCACCGTCAGCACCGGCGGCTCCACGCTGGCGATCAACAGCCTGACCTCGACCGCCTCCTCGCCGTCGCTTCCGGGTGGAACCACCGCTCGCACGCTGGCCAACAACGGGACGGCCTACGGGGTGGATGCCAGCTACAACTCAGAGGCGTATGCGGGCGGCGGCGCGAAGTTCGGCAGTCTCGGTACAAATGTCGGCGCCATCTTCAACGCGCCGGGCACCTTCGTGTTCGGCAGCGGCGCGCTGGGAGCGGTGTCCAGCAGCAGCACGTCGGCAACTTACACCAACTCGGTCGAGTGGAACGTCAATACCAGCACCTTGCCGAGCGGCGCCGGCCACGATCTCGATCTCGGCCTGGTGAGCCCGCTGACATCCGGCAGCGGTTTCACCAGCCTTACCTTCGCGTTGACCGAGAATAATGTGAACAAGGTCAACCAGACCTTCACCTCGGTGACGGCGGCCAACACCTACTTCACCGACGATCTGGCGAATCTCGGGCTATGGAGCCCCGGCACGTCGCTGGACGTGCTGGTGTCGCTGTCGGAAACCGTGGCCGGCAGCGGCAACGGGTATGGCGTGAACTTCCTGGTGGGCGTCGATCCGCCGGTCGGCAACGCCCCGATGCGCGCAGGCCCCAACGTGCCGAACTCGGTGCCGGAGCCGGCGACATGGTCGGTGTTCGGGTTCGGGCTGCTGGGCCTGGGTTGGTCGAAGCTGCGGCGGGCGCGCCGGAGGGGTTGAGCTCCTCGCCCCGCGCCCGAACTCCCCCTCCCCTTGCGGGAGGGGGTTGGGGGAGGGGTCGGAAACGGTCATTGAACTGGCCGCTTTCGGAGCGGCGCCAAGGAGCGACATGCCGCAGCATTGCGTGACGAATCAGGCGCGGACAAACACCTCCGCCATCCGGCGCGCCAGATCGTGCTCGCCGAACGGTTTTTCCAGCCGCGGCGCAGCCTTGATCAGGGGTGGGTCACCATCGCCAGGGCCGTAGCCAGTCACCAGCAGAAACGGCACCGATATGCGGACAAGCTCCTCCGCGACCGCGATGGTCTTTCGGCCGTGAACGTTCATGTCCAGAAGAACCCCATCGGGAGAGCGCTTTCGGAGTGAAGCCAATGCGTTCTCAATGCTGGAAGCCAGATCGACGCTGCATCCAAAGCTCTGCACCATGTCCTCAAGCATCATGGCGACCATCACCTCGTCCTCGACCACGAGGATATGCAAGCCGGCAAGGGCGTCGGCGGGGCTATCCATAGTCATGCAACGCCGGTCGCCTTTGCTGGTACCCCCGCCCACGGAAAGATCAACTCGCAGCGCAGCCCTTCCTCCAGGAACTCCAGCCGCGCCTCGCCGCCGAGTTCATGCGCCGTGCTGCGCTCGATCAGCCTGGTGCCGAAACCCTGCCGCAAGGGCGCCTGTACCTTCGGGCCGCCCACCTCTCTCCATCGCACATGGATTCGCTCGGCCGGCCCTTCACCCTCCCGGTGCCAGGTGACTCTGAGCTGACCGGTTGGCGCGGAGAGTGCCCCGTACTTCACGGCATTCGTCGCCAGCTCATGCAGAATCAGCATCAGGGCGACGCCGACCTGCGGTCGAACGACGAGCCCAGGACCCTCCGCCACGACGCCGCTCTTCTCATGCGTGCGGTACGGCATCAATACGTCTTTGACGATCTGGCCGACATCAGCGCCAATCCACTCCTTCTGGACCAGAAGGTTGTGCGCCTGCGCCAAAGCGTGCAGTCGTCCCGCGAACGCCGTCTTGAAGTCCTCCAGCGAGGCGCTTTGCCGGAGTGTTTGCGTCATGATGGCTTGGACGGTTGCCAGCACGTTCTTGACGCGGTGGTTGAGCTCGCCGATCAGCATTTCCTGGTGCGCGGTGGCACGTTTGCGTTCGCTGATCTCCTCGATGGCAAGCAGGATCAGCTCCTCGCGATCGCCGTTGCGCTCCAGCTTGCGGGCATTGAGCAGCATGGTTCGTTGCCCGGATTCGACAGGCCCGAACGCGATCTCGACATCCTCAACCTGCCGGTCCTCGTGCAACACCTCCTCCAGTTGCCGGCGCAGCTCGGGAATGTCCAATGCCCCTCTGCCCAGCTCGTCAATGCGCCGGTCCTCGGTCCGATCCGGCGCCATCTCTAACAGCGTGTAGAAGGCGCGATTGGCCGACCGCACCCGCAGCGCCGCATCCAGCACGACCAAGGGCTGCCGCACCGTCGCCACGATCGCCTCGGCGTAGATGCGCGCCTCGTCAACGGCGTCGTTCGCGCGCCGGCGCTCGGTGATGTCGATGAAGGTGATGACGAGGCCGGCGATGCGATTGTCGCGCGTTCGATAGGGCAGTACGCGGCGGAGATACCACCTGCCTTCGCTGCTGCGAATTTCCGCTTCGATCGAGGTCAGCGTCGCCAGCACCGTATCGGCATCACCGAGCAGTTTGTCGTCGGCAAATTTCAGGGCAAAATGGCTGAACGGACGGCCGATATCGGATGATTGCAATTCCAGCAACTGCTTCGTGGCGGGCGAGAACCACTTGATCCGGAATTCCGTGTCGAGGAACACCGTCGCGATCTCGGTCCCGGACAGAAGGTTGGCAAGGTCGTTGCTGCTCTGGTCGAGTTCGCTGATCTTGTGCTGGAGCTGGTTGTTGACCGAATGCAGCTCCTCGTTGAACGACTGAAGCTCCTCCTTCGAGGTCTCCAGCTCCTCGTTGGTGGATTGAAGCTCCTCGTTCATGGAGGTGGCTTCCTCGTTCGCGGCCTTCAGTTCCTCGTTGGTGCTCTCCAGTTGCTCGATCGTGCCTTGCAGTTCCGCACGGGTCGATCGCAGTTCGCTCTCCAAGGCGGACGAAGCCCCGTGTTCGTCTTCCGCATTCGGCTCGCGAGCCGCGGGCAGCGGCTCGGGTGATTCCGGCTCAAACGTTACCAGCACCAGGCCAGTTGCCTGCTGCGAGGACGGCAAGGGAGAGAGCGTCACCATAACCGGGCGCAGGCTATCGGCCTGGCGCAATTGCGTCCTGAAGCGGACATCCGGGTTGCCGGCGAACGCCGTCTGCATCGCTCCGCGCAGCTTGGCCAGCAGGCCATCCCGCGCCATCGCCAGCAGGTCGCGTGTCGGCTCCCCACTCGGTTGTTTCAGATAGTCGCCAGTCTCGCCGTGAAAGTAGAGGACGCGCCCTCTCTGGTCGATCAGCACCGCAGCCGGGGCGTAGCGGTCCAGCAGTGCCCGCCGCGCTGTCTCGGTGATGCGCACCGAAGGCTCCTGCGATGACAGGTTATCCGTCCGATTCCGTTCTGCCGCGTGGCCGCCGAGCAGCGGAAAATCCACGATATCATGCCGTGTCGGCCCAATGCGGCGATAGATGCGCCACTTCTTCGAGACAGTCTCGAACAGGTCGTCGGCACGGCCGATGGTCTCCGCGCTGCCGAGAAACAGGCGACCGCCCTCGCGCAGCGCGAAATGGAACAGCGCCAGCGCCCGCCGCTGCGCCTCGGGCTCGATGTAGATCAGCATGTTGCGGCAACTGATCAGGTCCATCCGTGAAAATGGTGGATCGCGCAGCAGGTCCTGCCGGGCGAACACCACGATATCGCGCAGGGTCTTCCTGACCTGATAGGAACCATCGAGCTTCTCGAAGAAGCTCCGGATGCGCTCCGGGGACAGCATTTCGACGCTGGAACCTGGAAAGACGCCGGCGCGCGCGACATTCAGATTGTCGTCGAGCAGGTCGGAGGCGAAGATTTTCAGGTCGAACCGCTTGTTGGTGGCCTCGGCCCGCTCGATCAGCAGCATGGCGATCGAATAGGCTTCCTCGCCGGTGGCGCAGGCCGGCACCCATACGCGCAGTGCGGCACCGCTCTCGCGATCGGCGACCAGTTGCGCGATCACGGCTTCATCGAGGGCCGCCCATGCGTCGGCATCTCGAAAGAAGCTGGTGACGCTGATCAGGAGGTCCCGGACCAGCGCCTGGACTTCATTGGGCTCGGCCCGGAGCAGGTCGAGATAATCCCCCAGCTCTGAGAAACCTTTCAGGCTCATGCGTCGGTTGATCCGGCGCAGCAGCGTCGCCGGCTTGTAGTTACGGAATTCCTGACCGGAATGCGCGCGCAGCACGCCAAGGATCTGCTCCAGCCCCGGCTGCCGGTCCGTGGGCGAGCTGGTCAGTCCGTCCGGGGCGGCAACATAATTATGCCGGAAGTACTCCAGTAGCTTGCCCGGCATGTCGGCGGGCGCCAGGACGTGATCGGCCAGACCTGCGCCGATGGCACTTCGTGGCATTCCGTCGAATCGCGCTCCGGCGGGGGCTTGGATCAGGATCAGGCCACCGGCCGCCCTGATCTCCTTCAGGCCCTGCGTGCCGTTCGTTCCCGTTCCTGACAGGATGATGGCGGCGGTGCGTTCCTGCCGCTGCTCGGCAAGCGATTTGAACAGCACGTCGACGGGATGGCGATGACCCCGCGGTTGGTCGGGTTCAGTCAGCCGCAGCGTGTCGCCGTCGAGCGTCAGATCATTATTGGGTGCGATCACGTAGACGTGGTTGCGTTCTGTCTCCATGCCGTCCTCGATCTCCGCCACGGCCATGGCCGTGTGCACCGCGAGGATGGAGGACAGTGAGCTTTGCTTGGTCGGATCCAGGTGCAGCACGACGACGAACGCCAGGCCGCTGTCCGCCGGCATCGCCTCGAAGAACTCGACGAGTGCCTCGATGCCACCTGCCGATGCGCCCAATCCGACGATGGGAACGGCGCCGCTGTTGGCCCGGCGGACGGAGTCAGTGTCCGAACCGGGCTGGGGATCGCTTTTGAGTTCGGCCTGGTTATCTTCGTTGGGCATACGTGTTAACGCCTGTATCGGAGCCGTTGTTCCTGGCTGACCTGACATTCGGCCGTACGCTGGCGCTCCCCCCTTCTGACGGCGAAATCAGACTACAAGTGCTTCTCGGCTAAAGTCCAAGGCCGCCCCCGGGTTTGTTATCCCGTGGTGGGACGTCGCTTGCCGATCCCGTCCTCGACGATTGCGACCGCTCGGCGCCCATCAGCCTTTCCGGCGCGGGACATCCCGGGCACAGAGTCGAACCATCGCGCCTCAACCGGCAACGTGCCCTGATGACCGCACGCTTGGCGGCAGGCCAGCCTGGGCGGGGGCTGTGTGAATGTTCATCTGGGGCTCCGGGCAGGGTTGCGTGTGCGGCAACCACAGCCTCTCACCTGCCCCCGGGGGGACAATCTCCGTAGCAGGGGCATTTAGCCGGCCGCAAAGGGCCATTTCGGGCCGGAACAAAACTCCGTATAATACCAAGCGGCGGACGCGTTGACTCTATATTCGTCGTTCCCATGGAGGCAGGTGGCCACCGGGTGAGAGGTGGGTTCCCGCTTTCGCAGGAATGATCCCGAGACGCTTTGTCAGCACGGTGCATCCGTGCGAGAGCCTGTCGCAGGCTCTGTATTCGAAGGTAACTGCGTCGCCGCAAGGCGGGGTGGAGAGCAACCGGAGGGGAACCGACAGTCGGTAGGATAACGAACCTGATTCGGCGTGAAGCTGCGGCGAGCCTGCTCATTTGTGGCGAAGCCTGGAAGCAACCGCTGGCGCTGAGGCGACTGATAAAGCGACCGGAGGGCAGCCCGCGTGGTTGAGGACGGAATGTTGGGACGGCAAGGCGGAGTAAGCGGAGAGACCTGTCGATCGGGGTGAGATGGACAGGAGTCAGAGCCTTCATAGTACCGAGGCTGCGAACAGCGGCGAAGGAACGGGAAGCAAAACCGCTCCGAGGGAAGGGAGGCAGGAAGTTGGATGTGCGAGGTCTGGGATGGAGCAAGGAACAGTCTCGGCAGTGCCCAATCGGACTAAGCAAGGGACAGAGACCCACGAGCGCCAATGGTGGTGGGTGGAAGCTTCGATCTGGACAGAGCGCATGGTGTCGGCGCTGGACAACGGCGTCACAGGAGGCAAATGGTTCAGCCTGGTGGACAAGGTCATCCGACCGACAACTCTCGACGGCGCATGGCGGAAAGTCGCGCGGAACAAGGGGGCGTCGGGGGTGGATGGCCAGAGCATCGAGCGGTTCGCGGCGCAGGCGGAACGGTATCTGCACGAGCTTCATGACGATCTGAAGGACGGCAGCTACCGGCCGAGCCCGGTCAAGCGGGTGGAGATTCCCAAGGGCGATGGACGAACTCGGCCGCTGGGGATACCGACGATCAAGGACCGTATCGTGCAGACGGCTCTGAAGATGGTCATTGAGCCAATCTTTGAGGTGCAGTTCCGGCCGGGTAGCTACGGCTTCCGTCCGGGACGGCATTGCAAGGAGGCGCTGCGGGAAGTCGATCGGCTGGTGAAAGAGGGGTTCACCTTCGTGGTGGACGCCGACCTCGCGAGCTACTTCGACACGATCCCGCACGAACGGCTGATGACCCTGGTGGAAGCATCGATCAGCGATGGCCGCGTGCTGGCGCTGATCGAGAGCTTCCTGCGGCAGGACATCATGAAGGGCATGGAACGGTGGCAACCGACGAGCGGCACGCCGCAAGGCGCGGTGATCTCGCCGCTGCTGGCCAACCTGTATCTGCATCCGCTGGATTGTCTGATGCAGCGGAGCGGACGACGGATGGTGCGCTATGCCGATGACTTCGTGATCCTGTGCCGCACGCAAGCGGAGGCCGAGGCTGCCCTGCACGACGTGCAGGCATGGGTGGCGGAGAACGGGCTTACGCTGCACCCGGACAAGACGCGGATCGGTGACTGCCAACAACCGGGGCGGGGGTTCGACTTCCTCGGCTACCGGTTCGAGGCAGGCCGACGGCTGGTTCGCAAGAAGAGCCTGAAGGCGCTGAAGGACAAGGTGAGGGCGCGAACGCTCCGTAGCCGAGGCGACAGCCTCGGGCGGATCATTCACGACCTCAACCCGATACTTCGGGGATGGTTTGGCTACTTCAAGCATGCCACGCCAGCTTTGTACGGCGTCCTCGACGGCTTCGTGCGCCGACGCCTCCGCGCCATCCTGCGCAAGCAGGAGAAGCGCCCCGGCATCGGGCGATGCGCGGCCGATCACCAACGCTGGCCCAATGCCTTCTTCGCTGCTCATGGGCTGCTCACCCTTCGCACCGCCTTCGAGCAGGCGAGACACTCCCGATGAGGAAACCAACAACTGGAGAGCCGTGTGCGGGAAAACCGCACGCACGGTTCGGAGGGCGGGGAGGCAAGCCTTCCCGACCCCTATCGATGTTCGCGGGAACGACGAGATAGGTGAGTCTGCACGCCTGCTGGTATTGAACACCACGCCACCACCCATCGTGGCCGGCGAAAGCGGGCCAGCCGGGCCACGCCGAAGTTGCAAGGTCAGTGGCCGGCCAATACGCCCGCCGGTTGATATAACGCCCCGCCTCCCACAGGATTGTCATAACGCGATGGAAACTGCCGCTTTCGATTTTGCCGACGCCCGTAATCGGATGGTGAACAGCCAGGTCCGCCCCAACAAGGTCAGCGATCCGCGGATCATTGCGGCGATGCGCGGCATCCCGCGTGAGCTGTTCCTGCCCGCAGGCACTTCGGCCATGCGCTTACATTGACGAGGATATTCCGCTCGGCGGTGGCCGCGTGCTGATGGAACCTATGGTGATCGCCCGGCTGGTCCAGCTTCTGTCACCGGCAACCGGCGAACGCGCCCTGGTGGTGGCCTCTGGCGCGGGCTATGGCGCCGCGTTGCTGGCCGCCTGCGGGGTGCGGGTGATCGCGCTGGAGGAAGATCCGGCACCTGCTGGATCTCGCGCGGCCGGCGCTGGAGCGGCTGGCACCTTCGGTCAGCCAGGTGTCGGGGCCGCTGGCGGCCGGGTGGCCTGCCGGCGCCCCGTACGACATGATCCTGCTGGAGGGTTCGGTCGCCGAAATCCCCGACGTGCTGGACCAGCAGCTTCGGGCCGATGGCGGCCGGCTGGCGACGGTGCTGTCCAGCCGCCCGGGCGTCGGACAGGCGGTGATCGCCGAGCCGACAGGGGTCGGCCTCAGCACCCGCGCCATCTTCGATTGCTCCACCCCGGCGATTCCGGCTTTGTTGCCGAAGCCGGGCTTCGTGTTCTGAGGCGGAATCGTCGGAAAGCGTAAATCACGCGCTCAGACGAAGCGCTGCGCGCCGGGAGTCCCCCAATAGGGCACTTGATCCGCCGCTTGGCGCGATGGCTGGGAGTGTGGCACATCTCGGTCCGGTTGGTGTCGCCGCAACGGGAGTGCCGCATGGCAGCATGTGGGTTCAGATTCCGCGACAGTCTGTTGATCGGCCTGTCGCTGTCGCTCGCCTTGGTTCCCGCCGCCGCCTCCGCGCAGCAGCCGGCGAAAGCGCCGCCGCGGGCGGTTCGGGCGGCCGCCCCGACCGCTGTACCACACACCCTGCCGGAGGCACTGGCCGCCACGTATATGTATCAGCCGGCGTTGCAGGCTGAACGCGCCAAGCTGCGGGCAACCGATGAGGACGTGCCGCAGGCACTGTCCGGCTGGAAGCCGACCGTGGTCGTCGCCGGAACCGCCGGGTACGGGGATGGGCTGACCCGCCAATACCTCAGCTCGCTGCAAGGCTGGGAGAAGCTGCGGAACGACCGCGATATCGCCACCGCGCAGGCAACCGTGACGCAGCCGCTGTACACCGGCGGGAAAGTGCGGGCCAACGTGAACCGGGCCACCGACCTGGTCATGGCCGAGCGTGCCAACCTGCTGGCGCAGGAAGAGACGAGTTTCGCCGCCGCGGTGAATGCATATGTCGGCGTGATCCAGGCGCAGGACGTGCTGGCGCTGAGCATCAACAACGAGAACGTGCTGCGCCAGCAGTTGCAGGCCACCAACGACCAGTTCCGCGTGGGCGAGGTGACCCGCACCGACGTCGCCCAGGCCGAGGCGGCGCTGGCCACCGCGGTCGCCCAGACTGAAACCTCCACCGGCAACCTGCAGACGGCGAAGGCCACCTACGTCCAGGTGATCGGCTTCCAGCCGCCGGCCAACCTGGTCGAGCCCCAGCCGCTGCGGCTGGCGATCGGCAACGAGCAGGAGGCGATCAACCTGGCGCAGGCCAACAACCCGGCGGTGATCGCGGCACAGTTCAATAATTCCGCGGCCAAGAACGCGGTCGAGGTGGCGTTCGCCGCCCTGCTGCCGCAGGTCAGCCTGCAGGGACAGATATTTCAGTCCAACAACAGCAGCACCCGCAGCGACTCCTTGAACGGATACCAGGCCGTGGTGAACGTCTCGGTGCCGCTGTATCAGGGCGGCAGCGAGTATTCCGCCGTACGGCAGGCCCGGGAGAGCCAGCAGCAGCAGGCGCAACTGGTGAGCGACGCGCAGCGGACCGCCGTGCAGGAAGCGGTGAACGCCTGGGAAACGCTGGCCGCGGCGCGCTCGGCGGCGCAAAGCACGCGGACCGCGATCCGCGCCAACCAGATTGCCCTGGTCGGGGTGGAACGGGAACACCTGGTCGGCACGCGCACCACGCTCGACGTATTGAACGCGCAACAGGCGCTGCTGCAGTCGCAGGTGACGCTGGTGCAGAACCTGGCGAACCTGGTGACCGCGTCCTATGCCGTCGCCTCCGCGGTCGGGCGGCTGACCGCGCGGGACCTCAATCTGCCGGTGCCGATCTACGACGAGACGGCGTATTACAAGCAGGTGAAGAACAAGTGGGTCGGGATCGGCGTGCCGAACGACAACACGTTGTATTCCCCGCCGCTGCCCGCGCCCGTCAGGAGCAGCCCATGACCGGCACGCCCAAGCCCGAACTTCCGGCCGAGGCCGGCGACGACCCATCGATGGAGGACATCCTTGCCTCCATCCGCCGTATCCTGAGCGAGGAAGGGGCTCCGGCATCGGGTCTCACCCATGCGGAGGAACATGTTGCCAGTGATGACATCTTGGTGCTGGACTCTTCGATGATGATCGGTGACGCGCAGCAGCCCGAACCAGCACCGGAGCCGGAGGCCGCGCCTCCGGCAAGCCACGCCCTGGTGGCGCCGGCGGCTGCCGCGGCGGCGGCATCGGCGGTGGGCAATCTGGTGCGCACCTTGGCGGCGGACCGGGCGGCGCAGGTCCGCGCCAGTGGCCCGACGATCGAGGACCTGGTGCGGGCGGAGCTGCGGCCCCTGCTGAAGGAATGGCTGGACACGCATCTGCCGCCGATGGTCGAGCGGCTGGTCCGCGCCGAGATCGAGCGCGTCGTCGGGCGCGAGGTTCCGTAAATAGTCTGAGGCCGCCGGTCTTCGCGGCGTCCTGGTTGGCGTCGCGATAGGAAGCCCGTGGCATGCTGGATAAAACCTACTCCCCCGCCGAAATCGAGCCCCGCCTGTATGACGGGTGGGAGCGGGAAGGCGCCTTCGCCGCCAATCCGGAGTCCGCGGCGCAGCCGTTCACCATCATGATCCCGCCGCCGAACGTGACCGGCAGCCTGCACATGGGTCACGCGCTGACGTTCACGGTGCAGGACGTGCTGGTACGCTGGCGACGGATGCAGGGACGCGACACGTTGTGGCAGCCGGGCACCGACCATGCCGGGATCGCGACGCAAATGGTGGTGGAGCGGCTGCTGGCCGAACGCGGCAACCAGGACCGGCGCGCCTTGGGCCGCGACGCCTTCGTCGAGCGGATCTGGCAATGGAAAGCGGAGTCCGGCGGCACCATCACCCGCCAGCTTCGCCGCCTGGGCGCGTCGCTGGACTGGCCGCGCGAGCGGTTCACCATGGACCCGGGCCTGTCCGCCGCGGTGCGAAAGGTATTCGTCACCCTCTACCGGCAAGGCCTGATCTACCGCGACCGGCGGCTGGTAAACTGGGACCCCAAGCTGCTGACGGCGATCTCCGACCTGGAGGTGGAAAACCACGAACTGCGCGGCAGCCTCTGGCACATCCGCTACCCCCTTGCCTCACCTCTCCCGCTTGCGGGAGAGGTCGGATCGCTGCGCGATCCGGGTGAGGGCGAGTGCCACTTCATAACAGTCGCCACCACCCGCCCAGAGACCCTTCTCGGCGACACCGCGATCGCCGTGCATCCCGACGATCCGCGCTATCGCCACCTTATCGGCCGCACCGCCATCCTGCCGTTGGTCGGCCGGCGCATCCCGATCATCGCCGACGAGCATTCCGATCCCGAAAAGGGCAGCGGCGCGGTGAAGATCACCCCGGCGCACGACTTCAACGATTTCGCTGTCGGCCAACGGCACGGACTGCCGATGCCGACGGTGCTGGACCCGGAAGCGCGCGTCACGCTGAGCGAGATCGAACCCGACATCGCCGCCGTGGAGGGCATCGCGGACCCGGGCTTCCTGCGCGCGCTGGACGGCAAGGACCGCTTCGCCGCGCGCAAGGCCATCGTGGCGGAGCTGGAGCGCCTCGGGCTGCTGGAAAAGACCGAGCCGCACACGCATCAGGTGCCGCACGGCGATCGCGGCGGCGTGCCGATCGAGCCGCGGCTGACCACGCAATGGTTCTGCAAGGCCGACGTCCTCGCCAGGCCGGCGATCGAGTCGGTGGAGCAGGGACGCACCGTGTTCGTGCCCAAACAATGGGAGAACACGTTCTTCGCCTGGATGCGTGACATCCAGCCCTGGTGCATCAGCCGCCAGCTCTGGTGGGGGCATCGCATCCCGGCCTGGTATGGCCCGGACGGCCAGGTGTTCGTCGCTCATGACGAGACGGAGGTTCGGGCGGAAGCGCGCGCGGCCTATGGGCGCGAGGTGGCGCTGACGCAGGACGAGGACGTGCTCGACACCTGGTTCAGCTCGGGGCTGTGGCCGTTCTCCACGCTGGGATGGCCGGAGCAGACGAAGGAACTGGCGCGCTACTATCCGACCGACGTGCTGGTGACCGGCTTCGACATCATCTTCTTCTGGGTCGCCCGGATGATGATGCAGGGTCTGCACTTCATGGGCGATGTGCCGTTCCGCACGGTCTACATCCACGGCCTGGTGCGCGACGAGCGCGGCCAGAAAATGTCCAAGTCCAAGGGCAACGTCATCGATCCGCTGGAGCTGATCGACCGTTACGGCGCTGACGCGCTGCGCTTCACCATCTGCGCGCTGACCGGGCCGGGCCGCGACGTGAAGCTGGGCGCCGCACGGGTGGAGAGCTATCGCAGCTTCGTCACCAAGCTGTGGAACGCCGCGCGGTTCTGCGAGATGAACGACATCCGCCCGGATCTGGCGTTCGATCCGCGCTCCGCGACATTGCCGCTGACGCGCTGGATCCTGGATGCCGCCAACACTGCGGTGCAGGAAGCGACGGCGGCGCTGGAGGCATTCCGCTTCGACGAATATGCCTCCGCGTGCTATCGTTTCACCTGGAACACATACTGCGACTGGTTCCTGGAGTTCGCCAAGCCGGCGCTGGCCGAAACCGACACCGATGCGGCGCGGGAAGTGCGGGCGACGGCGGCGCATGTGCTGGGGATTATCCTGCGGCTGCTGCACCCGGCGGTGCCGTTCGTCACCGAGGAGCTGTGGGACCGGTTCGGCTATGGCGCGCCGTTCAGCCTGATCCGCGCGGCCTGGCCGCGGGCCGAGGCCCTGGCGGATGTCGGTTCGGCACGCGCGGAGCTGGACTGGGTGGTGCGGCTGATTACGGAAGTTCGTGCCGTTCGTGCTGAAATGAATGTGCCGCCGGGCACGCGGGCGCCGGTGCTGCTGCGCGACGCGGCGGCTGATACGTTGGCCCGCGCCGCACGATGGATGCAGGAGATCAAGCGGCTCGCTCGCGCCTCTGATGTCGCGGCGATGCATGGCGAGATGCCGAAAGACTCGGCGCAGGTGGGGCTGGATGAGGCGACGCTGGTCATCCCGCTGGCCGGCCTGATCGACGTGGAGGCGGAGCGGGCACGGCTCTCTCGCGAGCACGCCAAGGCCGTGCAGGAGATGACGAAACTGGAACAGAAGCTGGCCAATCCGGATTTCGTCCGCCGCGCGCCCGAGGAGGTGGTGGCCGAGAACCGCGAACGGTTACAGGCGGCAAGAAACGAAGTGCAACGGTTGGAAACGGCGTTGCGCCGCGTTTTCTGAGCCTCCGCCCTTCGTCATTCCCACGCCTCGTCATCCCCTGTCGCCCCCTCTCTCATCCCCTGCCCCCTCTCGTCATTCCCGCGAAAGCGGGAATCCAAACCGCCCCACATGCAACTACCATCCGCCATCACGATCCGAGATACGCGGCCAGCTTGTTGGCGAGTTCAACGTCCGATCCCATCGCCGGGAAAACGCCGACACAGTGGCCATCTGGTGCCATGAGGAACAATACCGCCGTGTGATCCACTGTGTAACTATCCGACCCTCTGGAGCTCGGGCGAACGATGCTGGTGATGTGGTATTCCTTCTCCACGGTGCGAATTTGCGCCGGCGTTCCGCTGAGGCCGACAATATCGGGACTGAACTTCCTGACGTAATCGCGGACTGTGGCCGACACATCGCGTTTCGGGTCCACGGTGATGAAAACCGGCTGTAGCCGGTCAGCCCGAGACCCCAGAATATGCATCGCATCGGCAATCGTGCTCAGCGTTGTCGGGCATACATCGGGGCATGACGTGTAGCCGAAATAAATCAGCAGATACTTGCCGCTGAAATCGCGCTGCGTGACGACGCGACCGTTGTCCTGTGTCAGCGTGAACGGACCTCCGATGCCGGGCAGGCCGGTCGGCCGCGTTCCGCCGATCAGCCAGACACCAAAGCCGGCGAGCAGCAACAGACAAAGCGCCGCGCCGGCCACCGCCACGTTCGCCTTGCGGATCGTCTTGCGTCGTTTCTCGGCACGCCGTCCCGCCATGTCCAGCCCTTAACCCAGCATCCCAATGTCCATGCCCGGACGCAGTTGGCCGAGCAATGCAGCGGCGAGCACAATCAAAACACCGGCGCCGGTCTGCAGCACGAGGCTGACAAGCAGCCGCCGACGGGCCGCGCGGGGGTCCGATCCGCGCAAGTCCGGCGCGAGCCGGTAGCGATTGACCAGCGCGAACCCCAGCAGAACCCCGAACAGGCACAGTTTCAACAACGCGACCCAGCCGTAAGCGGTGTGCAGCAATGCCGTGACGCTGCCGACCAGCACCACCCCCTGCACGACGGCCGTCCCCGCCAGCAACACGACACAGATCTTGCCGAGTGGGGAGAACCATCGCGCGGCGAGCGCGGCCGACGCCGGCGGCGCCACCAGCACCACGAGCAGCAACGGCACGAGTCCTCCCAGCCACGCGCCGGCAGCCCACAGATGCAGCAGCTCGGAAATTTCAAGCACGCTCACCGAGGTTGCCATCGCATAGGCATGGCCGTGCCCGACCTGCGCGATGACGGCCATCGAACCCGTCACCAGCGCGATGCGCCACCGGCCGATGTCCGGATGCCTGCCCAGCGCAACCACCGTCGCGGCAAGCAACATCAGTTGCGCCAGCAACACGTGCCCGAAGCTGGTGCCGGACAGCACGGCCCACACATCGCCCGGCCACTCGTTCAGCACCTGCGGGGCAGCCATCCCCGCGGTGACGCCGACGAGCCAGGCAAACAGCCCAAGGACAGCACCAGCGGCGCTGACACGCAGCCAGAGTTTCAATCCGTGCTCGATTTCACCAACGACGACCGGCGTCATGCGCTGGAGAGCGCGTGGAACAACCAGCGTGCGGAACGCGAGCGTGCCCGAAACCGAGAGCAGGAAGGCGACGGCAAGCCCACGCGCAAGAACCAGCGCGGGGCCGCCGTCAGGGGCGAAGACCGGCATCGCGCCGATCAGGATCCGCGGAGACTCAACATGCGACACCCCGCCCGGACCGACGCGGTTCCATCATTGCGGCGCCACGGTGAAGGTGAACTTGCCCTCCGTCTTGTGCGTGTCGGTCGCGGTCGCGTGCCAGATCACGGTGTAAGTGCCGGGTTGCAGGGGTTTGAGCGCGACGGCCAGATGCGCGTCGCCTCCCACCAGATGCGGCTTGCCGGTTTGCACCTGCGCGCCTTGCGCGGTCTGTACCGTGATGGTGCTGAACCGCGGCTCCACTGCTTCGGTGAAATTGATCAGTACCTGGCTGGGTGGTTGCGACACGGTGCTGCCGACGGCCGGGCTGGCCGTCTTGAGAAACGCGTGCGCGAACGCCGGTGACGCCAGCAGAGCGCAGCCGGCCGCGAGTGTGATGGTGCGAATTGTTTTCATGGGTACCGTCCTTTGCGCATCACTGGAAGATCGGCTTGCCGATCGAGTTCGGGAACAGGTCGTCGAAGAAGAAGTGCACCTGCAGAATGGCACCGACATGCGGCCCGGCGGCTTTATTGGCGGGGATGATCGCCTCCAGCCCCACCTGGTACGTGTCACCCATGTAGATGATGCCGGGCGCGACGGTCAGCGTCTCGGGCAGGTCGGGGGCCGGGGCGCCGGCCGGCGAATACCAGTTGAGCTCGACCAGCGGGATCAGCCTGCCAAAAAAGCCCGGCAGGCCGAAATGCTTCACGTTTTGCTGTAGATACGGAATGCTGTACTGAATCGAGAGTCCACCATTCCACGAAAATGGCTGGCCGCCATTGTCTCCCGTTGAGTTCAGCCGGCGGTCGGGAATGTTGTAGCTCAACTCACCGGTGACCGCGAGCGGCCGCAGCAGGCCGATCGGCAGCGCGCCCAGGCCCTGACCGAAGTATATGGTGGGCGAGGTCGCGCCGGTGGCATCGCCACCGATGCTCTGCGTGGCATAACCGCCGGCGAATTCGCGCATGATACCGAGCGATACGATAGTCTCGGTGCGGGGAATCGTGACTGATTGCCACTTGCCGGTGATGACCACGTTCTTCAGACCAGTGCGGGTTTTGCTCCCCGGCTGTTGGAGCACATCCCAACCCTGGTTGTAGATGATGGCGGTGGTGGGCGTGATAGTCTTATCGAACTCCCACTGAAGCTGGTACTGATTCTGGCCGCTTTCGCCAGGCGAGTACACGAACTGCGGCAGCGTCGCCTCATCGCCGACACCGGGATCATCGAACGTCAGGGTGACGGGGAAGACGCGTTCTCCGACGTCGACATGAGCATCGACCGGAGCAGCGGTGAAAACGGCCAGGCCCGCGCCGGCAAGCGCGGCGGCCGCTGACTTGTTGCACACGATATGTTCCTTTCGGCGAGAGAAATCGGACGCCGGCGCGCGAGGGGCGCGGCGTGACGCGATGAATCTCAGACCGGGAAGGGGGGTGCCCTGGGTGCGCCGACCCGCGCGCTCGGCGGGGGTGGCCCGCGCCCCGGCGGTCTTTCCCGCGTGCCGGACGACAGGACAGAGGCCGGCGGCGGTGGCAGGAGGGGAGCCGGTGTCAGAACGACGCCCGGCAATGCCAGCGTCGTACTGGCCGGGCAAAGCACCGGTGGTGCCGGGCGGTGCTTGGAGCTCTTGTTGTGATCCGGCGATTGCGGCGCGGCGCAGAAGATGGCGACCGCATTGAATGAAGCGGCGGCTTGCCCAGCCAGCGCATCATCCGCCGGCAGGATCGCCCCGAGCGCAAGCTGGCTCAGCAGGGCAATCCCGGCGATCAGCAGGCCCAGAAAACCAGGGCGATGCAGGAAGCGGCGCGACATGGGCCAATCAGGCTAGCCGCGTGTGCGCAGAGTGACAATGAACCGCGGCTGCACTAGCTGGAGGAAATGCCTGGAGGGCCATCGATTCAGGTGGTTTACATGCACCATTGCACCCGCGGTGCCGACCCGAAGGGCTTCCGGCAGACCATGGGCGCGTGAGTTGCCAACTCCTCGGCGGGCTGCCACGAGTGTGCCGCCGCCGCCAGCAGCAGCCGTCAACGTCACGCTACAAAACCGCTCGGCAATGGCCTATGTTCAGCCCATGACCCGGCCCACCCCCGTTGCCGAACCGGTCGTCGAGACCGAGGCCGAGCGGCAGCGCCGCCTCGCCTGGGAAGCCGAAGGTATTACCCGCGCGCGGGCTTCGATCGCTGCCGGCTATTACGCGACCTCGGCCGAAGTGAATGCGTGGATCGACAGCCTTGGCACCGACAATCCGTTGCCGGTGCCCTACCCGCGCCATCCGCGGTCGCGCTGACCCGACCCGGCGTTTCCGGTGCCTCGTGAACTGATATATGCACCCGAGGCGCTCGCCGACCTTGAGGAAGCTACCCTCTGGCTGACCCAGCCAGGATCAGGACCGAGGGCCTAGCGTCGGCTGGCCGCGATCCGGGACAGCGTTGAGCGCCTGCGCGAGCATCCTTGCCTCTGGCCGGTTGGCCACCACGCTGGCGTCCGCGAGCTGGCCCTGCGACCGGCGGGTACCGGGCCGCTCTATGGGGTCATCCCCGACACCGGACGCGATGAGACCGCGGGCGACGTGATCGTGTTGCGGGTCTATGGCCCCGGCCGAGGACCGCCGCCGGTCCGGAGATCCCGCACCTTCTTAGCCGCCGATCTCGGCTTCCCCCCGGGCCAGGATGTGCGGCAGGGAAAAATCTCCGGCAGTGCGATACCGCTGAACACGTGCCGCACCGGCGCCACGTCAGCCGCGCATGATTTCAACGCGTGGTTTCATCGCGAACTTCGTCACCGCGCCTTGCCAGGGCAGTTGCAAGGCACGAACCGGTCAGCCGCGCGACCGTTCGCCTTCGTTTCGAAGCTCCGCCGGGGTCAAGAACCTGACCAGATGCGCGCTTCCCGGCTGCAGCTCGTGCCACGGCCCGGCGACCGAAAATTCGGCCAGCGCGGCGGTCGGGAACTTGCCGGCGAGCCGCCGCGCCACGTCCGTCGTCGCGCCGCGAGCCAGCCGCGATGCCAACTCATGCAGTCCGGGATTGTGGCCGATCAGCAGCACGCCGCGCACCGTTTCCGGCACGTCTTGCAGCACGCCGAGAATCTGCCTGGCGTCAGCAAGATAGAGCTGTTCGAGCGCCTCGGTCAGCGGCGTATCGTCCCATGGTTCCAGCACCTCCAGCGTTTCCATCGTTCGCCTGGAGGACGACACCAGGACCAGGTCCGGCAGCAGCCCGAAATCGCGCATGGCAGCGCGCAGGTTCGTCGTGTCGCGCCGGCCGCGCGCGGTCAGCGGTCGGTCACGGTCGGTGACGCCCGGCAGGTCGCGCGCCGCCTTGGCGTGCCGCAACAGGAGAAGCTGGCGCATGTCGCGGAGTGTGGCACGAGATGACCGGCTTGTCCCATGTACTGGCGTAGCTCACGCCCTACAGGTCGATCCACGACAGATGCCCGCCCTTGCCGGCGCCGGTATCCAGAAAGATCGCCGTGCCGCCATGCGCGCCGTGCCGCACATAGGGGCGCCCGTTCGTGCTCCGGCGATCATGGCCGCAATAGACAGTCAGGCCCGGCGGGATCCGGTCCACCCAGCGGATGCTGCGCTCGGGATAACCGTCCGGCTGGATCCGGCCGGTCGGCTCGCCGAAGATTGCCCGCGCGACCGCGCCGTGCGCCCGACCGGTGCCGATTTCCGGCGGCGGACCGGCCAGCATGTCGGAGTGGAATCCGCCGTGCACGAACAGCGCGTCGTCGTGTCGCAGCCAGGCAGGCGCGCGGGATATCTCGGCCAGCGTCCGCCCGCGCGTCGTCTCGTCGAGCTGGGCGAGCGTCTGTTCCAGGTTGGGCTCCGGCCTGACAGAATGGCCCGCCAACGCGCGCGCCAGCTTGTGCTCGTGATTGCCCAGCAGGAACAGCCCGCGCCCTTCGTCGATTAGGCGGAACATGAGCGAAAGCACCTCGGCGCTGCGCGGGCCGTAATCCGTCAGATCACCGAGTTGGATGACGAAGCGATCAGTGGCGGCAGCATAGGCGAAAGCGGCGGCGTCACCATGCACGTCACCGACCACGCGCAGCCGGGTGTGGGGTGGAATTGTCAATGGCGCGCACGGGATCATCGATCAACAGGTTGGTCGGCCTGCGGCCTCCGGCAATGCCCGGCGCTCCGGAGCATGATCGCGTCCGGATGGAGACTCATGCTCAAGAATTATTTGTCTGAGGGCGTAGTTTCAACGCTTCCTGGCGAATCTGCCGCCAGCGATCGTGCTCTAATTAGGTCCCCGATCCGTGTCCGCGGCGTGCTGCACTATCGGCGGCGTGCGGTGGTCGAGAACGGCGTCGCAGCTTCGACCAGCCCAGTCCAAGCAGGCCGAGGCCGAAGACGGAGGCTGTGGTGGGCTCGGGCACAGGTGCACGCGGTCCGAACGTGTGGCCGCCCCCCACTCGGCGGATCGACACCCACCAGATAATTGACACCGTAGCCGTTGCCGCTTCCCGATACCGTCTCCGAGAACGACACCAGCACGTCCAGCGTTGAACCAGACGCCCACAGGCCAAGATTCAACTAGGTCGTCGGTGAAATACGTATTCGCCGCGCTGGCCGAGGTGAAAGTCTTGCTGAGCTGGCTCACGCCATCCTCAGACACCGAGAATATCAGGCTGCTGAACCCGGTTCCGTCAGTCGATGCATTAACCAGGCCCAGGTCGAGATCATGCCCCGAACCGTTCGGCAGTGTGCTGGTGTTGACGTTCCATTCGACCGAGCTGATGTAGGTGGTCGAGGTGCTGGAATTCGCAACCGCACTCATGGCGCCGCTGCCGAACACGAACGTGCTGGACGCGTTGAACACCGCGCCGACGTTCGGCCCGAGACTGCCGAACTTGGCGCCACCGGCAGCATAGGCTTCCGAGTTGTAGCTGAAATCCGCGCCATAGGCGCTACCATTGACGGAGCGGGCGACGGCAGTGGTTACACCAGAAACCGGCGCCGAGGCGATCGCAGTCAGACTGTTGATCGTCAATGTCGAGCCGCCCGTACTGATGGTGCCCTTGGTCGTTGCCGTGCCTTTTGCCGTGCCGCTGCCTCCATTGCCTTGGGCAGAGGCTTGTCCGAAGGCGCCACCGTTTGTCTCGGCCACTGCGGTCGGCGTGGCCGCAGCCAGTGTGGAGGAGCCGCCCTTGGTGCCGCCGGTCGCATAGGCGTTGGCATGCGCTTGGCCTGTACCGGCGGAAGCATCGGCTGTCACCGTCGATGTCGCCGTGCCGCCGGCCCCACCCGTCGTGCCCGCGCCGCCATTGCCGCCGATAGCGGTACCAGTTGCGTTGGCTGCGCCGATGCCGGTCGCTGTCGCAGCAGTTTCAGTGACCGTCCCCTTGCCACCCGCGCCGCCGGTACCACTGGAGGAGCTGCCGCCGTTGCCGCCCTGGGCGTTGGCACTTCCATTGACCGTACCGTCGCCGTTGAGGGTGAGTGCATCCGTTGCCGCCCCGCCGAGTGCCCCAGTGACGCTACTGCCGCCGCCGGTACCGCCGTATGCGTTGGTCGTGCCGTCGAGGCTGCCGGTGTCGATCGTGGTGTCGGTCAGGCTGGTCGTGGCTGCACCGCCGACGCCGGCGGTGGAGCTGGCGCTACCGCCGCCTGCGCCGCCTGTGGACTGCTCAAGAAGGCTGATCGGTACCGCCAGAGCTGGTCGCGCTCGCCAGATTGGTCAGCGTAACGGTCCCGCCGTTGCCTCCCTTGGCGCCGCTATTGCCGTAACCGCCGCCACCGCCGAGGCCATAAATCTTGGCAGTCGCGTTCCCGGCGTTTGCTGTGGCGGAGGCCTTGCTGCCGGAGATCGCGCCACCGGCGCCACCTGCCTTGCCGGCACCATACGCGGCGCCACCGTTGCCACCGGCCGCCGAGGCCTGAGCGTAGGCAGCGTCGGTAGTGTTGGTGGTGGTCACAGTGACTGCTGCGGTACCGGTGCCGCCCTTGCCACCATTGCCGGCAACGCTGTTGTATTCGTTGGCCGCACCACCATTGCCGCCCGTCCCGGTACCCTCGCCGGTCGCAGTACCACTCGAGGTCAGCGTTGTCGTTGCCTTACCGGTACCTCCGCTACCCCCGGCCTCCCCGCTGCCTCCGGCGCCTCCCTGACCGATAGTTTGCACCAGGACGGAACTGCTCGTGGTATCGGTCAGCGTGAGGCTGGACGTGCCTCCGCCGGCGCTGCCCACGGTGGCGTCCTCACTGTCACCGCCCTTGCCGCCATAAGCATTCTGATAAAGGTCGAGCGTGCCACCGACTGTCGAACCCTTAGCGACGTTTGTGATGGTCTCGGCACCTCCCGCGCCGCCTTTTGCGCCGACCGTACCGGAACCCGCATGGCCTTTACCGCCGGGGCCGCCGGTCCCCTGTACGGTGGTGCTCGCGGTGCCGGCGCCAGAAGTCGTAGCGTTCGCCGCCGTGATCTTGCCTATCCCGCCAGCGCCGGCGACATAAGGCGTAGCGCCGTTAGCACCGACCGCGTCGCCACCGCTACCGCCCGCTGCGTCGCTAATTGCCGTTGCGCTATGTCCGCTCGCCGTAACGGCCGCAATGGCCGAAGCAGAAGCTGCGCCACCGTTCCCACCACTTCCGTTTCCGCTTCCACCAAAAACCGTTGAACCACTGCCTCGACCAACCCCACCCACAGCGTCACTGGTCACTTTGGCGTCATTGCCGGATGAGGCGCCCCTCGCAGTAGCCGTCGCTGCTCCGCCGGCCCCGCCCGTGCCGCCGTCTGTGCCAGAACCTCCTTCGCCCGCATATGCATTGCTGGTGAGTAAAATCTGCCCTGTAGCGACGACCGTTTGCGTCGCGGTTGCTGCGCCACCCGCACGGCCGCTAACGGGGGCCCCAGTATCGTGCGGCGCGTTACCTCCATCGCCGCCGGAAGCCGAGATATCGGTTTGCACCAGAGTCGACGTCGTGTCGTTGAGCGTTAATGCTGCGGTTCCAGTGCCTGCAAGGCCTGGTGTCCCCCCACTGGAAGTACCGCCATTGCCGCCATTCGCCGTTTCGGAGAGACTAATTGCCCCGCCAGGTGCTGAAGCAGTATCGGCGTTGTTCAGGCTGCTGGCTGCGCCGTTCCCCCCATTGGCCCCCAGCGATCCAGTTCCCCCGCTACCCCCCGTTTGTGTGACTGAGGCGCTCGCTGACGACACACCGGTTGCCGACGCGGTAACGCTCGCTGCACCGCCGTTGCCGCCCTCGAAACCAGTGCCAACTGCGTCCCCGCCGGATCCGCCATTTCCGGTACTGGTCGCCGTTGCCGTGTAGCTCGTCGCGTTGGTAACAGCGGTGGCAGTACCGGCGGCTTGGCCACCGTTCCCGCCATTACCATCCCCGCCATAAACTACTGAACCACCGTCACCGCCGATGCCGCCGTCTGCAGTGGTAGCAACAGATACGTCGCCACCGGAGGACGTTCCACTCGTCGCGGCCGTTCCTGCCCCACCGACGCCGCCTGTGCCACCGTCGGCGCCTGCGCCCCCGCTGCCTCCAGCGTTGGTGGAACTCGTCAGATTGAGCCGGCCGGTTCCAATAACGGTCTGGGTCGTGCTGGCGGTGGCACCGGCAACTCCATTGTTCGCAGGGCCGCCCTGAACCGGCAGGGCATTTCCACCCATGCCGCCCTGGGCCGAAATGTTCGTTTGGATCGAAGCGGAAGTCGTATCGATAAGAGTAAGAGACGCGGTTCCAGTGCCTGCAAGCCCAGGCATCCCAGCCTGGGAACTGCCTCCGTTCCCACCGACCGCTTTTTCGGAAAGACTGATGCTGCCGCCGGGCGCGGACGCAGTTACGGCGTTGTTCAGATTACTGGCTGCGCCATTGCCGCCATTGGCCGCGCCGGAATTGTTGATGCTGCCACTTCCCCCGCTACCCCCCGTTTGTGTGACTGAGGCGCTCGCTGACGACACACCGGTTGCCGACGCGGTAGCGCTTGCTGTACTGCCGTTGCCGCCCTTGAACCCAGTGCCAAAGGCGCCCCCGCCGGATCCGCCATTTGCGGTACTGGTCGCCGTTGCCGTATAGCCCGTCGCATTGGTGGTACCGGTGGCTGTACTGGTGGCTTGGCCACCATTCCCTCCTCCGCCATAATATATTGAATTACCGTCACCACCGTTGCCGCCGTTTGCAGTGCTAGCAACCGATACGTCGCCCCCGGAGGATGTTCCACTCGTCGAGGCCATTCCTGCCCCGCCGACTCCGCCTATGCCACCGTTGGCGCCGTTACCCCCGTGGCTATTTCGACTCAGACAGCAGCCTCCAGTGTTGGTGGAACTCGTCAGATTGAGCTGGCCGATTCCTATGACGGTCTGGGTCGTGCTGGCGGCGACACCGGCGACTCCATTGTTCGCGGGGCCGCCCTGAACCGGCAGGGCACTTCCAGCTCTGCCGCCCTGGGCCGAAATGTTCGTTTGGATCGAAGCGGAAGTCGTATCGTTGAGAGTAAGAGACGCGGTTCCAGTGCCTGCAAGCCCAGGTATCCCAGCCTGCGAGCCGCCCCCGTTCCCCCCGACCGCAATCTCGGAAAGACTGACGCTGCCGCCGGGCGCGGACGCAGTTACGGCGTTGTTCAGATTACTGGCTGCGCCATTGCCGCCGTTGGCCGCGCCGGAACCGTTGAGGCTGCCAGTTCCCCCGTTACCCCCCGTTTGCATGACTGAGGCACTCGCTGGCGCCCCACCACTCGCTGATGCCGTCGCGCTCGCCAAACCGCCGTTCCCAGCCTGAACCCCGCCACCAATGGCTCGGCCGCCGTATCCGCCGGTCGCAGTGGCAGCAGCGGAGAGACCTCCCCCTCCGGAGTCTGTCCCGACAGCCGTGGCGCTAGCACCAGCTCCATCGGCTCCGTTGTAACCGGGGCTGCCAGGATTGTCGGCGCCTCCGTTGCCGCCGGTCGCTGTCGCGGAAATTTGGCCGGCGTAATCAGTGCTTCCGGACGCATTCGCCGTCGCGGTTCCGGCAACACCCGGACTGAGGCAGCCTGTGCAGCCACTACCCCCATTTCCTCCGTCCGCAGTTGCAGTCGAGGTTATCTGGCCGGACCCCGACCCCACATTTGCTGCGGATGACGTAGCCCGCGCACTGGCACCATTACCTGCCGTGCCGCCTTCCGCTTCGCCCCGGGCGCCAGCCCCGCCCAGTCCCGCGTCACCGCCATTACCACCGTTGGCAGTCGCTACCGCGGTAACATCGGTTCCTGCTGCTGAAGCGTTTGCTGTCGCGGTGGAGCCACCGCTGCCGCCATTGCCACCGTTGCCCCCGACTCCTCCCGATACGTTCAGTACACTTCCCCCTTCCCCGCCTAGTCCGCCCGAGCCTCCTTGGGCGTAGGCAGTGTCGCTCGTTCCGCTAAATTGAGCGCTCGCACTCGCCTGTCCGCCCGTGCCACCGTCACCGCCGCAACCACCCGGGATCGTATTACTGGGTGACGCGCTGCCCCAACCGGGGCCGCCCCGCCCGCCGTTGCCTCCGGTCGCACTTGCCGGGGTTGACATATTGGCAACGACGGAAGCTCCCGAGCCACCAGACCCGCCGCACGCTCCTGGTGTTGCTCCGCCCGCACCATCGGCACCGTTCGCGCCTATAACTGTCTCAGCAACAACTGGAAATGGCCGCAAAGCGGCGCAAAGCAGAAGCGCGGTCGCGATGATCGTTATTTTACGGATGAGCATTTTTATGCCTCCTATCCGGACGTCGCTACAGCGAGTTCGCGGCGCTAAACGGCCAGCCGGCCCTCACGCTATCGGAAGCGCAACGGCAACCTTGCACCATCGGCATTTTCTGTGCAACGAAAAACTTCTTGCTGAGGAAAGGTAATGTGTCAGCGGTTTCTCAAGTGTATCAAGAACCGAGACGAAGTCCCCACTTTATTGTTTATGTGAGCAATGCATGCCAGCGCGGTTGTCGCGTGAATATTAATGCGCGTCGGCCGACGGCCGCACTTGTGCCCCGAGCCGGCGCATCAGCGGCACCGCCAGCGTCGCCAGCGCGAAGCAGATCGTGATGAGCAGGAATGCATCGGCGAAAGCCTGTGTCTGCGCCTCGCAAATCGCCAGCGACCACAGCAGCTTGAGCGCCGCGGTGTGGCCGGACACGGCGTCGCCTCCGCGTGCAGCGGTCTCGATCGCGCCGACGCGCTGCACCAGCGCGACCATCGCCGGATTGGTCGTGGTCAGGTGATCGGCCAAACGCAGGAAGTGCAGGTTGGTGCGGTCGTTCAGCACCGTCCCGCACGCGGCGATGCCGATCGCGCCGCCCAGGTTGCGCATCAGGTTGAACAGTCCGGATGCCAGCTTCAGCCGCTCCTGCGACAGACTGCCCAGCGTCAGGCGTGACCGTCGGCGCCACCGCGAATTGCTGCGAAAAGCCACGGAACGCCTGCGGCAGCAGCAACTCCCGCCAGCCCCAGTCATGCGTGATGAAGGTAAAGTCCCACATGCTGAGCGTGAAGCAGGCGAACCCGAACATCATCAGCCAGCGCATGTCGATCCAGCGCGCGAGGGTCGTATAGATGGGAATGGCGCAGATCTGGAACGCGCCGGTGGAACACACCGCCACGCCGATTTCCAGCGCGCTGAAGCCGCGCGCCCGCGCCAGGAACAGCGGCGTCAGATAGATGGTGGCGAAGATGCCGATGCCGGTGACGAACGAAAAGCAGCAGCCGAGCGAGAAGTTGCGGCCTTTCAGCGCGCGCAGATCGACGATGGGACGAGCGAAGGTCAGACTGCGCCAAATGAACGCGACCCCGCTCAGTCCGGCGATCCATGCCGTGGTGCGGATCGTCGGATCGCCGAACCAGTCCCATCGCGGGCCTTCCTCCAGCGTGTATTCCAGGCAGCCGAGGAAGGCCGCCATCAGCACGATGCCAAGATAGTCCGCGCCACGCAGCAGCGACGGCTCGGGCTTGTCCACCCGCACCAGCAGCGGCACCGCGACGGCGACGAAGATGCCCGGCACGAGATTGATGAAGAACAGCCAGTGCCAGGAGTAATTGTCGGTGATCCAGCCGCCGATCGTCGGTCCCAGCGTCGGTGCCAATGAGGAGATGGCGCCGATCGTTGCGGCGGCAACGACGCGCTGCTGCATGCTGAAATAGATGAACGCGGTGGTGAACACCGTCGGGATCATCGATCCGCCGAGAAACCCCTGCAGCGCCCGGAACACGATCATGCTCTGGATGTTCCAGGCCCATCCGCACAGCAGGCTGGTGATGGTGAAACCGGTGGCCGACGCGCAGAACAGCCAGCGTGTGGACATCACCCGCGACAGCCAGCCGGACAGCGGGATCACCACGATCTCGGCGATCAGGTAGCTGGTCTGCACCCAGGCGGTCTCGTCCGCGCCGGCCGACAATCCGCCGCCGATATCCTGCAATGATGCAGCGACGATCTGGATATCCAGTAGCGCGATGAAGAAGCCGATCGACATCGTACCGAAAGCAAGGAGTTTGGTCGCGGTCGGCAGCTCCGACGGGTGTACGGCTGGCCGGGCCAGCAGCGTCGTGCTCATCGGGACGCGCCGCGTTCATCTACCGAAACGGTGACCGACAGGCCGGGCCGCAAGCGCCCGAGCGACGAGGCGTCGCCGTCCAGCAGGATGCGGACCGGAACCCGCTGCACGATCTTGGTGAAGTTGCCGGTGGCATTCTCCGGCGGCAGCACGCTGAACTCCGCTCCGGTTGCCGGCGCCAGGCTGGCGACATGGCCGTGCAGGGTCTGATCGGGCAGCACGTCCGCGACCACCGTGGCCGGCAATCCCGGCACGATGCGCGCCAACTGGTTTTCTTTGAAATTGGCATCCACCCACAGGCCGCGGGTCGGTACGATGGACAGAAGCTGCGCGCCCACACTCGCGTACGCGCCGGCGCGGGCACTGCGGTTGCCGATCACGCCGTCGATCGGCGCCCGCAATTCGGTGTAGCCGACATTGAGCCGCGCCGCCTCGCGCGCCGCGCGTGCCGCTGCCAATGCCGCCGACGCCTGCTGCTTCCTGGCGTCGATGACAACCAGTTGCAGTTGTGATGCCTGCAGCACGGCATGCGTCTTGTCCGCGGCGGCCAGCGCCTGTTTGTAAGCGGCGTCGGCTTTCTGGAATGCCTGCACGGAGCCGGCCGAACTCGCGGCCAAAATGCGGTAGCGCGCCTGGTCGTCGCGCGCGCGCACCGTCTCTGCATCCGCGGCGGCTATCCCGGCTTCCGCCTCGGCGATCAGCGCGTGCTGCAACCGCTCGGTCGCGTCCAGGTCGGCCAGGGTGGCCTGCTCGCCTGCCACCTCCGCTTCGGCACGGGCCAGCGCGGCGCGATAGTCGCGGTCATCCAGCTTCACCAGCAGGTCGCCGGCGTGGACGATCTGATTGTCGGTGACCGGGACCGCGGCGATCAGCCCGGCAACCTTCGGGCGCGATCACCGTCACTTCTCCGCCCACATAGGCGTCGTCGGTGCTGTCGATGAAACGGCCGACCGTCCACCATTGGTGGCCGTACCAGGCGACGGCCACCGCCGCCAGCAGCGCCAGCCCCGCCAGCCCGAGGCGCCCGGGCGACAGGGCCGCCCGTCCGCCAGGGGCGGGGGCCGCGACATCCCGGTCGATCAGCTTGGCGGTCACTGCTGGTCGTGTCCCTGGGACGCGGTGCCGATCCGCGGGTGGCCAATCCGCGCCTGCCCAATCCGCGCCTGCGTTGTCGCATCCGCCGCCGGGCCGGCAACCGAGCGGAACGCTCCGGCGACCATGCGCTTGCCGGTGTGCAGATCGACCAGGACCGGATCCGCCTCCGCGCCGGTCGCGCTGTCGACGACCACGACGCTCTTGCCTTCCGGCGCCAGGTGCTTGTTGCCCCAGGCCAGCAACGCCCACAGCACTGGGCGGAAATCGCGGCCGCGTTCAGTCAGCACATATTCGTGGCGCGGCGGATGCTCATTGTAGCGGCGGCGTTCCAGCAATCCGCCCTGCACCAGGGCGTTCAGGCGCCGCGTCAGCATGTTCGGCGCGATGCCGAGGCTTTTCTGGAACTGATCGAACCGGGTCAGGCCGTGGAATGCCTCCCGCAGGATCAGGATGCTCCACCACTCGCCGACATGTTCCAGCGAGCGTGCGATGGGGCACTGCATGGAACCGAAGCTGGTACGCTGCATGAGGGGCTCCCCCAGCGGGTTGCATCATGCAAGTTAAGCCACTGGGTAGTCATCTTGCAAGTGGCATCCCGCGGGACCCTTGCAGGATTCGCGCGATACCCCCATTATGGGGGGAAATGGAGAAGCGAAAGCCCCATTACGCCTTGGCTGACATCAAGGCCGCTTTCGCCGATCCAGCGACGCTCAACCGGTCGTTTGTTTCGAAGCTTGGGGCCGATGCCCTCGCGATGGACGATGCGGCGGTCGTGGTGGTGATACAGGCGCTGCGGATGGCGGACTTCGAAAAATCGATGACATCTCTCGCAAATCACCGCGTCTGGCAGGACGTGTATCGCCCGAGGGTGGCTGGCAGGGAACTCTACGTGAAATTCACGCTCGACGCCCGCCAGGCGCTGTTCCTCATGAGTTTCAAGGAAGCATGACGGCGGCCGGAACCCCGAGAAACTACCCCCAGACGATGGCCAGCCCCGAAACCGGGCGCCGGATGGTGCGCGGCGACAAGCTGGTCAGTCTGACCGTCGATGGCCACAGGTTCGAGTACCGTCAGCCCGGATGGTGGTGCTCCCTCGATGATCCCGCCGACCTCGATGGGCAAGTCGTCGTCGATGACACTCTGTGCGGCCGAAATGGCACGACGAACGGCTGCCGGCGATCGTCCGGCGCCGAGGCATTTCCGCCGCTGCTGATCCGCGCGATCCGGTTGCGCTGCGGCTTGTCGCAGCGGGCGGCAGGCGACCTTTTCGGTACCGGCGAGAAATCGTTCGAGAAATATGAGGCCGGGCAATCAGCCTCGAAGCCGACACAGCGCTTGCTGCGGCTGGCCATGACCCGGCCGGACCTGTTCAGCAAGCGGCGCCGGGGCGATTTCACCGGCCCTGCCATGGCGGATATCCGGCTCGTGCAGGACACCATCAAGGCGGCGCGGCTCGACCGCATCTACGCAACCTTGTTCGACGCAACAACGGCGCCGATTCCCCGCCGCACGGCGCCACGCACGATGTGACAGCCTGCCTGATCCTGCCTACCCTGCGCGCATGAACGAGCTGAGCCTGCCCGTAACCAACATCCCGGAATACACCGTCTCCGAACTCTCCGGCGCGGTGAAGCGCGCGCTGGAATCCGGCTTCGGCCGCATCCGCGTGCGCGGCGAGGTCACCGAGTGCAAGCGCTTCCCCTCCGGCCACATCTATTTCTCGCTCAAGGATGACGGCGCCAAGCTGGCCGGCGTGATCTGGAAATCCACCGTCGCCCGGCTCGGCATGCAGCCGGAGAACGGGGTGGAGGTGATCGCCACCGGCCGCATCACCGGCTACGCCGAACGCTCCAGCTACCAGCTCATCGTCGAGCGCATGGAATATGCCGGTGTCGGCGCCTTGCTCGCCCGCATCGAATTGCTGCGCCAGCGGCTCACCGCCGAGGGCCTGTTCGAGACCGCCCGGAAATGCGCCCTGCCGCGTCTGCCATCGGTGATCGGCGTCGTCACCTCGGAAAGTGGCGCCGTGATCCAGGACATCCGCACCACCATTGCCCGGCGATTTCCCCGCAACGTGCTGCTGTGGCCGGTGCCGGTGCAGGGCGAGGCGGCGGCGGCCCGCATCGCCGCGGCCATCGCCGGATTCGATGCTTTGCCGCGGGATGGGATTCCACGGCCGGACGTGCTGATCGTCGCTCGTGGCGGCGGCAGCCTGGAAGACCTCATGGCCTTCAACGACGAAGCCGTGGTCCGCGCCGCGTCGGCCTGCCGCATTCCGCTGATCTCCGCGGTCGGGCACGAAACCGACACCACGCTGATCGATTTCGTCTCCGACTGCCGGGCGCCCACCCCGACCGCCGCCGCCGAGCTGGCAGTGCCGGCACGGGCCGACCTGCTCGGCGACCTGCAGCACCGCGCGTCCCGGCTGATCGGCGCGCTGAACCGGCTGACCGGGGAATGCCGGCTGCGCCTCGGCCGCGCGGAACGCGGCCTGCCGGACCTCCCGTCGGTGGTCGGCGCCACGCGCCAGCGGCTGGACGACCGGGCCGAGCGGCTGGTGATCTCGCTGCCGAACCTGCTGGCCGGCCGCCGCGCCGCGCTGGAACGGGTCGAGCGCGCGCTGCCCGACCTGCCGGCGCTGATCGTCGCCCGGCATCGGCAGGTGCTGGACTCCGGCACGCGGCTGGTTCTGGCACTGCCGAACCTGATCCATCGGCGGCGCGGGGCGCTGGATCTTTGCAGCCACAAATTGACCGGCGGACTGCGGCAGGCGATCGGCGGCGTGCATCTCCGGGCGGGGCGCGTCCTGGCCCGCCTGACCGACGCCCCGCTGCGTGCCTCCCTGCGGGAGCTGACCGCCAGGCTCGGCGGCACCGGCGCACGGCTTGAATCCGTCTCTCCGCTGGCCGTCCTGAGCCGCGGTTACGCACTCGTGACCGACCCGTCCGGGCACGCGCTTACGTCGGCCGCCGCGGTTGCACCTGGCGCACGCGTGCGGCTTCGCTTCGCGGACGGGGAGGTGGGGGCCACGGCCGACCGCACCGCCAGCGCATCCCGGCAGGGACAACTCCCGATCTGATCTGCTCAAGTTCGTATCGGCGAGCAATTTCATCGGCTTAACGCCAGCCCGCGCGGACGAGGACGCTAGACTCCGTCATGCCCGCGAAGGCGCGCGAAGGCGGGCATCCACGCGAAGCCCGCGAAATTCCGACGGTTTGGCTGGATTCCCGCTTTCGCGGGAATGAGTGCGTCCGCGAGGACGCTTTGTCAGCACGGTGCGAGTCCGTGCGAGAGCCTGTCGCAGGCTCTGTATTCGAAGGTAACTGCGTCGCCGCAAGGCGGGGTGGAGAGCAACCGGAGGGGAACCGACAGTCCGTAGGATAACGAACCTGATTCGGCGTGAAGCTGCGGCGAGCCTGCTCATTTGTGGCGAAGCCTGGAAGCAACCGCTGGCGCTGAGGCGACTGATAAAGCGACCGGAGGGCAGCCCGCGTGGTTGAGGACGGAATGTTGGGACGGCAAGGCGGAGTAAGCGGAGAGACCTGTCGATCGGGGTGAGATGGACAGGAGTCAGAGCCTTCATAGTCCCGAGGCTGCGAACAGCGGCGAAGGAACGGGAAGCAAAACCGCTCCGAGGGAAGGGAGGCAGGAAGTTGGATGTGCGAGGTCTGGGATGGAGCAAGGAACAGTCTCGGCAGTGCCCGATCGGACTAAGCAAGGGACAGAGACCCACGAGCGCCAATGGTGGTGGGTGGAAGCTTCGATCTGGACAGAGCGCATGGTGTCGGCGCTGGACAACGGCGTCACAGGAGGCAAATGGTTCAGCCTGGTGGACAAGGTCATCCGACCGACAACTCTCGACGGCGCATGGCGGAAAGTCGCGCGGAACAAGGGGGCGTCGGGGGTGGATGGCCAGAGCATCGAGCGGTTCGCGGCGCAGGCGGAACGGTATCTGCACGAGCTTCATGACGATCTGAAGGACGGCAGCTACCGGCCGAGCCCGGTCAAGCGGGTGGAGATTCCCAAGGGCGATGGACGAACTCGGCCGCTGGGGATACCGACGATCAAGGACCGTATCGTGCAGACGGCTCTGAAGATGGTCATTGAGCCAATCTTTGAGGTGCAGTTCCGGCCGGGTAGCTACGGCTTCCGTCCGGGACGGCATTGCAAGGAGGCGCTGCGGGAAGTCGATCGGCTGGTGAAAGAGGGGTTCACCTTCGTGGTGGACGCCGACCTCGCGAGCTACTTCGACACGATCCCGCACGAACGGCTGATGACCCTGGTGGAAGCATCGATCAGCGATGGCCGCGTGCTGGCGCTGATCGAGAGCTTCCTGCGGCAGGACATCATGAAGGGCATGGAACGGTGGCAACCGACGAGCGGCACGCCGCAAGGCGCGGTGATCTCGCCGCTGCTGGCCAACCTGTATCTGCATCCGCTGGATTGTCTGATGCAGCGGAGCGGACGACGGATGGTGCGCTATGCCGATGACTTCGTGATCCTGTGCCGCACGCAAGCGGAGGCCGAGGCTGCCCTGCACGACGTGCAGGCATGGGTGGCGGAGAACGGGCTTACGCTGCACCCGGACAAGACGCGGATCGGTGACTGCCAACAACCGGGGCGGGGGTTCGACTTCCTCGGCTACCGGTTCGAGGCAGGCCGACGGCTCGTTCGCAAGAAGAGCCTGAAGGCGCTGAAGGACAAGGTGAGGGCGCGAACGCTCCGTAGCCGAGGCGACAGCCTCGGGCGGATCATTTGCATAAGTCTTGACTTAATCTGACAGGCGGAATCATCTAGCATGAGCTCATGCAGCAGTGAGAGCGGGGTCACCTCCATTGTTGTCGCGGCGAGCTGTCAGATTAGGTTCGCATCGAACTTTGAGCGATCACTGTCCGGTTCTCATGTAGTCAGCGAACCGACATCAGGTCGCTCTGCAACACGTAGATCGCGCTGTATAGTTTCTTTCGGACGCAACGATAGAACAGGTCGAGCATGGCTTGGAACCGCTCGACGATGTCGTTGATCTGCGGGCTCGTGGTGTGTCGAAGTAGATCGGTTCTCGACCGCCAGTCGAGATCGTATCGTGCCATCTCGGCGACGCAGCACTCGGTGCAGCCTCGTCAGCAAGCGCTGCAGCGCCACTGGGCCTCGAAGAACGGGTGACGCGATCAGTCAGCAACGGCAACGGTGATCGGAGTGTTGCGGTCATGAGATGAGCGATCAGAACTTGCAACAGGTATCGATGAAGGTCTGCTGGTCGATGCTTCCGACGCCCTTGAGGTTCCGACATAGAACGTATCCGCGCGCCGCATAGCCGGACGAATCCGCCGGAGCTTCTTTGTCGCCTTGCTTTTTCCAGGCAGCGAGCTGCTTTCGGATGCGCTCATGGCCATCTTGGCTCGAGGGCTGAGGCGGAGCTTCAGTTGCGATCGTGCGCAGCAGACGCAACGCACCCGAATCGTGGAGGCCTTTTAGCAACTCTTTCGCGGTCCTGGCCGCAGTCGCGCTCGATGGCATCGCCACAGCCTAGCTCGACAGCAGGGCGACGCAGTTTTTGAGGAACAGCTTGCGACTGGAGAGCTCCGCGCAGGCGAGTTCAGCCGCCTTTGCGTAGAGGTCCTGAAGCGGTAAAGCTTCGCGCAGAGAAACCTGGATAAATTCTTGCATTCGAGGACGGTCCAGCTTTGTGGCGACTCTACAACCACTTGGCACAGATCTTCTCGTCCTTCGTCAAGGTAATTTCCTCTGTCGGGCAACCGCCTGTCAGATCAAATAGAGACTTATCCAGATCATTCACGACCTCAACCCGATACTTCGGGGATGGTTTGGCTACTTCAAGCATGCCACGCCAGCTTTGTACGGCGTCCTCGACGGCTTCGTGCGCCGACGCCTCCGCGCCATCCTGCGCAAGCAGGAGAAGCGCCCCGGCATCGGGCGATGCGCGGCCGATCACCAACGCTGGCCCAATGCCTTCTTCGCTGCTCATGGGCTGCTCACCCTTCGCACCGCCTTCGAGCAGGCGAGACACTCCCGATGAGGAAACCAACAACTGGAGAGCCGTGTGCGGGAAAACCGCACGCACGGTTCGGAGGGCGGGGAGGCAAGCCTTCCCGACCCCTATCGGGATGGGTCACCGCTGCCCGATCGACAACCCTGCCTTGAATTGGCCGCAAGAACCCGCAACCTTGACCCAAGCGGCCGTCCCGGTTAATCGCATCGGCGGCTGCAACGAGCTTGCTTGCGCCGAAAATTCGTTATCCGTCACCGCACCCAGCCAGGGACGCACTCACATGAACGCGAAAATTGTCGGCGCTTTGGCCGCTGTCGCGCTGTTGGCAGCCTGCGCGAACCACACCCCCGTAGCCACCACCGCGACTGGGGCAGGGGCCGCCGCCGCCCCGGCCGGGCCAGTGCCCGGCAGCCAGGAAGACCTGGTTGCCAATGTCGGTGACCGGGTATTCTACGCCTTCGATCGCTCCGACCTGTCGTCGGACTCGCAGGCGACGCTCAACCGTCAGGCCGGCTGGCTGGAAAAATACCCGAACGTGCAGGTGCTGGTTGCCGGCAACACCGATGACCGTGGCACGGAGGAGTACAATCTCGCGCTCGGCCAGCGCCGCGCCAATGCCGCGAAGGATTACCTGGTCGCCCGCGGGATCAGCGGCGCCCGGCTCGACACGATCAGCTACGGCAAGGATCGGCCCACCGCGCTCGGCGATGACGAGCAGGCCTGGGCGCAGAACCGCAACGCCATCACTTCGGTGCGATAGGCCCGGCACACCCGTCACGCGCGGCCGGTCGTCGCGGCCGGAGTCCCGGCGCGGCCGACCGCCGCGCCGGCGTGGATCAGCGTTCACTTCGGTCGCCACGGCGCAAGCTCGTCCAGCAGGCAGCCGGCTTCCCACCGCCCCCGGCCCGCGTAAAAATAGGGACGGACGAAGGAGACGCGGATGAGCCGGTGTTCCACGCTGATCGTCGCCGCCGTGCTGCCGATCGCGGCACTGCTTGGCATGACATCTTCCGCCCCGGCGCAGATGGAAAGCCGGGAAGCCATTGGGTTGCAGAACCAGATCCTTGAGCTGCGGCACGAGGTGCAACAGCTTGAAGCGCAGGGTGGCGGCGCGCAGCCCGGCTACGGCCAGCCGGCTGCACCCGCGCCATCCATCGGCGCCGCGTCCGAAACGGCGTCGAACCTGCTGACCAGGGTGACCTCGCTCGAGGAGGAGGTGCGCCAGCTCCGCGGCCGCGTGGACGAGCTGGAGAACACGCTGCAGCGGACCACCGCGGATCTTGGCAAGCGGATGGATGACCTGAAATTCCAGGTGCAGAACCCCCAGGGCGGTCCCCCGGGCGGTCCCCCGGGCGGACCCCCTTCGGCCGGTCCGCGCACCGCGGCGCTGGCCACGCCCTCCGCGGCGGCGGCCCCCGCGGCCGGGCCGGGCGGTCCGCGCACGCCGGAGGTTGCCTTGCAGGAAGGCTACGCCGCCATGGGACGGCGGGACTATACCGCGGCGGAGCGTGACGCCCAGGAAGTGCTGAGCAAGCGGACATCCCCGCGTGCCTACGACGCGCAATATCTGCTGGCGCAGTCGCTGGCCGGGCAGCATCAATGGTCGCGTGCCGCGGTGGCGTATGACGATGCGTATGTTCGTTCGCCCAAGGGGGGGCACGCGCAGGAGTTCTTGCTCGGGCTGGCGATATCGCTGACCGCTATCAACGAGAAGCGCGCGGCGTGCGACACGCTGACGAAGCTGCGCACCGAGTTTCCGCACACTCGCCCCGAGCTGCACGACCAAATCGCCGGAATCGGGCAGCGGGCCGGTTGTCGCGGCTGATACCGAGCGGTCCAGTTACTGACCGATCGGTACTGCGACCCCTCCCCTATCCCCTCCCGCAAGGGGCCCTTGCAGGAGGGGATAGGGGAAGGGTCGCGGGCTCAATTCGTCATGCTCGCGAACACGATCGCGAACGCGGGCATCTACCAAGCCGGACACAGCGTCCCGCTTCCGCAGGAATGACGTCATGGGTCACATCATACGCCTGCCGGTATGAGACCTGCTAACCAACTGCGAACCAACAGGCTCGGCGACCCCGCACCGGCTATACTGTTCGGCGACGGTCCGGCCATCCACCGAACCCTATCGGGTCATCCATCCGGCCCCCGAAAGACCCGCCCAAGTGTACACCTGCCGCCGCCCCAAACCGCCCCGATGTACATCCCGCCAACGCCCCAAACCACCCCGATGTACACCTGCCACCGCCCCAAACCGCCCCGATGTACACCAGCCGCCCGCCCTCAATCCCCCGCTTCCGCCGCCCGCCCCTTCGGCTTGTGCCGCAGCCGCGCCACCGCCTCCTGCACATGCCGGCTGAACACGTATTCCGCCGGCCGCTGACCCTCCAGCGAGATATCAGGCGCCATCGGACCCGTCGTCCGGATCCCCCGAGCCATCTGTGCCGCCGCCCGCCACGGCCGCCGGATCGTCTCCGTCACCGCCGTCGCCTCGTACCCGGAATGCACCATGCAATCGGCGCACTTCTCGTAATTCCCGGTGCCGTACCGATCCCAGTCCGTCTCTTCCATCAATTCGCGAAACGTCTTCGCGTACCCCTCACCCAGCAAATAACACGGCCGCTGCCAGCCGAAATAGGTCCGCGTCGGGTTGCCCCAGGGCGTGCAATGGAAGGTCTGGTTGCCGGCCAGGAAGTCCAGGAACATGGACGACTGGTTGAACGCCCATTTCCGCTTCGACTTACCTTTGCCTTCGCGAGCAAAAATCCCCCGGAACAATTCCTTCGTCTTCAGCCGGTTCAGGAAATGCTGCTGGTCCGGCGCGCGCTCATAGGCATAGCCGGGGGACACGCTGATCCCGTCCACCCCCATCTCCATCACGTCGTCGAAGAACCCGGCCACCCGCTCCGGCACCGCATTGTCGAACAACGTGGCATTGATGATCACCCGGAACCCCGCCTGCTTCGCCGCCCGGATCGCGGCCACCGCGCGGTCGTACACCCCGTCCTGGCACACCGAGCGGTCATGGTCCGCGCGATCGCCGTCCAGATGCACCGACCAGGTGAAATACGGCCCCGGCTTGAACAACCCCATCTTCTTTTCCAGCAGCAGCGCGTTCGTGCACACGATCACGAACTTCTTGCGCGCGGTCGCCCCTTCCACCACCTGGTCGATCTCGCGATGCAGCAGCGGCTCGCCCCCGGCGATCACCACCACCGGCGCGCCGCACTCGTCCACCGCTTCCAGGCATTCCGCCACTGAAAGCCGCTGGTTCAGGATTTCCGCCGGATAGTCGATCTTGCCGCATCCGGCGCAGGCCAGGTTGCAGCGGAACAACGGCTCCAGCATCAGCACCAGCGGATAGCGTTTCCGCCCGATCATGTGCTGCTTCAGCACATAGGCCCCGACACGGATCGCCTGATTCAATGGGACGGCCATGCGTCAATCCTTCCGTCTGCCCGCGAGTTATTCAGCAGCATCGGCAAGCTGCGCCGGGAAGCGGAACCGCACATCCTCGGCCACGCCTTCAAGCGTCGAGATGTCGATCTCTCCGAACCGGCGCAAGCCTTCAAGAACGCCCTGCACCAATGTCTCCGGCGCCGAGGCGCCCGCCGTCACCCCCACCGAACTCCACGCCCTCGAACCAGTCCGACTGCAACGCGTCGGCGTCATCGATCAGATAGGCGGGCTTGCCCAGCTCCTCGCCGATCTCGCGCAACCGGTTGGAATTGGAGGAATTTCGCGACCCCACCACCAGGATCATGTCAACCACGCCCGCCAGTTCCTGCACCGCCTGCTGGCGGTTCTGGGTAGCGTAGCAGATATCTCGCACATCCGGCCCGATGATGGCCGGAAAACGAGCCTTCAGGGCCGCGATGATCCCGCGCGTGTCGTCCACCGACAACGTCGTCTGGGTGATATAAGCCAGCTTCTCCGGGTCGCCGACCTCCAGCCGCGCGACATCCGCCGCGGTCTGCACCAGGTGCACCTTGCCCTGGATCTGGCCGATCGTGCCTTCCACCTCGGCATGGCCGGCATGGCCCACCAGCACGATCTCGCGGCCCTGGCCGGCATAGCGCCGCCCCTCGTTATGGACCTTGGCGACCAGCGGACAGGTGGCATCGATCACCGGCAATCCGCGGTCGCGGGCCAATTCCTCCACCCGCTTGGCCACGCCATGCGCGCTGAAGATGGTCATCGCGCCGGACGGGATCTCGTCCAGCTCATCGACGAACACGGCCCCGCGAGTCCGCAGGTCTTCGACCACGTGACGGTTGTGCACAATCTCGTGACGAACATAGATCGGCGGACCGTATTTCCGCAGCGCCCGCTCAACGATTTCGATCGCCCGCTCCACCCCGGCGCAGAAACCGCGGGGCTGCGCCAGCACCACGCGCAGCATGCATTCACCTCCAGCCGCGAGAAAAACCAGGCAACCACGTGGATAGCGGCCGGGATATGCCATCTGACTATCGGTTCGGCAATGCTATCACGTCGAACGATCGCGGCCGCCAAGCTGGCTTGGCCAAACCATCGGCCGCGGCAAAAATGGGCAAGCAACCACCGGCTGGGCAGTCATTTTGCGTAGTGGGCACAGCATACCAGCGTATCTGTGGCTTGCTTGCAACAGAACAGGCACACCCTATGCTCCGACACGGCAAGCAGGCTGGCCGCACACGATATGCCCCTGCTAGCCCGGAAAAGAATGGGGATTCGGCAACAGTGGGTTCGGGCATGACCATGGTCTTGAACAGGAACGACCTGCATGCCGCCCTGGCTCGCGGCGCGGGTACCGTCGAGGCCGCCCTCGATGCGCTGCTGCCGCAACCGGAAGGCGCGGAGGCGCAGCTTGCCGAGGCGATGCGCTACGCGGTGCTTGGGGGCGGCAAACGGCTGCGGGCGTTCCTGGCGCTGGAAAGCGCTGCCTTGTTCGGCGTCTCGGAGACATCGGCGGCCCGTGTTGCCGCCGCCATCGAAATGCTGCACGCCTATTCCCTGGTGCATGACGACCTGCCGGCCATGGACGACGACGATTTGCGGCGCGGGAAGCCCTCGACCCATCGCGCCTTCGACGAAGCCACCGCCATCCTGGCCGGCGACGCCCTGCAGGCCCGCGCCTTCGAGCTGCTGGCCGAGCCGGACACCCACTCCGATGCGCAGGCCCGCTGCGAGCTGATCGTGGCGTTCGGTGCCGCGGTGGGCGCGCGCGGCATGGTGGGTGGGCAGATGATCGACATGGTCACCGAGGGTCAGCCGCTCGACGCCGCGCAGGTGAGCCGGCTGCAGGCGCTGAAGACCGGGCGGCTGATCCAGTTCAGCGCCGAGTCGGGCGCCATCATGGGACGCGCCTCGCTGGCGCAGCGGCACCATCTGGCGGCTTATGGCCGCGATCTCGGGGCCGCCTTTCAGATCGCCGACGACCTGCTGGACGCCGAGGGCAGCACGGAGGAAACTGGCAAGACCGCCGGCAAGGATGCCGCGGCGGGGAAGGCCACGATGGTCGCCGTGCTCGGGCCGGAACGGGCCCGGACCCAGGCAGAGCTGCTGGCCGGCCAGGCTGCCGGCCATCTTGATAGCTACGGTGAGCGCGCACGGCTGCTGCGCGACCTCGCCGCACATGTCGTGTCGCGTCGGAGCTGAACAGCATGAGCCCGGTCAGAACACCGCTCCTGGATCGCGTCCGCACCCCGGCCGATCTGCGCAACTTCTCGCCCGAGCAGTTGCGCCAGTTGGCGGACGAGTTGCGCGCGGAAACCATCGACGTGGTCTCCGTCACCGGTGGCCATCTCGGCTCCGCTTTGGGCGTGGTGGAGCTTACCGTGGCGCTGCACGCGGTGTTCGATACACCGCATGACCGGCTGCTATGGGATGTCGGGCACCAGGCGTATCCGCACAAGATACTGACGGGCCGGCGCGACCGTGTGCGCACGCTGCGCCAGGGCGGCGGGCTATCCGGCTTCACTCGCCGGGCGGAGAGCGAATACGATCCGTTCGGTGCCGCCCACTCCTCTACGTCTATTTCCGCCGGGCTGGGTATGGCGGTGGCCCGGGACCTGAAGCATGCCCGCGGCGAGCCCGACGAGCGCAACGTCGTCTGTGTGATCGGGGACGGGGCGATGAGCGCCGGGATGGCCTATGAGGCCATGAACAACGCCGGCGACCGCGGCTCCCGCCTGATCGTCGTGCTCAACGACAACGACATGTCCATCGCCCCACCGGTGGGCGCCATGAGCGCCTATCTGTCGCGGCTGATGTCCTCGCGGAGCTTTCTCAGCCTGCGCGACCTGGGCATCAAGATGGCCAAGCGGTTCCCGCGCGGGATCGAGCGCACCGCCCGCCGGGCCGAGGAATATGCCCGTGGCATCCTGACCGGCGGCACGCTGTTCGAGGAGCTGGGGTTCTATTACCTGGGCCCGATCGACGGCCATAACCTGGACCATCTGCTGCCGGTCCTGCGCAATGTGCGTGAAGCTGACGAGCAGGGGCCGATCCTGGTCCATGCCATCACCGTGAAGGGCAAAGGGTACGAGTTCGCGGAGAACTCCGCCGACAAGTATCACGGCGTCTCCAAGTTCAATGTCATCACCGGCGAGCAGGCCAAGGCGCCGCCCGGGCCGCCTTCCTACACCAAGGTGTTCGCCGATGCGCTGATCGCGCAGGCGGAGAAGGACCCGGACATCGTGGCCATTACCGCCGCGATGCCGTCCGGCACCGGGCTGGACAAGTTCGCCAAGCGCTTCCCCGACCGCTGCTTCGATGTCGGCATCGCCGAGCAGCACGGGGTGACGTTCGCCGCCGGCCTGGCGTGCGAGGGCATGAAGCCGTTCTGCGCGATCTATTCCACCTTCCTGCAGCGCGCCTATGACCAGGTGGTGCATGACGTGGCCATCCAGGGCCTGCCGGTGCGCTTCGCGATGGACCGCGCCGGTCCGGTCGGCGCCGACGGTGCCACTCATGCCGGCAGTTTCGACGTGACCTATCTGGGCTGCCTGCCCGGTTTCGTGGTAATGGCGCCGGCCAACGAGGCCGAGCTGGTGCATGCGGTGGCGACCGCCGTCGCGATCGGCGACCGGCCGAGCGCGTTCCGCTATCCACGGGGCGAGGGCGTGGGCGTGGCGCTGCCGGCAACCCCGGAGGTCTGGCCGATCGGCACGAGCCGCGTGATCCGGGAGGGCAACAGCATCGCCATCCTGTCGCTCGGCACCAGGCTGGCCGATTCGATGAAGGCCGCGGACGAGTTGGCGGCCCGCGGCCTGCCCGCCACCGTGGTCGACGCGCGGTTCGCCAAGCCGCTGGATACCGCGCTGATCGAGCAGCTCGCGCGGCACCACGAGGTGCTGATCACCATCGAGGAAGCCGCGATCGGCGGGTTCGGCTCGGCGGTGCTGCATCATCTGGCCTGGAAGGGCCTGCTCGATCGCCGGCTGAAGGTGCGGCCGATGGTGCTGCCGGACATCTTCATCGACCATGATTCGCAAGCGAAGCAGCTTGCGCTAGCCAAGCTGACGGCCAAGGACATCGTGGCCGCGGCGATCTCGGCGCTGGGGCTGGAAGACGCGGCGATGCAGGCGGCCAGCGCCGGATGAGGCTCCGGATGCCGCCGCTCCGTCCACACCGGCCCTGCCACCCCCGTCACACCGGCCACCTCCGTGATGCCGGCCAACTCCACCACGCCGGCCAACTCCGTCATGCCGACCACCCCCGTCATGGCCGGGCTTGTCCCGGCCATCCATGTCTCTCCGTTGCAGCGCGAAGACGTGGATGGCCGGGACAAGCCCGGCCATGACGGGGGTGGCGATCCGGGGCAGATGGCTGCCCTGGCGGCGATTGCCGGACTCCTGGCGATCATTGCCATGGCGCAATGCATTGCCGGGTTGATCGCCGTCGCGCGGTTCGCGGCGCGACCCTCCCGAGCAGCCCGGGCCTGTCCGCCTGTCACCATCCTGAAGCCGCTGCATGGCGACGAGCCGGGGCTGGAGGAGGGGCTGGAGAGCCTGTGCCGCCAGCACTATCCCGTGTTCCAGGTGGTCTTCGGCGTGCAGGACCCTGGCGATCCGGCCGCTGCGGTGGTCCGCCGCCTGCAATCGCGTTACCCGAGCCGCGAGCTCGCGCTGGTGGTCGATGCGACCCGGCATGGCCGGAATCGCAAGGTTGACAATCTGATCAACATGTTGCCGGCGGCGCGGCACGAGGTTCTGGTGATCGCGGATTCCGACCTGCACGTGCAGCCCGACTACCTGGACCGGCTGGTCGCGGCGATGGAGCCGCCTTGCGTCGGGCTGGTGACGACGCTCTATGCCGGCCTGCCGGTCGAGCTCAGCATTCCGCCGATGCTCGGGGCTGCCCAGATCACCCACAGCTTCCTGCCTGGCGCCCTGCTGGCGCGGGCGATCGGCCGGCAGGACTGTCTTGGCGCGACGATGGCGCTGCGGCGGGACACGCTGACGCGGATCGGCGGGTTCCAGGCGCTGGTCGAGCATCTCGCTGACGACAATGTGCTGGGTCGGCTGGTGCAGGGCGTCGGGCTGTCGGTGGCGCTGGCCGATACCGTGCCGCTGACGACCGTGCCGGAGCGCCGCGTCGCCGACCTGTTCCGCCATGAACTGCGCTGGGCTCGGACCATCCGCCGGCTGGCGCCAGTGTCGTTCGCCGCCTCGGTGCTGCAATACCCGATCTTCTGGGCGTTGCTGGCGGTTATCCTGGCGCCCGCCGCGCTGTGGAGCTGGCTGTGCTTTGCGGTTGCGTGGGCCGTACGTGGCATGGCCGCCTGGGGTGTGCAGCGTGCGCTGTCCGCTCGTACCGGGCGTTTGCCGGCGCCGTGGCTATGGCTTCTGCCACTGCGCGAGCTTATGTCCGTGGCCGTGATGATCGCCAGCTACGCCGGGCTGCAGGTGGAATGGCGCGGCTACCGGCTGCACGCCGATCGGCCCGCGAGGGTGGCCGCCGGCCAGGAGAGGGATTGAGACCGCAATGATGAAGACGCTGTTCCTGCAACCGCCGTCGTTCAACGGGTTCGATGGCGGCGCGGGCTCGCGGTATCAGGCGAGGCGCGAGATCCGGTCGTTCTGGTATCCGACCTGGCTGGCCCAGCCGGCAGCCCTGGTGGAGGGCAGCAAGCTGATCGACGCACCGCCGGCGCAGATCGGGATCGAGCCGGTGCTGGCCGAAGCGCGCCGGCACGAGCTGTGCGTCATTCATACCTCCACGCCATCCTTCGCTTCGGATGCACAGGTGGCGCGAGCGCTGAAAGAGGCCAATCCGGCGCTGAAGATCGGCTTTGTCGGCGCCAAGGTGGCGGTGCAGCCGGAGGAGAGCCTGAAGCAGGGCGATGCGATCGATTTCGTGGCGCGCAACGAGTTCGACTTCACGATCAAGGAGATCGCGGAGGGGCGGGACCTGGCCGCGGTCGATGGCATTTCCTGGCGCAATCCGGCCGGCAACATCGTGCATAACAAGGACCGCGCGGTGCTGGAGGATATGGACCAGCTTCCGTTCGTGACCGAGGTGTACAAGCGCGACCTGCGGATCGAGGATTATTTCATCGGCTACCTGCTGCATCCGTATTTGTCGCTGTACACCGGGCGTGGCTGCAAGTCGCGCTGCACCTTCTGTCTTTGGCCGCAGACTGTGGGCGGTCATCGGTACCGGGTGCGCTCGCCCGAGCATGTGGCGGAGGAGATCCGGCTGGCGAAATCGTATTTCCCACAGGTGCGGGAGTTCTTCTTCGACGACGACACGTTCACCGACAACCTGCCGCGCGCCGAGGCGATCGCGAAGGAACTGGGCAAGCTGGGCGTGACCTGGTCGTGCAACGCCAAGGCGAATGTGCCGCGCGAGACGCTGAAGGTGCTGAAGGATAACGGGCTGCGGCTGCTGCTGGTGGGATATGAAAGCGGCAACCAGCAGAATTCTGTACAATATCAAGAAGGGCATGCGGATCGAGGTGGCCAAGCGGTTCACCAAGGATTGCCACGAGCTGGGTGTGAAGATCCACGGCACGTTCATTCTGGGCCTGCCGGGGGAGACGAAGGAGACCATCGAGGAGACGATCCGCTTCGCCACCGAGATCAACCCGCACACGATCCAGGTTTCCCTGGCGGCGCCGTATCCGGGCACGTTCCTGTATGACCAGGCGGTGCAGAATGGCTGGCTGGACGCGGCGAACGCAGAGCTGATCGATGACCACGGCATCCAGATCGCGCCGCTGCACTATCCGCATCTGAGCCACACGGAAATCTTCGACAATGTGGAGACGTTCTATCGGCGGTTTTATTTCCGGGCGCCGAAGATCGCGGCAATCGTGAATGAGATGGTGCGCAGCCCGCAGATGATGAAGCGGCGGCTGCGCGAAGGGGTGGAGTTCTTCCGGTTTCTGCGGGAGCGGCACGAGGCGGCGTAGGCGTATGGTTGCGATCGGCACAGGATGGGGGTGATGAGTACAGCGCTGAAAATGCCATCGCGCCACATGACGGTCGCCGAGTTCCTGGACTGGGACTCGGGTGACCGCAGCGGGGCTTTGTGGCAGTTGCGGGACGGCGAGCCGGAGATGATGGCGCCGGCGTCTGACCGGCATGGGTCGATTCAGGCGTGCCTGGTGCAGTTGCTGACCAATCATTTGGATTTGCGTGGCGGAAGCTGCCGGGTTGTAATTGCGCCGGGCGTGGTGCCGCGTCTGCGCTCGAACGAGAACTGCCTGGTGCCGGATATCGGTGTCACGTGCATGCCGCCGTCCGGTGCTCATATATTGGCGGATCCTGTGGTGCTGATCGAGATACTCTCGCCTTCGAACGAACCGAAGACGCGGGCGAATGTCTGGGCCTATTCCACCATTCCGACGGTGGCCGAGATTGTGGTTCTGCGCACTTCGTCCGTTATGGGCGAGGTCTTGCGCCGGCTGCCGGACGGATCATGGCCGGCGCAGGCCGAGATAGTCGGCGTTGATGGGGAGCTTCGTCTGGACAGTATCGGATTTTCTGCGTCACTCCGGCTCGTGTATCGGACGACGGGGCTGGACCAGGCGAGTTAGCGAGCGAGGCTGCGATGGACACGGCACTGGCGGCAAAGACGTGCGTTCCCTGTCGCGGCGGCATCCCGCCGCTGACGCACGACGAGGCGGCGCGGTTGCACACGCAGGCGCCCGACTGGGCGTTGCTGGACGACAGCCGGCGGATCGAGCGGAAATTCGGGTTCGGTAATTTCCGTGAAGCACTTGGCTTCGTGCAGCGGGTCGGCGAGCTGGCGGAGGCCGAGGGGCATCACCCGGATATCTCGTTCGGGTGGGGATACGCGGTGATTTCGTTCCAGACCAAGAAGATCAAGGGGTTGCACGAGAACGACTTCATCATGGCGACGAAGACCGACCGACTGGCGCAGGAGTGTGGGGCGCGACCGCCGCGCGGCTGATGGCGCCCCGGGTCACTGACCGTGCGGTGGGAGACGTGGATGCCCGGGACAAGCCAGGACAAGCCCGGGCATGACGGGGGGCCGGGACAGGCCGGGGCATGACGGTATCGCAACAGTCTGGCGGGCGTGGGGAACGGCCTGCGGGCGTGGCGGAACGGTCTGGCGGGGCGGCGGGAGTGTCGGCTTGTTATCGCACTCGCCGGAATTTGTGGAGGCTGCGGAGGTCGGCTGGACGCGGCTTTTCGGGGAAGGTCTGCGGCCAGTTGGTCCAGGAGACTTCGCCGACATAGAGATCGCCGTGCGAGTCCACTGTCAGCCCGTGCGGCGCCATGAATTCGGTCGGGCCGAGGCCGGCGTGCAGGCCGCCAAGGCGGGCGATCCGCTTGCCGGTGTTGTCCACGATGGTGATCCGCGGCCCGAGATTGGGCGCGTTGCGGTTCACCGACATTACCGGGCCAAGTTCCCCGATGTAGCAGATCGGGCACTTGCCGTGCGGCATGAACAGTCCGCATGGCCGGTGCAGATTGTTCCATTGCGTCTCATACCGGCCGTTGGAGTCGAACACCTGCACGCGGTGGTTTTCGCGGTCCGCCACGTACACCCAGCCATCCGCGTCGCAGGTGATGTTGTGAACGATGTTGAACTCCCCGGGATCGGTGCCCAACTCGCCCCAGGACAGCAGCAGCTTGCCGCCGGCGTCGAACTTGTGCACGCGCGCGTTGCCGTAGCCGTCGGAGACGAAAATCTCGCCTTTCGGCGACAGCGCCGTGTGCGTGCAGCGGTGGAAGGGCTCGCCACCCATGTAGGGGGTGGGCTTGCCTGGGATGCCCAGCGTCATCAGCACTTTGCCGTCGAGCGTGCATTGGCGCACCGTGTGGTCGCCGTCGTCGGTCAGCCACACCGTATCATCCGGTCCCATGTGCAGCCCGTGGGCGCGCGGGAACATCCCTTCGCCCCATGAGCGGAGGAAATTGCCCGCTCGGTCGAAGATGATCATCGGGTGTTCGCCGCGGTTGAACACAAAGACATTGTCGTCGCGATCGACGCCGACCGAGCCGATTTCCTTGAAGCTCCAGCCGGCGGGCAGTTTCGCCCAGTTCTCCACCGGTTCGTAGGTGTATTCGCCATTGCCGACCGTCGTCATTGCCGTTTTCCTCCGCCGGGACTGGTTCCTGGTCAGCGTGACATAAGACGGCGCTGCGCACCAGATCGTGGGACGAGCGGAGCATGTCTCGATTATGGTCGTGACCCCAGGAGAGGAGGAGCCGGATATGAATGCGCAGAGTGCGGGTGCGGATACACCGACCGTCGTCGACATGCAGGTTATTCCGGTTGCCGGGCGGGACAGCATGCTGCTGAATCTGGCCGGTGCGCATGGTCCGTTGTTTACCCGCAACATCGTGGTACTGAGGGATAGCGCCGGCCGCACCGGCGTAGCCGAGGTGCCGGGCAGCGAGGGTATCCGCCGGACGCTCGAGCGGGCCGGCCCGCTGGTGATCGGCAACCGGCTCGGCCAGTACAATGCCGTCCTGGGCAGCGTTCGCCGCATGCTGACCGGCGGCGGGCCGGGTGCGCGCCAGTCCGCGGTGCATCAGGTGACGTCGGCGGCCGAGGCGGCCATCCTGCGGCAGCCGCACGAGATCAATCTGCGCGCCGACAACGTGATCACCGCGGTGGAAGCTGCGCTGCTCGACCTGCTGGGGCAGTTCCTCGGCGTGCCGGTCGCCGGGCTGCTGGGTTCGGGCCAGCAGCGTGGGTCGGTGAGGATGCTGGCGTATCTTTTTTATGTTGGCGACCGGAGGCGCACTGATCTTCCGTACCATACTGATCCGCGGGCGAAGGACGGCTGGTTGCGGCTGCGCGACGAGCCGGCGCTGACGCCGGACGCGGTGGTGCGGCTGGCCGAAGCGGCGGTGGCGCGGTACGGGTTCAGTGACTTCAAGCTGAAGGGCGGCGTGATGCAGGGTGAGGCGGAGATGGAAGCGGTTTCCGCCATCAAGCGCCGCTATCCCGATGCGCACGTGAACATCGATCCGAACGGCGCCTGGTCGCTGGCGGAGGCGATCGCGTTGTGCAAGGGCAGGAACGACGTGATGGCGTATGCGGAGGATCCGTGCGGGCCGGAAGGCGGCTATTCCGGTCGCGAGATCATGGCCGAGTTCCGCCGCGCGACCGGGATGCCGACGGCGACCAACATGATCGCCACCGACTGGCGCGAGATGGGGCATTCGATGTTGTTGCAGTCGGTCGATATTCCGCTGGCCGACCCGCATTTCTGGACCATGCAGGGCTCGGTGCGCGTGGCGCAGCTTTGCGACGAATGGGGGCTGACCTGGGGTTCGCATTCCAACAACCATTTCGACATTTCGCTGGCGATGTTCACCCATTGCGCGGCCGCGGCGCCCGGCAACATCACCGCGATCGATACGCACTGGATTTGGCAGGAGGGGCGGGAGCGGCTGACGAAGGAGCCGTTGCGGATCGTCGGCGGCATGGTGGAGGTGCCGAAGCGGCCGGGTCTGGGGATCGACATCGACATGGATCAGGTGATGAAGGCGCACGAGCTGTACAAGACGATCGGCGACGGCGCGCGCGACGATGCGACGGCGATGCAGTACCTGATGCCGGGTTGGAGCTATGACCCGAAGCGACCGAGCATGGTGCGAGACCGCCCGGCGGCCTAGCGCCGTGGGCTGGCTTGCCGCGTCGGCGTCATGGCCGTACGTAGGCCGCGACAGAACAGGAGCGTACCGCCATGAAACTCATGAGCTTCCGCCGTCCGGACGGCGCGGCGAGCTGGGGCATCGCGAAGGATGAAGGGGTGGTCGATCTGGGCCATCTGGCGCCATGCCTGAAGCACGCGCTGTGGGCGACCACGTCGCTGGCGGAGCAGGCCAGCCGCCACGCCGACTACAAGCTGAGCGAGGTGCGTTTCCTGCCGCCGATCCCGGACCCGGACAAGATACTCTGCGTCGGGCTGAACTATGTGTCGCACATCAAGGAAGGCGGGCGCGAACCGCCGCCGAAGCCGATCATCTTCTCGCGGTTTGCCAACAGCCAGGTGGGGCACGGCGAGACGTTGATCCGGCCGAACGCGTCGGAGACCTATGATTACGAGGGCGAACTGGCGGTGGTGATCGGCCAGCGTTGCCGGCATGTGCCGAAGGACCACGCGTTCGAGGTGATTGCCGGATATGCGTGCTACAATGAAGGGTCGGTGCGGGAATGGCAGCGGCATTCGGCGCAGTTCATTCCGGGGAAGAATTTCTATCATTCGGGCGCCTTCGGCCCCTGGATTGTCACCCCGGAAGAGGCCGGCGATATCACCCACGCGACCTTGCGGACGCGGCTGAACGGGCAGGAGGTGCAGCGCGCGACTGTCGATGATCTGTGCTTCGATATTCCGACGCTGGTGGAATATATCTCGACCTTCACGCAGCTTGAGGCGGGCGACGTGATCGTGACCGGCACCACCGGCGGGGTCGGCGCCTATCGCAAGCCGCCGCTGTGGATGAAGCACGGCGATACCGTGGAGGTGGAGATCAGCGCGGTCGGCGTGCTGCGGAATAAGGTGGCGCAGGAGGAGTAGTCAGGGGGGCTTGTCCCGGTGTTTTTGATGCGGGAGCAGAAAGACGTGGGTGGCCGGGACAAGCCCGGCCATGACGATGGGGGCGCCGGCCGTGACGGCGGTAACGCGGGCCGCGACGTTGGTGGCGCCGGCCGTGACGGCGCGGGCGCCGGCCGTGATGTTGGTGACGCCGGCCACGATGTTGGTAACGGAGCGCGCTATGCCTGACATGCCATCCCGTGTGCAGATCAACGAGGAGGGTCCGCGTGAGGGATTTCAGTTCGAGAAGGGGCCGATCGCCGACGGCCCGCAAGATCGAGCTGATCGACGCGTTGAGCGGGACCGGCGTGAACCACATCCAGGTGGCGTCCTTCGTCAATCCGAACCGCGTGCCGGGCTGGGCCGATGCCGATGCGGTGGTGGGCGGATTCAGGCGCCGGCCGGGTGTGGAATACACGGCGCTGTGGCTGAACGTGAAGGGCTTGCAGCGGGCGATGGCGACGCAGCGGCTGGATATCAAGGGGTCGTTCTCGTTGACCGCGTCGGAGAGTTTTCTGCAGCGCAACCAGCAGCGGTCGATGCAGGACAATATCCGGGTCGCGCATGAAACCATCGAGATGTACCAGCAGCACGGCATCGCGTTCGAACGCGCCGGCATCATGGCGGCGTTCGGCTGCAATTTCGAAGGCGAGATACCGCATCAGCGCGTGCTGGACATGATCGGGCAGATGCTGGAGATCTGCGAACAGCACGGCGTCCGGCCGGCGGTGTTCTCATTGGCCGACACGATGGCGTGGGCCACGCCGAAATCCGTGCGGGCGCTGGTCGGCAAGGTGCGCGAGCGGTTCCCGGACCTGACGCTTTCGTTGCATCTGCACGATACGCGCGGCATGGGGATTGCCAACGCGTATGCCGGGCTGGAGATGGGGGTGGCGATCTACGATTCCACCGTGGCCGGGCTCGGCGGCTGCCCGTTCGCCGCGCATAAGGGCGCGGCGGGGAATGTCTGCACCGAGGATCTGGTGTTCATGCTGGATGAGATGGGGATCGAGACCGGTATCGATCTCGACGCGCTGATCGAGGTGGCGCGGCTGGCCGAGGACATTGTCGGTCATCCGTTGCCCGGATCGGTCAAGATGGGCGGCAGCCTGCGCGCGCTGCGTGCGCGCCGGCATTGAGACTCACACGCTCCTGGAATTGGAACGGTTCCAGTCGAGCGCGATCTGCTCCAGCCCGCTTGTGTGCACGAGCTGCGATCCGATTTCGCGGATTGCACCCATGATGCTCGTCGGCAGCGACGGCCGGTAGGCCAGCAGCAGATCGTGCGCTCCTATTGGCGGGTCGGTAGGCAACGGGCGCAGCGTGCCGAGCTCGAACTCGGAGCGCAGAATTGCTGGGGGCAGCAGGGTGACGCCGTGGCCGCCGATGGCGAGGCGCGCCATGATGGTGAGGCTGTTGCAGGTCATGACGCGGTGTGGCGCGCAACCGGCTGCGGCAAACCACTCCCGGATGGTTCGGTACAGATGTGACGGGCGGGGGTTCGTGATGATCGCCTGGGCACCGATGTCGGGCGGCCCGAGCACGCGATTCGGCAGCGCAAGCCGCGGACTGGCGATCCAGGCCAGGGGCTGACGCACCAGTGGTTGCACCTGAACGGTTCCATCGTCAACCGGGCCGGTCAGAAAGGCGACATCCAGCTCGCCCCGCTGCAGCCGCATATTCAGGTTGAAGCTGAAGTCGATCTGCAGGTCCACCTGCAACGCCGGGAATAGCTGCTCGAGCCGGGCCAGCAGGTCGGACAGGCAGGTGAGAGCGAAGGTGTCCGCCGCGCCCATCCGGATCGGCCCCTCGAATGCCGGAGCGGCGGTGTGGCGATGCTCCATCTCTTCCGCGAGGCCGAGAATACGTTCGGCGTAGCGGGCCATTTCGCGCCCGGCGGCGGTGGCGACGACGTGATAGCCGGAGCGGTCGAACAGCGGCGTGCCGAGCAGGCGTTCCAGTTCGCGGATGCGCATCGAGATGGTCGGCTGCGACAAATGGAGATAAGCGGCGGCGGCCCGGAAACTGCCCAGTCGGACGATCCAGTGCAGCGCTTCTAGCTGTCCGGTTTGCACGCGCATGATAGAAGGTGCCTATCAAGCTGCTTCAAGACTATTGATTATACCGAAGAACCTGGGCGGTGATAGGCTGGCGCCACTCATTCGGGGCGCGTGGGTGTGACGCAGACTGGGCGGACTGTCTTCGGGGTCGATATAGGCGGCACGTTCACCGATATCGTGCTGCTGGGTGCCGATGGCGCGGTGCGCACGTCCAAGGTGGCCTCGACGGTGGCGGATTATGGCGAGGCGATCGTCCAGGGTCTGCGCGAACTGATAGCGGACGCCGCGCTGGATCCGGCGTCGGTCTCCGGCGTGGTGCATGGTACCACGGTGGCCGCCAACACCATCCTGCAAGGGTGCGGCGCGCGCACCGCGCTGGTGACGACACGCGGGTTCCGCGACGTGCTGGAGATGCGGCGGCTGCGCATTCCGGTGCTTTACGATCTGCAATACACCCCGCCCAAGCCGCTGGTGCCGTCGCCGGCTCCGCTTCGAGGTGGATGAGCGCATCGGTCCACGCGGCGAAGTCTGGCAGAAGCTGGACGAGGCGTCGGTGGAGCAGGCCGCGGCGCGCATTGCCGCCGCGGAGGTGCAGGCGGTTGCGGTATCGCTGATCAATGCGTATGCGAATGGCGCGCATGAGCGGCGCGTCGGCGAGATGCTTCGCCAGATATTGCCGCGCAAAGTGCATATCACGCTGTCTTCGGAGCTATTGCCGGAAATCCGCGAATACGAGCGCACCAGCACCACGGTGGTGAATGCGTATATCGGACCTGTGGTGGAGCATTATCTGTCGGCGCTGCGACAGCGCCTGCGCGACCTTCGGGTGCATGCCCCGTTGCGCATCATGCAGTCGAATGGCGGCGTGATGTCGGCCGAGATGGCGGGTGCGAAGCCGGCGGCAATCATCGAGTCGGGACCCGCTGCCGGGGTGATCGCTGCTGCCGCTGTCGCCAGGCGCATCGGCGTGACCGAGGCGATTTCGTTGGACATGGGCGGGACGACGGCGAAGGCGGCGCTGATCGAGGCGGGCGAACCCGCCAGAACCACCGAATATGAAGTCGGGGCCGGGATCAATCTCAGCAGCAAGCTGGTCAAGGGCGGCGGCCATGCGGTCAAGCTGCCTTTCATCGACGTGTCGGAAATCGGCGCCGGTGGGGGCAGTATCGTTTCCGTCGACAGCGTCGGCTCGCTGAAGGTCGGGCCGCGCAGCGCGGGTGCCGAGCCAGGGCCGGCGTGTTACGGGCTCGGCGGAACCGATGCCACCTTTACCGATGCAATGGTGGTGCTCGGGTACCTGAATCCGGTGTCGCTTGCCGGCGGCCGGGTGCGATTGAAACCGGATCTTGCGCATCGTGCGATCGCGGACCAGGTGGCCACCCCGCTCGGTGTGCCGGTGCTGGAGGCGGCGTGGGGGACCTACGCCGTGGCGGCGGCCAACATGACCCGCGCGGTCAAGGCGGTGTCCACCTATCGCGGGCGTGACCCGCGCGATTTCGCACTGCTCGCGTTTGGCGGCAACGGCCCGATCGCGGCCGTGGCGATTGCCCGCGCGCTGGGCATGTCGCGCGTCATCGTGCCGCCGGCGCCCGGCGTGTTCAGTGCGTTCGGGCTGCTGTTCTCGGACGTTGAATACGTGGTCGGTCGCACACTGTTCCGCCGCATGGGGGAGGTCGATGGGGGCGAGATCGCCGCCGTGCTGCAATCGCTGGAAGCCGAGGCGCTGGCCAGCCTGGCGGCCGATGGCGTCGCGTCGGAGCTGGCAACGGTGCGTCGCGTCGCGGAGCTGCGGTACAGCGGACAGGCGTTCGAGCTTGCGGTCCCGATCCCGCCCGGTACGCCGGATACCGCCGCGATGATTGCTGCCTTCGATGCCGAGCACGAACGTACCTACGGGCATGCGTCGCCCGGCGATCCCACCGATCTCGTTTCGCTCAAGGTGCTTGCGCGATCGAGCGCATATGCGGATGCCGCCGTGCTGTCGCGCATCGTGGAGCAGCGGCGTCCGGGCGGGGAGGTGACGCGCAAGGCTTATTTCGGGGCGGCGGCCGGGCAGTGCGAAACCGTTGTGCTGGGTCGTGATGCGCTGGGCCGCATGGAGCGGGGAGGGCCGCTGATCGTCGAGGGGCATGACGCGACGGTCGTGGTTCCCCCGGGATGCACGGCGCGGCTGGACGAGCATGGCAACATCGATATCCGGATCACCGCCGATGACTGAGCCGATCGATCCGATCACCTTCGAGGTGGTGAGCAACGCGCTGTCCACCACGGCGGACGAGATGGCGCTGACCATCATGCGCAGCGCCTATTCGCAGGTGGTGCGCGACACGATGGATTACTCGACCGCGCTCTGCGACCATACCGGCCAGGTGATCGCGCAGGGGCTGACGCTTGCGGTGCAGCTCGGCGCATTCCCGGAGGCGATGCGACACCTGATCGAGCAGTTCGGCGGCACGATGCAGCCGGGAGACGTGTTCGTCTTCAACGATCCGTATGGCGCCGGGGGCCAGCACCTGCCGGACATCTATGTGATCAAGCCGATCTTCGATGGCAGTGGCCTGGAAGGATACGCCGCCACGATGGCGCATCATTCGGATGTGGGCGGGCTGACGCCGGGCAGCGTCGGCGTGCATGCCACCGAGATTTTCCAGGAGGGGCTGCGGCTGCCGATCGTCCGGCTGTATGCGGCGGGTCAGCCCGACAGCGCGGTGTTCCGCATCATCGAGCGGAACACGCGCCAGCCGGTGCAGGTGATCGGCGACCTGAAGGCGCAGGTCGCCGCCTGCACCGCCGGCGAGCGCGGGTTGCTGGAGCTGTTGCGCCGGCATGGCGCGGCCCGGCTGCGACGCTATCTGGACGAGCGGCAATCGCGCGCCGAGCGGCTGATGCGGGCGGAGATCGCCGCTCTGCCCGACGGCGAGTATGTGAATACGGACTGGCTGGACGGGTTCGGCGAGAACCCGGAGCCGATCCGCATCCAGGTGAAGCTGATCGTGCGCGGCGACGAAATCACCGTGGACATGGAAGGGCACCTCGCCGCAGGTGCCGGCGGCGATCAACTGCCCGATCGCCATGTCGAAGTCGGTCGCCTATTGCGCGGTGCGCTGCATCGGCGGTCCGGACATTCCGAACTGCGACGGGTATATGCGCCCGATCACGGTGAAGGCGCCGGCCGGGACGATCGTGAACCCGGTGCTGCCGGCCGCTTGCGCGGCGCGCGGGGTGATCGGCTACCGGGTGTTCGACGCGATCATGGGCGCGCTGGCGCAGATCGTGCCGGAGAAGGCGATCGCCGCCAGCGAGGGCGGGCCGACGCTGTTCTCGATCGGCGGCTACGATCGCGGCCGGGTGTTTGTGCTGACCGAGGTGATGGTGGGTACCTGGGGCGCGCGCGCCGGCGCGGACGGGCCGGAGGGAATCTCCAACCCGGCGGCCAATCTGTCCAACCAGCCGATCGAGCTGATCGAGGCGGAACTGCCGTTGCAGGTGGTACGATACGGGCTGGTGCCCGATTCCGGTGGTGCGGGGAAGTTCCGCGGTGGGCTGGCGTTTACCCGCGAATGGCGGTTGCTGGCGGATGCGGCGGTGGTCACCGTGCGGTCCGATCGGCGGTTCCATCCGCCATACGGCTTGGCCGGGGGCCGGACCGGCCGGCCATCCATGAACGTGTTGCGCGGCGCGGGTGGCGCCGAGCGCGTGCTGCCGCCAATGCCCATGGAAGGGCTGAAGCTGCGGCGCGGTGATTCGTTTCACCATGATGGCGCGGGCGGTGGCGGTTGCGGCGATCCGTTCGCGCGCGACCCGGCGCTGGTGCTGGAGGACGTGCTGGACGAGAAGGTCTCGATCGAAGCCGCGCGGCGCGACTATGGCGTGGCGATCGATCCGGACAGGCTGCTGGTGGATGCGGCAGCGACGGCTGCACTGCGCGCGGTTGCGATGGCAGCGGATTAGCGGGGACGGTATCGGCATGGCGCTCGATCTTTGCATCCGGGGCGGGACGCTGATCGACGGCACCGGAGCGGCCGCACGGCGCGGCGATATCGGCGTGAAGGATGGGCGGATCGTTGCCGTCGGTCATTTCGAGGCGGATGCGGCCGACTGGATCGATGCTGCCGGTCTGGTGGTGTCGCCGGGATTTATCGATATCCATAGCCATTCGGATTACACGCTGCTGGTCGATCCGCGCGCGGTGAGCGCGCTGGCCCAGGGCGTGACGCTGGAGGTGATCGGCAATTGCGGTTTCGGATGCGCGCCGATCCGCGATCCCGGTCTGTCGGCGGGGAACATCTACGGGTTCAACGGCAGCGTGAAGCTGCAATGGCGTGGCGTCGGCGCGTATCTGGAGCGGCTTGCCGCTGCCCGGCCGGCGGTGAACGTGCTGACGCTGGTGCCGAACGGGCAGTTGCGGCTTGCTGCGGTGGGGCTGTCCGACAAGCCGGCCGATCCGCCGGCGCTGGCAACGATGCGCCGGTTGTTATGCGAGGGGCTGGACGAAGGGGCGTTCGGGTTTTCCACCGGGCTTGAATACGCGCCCGAGATTGCCGCGACGGAGCAGGAAATCACCTGCCTCTGCCAAGATGTTGCGCGGTATGGCGCGCTCTACGCGACGCATACCCGGTACCGTGATGCCGGCTCGGTGGAGGCGGTGGCGGAGGCGTTGCGGACCGGCGCGGCGGCAGAGGTCCGGTTGCAGGTTTCGCATCTGCTGCCGCGTTCGGGGCTGGATGACGGGCGCCGCGTGATGGAGCTGGTCGAGACGGCGAAAGCAGGCGGCCAGGATGTCGCGTTCGACATGCATACGCGGCTGTACGGAACGACGTTTCTCGCGTCCTTGCTGCCGCCGTGGGCGCGCTCCGGCGGGCCACGCGACATAGCAGCGCGCCTGCGGGACCCGGACAGCCGCGCGGAGATCAAGCGGTTCCGCAGCATCCTGTCGGCCAGCGGCGACTGGAACCGCGTGGTGCTGCTGGATGATCCGCGGTTCCCCGATTATGCGCGGCGGACGCTGGCGGAGATCGGTTCGGTGCGCGGACAGGACGCGCATGACGCCGCGCTCGATCTGCTGGCGGAGGCGGCGGACGATCTCAGCCGGCCGATGGTGATCATTCATTGTCACACCGAGGCGCAGCAGCGCGAGGTGTTCGCGCATCCGCTGTGCATGCCAGGGTCCGACGCGACAACGCTGGCGCCGGACGGGCCGCTGTCAGGATCGGTGTTCCATGGGGCCTATAGCTGGGCAGCGTGGTTCTGGCGCTTCATGGTGCGGGAGACGCGGGCGCTGACGCCGGAGCAGGCGGTGTTCAAGCTGACCGGTCTGCCGGCGCGCACGCTGAACCTGTCCGATCGCGGCGTGCTGGCGGAGGGAGCGGCGGCGGACATCGCGGTGTTCGCGCCGGATAGTTTCGGCGAGCGTGCGACGACGTTCGAGCCGAACCAGCTCGCCAGCGGCATGCGGCATGTGATCGTGAACGGGGCCGTCGCGCTGCGCGACGGGAGCCTGACCGGCAGCCGGCCAGGCGAGGTGATCCGGCGGACATCGCCGGCAATGAGATAGGGGGAGACAATTCATGCGACGACGCACAATGCTGGTGGCCGGCGCGGCGATCGGGGCCGGCATCATCACCCGGGCACGCGCGGAGGAACCGATCCAGTTCAAATTGGGGACCGTGGATGCGCCGACATCGCATTCCGGGATCGGCTCCGAGGCGTTCGCGAAAGAGGTGGCGACGCGCAGCAACGGCAGCATGCAGGTCGCTGTGTTTCATGCCGGCGCGCTGGGCGGGATTCCGGACCAGATGAAGAACGTGTTCACCGGTGCGCAGGACATGCACCTGCTGTATCCCGAATTCCTGTCCAGCCTGCTGCCGGAGGCGAAGCTGATTTCCGCGCCGTACCTGTTCCGCTCCCAGCAGCATCTGCAAACCTATTACAAAAGCGCCTTGTTCAAGCCGGCGATCGACAAGCTGACGGCGCTGGGGTCGATCAACCTGGATCCCGACTGGACCTGGTGGATCAAGGACCCGCGCGGGCTGATCGCGACCAAGCTGGTGCTGACGCCGGCCGACCTGGACGGGATGAAGATCCGGTTGTGGGAGGACAAAACGGCGATCGAGACCTGGCGTGGCCTGGGCGGCAATCCCGTGGTGATTCCGCGGCCGCAGATGTACCTGGCGCTGAAGCAGGGGCTGATCGCGGCGGGGCCGGAGACGATCGGCATTGCCTATGACCAGAAGGACGACGAGGTCGCCAAGTTCTGGACGCGCACCGACGAGTATTTTCAGATCGTCAACATCATGATGAATGCGCACCGGTATCAGACGCTTGATCCGTCGCAGCAGAAAATCCTGCATGATTCCGCGCAAGCCGCCGGCGTTGTCTTCAGTGCTGCTTCGGAACGCGGGTTCACCGACAAGAAGGAGCTGGCACGCCAGCAGCAGCAGGTGACGGCGGTGGAGCCGGCGCCCGGACCGTGGCGCGAGAAGGGCAAGCAGGTGCTGGCCAACCTGATGCAGAGCGGCGTGGTGCCCAAGGAATTGGCCGAGAAGGCGGCGGCGCTGTCCTGAGCGCCCGGCCGGCGACGCTGTGGCGCGTTGGTGCGGAGGCGTATCTGCGTGCCTCCGGCGTTGTCGTGCAGGCGGTTTCGATCGTCGTGCTGGCGCTGATGGTGGCGATCAACGCGACCAATATCACCTGCCGCGCCGTGCTGGGTGTCGACCTTGAATGGACCCAGGAAGTCTCGGTGATCGCCGCGATGGTGATCTACTTCTTTTCCTTCGCGCTGATCGCCAAGACGAACAGTGATATCCGCGTGGAGTTCATCGTCGCGATGCTGCCGCGTGGCTGGCAGCGCGGGCTGGGGATCATGTCGCGGCTGGCGGTGGTCGGTTTCCAGGCCGCCGTGGTGTGGCTGGCGATCAATACGCTGGGGTTCGTCAGCATGTTCAGCACGCCGGTACTGAACATCTCGGAGGCGATCTTCTATGTCCCGGTGATTGCCGGAGCGGCGGATATCGCCATCACCAGCCTGATTCATCTGGTGCTGCAGCTACGGGGCGAGATGCCGGCTCCGGGCGGCGGGCTGCGGCACTGAGCGCATGCCGTCGGCGCTGATGATCCTGGGATTCCTGGTGCTGATGCTGGCAGGCGTGCCGGTGAGTGCCAGCATGGGGCTGGCGGCGCTGCTCGGCCTGGAGCTTTCGGGGCTGCCGCTGGCGACGTTCGCGCGCTACCTGACGCAGGACGTGCGGTCGGTGCCGCTGCTGGCGATCCCGTTCTTCATCCTGACCGGCAACCTGATGAACCGGTTGGAGATGACGCGTCGGATTTTCGACTTCATCGACGCTGCCCTGGGTTTCCTGCGTGGCGGACTGGCGCATGCCAGCATCGTTGCCAGCATGGTGTTCGGCGGCATCTCGGGCTCCGCGCTGGCGGATCTGGCCGGGCTTGGGAACATGGTGATCCATGCGATGCGCCGAGCGGGTTACCGCGCGGAGTTCAGTGCCGCGCTGATGGTTTCCAGTTCGCTGCTGGCGCCGATCCTGCCGCCTTCCATCATGTTCATCATCTACGCGGTGCTGATGAACGTGTCGGTGGCGCATATGTTCGCGGCGGGCATCATCCCCGGGCTGCTGCTGGCGTTCATCCTGATCGCCAATAATGTGCTGTTGCACCGGTTGGGGTTCGAGGTTTACCCGCCGTACGAACGCAGCCCGCCGCGCCGCACGCTGCGTCTCGCTTTGGCCGGGTTGCCGGCGCTGCTGACGCCGGTGGTGATACTCAGAAGCATGATCTCCGGCCTGACGACGCCGACCGAGGCGAGCATCGTCGCGGTCTGCTACACGATCATGCTCGGGTTGCTGTTCCGCGAGGTGTCGCTGGAGCGGCTGCGCCTTGCGTTCGTGGAGACGGCGCGGATGACCGCGCTGGTGATGTACCTGACCGGCATCGGCACCGTCATGGGGTTCGTGCTGACCTCCGACCAGGTGGCCACGCATCTGGCGCACGGGATCACCGCGCTGACGCACGACAAATGGGTGGTGTTGGCGCTGGTCACGCTGGCGCTTCTGGTGCTGGGCTGTTTCCTGGAGACGGTGCCGGCAATGCTGATCGGCGTGCCGCTGTTCGGGCCGCTGGTGGCGAGCTTCGGCATCGATCCGTTGCAGTTCGGCGTGGTGCTGACGTTCGCACTGCTGCTAGGGATCATCCACCCGCCGGTGGGTCTGGGTCTGTTCACCGTCTGCGCGATTACGAACCTGCGGCTTGAGGCGGTGGTGCGGGCGAGCTTGCTGTTCTATCCGGCGCTGCTTCTGGCGCTGCTGTTGTTCATGTTCGTGCCGATGCTGTCAACCTGGTTGCCCTCAATACTTTTCACCGAATGAAGCGAAGACAGCGGTCCGGTGAGATTGCGGGAGTCGCCGCCGATCTTGCCGATTCGCGACCGTTGGTCTTAATTGCCCGCCTGTCACAGGAGCATGGGCGCAGACATGACCGGGACAACGCTTTACATCGTCGAACTGGAGATGCCGCCGGCCCATATCGATGAATTCACGGAATGGTTTGCGTTCCGGCATGCGGTCGATCTGTTCAAATCCGGATTCCAGAACTGCTCGTGCTATCGCGCGGTCGAAGGGGGCATGAACCTGTGCGACATCTACGAGCTTGCGAGCCCGGAGATATTCTGGACCGATGCGTACCAGAACGTGCGCAAGAACGACCCGCACGACGGCATCCTCCAGAAACGGACCGACCACACCGCATCGATCTATACCCAGAGGCGGGTCGATGGTTCGCCGGTGGGTGCGGCGATGGAGATGCTGGATGCGGACTGGGTCTCGATGATCCGGTTCGATGCGTCGGCGGCGGCGGAAGCCAAGCTGATTGCGTGGATCGAGGGCAGCGAGTGGCCTCGGCTGTCGGCTGCCGGTGCCACGCGGCTGCGGTTCGGCGCGCGCAGTTCGGATCATCCGCTGGCCGGTCCTTCGAAGCGGCCGCGCTGTGTCATGCTTGCGGAATGGAACCAACGTCCGGGCAACGCGGCCGAGATCGTGGCGCGGCTGAAGCAGCAGTTCGCCGACGATCTATCCGGATTGGACGCGTATGTCGGCTACCGTATCTATCCGTGGGCCAACAAGCCGGTGCCGGCAGGCGGGTAGTGGCATTTGCGGCTTTGCAGCGCGTTAGCCGCCAACCAGATGGCACGCCGCCATCTGACCGTCCGAGGTAACGACCTCCGGCGGCACCTGGCGGCGGCACAGCTCGATGGCGTATTTGCAGCGCGGTTGGAACGCACATCCGGTGTGCACCGACAGCGAGCTGGGGGGTTCGCCGGCGACTGCTTCGGTGTCGTTTCGGTGCTCGAAATCCAGGCTCGGCGCGGCGGCGATCAGGGCTTGCGTGTACGGATGAAGCGGGTTGCCGAAGACGCGCTCCGTCGGGCCGAGTTCGACCACCCGCCCGAGATACATGACCGCGACGCGATGCGCGACATGGCGCACCATGCGCAGGTCGTGCGAGACGAACACGATGGTCAGATGCAGCCGCTGCTGCAGTTCCAGCAACAGATTGATGATCTGCGCCTGGATCGAGACGTCGAGCGCGGAGACGATCTCGTCGGCGATCAGGCATTCCGGTTCCAGCGCCAGCGCGCGGGCGATACCGACCCGTTGCCGCTGGCCGCCGCTGAACGCGTGCGGGTAGCGCCCAGCCACCTCGACCGGCAGGCGGACGAGATTCAGCAGCTCTTTGACGCGTGCCGCGATCTCACCGCGGGGGCGGATCTTATGGACGCGGATCGGCTCGCCGATCTGTCCCGCCACTGTCTTGCGCGGGTTCAGCGATCCGTAAGGGTCCTGGAACACCATCTGCATGCGCCGGTTGTACGCGCTCAGGCCGCCGCCTTTCAGCGCCCGCACGTCGATTCCCGCGTAACGGATGCTGCCGCGATCGGCTTCATGCAATCGGACCAGGCAGCGCGCGAGCGTCGATTTGCCGCAGCCGGACTCGCCGACGATCGCCAGGGTTTCGCCGCGCTCGACAAGCAGATTGATGCCGTTCAGCGCGTGCACGCGTTCCGCCGGAAGTCCGGCGAGCAGGCGGCCCAGGCTTCGACGCCGCGGAAAGCTCTTGTGCAGGTCATGAACTTCAAGCAGCGTCGTATTGCCGGCCGGGGTCATTTCAGCACGGCCCGAACGCGATCCGCGTGACGGCAGGCGGAGCGATGATCGGGCGCAACCTCGATGAGCGCCGGCCTCCCCGCCAGACAGATGTCGGTTGCGAGGTCGCAGCGTGGGGCGAAGCAGCAACCATCCGGCAGGTCGGATAAGATCGGCGGCACGCCTGGAATGGATGTAAGCGGCCGGCGGGCACCATGGCCGGTCGGCACCGAGCCGATCAGGCCACTCGTGTAGGCATGTGCCGGTCGGCGGAACAAGTCGGCGATGCTACCGATCTCCATCATCCGGCCGGCATACAGCACGGCGACCCGATCACAGGTCTGCGCCACGACCGAGAAATCGTGCGTCACCAGGACGACGCTCATATCAAGCTCGCGTCGCAGCCGCAGCATCAGCTTCAGGATCTGATCCTGTATGGTTACGTCGAGGGCGGTGGTCGGTTCGTCCGCGAGCAGCAGCTTCGGCCCGGCGGCGAGCGCGATTGCCGAGCATCGCGCGCTGGCGCATGCCGCCGGAAAATTCGTGCGGGTAGGCGTCCAATCGGTGCGCGTGCATCGGGGATGCCGACCAGTTCCCAGCAGTTCCGCGGCGCGTTGGCGGGCGGCACGGCCGCGCAGGCCGAAATGGGTCGGCCAGGCTTTCCGTGATCTGCAGCCCGACCGTGAGCACCGGATTGAGCGCCGCTCATCGGCTCCTGGAAGACCATGGCGATTTCGCCGCCCGCGTACCGCGCGAAGTTCCGATGCGGTCATGGCGGCGAGGTCGGCGCCGTTCCAGCAGAATCTCACCGGACACGCGGCCGGGCGGCATTGACGAGGCGCAGGATGGCGCGAAGCGTGACGCTTTTGCCGGAGCCGGATTCGCCGACCAGCCCGAGCACTTCGCCGCGCCGTACGTCGAGATCGACGCCGTCCACCGCCACGAGCTCGCCGGCGGTGCCCGGAAAGGTCACGCGCAGGCCGCGCACGCTCAACAGCGGGCCAGCGGTCATTTCGCGCTGCAGCCATTCGGCGAGGCCGTCGCCGAGCAGGCTGAACCCGGTACCTGCCATAACGATGGCGATACCCGGGAAGATCGACATCCACCAGGCCGTGGTCATGAAGTTCTTGCCGTCCGCGATCATGCACGCCCCATTCCGCGGTGGGCGGCTGAGCGCCCAGGCCGAGATAGCCGAGGCTCGACCCGAGCAGGATGGCGAGCGACATGTCGGTCATCCAATAGACCAGGATCGGGGTGATCGCGTTCGGCAGCAGGTGGCGGAAGATGATGCGGAAGGTGCTGAATCCCATCACGCGGCCGGCAGCGGCGTAATCGCGGCGCTTCTGCACCATCATCTCGCCGCGGATCAAGCGCGCATAGAACACCCAGCCGACGACACTGACGGCGATATAGATGTTGGTCAGTCCAGGGCCGAGCACGGCGACGATGGCGATCACCAGAACAAGGAACGGCAAGGTGACGACGAAATCGACCAGGCGGCCGAACAGCATGTCCGCGATGCCGCCGTAATAGCCGATCAGGGCACCGATGAAGGTGCCGAACAGGACGGGGAACAGCGTCGAGAAGATTGCGATCTGCAGATCGACCGAGGCGGCCCAGATCACGCGCGAGAGTATGTCGCGGCCGAGATTGTCGGTGCCGAACGGATGCGCCCAGGTCGGCGGCTTCAACAGCGCGAGGTAATCGATGTTGGTCGGGTCGTATGGGGCAATGGCGCCGGGCGCCACTGCGCTGACCAGGAAAATCAGCAGCAGCCCCATGCCGATGGTGGGGCCGGCGAAGCGTCGGATCCGGCGAAAGCGCCGGGCGCGCGGTGGCGCAGCGGCCTCCGTCCGATAGAGCAGGTCACCCACGGGAAATGCGTGGATCGAGCCAGGCCTGAACGAGATCAACGGCCAGGAATATGAGGGAAACCAGGATGGCTATGGTGAGGGTCAGGCCCTGGACCACCTGATAATCGCGGCCGAAGATGCTATCGACCATCAAGCGGCCGACGCCTGGAATGCCGAACACCGTCTCGGTGATCACCGCGCCGCCGACCGCGGAGCCGATGTGCAGCCCGAACAGGGTAACGGTGGAGATGGCTGCATTGCGAAGCACGTGGCGTGTCAGGATGAGCCTTCGGCGCAGGCCTTTGGCGGTGGCGAATGTCACGTACTCGGCGTTCAGCACCTCGATCAGCGACGCGCGAAGGTTGCGCATCAGGATTGCCGAAAGGCTGAAGGCAAGCGTGAGGGCCGGTAATATCAGGTGATACAGGTCCTCCAGGAAGTTCTCCCCGAACCCGCCGACCGGGAACCAGCGCAGCCCGGCGGATAACACGATCAGCAGCACCAGGCCGACATAAAAGACCGGCATCGAGAGGCCGACCTGAAAGATCGCGCGCAGGATAAGGTCGAGCAGGCCGCCCTGCCGCAGCGCGGCGATGAGCGCCAACGGCACGGAAATGAGAATCGCCAGCAGGGACGACATGGCGATCAGCATGAGCGTGACCGGCAGGCGCTGGAGGATCAGACGGCTGACCGGGATGCGCAGAAGAAGCGACTGCCCGAAATCTCCGGATACGATATGCCGGAGATAGATCCAGAATTGCGCCAGCAGCGGGCGGTCAAGTCCCATGACTCGGCGCATCCGCTCGATCGAATCCGGGGTGGCACGCTCGCCCATCAGGGCGACGGCGGGGTCGCCGGGCAGGAGGTGGACGAGAAAGAAGATGAGCACCACCACGAGCAGCAAGGTGGGTATCATCTGCGCAAGTCGCCCGGCGACGTAGGAAGCCGAGCTCATGGCCGGGGCGGCTTACGGTTCGATATGGACACCGGAGAAGAAGTAGTTGCCGAGGGGGCTTTGGACGAAGCCCTTGACCTTCTTGTTCAGGGCGACCGGATAGGGCGCCTCCACCAGAAAGACCATGGGCGCTGCTTCGATATAGATGTCCTGAATGCTCTTCACCAAGGCGCGCCGCTTTTCTACATCCATCTCCGCCTGGCTTTTCACGAAGTCCGCGTCGAGTTCGGGACTATCGAAGCCGCTGTAGTTGGATTGCACCATCGGGCCATAGGTGAGGAATTCGATTGCCTCGCTCGGGTCGTTGATGTCGGCGGTCCACAGAGCGGTGCGCATCTGATATTCGTTGGCATGAAACTTGGCGATGCGGGTGGCGGAATCCATTTGCTGGATCTTCAGCTTGACGCCGACCTGGTTCCACATCTGCTGGATGGCTGCCATCTCCGCCGCCTGGTCGGCATTGCCGGCAACCGTGTAGATGCCGAGGTCGAGGCCCTTGGCGTACCCGGCGTCGGCCAGCAGCGCCTTGGCTTTCGCCGGATCGTAGGGATAGGGCACCTTAGCCGACGTGTCGGAGAGCGGTGTTGCCGTGGAGATCGGAGAGACCTGCGGCTTGCCTGCTCCGTAGGTCATGACCTGAACGATGGCGTCCTTGTTGACGGCGTAATTGAGTGCCTGGCGCACCCGCTTGTCCGACAATGGGTTTGGTGTGCCGTCGGCGAGCTTGGGCCGGTTGTTCATGGCGACAAAGAAAATCTGCGCCGCCGGTGACAGCACCATGTTCAGGTTCGGGTCGGCCTTCAGCTCCGCGATGCGGGAGTAGGGGACGAACTCCGCGGCATCGATCTCACCGGCTTTCAGCTTGAGAATGCGGGTGGCGTCGTCGGGGATGATGACGATGCGGATCCGATCAAGGTAGGGCAGCGGCGACCCGTCCGCCGCATGCTGCCAGTAATACGGGTTGCGGACCATGGTGAGCTCGGTGCCGGGGGTCCAGTTGCTTACCATGAAGGGGCCGGTGCCGAGCGGTTTCTCGGCGAACGCCCTGGCTTTTTCGCGGTCGGTTTTGCCAGGCGCGGCGTTCAGCAGCTTTTCCGGCAGTATGCCGGTGTTGAAGGTGGCGAGCGCCTGGAAGATCGACGGGTCGGGATGCTTGAGGTGAAGGATCACCTTGTCCGGGCCGGCGATGTCGATGCTTCCGATCAACTCGATCAGCGCGGTGAACGAACTGTAGTCCTTGTTCTGCGCGCGCTTGAGCGAGAACTGGACGTCGTTCGGCGTCAGTGGCGAGCCATCGGCGAACTTCACTCCCGGACGCAGCGTGAGGGTCAGGGTCAGGCCGTCCGGCGACATCTCATAGGCGGATGCCAGGCCGGGGCCGACGGTTTTTCCATCGTCCGATGGTTGCAGCAGGGTGTCGTATACGTTCATCGCGAACCAGATGTCGGGGTTCTGCTGCTCGAACACCGGATCAAGGAAGATGACATCCGCCGAGGCGCCGAAGATGAGCGTGCCGCCGTGGGTGGCAGCGTTCGCCGAACCGATACCGAGCAGGATAAGGCCCGCCAGCAACATGCCAATTCTCGGCATCCCATCACCCCGTATGTTTGGTGTTATCGTTTGGCTTCAGCCGGCCGAAGCATTGCCGTTTTTACTGGGTTCAGTTTGCGGCGGCAAGTTCCGTCTGTCCAAAACCAGTGACGCCCATTTCCTGAATTGTCTCGGCAATGGCTTCGAGCGCTGCCGCCATGTCCTGCTCTGTTACATCGCCCATGCAGCCGATACGAAACGTGTTTGCCAGCGCCAGGCGTCCGGCAAGGATGATGAAGCCGCGACGCTGCATGCCTTCGAACAGCTTCTGGAAGCTGAACGCGGGATGTTCCGGGTTGCGGAATGTGGCGACGATGGGCGAGGCGAAAGCGTCCGGCACGACGGTGGTGAAACCTTGCTGGCGCATGCCGTTGACCAGGCGGCGCCAGTTGCGCTGATAACGGTCCAGCCGGGCCGCCGAGCCGCCTTCTGTTTCATGCTCGCGACAGGCCTGTGCGAATGCTGCCAGCACCTGGGTGGGTGGCGTGAAGCGGAACGTATTGGTCCGATCCATGTGCTGGTTCTGGTCCCACAGGTCCAGGCTCAAGGTCGGGCAGTTGCCCTTGGCGCCTTCGAGAGCCTGTTTCTGCACCACCGCCCAGCCGACGCCGGGCACGCCCTGCATGCATTTGTTGGAAGAAACCACGACCGCGTCGAAATGCAGCACCCGGGCGTCGATCTCCATGGCACCGAACGACGCGACGGCGTCGATCAGCAGCCCCTTGGTCTGGCGGCGGCAGATTTCGGCAACCTGTCCGATCGGATTGAGCACGCCGGTGCCGGTTTCGCAGTGTACCATCATGACATGGGTGATCGCCGGGTCGGCGAGGATTGCCTGCTCGAACTGGGCAGCGGTGGGTGGTGTGAACGGGGGCGTGCGGATGACCGCGTGCGGCACGCTGTCCTGGCGGCAGATCTGGATCAGGCGGTCGCCATAGACGCCATTGGTGTGGATCAGCAATTTGCCGCCTTGCGGCACAAGCGTAAGAATCGCCGCTTCGTTGGCATAGGTGGCACTGCCGGGAAGCGGGATCGCGGTATAGCTGCCCTGTCCGTGCACAAGCCGCACCATGTAGTCGCGCGCGAACCGAAGATCGCGGACAAATTCCTCGCCGCCGACGGCGCGATCCTTCAGCATCACCTCTTTCGTGGAACGGGAGACGCTTACCGGTCCGGGTGTCAGCAACAGCGGCAGGGAGGCGTCCCTGGGCATGGCATCAGGTTCCCTTCGGCGTTGCCGCAGGATGCGGGATTGCATATGCGCTCGCGCGTTCCAGACCCGAGCGGTCCCATTTGCCGAGCGTGGCGGCGGCAACATACGTTGTCTGAAGAAAATCGAGCAGAGTGTCATCGGGCGAGTCCGCCTGCCGGACTGCGTCGTAGGGTAATATGAACTGGCCCAGCCCTAAATCGTAAAATGCCGCGGCCGGGCGGACCGTCGCGGCAGCAAATCCCTTGGGTTCGGGGTAGGCGTATGAATTGAAGGCGGGTTGCTCGATCCCGTCGCCACCGGGCCAGAATCCGCAACTGCTGACTTCGTGCGAATAGGCTTCCCGGGTGATGCGGTCGGCGTCCGGCCCCGATGGGGCGGCTCGACCGGAAAAGCGCGTCACGGCGAGATCGAAGCTGCCCCAGAAGAAATGCACCGGGCTGACCTTGCCGATATAGCGGGCGCGGAACAGCGTGAACACACGGTCCACCTGCAACAGGATACGCCAAAAACGGTTGGCATGATCGGCGTCATAGGCGGCGTGCTGATGGTCGGCTTCGAACGGGATCGGGTTGGCGATCTCGACCGGCGTGGTCCAGATGTGGACCTTCAGGCCGAGCGAACGCAGCAGGTCCATGACTTCGCTATGGAAGTCGGCGACCGACATAGGTCGCAACTGAATTGATCTTCGTTCGCCGTCGCTGACGGAGACATGCAGGGCGTGGGAAATGAAGTCGAAATCAATCTGAAAGCCGCGGTGGCCGTACGGGATTGCCGAGGTGGTCAGGCCGCGGGGGGTGACGTAGAGCGGCACCTGCCACCAGTGATTGATCAGCGGTGCCTGCGCGAGGCGGATCTTGCCGATCACCTGCGTCCACATGTGCAGCGTGGCACAGGTGTCGCGCCACGCCTGCAAGGGCAGCTCCGGCCAGGTGGAGGCCTGATCGAGGTCGTGTTCATGTGCCGGGCTGGACATATGCTTCTCCATTCGCGGTTCTGGGGTGGGTGAGCAACTCCGGTCAGTGGCGGCGGCCATCGCGTGGCTGGAGGGATTATGATCCTGGTCGCGACCAGTCTGCTACAGTTTGCGACCCGCGCTGGAGGATGACTTAATGCTACGTGAAGAGCTGGTCTTCGTTGCCACGTGCGATATCTCGGGTCATGCGCGCGGCAAGGGGTTTCCGGCGCGCGAGCTGGCGGCGCGGCGCCGGAAAGGCGTGGGCTGGACGCACAGCAACCTGATGATGTCGGCGTTCGGGCCGATCTGGGACACGCCGTTCGGGACCGCCGGCGACTTGATGCTCGTGCCCGATCCGGCGGCGGAGGTGCGGGTCGATTTCGACGACGGCTCGGCGGTCGAGCATTTCTTTTTGGGTGACCTGCGCACCACGGATGGTGCGCCGTGGGAGTGCTGCCCACGCGAATTCCTTCGGCGGGCGCTGGCGGCGCTGCATGATGCCGCCGGATTGTCGCTGGTTGCGGCGTTCGAGCAGGAGTTCGTTTTCACCGGGACCGACGAGCGGCCGGGCGATGCGTACAGCCTCGGCGCGTTCCGGCGCCAGGGCGTATTCGGCGAGAATTTCGTGGCGGCGCTGCGCGCGGCCGGCGTCACCCCTGATTCGTTTCTCGCGGAATATGGCGCGCGCCAGTTCGAGATCACGGTGGCGCCCGCGGCGGCGCTGACCGCGGCGGATCAGGCGGTGATCACACGCGAAATGGCGCGTGCTGCGGCATACCGGCTCGGCCATCGCGCCGTATTCTCGCCGATGCCGGCGTCGGAGGGCGTGGGGAATGGTGTGCATATCCACATGAGCCTGCGGGATGCGGCGGGGGCGGAGGCGACGCACGATCCCGCCGGGCCGATGGGGCTGAGCGCAGCGGCGGAACATTTCTGCGCCGGTGTGCTGGCGCATTTGCCGGCGGTCTGCGCGGTGACGGCGCCGTCGCCGGTTTCTTATCTGCGGCTGACGCCGAACCGGTGGGCGCCGACGTCGATCGATTTGCAACGACAGGATCGTGGTGCGGCGATGCGCGTGTGCCCGGTGTTCGCGCCGGCCGACCCGCAGGAGGCGACGCGGCAGTTCAATGTGGAGTTTCGCGTGGCGGATGCCGCCGCGAGCCCGTACCTGGCGCTGGGGGCGGTGGTATTTGCGGGAGCGGGCGGGCTCCGGCGTGGGCTGAGCTTGCCGGCCGCGAACGCGCCGCCGCGATCGCTGCCGCATTCGTTGAGCCAGGCACTGGATGCGCTGGCGGCCAGCGATGTGGCGGACGAATGGTTCGGTCCGGTGTTTCTGGATGCCTATCTGCGGCACAAGCGTGCCGAGGCGGAGAAAGTAGCGGGATTGGACGCAACTGAGCTGTGCGGCCGGTATGCCGAGGTGTATTGACCTGGCCCCACCCGCGTCGATTTGACGCGACAAGACACGGTCATCCTCCCATATACTACCGTTGGTAGCGGGTCGCGGCTCTTACGTGACCGGCGGCCGGCGGCGGCCGCTTGCTGCGGACGGGCCACGGCCCCTCGAACCAATGGTTCGCAAAGGGGAACGCCATGGCTGTCATCCGCAATCCCGTCGTTTTCACCTGGGACCAGGTCAGAACCGCGGCTGCCTCCATCGATGCGGCCGCCCACCAGGAGGTGGCGCGCGAACATGCCGCCGGCCGCACGCTGGGTATAAGCCGCATCGGGTTTGCCGATATCCGGTACGCCCTGTCCCGCGGGATGGAGGATTTCAGCGCCGATCCCACCCACTACCTGTTCCTGTGCGCGCTGTACCCGGTGCTGGGCCTTTTGATCGGCCGCTTTGCCTTCGGCTACGAGGTGCTTCCGGTGGTTTATCCGCTGGTGACCGGCTTCGCCCTGGTCGGCCCGGTCGCCGCGCTCGGCATCTATGAAATGAGCCGCCGCCGCGAAGCCGGCGCCGAGGTTCACTGGTGGAACGCATTCGACGTCCTGCGCTCGCCGGCGATCGGCGATATCGTGAAGCTGGTGGTTGGGCTGGCGGTGATCTTCGTGCTGTGGCTGGTGGCGGCGGAGTTCATCTATCGCTTCACGCTCGGCCCAACGCCGCCCGCCTCGGCCGGCGAATTCCTTCACCAGGTGCTCACCACCCCAGCGGGCTGGGCCCTGATCGTGGTCGGCAACCTGGTCGGATTCCTGTTCGCCGTTCTGGTGTTCACGCTCAGTGCGATATCGTTTCAGCTTATTCTGGACCGCGAGGCGACCGCTGAGCAGGCGATCCGCGCCTCGTTCGAGGCGGTGCGCAGCAACCCGGTGACCATGGCTGCCTGGGCGCTGGCCATCGCGGTGATCCTGGCGGTGGGCTCGATCCCGCTGCTGCTTGGGCTGGCGGTCGCGCTGCCGGTGCTGGGGCACGCAAGCTGGCATTTGTACAAGCGGCTGGTGGTCCCCTGAACGGGGTCGGCTGGCGGCGCCTTCACCGATCTGTCGGCGTCCTGTAATAGGGAGGTAATGCGGCACGTTTAAGCGCCGCGCGGAACCGATGGGGAGGAGCCCTGCATGCATCGCCGTACTCTGCTCGCCGCCAGCGCGGCCCTGGCCGCGGCCCCGATAGCCGGGCGCGCCCGGGCCCAGGCAGCGAAGACGCAGATCATCTGGTGGCACGCCATGACCGGCGCGCTGGGCGCGCAGGTTGACCGCATTGCCAAGTCGTTCAACGCCAGCCAGAGCGACATCGAGCTGACGGCCATCTACAAGGGCGGCTATGCGGACCTGATGACCGCGGTGATCGCCGCGTTCCGCGCCGGCCAGGCGCCCAATCTGGCGCAGATTTTCGAGGTGGGGACGGAGAACATGATCGCCGCCGGCAAGGCGGTGAAGACGGTCTCGCAACTGGTGGAGGAGACCGGGGTCAAGATCGACCCGGATGCGTACATCCCGGCGGTGCGCGGGTATTATGCGCTGGCGGACGGGAAGATGGGATCGATGCCGTTCAATTCCTCCACCGCGGTGATGTGGCTGAACAAGGATGCGTTCGACAAGGCCGGCCTGGACGCGACCAAGCCGCCTGCCACGTGGGAGGATGTGGTCAGCGCGGCGCAGACGATCAAATCGAAGAATGCGGCGCCGATTGCGGTAAACACGTCATGGTTCCCGTGGGTGATGGTGGAGCAGGTACAGCGCCATCCATGATATCCCGTACGCGTCGAAGGCGAACGGGTTCCAAGGGCTGGACGCCGTGCTGCAAATCAACAGCAAGGCGCATGTGCGGATGATCGAGCGCCTGCTGGACATGTCCAAGGACGGCACGTTCAAGTATGGCGGCCGCGACAATGCGCCTGATCCGATCCTGTTGTCGGGGCAGGTGGCAATCTCGTTCAATTCGTCGGCGGAGCGCGGGGACCTCGATCGCAGTGCGAAGTTTGCTTTTGTCGAGGCGTTGCTGCCGTACGACCCGGAGGTGAACAAGGAGCCGATCAACTCGATCATCGGTGGGGCCAGCCTTTGGCCGATGACCGCGCCGAGCCGCACGGAGGCGGAATACAAGGCGGTGGCCACGTTCCTTGCGTTCATCGGGCAGCCGGACAATGACGCCATCTGGGCCGAGAACACCGGCTATGTGCCGGTAACACTCGCCGGATATCAGGTGATGAAAAAGGCGGGCTGGTTCGACAAGAACTCCGGTACCGACGTGCCGATCAAACAGCTTACGCGCGGGCATGTCACCGATAATTCCCGCGGAGTGCGGCTTGGGCGGTTGCCGGAGATACGCAACATCATCTCCGAGGAGTTCGAGAAGGCGCTGCAAGGGCAGCAGAATGCCCAGCAGGTGATGGACAATTCGGTGGAACGCGGCAACCGCATCCTGCGTCAGTTTGAAAGGGCCGAGAAGGCGTGAGGTGATGGCCGGTGCGGCTGGCGTGATGGCTGGGGCGCCGTGGTGACCGGCGGTTTCTCCGCCATGGCCAGCGGTTTCTCCGCCATGGCCGGCGGTTTCTCTGTCATGGCCAGCGGTTTCTCTGTCATGGCCGGCGGTTTCTCTGTCATGGCCGGCGGTTTCTCCGTCATGGCCGGCGAAGGCCGGCCATCCACGTCTTCACAGGTGTTCGTACAGATCCAGCCAGTCCGGATTGGTTGCGATGATCAAGCGTACTTTCCAGGCTCTCGGCCAATGTTTGAGCGTCCTTTCGCGTTGAATGGCGGTGCGGATGTCGGGGTGGGGTTCGGCGTAGACCAGGCGGTCGAGACCGTATCGGGCGGTGAAGCTGCTTGCGGTTGCCTGCCGGTGCTCCCAAGCTCGCCGGGCGATATTGCTGGTTACGCCGACATACAGTGTGCCGTTCAGATGGTTGGTCATGATATAAACCCAACCTCCGGCCATGCCTGCCGCCTGAAGACGTGGGTGCCCGGGCCAAGCCCGGGCATGACGGGGACAAGCCCGGGCATGACGGAGAGGGGCAGCGACGATGATAATGTCTGGTTTACTCCCCGCCGTTGCACCCACCAGATCCATGCCTCGTCAGACGGACAGGCGTAAGCCATGGAACGTCGCACGCTGTTCGATGGCCGGTTGCTACCGATACTGCTGGTTCTGCCGCAGGTTTTGATTTCCGCAGTGTTCTTCTACTGGCCCGCGGCGCAGGCGATGTATTCCAGCCTGACCACGGAGGATCCGTTCGGCCTCGGCTCCGTGTTCGTCGGCGCCGAGAATTTCGCCGAGCTGTTCGCTGATCCGCGCTATGTCGCCGCCATTGTGCGGACGCTGGTGTTCTGTGCCTGTGTGACCGTGCTGTCGATGAGCCTGGCGCTGCTGCTCGCCACGTTCGCCGACCGCGAGATACGCGGCCGCGCCATCTATCGGTACGCTGCTGATCTGGCCCTATGCCATCGCACCCGTCATTTCGGCGATGCTGTGGCTGTTCATACTCAATCCGCAGGTCGGGCTGCTGGGTCGCTGGCTGAATGCGCACGGTATCGGCTGGGACTACAATATCAACGGCGGCCAGGCGTTCTTCATGATTGTGGTCGCCAGCTCCTGGAAGCAGGTGAGCTACAATTTCATCTTCTTCCTGGCCGGGCTGCAATCCATCCCGCGCGCGGTGATCGAGGCCGCCCGCATGGACGGCGCGCGGGGCTGGCGCCGGTTCCGCACCATCACCTTCCCGCTGCTGGCGCCCACCAGCTTCTTCCTGGTGGTCGTCAATCTGACCTACGCGGCATTCGACACATTCGGAACCATCTGGGCGCTGACCCAGGGCGGTCCGGCACAGGCGACGGAGACGCTGGTGGTCAAGGTGTATCGCGATGGGGTGGTTAATCTCGATCTCGGGTCGTCCTCGGCCCAGTCCGTTATCCTGATGGCCGGCGTGGTGCTGCTGACGGCGATCCAGTTCCGCTTCCTCGGGCGGAGAACCAACGCATGAGCGAGACGCTGAAGCTTGCCGGGCTGATGCCGGGTGTCGGCGAGCCTGCAGCGGAAACGATCCCGCGCGAACGGCCGGACTGGGTCGCCCACATCGTGCTGGGGCTCGGCGTGGTGCTGTTCGCCGCGCCCGTTTGGCTGGCGCTGGCGGGATCCACTCAGGATTCCGGCGCCATTCTGCGTGGCGATCTGTCCCTGCTGCCCGGCTCCGAGGGGCTCGCGGCCTATCACCGCGTCCTGATCACCGGTGCCCAGGGCACGCCGCCTGTCTGGCACATGCTGCTTATCTCCGGCGGCATGGCGGTCTCGATCGCGTTCGGCAAGATCGTGATCTCGCTGCTGTCGGCGTTTGCCGTCGTGTTTTTCCGGTTTCCGCTGCGCCGCACCGCTTTCTGGTTGATCTTCATCACACTGATGCTGCCGGTGGAGGTTCGCATCATCCCGACCTATGCGGTGATGTCGAACCTGCACCTGATCAACACGTTTACCGGCCTGACGGTGCCGCTGATTGCCTCGGCCACCGCGACTCTGTTATTCCGGCAGATCTTCACCTCCATTCCCGATGAGCTGGTGGAGGCGGCGCGCATGGATGGCGCCGGCCCGCTGCGGTTCCTGCGTGACATCCTGATTCCGGTTTCGGCGGCGAACATCGCGGCGCTGTTCGTGATTCTGTTCGTCTATGGCTGGAACCAGTATCTCTGGCCGCTGCTGGTTGCCACCAACCCGCGGCTGGACACGATCGTTATCGGGATCGTGCGGATGATCGGTGTGGAAACCGAAACCGACTGGGCCGGTGTGATGGCGACGGCTGTGCTGGCGCTGATCCCGCCGGTGATCGTGGTGGTGCTGATGCAGCGCTGGTTCGTTGCCGGGCTGACGGAAGGCGAGAAATAATGGCCACGCTGGAGTTGCACGGGCTGCGCAAAAGCTTCGGGGCCACGCATGTGCTGCATGGCATCGACCTGTCGATGCCGGACGGGGAGATGCTGGCGATCGTTGGCGCCTCTGGCTGCGGCAAATCGACCTTGCTGCGGCTGGTCGCCGGGCTGGAGCGGCCCACCGCCGGGAAGGTGGTGCTGGACGGCATCGACGTGACCGCACGTGATCCGTCCGAGCGCGACATCGCGATGGTGTTCCAGAATTACGCGCTCTATCCGCACATGACGGTGTTCGACAACATGGCGTACGGGCTGCGCATCCGCGGCCTGTCGCGCGCCGATATCAGGCGGCGGGTGGAGGAGGCGGCGGGGCTGCTCGGCCTGAACGAGCTGCTGACCCGCAAGCCCCGCCAGTTGTCCGGCGGGCAGCGGCAGCGCGTGGCGATGGGGCGGGCCATCGTGCGCGAGCCCAAGCTGTTCCTGTTCGATGAGCCGCTGTCGAACCTGGATGCCAAGCTGCGCGTGCAGATGCGGGCGGAGATCCGGCGGCTGCAGCGGCGGCTGGGGGTGACCAGCCTGTACGTCACGCACGATCAGGTCGAGGCAATGACGCTGGGCGACCGGCTGCTGGTGCTGAACCAGGGCAAGGCGGCCCAACTGGCGACGCCGATGGAGGTGTTCGAGCATCCGGCCGAGACGTACGTGGCTGGTTTCATCGGCGCGCCGGCGATGAATTTTCTGCCGGGAACGATGGCGCGCGACGGTACCGCGGTCCGGCTGGAAACTGGCTTGGTGCTGTCGCTCGCGGACGGGCGGCGCGGGTTGCCGGACGGGCATCCGGTGACCGTGGGCATCCGGCCGGAGCATCTGTCGATTGCCGCGGAGGGCCTGGAGCTGGTGGTGGATCTGGTCGAGCCGCTGGGATCGGAAACCGTGGTCCACGGCCGGCTGCTGTCCGGCGGGACGCTGGTGGTGAAGCTGAATGGTGCAGCTCCTGGCGGGGAGCGCATGACGGTGCGGCCGGATCCGGCGCAACTGCACCTGTTCGAGCGGGAGACGGGGGTGCGGATCGAAGCGCCATCGGAACAGCAGGCGGGCGTGATTCCGCCGTTGGTGGCTGCCGGAGCGGCGCGTTAGTTTTGCTTCTTATGAAGCTGATCAGACGTGGATGGCCGGGACAAGCCAGGACAAGCCCGGCCATGACGTTATTCTACGGCGCCCAGCGTCAGTCCGCGCACCAGATACCGCTGGAGGTAGCCGAACACGACGGCGACGGGCAGCGTCGCCACCAGGGCTGCGGCCATCACCTGGTTCCAGGTTACCGAGTACCGTCCGGAGACCAGGTTCACCACCTGCAATGTCACGGTCTGCTTGTCCGGATCGCGCAGCATGGTGAGCGCCACCACATATTCGTTCCATCCGGCAACGAACGCCACCACGGCGCAGACGGCGGTTGCCGGGACCGCGAGCGGCAAGAACACGTGCAGGATCGCCTGCATGCGCCCGCAGCCGTCGATCCAGGCAGCTTCCTCGATATCCGTCGGGATGGCGGCGAAATAGGCGGCCAGCATCCACACCGAGAACGCGAGCTGGAACGCCGCATAGATCACGATCACGCCGATCCGCGTGTTCACCAGCGTGCCGTCGCCGAACGGCACCGCAGCGGCCAACCGGAACAGGCCCAGGATCAACAGTACCGGCGCCAGCATCTGGCTGATGAGCAGGAACACGCGATAGGCCGGTTTCGCGCGGAACCGCATGCGCGCCATCGCATATGCCGCCGGGACCGCAATCGACAGTGCCAGCAGCGAGGAGCCGCCGGCGATGACCACGCTGTTGAGGATCGCCGAGCCCAGACGCGCCTGCGACCACATTGCGGGGAAGCTGGCGAGACTCCAGTGGCGCGGGAGCCAGTGGGGCGGGTACGACATCACTTCCGCGGTGGGCTTCAGCGCCGTGGACAGCATGACCAGGTACGGGAACAGCACCAGCACGATCAGTGGTGAGAGCACCAGCCAGCACACGATGCTGCGCCGCAGCCTGGTTCGCCGCATCAGACGTCTTCCCGCCGCAAGCGCAGGTAAATGCCGGTGAAGACGAACACGATCGCCAGCATCACCACCGAGACCGCCGCTGCCGGCCCTGGGCGGCCCAGCCGGAACGCCAGTTCATAGGCGTATGTCACCAGAATATGCGTGCCGTTGTCCGGGCCGCCCTGTGTCATGACCCAGATGATCGGAAACGAATTGAACACGTGGATGATGTTCAGCACCACGGCGATGGTGATGAACGGTTGCAGGAGCGGCAGCGTGAGAAACCGGAACTGCTGCAAGCCGGAGGCGCCGTCGATGCGTGCCGCTTCATAGATATCGACCGGAATTGACGAGAGGCCGCCCTGGAAGATGGTGGAGGTGAACGGGATGGATACCAGGATGCCGATACCGATTTCGACCGGGAAAGCGGTTTCCGCACGGGCCATCCACTGCACCGGCGCTGATATCAGCCCGACGCTTCGCAGCATGCCGTTGATCATGCCGTAGTCGGCGTTGAACGACCATTGCCAGAGGATCGCCGCCATCGCCAGCGACAGCGCCCAGGGCAGCATGACGATGGTGCGGGCGACGGAGCGGCCATAGAAATCCTGCTGCAACACCAGCGCCACGGGGGTGGAGATCAGCACCGTGCCGCCGACCACTGCCGCGGTCCAGATCAGCGTACGCCACAGCGAGCCGTAGAAGATGGGGTCGGTGAGCACGTTGGCGTAGTTCGCCCAGCCGACGAAGCCGCGCAGTTGCCCGAACGGCGAGACATTGGCGAAGGACAGCCGCAGGATGACGAAGAACGGGTAGATGATGATCGCCACCGCGAGCACCAGGCTGGGCAATATCAGCAGCAGCGGCATGCCGGCGCGCGACAGCCGAGGCAGCGTTGCCGCGCCGCGCGGGAACAGAACGGCGGCGCGGCCTGGTTCGTCGCCGGGCCGCGTGCCGAGCGCCGAGCGGCAACTCACCTGCCAAGGGCCTGGTTCGCCTTCGCGGCCGCCTGCTGCAATGCCGGAGCTGGCTGCGCATTGCCCAGATAGACCGATTGCAGCGCGTCGATGACGTCTTTCGCCACGTCTTCCCAGCCGGTGATGACGGGGGCGAAATGCGCATTCGGCATCAGCCCGACGAACACTTTCAGCCGTGGATCATTGGCGAAATTCGGATCCTGCGCCACTGCCGTCGTGGTCGGCAGGAATCCCTCGTTCTTGTTGAACTCCATCCGCGGCTCCTTGGTGAAGATATAGTCCAGGAACTTCCATGCCGCCGCCTTCACCTTGGAGTTCTTGAACATCACGATGGAATCGGTGACCGCGTAGGTCGATTGCGTGGTTCCTTTCGGCACAGGGATGATGCCGTATTGCAGGTTCGGGGCCTCTTTCGCCATCTGGCCGATCAGGAACGGACCGGTGATCATCATTCCCAGGCGGCCCTGCTTGAACAGGTTCTGCAGGTCGGTGCGGCTATAGTTGGTCACGCCGGGCTCGGTCAGGCCCTGGTCGATCATCGACTTGTAGAGCGCCAGGGTTTTCGGGCCGGCGGGGCCATCGAAGGCGGTCTTGCCGTCGGGCCCGATCAGGTCGCCGCCGTAGCTCCAGAGGGCATAGTACCAATAGACATCGGTTTCCGTGTCCTTGCCCTGGATGCCGAAGCCGTAGCCGCCGGCTGCCTTGATTTTCGTTGCCGCGGCAACCACGTCGTCCCACGTCGCCGGACCGTCGGGGAAGCCGGCTTTGGTCAGCATTTCCTTGTTGTAGAACATGGCGCGCGCCGAGGCGGCGATCGGCAGGCCATAGATCTTGCCGTCGATCGTGCCTGGCTTCAGGAAGATCGGCACGAACCGGTCGCGTATCTGCGGTGTCATGTAGCTGTCGAGCGGTTCGGCCACGCCATCCTTGACGAAATCCAGCAACCAGCGTGTGCCGATGATCGACAGGTCGGAGTTGGTGCCGCCCGATATATCGGTCTGCAACTTCTGCAGCAGCGAATTCCAGTTCACCACCTCGATCTTGACGTCGATGCCCGGATTGGCCTGGGTGAATTGCTGGGCCATTTTCTCGAAATAGGGGCCGGTGGCGTTGCTGTATTCCGCCACCGTCACCCGCACCGTCTCCGCCCGGCCGGCGATTGCCGTGAAGGCAAGTGGCAGGCTGAGCGCGGCTGTCAGGCCGAGCCGTCGTCCGAACCCGCTTGTGCTGCGTGTCATCGCGCCGTTCCTTCTCCCCGTTCCTGAAACCCAGCAAAGAACAGGCCATCCGCCCTGGCAAGCGGTGCGGGAGGGCATTCGATAAAATTCCATCGCGACGGTGTGAATGCCGCACAGCAGCCACGCCACGGCCGTTACGGTAAAATGCGACGAGATGATATTGATGTTCGGCAAGTGCTGCAGCTTGCACTTGGCGCTGCCTTTGCGATGGAGAGTTACAACAAATGCCCACCGAGCGAGTCCGACCAAACGACGTGGCGCCTGCCGGAATGAAAGCGGTGGTCAACGTCGAGGCATACATTCAGAAGTGCGGGCTCGACCACAGTCTGATCGAGCTGGTGAAGATGCGCGCGTCACAGATCAACGGGTGCGCATATTGCCTTGCGATGCACAGCAGGGGACGCGCGCGCCCGTGGCGAGAGCGAGCAGCGGCTGTATCTGCTGGATGCATGGCATGAGGCGGAGCTTTACTCCCCGCGCGAAAGAGCGGCGCTGGCATGGACCGACGCGGTGACGCGAATTGCCGATACGCATGCGCCAGATGCAGTCTATGAGGAGCTGCGGGTCCACTTTTCCGAGAAGGAGATCGCCGATCTGACGTTGCTGATCGGGCTTATCAACCTATGGAACCGCCTGGCGATCAGCTTCCGCAGCCGGGATTCTTCCGCGGCGGCACAGTCAGCGGACAACCGGTAACAGGCGCGCGTTTCCGGTCAGGTGTTCAGAAAGCAGATCGTTTCGTCTTCCAGCACCGCGCAGGTCAGGACGCCCCCGAACACCGCGCCGGTATCGATGGCAATCCGGTTTGGCCGCACCACCGGTGCCTTGACCGGTGTGTGGCCATGCACCACCACCACGCCAAATGACTGTTCCGTGTACAGAAAAGGCTGGCGGATGCGCAGCAGGTCCTCGGGCGCCTGCTGATCCAGCGGAATGCCCGGCCGGATGCCGGCATGCACGAACAGGTAATCGCCCTGCCGATACTGCATCGACAACCCGCGCAGGAATGCCAGATGCGCCGGCGGGATTCGCTCGATCCATTCGTTACGCGGGCCGTCGGGGTCGATGCCGTAGCTTTCGAGAGCCGGGCGGCCGCCCTGGTACAGCCAGTCGGTGCCGGCGGGGCGATCACCGGATATGGCTGCCAGCATGGTGTGCTCATGGTTTCCCATGAGATTGATCACCTTCATGCCGTCGATGCGCGGGCCGTTCAGCAGGCGGGCGATAACGGCGGCACTGTCCGGGCCGCGGTCCACATAGTCTCCGATATGGATCAGCAGCGGGCTGGTGACGGGGCGGCGGGCCAGGTCCTGGGCGACGGCGTCGTGCAACGCGGCGAGTTGGGTGTCGCAGCCGTGGACATCGCCAACCACATAAATGCGGCGCCCCGGCGGCAGAGCGCCAGGGGCGGGGGCGAGTTCGGGCATTCGACCGGTGGTTTCCGTAGATGGTCGTATGGCCTTATGGCCGCTTGCAGGATGGGTCAAGCCTGGACATCGCGTGCGCGCGGACCACCCGCATCGCTACGCCATCCGACCTCTCCGGCATTCTGGGGGAGAGGTCGGTGGGTGGGTCGCGTGCTACACTTCGGGAACCATTGTCAGTTCGGAAACCAGCACCTTGCCCTTCGTTTCAGGACCGAACAGCAGCACCACGACGAAGACCAGGGCAGCGCCGATTGTGGTGATCAGCATCGGCACCACGAAGCCGCTCGGCTGACCGGAAGCCCAGATCGCCAAGACCGGTCCGGTAAAGCCGGCCCAGATCGCGCCCTGATGGTAGCAGAAGCCGGACGCGGTGGCGCGCACCTCGGTCGGGAAACGCTCCGACAGATAGGACGGGTTCTGTCCGTAGATCGCCCCCAGGAACGCGCCCTGCACGATAAAGGCGATGGCGATTACCGCATAGCCGGTGGTGAACAGATAAAGCGGTGTGATGAAGATGCCGATCGCTGCCGGGATGATCATCGCCCAACGCCGGCCATGGCGATCCGCGATCCAGCCCCAGAATGCGCTGGCGAAGAACGCCACCAGATTGGCCAGAGCCAGCGGCGTGGCGACCAGTCCCGGGCTGAAATGCAGATCCTTCTGCAGGTGCGTGGCGAACATGCCGTACACCGAGTAGTACACAATGAAACTGCTTGCCATCCACAGGCAAGCGGTGATGGTGTTGCCCAGCACGCGCAGGCGGAAGATGTCTAACAGCGGGGCGCGGAACTCGTGCTGCAGCTCGCGCTGCTTGCGGCGGTTGTCCGCCCAGATTTCGGGTTCTTTGACGTAGCTGCGGATCCACACCACTGCCAGGGCTGGCAGGACGCCCAGCATCAGCAGCCCACGCCAGCCGATCGCGTTGTACAGCAGGCCGTACGCGAGGCTGGAGAGCAGGAAGCCGATGCTCCATGAACCTTGCAGCACGCCGCTCATGAAGCCGCGTGATCGGGGCGGCCAGGATTCCATCGCCAGCGCCGCGCCGGCCGGCCATTCCGCCCCCATGCCGATGCCAAGCAGAGCGCGGAACACGAACAGCAGCATGAAGGTGGGCGACAACCCGGCAGCGAAATTGCAGATCGAGTACCAGAGGATCGAGATCATGAGCGGTTTCTTCCGACCGATACGATCCGCCAGCCAGCCGGATGCGGTGGCCCCGACAAGCCGCAACCACAACGTGATGGTGAAGACCGCGGTAACGGCGACCAACGGCACGCCGAATGACTGCGAAATCGGCACCATGATCAGCAGGAAGATGGTGAAGTCAAAGGCATCGAGCGTCCACCCGAGCCAAGCCGCCACCCAGGCGAGCCATTGGTCCCTGGTTGGCTCTTTCCACCAGGGTACGGCGTCGTTGGCCGCGTTGCTTATGGACATGATTGGCCTCCCGGAAACTATTCCTATTACGGCCCGCGGCACAAGGCCGGCGGCGGGCCGGAGGTTAGCGGCCGGTTTTGTGTCGCGTCAAACGTTCGTTATCAAACAAAACGTGATGCCACGCGACGGGCATCGGGGTGGCGACCACGGGTTGGGCGTTCTAACCGGGCGCAGGGCCTTTGCAGGTGGACCGAAGATCATGATGTGCGGCCCGCTGATGATCTAGCGGTTGTCTGCAGTTTTGCCGTTGCAAACGGATCTGTTTTGCTCGCGCCGCCGGCCTCCCCGACCAGACGGTTTGAAACGACTGGCGCGAATGCAGCTTAGCGCTGCGTTGCTGGTGGCTTATATTTTCCGAGTCTTCGCTCGGCAGCTCGGGGGGAGTGTCGTCGATGGACCACCGCGTTTCTCGGCAGCGCAGTGGCCGGTGGTGCGACAGCATGCGCTGCGCGCGCGCATGTCGGCCCAAAGGTGACATTGTCGGAGCTGGCATCCTAATCCGTGGTGACAGCGCGGACGCTGTTGATGCAATTCGAATGTTTCGTCGGGGTCCTGGGCGATCAGTCCGCGGCGCGGGGGCCGGCCGACGATCTGCGTCGTGCTCGTCCGGGGTGACGATTTCGTATCTGGCCGGCCGATGCCAGCGCTGTATGGTGCCTAAAGTGGGCCGAGAGTAGGCTAGAAAATGCCTTGCAGCCAGCCGCGCGGCTTGGGCTGAATAATGGGTGTCTCGCCGGCCTCGGGGCTTTGGCCGAGGGCGGCATTCTCGCGCAGCCGCTGGGCTTCCCGGGTCGGATCGACGACGATTCCGGGCTGCGCCGCGGGCCGCCAGAACATCAGCCGGTCGGCGAAGCTCTTGCTGTTCGCCTGCACTGCCTCCTGGCTGACCTCGGCACGGATATTTGACGGGGCCGGCGGTCCTGCCTGGGCGACCAACGCGGCCTGACCCGGGCTCATGCCGGCGCTGGGCGCGCCGAGTGAGGTTTGCGGGACGAGTGCCGCCTCGGCCTGGGAACTATCAGACACGTCCTGCGGACGCGGTGCACCCGGGCGCGGCGGGCGGAGTGACATGTCCGGCGGCATGCTGAGCGGGGCCTGCGTGGTGACGGAAAATTCGTCCGGTGCGTCCCGGGTGAGCCCGAACGTACGCGACAGGCCGGACATGCCCCCGCAACCGGTCAGGGTGAGCAACCCAGCACCCAACAGAGACGCCGCAACCGCGTTTCGCGGCTGATGAAAGGCAGATCGCAACATGGGAAATCCTTAGCGCTCGTGCGCGGCGTTTCGCAAGCCCGTTATCCGGCAGATGCGTCGTTGGCGGAGTGCTTGTGAAGTTTTCCCGTGTCCGGATCGTTGCTGCGGTGCGACATCTGGCTGCCGATCAGCAATGCGGCAACACCGCAGACGATGGCCGCATCGGCCAGGTTGAAGACGTACCAGGACCAGTCGCCGATATGGGCGTGAATGAAGTCCACCACGGCGCCGAAACGGACGCGGTCGATGACGTTGCCGACGGCACCACCGGCGATTGCCCCGATCGCGGCGGCGGTAAAGGCGGACTCCGCGCGCCACAACCAGAACGCGAGCACGATCACGATCACCAACGCGAGGACCGCCAGGGCAACACTGCTCCAGGGGCCGAATCCGTTGAGAAGGCCGAACGTGACGCCACGGTTCCAGACCATGGTGAGATCGAGCACGGGCAGCAGGGTAATGCGTCCGACCTCGGGCAGATGCAGGCCGTTCAGCATCCACCATTTGCTGGCCTGATCGGCGGCGAGCACGAGCAGCGCCGCGATGATTCCGGTGCCAATGTAACGGTGCGGTTTCACGCCGCGACCCGGCAGACCAGGCCGGACTCGACGGCATCGGCGCAGCGGGCGCAGAGCCTGGGGTGGCCGGGCTGCTGTCCGACCTCGGGCAGCACGCGCCAGCAGCGAGCGCATTTATGTCCGTCCGCGTGGGTGATTGTCGCGGCCGGTTCCCCTGTGTCGAGTTCCGTTTGCAAGGACGAGACGATCGCGACTTCCGCCCAGGCTTCGTCCGGGAGCATGGCGGCATCATCCGCGCTGAGCGGCAGGGTGACGGCCGCTTCCAGCGAGGAACCGATGTCGCCGGCCCGGCGCGCTTCTTCCAGCGGGATGGTGATGCGGCGCCTTATGTCGCGGATCTTGACCCATTTCGCCGCCAGCTCCGCATCACGCCAATCCACCGGTAGCTGGGGAAACAATTGCAGATGCACGCTGTCGGCTCCGCTGAACCGTGCCTCCCACGCTTCCTCGGCGGTGAAGCACAACACGGGCGCCAGCCAGGTGGTGAGGCAGCGGTGCAGATGGTCCAGCACGGTGCGGGCGGCGCGGCGGCGCAGGTTATCCGGCCGGTCGCAGTAAATGGCGTCCTTGCGGACATCGAAATAGAACGCCGACAGATCGGTGGCGCAGAAATTGTGCAGCTCCGGATACACGCCGGTCCAGTCGTAGCCGTGCACCGCGGTACGGATGCGGGTGTCCAGCTCGGTCAGCCGGTGCAGCACCCAGCGTTCGAGTTCCGGCATGTCGGACAATGGGACCCGCTCGGCCTCGGTGAAGCCGTGCAGCGAGCCCAGCAGCCAGCGCAGCGTGTTGCGCAGCCGGCGATAGAGCTCCGCCTGCTGCTTCAGGATTTCGGGGCCGATGCGCAGATCGTCGGTGGTGTCGGACATCATGACCCAGAGCCGCAGAATGTCGGCGCCGTATTTGTCCGCCACTTCCTGCGGGGCCACCACGTTGCCGAGCGATTTGGACATTTTGCGGCCCTGCTCGTCCATCACAAAGCCATGCGTCAGCACCGCCTTGAACGGCGCCCGTCCGCGTGTGCCGACCGCCTCCATCAACGAGCTCTGGAACCAGCCGCGATGCTGGTCCGATCCTTCCAGATAGAGATCCGCCGGCCAGGGAAGGCCGCGGCCTTCCAGCACGAAGGCGTGGGTGGAACCGGATTCGAACCAGACCTCCACGATGTCGCGGACCTGCTCGTAATCCTCGGGATCGCGGTCGTTGCCGAGGAAACGGGACGGCGGAGAGGCGAACCAGGCGTCGGAACCTTCCTCCGTGAACGCCTCCACGATGCGAGCAACGACGTCGGGGTCGCGCAACGGTTCGCCGGTACGCTTGTCGACGAACACGGCGATCGGCACGCCCCAGGCGCGCTGGCGGCTGACGCACCAATCGGGGCGCGCGGCCACCATGCTGCGGATGCGGTTGCGTCCGGACTCGGGGACGAACGCGGTTTCCTCGATGGCCGCCAGTGCCTTTTGCCGCAGCCCTTCCGGTCCATCCATGCGGATGAACCATTGCGAGGTGGCACGGAAGATCAGCGGCGCCTTCGATCGCCACGAATGCGGATAGGAATGCAGCAGCCTGCCGCGCGCGAGCAGCCCGCCGGCCTCGGTCAGCGCGGCGCAGACCGGATCGTCGGCCTTGTACACGTGCACGCCGGCAAACAGCGGCACCCAGGGGTTGAAACGGCCGTCGCCGGCGACGGTATCGGGGATTTCCAGCCCGTGCGTGCGGCCGAGATCGAAATCTTCCTCGCCGTGACCTGGAGCGACATGCACGAACCCGGTGCCGGCTTCGGTGGTAACGAAATCGCCGAACAGCACCGGCACGTCGTGGTCGTAGCCGCGTCCGCGCAGCGGGTGAGCGCACACCAGCCCGGCCAGTTCGGTGCCTTTCAGCACGCGGACCACGTGATGCGTCGCGATCCTGGTCTGTTCCAGGAACTGCGGCAGCAACGCCAGCGCGACGATAAGACGGCTGCCGACGCGGACGAGCGAGCCGTCCGCCACGCTGTCAACGTGGATCAGCGCGTAGTCGAACTCCTGGCCGGCGGCGATGGCGCGATTGCCGGGCATGGTCCAGGGGGTGGTCGTCCAGATGACCACGGCGGCGCCGGCAAGGTCCGGCACGGGCGCCCGGATGACCGGAAACGCCACCCAGATCTGGGTCGAGGTATGGTCGTGGTATTCGACCTCCGCCTCTGCCAGCGCGGTCTTTTCCACCGGCGACCACAGCACCGGGCGAAGGCCGCGAAACAGGCTGCCATTCAGCAGGAATTTGCAAATCTCGCCGGCAATGGCGGCTTCCGATGCAGGGTCCATGGTGGCGTAGCGCTGGGCCCAGTCGCCCTCGACCCCCAGGCGGCGGAACTCCTGCTGCTGCACGCCCATCCAGTGCCGCGCGTAGTCCCGGCACTCGGCGCGGAACTGTAGAACCGGGACCGAGTCTTTGTCCTTGCCGGCGGCGCGGTATTGTTCCTCGATCTTCCATTCGATCGGCAGGCCGTGGCAGTCCCAGCCGGGGATGTAGTTGGCGTCGTAGCCGGCCATCTGGCGGCCGCGATTGACCACATCCTTGAGGATCTTGTTCAGCCCGGTGCCGATATGGATGTTGCCGTTGGCGTAGGGCGGCCCGTCGTGGAGGATGAACAGGGGCCGGCCGCGTGATGCCGTGCGCAGCTTGCCCCACAAATCCATCTCGTCCCAACGCGCGAGGATGCGCGGCTCTTTCTTCGGCAAGTCCCCGCGCATAGGGAAGCCCGTCTGCGGCAGGAAGACCGTGTCGCGATAGTCGCGTTCTGCGTCGTTCATCGGGAATCCGGGCGGCCTAGCGGCCGCGAAACGGGTGAAAGCGCGTGCGGGGCCCGGCGCTCAGCGAGCCGCCGGGGCGGTAATTCGCGCGGGCCTGTACCCCATTTCCATGCCTGGTATTATGGGGAGTTACGGGCCTGACGGTCAAGAAGTCGGCCCTTCGCCCGACGTCCCGGGAACCCGCGACGATGGTGACGAAAGCCCCGGTAGCGCGGCGCCAGGGTTGGGCACGCGTGCCACCGTCGATTGACGCTCCAAACGTCGTGGGATCAGGCAGGAGCCTGCCGCATTAGCCGACGCGCTTCCTGCACATCCGTCGCGATCTGCGCCTTCAGGGCATCGAGTCCGGAGAATTTCTGCTCTGGCCTTAGGTAGGCGTGCAGCGCCACGGTGAGCTCGGCATCGTATAGATCGCCGTCGAAATCGAAGATGTTTACCTCCAGTCGGCTCTCCGTGCCCGCATTCACGGTGGGGCGGCGGCCGATATTGGCCGCACCCGGGCGCGTGTTGCCGTCCGGCAGGCGCACGGTGACCGCATAGACGCCGCGGGCCGGCTCCAGGTGGCGGCCGAGCGTGATGTTGGCGGTGGGGAAACCGATGGTACGGCCGCGCTGGTCGCCATGCGCCACCTGGCCGCGGATCGTCCAGGGGCGGCCCAGCTCGGCGGCGGCGCGCTCCGGGTAGCCATCGCGCAGGGCGCGGCGGATGCGCGTGGACGAGAGCGGTCCTTCGGCGTCGGTGACGGGCGGCACCAGCGTCAGTCCCATGCCAAGCGCCTCCGCGCGCGCTGCCAGGAAGGCGGTGTCGCCGGTCTTGCGGTGACCGAAGGCGAAATCCGGGCCGCAGGCGAGGTGCCGGGCGGCCAGCGCGTCGTGCAATATGCCGCTCACGAAGGATTCGGGCGGCATCAGGCTGAACCGATGGTCGAACGGCAATTCGTACAGCAGCACCGCCCCGAGGGCGGCCAGCGCGTCGGCGCGCTCGGCGGATAGCGTGAGGCGGAAGGGCGGATCGTCGGGGCGGAACAGCTCGCGCGGGTGCGGCTCGAACGTCAGGACGGCGAGCGGTGCGTCCGGCCGGGCGGTGTGGGCGGCGCGCAGCACGGCGGCGTGGCCGCGATGCACGCCGTCGAAATTGCCAAGCGCCACGGTGGCGCCGCGCGCATCGTCCGGCAGGCCGCGCCAGTCGCGGAACAGGCGCATCAGGCGGGCGGCGGGAGCTGGACCTGCGCCTCGCCTTCGATCACGGTCTGGCCGCCGACCGTGCAGGTGGTCTTGAGCGTGGCGCGGCGCTTCTCGGGCTGGAGGGCGGTGACCTCGACGGTGGCGGTCACCGTGGCGCCGATCTTCACCGGGGCGCGGAAGCGCAGGGTCTGGCCGAGATAGATGGTGCCGGGGCCGGGCAGCTTGGTGCCCAGCACGGCGCTGATCAGGCCGGCGGACAGCATACCATGCGCCACACGTTCCTTGAAGATGGAGCGGCTGGCGGCTTCAGCGTCGATATGCACCGGGTTGGTGTCGGTGCTGACGGCGGCGAACAGCAGGATGTCGGCCTCGGTGATGGTCTTGGAGGTGCTGGCCGTCTGGCCGATCTGAAGGTGCTCGAAGGTAGCCGCGGTGGTCATGTGGATGTCCCTCGTGGGTTGCACGACAGTTCGGCGGGTTCTGGGCGAAGCCATGGGGCGGGTCAACCAACGCCAGTCAGCTGGCGGCGGTACCAGACAGCAACGCCTCGGCGCCGGCGCTGATGGCACCGTGCGATGCGAAGGCTGCGACCACCTGCACCTGACGTAGTTCCGCGCCATCCCGCATGTCTTCTGAGATAACAGCGCCGCACCCGGCTTCCCCGGCGGTTGCAAGCAGCAGCGCATCGTAGAACTGGAAGCGGCCGGCAACAGCCGCCTCAAGGGCGGCCAATATTGCGTTCTCGGCCGCTCCGGCGGTGATCGGAAACAGGCGAAGCCAGCCACGAACCTGATCGGCTGCGACTGAACGAGGCATGATGCGCTTTCGAGTCACCGCGTGAAAAAATTCGGACAGCGCCTGCGGAAGCAGAACACAGTCACAGCGTGCTGCGCGGTTCATGATCGACAAAGCGCTTTCCTGGCGTTCGCTGTCCCGTCCATCCGCAGTATAGACGAGAACATTGCTGTCGAGCGTGAATCTCACGCTTCAGGATCCTTGATTCCCAATATGTCATCGTAGAGTTCGTTGCGGTCAAAATGTTCGATCCCGAGCGGCCATCCTTGTCGCAGTCGCATATTGCTCTCGGCAAGGATGCGCTCCTGCTCCGCCGTCAGTCGCCGACGCCCGTCCGGCAGGCGTTCGGGCACGATTCGGGCAACCGGTACACCATTGCGGGTCACCACGAATTCCTTGCCCGATTCCACCTCACTGAGGATGCGGGCGAAACGGTGGTTGGCGTCGCGTGCGGTGATCGTGTCGGCCATGATCGCGGTCCCAGGTTTGTCCTACAATATGTAGGACTTTACCCGCGGCAGGCAAGCGAGCTGGCGGGCATTTGCCGAACCGGGGCTCGCGCACGGAGGCGATTTCAGTCCACAATGCCGACTGCGAACCAATGGTGGCCGGATGAGCACAACCCAATCGGACCTCGTGTTCCTGTTCGACGTGGACAACACGCTGGTCGACAATGACGGCGTGCAGAACGACATGCGCGAGCACCTGGAGCAGAATTACGGCGTGCAGGCGGGCGACCGCTTCTGGGCGCTGTTCGAGGAACTGCGCGGCGAGCTGGGCTACGCGGATTATCTGGGTGCGCTGGAGCGCTACCGGGTGGAAGAGTTGCACGACCCACGCGTGCTGCGTATGGCCAATTGGCTGGTGGATTATCCGTTTGCCAAGCGGCTCTATCCCGGCGCGCTCGATGCCGTGCGGCACGCGGCACAATGGGGGCCGACGGTGATCCTGTCGGACGGAGACGCGGTGTTCCAGCCACGCAAGGTGGAATGTTCGGGCCTGTGGCGGGCGTTCGCGGACCGCGTGCTGATCTACATCCACAAGGAACAGGAGCTGGATGACGTCGAACACTGGTATCCGGCCCGGCACTATGTGCTGATCGACGACAAGCTGCGCATCCTGGATGCGGTCAAGAAGGTCTGGGGCGACCGGGTGACCACGGTATTTCCCCGCCAGGGTCATTACGCGCTGGACCCGGAGGTGTTGAAGACGTACCCACCGGCGGATATCCAGATCGAGGCGATCGGCGACCTGCTGCGGTTCGACCGGTCCGCCTTCGGGCAAATCGGATCCGGCAAAAGGAGTTAGACATGGCGGTCAACCGACCCATCGACAGGCCCGCGTGGCGGGCGCTTGCCGCGCATCACGAGCAGCTCAAGGGTGCGCACCTGCGGCAATTGTTCAAGGACGACCCCGGCCGCGCCGAACGTTACTCGGCCGAGGCAGCGGGATTGTTCCTGGATTATTCCAAGAACCGCATCACCGACGAAACGCTGCGCCTGCTGCAACAGCTTGCGGTCGAGCAGGGTGTCGTCGCACGGCGGGACGCGATGTTCCGTGGCGAGGCGATCAACACCACCGAGCGGCGGTCCGTGCTGCACGTGGCGCTGCGGGCGCCGCGGGATGCTCACATCATGGCCGAGGGCAAGGATGTGGTGCCCGAGGTGCATGCGGTGCTGGACCGGATGGGGGCGTTCGCCGCGCGCGTGCGCGACGGGTCCTGGACCGGCCATACCGGCAAGCGCATCCGCACGGTGATCAATATCGGCATCGGCGGGTCGTATCTGGGGCCGGAGATGGCCTGGCTGGCGCTGCAGGAGTACAGCAAGGGATCGCCTGAGTGTCGCTTCGTTTCAAACATTGATGGAGCGAACTTCGCCGCGGCGACGCGGGGGCTGGACGCGGCGGAGACGCTGTTCGTCATTTCTTCCAAGACCTTCACGACGTTGGAGACGATGACCAACGCCGCCACGGCGCGGGCCTGGGTGGTGGGCGCGCTGGGTTCCGACGCCGCGGTGGCGAAGCATTTCGTTGCCGTCTCCACCAACGAAGCCGGCGTGCGGAAATTCGGCATTGATACCAGCAACATGTTCGGCTTCTGGGACTGGGTGGGCGGCCGCTATTCGATGGATTTGGCGATCGGACTGTCCACCATGATCGCCATCGGGCCGGATAATTTCCGCGACCTGCTGGCCGGCTTCCATGCCATGGACGAGCATTTCCGCACTGCCCCGCCGGCGAAGAACCTGCCGATGCTGATGGGCCTGCTGACGGTCTGGTACAACAACTTCTTCGGGGCGGAGACGCTGGGCGTGATGCCCTATGCGGCGCCGTTAGCCCGCTTCCCCGCCTATCTTCAGCAGCTAACCATGGAGAGCAACGGCAAGCATGTCGATCTGAACGGGCAACATGTGGACTGGCAGACGAGCCAGATCGTCTGGGGCGAGCCGGGCACCGACGGCCAGCACTCATTCTACCAGTTGCTGCACCAAGGCACGAAACTGGTGCCGTGCGACCTGATCGGCTTCTGCGCTCCACTAAGTTCACTGGCCGAGCACCACGACCTGCTGATGGCTAACCTGTTCGCCCAGGCCGAGGGTCTGGCGTTCGGCAAGACCGCGGAGGAATTGCACGCCGAGGGCTCACCCGAGTTCCAGACCCCGTTCCGGGTGACCGAGGGCAACCGACCGACCAACGTGATACTGGCCGAGCGGCTGGACCCGCGCACACTGGGCAGCCTGGTGGCATTGTACGAGCACAGCGTGTTTACCCAGGGCGCGATCTGGGCGATCGATTCGTTCGATCAGTGGGGCGTGGAGCTGGGCAAGGTGCTGGCGGTCCACATCATCCCGGAACTGCGGGACGCCAAGGAGCCCGCGCTGAACCACGACAGCTCGACCAACGCGCTTATCCGCCGCTATCGGCGCTCGCGGGTACCGGCGAGCTGATCGGGGCAAACGCCGGGTGCTCGGCGAAGGCGGGATCGAGGCGGGGATCCCACAGGCGGACGCCGCCGGTGATGCCGGCCTCGTTTGAAACAACCTTCACGCGATCGGGCAGCGCGCCTTCGATCAGCCTGGCATTGCCGCCGCCGATGTAGAGCATGTCGTACATCGCCAGCGTATCCATATGGCCGATCACCCGGCGGACCCGGCGATTCCAGCGCCCGCGTCCGACATCCTTGAGCGCGGCATCGCCGACATACTGATCGTATGTCTTGTGGGTCTTCACCGGATGCTGGCTCATTTCCAGGTGCGGCGTCAGCAGCCCATGCTGGAACAGCGCGAAGCCCATGCCGGTGCCCATCGTCAGCACGCATTCCAGGCCATGTCCGCTGATCACGCCGAGACCCTGGATGGTTGCATCGTTCAGCATCCGGGCGGGCGCACCGAGATGATGGGACAGCTCATGGGCGAGCGAGAAGCCGTGCCAGTCCTTGGTGCCGAGATTGGGTGCGGTCAGCACGGCGGCACCCCGGACCACGCCGGGAAAGCCAATCGAAATGCGGTCGAACCGGCCGAGTTGATGGGCCAGTCCGATCAGACCCTCGACCACTGCGGCGGGTTTGGCCGGCTTGGGCGTTTCCACGCGTACCGGTCCGGCAGCCACCGCCCCCGCCTCGTTCAGAATGCCGGCCTTGAGATGGCTGCCGCCGATGTCGATGGCCAGCGTAAGTTTTTCGGTTGAAGGGACGGCGTTCTCGGCGTCGGCCATTTGGATGCGCTCCGTGTTGGGACGGGATCGTGCGGAACCAATACCGGCCATCGTCGGTGGATGTCCAATGGCGGACGCGCCGGGCGGGACGATCATACCATCGGCCCGAGGTCTTGACTGCCCCGGGGATCGTCGGGCCGCTGATATATTATACCAGACTGCATTGACGGTGATCTAGGTTCGTTATTGCTGCGAGTGCGGGGGAATCTAGGCAAACCGGTGGAATTCCGTGCTTTCGGCTGGATGTCCGCTTTCGCGGGCATGACGGGTCTACGGACATGACGGATCTACGGGCATGCCAGTCGGCCCTTCGGGCCGCTGACATCACGGCGCGACGAGCGGTTTCCGTCCGGGCATCCGATGGCGGAACGCCAGTGCCTCGGCCACGTGCACCCGCCCGATGACCTCGGCGCCGGCGAGATCGGCGATGCTGCGCGACACGCGCAGGACCCGCGTGTAGCCGCGCGGCGAGAGGCGCAGGCGGTCCATCGCCTGCTCGGCCAAGGACTGGGCGTCTGGCGTCAGGGCGAGGTCGCCGGGGTCCAGCTCGGCATTGCGGATGGGGCTGTTGCCATCCGATCGCGCGGCTTGCGCCATTCTTGCCCTGGCAACCCGGGCGGCGACGGCCGTGGAGGTTTCGCCGCGCGGCGCGCGTGCCAGTTCGGCGGCCGAGGCGGGTTGCACCTCGACCGTGAGGTCGATGCGGTCGAGCACCGGTCCGCTGATCCGGTTCTGGTAATCCTCGCCGCAGCGCGGCGTCCGCCCGCACTCCCGCCCGGCATCCCCCAGGTAGCCGCAGCGGCACGGGTTCATCGCCGCGACGAGCTGGAACCGCGCGGGATAGGTGATGTGGGCGGCGGCGCGCGCCACCGTGGTGCGCCCGGATTCCATGGGCTGGCGCAGCGATTCCAGCGCCGGCTTGGGAAATTCCGGCAGTTCATCCAGGAACAGCACGCCGCGATGGGCAAGCGACACTTCGCCGGGCCGGGCGCGCTGGCCACCGCCGCTGAGCGCTGCCTGGGACGCCGAATGGTGCGGCTCGCGGAACGGCGGACGCATCACCAGCCGGCCGCCTTCCAACAATCCGGCAACGCTGTGGATCATGCTGACCTCCAGCGCCTGGGCCGGCGTGAGATCGGGCAACAGGCCGGGCAGTCGCGCCGCCAGCATTGACTTGCCGGCGCCGGGCGGGCCGATCAGCAGCAGGTTGTGGCCGCCGGCGGCGGCGATTTCCAGCGCACGCTTGGCGGTTTCCATGCCTTTCACGTCGGCCAGCTCGGGCCCGCGCGGGGTCTCCGCGACGCCGGCGGGCTGCGGCGGGGTGAGCACCTGCGAGCCGCGGAAATGATTGATCAGGCTCAGCAGATCGGGTGCGGCCAGCACCTCGATCCGGCCGGCCCAGGCGGCTTCCCCGCCTTGAGCGGCCGGGCAGATCAGGCCGAGGTCGCGTGCCGATGCCCCGATCGCCGCCGGCAGGACGCCGGCAACCGGATGCAGCGTGCCGTCGAGGTGCAACTCCCCCAGGGCGGCGTAGCCGTCGATTTCGTCGCGCGGCAGGATGTCCATGGCGGCCAGGACGCCGAGCGCCAGCGGCAGGTCGAAATGGCTGCCTTCCTTCAAGAGGTCCGCCGGCGCCAGATTGATCAACACGCGGCGCGGCGGCAGCGACAGACCCATGGCGGCGAGGGCCGCGCGGACACGTTCGCGGGCCTCCCCGACCGCTTTATCGGGCAGGCCGACGACCAGGAAGGCTGGAAGGCCGGCGGAGATCTGCACCTGCACTTCAACCGGCACCGCTTCGATCCCGGCAAAGGCGAACGTACGGATACGGGCGATGGCGGCGGGGGAAAGAACGTTCACCCAGGCAGTGTGGGGCGGAATGGTGAACAGGCCCTGACCAGAGGCCGCGGCAATTCCCGTCAGTCTGACGTTATGTAAATCCTCTCCCCGGCAAGGACCGGGGAGAGGGAACAGGGGTGATACAGAATTACGGGTTGGTGGTGGCCGGCGGGGCGCCGGTCGAGGTGCCGGCGGCACCCGAGTTGTCATTCATCGCACCACCGCTCGGGGCGCCACTGTTCATCGACCCGCCGCCCATGCTGCTGTTGCCAGCCGGGGATGCGACGCGCAGCGCCTGGAAGGTCGGCTCATCCAGGCTGCCGGTCGCCTGCAGCCCGTTCTTCTGCTGGAACTGGCTGACCCCGTTCTGCGTCTTCGGGCCCCATACGCCGTCCACGCGTCCACTATAAACGCCGTTCCGCTTCAGCGCTGTCTGGATCTGCCGCACCGTCTGATGCGACAGCTCGTTTCCTGGGGTCGGTGCCGGCGGGGCCGGCGCCGGCGGCGGTGCGGCCGGGGGGGCAGCCGTGGCCTGCGGTGCGGATGAGCCGCCGATGCCCAACGTCGAGCAGCCGGTCAGCCCGGCGAGAGCACCGATCGCCACCAGCGTGGCGAGGTTGCGAACCTTCATCATACAAATTCTCCTGTGGACGTCCTGGATTGCAAGCCGCAGACCGGCCCTGCGACAACGGCGCGGACCACTCTTGGTTTCGCATCTGACGCATTCCGCTCGCCGTTGCAACGCAAGCTCGCGTGGATTCCACCGTGAAGCAGCCGGACTCGCGCGACCGTGATCAATCCTCGGGGATCAATCCCCCGGGGATCAATCCTTGGCGGACGCTGGCATTGCCGCCTGATCCGCCAGCTCCGGCACGGTGAGATAAACCCAGGCGAGATTCGCGAGCAGCAGCGCGCCGGTGACCAGGAACACGAAACGCAGCCCTAGCAGGGCGGCCACGCCGCCACCGGTCAGCGGCCCCAGGGAATTGCCAAGAAACGTGGCGGACGCGGTCAGGCCGTACACGGTGCCGCGCTGCGCCCGCGGCACCATCCGCCCGACCAGCGCATTGGCCGTCGGCAGGATGCCGCCGATGAAACAGCCGACGCCGAACCGCTCGAGCAGAAATTCCCAGTAGCTGTGGGCAAACGCCTGCGGCAGGCTGGTGAGGGCGGCCCCCAGCAGGCAGATCAGCAGCACGCGCCGGTAGCCGATCACGTCGCTGCGCTTGCCGAGGAACGGCGAGGCGAGCAGGTCGGCGACCCCCGTGATGGAGAAGGCGAAGCCGGCCAGCGTCGCCAGATTGCCCTGTTGGGGCGCCAGCTCCTGCACGAACAGGGTGATCACCGGCTGCACCGTGCGCACGCCGAATTGCGCCAGCAGCAGCACGAAAAACAGCGAGACCAGACCCGAGGAGCGGGTCAGCAGGCTGAGGCCCGACCACGCAGATCGCGCCTGCCGCGGTTGTGCCGGCGGGACGAACTGTTCGCGCACGACGGCCCAGGCCAACGCCATCGCCCCGAAGCAGATGGCCGCGGTGCAATAGAAGGGGACACGAAAACTGCCGCTCGCATCCGCCAGGCCGCCGCCCAGCACCGGCCCGACCAGCCCGCCGACGAGTTGGCCGGTGCTGAGCCAGCCGAGCGCGTAGCCCAACCGCTGCTCGGGCACCTGGCTCGCCACCAGAGCGATGGCCGAGGCGGAGAAGCCGGCAAACGCTCCCATCAGCGCGCGGGCGGCGAAGAACTGCCAGACATTCAGCGACAGGCCCATCAGTACGGTGAAGAAGCCGATGGCGAAGCTGGAGCGCAGCAGCATGAGCTTGCGCCCTCGCCGGTCGGCGACGCGGCCCCAGAGCGGGGAGACGAAGGCAGCCACGAAGGAGGTGGTGCCATTCAGGACGCCGGCCCAGAGATAGATCTGCGACGCTCCCTTCACGCCGAGATCCGGCAGGAACAGCGGCATGATCGGACTGAGGATGGTGAACGACAGGGTCATGATGAATTGGATGCCGACCATGGCCCACATGGTGTGCTGCCAATCCGGCGGTGCGGACTCACCCCCCCAGTGGTCGTCCCTCGGGGGCGCCGGGCCGGCGCGCTCGTCGTCCATGCAGGCCAGGATCGGGGCGGATGTGCGGATTGTAAAGCGAGCCGGCGGGTGGCTGGGCTGCGCGTCCGCTGCGGTTACCCAAGCAACCTGACGCGCGGCCGCGAGTTGGCGATACATGATGATACCAGCGGCGCGAAGTGTTGACTGCTCCCGGGATCGTCGGGCCGCCGGTATCTTCTTGATTTCGCCCGCAGCCGCCGCACCAACCCTGCGCGCAGACCAGTCGGCCCCGCGGGCCGCTGGTACGACAGGCACGGCGCATTTGCCCGACCAGATAGCGGCGGCGAGCGGGGCGGATGCCGAGATCGGCCAGGCGATCGGCGTCGCATTCGCCAGGCACGGCGCCGATCCGACGAGCACAGGAGACGACAGGAATGGACCGTCCGCTCGAACTCACTTTTCACAACATGGGTTCGTCTGAGTCGCTGGAGGCGCTGATCCGTGAACGGGTGGAAAAGCTCGACCAGCGCCATGACCGGCTGATCGGCTGCCGGGTTTCCGTGGAGGCGCTGCACCGGCAGCATCAGAGCGGGAACCTCTACGAGTGCCACGTCATCATGTCGGTACCTGGACGCGACCTGGCGGTCAGCCACGAGCCGCACCGCGCGAAGCAGGAGTACGCGCATCCCGACGTGCGGGTGTCGATCCGCGAAGCGTTCGATGCGGCGGAGCGGCAATTGCAGGAGCACAAGCGGCAGGTCCGCACCGACACCACGCCGCCGAGCGGTTCGGCCCTGAGCGGCCAGGTGACGTCGATCGAGCTGGGTGCCGATCACGGGTTCATTGTCACCAGTAGCGGCACGCAGCTCTATTTCCATCGCGACAGCGTCACCAACGCGCGGTTCGAGGATCTGCGGATCGGCCAGTTGGTGCACTACGTGGAAGAGACCGGCGGGGCGGGGCCGATGGCGACCAAGATCCGTGTGCCCGACGCCAAGGCGGCGTGACGTCATGCCGGCTTGGCAACGGAACGCCGGCGGCGGCAAACGCGGGGACGCCGGTGCGCTGCGAAGCCGCCATGGGTTAGCAGCGCCGCTCTGCACGACCGGTCTGGACGGATGCCGTGAAGCTGGCGGCAGTCACGGACAGGCCGCATCGCATCGTCACTCCAGCGACCCCGACGCTGCTTTGATACCAGCCGTTCGAGAGGCTGGCTCTCCGTCGTCATGGTCACGCGGGCGGGCGTGAGGCGATCGCGGTCGCACGGAGTGTTGCTGGATTTCCCGCCTTCCGCGGGAATCCATCGACCGCCCATGCAACCGCGACCGAGGCAGAGTCACCCTCCCGCACGCCCACTATCAGTCGCGCAGCAGCATTGCCTCGGTTCGCGCCTGCAGGTCCGCGAACGAAAGCCCCCCGACAATCTCCCGCACCACGAAACCGCGCGGCGTGACGTCCAGCACCGCCAGGTTGGTGTACACCCGCCGCACCACCGCCTTCGCGGTCAACGGATAGCCGCATTGCCGCACCAGCCGCGGCGCACCGTCCTTCGTGGTGTGCTCCATGACCACCCACAGGCGCTTCGCGCCCACGGCCAGGTCCATCCCCCCACCGATCTGCTTCACCGGCTCATCGGGCGACCGAGCCCAGTTGGCGATATCACCCGCCTGCGACACCTCGAACGCGCCCAGGATGCAAAGGTCCAGATGCCCGCCGCGAGCGATGGCGAAACTGTCGGCCTGGTGCACGAAGCTGCCGCCGGTCCGCAGCGTGACGTGCTGCACACCGGCATTGATCAGGTACGGATTGACCCGATCGGGCGGTGGCGCCGGCCCGAGGCCGATGACGCCGTTCTCGGCATGAAAGATCACCTCCCGCTCGGCGGGAATGAAGTTCGCCACCGCGGTCGGTATGCCGATCCCCAGATTGACCAGCCAGCCCTCCGGGATATCGGCGGCGGCGCGTGCCGCCATGCCATCGCGATCGAGCGGTTTCCCGTTGCCCATGTCCGCTCTCTCCTACTCCGGCACGTGCACGAGGCGGCGGACGAAGATGCCGGGCGTGTGGACGTGACCCGGCTCGATATCCCCCAGCTCCACGATGTGCTTCACCTGGGCGATGGTCAGCGGCGCCGACATCGCCATGATCGGATTGAAGTTACGCTGCGCCTCGCGATAGGTCAGATTGCCCCAGCGGTCGCCTTGCCACGCGTCGATCAGCGCCACGTCCCCAGGCAGCGGGTATTCCAGCAGGCACAGTCTGCCGCCGATCTCGCGTGTCTCGCGACCGTCGGCGATCACCGTGTCCGCGGCGGTCGGGGTGTAGAAGCCGGTGATCCCCGACCCGGCGGCGCGAATTCGTTCCGCCAGCGTGCCCTGCGGCACGATGTCCAGCTCCAGCTTGCCTTGCACATGCAGCCGAGCCGCCTCACTCGCCGGCCGCACGAAGCTACAGATCATCTTGCGCACCCGGCCAAGGATCAGCAGTTGCGCGATCGCGCTGCCGTCGCGCCCGCCGGCATTGCAGACCAGCGTCAGATCGCTGGCGCCCTGCTCGATCAATCCGTCCAGCAGCGCCATCGGCGTGCCCACATCGCCGAACCCGCCCAGCATGACCATGGATCCGTCGCGCAATCCGCTGAGCGCCTCGGCGACCGAGGCCACGCGTTTGTCGATCATCCGAGCCTTCCGCGCCACTGCGAAACCCAAGCGGCGACAGCATGGCGCGGCGCATTACGTTCGTCCACCTCCCCGGTGCCCCCACGGGGCCAGGGCGCGTCAATCAGTGCCGAACGCCTCCCGGAGCACACGCGCCAGCTCGTCCTGGCTGTATGGTTTGCTGAGCAGCGGCAGATCCAGTGATTCGATCTCGTCAGACGTCGATGCTCCCGGCAAACTCCCGGCGACGTAACCCGATGTCAGCACTGCTCGCAGCGCCGGTCGGAGCTGCCGCGCGGCGCGCACCAATTCGACCCCGCTCAATCCGCCCGGCATGATCACGTCGGTCAGCATCAGGTCGATCTCCGGCACTCCCTTATCGAGCAACTCCAGCGCCTCCGGCCCGTTCGCGGCAGCCACCACGTCGTACCCAAGGTCCTGAAGCTGCGCGAGCACCAGCTCACGCACATCAGTATCGTCCTCCACGACCAGAACCATCCCGGATGCTGCCATCGCGCCGCCCGGCTCCGTGGCGCGCGGACGCGCCCGGGCTGACACCAGCGGCAGGTAAATGCGCACCGTGGTTCCCGCCGCCGGTGCGCTGACCAGGCTCATGAAGCCGTCGGACTGGCGCACAAACCCATAGACCTGGCTCAGCCCGAGGCCGGTCCCGTGACCCAGCGCCTTGGTGGTGAAGAACGGCTCCGTCGCGCGTTCCAGCACGTCCGCCGGCATGCCATCGCCGGTATCGACCACGTCCACCACGACGAAATCGCCGGGCCGCCCGTCGGTGTGGCGTGCCGCCTCGTTTCGATCGAGCCGCTGATTTAGCGTGCGGATCGTCAGCCGCCCTCCGTTCGGCATCGCGTCGCGCGCATTCACCACCAGATTGAGCAGCGCAGAGCCGAACTGCGCCGAATCCACGTCGATTGCGCCGGCCGTCGGGTCAAGCTCGAACACCACCTCCACCGCATCGCCCAGCATCCTGGTTGCCAGCACGTCGAACTCGCGCACCAGCTCGTTGACCTGGCGGTGTTCCGGCCGCAGTGCCTGACGGCGGGCAAACGCGAGCAACTGGCGGGTAAGCTGCGCGCCGCGGGCAGCACCCTTCTGCGCGGTGGCAACCATCCGCTGCAGCCGTTCATTGCCGGCCAGCTCGCGGCCAAGCAGTTCCAGATTACCGGAAATCACCAGCAGCAGATTGTTGAAATCGTGCGCCACGCCGCCGGTGAGTTGCCCCACCGCTTCCATCTTCTCGGCCTGGCGCAGCACGTCCTCGGTCTGCCGACGCTCGGTGACCGCAGCTTCGATCCGGCTCTCCAGCGTCGCGTTCAGTTCGTGCAATGCAGCCTCGGCGCGGCTGCGTTCCAGCGCAACACCGAGCAGATTGGCGACCGCCTGCAGGAAATCGATGTCATGCTCGGAATAGGCGCCCGGTTCCTCGCTATCCACCTCCAGCACGCCGAACGGGCGTCCTTCTCCCAGCAAAATGACGTTGGCGGCCCGTATCACTCCATGCTGCAGCAGCAAGGTCGGCGTGCGGAACCGATGTTCGCTCGACAGGTTGTTGCTGATGACCGGCTTGCCTGTGTGCAGCGCGTAGCCGGCCGGCGACTCGAGGTCGGCGCCGATCGTGGCATGCCCCACCACGCCGGCGTGCCAGCCGACACCGGCGCGCACCAGCAGGCGGTTGCGATCGGGCAGATACTCCAGAACCTTGCTGTACCGCGCGCGAAGGCCGCGCGCAGTCAGCCGCGCCGCCTCGTCCAACAGCACATCCGGCCTCGGGGCTGTCAGCGCGCGGCGGCCGATCTCCGCGAGCAGCGCCTGCTGATGCAGGCGCGCTTCCAGTTCCGCGCGCGTCGGCGACGCTGCAAGATCAGGACTGTCCCCCACCACCGGGTTTTGGTAGTCCCGCGCGGCACTATCGGACACCCCATCAGGTACCGGACCTCGATCACGTTCCTGTCAGCAGGTTGGCGTCGCGAAACATTGCCTGGACCGGACGCCGCGCCGGTTTGCCTGGCAACGGCGCGATGCTTACAAATCAAACCATCCTCGCATCACCGGAACGCAATCGCCGGCGACTGTGGCGCTGACTGGGCCTTCGCCGGTCTTGCGGGCAGTGGCAATAAGGCGGCTGGGCCGTCCCATCTCGATTCCCTGCTCGATCTCATACATCAGATTCACATTTACGCCGGGCGCGAGCGAGGTCAGCAACGCGGCGAGAGTGGCGTTGGCGCTGCCGGTCGCCGGATCTTCGAGCACGCCGCCAAGCGGGGCGAACATGCGGGTGCGCAGCCGCAGTTCGCCTTCATCGAGCCAGGCATAGAGATGCAGCGCGAACCTGTCTTCGAAGCGGGACCGGGTGGCGCGGAACGCAGCAAGGTCGGGGGCGGCACGCGACAGCGCCTCGGCGTCGGTCACCTGCGCGATCACGAACGGCGTGCCGACCGTGGCGACCAGCGGCGTATGGGCGGTGGTGACGATATCCTCGAGCGCGAGGCCGGCGCAGGCGGCAACGGTTTCCGCCGCAACGTCATCCTCGATGGTCAATGAGCGAGGCGCCGAGATGCGAGCGCCGGTTATGGTTTCATCAGCGCCGCGCAGCACGTGCACGCGCACCAGCCCGGCGCCCTCCTCGAAGGTGAAATGCTCCGGCGGCGACTGATCGCGCCGCGCCAGCACGAAACCGGTGCCGACATTCGGATGGCCGGCGAAGGGCAACTCGGTGCGCGGCGTGAAGATGCGGACACGCGCGTCGTGCTGAGGGTTCTCGGGCGGCAGGACGAAGGTGGTTTCGGACAAATTGAATTCGGCGGCGATGGCCTGCATTTGCTCGTCAGTAAGGCCGCGCGCATCGGGAAACACGGCCAGCGGATTGCCGCCGAATTGGCGGTCGGTGAAGACATCGACCGTGACAAACTCGAACGAGGGCATCCAAGGGCACTCCATTGAGGGCGGCGATGCACATGCCGGGGCGGCGGCCCGGGGGTCAAGAGGCGGCGGAGGAATCGCCTGAATGTGTCAATCGGTGCGTAGAATTTCGGCGCGAAGGCATTCGTGCGCCCCCAGGTAAGATGACTATGGCGCCACCCGTCGGAGAGGATTTCAAACGATGAGAGCGGCTTTGTTGACTATTGGCCTGGCGTTCATGATGGCGCTCGGCGGATGCTACGGTGGTCCGGGCGGCGGCTACGGCTGGCATGAAGCTGGCTGGGGCCACGACTGGCATGCGGACAGAGCGCAAGGCGGTGGCGGCGGCGGCTGGCATCCCAGCGGCGGCGGCGGGTGGCAAGGTGGCGGGGGGCAAAGCGGCGGGGAACATAATTCGTATGGCGGTGGCGGCCAGTAGATCAGATCTGGCCTTGCCCTTTGATACCACCCGCCCGAGAGGCTGACCCTTCCCCCGTCATGCCCGCGCAAAGCGGGCATCCATGCGAAGGTCGCGGGTGGCGTGGGCGGTGGCTGGATTCCCGCTTTCGAGCCTGTGAAAGAATTGGCATTCCCTGGCGAAATCGATTCGCTGGCATCGATGAGTGATTCGGGGACATCGATGGCAGTGCGTTACCTGCGGCCGGAGCGAAACCAGCCGAGCTGGGAGTTTGTCGATCTGGAAGGCCTGCTGGCGGCCGACCACAAAGCGCGCGTCGTCTGGGCCTATGTGGCGGGGCTGGAGCTGACGGAGTTGTTTCAGCGGATCAAGACGGTGGACGGCGGCCCCGGCCGTCCGCCGCCGGACCCTCGGGTGCTGCTGGCGTTGTGGCTGTATGCCACGCTGGAAGGCGTCGGCTCGGCGCGGCAGCTCGATCGGCTGTGCCAGAGCGACCTCGCCTATCGCTGGCTGTGCGGTGGCGTGCCGGTGAACTATCACGGGCTGAGCGACTTCCGGGTCGAGCATGCCGCGGTGCTCGACCGGCTGCTGCGCGAGAGCGTCACCGCGTTGATCACCGAGGGTGTGGTCACGCTGGACGAGATCGCGATTGATGGCACTAAAGTTAAAGCCAGCGCTGGCCGCGGCTCGTTCCGCCGGTCGGCCCGGCTGGCGACGATCGAAGCTGCCGCGCGCGAGTTGGTGGAGACGCTGAAGGCGGAGGTTGCGACCGATCCGGCGGCGAGCGAGACACGCCGGCAGGCGGCGCGGCGGCGTGCCGCTGAAGACGTTGCGGCGCGTGCCGCGGCAGCGCGTCGGGCACTGGACAAGTTGCGTGCGGAACGGGCCGCGAGCGCCAAGACCCACAAGCAGGCGGAAACCAAGAAGAACGAGCCGCGGGCCAGTCGCACCGATCCCGACGCGCGGCTGATGCGCTTCGCCGACGGTGCCGTGCGCGCCGGCTACAACGTGCAGCTGGCGGTGCTGCCGCAGAGCGGCATCATTGTCACCACCGCAGTAACCGACCGTCGCAACGACGCCGGCCTGGCGGGCCCGATGACCGAGCAGGTCAGGACCAATTTCGGCATCACGCCACAGCGGGTTCTTGCCGACACGCATTATGCGACGCAGCAGGACATTGTCAGCCTGAGCGCGGCGGGGATCGAGGTCTACGCACCGGTCGCGCCCGACAAGGCGACGGCCACTCCGGCGAGTCAGCGCAAGCGCGCGCAACGACGGGACGCCGAGCCGGAGGCGATCAAGACATGGCGCGCGCGGATGGCCGGGGAGGCCGGCAAGCTGGTGTATAAGCGACGCGCGCGGATCGAGACGGTGAACGGCATCCTGAAAGGGCGTGGCCTGGGAGTGCTGCAGGTGCGCTCGATGGCCAAGGTCGCCTGCGTGGTTCTGCTGCAGGCACTGGCCCACAATCTCTGGCGCGGCCACTGTCTGCGCCAAGCGGCAGCGTAGAAGGGCATGGAGGCAAGCCGGCCTCGTTGGTGCCGGCAATGACCGGGCGTCCGGGCCGGCGAGACGCGGCGTTGCCTATGCACTGAGGTGCCGGGCCGGGAGGCGCCGGGACGATGCGATGACCAAACCTGCGCTCCGCGCGGATTTCTTTCACAGGCTCTTTCGCGGGAATGACAATATCGGCGCGGGAATGACAATATGGGTACGGGGATAACAGTGCCGGTGCGCATGTCGCGCGACCGGGCGCGCTCGGGCGACCAGCGTCGCGCTAGCCGCGCCGGAACAGCGCGCCCAGCTCCGCCGGCGTGAAGCGCAGTACCGGTGGGGCGTCCGTGGCTGCAGGTGGCGGCGCGCGGTGTCGCCTCCATGCGCCGCAGCAGAGCGTCCATCTCCGCCGGGGCGAGCCGCCGGCCGGCACGGATCGAGCCATGGCAGGCCATGCGCGCGATCACCGCGTCGAGCCGTGCGGCGAGGGCGGTGGATTCGTCGAAATCCGCCAGCTCGTCGGCCAGGTCGCGGATCAGCGCGGTCGGCTCCGGCGCGCCGAGCGCCGCCGGCAGCGCGCGGACCAGCACGGCGCCGCGACCGAACGGTTCCAGCTCCAGGCCCAGCCGGGCCAGATCGCCGGCGCGCGCGAGGAGGCGGGTGGATTCCGCGGCGGCCAACTCGACCACGGCGGGGACCAGCAGCGGCTGGCTGCGGATGCCGTCGGCCAGCATCTGCTCACGCAGCGCCTCGTGGGTCAGGCGCTCATGGGCGGCGTGCTGATCGACCAGGATCAGGCTGCCGTCGGCTGGCGACGGCGACGATGTAGGTGTCCTGCACCTGGCCGAGCGGCGCACCGAGCGGGTGGTCGGGGTGCGGCTCGGACGGCGGGGAGGGGCGCGCGGCGGGGGGCGCGGCGAGCGGGAGCTGGGTGTCGGCGAAGCCGGGCATGGCACCGGCCGGCATGTGCCAGCCCGGCGCCGCGCGGTGCGGCTGCAGCGCGAGGGCCGGGCGGTGCGCCGGGACCGTGGTGCCGGCGCTGCCGGTCAGCGCCCGGCCGAGCGCGCCAATGACCAGCGCGCGTACCGCGGCGGGATCGCGGAAGCGCAGCTCGGCCTTGGCCGGATGCACGTTGACGTCCAGTTCCTCCGCCGGAACAGTGAGCCACAGCGCGACCACGGGATGGCGGCCGGCGGCGATCACGTCGCGGTAGCCGACCCGCACGGCGGTGCGCAGTACGGGATCGGCGACCGGGCGGCCGTTGACAGTGAGCGCCTGGTGCGCGGCGGTGGCGCGGGTGACCGCCGGCGAGGCGGCGAAGCCTGAGAGGCACAGGGCGCCGCGGGTTTCCTCGATCGGCAGCAGCACGGCGGCGGCTTCCGGCCCGAGCAGGGCGGCGGCGCGCGCCGCGCGGTCTTGCGCCGGCAGGTCGAACAATGTGCGGTCGTCGCTGTCGAGCCGGATCGCCACGCCGGGGGCGGCGAGCGCGAGGCGGCGCAGGATGGTTTCCGCGTGGTCCGCCTCGCTGCGCGGATGGCGGAGAAATTTGCGCCGTGCCGGGGTGGCGAAGAACAGGTCGCGCACGACCACGCGGGTGCCGGGCGGACCGGCAGCGGGAACGACGGGGGCGACCCGGCCGCCCTCGATCTCGATGGCATGGGCATGCGGGGCGCCTGGTGGGCGGGAGGTGATGTGCAGCCGGGCGGCCGCACCGATCGAGGGCAGTGCCTCGCCGCGGAAGCCGAGGGTGGCGATATGCACGAGGTCGTCGTCGGGCAGCTTGGAGGTGGCGTGGCGCTGCACCGCGAGCGCCAGCTCGTCGGCGCTCATGCCGGCGCCATCGTCGGTGACCTCGATGCGATCGATGCCGCCCTGGTTCAAGGCCACGGCGATGCGGCTGGCGCCGGCATCCAGCGCGTTCTCCACCAATTCCTTCACCGCCGCGGCCGGACGCTCGATGACCTCGCCGGCGGCGATGCGGTTGACCAGCGTCTCGGGCAGCAGGCGGAGGGTGGACATCACGGGGGCGGCGGACGGGGTGGCATTGGGGGATGATAGCACGCGGGGATGATAGCAGGGGGATGATAACAGCGGGGATGATAGCACGGGGGATGATAGCAGGGGGATGAGAGAACGCGGGGAGCGGGTGGGCGGGGCGAGCAGCAGGGGGGGATCCGTGCTGGTTGCGATGGACAGGACCGAGAGCGGCCCGGCATTGTCGCGGCACCGTCCGCCGGACGGGGGTGCCGGCGACCGAGGCGGCGCCGATCTGGCCAGCCAGGGGTGCGAGTATGCTCACCGCGTACACATGCGAACATGGCCGCCTACAACCGATCAGCGCCGAGGCCCTGTCGGGCCGCCTGGCAAGCGCCAACTGGATCGATCTGCTGCAGCCGACGGCGCAGGAAGTCGGAGCAGACGGCGATGGCGACGGGGCTGCGGGTGCCGACCGAGGCCGATCTGAGCGAGATCGAGACCTCGAGCCGCCTGTCGATCCACAGCGGCGCGCTCTATCTCAGCATCCCGCTGGTCGCCCATGAGGAGACGGGGCACCGGCCGATCCCGGCCGGCTTCGTGCTGTCCCCCGAGCGCCTGATCACGGTACGTTTCGCGCCCAGCCGACTGTTCGATCATTTTGCCGAGGCGACGTCACGCGGCCAGGATCGGCATGCGTCCAGCGCCCATTTGCTGGTGGGGTTGCTGGAGGTGATCGTCGATCGTCAGGCCGACGAACTCGAGCAGGTGCGTGCCGAGCTCGAACTCGATCTCGCATCGCGTGTTCCGCCGCGAGCGCACCCAGCGGCGCGGGCAGAAACGCGAGGATGGGCTGTTGAGCGAGATACTGGTCAGGATCGGCCAGACCGGCGATCTGATCTCGTTCATCCGCGACACGCAGTTGGCGGCCGGGCGGATCGTGCCGTTCGTGCAGGCGCAAGGCGGCCCGTGGTTGCCGAAGGACCTGGGGCCGCGGTTCGACACGCTGCGGCAGGATATCAGCTCGCTGAATGATTTCGATACGCATCTGAACGACAAGCTGCAGTTCCTGCTGGACGCCACCCTGGGCTTCATCAACGTGTCGCAGAACACGGTGATGAAGGTGCTGACGGTTGCCTCGGTGGTCGGCATTCCGCCGGTGCTGATCGCCGGCATCTATGGAATGAATTTCAAGAGCATGCCGGAGTACGATTGGGCATGGGGCTATGCGTACGGGCTGACGATGATCGTGCTGACGGCGCTGATTCCGCTGATCTGGTTCCGGGTGCGCGGCTGGATTTGATCGGTGGTGCCATCTTATTGATTTCGCGCGCAACCGCCACACCAACCCCGCGCGCATACCGGTCGGCGCTGCGGGCCGCTGGTATCAGACCGCGCGGCGGCGGACTAGGCCGAGGCCAAGCAGGCTGACGCCAAGCAACGCCAAGGAATTCGGTTCGGGGACCGACGGGTCCGCCGGCACGGCGAAAGTCGCCGACAGGTTCACCACGCCGGTGCCGATCTGGCCCGCCGTGATCTGCAGCGAGGCGGTGTTGTCGTTCAGCGCGCCGCTGACGTCGTGCACGCTTCCGAGCAGCTCGAACGCCACCGTGCCGATCGGCGGCGATCCGCCACGGGTCGCAACCGTCTTCTCCTCCTGGGTGAAGGTGAAGATGAAGTTGTCGACGATGAAGCGCTCGGTCGGGATGGCGACCAGAACATGCAGGCTGGTGGCCGGGATGGTGAGCGGGCTGATGGCGCTGAACAGGTCGCCGGTGCTGACGGCGGCCGCGAAATTGCCGGTCACCGAGGTGTTGACGATGTCGAGCGACGGCAAGGTGACGGAAATGGTCGTTGGTGCGACGAGGCTGTCCGGATTGGCCGTGACCATGCCGATCGGGGTCAGGCCGAACGAACCCGAGATCAATTCTGCATTCGCGAGGCCCGGCGTATTCGCGATGCCGAGCGCGATACCGGCGCCCAGGAACGCCCGGCGAGCCCAGGCGGGTTTGGAAGATCGCATGACGGAACCTTTGCGTTGGGAGCGGGAGCCTGCGGTGCAGGTGGTTCTGAGAATGCATCATTATTATTAATTGCAGAAAGCGCAAGCGAAATCTTAATGATCGCTGAAGATTCGGAATGTATGCGCATTGATTGCGGAGCGGGTCGGCGTCGCGGCATTCCGGCCGTGGCGGGAGAGAAAGCCAGGTTTTTCAGGCATGACCGAGGATAGGCGTCGTATTCACTTACCAATGTATGTTTCACATGCGGTGGTATTCGGTCCGACAATAGTATGAGATGGACTGGTAATTATACCAGATGTTCGAGAGGCTGATGCTTCCTTGTCATGCTCGTGCAGGCGGACATGATGCGGTCGCGGTTGCACGGCCTGGCGCTGGATTTGCGCGTTCGCGGGAATGACGGAAGAGGGGCGGGGTGTTTGGCGGTCGTCTGGTCTTTGGCCCGGCGAGGGGATTATCCGCCAACCTTCTCCTCGGAATTGACCCCGAGCTGCTTCAGCTTGCGGTGCAGCGCGCTGCGCTCCATGCCGACGAACTGAGCGGTGCGGCTGATGTTGCCCCCGAAGCGCAGCAGTTGTGCATGCAAATACTGGGTCTCGAACAGGTCACGCGCCTCACGCAGCGGCAACGCCATGATGTCCGCCGTGGGATCGATGTTCAGCAGCGCCGGAGCGTTGGAGCCGATCTCGGGCGGCAGCATGTCGGGACGGATCGGGTCCGCCGCGCCGCCCGGCGCCATGATCATGAGCCAGTCGATCACATTGCGAAGCTGACGCACATTGCCCGGCCAATCATAGGCCTGCAGCGCGGTCATGGCGTCGGCCGACAATTCACGCGCCGGCATGCCGGAGCTTTCGGCGGAGCGCGCCATCAGGTGCTGCGCCAGCGCCGGGATATCCTCGCGCCGCTCCTTCAATGCGGGCAGCTTCAGCGGCACCACCGCCAGCCGGTAGTACAGATCCTCACGGAAGCGCCCGGCGGCGATCTCGGTCTGCAAGTCGCGGTTGGTGGTGGCCAGCACGCGGACATCCACCTTCACCCGCTGCGACCCACCCAACCGTTCGAACGCCTGGTCTTGCAGCACGCGCACGATCTTGCCCTGAGTCTCCAGCGGCATGTCGGAGACCTCGTCCAGCAGCAGCGTTCCGCTATGGGCCCGCTCCAGCACACCGGCCCGCCGCGGGTGCGCGGCCGGATCGGAGCCGGCCTCGATGCCGAACAGCTCTTCCTCGAAGCGCGACGGCGCCAGCGTGGCGCAATTGAGGATCACGAACGGTCCGGTTGCCCGTCGCGACCGGGCGTGGATCATGCGGGAGGCGACTTCCTTGCCGGAGCCGGCCGGTCCCTGGATCAGCACGCGCGATCCGGTCGGGGCCACCCGGTCGATCTGGGCGCGCGCCGCGCCCACCGCGGCACTGGAGCCGCTCAGCGCGGTTTCCGGCGCGGCGCGCAACCGCAACTCGGCATTCTCGCGGGCCAGCGCCGCGGCTTCCAGCGCGCGCCGCACCACCAGCAGCAGGCGGTCCGATTCGAATGGTTTCTCGATGAAATCATAGGCGCCCTGCTGGATCGCCTGCACCGCCATCTCGATCGTGCCGTGGCCCGAGATCATCACCACGGGGACCTGCGGCTCCTCGCGGTGAAACGCGTTCAGGATGCCGATCCCGTCGAGCTTCGAGCCCTGCAGCCAGACATCAAGAATGGCCAAGGCCGGCCGCCGGGCGCGGAAGGCGGCGAGCGCCTGATCCGAATCGGCGGCCTGGCGGGTGTCGTAGTCTTCGTCGCGCAAGATGCCTTCGATCAGCAGGCGGATGTCGGGCTCGTCATCGACGATCAGGATTTCATGCGGCATCGGCCATCCTCGCCGGCAGGACCAGTGTCGCCACGGCGCCCGAGCCCTCGGCCCGATCGTCCAGCGACAACTGCCCGCCATGGTCTTCCATAATCTTCTTCACGATCGCCAGACCGAGACCCGTGCCTTTCGGCTTGTGGGTGACATAGGGCTCGGTCAGGCGCGCGCGATCATCCGGCAATCCGAGCCCGTCGTCGGTGACGGTGATGCGAACCGCGTTGCCCACGGACGGTGGGTCCAGCGTGACGGACAGCGCGATCGTGCCAGTGCCCGCGCGCGGCTCCCGCATCGCCACCGAGTCGGCGGCGTTCTGCAGCAGGTTGGTGAGCGCCTGGCGCAGCATGCGCCGGTCGCACGGCGCCAGCGGCCCGCGCTCGGGGATCTCGGTGCGCCACTCGATCTGCGGCCGCGCGGTCTTCTGCAGCACCAGCGCCTCGCGGGCGATGCGGCCGACGTCCTCCAGCTTGATGACCGGCTGCGGCATGCGGGCGAAGGCCGAGAACTCATCGACCATGCGGCCAATATCGCCAACATGGCGGATGATGGTTTCAGCGCATTGTGAAAACGTATCGGGATCGGAGGTGATCTCGCGCGCGAAGCGGCGCTTCAGCCGCTCGGCGGCGAGCTGGATCGGGGTCAGCGGGTTCTTGATCTCGTGCGCGATGCGACGCGCCACATCGGCCCAGGCGGCCTTGCGCTGGGCGGATTGCAGCTCGGTGATGTCATCGAAGGTCACCACGAAACCGGCCGCCCGCTCGCCTGACAGCTCGGCGCCGATGCGGGCCAGCAGCGTGTGCCGGTGCGCCGGCGGGCCGATCTGCACTTCGGCGACGTGTGGCCGTCGCGGATCGCCCAAGGCTTCGCGCACCAGCCCGCTCAATTCGGGCACCACCTGCGCCAGTTCCTGGCCAGTCGCGGCGAGCAGGTCGGCATCCAGCAGCTCGTCGGCCGCGCGATTGGGCAGTTCGATCCTGCCCTGCGAATCAAGCCCGATCACGCCCGCGGAAACACCTGAAAGCACGGTTTCGGTGAATCGCCTTCGGTCATCGATCTGCCGATACGCGTCCATCAGCTCGGTGCGCTGGGCGGCGAGCTGGCCGGTCATGCGGTTGAAGGCGCGCGACAGACCGGCGACTTCGTCGTCGGTCGCGCTTTCCGGCACCCGCACGGCAAGATCGCCGCTGCGCACCCGTTCGGCGGCCTGGATCAGCCGGCCGATCGGACGCGCGATCTGGTTGGCCATCAGCAGGCCGATCAGGACGGCGGCCGACAACACCAGCAGCGCCACCAGCGCGAAAATCCAGGCGAAGGCGATCTGCAGCCAGGTCCGGTTCTGATCGAGGCGGGTATATTCGGCAACCGCCTGCTCGGTCCGTTGCATGTAGTGCAATATCTGCGGATCGACCGGCCGGCCGATCAGCAGCAGCAGCGGTGGCGTCGAATTGAGCTGCACCACCGCCCGCACCCGGGTCCCGTCCGGCGAGTTCGTCACCACGACGTCACCGGTGCGCGCCTGCATGTTGGCCCAGCCAGGCGGCGGCTCGACCCCGAGCCCACCGAGCAGGCCGGCCGACGCCACTACCTGCCCGCTGAGCGGGTCGAAGATCACCGCCTCGGTCAGCCCGCGCAGCGTGGTCTGCGCGCCGAGCACTTCGGCGAACGAATGCGGATCGCCGGCCAGGGCGACGCCGGCGTTGTTAAGGTCGTTCGCCATTTCCAGCGCGACGGCGCGGATGTTGTCACGATGCTCCTCAAGATATCCGCGTGCGACCTGCAGCGACTCGGTAATCGCCTCGCGCACGGGGTCGTTGAACCATGCCTGTATGCCGGAATGGAAGAACGCGACGGCGAAACCGGCCACCAGAATGCTCGGCGCCACCGCCACGAAGCTGTACAGCAGCACCAGCCGGACATGCAGCCGCGATCCGGCCGAACCGCGCCGCCGGTCCGCCCAGACGCGGGTGAGCCGGGCGGCCAGCACGGCGCCGAGCAACAGCAGCACCGAGAGGTTCGCCAGCACCAGTCCCACGCCGGTGCCCGGGGCGACGCCGTACGGCTCGCCGCGCGCCAGCATGATGAAGGTGCTGATGCCGACGGCGAGCGCCACCGCCACCAGCCCGATGGTAACCGCCGGGCCGAGCAGGATGTGGCCCAGGCGCGCCGTCCAGGAGCTGGGTTGGACCGTCCGCGCGGGCGGTTCCACCGTGCCGCGCTGCGGCTCGGCATTCATCGCCGCGCCGCCGATGGGGCACGCCGGTTGCGGCGCGCCGATGTCGTACCAGCCGTTCGCGAGGGCGACTGTCGCCGGATTCCCGCTTGCGCGGGAATGACGGGGGATGGGGATGGGTCTGCCGGCGGGGCGGTTGGTGTCACATCACGCCCCGCACGACGGGAATTTCCAGGTCGCGGATCTTCTTGCGCAAGGTGTTGCGATTGAGCCCGAGCATGGCCGCTGCCTTGATCTGATTGCCACGCGTTGCCGCCAGGGTGAGCCGGATCAGCGGCCGTTCCACTTCCGCGATCACCCGTTCATAAATGTCGGATGGTCCGATGCCGCTATCATGTGCTGCGAGAAACTGTCTGATATGCCGCTCGACCGCGCGCGAGAGGGGCTCGGGGCCGGATGGCGCCGCCGGATCCGCCGCCGGTGGAGCGTCGGTCAGGTCGGGTTCCACGACATCCGCGGTGATCGTGTCCGACGGGGACAGCGCCGCCACGCGCCGCATCAGATTCTCCAGTTCCCGCACATTGCCGGGCCATGAGTAGGCGCGCAGCCGCTCGATCGCGCTCGCGTCCAGCAGCTTGGCCGGCAGCCCGTCGGCGCGGGCACGTTCCAGAAAATGCCGTGCCAGCAGCGCGATATCCTCGGTGCGTTCGCGCAAGGTGGGAATGCGGATCGGCACCACGTTCAGGCGATAGAACAAATCCTCGCGGAACAGCCCCTGCCGTATGGCGGCGCGCAGGTCGCGGTGGGTGGCAGCGATGATCCGCACATTGGCCTTGATCGGCTGCCGGCCACCGACCGAGGTGAATTCGGCTTCCTGCAGGACACGCAACAGCCGGGTCTGGGCTTCGGGCGGCATGTCGCCGATCTCGTCGAGGAACAATGTGCCGCCGTTGGCCTGCTCGAAACGGCCCTGGTTGCGCGCATGTGCGCCGGTGAAGGCGCCCCGTTCATGGCCGAACAACTCGCTCTCGATCAGCTCACGCGGGATCGCCGCCATGTTGACCGCGACAAACGGGCCGTTGCGACGCTTGCCGTAATCGTGCAGCGCGCGGGCGACCAGCTCTTTCCCGGTGCCCAATTCGCCGTTGATCATCACCGTGAGGTCGGCGGTGGTGAGCCTGGCAATGGTCCGGTAGATCTCCTGCATCGCCGGACTGCGGCCGATCAGCGGCAGGCGTTCCTCTGCGTCCCGCGGCTCGACGGGAATTTCCGTGACCGGTGCGGGCGCGGCGAGGGCGCGGCCCACGACGGCCAGCAACTCGTCCAGGTCGAACGGCTTCGGCAGATATTCGAACGCCCCGCGCCGCGTCGCCTTCACGGCGGTTATCAGGGTTGACTGCGCGCTCATGACCACCACCCGCAGATCGGGTCGGATGTGGTGGATGCGCGGGATCAGGTCCAATCCGTTCTCGTCCGGCATGACGACGTCGGTGATGACCAGGTCGCCTTCGCCTTCTTCCACCCAGCGCCACAGCGTGGCGGCGTTGCCGGTGCTGCGGACCTGGTAGCCGGAACGCCCGAGCGCCTGGGTCAGCACGGTGCGGATGGAGCGGTCGTCATCGGCGACCAGGATAGTCGGAGGGGTCATGCCTGACGTCCTCAACAAGCCACGTCATGGTCCGGACGACAGCCGGGATCATCCTCGCTGAGGACGGGCAGATGCAGACGGAACTCGGTGCGCCCGTAGCGGCTATCCACCTCGATGAGGCCGCCATGGTCACCGATGATCTTTGCCACGAGTGCCAGCCCCAGCCCGCTGCCGGACCGCTTCGTGGTGACGAACGGCTCGAACAAATGGGCTTTCAGGTCATCGGCAATGCCGGGTCCGTTGTCGCGGACGGTGACCAGCAGCGGCAGGTCGAGCCGGCGCGCTGCTCCCGGCACGGCGATACGCATGCCGTGCTGGAATCCGGTGGCGAGGGTGATCTCGGCATCGGGCCGGCCATCGAGCGCCTCGGCGGCATTCTTCACCAGGTTCAGCACGACCTGCACGAGTTGGTCGCGATTGCCCCACGCCGGTGGCAGCGACGGGTCGTACAGCTCCTGAAACCGCACCGTGGCGGCAAATCCGTTCTGCGCCAGCTTGCGGACATGCTCCATCACGCGGTGGATGTTCACGCCGGAGCGTGCGAGCGGCTTGTCGCCGAAACTTTCCATGCGATCCATCAGCGCGCGGATGCGATCAGCTTCCTCGCGGATCAGCACGGTCAGCTCGCGGTCCGCCGGTGCCGCGTTGGCTTCGAGAAGCTGCGCGGCGCCACGGATGCCCGACAAAGGGTTCTTCACTTCGTGCGCCAGGATCGCGGCCATTCCGCTGACGCTGCGGGCGGCGCCGCGGAACGCGAGCTGCCGATCGAGGGCGCGCGCGGTCGAGCCGTCCTGGAATGCCAGCAGAACCGACCCTGGCTGTTCCGGAACCGAGGCTCCGTGGACGGTGATGCCCTGGCGGTGCAGCCGCGGACTTTCCAGGGTCAGGTCATGGTCGGACACGGTCGCGTCCGTAGCCCGCACCTGCTCGATCAACAGGAACAGCGGGTGATCGAAGCCGATCAGATCGTCCAGCCCGAGTTGCGCGAGCTGGGCTACGGAAATTCCGAGGAATTGCTCCGCGGCCGGATTGGCGAAGTGAAACCGGTTGTCGGCATCAAGCAGCACCACCGGAACGGGCAGGGCGCCGAGGATCGGGGACGCATCCGGCGGCGGCCGATCGCGCCGGCTGATGGCGGCGAAGGCACGGGTGATCGCGCTGTTCACGCCGCCTCGGCCATGGGCGCGGGCTGGTCGGCGCCGCGGGTGGCGCCGCTATCGATCAGGCGATCGAAGAAATCGTGGATCAGGCGGACGACGGCGGTGGCATCGGCCAGACGGGTGACGGTGGCGCGGAAATCGGCCGACCCGGGCAGGCCACGCGAGTACCAGGACACGTGCTTGCGGGCGAGCCGCAGTCCGGCCTCGGTGCCGAAATGGCTGAGCATTGCGGCATAATGCGTGAGCAATATTGCTTTCTGTTCCGCCAGGGCCGGCTCATTGGGTGACCGACCCTCGGTGAGGAACCGCGCCACCAGCGCCGGGAACCAAGGTCGTCCGTAGCAGCCGCGGCCGATCATGACGCCGTCGGCGCCGGATTGCAGGAGCGCTTCGGCGGCATCGTTTTCGGTCAGGATGTCGCCGTTGGCGATGATCGGAATGCGCACGGCGGCCTTCACGCGAGCGATGAAGCGCCAGTCCGCCGAGCCGGTATAGAATTGCTGGCGGGTCCGGCCATGCACGGTGACCATGCGGATGCCGACGTCTTCGGCGATCCGTGCCAGGCGGGGCGCATTCAGGGTCGCGTGGTCCCAGCCCATGCGCATTTTCAGCGTCACCGGGACCGCAACGGCCTTGACGGTGGCTTCGAGGATGGCGGCGGCGGCGGTTTCGTCGCGCATCAGGGCGGAGCCGGCTTGCTGCCCGACCGCGACTTTCCTTACTGGACAGCCAAAATTTATGTCGATCAGGTCGGCACCCCGATCGACCGCCAGCCTGGCAGCCTCCGCCATCGCCGCGGGCTCGCAGCCGGCGAGTTGCACGGCGGAGACACCGCCGCATCCATCGACCTCGGCCATGCGCAGGGTGTTGCGGTTCTCCCGGATCATTGCCCAGGAGGCGATCATCTCAGAGACGACCATGCCGGCTCCCTGCTGCTTGGCAAGGCGGCGGAACGGCAGATCGGACACACCGGACATGGGCGCGAGGATGACCGGCGTGTCGATGCACACGCCGTGGCCCAGATGGATCGGGCGAAGCGTGGTGGAGCGACTACAATTGCCCATGATTTGGGCAGAATAGTGCCACAGGGGACGACGTGCAAGGTTTCTGGGCGTCAGGTTTTTGCGCAGTTCCGAGGGCTGGCTGGCTCCGTCTGGCAGCGGTGCAGAGAGATTCTGACCGCTCGGGTCATGGCATGCGAGCCGAGCACCATCTGACGTACGCCAGTCCGCTGATCCGGAAGCATTGCTGCATGCGGCCTCGGTTGGCGGGTGGGCGACCCGATCGCCAGCCTGTGGACGAGGATGTGAGGCGAGGTGTCGGATGGCCAGCGGCAAGCCCACAGCCCCAAGCTGAAGCGGGCGCAAACTCTGCTCGTCGCCGATGCCGGCGAGAGCGATGCGGCGATCGCGGCCAACATCTGGGTTGGCGTTTCCACCGTGGGTTGCACCAAATGCCGCGTCGCGCCGGGCAATCTGGATACGCTCTCGACGACGAATCCCCTTTGGTGCCAAACGCAACTGTTTGGCGAAGAGGCCGCAACCCCCGATTGTAATCATTTGCGGCCGGCCACCGAACGGGGGCAATCGTCGGTCCTGGAGCGGCTCGCTGCCATGAAAATCCGTCACGCGAAACAGTGTCCTGGCAAGCTGGCAGAGAACCACCTCGAGGCCGGTGGCGGGATACGCGGCGCATCCCTCGGCGGGATGGCGCCTGGATCGCGCGCACGGGGGTGTGCCTGACCTCCACTAAGCTTTCTGTGATTCCACGGGGCTTTCTTGATGCGCATCAAGAAAGATATTGACATCAAACCGTAACAGCGGTCTAATTCTGAACGTTGGAGAAGAAACCATTTATGATGAATGTCAAGGGCATGTTTGCCGCCGCAGTCTTGCTCAGTTTCGCGACAGGCGCGCAGGCGAGCATTATTCCGATCGGGTCAAACCTGACGTTCGGTGGCAGCAACCTCCCGGGCGCGTGCACGGACACTACCTGCTCGGACACCGTCACCTTCAGTTCGACACCGGTCTTGATCGATGGCGGGCTGCTCAGTCTTTACGAAACCCAGGTTGCTACTGGACCGAACGGCGAGTGGGACGTATGGCACCTCTCGACGGTCGGCGGCGGACCGCTGGCCGGCGACATCAACGCGGGCTGGGCCATCGTCATGGACTACACTCTCAGCAACGCGGCGGATTTCGATGCTGTTGCGAATCAATGGACGGTTGACGGCACGCCGGTCAGTCCGCTGTCCAATTTCGGCGGAATCTGCTGCGCAACAGCCTCGAATCCAATTCTATCCGGAGAGGCCTATTACAATTCTGGTTTCACAGTTCCACTATCGGCGGGCGTGCAGAGCGGATGGCAACAGATATTTGTGAACCCGTACAGTTTCGTCTCGGCCGGCGGGATCGACCCGAGTACAGCTAACGGATTCAATTTCGGCCTGCACTTCACGTTGCAGACTCCGGTCCCCGAGCCGGCGTCGCTCGCCCTGCTCGGCAGTGGTCTCCTGGGTCTCGCCTTGATGCGTCGCCGTAGGCAGACGTTATAAGGATTTTTTGACAGAGAGGCGGCACGCCGCCTCTCTGTCAAAGCTGGTTGCAAATGTGGCCGAGGCGGTCTTGCCCGGCCTAGCCGAAGCCGTAATTGAGACTTGGCAAAATCGGTGGTCGGTTAAAGCTTGGCAGGTTCCATTACCGCATGCACGATGCGCCGGCCGATCTTGCGTGACCAAATCTGTCCCGTATCCGAGGCTCGCCCGTCTGATGCAACGCCCGAAGTTCCACGATACCCGAAGCGCGTGAGCTGACTCGCCACGGTGGCGATCGGGGTCGATGTCGGCATACTGGGGACCAGTGCCTCAACCACCGCGTCACCGAACGGAACACCCGGATTGCTGGGATCAAAGTGTGAAAGCGGCAGGGCAACGCATCCGGCGGCCGCGTCAAGTGGATGGTCACCACCGCGCGTTCCCGCGACAAGTTGGTCGGGGCTTATCCCAAACCGCATTATGACCCATGTTCGTCATCCCCGCGCGGAAGCGGGACTCCAGGCGCCCCCCCGGAATTCCGCGCTTTTCGGTTGGATGCCCGCTTTCGCGCGCTTTCGCGGGCATGACGAGGCGGGCGCGGCGCGGGGAAGCAAGATTAGCGGTGGAGCGTGATCCGCCCAGCAATGACGCCGGAGCGGGGGTTGATCAGCACGACGCGGTCGGGCCCGCCGCCTTGGAGCTCCAGCGCCAACTGGTCGGCGACCGCCGTGATCGCGGCGATTCGGGTTCCCGCCGGCTCGTCCAGCGTCAGTCCTACCATGCCTGATCCCGTACCGGGGGGTGGCCGCTTTACCAGAGCGACGACCAGGACGGTCGTGCCGAGCAGGATGAGCACACCCATCGCCACTGTCAGCGCGGTCAGAATGCGCACTTAGCTTCCCTTTCGCCGGCGGACCCGATCCGCGTTATCAGGCGGTGATGTCCGATCCTGTGGCCTCAGTCGAGACGCTGCACCTGCTGGCCGCCCCTGAAGACGAGGGGCAGCGGCTCGATCGCTTTGTTGCCGGGCGAATGGGGGCCGTGTCGCGCTCGCGCGTCAAGGCGCTGATCGAGGCGGGGCAGGTCCGGCGGGGCGGGGAAGGGGTGAGGGAACCGGCGGCGACGGTACGGAGCGGTGTAGTTTACACGATTCTGCTCCCGCCGACGCGCCCGGCCCGCCCTCAACCGGAGGCCATTCCGTTCCCGATTCTGTTTGAGGACGCCGATCTGATCGTGCTCGACAAACCCGCCGGGCTGGTCGTCCATCCGGCGCCGGGCAACGAGTCTGGCACGCTGGTGAATGCGCTCATCGCGCATTGCGGTGCTTCGTTCTCGATCGGGGCCGAGCATCGGCCGGGGATCGTCCACCGGCTGGACAAGGATACGTCCGGGGTGATGGTGGTGGCCAAGACCGAGCTGGCAATGGTGCGCCTGAGCGCCGCGTTCGCCACCCGCGACCTCGAGCGGGCGTACCGGGCTCTGGTCTGGGGCGTTCCGTCTCCCGCCGCGGGCGAGATCGAAGGTGCAATCGGGCGGGATCCGCGTGACCGCAAGCGCATGGCGGTTCGCTCGCATGGGGGGAAACCGGCGCTGACCCGATACCGCGTGGTGCGCGTCTGGCGGGCCGCGGTGAGCCTGCTGGAGTGCCGGCTGGCGACTGGGCGGACGCACCAGATCAGGGTGCATCTGGCGAGCGCCGGACATCCTATCGTGGGCGACCCGGTTTATCTTCGCCGGATTCCCGCCGTCGCGCGGGCGGTGCCGGAACCGCTGCGGTCGGCATTGCTGGACTTTCCGCGGCAGGCGCTGCACGCGGGGCGACTGGGCTTTACCCATCCGCGCACCGGGGAGCAGCTCAGTTTTGAATCGGCTGTACCTGACGATTTCGCGCGGCTAGTGGTGTCGCTGGATCGTGACCTGCAAACGCCACAATCCTGACCCAATAGGTCAACATCGTTGACAGGACTGATGCGGTCCTGTATAACATGACCCGTTGGAGCGAACGGCAAGCCACTCCGACGCGCCGTCCGACCCTGGGTCGCCATTAGATGGGACAGGCGGTCGGGACGTAACATCCTTGCCATCCGATGGACTGATATTCAGTCCACGGCGTTAGTGCCCTGTGCCATCCTGGGCAGGATACATCGCCGCCCAGACGAAAGGAGCCGGTCGTGGCCTCTGCCGTCCTTAATATCGCGCCCGAGGGCAATCTCTCGCGGTACCTACAGGATATCCGCAAGTTTCCCATGCTTTCGCCAGAGGAAGAACTTTCGCTCGCCCGTCGCTGGCGTGACAAGCAAGATATGGAAGCTGCACACAAGCTTGTCACATCACATTTGCGGCTCGTGGCGAAGATCGCCATGGGCTATCGCGGCTACGGCCTGCCGGTCGGGGAACTGATCAGCGAGGGCAATGTCGGGATGATGCAGGCGGTCAAGCGGTTCGACCCGGACCGCGGCTTCCGCCTTGCCACCTATGCGATGTGGTGGATTCGTGCCGCGATCCAGGAATACATCCTGCATTCCTGGTCGCTGGTGAAGATGGGCACCACCGCCGCCCAGAAGAAGCTGTTCTTCAACCTTCGCCGGCTGAAAGGCCAGATGCAGGCGATCGAGGACGGCGATCTGAAGCCCGAGCAGGTGGCCAAGATCGCCCGCGTCCTCGACGTGCCGGAGCAGGACGTGATCAGCATGAACCGCCGCCTCGCGGCGCCAGATCACAGTCTGAACGCGCCGGTCCGGTCGGACAGTGAAGGCGAATGGCAAGACTGGCTGGTCGATGAGTCGGAAAGCCAGGAAACCGCCATTGCCGACCGGGAAGAACTGACCGGGCGCAAGGCTCTGTTGTCCTCCGCGCTGAAAACGCTGAACGAGCGGGAGCGGCATATCCTGATCGAGCGGCGGCTCAAGGACAATCCGACCACGCTGGAGGAGTTGTCGCAGCAATACGGCATCTCCCGCGAGCGGGTGCGCCAGATCGAGGTGCGTGCGTTCGAGAAGCTGCAAAAGGCCATGAAGGCGCAGATCGCTGAGCGCCGGATGCAGACCGCCGGGCGGCAACTGGAGTCCGTCGGCGCCCGGTAACCGTTGGCCTGGGCTCCGGGTCACGTCCCGGAGCCCAGGCGGGGCCAGTTTTCCAGCAGACGTTCACGCTGCTTCTGGAGCTGCCCGGCAGTCGTTCGACTGCGCGCGTCAAGTATCAATCCGAAAAATACCGGGACCAGTTCGACCAGAACCCAGGCCCCCGCCGCCGCTCCCCAGGCGACAGCCAGCACGCGGGGCTGGCTCAGCAGGCCGAGGCTGACGGACATGACATCCCCAGCGGCCAGTAATCGCCGCGCCGGATCAACGCTGGCGCTCAATCCGAACAACAACAGGGCGCGAGCGACCGGCCGGCCGGGTTGGCTGTCCAGCAACCCTGCGGCGATAGCTGGCGCCAGGAGCACGACCAGCAGCAAGGCAAGCGGGGTGGCGAGCGTCACCAGTGCTCCGCATACCAGGCCTTGCAGCCAGATCGTGGAGGTGCCATTCGCCCGTGCGGAACTTGCCGATTTCATCGGGGTCAGTCCAGCACGGCTATGAGCAGGGCGGCGGCGGCCGCGGCGAGACCAAGGCCGGCGGCCAACTCCTGCCCCCAATGTCGCGCCTGTTCGGCACGACCGGCGTTGTCGCTGCGGCAACGGGCAAGTTCCGCGTCGATCCGCGCGAGTTCAGCGGTGGCGGCCTGGTATTCGCCGGCGTCGGCGAGCTGCTCCGCTCGATCGGCGACCAGCGCCAGCATTGAGCCGAGCTGACCGGCCTCCGCCAGCGACGTGAGCCGCTTCGCCAGTGCCGCTTGGCGTGCTTTGCTATGCAGCCCAGCCAGCAGCTCATGCACATGAGCGGCAACCCATGCGGCCAGCCTGGGCAGCGGCGCGGGATGACAAAGCTGCTGCAGCCCGGCCAGCAGCCGCAACTCTCCCACTGTCATACCGGCGCCGGCATGCTGCACCAGGCCGATGTCCAGCGCGCGCTGATCGGATCGCGCGGCGACGAAGGCCATAATGTCGCGATCAACTGGCCGCGTCTTGTCGCGCTCGATCGTCGTGGCCGCGCGCTCAAGGGCCGGGAGCAGGTCGGCGAGCGGCGCCACCCAGGATCCGGCCAACAAGGGGCTGGCGCAAGGCAGCAGCGGGTTGAGGAAATAGAGCAGCCGTTCGAGGCCACCGCCGTCTCGGCTGGTAATCCAGCCACGGTACCGGCGAGCTTCCATCTGCAACGCAATCGCGTCATATCGCTCGGATCGCGTCCGGGCCCAGAGGCCCACTGCGTCGGCCATTATCAGCTCGACGATCGCGGCAGGGTCGTCGGCCGCGGCAAGGGCCGGCCCGACGCCGTCCGGCCACAAGGCGATGGTTCGCCAGCAAAGCGGCGCCAGCGGATCGAGCACCGCAATCGCCCGCATGACGATCACGGCGTCGCTGTTTTCGTCGCGCATGCCACGGATGGCTTCGTCAAGGCGCGCGGCTATGGCCGGATCTCCCAACTCGCGCCGCAGCCAGTAATCGATCGCGCCGATCCGGAGCAATTGAAGACCCGCCGGCGGTTCCTTGGCCAGGATGTACGCAAGCAGCCTGGTGCTGGTTACCGGACGACCGGCAACCAGGAGCGGCTGTTGCGCGCGCCGTGGGGACCGTGCGGCGAGCCTTCGTGCAGCCGCTGAGCCGGGCTCGGTGAGCAGTGCGGGGGAGGGGCGATGGTCTGGGTCGTCGGCCAGCATGCCGCGCAGCAGATCGGCGATGACTGGTGGCGGCCGGGCATTTTCTGTCAGGGCGGCGTAGCTGCCGAATTCGAGCTTGCGCTCGATGATCGCCGTGTCATCAAGGTCGGCCAGCGGCTGGCGGCCGAGCACCAGCGTGAGTAGAAGCACGCCCAGCGCATAAACATCATCGGCAATGGTACCGTCGCCACGGCCCGCCGGGACGCAGATGGCGCTGTAGGGCGGCTCCGATATCGCCGGCTGATGCAGGGCGGGCGGGGCCGCCCACGCCGCACCGAGCACCACCGGAAGCCCCGATCCGGCACGGAACACGTTGTTGGGACAGATGGCGCGGTGGGTGAGCCCGCGTGCTTCGAGCTGGATCAGCGTGCGCGCCGCGGGGCGCAGCACGTGGTGCAGCAACTCGGTCTCGGACCACGCGCGCAGATTCGTGGCGAGCGGGGGACCGGGCGGCGCCTCGACAATGACGGCATAGGCCTGCTTGCCGGATGGGCCGGGCCCGGCGCCGTGCGCGATTGGCAAGAGCAGCCCGATAATTGGCGTCGTGAGGGATTGCAGGGCCGGGGCTCGGGGGGGCAGCCGACGCTCGACCGGAATTCCGATCAGGTCCTGGCGCGGCTTGCCCCGCTCAATCACCGGATAGGCGGGCAGGGCGCCGCCGCCGAACGGCAGCCGATGCTTCCAATCGAGTGCGTATTGCCCGGCAATCAGCAGCCCGGGTTCATCCGGGACGTCGGCCATACGGGTGAGTGTGGGGCGGAATGGTTAAGGAACTGGAAGTGGGCGCCTCAGCCCTCGAACGGGTCGCGCACTAAAATCGTGTCGTCCCGCTCCGGGCTGGTCGAGACCAGCGTGACCGGGGCTTCGACCAACTCCTCGATCCGGCGGACATATTTCACGGCGCCGGCCGGAAGATCGGCCCAGGAGCGAGCGCCCCGGCTCGATCCGTTCCAGCCTTCCAGCGTTTCATAGATCGGTTCGGCCGCTGCCTGTGCGCGCGGCGACGCCGGCAACCGCCGCAGCGTCTCTCCGGCCACGCGGTAGGCGGTGCAGATTTTCAGTTCCGGCAGCCCATCCAGGACATCGAGCTTGGTCAACGCGATGCCGTGGATGCCGCCCACTTTCACGGCCTGCCGCACCAGCACGGCGTCGAACCAGCCGCAGCGACGGCGCCGGCCGGTGACGGTGCCGAACTCGTAGCCGCGATCACCGAGCAACTGGCCGGTCGCGTCGGTCAGTTCCGTTGGAAACGGGCCCGAGCCGACCCGGGTGCTGTACGCCTTGGCAATGCCCAGCACGAATCCTACCATGCTCGGTCCTACGCCCGCGCCTGATGCGGCCGTTGCCGCCACGGTGTTGCTGCTGGTGACGTACGGGTAAGTGCCGTGATCGACATCCAGCATCACTGCCTGGGCGCCTTCGAACAACACGCGCTCCCCGCTGCGGCGAGCTTCGTCCAGTCGCTCCCACACCGGCTCGGCGAACGGCAGGATGCGCGGGGCGAGATCGAACAGATGCTGGCGGATTGCGTCGTGTGTGAAGGTGGAGGCGCCCAGGCCGGCCAGCAGCGTGTTGTGGTGCAGCAGCAGCTCGTGCAGCTTGGCGTCGATGGTTTCAGGTTCTGCCAGGTCGGCCACGCGGATGGCGCGGCGTGCCACCTTGTCCTCATAGGCCGGGCCGATGCCGCGCCCGGTCGTGCCGATCTTCCGGTCGCCGCGCGCCGCCTCTCGCGCCCGGTCGAGCGCCGGATGCAGCGGCAGGATCAGCGGGGCGTTGTCGGCGATGCGCAAGGTTTCAGGTGTGACGTTCAGGCCCTGCGCGCGCACCCGATTGATCTCCGCCAGCAAGGCTTCCGGATCGATCACCACGCCGTTGCCGATAATACCGAGCTTGCCGCGTACCAGGCCGGACGGCAGCAGCGACAGTTTGTAGGTCTGGTTGCCGACCACGAGCGTATGACCGGCATTGTGACCGCCCTGAAAGCGCACGACGATCCCGGCACGGCTGGCGAGCCAGTCCACCACCTTGCCTTTTCCTTCGTCGCCCCATTGGGCGCCGATCACCGTGACGTTCGTCATTGCAACTCGTCTCCAGCAGCGTGGCCGATGCGAACGGCCTGACCGCCGCGCAGGATGTGCGTGCACGCCAGCCGGGCCGCTTCCGCCTCGGCGTCCACGTCATCGTGGAGCGCGGGAACGGTGGCATAGCCCAACCGGCGGAACTGTGCGGCCTCGGCGGTGTCGGCCACCGATGGCAGGTACAGCCGAGGCCGCGGCGCACGCGGCGGAGCGGCGCGCAGCACGGCGTCGGGATACAGCGTCAGGCCGGTTGCCGGCTCGGCGTCGCCGCAGAGATAGCGGCCACCGCGCCCAAGCTCCTCGTGGCGTCCGGGGGCGAAGATCGTGATCGCAACACCGGTGTGATAGCGCAGGCCGCGGAATTCCACCGGATCGATGGTCAGCCGCAGGGATGGCGCACGGTGCTGGATGGCGGCGACCGTTGCGGCGAGTTGATCCGCAAGCTCGCGTGCGGAGGCGGGCAGGCTGGCGGTCTCCAACGCGGCCAAAGCGCGGTCGGCTGGGCCGGCGGCCAGCAAAAGGTTGGTGAGGGTTGGCGCGAGTGTACCGCCGTGGCGGGCGACGGCAGCGGCGTCCTTGCGGTCGAGGGCGCGCGCCAATGCCTGGCGGGTGCTTCCGTCCAGCGCGAGGGCATCGAACAGGGCAAGGGTTAGCGTGGGCAAGGTCAGGTCGAAGCTCATTCGCGTCAGACCCACGGCGGCCAGCGCCTCCGCGCCCACGAGCACGATCTCGGCATCGGCGGCGGGAGCGCGGCCGCCGATCAGCTCGATCCCGGCCTGCGTGATCTGGCGATCCGGGGCGAGCTGGCTGCCGCGTACCCGTAGACACTGGCCTGCATAGGAGAGACGGAGCGGCCTTGGCGCATGTGCCAGCCGGGTGGTGGCCATGCGCGCGACCTGCGGCGTGGTGTCGGCGCGCAATCCCATCATGCGTTGGCTGTCCGGGTCCATCAGCCGGAAGGTCTGCTCGGCGACCGCGGCGCCGGATCCCGCCAACAGGCTATCCTCAAATTCCAGCAACGGCGGCTCGACGCGCTGATAGCCGTGCGACGCGAACACCTCCATGAGGGTTTGCACCGCGACGGCCTTGGTTTCCGCTTCCGGCGGCAGAAGGTCGCGCAGTCCGGCCGGGAGCAGCGCGGGGTGAGGCAGATCGTCGGTCATGGGTGGGGAGTGAGTACCAGCAAACGCGTGACGACGAAACGCCGGCGCGCTCGTGTTCGGGCGATCAGCCGCCGTTGCGCGTCATACCAGCGGCCCGAATTCCTGCCTCCTCCGGGGCTCTCCGGGCCGCCGGTATCAGTTCAGGAACAACTTGCCAGGGTTCAGAATCCCGCGCGGATCGAGCGCCTGCTTCACCGACCGCATCACCGCGATCGCATCCGGACCATGCTCCTGGACGATGAACTCCCGCTTGCCGATGCCGACGCCGTGTTCGCCGCTGCACGATCCGCCCAGCGCCAGCGCGCGCGACACGATCTTCCGGTCCAGTTCCCACGCGCGCGCCAGCCCGTCGGGTTCGGGCGGAACCAGGATCACGGTGTGGAAATTGCCGTCGCCGACATGGCCGACGATCGGCGCCGACAGGCCGGACGCGGCGATATCCTCCTTCGCCCCCAGAATGGCTTCATCCAGGCGCGAGATCGGCACGATCGCATCGGTCGCCAGTCCTTTGTGACCCGGCTTCATCGCCAGTGCCGCCCACAGAGCGTCGTGCCGCGCCTGCCATAGCCGGCTGCGTTCCTCGGCACCGGTGGCCCAGTGGAACCCGCTGGCATTGCACCCGAGCGCAATCTCCTCGGCCTGCGTCGCCTGCTCCGCCACGGCGGCCGGAGTGCCATGGAACTCGAAGAAGATGCCTGGCAGCGGGTCCAGTCCGGGCAGCTTCGAATAGGCGATGCAGGCCGCCATCTGCACCTCGTCCAGCAGCTCCATCCGGGCGACCGGGATGCCGGATTGCAGGATGGCGATCACGGTCTCGACGGCATCGCGCAAGGTGGGGAACTGGCAGGTGGCCGCGGAAGCGGCTTCCGGTATCGGATGCAGCCGAAGCTGGATCTCGGTGATGACGCCCAGCGTTCCCTCCGAGCCGATGAAGAGATGCGTCAGGTCGTAGCCGGTCGCTGATTTGCGCACACGGCCGCCGGTGCGGATCACCCGCCCGTCGGCCAGCACCACGGTCAGACCGGTGACGTTTTCGCGGATCGTCCCGTAGCGCACGGCATTGGTGCCGGACGCGCGGGTGGCGCACATGCCACCCATGGTGCAGTCTGCGGTGCCCGGATCGACCGGGAAGAACAAGCCCTGGTCGCGCAGATGCTCGTTGAGCTGCTTGCGGGTCACGCCGGCTTCCACCCGGCAGTCCATGTCCGGCTGGCTGACCTGAAGGATGCCGGTCATCCGCGACAGGTCGAGCGTGATGCCGCCGCGCACCGGCGTCACGTGTCCTTCCAGCGACGTTCCCGCGCCCCATGCCACGATCGGCACGCGATCGGCATGACACAACGCCGAGCAGCCGGGCCGCTTCCTCGGTGGATTCGATGAAGGCTACGGCGTCCGGCAGGTGCGGCGGCTGGGTGTCCTGGCCGTGCGAGTGATGCTCGCGCAGCGCCATGTTCCGGGTGATCCGTTCACCGAGGAACTGACGGGCTGCTTCGATCACCGCATCGACGGAAGCGGACATGGCAGGTTTCCTGTGAGGCAGGGCTGATGACGAGGGCAACTTGTAGCTGCTGGGGTGGGATTGGGAAGCCCGGCTTCAGGCACGCGGCCGGCGCAGAAATGTGCCGGGTCATCATGACCACGGCATCGACCTACTGCGTGGCCGCGGGTCTGGCGCCGCCGGCGTCCCACGCTACGATCTCGCTCTCTTCGAGGACCAGGCATGACCAACCTCACCATCGACACCGACCGGCTCTGGCAGGCGCACGTGGACCTGGCGCGCATCGGCGCCACCGAGGACGGCGGCAGCAACCGCCAGGCGCTGTCGGCGGACGACGCGCAGGCCCGCGCCCGGTTGCGTGAATGGTGTGACGTGCTCGAACTGCATTTCGAGCAGGACGCGATCGGCAACATGTTCTTCCGGCGCGATGGGTCCGACCCCGCGCACGGTGCGATCGCGTTCGGCAGCCATCTGGACACAGTGCCCACCGGCGGGCGGTTCGATGGCGTGTTCGGTGTGCTGGCCGGTCTGGAGGTGATGCGTGTGCTGCACGCCGCCGGGCGTCGCACGCGCGCGCCGCTGGAACTGGTGAACTGGACCAATGAAGAGGGCAGCCGCTTTCGTCCGGCGATGATGGGCAGCCGTGTATTCGCCGGCAACATGACACTGGAGGGGGCATTGGCGGTCGCGGACGATCGCGGCAGCACGGTGGCGGAGGCGTTGCGCGAGAGCGGGCAGGCCGGCCCGCTGGCCCCCGCGCCGCGCGGCTGGAGCTGCTGGCTGGAAGCGCACATCGAGCAAGGTCCGGTGCTGGAAGCCGAAAATGCCGCGATCGGCATCGTTACCGGCACGATGCATGCCCGTTATCTGCAGCTCACCATCACCGGCGAGCCCAGCCATGTCGGGCCGACCACGATGGACCGGAGGCGCGACAGCCTGGCCGCGGCAGCCGAGATCATTCTCGCTGTCGAGCGGATCGCGCTGGCAGCGGAGCCGCATGGCCGCGCCTCGGCGACCTGGATCGAGAACGCGCCGAATGCGCGCGGTGCGGTTTCTGCGGTGACACGGCTGCACTGCGATGTGCGTCACGAAGCGGCAGAGCGCGCAATGACGATGGAGCGAGAGCTTCGTGCGCTGATCACGGCGATCGGGTCGCGGCGGGGCGTGGCGATCGATGTCGATCCCTATGCGACGTTCGGGCCGGTGACATTCGACACGCGGCTTTCCGAGTTGCTGCGCGACAAGGCAGCCACGCGGCAGTTGGCGACGCGGGATATCGTGGCAGCCGCGGGGCATGATTCGGTGTTGGTGGCATCGCTATGTCCCAGCGCGATGCTGTTCGTTCAAAGCGCCGGCGGGATCACCCACAACCCGCGCGAATACACGGCACCGGAGCACCTGGCGCATGGCGCGCAGGTGCTGCTGGACACGGTGCTGGAGCTGGCTGGCTGATCCGGTTCAGGCCCAGGGATGCGCTTTGCTGGGCGTCGGGTCGCCTGTCATCCATGTGCTGGAGGATTGGTTCGCCGGGCCTGAGATCGCTGTGGCTTGAGCAATGTTCCAGAAGGTATTGCCGGTCACGGTCGGGGTGACTGGAAGCGTGTCGTCGTTCCACACCGCGATGATCTTCTGCGTCGCCTTGTCGTTGATGAACGTATTCCCACTGACGATCAGCGACGAGCTGGCCCAGTGCCCGGCATCGGAGCCGACCTGGGGATTTCCTGTGCCGGGCGCCTCAAGGAACGAGATCATTTTATTGGTCTCGCTGTGCAGGCCCTTTTCTATGATGTTGCCGGAGACGATGTCCTGGCCGCCGTTCGGCAGGTCGATCGAATAGCTGGCCGTGCCGTTATTGTCGAGGATACGGTTGTTCTCGATCGTGTTCACCTCGGCGCGGCTTTTGATCTCATGGCCGGTGTTCGCGTCGTGAAAGTAGCTGTTGGTAATGGTCAGCGACCCGATCATGCCGACGTACAAATTGTGCGTCTGGCCGCTGGTCGTGCCGTTGGGGCCAAACTCACTCTCATTGATGGTGATATTGCCGGCGCCAGTTATGAACGGCGTTGCCAGCAGCCCCTCCTGGTTACCGTGGAAATAATCCTCATTCAGCGTGAGATTACCGCTCTGATAACGGATGCCGGCGCCGTTGCCACCATCACCGGCTGGAATTTTGACGCCGGAGAAGGAAAATCCGGTGATTGTCACATTCGGCGCAGTACCGGTGGTGCCGATCGTGAATATGCCTTTGAGGTTGGGCGGAGGCTTCGTCGCAACCAGGTTCACCCGGCCGCCAACCGCCTCTAGCGTTATGCTGTCGCTGATTGTGGCGAAGTTATTGGTATATGTGCCGGCCTTGACCTGGATCACATCGCCGTTTTGAGAAGCGGCGACCGCTGCTTGTATGGTGGAAAACTCCATGCCTTTGCCGACGGTCAATATCGCCATGCTGCTTTCTTTCAGTTGTGGCAGGAAACGTTCTTCGTTCCCAATCAGTCCACACAACGAATCACGGAATCTTGAGCGGGCGTCAACCGGATAAATCAAATACTGAATTTTTTACCGCTGTATTCACGAAGTACGTGCAACTGGTTTACAAATGTTAAGGTGGCAATACAAGTTGCGGCCAGATCACTCACCGATCATCACTTGCGCTGACGCACTCGCTGATGTCATCGGACTGTCGCGAAGGATCTGATCATGCGTGTCATGCGGCTCGACGCACCGGATAGTGCGCTGCATCTGGCGGTGAGAGATATCCCCGTGCCCGCGATGGGTGAAGTGCTGTTACGTGTACAGGCCTGCGCTGTGTGTCGGACGGATCTGCACATCGTGGATGGAGAATTGGACAGCCCCAAATTACCGTTGGTACCGGGACACGAGATTGTCGGCGTCGTGCAGGCACGCGGCGCGGATGCGGAACGATTGCCGATCGGCGCGCGGGTCGGCGTTCCCTGGTTGGGATGGGCCTGCGGGACATGCGAGTACTGCCGGTCGGGTCGAGAAAATCTGTGCCCGAACGCGCGCTTCACCGGTTATCAGATCGATGGCGGCTACGGCGAGTTCGTGCTTGCCGATGAGCGGTTCTGTCTTGCACTGCCGGATGAGTATACCGACGCGGAAGCGGCGCCGCTGTTGTGCGCCGGACTGATTGGCTATCGTGCGCTGCGCATGACGGGCGAGGCGCGTCGACTGGGCATTTACGGGTTCGGTGCCGCCGGCCACATCGTCGCCCAGGTGGCGCGATGGCAGGGGCGTGCCGTGTTTGCGTTCACGCGCCCGGGGGACAGCGCGGCGCAGGAGTTTGCGCGCGAGCTTGGCGCGGCCTGGGCCGGCGGGTCCGACCAGGCATCACCCGAGCAGCTTGACGCGGCCTTGATCTTCGCCCCGGTCGGCGCGCTGGTTCCGGTTGCACTGCGTGCCGTGGCACCTGGCGGGATCGTTGTCTGCGCCGGCATCCATATGAGCCCGATCCCGGAATTTCCGTACGACATCCTCTGGGGCGAGCGTGTGCTCCGCTCGGTCGCCAACCTGACACGGCGGGACGGCGAGGAGTTTCTGGCATTGGCGCCGAAAGTCCCGGTCAGGACACGGCCGGTTCCGTATCGACTGGAGCAGGCGAACCGGGCACTGGACGATCTGCGCGCCGGGCGCTTGCAGGGCGCCGCCGTGCTGATTCCCGACTGAGGCTGGCAGGCTCGGGCGAGGCCCGCTCCGTTGACGCCACTCACCCCGCCGCCTAGCGTCGGCGCATCGTTGGATATTGAGGGGACGCCCGATGGCGAACAGGATCAAGCAGCGGCTGAAGGACGGCAAGGCAGTCGTCAACGGGTGGCTGGCCATTCCGTCCGGGTTTTCAGCCGAGGTCATGGCCCAGTGCGGCTGGGACAGCGTGACAGTCGATATGCAGCACGGCGTCCAGGACTACCAGTCGATGGTGCAGTGCTTCCAGGCGATGGCGGCACATCCTGTCACCCCCCTGGTGCGCGTCCCCTGGAATGAGCCGGGGATCATCGGCAAGGCGCTGGACGGCGGGGCATGGGGTGTGATCTGCCCGATGGTCAGTACAAGAGAGGAGGCGCAGCGTCTGGCGGACGCCTGTCTCTATCCTCCGGCCGGCAAGCGCAGCAACGGCCCGATCCGTGCCGCCATGTACGGCGAGGCCAGCAACTACCAGAAGATCGCCAATCACGAGGTGATGGTGATCCCGATGATCGAGACGCAGGAGGCGATCGACAATATCGAGGCGATCCTGGACGTGCCCGGCATCAGCGGCATCTATGTCGGTCCGAGCGATCTCGGGTTCTCGCTCGGGATGGTGCCGATGCTGGATCGGGAGGAGCCGAAAATTCTCGGCATTTACGAGATGCTGGTGCGCGAAACGAAGCGCCGCGGGCAATTCGCCGGGCTGCATAACGGGACGGCCGCTTACGCGGCGAAGATGATCGATATGGGGTTCCGGTTCGTGACCGTCGCCAATGACAGCGGGCTGATGGCGCGTGCGGCGCGGGAGGTTGTTACCTCTGTGCGTAAAGCGGCCGGGCCGGTAGCCGCCCACTGAACACCGAGGGGGGGAGCATGTCTCCCCTCTGGCTTTGACGCAGGAGACGCGGGCCATGCCGCAACCGCCGGTGATTTGTCTGCACCCGGACGATAGCGTGGTGATCGCGCGCGCAACCTTGTTGCCGGGCACCCCTGTGTTCGATGGAGTGGTTGCCGCGGAGCGGATTCCGGCCGGGCACAAGGTGGCGGTGCGCCCGATCGCGCCCGGCGAACCGGTGCGGCGCTATGGGCAGATCATCGGCTTCGCGACCGTGCCGATCGCTCCGGGCGCCCACGTGCACGTGCAGAATTGCGGCATGGGCGATTTTGCCAAGGATTACGCGTACGGTGTGGACGCGCGGCCCACCGCCCCGGCCAACAGCCCGGCGACGTTCGCCGGAATTCGCCGCGCCGACGGGCGGGTTGCGACGCGCAACTACATCGGCATCCTGACGAGCGTGAACTGCAGCGCGCACGTCGCCGGCCTGGTAGCGGATGTTTTCAAACGCAACCCATTCACCGGCGACGATCCGCTCGCCGATTATCCGAACGTCGATGGCGTGGTCGCGCTGACGCACAAATCCGGCTGCGGCATGACGGAAGGCGATCCGCTGCGGCTATTGCGGCGGACCCTGGCCGGCTACGCGCGGCATGTGAATTTCTCGCATGTGATCGCGTTGGGGCTCGGGTGCGAGGTTAACCAGCTCGGCGGACTGATGCAGGAGCAGCGGCTGGCCGGGCGGCTGAAGTCGATGGACATCCAAAGCATGGGCGGCACGCGCAAGACGGTGGAAGCGAGCGTGGCGTTCGTGAAGGAGGTTCTGGCGGAAGCCAACCAGGTGACGCGCGAGCCGGTACCGGCTAGCGAGCTGACCGTGGCGCTGCAGTGCGGCGGTTCGGACGGGTATTCGGGCGTATCCGCCAATCCCGCGCTCGGCGCGGCGAGCGATTTGCTGGTACGGCATGGCGGCACCGTGATTCTGTCCGAAACGCCGGAAACCTACGGGGCGGAGCACCTTTTGACCCGTCGCGCCGTGTCACGCGAAGTGGGCGAGAAGCTGGTCGCGCTGATGCGGTGGTGGGAAGAGTACACGCAGCGCGAGGGTGCGGAGATGAACGCCAACCCGTCGCCCGGAAACAAGGCCGGCGGACTGACGACGATCCTGGAAAAGTCGCTCGGCGCGATGGCGAAGGCCGGCAGCACCAATCTGATTGACGTGGTGAATTATGCCGAGCCGGTCACGGCAAAGGGCTTCGTTTTCATGGATACGCCGGGCTACGACCCGGTGGCGGCGACCGGACAGGTGGCGGGTGGCGCCAACCTGGTGTGCTTCACCACCGGCCGCGGCAGCGTGTTCGGCTGCAAGCCGTCGCCTTCGATCAAGCTGGCGACCAACACGCCGATGTATCGCCGCATGGAAGACGATATGGACGTGAACTGCGGCACCATCCTGGACGGCGACGAGACCGTGCAGGAATGTGGCCAACGGATTTTCGAGCTGATGCTGCGCGTGGCGTCCGGCGAGCGGACCAAGAGCGAGCAGTTCGATTTCGGTGCGGCGGAGTTCGCGCCCTGGGTGATCGGGGCGACGATGTAGCCGCCCCGCGCGATCACGGCATGGCGGCCGGCGAATTCAGGAGTGTTTCTCTCCCTTCGCCACATGATAGCCGGCCTTTACCGCCTCGCCTTCGCACATATAGCCGCCGTGCTTGGTTTTGCCGTACGCGCTGTTGCCCGAAAAATGCAGCACTTTGCTGCTGGAATTGCCCCAAACAACGGTGTCGGACGGGCAATGTGATTTTGCGTCCGCCTCGGTGGCGAAGCTGCCGTGGACGGTGCTGGCGTGCTTGGCCGACGCCCGAGTTGCCTTGCTCATGGAGCGTCGTGGTCGCTGCCGGTGGCGTACCGCCCTGCGACGTCGCGGCCGGGGCGGTCTGGGCGAATGCAGCGCCGCCGCCGAGCGCGATTACGCCGGCGACCAGACTGGTGATGATGATCCGCATGGATTGACCTGCGATGCGCGTTGTTACGCCTGCCTTCCACACCGTCCTTTGCCTCAAGTCAATGAGGGGTCACACTGTTTCGGGGGCGACTTCTCATTTTTGTGAGAGGCATGGCTGGTTGGCCCGCCAGCTCAGGACTGATCGAGCTCAGGCGAGGGATGATTTTGCGATCGGTCAATCTTTCCCGTCGATGGCGCTATGAGGTGATTATCTCCTCCAGGCGGATCGGCAGTTGTCGCACGCGAACGCCGGTGGCATGCCAGACGGCATTCGCCACCGCCGCGGCGACGCCGACCATGGGCAATTCGCCAATGCCTTTGGCGCCGAGCGAGTTGGAGCGAAGCTCGTCATTGGGCACAAAGAATGGCCTCGATCGGCGGGACGTCGGCGTGAACCGGAACGAGGTATTCGGCGATGTTGGCGTTGACCACGCGGCCGGTCTCTTCATCGACATGCGTCTGTTCCAGCAGGGCCATGCCGATCCCGTACACGATGCCGCCGATAAGCTGACTGCGAGCCGTCTTGGCGTTGAGGATGCGTCCACCGTCGAACGCGCCGACGTAGCGGGCGACACGGATCTCTCCCAGATCGGGGTCCACGCGCACTTCGGCGAACTGCGCGCCGAACGCGTGCATCGAGTATTCCTGCCGTTCCGGACCCGACTCGGCGTGAGCGGTTGCCGCCACCGTTTGCATCGCGCGATGGGCCATCAGTTCGGCGATAGGAATGCGTCCGTCGGGCCCGACCACCGCACCATTCGCCAGGTTTAGCGCCTGGTCTGGGGCGCCCGGCCAGCGATCGGCGCGCGCCATGTCGAACAGCTTGCCGCGCAGCGACTGGCAGGCCGCCAGCACCGCGGGACCGACGCTTGCGACGGTCATCGAGCCACCAGATCCGGGTGCCTTCGGCAGGTTTGAGTCGCCAAGTTGGACGCGGACCCAGCCGAGCGGGACGCCGAGCGTCTGGGCGGCAGTCTGCGCCATGACCGTGTAGGTGCCGGTGCCGATGTCCTGGCTGCCGGTCTGGACCAGCGTGGCGCCGTTGGCATCGATACTCACGCGTGCGCTGGCGGGGCTGCGATTGGTGGGATAGGTGCTGGTGGCCATTCCCATGCCGACGAGATACCGGCCATCGCGCATCGAGCGTGGCGCCGGGTTCCGTCGCGACCAGCCGAATGCCTCGGCCCCCATGGCGTAGCAGGCGCGCAGTGCCTTGCTGGCGAACGGCTTGTTTTCGTGGGGATCGATTTCGGCGTAGTTGCGCAGGCGGAACTCGATCGGGTCGAGCTGCAACTGCGCGGCCAGCTCGTCCATGGCCGATTCGAGGGCGAAATTTCCAGGGGCCTCGCCGGGCGCGCGCATGTAGGTGGGAAGGCTGGCGTTGGTCGCCACCAGGCGATGGGACACGGCGACATTGTCACAGGCGTACAGCATCTCCGTCGCGAGGGCGACCGGTTCGCTGTATTCGCCGAGCGCCGGCATCGACATCTGCGAAAATCCGTCGTGGCGCATCGCGACAAGGCGGCCGTCATGTCCCGCCGCGAAGCGCAGCTTCTGGATGGTCTGAGGCCGATAGCCGTTGGAGGTGAACATCTGCTCGCGGGTGATCGCCAGCCGCACCGGCCTGCCGACCATTTTTGCCGCCATGGCCGCGAGGATGGCGGGCGGCCAGGTATTTCCCTTGCAGCCGAAACCGCCGCCGAGGAACGGGCAGAGGACATGCACGTCGGTCGGGTCGATGCCGAACAGGGCAGCGAGCGATGTCTGGGTGTTGGAGATACCCTGGGTGGAGTGCCACACGGTCAGCTTGGTGCCGTTCCATTGGGCCAAGGTGGCGTGCGGTTCCATCGGGTTATGGTTTTCGATGGGTGTTGTGTAGGTGGCTTCGAGCTGGACGGCCGCGCTGCTGAAAGCAGTTTCGGGATCGCCGCGCCGGGAATCGGGCGAGCGGCTGCCATTGCGGAAATGTTTCGGCACGTAGGCCTGGTCCAGTACCGGCTTCCATCCGCGTGACCGGTTCGCCAGGCTGGTAATGCACGCGCACCGAGGCGGCGGCGGCCAAGGCGTGGTCCAGCGTGTCGGCGACCACGACGGCGACGTGCTGGCCGTTGTAGTACACGGTCATGTCCTGCAGCAGCGGGGCGTGCACCGTCTGTGGCGTGCCGTTCTGGCCGCCCAGGCGGATGGCGTTCCGCGGCGTGATGATCAGGACCACGCCAGGCATCGCTTGTGCCTCGGTCAGGTCGAAGCCGGCGATCTGGCCGGCCCCGATCGCGCTTTCCACCAAGGCGGCGTGCAGCATGCCGGGAGCAGTGAACTCCCCGGCGTAGCGGGCGCTGCCGGTAACCTTCAGGCGGCCGTCGATGCGATTGAGCGGCTGTCCCAGGACTTGCATGCGCGCTCTCCTTCAGGCTGCGACGGTGCGCAGGGCGCGCAGCACGACGTTGCGCAGCAGTGGCAGTTTGAAGCCGTTCTGACTGGCCGGCTTGGCACCCTGGCCGGCCTGCATCGCCGCATCACGCAAGGCGTTGTCGGTCGGGGCCTGTCCGTGCAGCGCCGCTTCCACCTCCGGCAGGTGCCAGGGTTTGGTCCCGACACCGCCCGCGGCGACCCGAATATCGCTGATCGTTCCGTCGGTAACCTGCATGGCGACGGCGGCGGCAACCAGTGCAAACTCGAAGCTCGCCCGGTCGCGGACCTTCAGGTAGGCGGAGCGGCGCGCCGCCGGGCTCGCCGGGACCAGAATGGCGGTGATCACCTCGCCGGGCTGGAGATTGGTTTCGTCCTGTGGAGAGTCGCCCGGCAGACGGTGGAAATCGCGCACCGGAAGCTGGCGTGTGGACCCGTTGGCGTCGTGCAGTTCCACCGTTGCGTCGAGCGCCACCAGGGCGACCGCGAAATCCGACGGATGGGTGGCAATGCAGTGATCACTGCCGCCGAGGATTGCCAGCAACCGGTTTTCACCCGGAATGGCGGGGCAGCCGGAACCAGGGTCACGTTTATTGCAAGCGAAACCGGTGTCGCGGAAATAGCCGCAGCGGGTGCGCTGCAACAGGTTGCCGCCCATGGTGCCCATGTTGCGCACCTGCGGCGAGGCGGAGGCGAGCAGCGCCTGGCTGATCACCGGCCAGCCGGCGACGATGCCGGGATGGGCGGCGACGTCGCTCATCCGGGCCATCGCCTCCAGCCGGGCACCGTTATCGTCGATGCGGATGGCGGTGAGACCCAGCGGCTCCAGATCGATGAGGTGGGTCGGCGCCTCCACATTGTTCTTCATCAGTTGCATCAGATCGGTGCCGCCGGCGATATACTTGGTGCCCGCGGCGGTGGCCGGGGCTGAATTCCAGGCTGTTCGGCCGCGCCAGTGTAAACGCCTGCATCGCTCAGCCCTCCTGCATCCGTGTGGCGGCGTCGCGAATGGCATCGACGATGTTGGGATAGGCGCCGCAGCGGCAGATATTGCCGCTCATCCATTCGCGCATTTCGGCCGGTGAGCCGGTGTGGCCCTCGTTGATGAGGGCGACCGCGGACATGATCTGCCCCGGCGTGCAGTAACCGCACTGGAAGGCGTCGTGGTCCATGAACGCGGCTTGCACCGGATGCAGGTCACCGTTCACGGCCAGCCCTTCGATCGTGGTGATCGCCTTGTCCTGGCAGCGTACCGCCAGCGTCAGGCAGGAGACGACGCGGCGGCCATCCAGATGCACGGTGCAGGCGCCGCAGGAGCCGTGGTCGCAGCCTTTCTTGGTACCGGCGAGGCCGGCCTGTTCCCGCAGCGCGTCAAGCAGGGACGTGCGCGGCTCGACGGTGAGCGCCACGCGCTGGCCGTTGACCAGCAACGTGATGTCCTGCTGCGGCCAGGCGGCGGTGGTGTCGGCGGGATGGGAGACGGGCGATGCGGGATTTCCCTGAGCGCGATCGGCGATCGGGAGCAGGGCGAGCCCCGGGCGGCCCCGGCCGTGCTGCCCAGCAGGCCTCGGCAAGTCAGCGACGAAGGTGTCATTCGAAGTTCCTCCTGCCCGGAGTAACAAAGCTGGGCGTGGGAATGGCTTTGCGGAGTGCAAAGTCACGCGTGGTTGAACAGGTTAGGCGAAGAGAACTCGGTGGGTAACAGTGTTTCGTCCGGAGACTTTGTTACAGACGGTAATGGCCTGCTGCATGATGTAACACCAGCCGTTCGAGAGGGTGACTCTTCGTCGTCAGGCTCGCGCAGGCGGGCATGACGCGGTCGCGGTTGCATGGACAGGCACTGGAATCCCGCTTTCGCGGGAATGACGGGGAGGCGGGAATGACGGGGAACGGGGATGGTGGGGGGCGGGAATGGCGGGGGAATGGGTCTGCCTGCGCGATGCGATGGATGCGGTTTCAGTCGCCGCGGGCGCCGAGCGCTATTTCGATCGTATGCAACAGGTCGTCGATCCTGAAAGGCTTGGCGATGAATGGATGCCCGCTTGACGCGGCATGTGCATTCCACTCGGGATCGCCGCTCATCAGCACGACGGAGATATACATTTCCTCGGCCAATTGTTGCACGTCGGCGGCGCCACCGCCCGGCAGCAGGCGGTCGAGCAGCACAAGATCGCATTCGCGGCCACGAAGCCGCGTCACGGCCTCTGCCGCGGTGCCGACCTGAATGGCGCGATAGCGTTCGCTTAGTGCCTCGGCCACTACGTCAGATACCAGTGGCTCGTCCTCAACCACCAGGATGCAGCGTTTTCTTTCCATATTTCCAGGTTGTGGTGGGTCGTCCACAAGCAAGAATGTTGGATTGTAGTGGAATGTCAGGCGAGGTCCAGCACTTTACGCGCGGAAAGTTGGGGGTTTTCATACTAACCGATGCCGGAGGCGCCACAGTTTTGCGTCAGGCGCGAGCCGGCTGGTGCGTTTATCGCCCTGCAGCTCGCCAATTTATCGGCCCCATCGATCATCCGCCGATTGACGGGTGTGCGGACATGTTTTGCGTGCTGCTCGCCGGAACGAAGCGGCGTGCCAGGTGATCGTTCGGCGGGCCGAGGGGCGCGCGTCGCGAGGCGCAGAACGGCGGCATCGATCCGGAGCAGGAGTCTCACTGCGTAATGACGGGCGTCGTTGAGCGGTACCGATGGAAGGCTCAAGCGGGGCGGTTCGGTTCGGTCGGCGGATGGAACCGGGTCCAGCAGCGCTGCGATATTTGCGCTGATCGTCGCCGCCGTCGTGCGGGCCAGCGCGAGCAGGGCCGGGTCGCACAGTCGCACGCCCTGCAATGCGAACCTGCCCAGCTCTTGCGCCCATTCATTGCATGCCTGCGCCAACAGCACCCGTTCGCGAAGCAGCGGATTTCGCAGCGTCCCCAGACCGGTCAGGATGGGGGTAACGGCTACGTGCAAATCATGCAGGCATTGCCCGGACATCAGCAGTGCGCCTGGAAGGTCTGGTAAATCCTGACCCCCGGTCAGTCTGGTTACGGCCGCGGTCACGCTGCACCCCACCGCTCGCAGCAGGCTGGCGAATGCGGTCTCGATCACAGCCTGTCCGGACCTGGGCAGCACCAGGCACGCGACCAGAATGCCGCACGCGGCGCCGATCGAGGTTTCTTCCAGTCGCACCAGCAACAGCTCCGGAGCGAAATAGCCCATCATTCCGAACATCAGCGCGAGGATGATCGTGATCCAGAACACCATCACGCCATAGGCCGCCATGTAGGCCTGAAAGGCGAGGAAGACAGCGGCGACGATCATTGCGAGGCTCAACAACGTGTGGCCGGCCAGCGCGGTGGCGAGCAACACGCCCGCAATAACGCCCGCCAACGTGCCGACCATGAATTGCGCCACCTTGGCGATCGATTCGCCGCGCGACCGCGTGCCCTGAAACATTGCGAAGGCTGCGAAGGCGGCCCAGTACCAGCGGCCATGTGAGACCAGTTCGCCGCAGCCGATGGCGAGTGCGGCTGCCACCGCGGCTTGCAACGCCGGGTGCAGCCCGAACCAGATGCCGGCCGGCGCCGGTATCGGAGGTGGAAATGAAACCGGCTCCAGCATCGGCTTCGGCGCCTCGTGCAGCACGGTGGCGAGCAGCGCCAAGGCGCTCTCGAGCTCACCTGCGGGACACTGTGACAGCACCGGGACGGGAACAGGATCATCCGCGAGAAGCCCCCGCGTGAGCGTGGTCAGCGTGTCGGATAACCGGGGTCGTCTGGCCTCGTTGCCGATATCCTGGCGCGCTGCGCGGGCGACGTGCTGGGTCGTGAGTTGGAGCTCCAGCAGATAGAGGGTGAGGCCGGCTGCGTCCGCCCCAGTTGCGGTCAGGCGCGTTTCGGTCATCAGAATCGCTTCGTCGAGCTGATCCAGTTCGTGGCGGAAGGCGGCGCGACGGATGGCTGACCAGCGGCCGGCCTCTACTACCTCGGCGATCATGCCCAGCACGGCGGCAAGCCGGCGTCGGATCGATCGCCGCAACCGGCGCAGGTCAGCGGCTGGCCGGTCGGGGATCAGCACGAAGCGGATCACGGCCGCGTCGGCGGCGCCGAGCCAGACCGTCAGCAGTCCTCCGGCAAGCGAGCTAGGTGATTGGTGGGTCACCAGGGCGACGATGTAGGCGATCAGGGCCACGGTGCCGACCGCACTCCATCGCGGAGCGCGCGTGTTGCCGTACGTCGCGGCGAACATGATCACCGGGACCAGGAACTCGGTCACGATCCGTTGCGACGACAACAAGGCCGCCGCGGTTACGGTGAGGGAGGCGGAAAGCCCGGCCAGCAGGATGGTTAGCGCTTGTTGCCGCCGCTTCAGGTCGCGCAATGTGGCGCTGACAAACAGTGCCACGGAAAACCCGAGGATACGGTCGAACACTGTCAGCGGCAGCACCAGGCCAAGCGCGGCCACCAGCAGGAAGGTCAGCAGTCCCGCCGAGGTGGCGCGGAGCGCTGCAACCATGCGCAGCAGCCCGGGGTCCGGGGGCATCAACGCCGCCGCCCGCGCAGCCGCACCAGAAAACGGGATCCGCATCGGCGATCCCTGGGATTTCAAGCCGGCGCAGGCGGTGGCGGACCCGGCGTGAGGTGGGCCTCGACAGGTGCTGGGAGGTGTCCTCGGATCGCGCGGGCCGCCGAATTCCCAGGGGGCGTCGAATTCAGAGTGCGCAACCGGGCCGAGTTGTTGGATTGGCCCAAGTTGCGAGGGCTGGGCACGCGGCTCCGCAGAGCCAGGAGGGACGGGCAGTTCATGCCCAAGTATCCCAGCCCCGCCGAGCGGAGCGCAACTGGGCGGTGCCGACCGCGGCTTGAGGATGCGGTGGAGCAGGGGAACCGATCGGCCTTGGAATTTTCCATCGGGGCATGACCGCGTTTGTCTCGGCCATGCGATTGACACCGATCGGCTCAGGCTTTCCCCCCGGGCAGTTTGGTTGTAAGGGAACCGGCACGGACCCGTAGCTCAGCTGGATAGAGCGTCGCCCTCCGAAGGCGAAGGTCGCACCACTTTCGAGCGGGCGACGGATGCTGGACGGAAAAGTAACGTATTTTGAATTAGTTGGAGTATGAAGAGCGTTCAAAGCTAAGGTTGGCATGAAGCGTTGCAACCTCATTGCAACCACCTGGGCGAGGACTCCATCGTAAATGCGGCGGTGTTTGAGCGGCAGGTGGCCGACGGAAGAGATGGCAGAGCCCATTGAAGCCGTTGACCGGAATGACCAGCGGCGGCTACTTCCGTTACCAGGGCACCCGTAGCTCAGCTGATAGAGTGACGGCCTCCGAAGCCGTAGGTCACAGGTTCGAATCCTTGTCGGGTGCGCCATCTCCTTATTGCGAAGGCTGAACGAGGTGAGCCAACCCGCGCTGCCATATCCATATTGGCATCAGTGTCGGACGATCGCTAATCGCATGAGCCTGGCCGATCGAAGCCTGCTCGAACCTTACCTCCGATAGAGCCGGGCGCCCTCGATCATCTGACCAGGAAGGTCCGTGCCCTCTCGTCGACCTCCTCGACCAGTCGTTAGTCTCGGCTCTTGGTTGCGACGTTAAGGTCGGAATCTTGAGGCGCGAGCCTCACCCTCAGCTACGCATCGTTCGAATTGATCGTGCCGGGCCAGGATCCTCGAATTCGGCCGGCCGCACTGGGTTCGACCGTCTCCGGGGTTTTGCTAACTGGTTGGCGTACCCCGGCGGACCTCACGCGGTTCTGCGTGCTCGCAAACTCCACTGGAAGCTCATGAATGCGACTTCCACCGCCTGGTCGTTCGTGAGGGATACGCTGACTTTGAAATCCACCCTACCCTCGGCGCGGAAGCGCTCAATCGTCTCGGCCACCGGCGCATCCATCTTGGCCGTAGCCTTGATCGGACCTCCGGCAATTTTTCGGAATGCCGTAGTCGACGAGCGGACCAAAGGCGAGGCATCCGCGATAAGCGGTCCAAGACCCGAGAGCATCGCCGCACCGGAGGCTGTTTCGGCCAGCGTGTACAACGCGCCAGCGTGCAGCGATCCAATGTGATTAAATAGCTCCGGCCGCGATGCGAGGACTGCCACCGCCGAGCCGGCGGCAAACTCTTTCACCTCGACGCCAACGTAACCTGAGAAAGGCACCAACGCCGCTATCGAGTCTCCCGCCATATCGGCCTCCATGCTTTCGCGCGGCGCGTTCGCTATTGCGTTTCCCGGGCCTGCCCCCGGTCGACCAAGGAATATTGCTTCGCCTCTAATCCTACTGAGTTGCAAATCGCCCTGGCGTATGGAAGTTTCTGCTTGCTGCGACGCGGAGAGTTTGGTAGCAGTGGAGATTCAAACCTGCAGGGGAGAGGGGTGTGGATCTTCACGATGGGAGCGGCATGCAAGAGCGCTTTCGAGACTATGCGGCCGACCTGGCATCGGTTCTAGGCCATGCCGACCGGGTCAGACCGTTTGAGGACTACTGTGTCGGGCTGCTTTCGGCGGAGGGCCGGAAAAGCGTCGAACCATTGGCGGCGGTGACTGCGCCGGAGCGAACGGCGGCGCAACACCAATCGCTGCTCCACCTTGTGGCACAGGCGCCTTGGTCCGATCATGCGGTGCTGAGCCGCGTGCGCGAGCGGGTGCTGCCGACGATCACCCGCGACGAGCCGATCCAGGCCTGGATCATCGATGACACCGGCTTTCCGAAGAAGGGCAGCCACTCGGTCGGTGTGGCGCGGCAGTATTGCGGCCAGCTCGGCAAGCAGGACAACTGCCAGGTCGCGGTGAGCCTGTCGGTGGCGACCCATCAGGGCAGCCTGCCAATCGATTACCGACTGTATCTGCCCAAGGAGTGGGCCGACGATGCGACCCGCCGGGCGATCGCCGGGGTGCCGGATGACGTCCGCTTCCAGACCAAGCCCGAGATCGCCTTGCGGCAGTTGCGCCAGGCGGTGGCGGATGGTGTGTCACCAGCCGCGGTGCTGATGGACCCGGCCTATGGCAACGACAGCAAATTGCGAGCCGGGATCAGCGAACTTGGTCTGACTTACGTGGCTGGCATTCATCCCACCACGATGGTCTGGCGGCCCGGCGAGGCACCGTTGCCGCCGGCGCCCGGTGCGGGCCGCGGCCGGCCCGGCAAGCGGCTGCGACGCGACGCGACGCATCGGCCGGTCGCCGCCAAGACGCTGGCTCTGGAACTCGCTGCTGATGCCTGGCAACAGATCAAGTGGCGGGACGGCAGCAACACGCCACTGAGCTCGCGGTTCGCCCGATGGCGGGTTCGCCCCGCACATGACGACGCCAGGCGGAGCGAGCCAGCAGCGGAAGAGTGGCTGCTGATCGAATGGCCGGAGGGCGAAGCCGAACCGGATCACTACTGGTTCTCCACGCTGCCCGCCGACATCTCGCTCGAGCGCATGATCGATCAGGCGAAGCTGCGCTGGCGGATTGAGCGCGACTATCTCGAACTCAAGCAGGAAGTCGGTCTCGGACACTACGAAGGCCGTGGCTGGCGCGGCTTTCACCATCACGCAACTCTATGTGTCGCGGCCTACGGATTCCTGATCTCCGAGAAGGAGACGATTCCCCCCTCAGGACCTGCCCGCGCCCGGCGGCGCTCGCAATCTGCCGTTCCCGCCGGTTACCGACCCAGAGGATCTGCCGCTGCGGTCACAACGCCATATGCCGAATTCCATCGCGACGCTGCGCATCCGCCTCGCGCGCACACTGGTGCTGGTCCTACCACGGTGCCCCTGTTGCGGCCGACCGCGCAGAAGGCATCGAGCAGAACGAGTGACGCAGTAGGACTAACCGACGGAGCGGAATGAACCGTGGGAGCGCCTCGACATCCGCAATCCAGCGTCGGACGTTCGCGTATCGATCAAGGGGAATGGCCGCCTCGGGCGAAAGAGCTGCATAGCTGTAGATCGCCAGGTCGCCGATCGTCGCCGCTTCGCCGGCTACGAAACGGCTGCCAGAAAGAAAACTATCCGTGACGATTAGGAATTTTTCTCCAAGCTTTTGAGCGAAGGCGAGGTCGCCTGGGCGCCCAAATTTCAAGATCAGTCGAGCTGCACAGATGCCGTAGGCGAGTTCGCCGGCAGCTTTGGCCAGCCAGCTTTCGACCTCAGCCAACCGAGCGGGCTCGGACGGAAGCCAGGTCGACGAATTCTGGCGCCGGGCCAGATAGACGAGGATCGCGTTCAATTCGCGGATAATAATCGAGCCGTCAACCAGGACAGGAATCTGGCCCCACGGATTCATCGCTCGAAATTCGTCCGTGCGGTGATGTCCTGCCATCAGATCGACGTCTTGAAGTTCGTAATCGAGCTCCAACATCGACAACAGCAGCTCGACGCGGTGCGCGTGACCCAATTCCGGGCTTGAGAAGAGGATCAACGGTGACATGCCGATCGCCCGATCCCTTATGTTCGCGCGGTCGAGATACGTTGTCGCAGGGCGCGGATCGGACTCGTATCGAAGACGACATAAACCTCGTTGGCGAGTTCTCCGTTTAACCGAAAGCGGTCGACGCCGTCCCACTCAACGCTATCATTGTCCGCAACCGCCCGTGCATGCCAGCTGATTTACAAGAACGGTCGCTGGGCCGCCGAGCCGGTGATCTCGAAGTCCAGCCGTATCCCTGGGGTGTTCACCAGGGCGCTCCAACGTTCCGGATAGTCGGCTCCGGCGACCTCTCCCGCACCAGACCAATAGGAGACGCCGGCGGGATCAACGATCTGACGGATCAGATCGGGATTCTCACCGACCAGAGCTGCCTAAACCGCTCAAGAAGTCCGGCTGCCGCGGCTTCGAAATCGTTCGAAATAATTGCAGAGCTCATTTGGACCTCGCAGGACTGGATGTTTCAGATGCTAGGACACCGTTGCAGGGCCGTGGACAAAGCCGTGCGAGGAAAGCGCCTCAATCAGTTGTCGGCCGCCGAAGGCCGAACTCGGGCTAAGGACGCCAATCTTGTCTGGCGAGAGCATCTCCAGCCCGTTCACCATGAACGGAGCCGAGATGCCGTAGATGTCGTTTCCAGAAGCGGTCAGTCGGGTCGCGCCGCCCACCGCTCGCACGTCGGCGACGACCGAGAAGGTGGTCTTCGAGCGCGTCTCGGCATCTAACGCGGCCGCCCAATCCGGGTCGACGGAAGCAAACTCCTGGATGGTGCTGACGGTCATCTTGACGACGACGCGCTTCGCGGAGACATGCCGCGGCACCGTTGCGACCTCGCAGCCCGGGTATTGGCTAATGACCGGCTTCTTTCCGATCGCCGGACCGAAGTCGAATTCCTCGATCGCTGGCGCCGGCGCAACCTCGGCGAAGGAGCCCTCTTCGAAAGCGAGCCGCATCGCGGGTCGCTGCAATTCCGACGTCAGCATCAATCCGCGTGTGGGAATCCAACCATCGATCTTGTAGGCGACCGTCACCTCCTCGATGTCGGCATGATCTTGTGCGGCCACGTCGGCCAGAGCGTCACCTAGGCCGCCGAGGATGCCCATAACGGGCACGATGGTGACGCCCGCATCCTTTGCGCTGAAGTCGAGCTCGTCGAACATCCTCTTGGCGGCCAACTGCTCGACGGCGTTGGGGTCAAGGTAGTGGATGCGGCGGCGTATCGCGGCGCGCGCGATGGGCAGGCTGGTGTTGCTGTAGGGGCCAGCGCAGTTCAGCACAGCGGCCACGCCATCGAGCATCTGATCGAGAGATGTCGGATCGTCGATGCGACCCACCGCTACCGCGTATCGCCCCTGATAGGAGGCGCGCAGTTTCGCCAATGCATCGGGGTTGCGGCCGCAAAGCACCGGCTCATAGCCCCGTGTCGCAAGTTCATTGATAACAAGCGATCCGGTCAGGCCATAGCCGCCATAAACCGCAATTCGTTTCGACACGTTGATCTCCCAGCGCTACAGCCCTGTACACTTCTAATCGATACAGACCTGTAGCGTCAAGGGGCGTGGGGAAGTGCGCATATTGAGAGACCCGAGCAGCGCGAGCTCAGCGCCAGCCGGCCGCGTGCGTCTAACCCGCCTGAGCCGTTGAATTTGGTTTTGCGAACGCGATGAGAGCCTTCGCTGTCGCCACAAGAGCCTGGGCGGGGCCGCCCTTGCCCAACACTTGGCTATTTGCAAACGCGCCTTCGATTAGAAGCATGAGGCCATCCGCCAACTGGCTGGGCTGTTTCAGCCCGGCTGCCGTGGCCAACTCAAGGATACGTTTGCGCAACTCGCTTTTATTGTCCTTGCAAATCTTGCTGGCGAGGTGGTCCGAATTCGGAAATTCGGAAGTGAAATTGAGGAAAGGACACCCGCGGAACCTCGGTCCGCGGACATATGAGGATATCCATTCGATGTGAGCGAGCAGTTCGGCTTCGGGCTGAGCCGGATAGCGCGCGGAAATCTTATCCCAATATTGGAAGAACTCGCCGTTTTCGTCTCGAAGGATCGCTGCCACGAGATCGTCTTTGCTCGGAAACCAGCGATATAGGCTTGTCTTGGCGATGCCGGAGACCTCGACGATGGTATCTACGCCGACGGCGTGAATGCCTTGCCGGTAAAATAGCTCTTTGGCCGTCGCAAATATGCGATCGCGGGCCGCCGATTTTCGCTGAACTCTTTTCGATATTGCGGACTCAGCTTCCATGATCTCACCCAGGTTGCGCGTGATCCTACTCGACAAACTCGACCGGGGCGCCGACCTCTATTTCACCGGCAGCTATAGGACGCCCATAAACGCCCGCACAAGGCCGGACACCGACGCCGCGGACCTCGATGCGGTTATGCTTCACGAGCGTTCGGAGCACCCCCAAGTCCGCCGGCAGCCCGCGATGCTCAAGGGTCGGGATTGCGCAGCGCGGTGTAGGGGTGACGATCCGCACGCATAACTCGCTCCCAATGCGTAGGGTGCGGCCGTTCCAGGCGTTCTCGACAAATCCAACTCCCGCGTCGGGACAGTCGACAATGATATTGGCCCGAAAGCGAGCAGCGTCCGCCAGGTCAACAGCGCCCGCAGGCGATCGTACTGCTAGAGTGTTTGTCGTTATGATGTGCAGCGGCCCGAAATCAAAGAACGTTCCTTTCGGCGCACCCATCGCAATTGACTGTTGCTCAACAATTCATCGGTCGTTTCCTCGATCAAAGACATTGGATCTAGGCGATCGAGCTTCATTTCCGTCG